>CAYQMX010000001.1:0-338200 GCA_964418745.1 uncultured Vitreoscilla sp.
CGCAGGGCGATGACTTGTGCCGGCGCCGAAGCCGAATAGATCAGCACATCCCTAGAGGCTCTGACCGCTGCGCTAGACGCGGCGCAGGTCGATCATGAGGTCTGGACTGCCAACGTCCGGATCCTGTGCCGGCAGTGCAGCGAGGGGACGCCGCACGAACACGCCAAAGAGGACGACAAGGTGTCCGCCTGGCCGGACACTCATGTCATCGGAATCAGCACAACCTCGCCCGAGGCCGCCCGAAAGGTACTCTCGCGCTGGAGTTCCGGTGGCGGTGGGTTTCTGAATCGACTCGTCGGGAAGGCCAGCAACGGCCGCCTGCTGCGCTTTGAGTGCGCGTTGGCGGGCACCGCCGTGCACTGACCCGACTACGCCAGCAGTCGGCCACTTGCAGACGTTCGCGAGGGGCAGCTTTCCGGTGAGCTAGCATGGCGCCAATGACACCCAGATCGACCAGCCTGGCCCTGAAACTCGCATGCGCGGCTGCGGTGGCATGTTTGCTGCTCGGTACCACCTACTTCGTAGCCGGACGAGTTCCCGAACTCCGTAGCCCCATCCGAGTGACAGATGCTTCGTTCTTGGCCGATAACGGATCGGCGTGGATATCCCTCACCGATGCCACAGGCAGGCAGATAGCCTTTGGCGTGCGAGGGAGCCTCGATCGGGACCCAGTAGACTTCCCCGTGTATCTGCAGCGTTGGTATCCCACGGCGCCCATGCCCGTTCCGGTGGACAGAAGTTCCTCTGCTGGGCACGCGCTTCTGGAGGCAATCGAGCGTGCCGGGCGCGACGGAGGCGTCCGAGCAGTGCAAGAGCTCGCTCCGGTACGTGTCGCGCTCTCGAAGCCCTCGAAGTGACAAACGTCTCTGACCGGCCACTACCGGTAAGTGGTGACCGACTGGTTTCGGGAGGCCAGACTGCAAAGCAAATTGCCATTTGAGTGCGTCTCACAGCCACATGGGCGTAAAACTGAGGATCATGCTACACGCCGCTGGTGTTTTTCCTGTGCGTGGCTGCAGGTCTCTATGTACTCCTGGCGCCGTGGAGCGGCGCCGTCGGACTCCTGCAGCGCGAAAACCCGGCCAACATGAACCTCTTGATTGCGTGCGTGGCATATGCGCTGTCCGAACGCGTATGGCCGTCACGACCTTCGATCCGGATCCCGCATGGAGGGCGGCATTTCGTCCGCATCCGTTGTCGGCCTGCATGAGCGGCTATCGAATATGCAAGCGAGCAATGCGTCGTTCGAGCGCCTGCGGTTCGTTCCTACCATGACGTGACGTGACGGGGCCGCGCTGGCCGCCGTCGTGAATGCGGGGAAGGCCATGCCGACGAACTGGATGCGTGTGGACGACAACGTGCTTCGCGCGAATCTCCAGGAGGCGCTCGCCCAGCGCAAAGCAGGCGGCGATCCGCAGGACTGGAGCTACAGTGACGACGACGTTGCCGCGATCCGGCTGGAGTTGGGGGCGCGCCAGCGGGCTCGCATTGCGCATCGAGAACGCGACC
The DNA here is from genome assembly GCA_964418745.1 of uncultured Vitreoscilla sp. Lineage (GTDB taxonomy): Bacteria > Pseudomonadota > Gammaproteobacteria > Burkholderiales > Burkholderiaceae_C > Scleromatobacter. The sequence continues at coordinate 1,510 of CAYQMX010000001.1, forward strand.
GATCTCGCCAGACCTGCGCGGTAGGCTGCGCCGCCCCGGCACCGACGATCGAGGACACCGCCGAACCTGTGCGTGTCGAGCGATCCTTGCCTGCAGCGCCGCATCGGAGCCTGGCCAAGCGACTGGCCGCGGCGCGTCGCGCTGGCCCCTGGCCGGCGTCGCGCGTTCAGCGCCCGGGCCGGAGCGACCCTACGCTCTTCGGTGGTGGATATTCCTTTTCCTTCGTGGACTCCAGTGCGGCCGCAGGCAACGATCGCGGCAGTTCATCGAGGGTATTTACATGCAAGACAACAAGATCCGGGGCGTAGCGGCGCTCGCTGTGGCGCTGCTGCCATTTGCAGCGAACGCGACCAACGGCTATTTTTCCCATGGGTACGGTGCGCAAGGCGAAGGCCAGGCGGGCGTGGGCATCGCCTGGGCACAGGACTCCCTGGCCGCCGCGACGAACCCCGCCGGCACGGCCGAGGTAGGCAACCGCGTCGACTTGGGCGCGGACTGGTTTTCGCCGCGCCGCAGCGCCGAGATCGTCGGCAATGCGTTCGGCGCCGACGCGAGCTACAGCGGCGACGGCAAGAAGAACTTCTTCCTGCCGTCGTTGGGCTTCACCAAGCAGTTGTCCGACTCGGTGGCCACCGGCGTGGCGGTGTACGGCAACGGCGGCCTCAACACGATCTACCACGACAACCCCTACGCACGCTTCGGTGCCACCGGGACTGCAGGCGTCAACCTCGAGCAGTTGTTCATCACGCCGTCGATCGCCTGGAAGCCGGCTGCGGGCCAGAGCATCGGGGCGGGCGTCAACGTCGCGTACCAGCGCTTCTCGGCGCAAGGCATCGGCCTGTTCGGCGGGTTCTCGTCCAGTCCCGGCAATGTCAGCGACAAGGGCTCGGACAGCAGCGTCGGCGTCGGCCTGCGCCTCGGCTGGTCAGGCACCTTGGCCCCAGGCTTGACGTTGGGGGCGACATGGGCCTCGCGGATCCATGGGCAGTTCAAGGACTACCGTGGACTGTTCGCCGATGGTGGCCGCTTCGACGTCCCCGAGAACTACGGTGCAGGCGTGGCATTCCGCCCGAATGCCGACTGGACCTTGGGTGCGGACATCCAGAGAATCCGCTACAGCCGCGTCGCCGCGGTCGGCGACTCGATCGCCCCCTTGCTGCAGGGCACGCCACTGGGTGCCGCCCACGGCCCGGGCTTTGGCTGGCGCGACGTCACCGTGTTCAAGCTCGGCGCGAGTACGCACGTCGCGCCCGAACTGGTGCTGCGTGCCGGCATCAGCCATGCCCGCCAGCCGGTACCCAGCGGCGAGACCTTCTTCAACATCCTGGCGCCCGGCGTCGTCCAGGACCACCTGACCGCTGGCGCGACCTGGACGCTGCCCGGGGGCAACGAGTGGAGCGGATTCGCCGCCTACGGCCGCGGACACGCCGTCAATGGCAGCGCATCGATCCCACCGGGCAACCCGCCGGCGGGCTTCGGTGGCGGCAATGCCAATGTGCGCCTGAAGGAGACCATCGTCGGCGTCTCCTACGCCTGGAAGATCTGATCCCGTGACGGCCTTCACGCCCATTGCAGCGCTGGCGGGCGGCCTGCTGATCGGCCTCGCCGCCGTGCTGCTGCTGCGGCTGGACGGCCGCATCGCCGGGGTCAGCGGGATCGCCGGGGGTCTCTGGTTCGCCGGGCCCGGCGAGCGTGCGTGGCGCACCCTGTTCCTTGTCGGGCTGGCCGTCGGCGCCTGGGGCTCGACGGCCCTCGGCGTGGTGCACACGCCCAGCCGGACCGGCTCTCCTCCCGCGTTGCTCGTGCTGTCTGGCCTGCTGGTCGGCTACGGCACGTCGCTTGGGAACGGCTGCACGAGCGGTCATGGCGTGTGCGGCATCGCGCTCCGGTCGAAGCGCTCGCTCCTGGCAACGGCGGTGTTCCTCGTCACAGCCTTGATCACGACGTTCGTCGTGCGCCACGTGCTGCACATGGATGCAGCATGAGTGGCCCGCCTCCGCGTTCGACTACACGTGCGTCGCAGCCACTGTGGCGTGCCGGCGCCGCGCTGCTGTGCGGCGCGGTTTTCGGCGCCGGCCTGGGAATCGCCCAGATGACCGATCCTCGCAAGGTGCTGAACTTCCTCGACTTGGCAGGTGCCTGGGACGCAAGCCTCTTGTTCGTGCTCGGCGGCGCGGTCGTGTTCGCATTTGCCGGCTATCGCGTCGTGCTGCGACACGCCCGGCCGTCGTTCGACGATCGCTTCCATCTGCCGACGTCGACATCGGTCGACGCCGCGCTGGTCGGCGGTGCCGTGCTGTTCGGGCTGGGCTGGGGACTGGCGGGGTATTGCCCCGGGCCGGCCATCGCCTCGCTGGGTCTGCGCAATCCGGAGGCGCTTTGGTTCATCCCGGCGCTTGTGCTGGGCGCGCTGGCGCAGCGCTGGCGTGAGCGGCGGCATCGTTCCGCATCGACGTCCGTGGCATGAGTCGGGCGGCGCCTGCGCGCCGCGACGTTCTGCGAACGGACCTCCCGGCATTCGGAGCCGCGGCCTTCGCGCCCGGGTCTCCCGAGGCGAGCGACCGAGGCCCGCTCGATCCCAAGTAGGGTTTGGACCGTGATCATTCCACGCATATCCCCTGGGCGCGGCTCATTTCATGTCGCCCGATGGCCGGGTCGCGTCGGGAGCTCGCGCCCCCGACGCACCGGCGCCGATCAGAAATCGGGGCCGCCTCCGAACCCGCCGCCGTGGTGGTCGCCGCCGGTCGCCGCCGGCTTGTCTTCCGGCACTTCGGTGACGATCGCTGCCGTCGTCAGGATCAGGCTGGCCACCGACGCCGCGTTCTGCAGCGCGGTGCGCGTCACCTTGGCCGGGTCCAGCACGCCCTGTTCGACCAGGTCGCCGTAAGTGCCGTTGGCCGCGTTGTAGCCGTAGTTGCCCTGGCCCTGCAGCACCTTGTCGACGACCACGGACGCCTCTTCGCCCGCATTGCTGACGATCTGGCGCAGCGGCTCCTCGATGGCCCGCAGCACCAGCCGGATCCCGGCGTCCTGGTCGGCGTTGTCGCCCTTGAGCGCGCCGATGGCCTGGCGCGCACGCAGCAGCGCCACGCCGCCGCCCGGCACAACGCCTTCTTCAACGGCCGCACGCGTGGCGTGCAAGGCATCCTCGACACGCGCCTTCTTTTCCTTGAGCTCGATCTCGGTCGCCGCGCCGACCTTGATGACCGCGACGCCTCCGGCCAGCTTGGCCACGCGTTCCTGGAGCTTCTCGCGGTCATAGTCGGAGGTGGCTTCCTCGATCTGGATACGCACCTGCCTGACCCGGGCCTGGATGACCTCGGCCGTGCCCGAGCCGTCGATGAGCGTCGTGTTCTCCTTGCCCGCCTCGACGCGCTTGGCCTGACCGAGGTCGGCCAGCGTGACCTTGTCCAGCGTCAGGCCCACTTCTTCGGCGATCACCTTGCCGCCCGTGAGCACGGCGATGTCCTCGAGGATCGCCTTGCGCCGGTCGCCGAAGCCGGGGGCCTTGACCGCCACCACCTTCAGGATGCCGCGGATCGAGTTCACCACCAGCGTGGCGAGCGCCTCGCCCTCGACATCCTCCGCGATGATCAGCAGCGGGCGGCTCGTCTTGGCCACCGCCTCCAGCGTCGGCAACAGGTCGCGGATGTTGCTGATCTTCTTGTCGTAGAGCAGCACGAACGGGTTGTCCTGGACCGCGGTCTGCTTGTCCTGGTTGTTGATGAAATAGGGCGACAGATAGCCGCGGTCGAACTGCAGGCCCTCGACCACGTCGAGCTCGTTGTTCAGGCTCTTGCCGTCCTCGACGGTGATGACGCCTTCCTTGCCGACCTTGTCGATGGCGTCGGCGATGATCTGGCCGATGTCCCAGTCGGAGTTCGCCGAGATGGCGCCCACCTGAGCGATCTCCTTGCTGGTGGTCGTCGGCCTGGCGATGCTCTTGATCTCGGCGACCAGGGCGATCACGGCCTTGTCGATGCCGCGCTTGAGGTCGCTCGGATTGAGCCCCGCGGCCACGTACTTGAAGCCCTCGCGCACGATCGCCTGGGCCAGCACGGTGGCGGTGGTGGTGCCGTCGCCGGCGTTGTCGCTGGTGCGCGAAGCCACTTCCTTCACGAGCTGGGCGCCGATGTTCTCGTACTTGTCCTTGAGCTCGATCTCCTTGGCCACCGAGACGCCGTCCTTGGTCACGGTGGGGGCGCCGAAGCTGCGCTCGAGCACGACGTTGCGGCCCTTGGGCCCGAGCGTCACCTTGACCGCGTTGGCCAGGATGTCGACGCCGCGGACGATCTTGGCGCGCGCGTCGTCGCCGAACAGGACATGTTTTGCTGCCATGGTTGTGCTCCTCAGTGGACGATCACGGCGAAGAGGTCTTCCTCGCGAACGACGAGCAACTCGTCGCCGTCGAGCTTGACCGTCTGTCCGCTGTACTTGCCGAAGATCACCTTGTCGCCCACCGCGACGGCGGGCGCCACGAACAGCCCCTGCTCGTTGCGCTTGCCGGGGCCGACGGCCAGGACCTCGCCCTGCTCGGGCTTCTCGCCCGCCGAGTCGGGGATGATGATGCCGCCGGCTGTCTTGAGCTCGGGGTCGCTGCGCTTGACGATGATGCGGTCGTTGAGGGGTCTGAGGGCCATGCGTACTTTCTTGCCGTGATGCGGGGTGGGGATGCCGTCGGCCTGTCAGCCGTCGACGGTGAGTGCTGATTCTGGCGACGCGTGCCCCCGTGCCCAACGAAGCGTTGCGCGGCTGCATATGCGCGCGACGCGAGTAGCCTGCCGAGCAGGCGATCCCCGCCGATACCGTATGGGGTGTCGATGGTCGACGCCTCGCGGGTGGCTTTCAAGCAGGCGATTGACCATATCGCCGCAGTCGCCTCGCCGGCTGTCGACTCGTCACCAGGCGTGGGACCGGCCGCGGGACGAGACGCCGGCCCGAAGGGCCGATCTGCCGTGCTTAGGCGGCAGGAACGCCGGGCCGGCGCGTTCGGCCGCATTGGCACGGTGTCTGCTTAGTGAGTCCACGGAGCTCGCGACGCCATCTCGATCAGGGGCGTGCCGGCAACCTCGCGGGTGCATGGACAGCATGCGCTCGACAGGGGCCCGTGACAACTAACAACGTTCTGAAGCGGACACATCACGTGTCCGCCCGGAAAACCTCCAACATAGAGGCGAGGTCGATGAACAAGACACTTCTGATGGGCGCGCTGCTCGCTGCCGCCACTGTCTGCGCCGGGGCGCAGGACGCCAGGCCCGCTTCGGCTGCGCCTGCGACAGCCGCCGCGTCGGCCGCCAAGGCCTGGTCGCCCTATCAGCCGGTGAAGGCGCCCGAGGTGCCGGCCGTCAGGCAGAAGGGCTGGGTGCGCTCGCCCATCGATGCCTTCGTGCTCGCCAGGCTGGAGGCGGCGGGCCTGAAGCCTTCGCCGCAGGCTGATCGCGCGGCCTACCTGCGCCGGGCCACGCTGGACGCGTGGGGACTCCTGCCGACGCCGGAGGAGGTGGCGGCCTTCGTCAACGACAAGTCGACCGACGCCTACGAGAAGGCGGTCGATCGGCTGCTCGCCTCGCCGCATTTCGGCGAGCGCCAGGCGCGCCGGTGGCTGGATCTGGCGCGGTACGCCGATAGCTCCGGCTTCCAGAACGACAACAACCGGCCCAACAACTGGCGCTATCGCGACTACGTGATCAACGCGTTCAACCAGGACAAGCCGTTCGACCGCTTCATCAAGGAACAGGTCGCGGGCGATGAAATCTGGCCGGACAGCCAGGAAGCGCGGATCGCCACCGGATACCTGGCGGGCTACCCCGACAACTCGAACTCGCGTGACCTGCTGCAGCGCAAGTACCAGATCGAGACGGACATGACCGACCTGGTCGGCGAAACGCTGCTCGGTGCCACGATCGGATGCGCCCGTTGCCACAACCACAAGCAGGACAAGATCAGCCAGAAGGAATATTTCCAGCTGCAGTCGTTCTTCGCCAATACCGCATTCGACGAGAAGTACAAGCTCAAGGAAAAGGCGGCGGTCGACATCGAGTGGGAAAAGGCCCAGGCGGCCTATCGCGACGCCACCAAGGCCATCCGCGACCAGCAGGACGCGCTGCTGGCCGGCCTCGATGCCCCCGCCATCAAGTACCAGAAGGAGCGTTACCTCTCCGACAGCCAGGTCGCGCTGTTCAAGCCGGAGAGCGAGTGGACGCCGCTGGATCGCTGGGTCAACTGGCGCCACAAGGCGGTCGAGGCACCGCGCGCCTCCAAGGTGGCGTACCTGAAGCTGTCGGCCGAGGACAAGACGGCGGCGACCTACAACCCCGACAACGTCGAGAAGTGGAAGAAGTACGAGGAGCTGACGAAGCAGCTCAAGGAGTTCGACAAGCTCAAGCCCTCGGACGTCACCTCGGCCAACCTCACGACGGCCCTCGAGCTCGGCAAGGAGGCGCCGCCAACGTTCGTGCGCTTCGGCGGCACGCACGAGAAGCCGACGGAAGAGGTTCAGCCCGGACTTCCTGCGCTGTGGAACACGGCCAACCAGAAGATCCAGATCGCGCCGACCGCCAGTTCGTCGGGCCGACGCGCTGCGCTGGCCAACTGGATCGCCAGTGCGGACAACCCGCTGACGGCACGGGTCTACGTCAACCGGGTCTGGAGCCAGTACTTCGACAAGGGCATCGTCCCGACGGTGGCCAACTTCGGGCGCGCCGGCCAGAAGCCGACGAACCCCGAGTTGCTGGACTACCTGGCCGTCGACTTCGTGCAGAAGGGCTGGAGCGTCAAGAAGCTGCAGCGCGAGATCCTGCTGTCGAGCGTCTACCGGCAATCGTCGGCGGAACGGGCCGAAGTGGCCAAGGCGGATCCCGACAACAAGCTGCTGGCGGTCTTCCCGCGCAAGCGCCTGGAGGCCGAGGAAATTCGCGACTCCCTGCTCTATGCCTCGGGCGAACTGGTGGACAAGGTCGGCGGCCCGCCGGTGTTCCCGCCGGTGCCGAGCAACCTGAACGCCGGCAACCTCTGGGAGAAGTCGACCAACGAGGAAGACGCGCACCGTCGCAGCATCTACACGTTCGAGCGGCGGTCCGTGCCCTATCCGCTGACCGTCAGCTTCGACCCGGCCGACACCGTGCAGCCGCACCAGAAGCGCGACGTGACGACCACCCCGCTGCAGGCGCTGACGCTGTTCAACAGCGACGTCGTCTTCGGCTGGTCGCAGGCCCTGGCCGGGCGCGTGATCAACGAAGCCGGCAAGGACGATTCGGCGCGCGTCGACCGGCTTTACGAAGTGCTGTTGTCGCGCAAGCCGACGAAGGAGGAGAAGGTGGCGCTCAAGGCCTTCCTGGCGCAGCAGGAGAGGATCGTCTCCGACAAGGTCGCGGACGCCTCGAAGACCGGCACGTTCGCGGTGGCCGTGCCGATCGGCCTCAAGCACGACGTCCCGATCGATCCGGTGCATGCCGCCGCCTTCGTCGACCTCGTGCACACGGTCGCGAACTCCAACGAGTTCGCCTACCGGTTCTGAACCTTCCAACCCATTGAACGCACACACAGGACGCCTGACCATGAGCCAACATTCACGCCGCGACTTCCTTGCCCGCTCGGGCCTCTACGCCGGTGGCACCGCGCTCGGCACGCTACTGCCGGGCCTGGGCCTGCAATCGGCGATGGCTTCCGAGCTGGACGATCCGCTGGCTCCGAAGCAACCGCACTTCGCGCCCAAGGTGAAGTCGGTCATCTGGCTGCATCAGAACGGCGCACCCAGCACGATCGACCTCTACGACTACAAGCCGGTGCTGCACAAGCTGGCGGGGCAGGACGTGCCGGCCTCCTTCCTCAAGGGCATCAAGACGAGCACGCAAGGGGGCGTCGGAAAGCTCTGGGTCGCGCCCAGCCGCACCTTCAAGCAGTACGGCGAGAGCGGGGCCTATTTCTCCAACTTGCTGCCCAACCTGGCCGAGCATGCCGACAAGCTGGCCTTCATCAAGTCGAGCGTCACCGTGGGCGCGACCCACGACATCTCCATCCTCAAGCTCAACACCGGCGACCTGAACCCGGGCCGCCCGTCGCTGGGCGCCTGGATCGTCTATGCCCTGGGCTCGGCCAATCCCGACCTGCCGCCGTACGTGGTGCTCTACGATGGCAATCGCGAGCCGAGCGCGGGCTCGCAGAACTGGAACTCCGGCTTCCTGCCGGCGGTCTACCAGGGCGTCGCCTTCCGGCCGGGCAACTCGCCCATCCTCTACCTCGATGGCCCGGCCACACGCGGCGCGCAGCAGCAGCGCGCGTCGCTGGACCTGCTCAAGCGCCTGAACGGCCTGGGCGAAGCCCGCTATCCGCACGACACGGAACTGCGCGCGCGGGTGAAGTCCTACGACCTGGCCGACCGCATGCAGACGGCGGCTCCGGCCGCCGTGGACCTGAGCAAGGAAACGCCGGCCACCCGGGCGCTGTACGGCATCGACGACGAGGTCAGCGGCGGCTACGGCGAGACCCTGCTGCGCGCGCGCCGCCTGGTCGAGCGCGGCGTGCGCTTCGTCCAGGTGGTGACCGGCGATGCGCCGAGCCCCAAGGGCGGCGACCGACTGAGCTGGGACGCGCACGACGACCTCGAGGTCAACCACGCGCTGAAGGCACGCCAGGTGGACCGGCCGATCGCCGGCCTGCTGACCGACCTGAAGGCGCGCGGCCTGCTCGACACCACGCTCGTGGTGTGGACATCGGAGTTCTCTCGCACCTCGTACGGCCAGAGCGGCAACGGCCGCGACCATAACCCGTGGGGGTATACGCAGTGGCTGGCCGGCGGCGGCGTCAAGGCCGGCTTCACCTACGGCGAGACCGACGAGATCGGGTTGCAGACCGCCGACAAGGACAAGGCCGTCGACACCTACGACCTGACCGCCACCGTGCTCCAGCTGCTGGGGCTTGACCATCTGAAGACGACCTTCCTCAACAACGGTCGTTCCGAGCGACCGACGGTGGTCTACGGCCGGGTCGTCAAGGAAGTGCTGGACATCTGAGTCCGTTGTCGCCGCGTCGATGCGACCAGGCCCGCCCGGAGTGGATCCGCGCGGGCCTTTTTCAACATGAGAGTCATGCGAAAAGTCATCGTTCCCCTCGCCCTGTCGGGCCTCCTCGCCGGCATGGCGTTCGCCACCGGCCCGGTGCGGTCTGCCGAAGCGCCGGTCGAACTCGGCACGGACCTCATGCAGGCGATCGAGGACTCGAACAAGAGCCTGTCGTCCAACATCGCGCTGAAGGACGCGAAGGCCAGCGCCACCGATGCCCGGGAGATCAACCAGGCGTTCATCCAGGTCGAGGCCTACTTCTCGGATCGGCCCGACGCCCACGACGCCGTCGAACTGGCGCGCAAGACGCGCGAGCTCACCGACCAGATCGTCCAGTCGGTGGGCAGCGGACGATTCGATGCCGCCGCCGACTCGGCGACCGCGCTGGCGCGTACCTGCCGCACCTGCCACACCTTCTACAAGAAGTCGTGAGCGCGCGAACGCAGTCGTTGCGCGGACTGGCCGTGGGCGCCCTGCTGGCAGTCGGCATCGCGGCCGGCGCGGCGCCGGCGGCCGTCCATCGCGGCGACGCCCGGGCCGGCCGCGCCAAGGCCGACGACGAGCGCTGCATCGAATGCCACGTCGCCCGCGACCCGGCCACCGCCCAGCCCGGCGACGGCCTGCACGCGCTCCTCGACGGCCAGTCGGCCGCCTACCTGGCCAAGCAGATGAGCGACTACCGCAGCGGCGCGCGCGAGCACGTCGTGATGACGCTGGTGGCGCGCAACCTGGATGCCGGCGACCAGGCCGACATCCTGGCCTGGTATGCCGCCACGCCCTGGCGGGCCGGCCCCGGCGTCGCCGCTGCGGGCGCGGCGCAGCGCCTGTACGGCGAAGGCGACCCCGCGCGCGCCGTCGGGGCGTGCGCCGCGTGCCACGGCGGCGCGGGCACGCCGCCGCGAGCCGACACGCCGCGCATCGCCGGACAGGACGCCGACTACCTTGCAGCGCAACTGACGCTCTGGCGCAGCGGCGATCGCCACAACAGCGCGGATCCCGTGATGGCTGCGTCCGCGCGGGCCCTGACGGACGTCGAGATCAAGGCCCTGGCCACCGCCATTGCCGGCATGAACTGACGGCTTCGGCCCGCGCCATGGCCTGCGACCTCGTGCGACCTTGCAGACGAGGCGGGACGGCGACACCGGGCTGACGGCTGTTCAACGCCGTGCGTGTCGCCTGCACGCGCAACGACAGCCCCAACGCGCTCCTGCTGGCAAGCGCGCAGCGAGGCACCGTCACGCCGGCGCGCGTGGCCAGGCCGACCGGATAAGCACATGCGATTCCCCCGTGGCAAAGCGCCCGCAGGGCGCCTGGAAGTGCTGGCAAGCCACCGATCCCGGCCCGCGGCCGCGTGTTGCACAACACCGGGCGCGGCGCTCGCAGCACCGGGGTCGCGTCGGCCCGCCAGGTGCGGTGCGCTGCCGCTGCCGCGTCGGGCACCCGCTGTGCGCCGGGCATGACCATTGCGAACAGTGCCCGGGTTGACGTCATCAACCACCAACAAACCTCTCGAGGAGAAGCAGATGATCAAGCCACGCCACGCCCTGCAACGACGATATCTCGCGCCCGCCGGCACGATACCCTTCCCGCTTTCGCTGGTGCCTGCGCTGGTCGGCATCGCATTGCTCGCTGCCGCGGAGGGCGCCCGGGCCCAGGCGGCCGCAACGCCGCCGGGCGATGCCGCATCGGCGGTCGAGGCCCCGAGCCTGGAGGCCGTCACCGTCCAGCGCAAGGCGCGCCTGGTGCAACTGCAGGACAAGCCCGCGGCGGAGGCGGTGGTGGCCGGCAGCGACCTGGATCGCGACCTGGCACGCGACTACAACGCCATTACCAAGCGCCTGCCCGGAATCACCTTCAACCAGAGCAACTCGCGCGGCGCCAACCTGTCCATCCGCGGCCTCGGCAAGCGCGGCTTCGCCGAGTTCCAGGACCCCAGCGTGCTGACCATCGTCGACGACGTCAGCTTCGGCCTGACCCAACTGGGCAACTTCGACTTCTTCGACATCGACCAGGTGAGCGTGGAGCGCGGCCCTACCGGCACGCAGGGCGGCAAGGGCGGCTCGGCGGGGCAGATCGCCTTCACCAGCAAGGCCCCCACGTTCGTGCCGCAAGGCGATTTCTCCATCAGCTTCGGCGAGCGCGAGACCCTGATCGCCAACGCGGCGTACGGCGGCCCGATCGTGGAAGACCTGCTGGCCTGGCGCGGCGCGATCAGCGTCAACCGGGGGCGGGGCTACTACGGCAACAACAGCAACGACCGCGGCGACTACACCTTCTACAACAGCGACCGCGTGGCCGGCCGAGTGCAGTTCCTGCTGACGCCCACGCCCGAACTGAAAGCCAACCTGGCGCTCGAGCTGGAGCCGCGCTCCACCCAGCTGCAGAACGGCTTGTCGGAAAACCTGGAGTCTCCCCTGTCCTACGCCAACGGCACGTTGGTCGACAAGTCGGGCAACTCGGCACGCGCGATCTTCACGGGCTTCACCGACGCCAAGGGCGTCCAGCATGCCGCCCGCGACTGGTTCAGCAACCGCAACTTCAGCTACACCAACGACTACCTGCAGACCACCACCAGGTTCGGCACGGACAATTTCGACGAGACGCAGGGCCAGTTCGTCGCCTACAAGGGCGCATCGCTCAAGCTGGACTACGACGTGGCGGACGTGGGCAAGCTCAGCTCGATCACGGCCGTGCGTACCTATTCGTTCGATGCCCGCAACGACGAGGGCACGCCCTTCGACATCGCCAAATACGGCGGCGGCGGCGTGTACTACAGGCAGCTGTCGCAGGAGCTGCGCCTGAGCTCCCTGCCCGGAAAGCCCCTCGAGTACACCGCAGGCCTCTACTACATCGGCACCCTCGACCAGGTGGAAAGCCACGCGGGCTATGGCGCGGACGCGGGTGCCTGGTATGCCTCCACGGCGCAATACGAAGCGCTCTACAAGCCCGCCACGGCCGCCAACAATGGCGCCGGGCGAGCCCTGCTCGCCGATTCTGCCAACGGCATCTACACCCGCCAGGACACCACCACCAGCACCAAGAGCCTGTCGGCCTACGGTGACGTGAAATGGCAGGCCACCGAGCAGGTTGCCCTGGCCTCGGGCCTGCGCCTGACCCATGACACCCGCCACCAGACCTACAACTCCGAGTTCGACAAGGGTTGGGGCAGCCTGCTCAATCCGGCCGCGACCTCGCGCGGCTATGTGCTGGATGGCTTCAGTTCGAATCCCACCACGGGTGCGCTGGGCAGCACCAACACCCCGGCCCAGTTGCTGCTGGCTGACCAACTGGCCCAGAAGTACTTCGGCGTCACCAGCTACGCCAGCCTGACGGCCGAGCAACAGAAGATGGTGGCCACCGCCAAGACGGTTCGCGCCAACCGCATCGGCGCGCTCATCACCGGTGTCACCAGCAACTACACCTCGCCCCTGCTGGCCACCCTGCATCTGAGCCCCAGCTACAAGTTCAACGACGAGCTCACCGGCTACACCACGCTGCAGTACGGCGAGAAGGCGGGAACGCCGCTGGTGGTCAATGGCGAATCGTCGCGGGTCAAGCCCGAGCGCACCAAGGCGCTGGAGGCGGGCTTCAAGTCCGACCTGCTCGACAAGACCCTCGTGCTCAATGCCGACGTCTTCTACTGGACGATCCTCGACTACCAGCAGACGGTGCGGGCCGTGGACACCTGGGGCACTGCCAACAACACCAATGGCGACGGCACGGTGGTCTACGCGGCCGTGCAGGGCAACGTTCCCAAGGTGCGCACCAAGGGCTTCGAGCTGGATGCCGTCTACAACGGCCTTCGCAACACCAGCGTGCACCTGGGCTTCACCTACAACGACGCCCGCTACGTGACCTTCACGCAGGCACCATTTCCCGTGGAACTGTCCTACCTTTCATCCAACACCAACCCGTTCTACGACCAGAGCGGCCGCTTGCTGCCGGGTGCGCCGCGGTTCCACCTGACCACAGGTGCCGAATATCGGCTTCCGCTCACTTCGAATCACGAGCTTCACGCCAGCTTCAACACCGATGCGATCAGCGCGTACAACAACGACGAAGGCCTGTCCTCGTACTCGGTGGTTCCCAAGCACAGCGTCACCGATGTGACGGTGGGTCTGGCCAGCCTGAAGAAGGCTTATGACTTCAGCGTCACGGTGAAGAACGTGTTCGACGACGCCACGCACGAACGCGGCTGGCTCAGTTATGAGCCCACACCGTATCGTCGCTGGTTCGGTTTCAGCGTCAGCAGCAAGATCTAGCGTGTTGGCGCGAGGGTGCCTTGCTCTGGGTCGCGCGGACGGCGAAGCCGATCCAGGGCGTGCTGATGCCTTCGCGCAATTTCACCCATCCGAGGTCTTGAAGGACGACGAGCGCCCGCGCGGCGTTGGTGGGATCGTTGGGCAGCGCCACGACGGCGCCTTCCTTGACCTCGAGCGTCTTGTGCTTGTAGCCGTAGCGCGCGATCGGCGCGGTCCGCACCTTGATGAGTTCCACGATCTGCAGCTTGTTCTCGGTCGCGAACTTCGTCGGGTAGACGAAGTGCTGGAACACGTTGGCGTCGAGCGCGCCCTGCGCGAGCGCGAAGCTGGGTTGCACGTAGTCGCTGAATTCGACGACCTTGACGCGATAGCCCATGTTCTCGCGATGCCGAGCTCGACCTGGTCGGCGTACGGCCCGGCGGTTGCGCCGATGACGATCTCCTTTCTCTCCCCCGAACCACCTGGTATGAGTCTTGCGATCAAGGCTTTGGCGTTGCACGCGATGGTGCCCGCCGCAGCGCCGCTGAAGACGTCACCGGCCAACCATCTCCCCGACTCGCGGGCCGGGGCAAGCCTCTCCAAGACATGCGTCTCCTATTCCTCGCCGCTGCCAGCCTTTCAGTGGCCATGTACCTCGCGCCTGCTGGCGCGGCCGATCCGATCGAAGGGGCAAATCCCCGGGTGGGTGACGAACGGGTCGGCGCGACGACATCCAAGAGCGAACGCTGCCAGGAGTGTCACGGTGCTGACGGCAACAATGAGAACGGTCAGTTCCCAAAACTGGCGGGCCAGCAAAGAACCTACATCGCCAAGCAGTTGCGCGACTTTCAGACCGGCTTGCGGCGGCACCCGATCATGACCGCGATGGCGGATGGACTCTCGGAAGCCCAGCGATTCGACATCGCGGCCTACTTTGCCAGCCGCGAACAGATCCGCACCCGATCGCCTGCCGATCCGCAAGTTGCACGCGAACTGTTCGAGCGCGGCGATGCGGAACGGGGCATCGCGCCGTGTGCGAGCTGCCATGGCCGTGACGGGAGGGGGCAGAACGCCGAAACGTTGGTTGCACCTCGCGTCGCCGGGCAGCACTACTTCTACCTTCGGGCCCAGCTCATGGACTGGCGAAGCGGAGAGCGTCGCAACAGCCCCGGCGACGTCATGAATCGAACGGCGGAACGCCTCGATGATGGCGAGATTTCAGCCTTGGCCGACTACCTTTCCGGGCTGTGATCGTGCTGTCGCAGGAACCTCGTCAATCGCCTTCCAATGACGAGCATGGCTTGTCGTGGCGTGCCATTGGCAGGACACTTCCTTTGTGACAGGGAGGCGACATGACCGGTCTTCCATCTGGGCGGTTCGGCGACGTGATCCGCCAGTCGCGCCAAGCACGGGGTTGGTCACAGGAGCGCCTGGCTGGCACGGCCTCGATCAATCGCTCCTGCATGGGCGAAATCGAACGGGCCACGGCGATCCCCACGCTCGCGAGCGCCGAGAAGCTGGCGCAAGCGTTGGGGGTTCCGCTGTCGGACCTCATTCTCCGATGCGAGGAGGCAATCGCCAGCGCAGACTTCGATCAACGTCCGGCCGAGGATAGCGAAGTTCGCGCCGAGTCGACGAGCGGTCCCGCGCCACAGCCTCCAACTTTGGGGATGTAAGCGCCGCCTCCACCGGACATGCCAGGTCAGGGAGCCCGCGTCGACCCGCCAACTCCGGGGGCAAGTCCGAATCGCGTCTGCGCTCCCCATTCGCGCCGCCCGGTCAGGATCGAGAGCCAGCCGAGCGCCGCTCCACCGTGTCTCAGGAACTGGAACGTGAACGGTTCGATGAGCGCAGCGAGCAGCGCCCAGCCAAAGCCGGCGCGCGCGCCCGGACCAACCCAGCGCCGGTAGATGAAGACGGCCCACAAGTGGAAGCCGATGTCGATGGCGACCTTGACGCCGACCAGCACCGCGACAGGGAGCAACACACCCGGACGCCCCGTCAGGACATAGAACGCCAGCAGGAACAAGGACGTCAATCCATACAGGGGCTGCAGCGTGTCGATTGCCTTGACGGGAAGCATTGCCAGGCCCAGCCAGCCCAGGCGCGAATCGCCCACCATCGATCGGTACCAATACTGCGTCTGCAGGAAGCCGCCGAACCAGCGGCGCCGCTGCCGCAGGAAGGCCGCGACGCTGCCCGGCGCTTCGGTATGGGCGAGCGCGTTGCCGAGCACGCGAAACCGCCAGCTCAGTCCATGCCGCAACGCGTGCAGGCGCATGCGGTGGATGAGTTCGTAGTCTTCGACCAGGCAATCGGGGTCGAAGCCGCCGACCGCCACCAGCGAGGCTCGCCGAAAGCCCGCGAACGCACCGGAAATCAGCAGGAGACTGTCCACTTGCATCCAGGCAAACCGTGAGAGGAAGTTGCGGATGTACTCGTAGGTCTGGAACCACTCGAACAGCCTTCCCGCCACGGTGGGCGGGCACCTGGGAACGACGACGCCGGTCACTCCCGCCAGCGCGGGCTCGCTCGCGAATGCCCGGCGCACGGCCGCAAGGGCGCCCGGATCCAGCAGCGTATCGCCGTCGACGGTGAGTACGACGGACGACCGAACCTGGAGGACGGCGGCATTCAACGCTCGGGCCTTGCCACCATGTGCGAGCCGCAACCATCGCAGTGATGGCTGGGACGGGCTCGGCCCGCTGAGCTCGCCCAACCCGGACTCGACGATGCCGTAGCGATCGCGCATCAGGTTGCCGGTCGAGTCGGTCGAACCGTCGTCCGCGATGACGATCTCATCGGCTGGGTCGACCTGGGCGAACAAGGCCGCCAGCGTCGCCGGCAGCACGGCGGCTTCGTTGTGAGCGGCGACGATGGTTGCGACCGACAGCCGCTCGGCCGCTGGCTCGTCCGGACCTGTCGGGGCCGGCGGCTTCAGCAAGGCGCGCGTCTGGACGGCGACGAACAGCAGCAGTGCAGTGTCGTAGGCGATGTAGGCGCCGCCCACGGACCACGCGGCCAGGCCACCCTGGCTGAACGCCATGGCGAAGAGCGCGAGCCACACGGCGAGCACGGCGGCATGGACGGCCACGCTGCGCCACGGCGTCATCGGCGGACCCAGCCGTGGTGAATTGGCGACCAGGGCGGACCGCAAGGAATCGATGGGCTGCAGGCTCATGTCAGCGGTGCGTCGCACGTTTGCGAACGATCAGCGGCGAGGGCGGTGCAGAGGCGTCTCATGCCCGAGTCCACGCAAGAGTCGCACCTGTAGCGGCGCGCCCGGAGGGCGCGGCGCTGGAGAAAATGCTGCCAAATGCGCATGTGGCTGTGCCGGCCGCAGCAACAGTTGCTCGCAACCACCCTGTGCCTGAGCGAACGAGCGCCCGCCATGCAATTTGTCCGTTCGGAGGCCACCCCGACGTCATGCCTCGGCGGCGATTGCCGCGGGGGGGTGCGGCGTGGCTGGAACCACGCCGCTGTGCATCTCGAGCGTTCCCACGGACTCCGGCACCGCCTGTGTCGAACGCTGGCCCAGCGTGTGGGCCGCGAGCGCTGCACGGCCGGCGCGCCGCGCTTGGCGAGCAGCCATGCGCTGGGCGTACCAGCGGTGCGCTCGATCCAGGTAGAGGTAGACCACCGGCGTCGTGAACAGCGTCAGCGCCTGCGACAGCACCAGCCCGCCGACCATCGCGTAGCCCAGCGGGCGCCGCAGTTCCGAGCCGGCGCCGTGGCCCAGCATCAGCGGCAGGCCGCCGAGCAGCGCGCACAGGGTCGTCATCATGATCGGCCGGAACCGCAGCAGGCAGGCCTGGCGGATGGCCTCCTGCGGCGACAGGCCGTCGTCGCGTTCGGCCGTGAGCGCGAAGTCCACCATCATGATGCCGTTCTTCTTGACGATGCCGATCAGCAGGATGATGCCGATCAGCGCGATCACCCCGAGGTCGTAGCCGCCGGCCATCAGGATCAGCAGCGCGCCCACGCCCGCCGACGGCAGCGTCGACAGGATGGTCAGTGGGTGGATGGCGCTCTCGTAGAGCAGGCCCAGCACGATGTAGACAGCCACCAGCGCGGCGGCGATGAGCCACGGCTGCGAGGCCAGCGAGTCACGGAAGGCCTGCGCCGACCCCTGGAAGGCGCCAGAGAGCGTCTGCGGCGCGCCCAACTGCGCCATCGCCTGGTCGACCGCCGCCACCGCCTGTCCGAGCGCCACGCCCGGCGCCAGGTTGAACGACAGCGTCACCGCCGGGTACTGGCCCTGGTGGTTGATCGAAAGGTAGGCGGCCCGGCTGGTGTCCACCGACACGAAGGTCGACAGCGGCACCTGCTGGCCGGTCAGCGGCGAGTTGATGAAGATCTTGCCGAGCAGCGCCGGGTCGGACTGCAGCCGCGGCGTGACCTCCAGCACCACGTGGTAGCTGTTGACCTGCGTGAAGTACTGCGCCACCTGGCGCTGGCCGACGGCATCGTAGAGCGTCGAGTCGATCGTCGCGGGCGTGATGCCGAAGCTGGCCGCGCGGTCGCGGTCGATGGTGACCACCGCGGCGGCGGCGTTGCTCTGCTGGTCCGAGGCGACGTCGGCGAGCTCGGGCATGTCCTTGAAGCGCGCGAGCAGCTTCGGCGCCCAGGTGTCGAGCTCGTCGATGTCCGAATCGGTGAGCGTGTACTGGTACTGGGTGCGCGCGCTGCGGCCGCCGATGCGCACGTCCTGCGCGGCCTGCAGGAACAGGCTCGCGCCTTCGACCGCCGCCAGTTTCGGGCGCAGGCGGGCGATGACCTCGTCGGCGCTGGCCTTGCGGCCATCTTCCTTGTCCTTGAGGGCCAGGTTGAACGAACCGGTGTTGGCGCCGCCGGTGCCGGTGCTGGCGTTGAAGCCCGCGATGTCCGGATCCTGCCGCACGACGTCGGCCAGCTTGAGCATGCGCGCCACGGTGGCGGGGTACGAGGCGTCCTGCGAGGTTTCCGCGAAGCCCGAGATGTAGCCGGTGTCCTGCTGCGGGAAGAAGCCCTTGGGCACCACGACGAACAGCACCCCGGTGACCGCGGCCGTGGCGAGGAACACGCACAGGGTGGCGAACTGGTGGCGCAGGACGACGTCCAGGCCGCGCCGGTACGCGTCCAGCAGGCGGTCGAAGCCGCGCTCGAAGGCCTGGTGCAGTCGGCCGTGCGCGGCCGCGTGCTCGTTGCGAAGGAAGCGCGCGCACAACATCGGTGTCAGGGTCAGCGAGACGACCACCGAGACGACGATGGCCAGCGTGACCGTCACCGCGAACTCGCGGAACAGCCGGCCGACGATGCCACCCATCAGCAGCAGCGGGATGAAGACGGCCACCAGCGAGATCGAGATCGACAGGATGGTGAAGCCGATCTCGCCCGCGCCCTTGTAGGCGGCCTCCATCGGTGTCATGCCCTGCTCGACGTGGCGGTAGATGTTCTCCAGCATCACGATGGCGTCGTCGACGACGAAGCCCACCGCGATGGTCAGCGCCATCAGCGACAGGTTGTCCAGGCTGTAGCCCACCAGGTACATCACCGCGGAGGTGCCGGCGAGCGCCAGTGGCACCGTCACGCTGGGGATCAGCGTGGCCGCGAGGTTGCGCAGGAACAGGAAGATCACGCCGACCACCAGCGCGATGGTCAGCGCGAGCGTGAACTCGACCTCGTGCACGGAGCCGCGGATGGTCTGAGTGGCGTCGCGCACCACGTTGACCGAGATCGACGGCGGCAGCGCCGCGCGCAGCCGCGGCAGGGCGGCCTTGATCTGGTCCACGGTCTGGATCACGTTGGCGCCCGGCTGCTTGGTCACCAGCAGCACCACCGCGCGGCCGTCGTGGACCGCCGACTTGAACGCCGGCGAGGCACCGCCGCCGCTGTAGGCCCAGGCCGCGACCTTGGTGTTCTCGGGGCCGTCGACCGCGATGCCGACGTCGCGCACCCGGATCGGCGCGCCGTTGCGCCAGGCCAGCACGACGTCGTTCCAGGGCCTGGCGCGCAGCAACTGGTCGTTGGTGTAGAGGGTGAAGCTCTGGGTGGGGCTGTCGATGGAGCCCTTGGGCTGGTTGACCGACATGGCGCCGAGCACGCTGCGGATGTCCTCCAGGCCCAGGCCCAGGGCGGCCACGCGGGTCGGGTCCACCTGCACTCGGATGGCCGGCTTCTGCTGGCCGCTGACGTTGACCAGGCCGACCCCGGAGATCTGCGAGATCTGCTGGGCGAGGATGTTCTCGGCGTAGTCGTCGACCTCGGTCAGCGGCAGGGTGTCCGACTGCGTCGCGACGATGAGGATGGGCGAGTCGGCCGGGTTGATCTTGCGCAGCGTGGGCGGGCCGGGCAGGCTGGTCGGCAGTTGGCCGCCGGCGGCGGTGATCGCCGCCTGCACGTCCTGCGCCGCGGCGTCGATGCTGCGATCGAGGTCAAACTGCAGGGTGACCTGCGTCGAGCCGCTGCTGTTGACGGAGGTCATCTGCGACAGCCCGGCGATCAGCGAGAACTGGCGCTCCAGCGGCTGGGCCACGTTGGAGGCCATGGTCTCGGGGCTGGCGCCGGGCAGGGCGGCCGACACCTGGATCGTCGGGAAGTCCACCTGCGGCAGCGGCGCCACCGGCAGCAGCGGAAACGCCGCGACGCCCACCAGCAGCATCGCCAGCGAGAGCAGCGTCGTGCCGATGGGGCGGCGGATGAACGCCGCGGAGACGTTCACCGGGCCGGTCCGCCGGCGGGCGCCGGTGCCCGCGCGGTCTCCGCGTGCGGCGTGCCTTCGGGCACCCAGTCCAGCGGCACTGGCTGCGCGCGGTACAGCTGGTGGTTGCGGGTGGGCTTGCCGCTGACCGCATCCTTGCCGACGCGCGGATACGCGTTCACGTATTCCCACACGATGTCGCCGTCGTGCGTGACCTGGAACAGGCGGCCGCTCTGGCCTTCGTCGATGAACGTGTTGCCGTTGGGCAGCCGCCGCGCCGCGCTGATGTGCGTGCTGCGAAAGCCCCACGACGGCTGGCCCGAATCCTCGGCGGTGTACTGCCAGACCACCTGGCGGCTCACCGGGTCGATCTCGAGCACGCGCGATCCACCGGTGGTGGGCAGTTCGACCGCCGGGTAGCCGGCCTCGCCCTGGTTGTCGAACACCAGCAGGTTGCCGGCGCCGGGCAGGCCCGCGGGAATGATCTGGGCGTCGTGCTGGCCGCTGATCTGGTCGACCGGGCGCGGCACGCGCCGGCCCGCCGCGCCGCGCGGGATGGCCGGGTAGTTCGGCCCCAGCGTCCACACCACGTGGCCGCTGCTTCGTTCGACGATGGCGATGACGTTGGCGTTGCGCGAGCAGAAGATCAGGTTGTCCGGCGCGAAGCGGGTGTCGCCGGCGTCGAACCAGCGGTTCGGGCCGACCGGCTTGAGGTTGTTGACGTGCAGGAAGTCGGCGTTGTCGGAACCGCGGACCAGGGCCAGCTGCGCCGGTGTGAAGCCGAGCTCGTCGAGGTGCTCGGAGGCCGTCCAGCGCCAGGCGATGGTGCCCGCGGCGTCGACCTCGTAGAACACGTCGTCGAGCACCTCGGGCTGGCGAAAGCCCGCCACCGCGTGGCGCAGGTTGGCCAGCACCAGGGTGTGGCCGTTCGGCAGCCGCGCCCAGTCGTGATGCTGCTGCGCCAGGCCGCCCGGGGCCTGGGCGCCGAAGGTCCAGCGTACCTGGCCGGCCCAGTCGAGCTCGGCGATGGTCTTCGAGATCTGCGGGCCGACCCGCCCGGGCACCAGGTCGACGCCGCGGCCCGAGGCGTTCTCCAGCGTGACGAGCACGTGGCCGCGCTCGCCGCCCACCAGCGCCGGCGCGATCAGCGTGCTGGCGAAGCCGCCCACGTCGTGCCAGGTGTGCACCGTGCGGCCGTCGAGGTCGATCAGGCGCGCCGTCTCGTCGCCGCCGGTGAACAGCACGTACGACGGCCACGCGCGCGCGGGGTCGAGCCGGGTGGTGCCTTCGGGAAAGACGCTGGGGCCGGCGGACGCCGCAGCCGCCCAGGCGAGGCCGGCGCAGGCGGCCAGCCGGGGCAGGCGCCCGCGGCGCCGGGTACGGGAGGAAGAGGACATCGGTGGCGATCCTTCGAGCAGCGTGCGCAAGGTCAGTACAGCCGGCTGCGGACCTTGTCCAGGCCGGCGACGGCGCAGGCCTCGTCCTTGTCGCTGCCGCGCGCGCCGCCGACGCCGATGGCGCCGATCAGGGTGCCGCCGACGCTCACGGGGATCGCCCCGGCGCGCGCCAGCCAGGTCGGATTGGCGGCCAGGCGCGCCGCGACGGCGGTGTCGGCCTTGGCCTTTTCGGCCACCTGGCCGCTCGGGATCTCGAAGGCCAGCGCGGCCTTGGCCTTGAGCGCGCTGTTCTGCACGCCGCGGTTGGCGGCGCCGTCGGCGGCCAGCACCAGGCGCACTTCGCCGGCGGAGTCGAGCACGCTCACGCCCACCTTCTGGTCCAGGGCCTTGCAGGTCTCGAGCGCCACCTTGGCGGCCTCGAGGGCGAGCTCCAGCGGCACGCCGCGGGCCGGCGGCGGCGGCGGGGCCTGCGGCGCGCTGGCGGCGGGGGCCTGGGCGTTGGCGAGGCCGGCGGCGAGCGTGGCGGCGAGGGCGAGGACGGCGAATGCTGGTTTCATGGTGGGCATCGGGTTCGGCAGGAAAGGGCGCGGCCCGCGGGCCGCCGGAGAAGGCAACGACGCCTGCCAATGCAATCTCTGCGCCACGGTGGCGCGCGGGCGCGTTCGCCTCGTGGCGGGCCGGTGGGCGACCTGCCGGACGCGGGCGCCGCTGTTCGATGCGCAGCACAGTTGTTGATACGCGGCCAGTGCCCATGCGCGTCCGGTGCACACGCAAACGGAAAACCTTATGCTCAAAGGTTGCTTTGCCTGGGCGGGTACCGGGCCTAAGCTGGCGGCCACACAACTCCATCGCCATCGCCCCCATGCGCCTGAACCTTCGCACCGCCCTTGCCGCCGCCATCGCCGCCGTCGCCCTTGTGGGCGCGGCCCACGCCGACCAGCTCGACGACATCAAGAAGAAAGGCGTGATCGTCTTCGGCGTACTGGGCACGGACGAGCCCAACAGCTTCGTCGACCCGAAGACGCGCGACATCGTCGGCTACGAAGTGGACATCGCCAAGGCGATCGCGCAGAAGATCGGCGTCAAGGCCGAGTTCAAGCAGCTGGCCGTCGCCGCCCGCATCCCCGAGCTGCAGCAGGGCCGCGTCGACGTACTGGCCGCCTCGCTCACCCACAACAAGGAGCGCGAGTCGCAGATCGACTTCTCGCTGACCACCTTCGTCACCGGCCAGAAGGTGCTGGTCAAGACCAGCAGCGGCATCGCCGACATCGCCCAGCTGGCCGGCAAGAAGGTGCTCACCGTCAAGGGCGGCACGCAGGAGCCCAACATCCGCAAGGCGGTGCCCAGCGTCGATGTGGTCACCTTCGAGACCACGCAGCAGGCCTTCCTCGCGCTGCAGCAGGGCAAGGGCGTGGGCTACGTCAACGACGAGGCCTCGCTGGTCAACGACTACGCCAAGCTCGGCGCGGCCAAGAAGGACTACGCGATCCTGCCCACCAGCATCAGCGTCGAGCCGCTGGCTCTCGGCATCCGCAAGAACGAGCCGGCGCTCAAGGGCGTGATCGACGGCACGCTGCGCGGCCTGGAGTCCTCCGGCGAAGCCGACAAGCTGTTCCTGAAGTGGTACGGCCCGACGACCAAGCTGCAGTTCGACAAGCGCACGTTCAAGATCGACAGCGACAAGATCTGATTCCCGGCGGCGCGTGCCGCCTGCGCGTCCCGACCCGGCTCGCCGGGCGGGCGCGCGTGCCTGTCCGGACTTCATGCCTCATTTCGACCTCGCGCTCGTCCTCCACGGCCAATACCACGACTGGCTGCTGGCGGGCCTGCGCACCTCGCTCGCGCTGGCCGGGACCACCTTCGTGCTGGCGCTGCCGCTGGCCATCGTCGTGGCGCTGCTTCGCCTGGCACCCAACGCGGCATTGCGCGCGCTGGGCGTCGCCTACGTCGAGGGCATCCGCAACGTGCCGCTGCTGGCGCACCTGCTGTTCTGGTACTTCGGCGCGCCCGAGCTGCTGCCCGACGGGCTCAAGGAGCGGCTGTACGCGGGCAACGTCGAATTCATCGCCGCGGTGGTCGCGCTGACCCTGTACACGGCGGCCTACATGGCCGAGGACATCCGCAGCGGCATCCGCGCCATTCCCGTCGTGCAGCTGGAGGCCGGCCGCGCGCTGGGTTTCGGCTTCCTGGGCACGATGCGACTGATCATCCTGCCGCAGGCGCTGCGCATCACGGTGCCGCCGCTGATCTCGCAGACGCTCAACCTGTGGAAGGACACCAGCATCGCCACGGTGATCGGCGTGGCCGAGATGATGTACCAGGCCGCCCGCGTGGAGACCGCGAGCTTCCGCAGCGCGGAGTCGTTCGCCTTCGCGACGGCCGCCTACCTGGGCGTCTCGCTGCTGATCACCGGGCTGGGCGCCTGGTACCACCGCCGCTGGCCGGTGCGCACCGCATGATCGACATCATCCAGACCTACTGGCTGTACTTCCTGGTCGGCCAGTACCCGAACGGGCCGCTGGGCGGGCTCGCGCTGACGGTGCTGCTGGCGGCGCTGGCGCTCGTGCTCGCGCTGCCTGGCGGCATCGCGCTGGGACTGGCGCGCGTGAGCCCGTACCGGGCACTGCGCTGGCCGGTCACCGGCCTCGTCTACGTGGTGCGCGGCGTGCCCCTGCTGATGGTCATCTTCTGGGCCTATTTCTTCCTGCCCAGCGTCACCGGGCACAAGACCGAGCAGTTCGGCACGATGCTGGTGGCGCTGGTGGTGTTCGATGCCGTGTACCTGGCCGAGATCGTGCGGGCCGGCATCGTCGGCGTGGCGCGCGGCCAGTTCGAGAGCGCCCGCGCGCTGGGCCTGGGCTGGTGGCGCGCCATGCGCTGGGTGGTGCTGCCGCAGGCGCTGCGCAGCATGCTGCCGTCGCTGGTCAACCAGTTCGTCTCCACCATCAAGGAGACCTCGCTGGGCTACATCATCGGGCTGACCGAGGTGTCGTTCATCGCCGCGCAGATCAACACCCAGGTCTTCACCCACGCGACGCAGGTCTACCTGCTGCTGGGCCTGACCTACTTCGTGCTGTGCTTCAGCCTGTCGCGCTTCGCCTTCGTGCTGGAGCGGCGCCTGAAGCGGCGCGGCGCCAGCGTGCCCCGCGTCAGCCCGTCCACCGACCCTGCCCTGAATCCCACCGCATGATCCATTTCGACAACGTCAACAAGTGGTACGGCGACTATCACGCGCTGGTCGACGTGAGCGAGACCATCGCCCAGGGCGAGGTGGTGGTGGTCTGCGGCCCCTCGGGCTCGGGCAAGTCCACGCTGATCCGCACCATCAACCGGCTCGAGCCGATCGACGCCGGCACGATCACCGTCGACGGCGCGGACATCCATGCCCGCGGCGTCGACCTGAACCGCTTCCGCTCGCGCATCGGCTTCGTGTTCCAGCAGTTCAACCTGTTCCCGCACCTGAGCGTGCTGCACAACTGCACGTTGGCGCCGATGGCCCTGCGTGGCCTGAAGCCCGCGGCTGCGCGCGAGCAGGCGCTGGCGCTGCTCGATCGCGTGGGCCTTGCCAACAAGGCGGATGCGTTCCCGGCCCAGCTCTCGGGCGGCCAGCAGCAGCGCGTGGCCATCGCGCGCGCACTGGCGATGGCGCCGCCGGTCATGCTGTTTGACGAGCCCACCAGCGCGCTGGACCCCGAGATGGTGGGCGAGGTGCTGGCCGTCATGCGCGACCTGGTGCGCGACGGCATGACGCTGGTCGTGGTGACGCACGAGATGGGCTTCGCCCGCGAGGTGGCGCACCGGGTGCTGTTCATGGACGAGGGCCGCATCCTCGAGCGCGCCGAGCCGCATGCGTTCTTCAACGCGCCGCAGCATCCGCGAGCGCAGCAGTTCCTGGCCGACATCCGCAGTCCGTTCGCACACCCGGCCTGAGCGGGCGCGCCAGGACGCTGCGGCATCAACTCGTGGGCACTCGAGCGGTGCCCGTTCGCGGCAGGCGCCAGCCGGCCGCCCGGGTCGCCGTCGCTGCCTGCAACGCCTGCCCGCCGCTCTGCCATGAGTGTCGCCAACCTGCTGGCGCTGCCGCGCCCCGGCGCGGCGCGACCGGAGAGGATGCGCGCTGGCAATGGCCTTCCGGGAGCCGTTGACTGCGCTCAACCCAGCGCTGAGCGTCGGTCGCCATGTCGCGGAAGTGTTCGCGATCCACGGCACGGCAGCCGCCACGAGGCGCGCGCCGAGGCCCTGACGCCGCTGCAACACGTGCGCATCGCCGAGCCCGAGCGCCGCTGCGATGAGTACCCCCAGCAGCCAAGCGGCGGCATGAAGCAGCGCCTGATCGACTTTCTCCTCATAGACCGACCCTGCGTTCAGCCGTGTATTTTTGCCGCGAGATCGGAACGCCACAGGCGGCCATGCGCAAGGCTCGACAGGAAGGGGCCGTCGTCGAATGACGCCGACTCATCGCTCGGATGTCTATCTGGTACCTCGTCCAGTTGCCGAGGACTGCAACGAATCGACAGCGGGCGAATGCCTTTGAATCTCTGATGTCAGCTCACCGCTACCAACCTGTCGTCCGTGGGCCGTCGAACATCGCTTCAGCTGCTCGACGGTACGAGCGTCGGCTTAAGGGCGCTCAGACCGGCGCACCCGATGTCGGGTATGGGGGGAAGCGGCCGTCCGCCGCTCGACAGCGGGAACATCAGCTTTCGGGTGACCAAACCGTCGAAGCCGATGACGGCTTCGGGTGGAAGCAGCCGCCCGCTACTCGACAGAACGAGCGTCCGCTCACGGTCGCTCGATCCGGCCGCGCCGATGGCAGCTTCGGTTTGGCCGGGGGCCAATCCGCTTTGACAGATCGGCCCACCATTCCCAAACGAAGGGGTCGCCCGCGCGGCTCGCTCGGCCATCCGTTTGCTTGGATCAGCCAGCGGTGATGACCGACAAGGGCGTTGGCGCGCCGAGACGCCGCACATCGCCTCGGCAAGCAGGACAACCGTTCGCAGAGAAGTGCCGGCTGTCGAGGCTCTCGATGGGCCGAGACGCGCCACGCCAACCCCAGAAACAGCGAATGTCTTCACCTCGCCCCGCCAACGCCGGCACGACTCGCCAGACCAGCACCGAGCACCGAGCAACCAGAAGACAAGCCATGAAAAAGCCCGCCGCGGCCAAGCCGGGGCGGGCTTTCCTGCGAGTGGCTCGCAGGCATCGAACGCAGCCCGCCGAAGCGGGCCGCCGCGGGCTCAGAACGAGTGACGCACGCCGAAGGCGACTTCGGTCAGGTTCTTGTTCGTCGCGGTGGTCAGGCCGGAGATCGACGAGTTGAAGCGGCCGGTGCCGTCGCCGCTGTTGATGAAGCGCGTGGCCGAGGTGTACAGCGCGGTGCGCTTCGAGAAGTCGAACTGGTAGCCCAGGCCATAGGCGTTGAGCTTGGCGTCGTGGGCGCCGACGGCGTTGTTGTCGATCTTGTTGTTGACCCATTGGGCCTTGAACAGGCTCTGGCCGACGCGGTAGTCGCCGCCCAGCCAGAAGCCGCGCCCGTCGTGCAGCAGCGTCGAGGCGATCGCGCGCTTGTCGTTGCCCTTGAGGTAGCCGCCCTCGACGTGGAAGGCGTCGAACGCGTAGCTGGCGCCCGCGATGATCGTGTTGACTGCCGCCGACGTGGCCGGCGTGGCGCCGACGCCCTTGTCGCTGACGTAGCCCAGCGACAGGTCCAGGCCGAAGGCCGTGTAGCGCACCGAGCCGTCGAACAGGCGTGTCTTCTTCGTGCCGCCGGTGACTTCGCCGGCGCCGTACAGCGCGCTGGCCTTGAAGCCGGAGAACGTCGGGGTGGTGTAGCGCACCGAGTTGTTGACGCGCGCCGGGCCGCCGTTGAGGCTTTCGCCGGTGGCGTTGGTCACCGCGCCGGCCGTGCCGGAGCCGCCTTGCACCGGCTCGTAGCCGCCGCCGTAGCCGCCGAGCGCGGCCGTCGTCGGGCCGACGTTGGTGTTGCCGAAGGCGCTGAACTCACCGCTGATCGTGTACAGGCTGCTGTACTGGCGGCCGGCGCTGAGCGTGCCGATCGAGGCCGAGCGCAGGGCGCCGAAGGCCTGGCGGCCGAACAGCGAGCCGCCCTGGGCGGACGTGCCGACGTCTGCGTTGATGCCGCCTTCGAGCACGAAGTCGGCGAACAGGCCGCTGCCGAGGTCTTCGGTGCCCTTGAAGCCGATGCGGCTGCCCGCCAGGCCACCGGAGGTGACGCGCACGGCCTTGGCGGCGCCGGAGATGTACTGGCCGTCGAGGTCGATCACGCCGTAGAGGGTGACGGTGGTCTGGGCGAAGGCGGCGGGAGCGGCCAGGGCCAGCGCGATGGCGCCGAGGGTGAATTTCATGGGTTGTTCTCGAAAAGCTGAAAGAGTGGAGGGGTGAGGAGACGGTCGCGGCCCTTGTCGTGGCGGGCCTTCGGGACGGTCGGCTTCAGGAATTGTCGAGTCCGGGCGCCGTTACAGCCAGCATTCAGGCCCGCCGAGGCATCGCTAAGCTTATGAATTTATTGAGCTTCGGGCCCTCGAGCCGCACTTCGCATAGTGGGAGACCCGCGTGACACCTCATTGACAGCGCCCCTTTTTCCGGCACGGAACGTGGCATCGCCACAACGAACCGGCCTGTGGTGGTGCGCTCGCACCTCGTTCCGGTGCGACACCCCCTGGTAAATCCGGATGCCCCTGCACTTGTCGGGTGCGGCGCATCCCACTAAAGTCCGCGCAATCGTTTGCGCAAACGTTTGCGCAGCGTGTTCCCCCGTGGCTTCATCCGGCCCGACAGCACGGCAGCATCGACGCCGGCGCGGCCTCAACTCAGGAGACATTCCCATGACCCGTCCCACCCGCCGCCTGGCGCTGCACGTCCTCGCCGGCGCCGCCGCCCTGGCATGGCTGTCGCCCGCCGCTCTCGCCGCCGATGCCAAGCCACGCGTGGCGCTGGTGATGAAGTCGCTCGCCAACGAGTTCTTCCAGACGATGCAGGACGGCGCCAAGGCCGACCAGAAGGCGCGCGCGTCGCAATACACGCTGATCTCCAACGGCATCAAGGACGAGACCGACACTGCCGCGCAGATCAAGATCGTGCAGCAGATGCTGGTCGAGCACGTCGACGCGATCGTCATCGCGCCGGCCGACTCCAAGGCGCTGGTGCCGGTGCTCGCCGAGGCCGCGGCCAAGGGCGTGATCGTGGTCAACATCGACAACAAGCTCGACGACGCGGCGCTGAAGGAAAAGAACCTGGTCGTGCCCTTCGTCGGCCCGGACAACCGCCAGGGCGCGAAGCTGGCCGGCGACTACCTCGCCAAGCGGCTCAAGGCCGGCGACAAGGTGGGCATCCTCGAGGGCGTGTCCACCACGTTCAACGCGCAGCAGCGCACCGCTGGCTTCACCGACGCGATGAAGGCGGTCGGTGCCAACGTCGTCAGCGTGCAGTCGGGCCAGTGGGAGATGGACAAGGCCAACGCCGTCGCCGCCGCGATGCTGCGCGAGCACCCCGACCTGCGTGCGCTGCTGGCCGGCAACGACAACATGGCGCTCGGCGCCGTGGCCGCGGTCAAGAGCGCGGGCAAGACCGGCAAGGTGCTGGTGGTCGGCTACGACAACATCAGCGCGATCAAGCCGATGCTGGCCGACGGCCGCGTGCTCGCCACGGTGGACCAGTACGGTGCGAAGCAGGCCGTGTTCGGCATCGACACCGCGCTCAAGGCCATCAAGGACAAGAAGGCGCAGAAGGACCTGGCGCCCGTGGTCGAGACCACCGTCACGCTGATCACGAAGTGACGTCCGCGCCGTCGTCGCCGCCGGCCGACGCAGGGGCCCCGCCGGCCCCCGCGCTGCTGCGCGGGCGGGGCATCGGCAAGACCTACGCGACGCCGGTGCTCGCCGGTGTCGACTTCGACCTGCACGCGGGCGAGGTGCTCGCCCTCACCGGCGAGAACGGTGCCGGCAAGAGCACGCTGTCGAAGATCGTCGCCGGCCTGGTGCAGCCCACCGCCGGCACGCTGACGCTGGCCGGCGCCGCGTTCGCCCCCGCGT
This sequence comes from uncultured Vitreoscilla sp., assembly GCA_964418745.1. Classification (GTDB taxonomy): domain Bacteria; phylum Pseudomonadota; class Gammaproteobacteria; order Burkholderiales; family Burkholderiaceae_C; genus Scleromatobacter. The sequence continues at coordinate 30,937 of CAYQMX010000001.1, forward strand.
CGCGCCAGGACGCCGAGCGCCAGGGCGTGCGCATGGTGATGCAGGAGCTGAGCCTGGTGCCCACGCTCAGCGTCGCCGAGAACCTGCTGCTGGGCCGGGTACCCCACCGCTTCGGTTTCATCCGCAACGAGGCGCTCGACGAGGCCGCGGCCAGGCAGATGGCCCTGATCGGCCTGCAGGACATCGACCCTCGCCTGCCGGTCAGCGCGCTGGGCGTGGGCTACCAGCAGATGGTGGAGATCGCGCGCAGCCTGGTCGGCGAATGCCGGCTGCTGATCCTGGACGAGCCCACCGCCACCCTCACGTCGCGCGAGATCGACCACCTGTTCCACCAGATCGCGTTGCTGAAGGCGCGCGGCGTGGCCATCGTCTACATCTCGCACCGGCTCGACGAGCTGCGCCAGGTGGCCGACCGCGTGATGGTGCTGCGCGACGGCCGCCACATCGACACCCGTCCGATGCGCGCACTCGTGCAGGCCGACATCGTGCGCAGCATGGTGGGCCACGACGTGCACGAAGGCCTGGATCGCGCCGTGCGCCCGCGCGGCCGGCGCGCGCTCGCGGTACGCGCCCTCGGGCGCGGGAGCGTCGTGCGCGACGTCTCGCTGGACCTGCACGCCGGCGAGCTGCTGGGGCTGGCCGGGCTGGTCGGCTCGGGCCGCACCGAGCTGCTGCGCCTGATCGTCGGCGCCGACCGCAAGGATTGCGGCGCGGTGATGCTCGGCGAATCGGACGCGCCGGCCCGGATCGCCTCGCCAGTGCAGGCCGTGCGCGCCGGCATCGGCTTCGTCACCGAGGATCGCAAGTCGCAGGGCCTGCTGCTGCCGCAGTCGATCCGCGTCAACACCACCCTGGCCAACCTCGGCGCCGTGGCGCGCTTCGGCTGGCTCCGGCGCGACACCGAACGCCGCGCGGTCGAGCACCTGCGCGAGCTGCTGCGCGTGCGCAGCGATTCGATCGAGCAGCCGGTCGACCAGCTGTCGGGCGGCAACCAGCAGAAGGTCGTGTTCGCCCGCTGGCTGCACCGCGACTGCGACGTGCTGCTGCTCGACGAGCCCACGCGCGGGGTCGACATCGGCGCGCGCGCCGACATCTACGCGCAGATCGACGGGCTGGCCGCCGCCGGCAAGGCGCTGCTGATGGTGTCGTCGGACCTGCGCGAACTGATGGCCCAGTGCGACCGCATCGGCGTGATGAGCGCCGGCCGGCTGGTGCGCATCTTCGAGCGCGGCCAATGGACCGAGCAACTGCTGCTGGAGGCCGCGTTCAGCGCCTACGCCGCCGCCGACCAACCCGTCCCGCAGGAACAACCCGCATGAGCCATCCGGAAACGCGCGCCAGGTTCGCCAGCGCCATCGGCACCGTCGCCGGCCTGCTGGCGGCGCTCGCGCTGATGGTCGGCTTCTTCAGCTGGCAGAGCGAATACTTCTTCTCCGCCGACACCTTCGTCACGATCGCCAACGACATCCCGGCCGTGGCCGTCACCGCCGTGGGCATGACCTTCGTGCTGATCATCGCCGGCATCGACCTGTCGGTGGGCTCGACGATGGCGCTGGCGGCGGCCGTCGCCGGCATCGCGATGCTGCAGTGGCACTGGTCGCTGCTGCCCGCCACCGGGCTGGCGATGCTCACCGGCCTCGTCGTCGGCGCGGTCAACGGCGCGGTGACGGTGGCCTGGCGGCTGCCGTCGTTCATCGTCACGCTGGGCATGCTCGAGGTGGCGCGCGGCGCCGCCTACATCGCCACCGATTCGCGCACCCAGTACATCGGCAGCCGCATCGACTGGCTGGGCAAGCCGATCGTCGGCGGCCTGTCGCCGGCGTTCTTCATCGCCATCGCCATCGTCGCGGCGGCGCAGGTCGTCCTCACGCGCACCGTGTTCGGCCGCGGCATGATCGGCATCGGCACCAACGAGGAGGCGATGCGGCTGGCCGGCGTCGATCCGCGGCCGATCAAGATCGCCGTGTTCGCGCTCGCGGGCCTGCTGGCCGGGCTCGGCGGCGTGTTCCTGTCCTCGCGCCTGGAGGCGGCCGACCCGAACGCGGGCACCGGCGCCGAGCTGGTGGTGATCGCGTCGGTGGTCATCGGCGGCACCAGCCTGATGGGCGGGCGCGGCTCGGTGGCCAGCACGTTCTTCGGCGTGCTGGTGATCTCGGTCCTGGAAGCCGGCCTCGCGCAGATCGGCGCCAGCGAGCCGACCAAGCGAATCATCACCGGCTGCGTGATCATCATCGCGGTGGTGCTCGACACCCTGCGCGAACGCAGGAAGAAATCTTGACGACCCCCACGCTCCTCCCGTCGCTGCCCCCCGAGGGGGCGCTCGGTTCGGCCCGGATGGTGATCCTCGCTTCCCGAGAGCTTGGCGGGGCCTGCGCACGGCAGCCCGGCAAGGTGCCAGCATGACGAATACCTCGAGGCGCGGCCACGCCGCCCTGCCCACCGGCCGCGCCAGCATCCGCGACGTGGCGGCGCGCGCCGGCGTGTCCGTCACCACCGTCTCGCACACGCTCAACGGGACGCGCTTCGTCAGCGAGGCGGCCCGCGCCAAGGTGCAGGAGGCCGCCCATGCGCTCGGCTACGTGCCCAGCGAGATCGCCCGCGGCCTCAAGCAGAACACCACGCGCACGCTGGGCATGCTGGTGCCCAACAACTCCAACCCGTACTTCGCCGAGATCATCCGCGGCGTCGAGCACCATTGCTACGGCGCCGGCTACAGCCTGCTGCTGTGCAACTCGAACGACGACGCGCACCAGCAGGCCGACCACCTGCGCGTGCTGGCCGAGCGCCGCGTCGACGGCATCGTGCTGGTGGCCTCCGGCACCGACGACGCCATCGTCGACGTCTGCAAGGACCTGCGCCTGCCGCTGGTGCTGGTCGACCGCGAGATCGACTCGATCGCCGTCGACCTCATCGAGGTGGACCACGCTGCCGGCGGCGACCTGGCCACGGCCCACCTGCTCGAGCTGGGGCATGCGCGCGTGGCCTGCATCGTCGGGCCGGCCGACCTGCGGCCCAGCCAGCAGCGCGAGGCCGGCTGGCGGCGCGCCCTCGCCCGCGCGGGCGTCACGCCGCGCGCCGACGAGCTCGTGCGCGGCGACTTCAGCCCCGGCAGCGGCGCGGCCGCGATGCGCCGGCTTCTGAAGACGCCGCAGCGGCCCACGGCCGTCTTCGTGTGCAACGACATGATGGCCATCGGCGCGCTGCATGCCGCGCACGAGGCCGGCATCGAGGTGCCGCGCGAGCTGTCGGTCGTCGGCTTCGACGACATCGAGCTGGCCGCCTACACCTGGCCGCCGCTGACGACGGTCGCGCAACCCAAGGAGGCGCTGGGCACCGGCGCCGCCGGCCTGCTGCTCGAGCGGCTGCGCGAGGGCCGCACCGCGCCGCGCAGCGCCATCCTGCAACCCGGCCTGCACCTGCGCGCGTCCACCGCGCGGCCGCAGGACGGCCACCCCATAGCCCTCGACGCGAGGGCCACGCCATGAACGCCTCCATCGTCGTCGTCGGCAGCCTCAACATGGACCTGGTCATGCGCATGGCCCGCGCACCGGTCGGCGGCGAGACCGTGCAAGGGCTCGATTTCTCGACGCTGCCCGGCGGCAAGGGCGCCAACCAGGCGGTGGCCTGCGCGCGCATGGGCGCCGACGTGATCATGGTGGGCCGCGTGGGAATCGATCCCAACGGCGACGTGCTCAAGGCCGGGCTGGCGGCCGACGGCATCGACGCGCGCGAGGTCAAGGCCCTCGCGTCGACGCACACCGGCGTCGCGTCGATCTGGGTCGAGGAGGACGGGCAGAACCGCATCGTGCTGGCGCCCGGCGCCAACGGGCTGCTCGACCCGGCCGGCATCGCGCGGGCGAACACGATGATCGACATGTCGGGCCTGCTGATCGTGCAGCTCGAGGTGCCGCTGCCCGCGGTGCGGGCGGCCATCGCGCGCGCCTGCGCGGCGCACGTGCCGGTGCTGCTGAACCCGGCCCCGGCCGTGCCGCTGCCCGACGCGATCTGGCCGCAGGTCGACATCCTCGTGCTCAACGAGACCGAGGCCGGCGCGTACGCGGGCCTGCCGGTGGCCGATCCGGAATCGGCCGCCGCGGCCGGCCGGCTGCTGCGCGCGCGCGGCCCCGACCGCGTGCTGGTGACGCTGGGCGCGCAAGGCGTCGTGATCGTCGACGGGGCGGGTGCGCGACACGCGCCGGCACACAAGGTCAAGGTCGTGGACACCACCGCCGCCGGCGACACCTTCATCGGCGCCCTCGCCACCGCGCTGTGCGAGGGCCAGTCGCTGGACGACGCCGTCGCGCTGGGCCAGGCGGCCAGCGCGCTGTGCGTCACGCGACGCGGGGCGCAGACCTCGATCCCCTATCGACGCCAGCTCGCGCCGGCATCGACCGGCGATGGGACGACCGCATGAAACGCACGACACTCCTGCACGCCGAGCTCTCCGAGGTCATCGCCCGCCTGGGCCACGGCGACCTGCTGGTGATCGGCGACGCCGGCCTGCCGATCCCCGACGGCCCGCGCCGCATCGACCTGGCCGTCAGCGCCAACGTGCCGCGTTTCCAGGACGTGCTGGCGGCCGTGCTCGCCGAGATGCAGGTCGAGGGCGCGGTGATCGCCGACGAGCTCGCGCCCGCCAACCCGGCCGTGCACGCCGAGCTGCTGCGCCAGCTCGGCGCCACGCCGCTGGCCACGCTGTCGCACGAACGGTTCAAGGCCGCCACGCACGGCGCGCGCGCGATCGTGCGCACCGGCGAGTTCTCGCCCTACGCGAACGTGATCCTGCGCGCCGGCGTCGTGTTCTAGCCGGAGATGTGGATGACGTCGCGCACGATCGGATAGATCGAGTTCTGCCAGCGCTTGCCGCTGAACACGCCGTAGTGGCCGACGTTGGGCTGCACGTAGTGCGTGCGCATGTAGGGCCGCAGGCTGCTGGCCAGGTCCTGCGCCGCGAGCGTCTGGCCGATGGCGCAGATGTCGTCGCGCTCGCCCTCGATCGTGATCAGGGCCGTGCGCCGGATCGCGGCCGGGTCGACCTTGCGGCCGCGATACGTCAGCAGGCCCTGCGGCAGCGCGAATTCCTGGAACACCTTGGCGACGGTCTCGAGGTAGAAGTCCGCAGCGAGGTCGGCCACCGCCAGGTACTCCTCGTAGAAGACGCGCGTGACGTCGGCGCGTTCCTGGTCGCCCTCGAGCAACTGGCGGTAGTAGTCCTTGAACGCGTTCTCGTGGCGTTCGCGGTTCATGCTGATGAAGGCCGACAGTTGAACGAAGCCGGGGTACACGCGGCGCCCGCCGCCCGCGTGCTGCCACGGCACCACGCTGATCAGGTTCTTCTCGAACCACTCGATCGGCTTGGACATCGCCAGCTGGTTGACGCTGGTCGGGCTGATGCGGCAGTCGATCGGGCCGGCCATCAGCGTGAGGCTGGCGGGCGTGGCCGGGTCGTCGTCCTCGGCCATCAGCGCCGCCGCCGCGAGCGCGGCCACCGTCGGCTGGCACACGGCCAGCACGTGGCCGCCCGGGCCCAGCGCGGCGGTGAACTGCATCACGTGCTCGATGTACTCGTCCAGGCCGAACGGGCCGGCCGCCAGCGGCACGTCGCGCACGTTGAGCCAGTCGGTGACGTAGACGTCGTGGTCCTGCAGCGCGGTGCGCACCGTGTCGCGCAGCAGCGTGGCGAAGTGGCCCGACATCGGCGCGACCACCAGCAGCTTCGGCTGGCCGGTGACGCCCGGCTTGGAAAAGCGCAGCAGCTCGGCGAACGGCGTACGCAGGACGACCTCCTCGACCACCGGCTGTTCCTCGCCCTTGACCGTCACGCCGGCGATGCGCCACGGCGGCCGCCGATGGGTCACCTCCGACAGCTCGAACACCTTGCTGGCGGCCATCGCAGGCCGCCCCACGCGGCCCAGCAGGTGCAACGGCGGCTCGCCCGCCAGCATTGATCCATGCACCTTCGCCAGGTTGCGCAGCGGGCGCAACAGATCGGACTGCGCCTGATAGGCCTGGTACATCATGGATTCTCCATAAGGGTTCACCCAGGAGGCGATGCAACTAACGTGCCGCGCAGGCGCGGGTGCGGGCGGGCGGGCGGCGTGGCACGCCCCTTGCGTCGATCCGGCCGCACCCGCCACGGAGTTTCCATGACCGCATCCACGAAGAGCCCGACGAAGCACGCCGTTCGCAAGCCGGCCGCCAAGAAGACCGTGGCGCGGCCGAAGGCGACCGCCGCCGCCACGCTGACCCTGAGCAGCAGGAACTATTCGTCGTGGTCGCTGCGCGGCTGGCTGCTGGCCAAGTTCGCCGGGCTGGACTTCGCCGAGACCATGGTGTCGCCCGACGACGCCGACGCACGCCGGGAACTGCTGCTGCTGGCGCCCTCGATCCGCGTGCCCTGCCTGACGCACGACGGCGCACGCGTCTGGAACACGATGGCCATCGCCCACTACCTCGACGAGGTGTGCCCGGACGCCGGCCTGTTCCCGGAAGAACGCATCGCCCGGGCGCATTGCCGCTCGGTGTGCGGCGAGATGAACTCGGGCTTCGCCAACCTGCGCTCGTCGCTGCCGATGAACCTGAAGGTGCGCCTGCCGGGCCACAAGATCTGGGGTGGCGCGCAGCCCGACATCGACCGCATCGTCGAGATCTGGAGCGAGTGCCTGGCCACCTATGGCGGCCCCTACCTGTTCGGCCCTCAGCGCGGCGCCGCCGACGCCATGTACGCGCCCGTGGCCACGCGATTCCTGACCTACGACGTCAAGCTCAACCGGGCCTGCATCGAGTACACGCGCACGATCATGGCGATGCCCGAGATGGTGGAGTGGGTGGCCGCCGCGAAGCTCGAGCCCGAGGACATCGAGGAACTGGACATGGATTTCTGAGGCGCGCGATCCGCGCGCCGCGGCCTCACCAGGCGTGCGGCGCCGGCACCGCATCGACGGCCGGCGGCATGTCGATCGACTTGAAGTCGGCCGGCGAGACGATCTCCAGGTACTCCATGTCGGGCGAGTAGTCGAACAGGTAGTGGACGATGCCGGGCATCTGGTGCACGCAGTCGCCGGCCTCCACCAGCGTCTCCTTGTCGCCGTACATGAACCTGGCCCAGCCCTTGGTCATCAGCACGATCTGGAAGTCGGCCTCATGCCGGTGCCAGCCGGTGCCCTTTTCCGGTGCCATGTTGGCTTTCACAAGGTGCGCGACGACCTTGCCGCGCGTGGCCGCGGCCACGCCCAGGTCGCGGTAGAGGAAGAAGTCGCGCAGGCCGTCGCTGCGCCAGGGGGTGTCGCCCGGCTTGACGTGCGAGAACAGGGTGGCGGCAGTCGGGTCGGTCATGGTGCGGCTCTCCTCGTTGCGTTGGATCTCCTGTCCGGTCATGCATAAGCTGTACCAGATTGCTGCACTGCAGCGAAGCCGTGCGGAGCCCGTGGGGCGCTGCCGCCGGTAGCGCGCCGCGATACCGGCGATCCCGCGGGCGCGCGGCGCCGGCGGCCGCGGGGGGGCCGACTCATAATCCGGCAACGCGACCACGCGGGGAGTGCGCTTGAAACTGTTGTTCGGAGTGATCGGTGCGGTGCTGGGCGGCCTGCTGGGCAGCCTGCCCGCGACGCTGGCGATGGCCTTGCTGGGGGCGCTGGGCGGTTGGTGGTGGAGCGCCCGCCGCGCCGCCGCGCCGGCCGTCTCGGGCCTCGATGCCCCGACCCTGCTGCGGCGCATCGTGGCGCTCGAACAGGAGGTCGCCGCGCTGCGCCAGCGGGGCGTGCCCGCGCCGGCGGCCGAGGCCGTGCCGGTCGCCCCCGATGTCGCTCCGGCGGTCGTGCCCTTGCCGGCCGCGTCGGCCATGGCGCCGGCGCCCGCGGCCCGCGCCGCCGAGGTCGAACGGCCGCCCGTCGCCGCGGCGCCCATCGCCGCGGTCGCTCCCGTCGCAGCGGTCGCAGCGGTCGCACCCGCCGCACCCGTCGCACCCGTCGCGCCGCCGCGCCGCGCACCCGTCGCGCCGCCCGCACCGGCCGTGCCGCTGCGCGACCGCCTGCCGCCGTTCGTCGCCCGCGCGATCTTCGGCGGCAACACCATCGTCAAGGTGGGCGTGCTGATCCTGTTCCTGGGCCTGGCGTTCCTGCTGCGCTACACCGCGCAGCGCGTCACCGTGCCGGTGGAACTGCGCTACGCCGGCGTGGCGCTGGTGGGCGTCGTGCTCACCGCCATCGGCTGGCGCCTGCGCGAGCGCCGCGACGCCGGGGGCGGCACAGGCTACGGCCTGATCCTGCAGGGCGCCGGCATCGGCGTGTTCTACCTGACGACGCTGGGCGCGCTGCGGCTGGAGCCGCTGTTGTCGCCCGGGCTGGCGTTCGCGTTCATGGCGCTGGTGGCGGTGCTCGGCGCGCTGCTGGCGGTGCTGCAGGACGCGCCGTGGCTGGCCCTGGTGGCGGTCGCCGAGGGCTTCGCGGCGCCGGCGCTGGTGAGCACCGGCAGCGCGGCCTACGTGCCGCTGATGTCGTACATGGCCATCCTGGATGCCGGCATCCTCGCGATGGCCTGGTTCAAGGCCTGGCGACCGCTCAACCTCGTGGGCGCCGTGGCCACCTTCGCGCTGGCCGGCGCCTGGGCGCAGGCGCACTACGTGGCGGCCGACTACGCGGGTGTGCAGGCCTGCCTCGTGTTCTTCTTCCTGCTGTTCACGCTCACCGGCGTGCTGTTCGCGCGCCGTGCCCTGGCCGCGGGCGAGCCGCCGCCGGCCGGGCTGCCGCTCGCCGACCAGGCGCTGGACGCCCTGCGCCGCGTGGGTCGCGTCGACAGCACGCTGACCTTCGGCGTGCCGCTGGCGGCGTTCTCGCTGCAGTACCTGCTGGTGCGCGACATGCCCTGGGGGCCGGCCTGGGCCGCCGCCGCGTTCGCGCTGTTCCACCTCCTGCTGGGCGGCGTGCTGCTGCGCGGCCTGCGTCCGCGCTACGCGCTGCTGGGCGAGGCGCACGCGATCGTCGGCACGATCTTCGCCACGCTGGCGGTGCCGCTCGCGCTGCAGGGCACGTGGACGGGCGCGACCTGGGCCATCGAGGCGGCCGGCATGTACTGGCTGGGGGCCCGCCAGCGGCGCACCTACGCGCGTGCCTTCGCGCTGGCGGTGATGCTGGGCGCCGCCCTGCGGCTGCTCGCCGGGCTGACGCTGGACCTGCGTGACGACGTGCCGCTGCTGGTCGGCTCGACGCTGGGCATGGCGATGCTGGCGCTGGCACTGTGCGCGCTGGACGCCGTGCGGCGGCGCATGCCCGGCGCGGTGCGCGGCGCGGTCGAGGAACTGGCCGCGCTGGCGGTGCCGTTCACCGCGGCGCTGGCGTTCACCGCCCTCGCGTGGATGCAATGCCCGATGCTGTGGGCCGGCGCGATCACCGCCTGGATCGCCTTCGGCTGCGCCGCGCTGGCGGGTCGACTGGACGCGCCGTCGCTGCGCGTGGCCAGCCTGCTGCTGCACCTGGTCGCGTTGACGGCGATGACGCTGTCGCTGCAGGTCGCCAGCGCGGCGCCGACCCAGGCGCACGCGTGGCGCGACCTCGTCGCCGCGCTGCTGATCGGCGCCGCCCTGCTGGCCACCGGCTGGCTGGGCCTGCGCGACGCGTGGCGCGACGCCGCGCAGGGTACGCCGCGTCCGGTGCCGCTGGCGAGCAGCATCGGCCTGGTGGTCGGCCTGGCCGTGGCCAGCGCCAGCCTGATGTTCGAGCTGGCGCCGGCCGACGCCGCGCTGGTGTGGCCCATCGTCGGGCTGGCCGCCGCATGGATCGGCCTGCGTCTGCGCAGCGGCGCGCTGGTGGGGGCGGGCTTCGGCCTGCAGGCGGCCGCCGGCCTGGCGAGCGTGGCGTTCGCGCCCGACATCTGGGCGTCCGCCGACCCCGCGGTGGCGATCGCCCCGACCCTGTGGATCCCGCTGCTGCTCACCTTCACGGGCCTGGTGCTCGGCGACCGCCTGCGGGTGCCGTACGCCGACGGCGTGCGGCCTTGGTGGCAGGCCGCGCCGGTGCAGTGGGCCGGCGTCGCCTGGGCCCTGCTGTGGTGGTCGCGCACGCTGCCGCCGGTGATCTGGCGCACGCTGGCCGCGCACCCGGCGGCCGATGCGCTGGCGGCGTGGCCGCACTGGCAGCTGACCTGGCTGACGATGACGGCGCTGGCCGCCGTCGTGATCGCCCGCTGGCGCGATTGGCCGGTGCTGGGCCAGGCCACGCTGGCGACCGTGCCGGCGTGGATCCTGTTCGCGCTCGGCGCGCCGCCGGGGGACGCGCCCTCGGCCCACCTGGGCTGGGTCGCCTGGCCGCTGGCACTGCTGGCCCATCCGTGGCTGGTCCGGTTGCAGGCGCGCTGGCGCCCGCCCGTGCTCACCGCGCCGCTGCACGTGGGCGGCGGCTGGCTGTTCGTGGCCGTGGCCACGCGCGAGTGCATCGTGCGGGTGCAGGCCGTGGCCGCGGCGGGCTCAGCATGGGAGGCGCTGGCCGCGATGGCGGTGCCCACGCTGGTCCTGGTCGCCAGCGCCCGGCCGGTGCTGCTGCGGCGCCAGCGCGACGAGGCCTGCCGCGCCGCCTGGCTGGGGGCCGGCTGCGGCGCGCTGGCGCTGTACCTGCTCGGCTGGCTGTGGGTGGGCAACACGAGCGCGGGCGACGCGGCGCCGCTGCCCTGGCTGCCGCTGCTCAATCCGCTGGAGGTCGGCCAGGGCATCGCCCTGCTGGCGATCGTCGGCTGGGTGCGCGCCGTGCCGCCGGCCTGGCGCGCGCGGCTGCCGGCACTCGCCCTGCCGGCGATCGCGGGCGCCACCGCGTTCGGCCTCGTCACCGGCCTGGTGCTGCGCACCTGCCACCACTGGGCCGACGTGCCGTGGGGCGCCGACGCGCTGTTCGCCTCGACGCTGGCGCAGGCCGCGCTGTCGGTCACCTGGTCGCTGATCGGCGTGGCGCTGATGCTGGCCGGCCACCGCGGCCGGCGCCGCGAGCTGTGGGGCGTTGGCGCCGCGCTGCTCGGCGTGGTGGTGGCCAAGCTGTTCCTGATCGAGCTCGCCGACCGCGGCAACCTCTCGCGCATCGTGTCGTTCATCGTCGTCGGCGGCCTGATGCTGGCCGTCGGCTATTTCGCGCCGATGCCGCCGCGCCGCGTCGACGACGACGGCACGGGGCCGGTGCTGCCGGGAGAGACCGCATGAAGATCGTCGCCCTTGCCCGCACGGCGGCGCTTGCGCTGGCCTGCGCGAGCGCGCTCGCGGCGCCCGCGCCCGCGCGCACGAGCAGCCTGCCGCTGACCCTGGCCGGCACCGGCCCGTACTACCCGCTGGACATCGGCCTGCAGGCGCGCGCGCTGTCCGACCAGCCCGGCCTCGGCGACCTGCGGGTGCGCAACGGCGCCGGCGAGGCGATGGCGTTCGCCTGGGTCGAGTCGCCGCTGCCGCCCGCCACGCCGCAGAAGGCGCCGGCGCGCCTGTACAAGGTGCCGCTGCCGCCGGCCGACGCGGCGTCGACGACCGTCGATGCGCCGCCGCGCCAGGCCTGGATCGTCGACACCCGCGACGGCGCCAGCGACCTGCTGCGCCTGGAGCTGGCGCTCGAACGCGACACCCAGGGCGTCTACACGCTGCGCGTGGAGGCAAGCGACGACCTGCAGCACTGGCGCACGCTGGTGCAGGACGCGCAGCTAGTGCAGCTGCAGGCGCTCCCGCAGGTGGGCGCCGCCGGCGCGCTGGCGACCCTGGCCGAGCGCGAGCGCCTGAGCGCCAACGGCATCGACCTGGACAACGTGCCGGCACGCTACCTGCGCCTGACGACGGCGCCGCGCTCCGCGATACCGCCGCTGGTATCGGCGACGGTCCTGCGCGTCCCGCACCGCCCCGCCCCCATACCACTGGAATGGAGCGCGCCGATCGCCGCCTCGGGCTGCGAGGCCACGTCGTGCGACTACCCGCTGCCCCACAACACGCCCGTCGACGCGGTGCAGGTCGCGCCCGCGGATGTCGACACCATCGGCCAGGTGATGGTGCTGGGCCAGGTCGACGCCACCCGGGCGCCGCCGCCGCGCCACGCCCTGCTGCGCGGCCCGCTGCACGCGCTGCGCCTGAAGGCCGAGCGCTCGGCCACGCGCGCCGGGCTGGCGTGGGACAGCGCGGCGATCGCCAGCGTCTACTGGCTCACGCAGGCCAGCGGCGAGCCCGACCTGCACTCGCCGCCGGTTCGCCTGGACGGCACCGTCTGGCAGGCGCTGCGGCTGGAGACCTTCGGGCCGATCAGCCAGCTGGGCCACGCCGCGCCCACGATCCGCATCGGCGTGCGGCCGCGCCGGCTGGTGTTCGTCGCCCGTGGCGCGGGCCCGTTCACGCTCGCGCGCACGAGCCCTGGCGACACCACCGCGGCGATGCCGCTGGCCGAGCTCATGCCGGGGCGGGCGCCCGCCGCCGCCTTGCCCGCGGCCTCGGCCACCGTCACGCCGGTCGTCGCCGCCGCGAGCGCGTCCTCGCCGGCGACGGCGGGCCCGCCGCCCGCCGCGCCGGCGCCGGACCGCACGCCCTGGCTGTGGGCCGCGCTGCTGGCCGGCCTCGCGTTGATGGGCGCGATGGCGTGGTCGCTGCTGCGCCGGCCCGCCGCGGTGGAGCCGCCCGCCGCCGGCGGCTGAGTCCCGGCGGTCGATGCACCGATGGCCGGCAGCACGGCGGCGTTGCGTGCGCCCTGTCGTCGGGCAGCGATGAACCCTGGCACTCGCCGGGTCGGGCAAAACGCTGTACAACCTGCGCGATGGGCGGCACCACACGGTCTCCGCCGCCCGCCGGCCCGGCCCGGGGTTCCCGTCGAGCTGGCTCGGCTCAACCCGTCGAGGTCTCCATGAACCTGTTCAAGCAACTGCCCGGCTTCCAGCGGTCGGCACCCGGACTGGAACAGCGCATCTGGCAGCGCCTGCCCGCCATCCTGCTGTGGGGCACGCTGCTGCCGCTGCTGCTGGCGCTCGCCAACCACGCGTTCGCCAACGCGGGCGCGTCGCGGGTGCTCGACTACGCGCTGTGGGGCGCCGTCAGCGTGCACTGGTCGCTGTCGCTGACGCTCGGCCTGGGCTGCTTCATCGTCCGCGTGATGAAGGGGCCGGCATACGTGGCCGATGCGTACCCGCTGCCGCTGGCCCCGGACGTCGCCACGGCGGAGTCCTGAGCACGCGCGGTCCCCGCGGCCCGGCCGCTCAGGGCGCGATCGGCACGTCCACCACCCGCGCCGCGTCGATGGCGCGGATGCGCTCCTCGGTGTAGTAGCCGCCGTACTCGGTGTAGCGCAGGAACGGCCGCGCGCACCTGGCGCAGCGCCAGGCCTCGCAGCGGTTGTACGGAAACCAGGCGGGCGCGATCGGTGCGTCGGCCGACCAGGCGTGGGTGCCGGCCGGGTGGTACTCGGCGACGGTGGGATCGTCCAGCGCCGGATCGCGCAGGCTGCCCACGAACTCGAGCGCGCCGCGCGCGAAGCTGCCCGGCAAGGCCTCCCAGCCGGGACACACCAGCGCGGCGCAGGCCGGACACGGCGCGGCGGGCGGCAAGTGGTGCGCCAGGGCGACCAGGTCGGTCGCGGACAGCAGGGGCGTGGCAGGGGCGTTCATGGACGGGCGTCGAGTCGTTCCCGCATCGTCGCACAGGCGGGGCGCGCGGTGCCGCGGGTCAGGGCCTGGTCGGCCCGCCCATGTCGTGGTGCATGTGGCCCGCCATCGCATCGGCGCCGTGGTCGGCCACCTGCGCGTCGAACCACTGGTGCAGGGCCGCGACGAGTCGGGCGTCCGCGGTGCGGTAGGTCAGCTCGGCGCCGGCATCGACCTCGGCGAATTCGATCGCCAGCTGGCCCGGCTTCGCCGCGCGCAGTTCCGCCAGTCCGGGCATCGCGGCGCCGTGGATGTGGGCCGGCCCCGCGAAGTCGCCCTGGCGGAAGCGGGCCTGCATCTCGCGCAGGTGGGCGCGCACCAGCGCGACCTGGTCGGCATCGTCGGCGCGCCTGGCGACGACGCGCTGCACGCCGCCGTCGGGCGTCTTCGTGAACACATGCAGCGTGGCGGCCAGGCTGAAGGGCATCACGTCGGCGCCGCGCGCGGCGACCTCGGCCTGGCGCGGCGGGTCAGTGGCCCGGGCATGCGGCGGCAAGGCCAGCAGCGCGAGCAGCGTCGCGGTCGTCAGGTACCGGTTCATGGGGCAGATCCTCCGCCGGATCCGGCCCGGCACAGGCACCGAGCATAGCGCGCGGGCGGCCTCAGCCGTCGAGGCCATCGAAGGTCTCGGCGCGCCGCTCGACTTCCTGCGCGAAGCGCGCCACGAACATCAGGGCGCGCACGCGGGCCGCGGCCGCGGCCCAGTCGCCCGCGTCGTCGATCAGGCCGGCCACCTCGGCGAGCAGGTCGCGCCGGCAGGCCTCGGCCTCGTCGGCGAGCGCCTGCACGGCAACGGCCCCACGCGCCCGATCCAGGGCCTCGCGCCAGTCCATCATCCGCACGAGAAAGCTCGGCGGCATCGCCGTGTTCGTCTCGGCGTCGACGCGCTGTCCGTTGAGTTCGCAGAGGTAGCTGGCGCGCGCCAGCGGCTGCTTCAACCGCTCGTAGGCCTGGTTGAAGCGGATCGCCCACTGCATCGCCGCGCACTGCTCGGCCGGGCTGCCCGCCGCGAAGCGGTCGGGGTGCACGCCGGCCATCAAGCCCCGCCAGCGGGCGTCGAGCGTCGCGCGATCCTGCGCGAAGCGCGCGGGGACGTCGAACAGCTCGAAGTCGCTGGCGTCCAGGCGCAACGCGAACGGCGCGTCAGAGATCATCGGCCAGCGCTTCCACGGCGATGAGCTGCTGGCGCAGCGCCCAGCGCGCGCGCCAGCCGCCGGGCTGGTCGTAGAGCGCGTCGGCCTTGTCGACGGCCACCAGCGCGTGCTGCTCGCCTTCGTAGAAGCGCCATTGGCCGCCGCGGGCGCGCAGCGCGGCGCGGCAGGCGTCGACCACGCGGATCGGGGCGGCGGCATAGAGCCCGCGCTCCTGCAGGAAGTCCGCGCGGAACAGCGGCGCATCCCAGCCGTGGCCGACGCCCAGTGCATGGATGTCCGGATGGCGCTCGGCGGCGTCCGCGTCCTCGGGGGCGGCGTCGAACAGCTCCAGCAGTTCGCGCGCGGTGGCCACGTCCCAGATCTCGTGCATGGCCGCGGCGCCGCCTTCGGCGACCTTGCGCAGCAGGTCCAGGTCGTCGAATGCGAACCAGGCGCGCGCCTCGCCCTGCGGCGGGACCTCGACCACGTAGATCATTCGATGCCCTCGGCGACCGACTTCTGCCACACGGCCTCGCTCATGCGCCGGCTGACGGCCTGCGGGCTGCCGTCGAAGGTGTCGTGGGCGCGACGCAGCGCCGCCTGCGCCACCGAGGCCTGCGGCATGGTCAGCGGCACGCGGCCCGCGACGTGCGTGGCTCCGGGCACCGCCTTCAGTATGGCCTGCCGGTTCGGATGCTCGTCGATGACGACCAGGTGATCGGTCTCGGGCCGGCCGTCAATGCAGACATGGCGCCCGCGCACCTCGACGACGCGGTCGTCGGACAGGTGCTTGACGTAGACGGGTTTGGATTCGGTCATGGCGCGTGTCCTGGCGAGGTGGCGGGCGAACGGATGGTGGCCCTCTCCGCGCGGCGCGCCGCACGGGGAGGGCCCGGCCGGGCTCAGCGGATGATGTCGTAGCTGTAGTCGGTCTTGCCCGGGATGATCGTGTTGGCGTCGAGCGTCTCGAAGAACTCGTCGAGGAACATGACCAGCGTGCGCAGGCCGCCGTCGTAGCCCCAGATCGGGTAGCGGTGGTAGTGGTGGCGGTCGAAGATCGGGAAGACCATGCGGATCAGCGGCACGCCGGTGTCGCGCTCCAGGTACTTGCCGTAGGTGTTGCCGATCAGGAAGTCCACCGGCTCGGTGTGCAGCAGCGAGCGCATGTGCCACAGGTCGCGCTTCGGGTACACCTTGCAGCCCGCGCCGTAGGGCGACGAGTCGAACAGCGCCTGCACCCGCGTGGCCCAGGCTTCGTTGCCGTTGGTCGACAGCACGTGCGCGGGCTCGGCGCCGAGTTCCAGCAGGAAGCGGGTCAGGCCCAGCATCATGTCCGGGTCGCCGTACAGCGCGTAGCGCTTGCCGTGCAGGTGGGCCTGGCTGTCGGCCATCGCGTCGACGAGCTGGCCGCGCTCCTTCTCCAGCTGCGCGGGCACCGGCTTGCCGGTCAGGCGCGACAGCGCCATCACGAAGTCGTCGGTGCCGCTGACGCCGATCGGGCTGTTGAGCGTGACCACTTCCTGGCCCTTCTCGCGCAGGTACTTGATCGTCTTCTCGCAGCTGTACTCCTGGAACACGATCGTCGCCTTCGCGTTGAGCGCGCGGATCGTGGTCTCCTTGGTGGTGCCGCCCTCGTACATGCGGAACTCGCCGTCGGTGGGCGTGTTCCAGTTCTCGGACGGGTCGCACAGCACGTTGTAGTCGCACTCGAACAGGTCGAGGATGCGCTTGATCTCCTTCATGTTGCCGACGACGAAGCCGTCGAAGCCACCGATGAAGTTGATGCTCTCGTCGGCCACGCGCTCGAGCGCGGGCACGGTGCCGGCCTTGCCGTCCCAGAAGTGCTGCAGGATGCCCAGCAGCGCGTTGTCGTAGCCGGTCACGTGGCTGCCGACGAAGGCCGGCGTGTGCGCGAACGGCACGTCGAAGTCGGCCGGCAGGCTGCCCTTCTCCTTCGAGGTCTTGATGAAGGCGTTCAGGTCGTCGCCGATGACCTCGGCCATGCAGGTGGTCGACACCGCGATCATCTCGGGCTTGTACAGGTTGAGCGTGTTGGCCAGCCCGTCGATCATGTTGTTCAGGCCGCCGAACACCGCCGCGTCCTCGGTCATCGACGACGACACGCACGACGTCGGCTCCTTGAAGTGGCGCGAGAAGTGCGAGCGGTAGTAGGCCACGCAGCCTTGCGAGCCGTGCACGAAGCTCATCGTCTTCTGGAAGCCGTTGGCGACGAACACGGCGCCGAGCGGCTGGCAGGCCTTGGCCGGATTGACGGTCAGCGCCTCGCGGGCGAAGTTCTTGTCCTTGTATTCCTTGGACTTCGTCCAGTCGCGGATCTCGGCGACCCGCGCGTCGGAATGGTTGAACTCGAACTCGGTCTTCTTGCGTTCGAAGAGTTCCTGGTATTCCGGCTCGCGGAACAGCATCTCGTGGTCGATGACCTTGTCTGCATTCTGGGGCATGGCATAACTCCAATGAGGGGGGGTCGGCACGGGCGGCGGGCACGCGCCGGACCGCTCCAGTCGAGGCGCCCCGCGGGCGGCCTCGTCGTCGTTCGAAGGGCTCAGTTCTTCCAGGGCGCCTTGGTCAGGGCCCAGACAGGGCTCGAGATGGCCATGTCCATGTCGCGCGCGAAGATCGCGAAACCGTCGTAGCCGTGGTACGGGCCCGAGTAGTCCCAGCTGTGCATCTGGCGGAACGGCACGCCCATCTTCTGGAAGACGTACTTCTCCTTGATGCCCGAGCCGACGAGGTCGGGCTGGATCTTCTCGACGAACTTCTCGAACTCGAATCCGGTCACGTCGTCGTAGATCAGCGTGCCGTCCTTGATGTAGTGCGTCGTGCGCTGGTAGTCGTCGTTGTGGCCGAACTCGTAGCCGGTGCCGACCACTTCCATGCCGAGGTCCTCGTAGGCGCCGATCACGTGGCGCGGACGCAGGCCGCCGACGAACAGCATCACCTTCTTGCCCTGCAGGCGCGGCTTGTAGCGCGCGATGGTGGCTTCCATCAGCGACTTGTACTTGTCGATGACCTTCTCGGCGTTGGCCTTGATGGTGTCGTCGAAGTGCGAGGCGATCTCGCGCAGCGACTTCTCGATCATGGTGGGGCCGAAGAAGTTGTACTCGACCCAGGGCACCCCGTACTTCTCTTCCATGTGCCGGCTGATGTAGTTCATCGAGCGGTAGCAGTGCAGCACGTTGAGCTTGGCCTTGGGTGTGTTCTCGAGCTCGGCGATGGTGCCGTCGCCCGACCATTGCGCGATCACGCGCAGTCCCATTTCCTCGAGCAGGATGCGGCTGCTCCACGCATCGCCGCCGATGTTGTAGTCGCCGATGATCGCCACGTCGTAGGGCGTGGAGACGAAGTCGGGACGCTTGTTCGGGTCCACCTTGTCGAACACGTAGTCGCGGATCGCGTCGTTGGCGATGTGGTGGCCCAGCGACTGGCTGACGCCGCGAAAGCCTTCGCAGCGCACCGGCACGATGGTGTGGCCGGCGTATTCCTTGGTCTTCTTCTTCGAGACCGCCTCGATGTCGTCGCCGATCAGGCCGATCGGGCATTCGCTCTGGATCGAGATGCCCTTGTTCAGCGGGAACAGCACCTGGATCTCGTCGATGATCTTGTCGAGCTTCTTGTCGCCGCCGAAGACGATGTCCTTCTCCTGGAAGTCGGAGGTGAACTGCATCGTCACGAAGGTGTCGATGCCGGTGGCGCCGATGTAGTAGTTGCGGCGCGCGGCCCAGCTGTACTGCCCGCAGCCGACGGGGCCGTGGGAGATGTGGATCATGTCCTTGATGGGGCCCCACACCACACCCTTGGAGCCGGCGTAGGCGCAGCCACGGATGGTCATCACGCCGGGCAACGACTTGATGTTGGACTTGACGCCGCAGTCCGGCTTGCCTTCCTCGAACTGGCCGAGGTGCTTGGCGCGGCGCTTGGCCATCTTCTCGGGATAGGCCTTCAGGACCTCGTCGATCAAGGCCTTGTTGGCGGCCTTGCGGTCTTCAACCGTCATGCTCATGATGTGTGCTCCGTGGGTGCTTCGCGGGTTCGGGGGGAGCCGGCGACGACGCGGTCGCTGCCGGCCCCGGGTTGCCTTACGCGACGAGTTCGGCCGCGGTCTTGCCGACCTGGCTTTCGTCGATCGCCTTCATGATCCCGTGCTCCATCAGCAGGTCTTCCAGCTGGTCCATCGTGATGGGGGTGGGGATGGTGCCGTTGCCGGCGTTGCCGTGGATCTTCTCGGCCAGCGTGCGGTATTCCTGGGCCTGCTTGGAGTCGGGCGCGTACTCCAGCACGGTCATGCGGCGCAGCTCGGCGTGCTGCACGATGTTGTCGCGCGGCACGAAGTGAATCAGGCGCGAGCCGAGCATCTTGGCCAGCGAGTCGGCCAGTTCCAGTTCCTTGTCGGTCTGGCGCTCGTTGCACACCAGGCCGCCCAGGCGCACGCCACCGGAGTTGGCGTACTTCAGGATGCCCTTGGAGATGTTGTTGGCCGCGTACATGGCCATCATCTCGCCCGACATCACGATGTAGATCTCCTGCGCCTTGTTCTCGCGGATGGGCATCGCGAAGCCGCCGCAGACGACGTCGCCGAGCACGTCATAGGAGACGTAGTCCACGCCGTCGTACGCGCCGTTCTCCTCGAGGAAGTTGATCGAGGTGATGACGCCGCGGCCGGCGCAGCCGACACCCGGCTCCGGGCCGCCGGATTCGACGCAGCGGATGTTCTTGTAGCCCACCTTCATGACGTCCTCGAGCTCGAGGTCCTCCACCGAGCCGGCTTCCGCGGCCAGCGAGAGGATGGTGTCCTGCGCCTTGGCGTGCAGGATCAGGCGGGTCGAGTCGGCCTTGGGGTCGCAGCCGACGATCAGGATCTTCTGGCCGAGATCCGAGAGCGCGGCCAGCGTGTTCTGCGACGTGGTCGATTTGCCGATGCCGCCTTTTCCGTAGAAGGCGATCTGCCGAAGTTTTGCCATTTCAGTACTCCAGATGAATGAGATTGGTTTGACGAGACATGAAGCGTTCGTCGCGATCTCATGAAAGCCTTCGGTGCCTGTATGGGTCTTCTTATGAAGGTCCCTCGGGGCATGACATGGGGTCCGCGCAGTCCCTCCTTCGCAATGCCCGTGCCATGTCCGCCAACTTCTTCCAAGTGCTTGTTTTCACGAGGGAAACAGGCGATTCAGGGGTCTGTTCCGGGGCTCGTGAACTTTGTCCGGAACCCGACAAAACGGGGTTGGCGCGTCGGTGCGACGGCTCCCGACAACGACACGAAGGCGCGTCGCCACCGGGCACGGCCCCGCGTCGGCGGTGCTCGGTCGACGGCTGGTACGGGCATTGCAACGCAGTCCACCATGACCTCCGTCGCCGCCGTACCGGCCGCCCCCTCGCACTACCTCCGCCTCGGCGGACAGCCGGCGGTCGCCCGACTGGTCGAGGCGTTCTACGACGCCATGGACACGCTGCCGCAGGCCGCCGCCATCCGGGCGATGCACGAGCCCGACCTGGCACACACCCGCGACATCCTGGCGAAGTACCTCAGCGAATGGCTGGGCGGGCCGCGCCTGTTCACGCCGGAGCGCGGCGCCCCGATGCTGCGGCGGCGCCATCAGCGCTTTCCCATCGACGCCGCCGCGCGCGACGCCTGGATGCAATGCATGCGACACGCGTTGGCGCAGGCCTGCGCCGACGAGGCGCTGCGGGCCGACCTCGACGCGGCGCTCTGGAAGATCGCCGACTTCATGCGCAACACGGCTTCCGATTCCCCCTCTCCCCACTCCTGAAGAGACCACCATGACCACCATCGACCAAACCGCACTCGGCCGCCTCGACAGCGAGGGACGCCTGCTCAATGCCGTGCTGAAAGGTCCGACGCACAAGGCCGGTCGCATCGGATTCCGGGGCGACATCGCGCTGAAGTTCCAGGCCAAGCTGGCCGACGAGGCGCGCCCACCCGAGACCAGCTTCGAGCAGGTGATCGCCGCCGCCGAGGAGGGCCAGCCGCAGATCGCCTTCTTCTCCGGCTTCCTGCTGAGCTTCGAGTCCATCGCGCTGCTGGCCGAGGTGATGGGCGACCTGCTGTCGCCCACGGGCAAGTACTTCCTGTTCGTCGACAACCTCGACATCGCCAGCCGCTACGAGATCGAATACGGCGGCGCCACGTTCCACGTGCTGCCGATCGACGAAGCCACGGTCTACAACGAGATGCTGCAACTGCTCTACCTCGAGAAGAACGACCTGAAGAAGCTCGACACCGCCGGCAAGGTGGACGCCGTCGCCAACAAGGCCGCGACATTCAAGGGCAGCTTCCCGAAGATCTCGTTCGAGGAAGGGGTCAAGCGCATGGGCCCGGTGCGCAACCCCTACGAGAACCGGCCGGTCTGAGCGACGGCGCGGGCGGCGGCGATGACCCATCTGGTCTTCTTCGAGAAGCCGGGCTGCGGCGGCAACGCGAGGCAGCGCGCGCTGCTGGAGTCCGCCGGCCACACGCTGGACCGACGCAACCTGCTCACGGCCCATTGGACGCGCGAGCGCCTGCTCGACTTCCTGGCGCCGCTGCCGGTGGCGGACTGGTTCAACCGGGCGGCCCCGCGCGTGCGCGCCGGCGAGGTGCTGCCCGAGCACCTCGACCGCGAGTCCGCGCTGGCGCTGCTGCTGGCGGAGCCGCTGCTGATCCGTCGGCCGCTGATGCAGCGCACGGACACCGGGGCGCGCCTGGCCGGCTTCGACACCGCCGCGGTCGCCCGCTTCGTCGACCTGCCGTCGCCGCCCGGCCCGGCGTCCCTCGAAGGCTGCGCGGCGCCGACGGCGCCGCGGCGGCCCTGTCCCACCCCCGACTGAGTCCCTGCCCATGCCGCTCTACGATTACCACTGCAAGGCCTGCGACGCCACGTTCGAACGCCTGGTGCGCGCCGGCACGGCGCCCACCTGTCCGCACTGCGGCGCCGTCGACCTCGAGCGGGCCGTCTCGCGCATCGCGCCGGCCGGCAAGATCGAGGCGATCCGCATGTCCAACCGGCGCGCCGCGGACGCCCAGGGCCATTTCAGCAACCTGAGCCCGTCCGAACGCGCCAGGCTGCTCAAGTAGGCCGCGCCAACCCCCTTCAGGAGAATCTTCGATGGAGCTCGTCTACAAGGCCCGGATGCTGTCGCAGGGCGGCCGCGGCGGCGCGATCCGCAGCGAGGACGGCGACGTCCGCATCAAGCTGGCCGTCCCCGCCTCGATGGGCGGCAAGGGCGACGGCCCGAATCCGGAACAGCTTTTCGCAGGCGCCTTCGCCGCGTGCTTCGAGCATTCGGTGCGCCACATCGCGAAGAAGGGCCACGTGCCCCTGCGCGGCTGCTACGTGGAGGCCGAGCTGTCGATGTTCGTCACCGACGAGGACGCCTACCGCATGGTGCTGACGCTCACCGCCCACATGGCCGGGCCGCTGGAACAGGCCGACGCCGACAACCTGATCGAGCGCGCCAGGGGCATCTGCCCGTACGTGGATGCGACGAAGAACAACGTGACGCTGCACCTGCATTCGGTGCTGGACACGCCGGTCCCGGCCTGAGCGGCGCGCCCGCGCCGGGCGTTCAGGCCTGCAGCGCCCGCGGCGGCAGGCCGTCGCGATGGCGCTGCCACATCTGCACGAACAGCGATTCCAGGCCGCGGGCGTAGGCCGCGACGTCGAACAGCGGCGCGTCGAGCCGGCGCGCGGCCAGGTCCGCGCGCAGCGCGTGCAGGCGCGGCGGGTCGGCGGCCAGCGCCAGCGCCAGCCCGGCATAGTCGCCGAGGTCGTGCGTGACGAGCTCGCCCAGGTCCACCGCCTGCAGCAGGCTGCCCGCCACGCGCGAGGCGAAGGTGTCGCCCGCGCAGGTCAGCACCGGCACCCCGGCCCACAGGGCGTCGCTGGCCGTCGTGTGGGCGTTGTACGGCAGCGTGTCCAGCACCAGGTCGGCCAGCTGCAGCCGGTTCAGGTGCGCGGCCTGGGGCAGGTCCGGCGCGAAGACCAGCCGGTGCGGCGCGATGCCGCGGCGCATCGCCTCGCGTCGCAGGTTGCCTTCGGCCTGGTCGCTGTGCAGCAGCCACAGCACGCTGCCGGGCGCCGAGTCGAGCACCGCGCACCAGACGTCGAACACGGCCGGCGTGAACTTCCAGGCCTGGTTGAAGCAGCACAGCACCAGGCCCGTCTCGGGCAGGCCGGCCGACGCGCGCGTCGGGCGCGCGCCGACGTCCGCCCGCCGGCCGTGCGGCTGGTAGCTGGCGGGCATGCAGGCCAGCGCCTCGCTGTAGTCGGCGGCGGCGCCGTCCGGCGTGACGAAGCGGTCGCTGACCAGGTAGTCGCAGAACGTTCCGCCGAGCGTGCCCGGGTAGCCCAGGAAACTGACCTGCAGCGGGGCCGGCCGGTAGGTCAGCAGCGCCGTGCGCGAGCCCGCCGTGTAGCCCTTGAGGTCGACCAGGATGTCGATGCCGTCGGCGTGGATCGCGCGCGCCGCCTGCAAGTCGTCCAGCGCGCTGATGTCGGTGAAGCGCGCGAACGCGCGATCCAGCCGCTCGCGCATGCCCAGGCCGTCGTCGGCGCCGTAGCTGTAGGCATGCAGCTCGAAGCCGAATGCGTCGTGGGCCTCCAGCATCTCGACCATCAGCAGCGCAGTGGCGTGCTGCTGGAAATCCCCCGAGAGATAGCCGATGCGCATCGGCGCCCCCGGCAGCGCGGTGCGCGCGAGCGACAGCGCCGTCCCGGCCGCGAACTCGGCCGCCAGCAGGGCGCGGTCGGCCGTGCTGGCGTGCAGGCGCTCGGCCATCCATTGCGTGGCGCATGCGCGCTGCTGCGCCGCCGTGATGCCCGGCAGCGACAGCAGGTGGAACGGCGACAGCGCCGCCACCGCCGGATCGGCCATGGCTGCCAGCGCCAGCGCCGGCCAGTCGTCGAAGTCGTCCCACTCGCACCAGGCACGGCTGCGCGCGTAGTGCCTCATCGCGCGGTCGGGTGGCAGGTGCGCCACTAGTAGCCGATCTCGAACCACGCCGGGTCGCGCCGCCGCAGCTGCCGCAGCAGTCCCAGCGTCTGGGGCGCCAGGCCGTTGACGGCGTACCAGATCTCCTCGCGGCGCGGCTGGATGCCGTTGCGCAGCTTGTCGTGCAACGCCGCCCAGCCCACCCAGTCCACCTCCCGCAGGCGCGCATGCAGGGCCGGCGTGAAGTTGCCCAGCGTGTGGGCCATGACCAGCAGGCTGGCCTCGACCGCGCGCAGCGTCAGGGTGCTGGCGAACAGCTCGTCCTCGCCCTGCATCTCGCGCGTCAGCAGCGCGATCGCGTCGCCGGCCTCCACCACGATCTCGTAGAGCGAGCGCTGGTACATCACGCGGCGCCGGCGGGCTCGGCGTCGAGGGCGCGGAAGATGGCGCAGCGCGCGAACACCTCCAGCGTCGGCGCCGCGTCGTTGTGGCGGCAGAACTTGGCCACCAGCCGGGCGAGCGCCTTGATGTCGCGGCCGCTGGCGCGCGGCCAGGTCGCCGCCAGCGTGACGACCAGCGCCGGCGACAGGTCCAGGCCGAACTGCTCGGCCATCACCTGCCAGATGCGCTCGCGCGCGGCCTGGTCGGGCGCCTGGTAACGGATCAGCGCGATGCAGCGCGAGACGATCGCGTCGTCGATGTCGTCGATCCGGTTGGTGGTCAGGAACAGCAGGCCGTCGAAGTATTCGAGCACGCGCAGGAACACGCCGACGACCGCGTTGGCGGCGATGTCGTCGCTGCGCCGGCGGATGTAGACATCGGCCTCGTCGATCAGCATCACGGCGCCCCAGCGCTGGGCCCGCGTCAGCGCCTCGCGCAGCGCGAG
Organism: uncultured Vitreoscilla sp.; assembly: GCA_964418745.1. Taxonomy (GTDB): domain Bacteria; phylum Pseudomonadota; class Gammaproteobacteria; order Burkholderiales; family Burkholderiaceae_C; genus Scleromatobacter. The sequence goes on from CAYQMX010000001.1 coordinate 55,537, forward strand.
CTCCATCGCGCCCACGCTGAGGCCCAGCTGGCCGGAATGCACGCGGTACAACGGCCGGCCGGTGACCTCGGCGTAGACCTCGGCGGTCAGCGTCTTGCCCACGCCCGGCGGCCCGGCGCACAGCACCGTCGTGCCGCCACCCTTGCCCTGCACCACGTCGTCCTGCAGCACGTCCATCTCCGCGGTCAGGATGTCGATCAGCTCGGTCTGGGACGGCGGCAGCACCAGCTTGTGGCGCAGCTCCGGGTGGTAGTCGTACGGCGCGAGGTCGTCCACGTGCACCCAGACGTGGTGGTGCAGCTCGAGGTGGAACACGAACAGGTAGGCCTGCACCGGCAGGCGCGTGAACAGGTGCGCGGGCAGGCCGGCGTCGAGCGCGCGCACCTCGTCCTCGCAGTCGAAGTCGCTGCTCTTGCCGGCCCGGCGCAGGTAGCCCGCCAGCAGCTCGCCGGGCGCCTCCACGCCGCCGGCGCGCGGCGGCAGCACGCCCTCGTCGTTGACGAGCCGGGCCGCGCCGCCGCCGGCGTTCAGGATCACGTGGTCCTTGCGCGCCCAGTCGGTGTCGCGATGGGTGGCGCCCGGATCCTCCGCCAGGAAGCCGCTGCCGCGGCCCTCGAACTGCGCGCCGTAGCGGCCGCGCCAGTCGAAATAGCGGGCTGCCGACGCGTCGCAGGCCGCCAGCAGGCGCGGCGTCTCGCGCAGGAAGCCCTTGGCCGCCAGCATCGCGCCGATGGTCGCGTCCTGCAGGTCGGCCTCGGTGAAGCGCAGCGACTGCGACACCGGCGCCCCGCGCGCATTGGCCTTGAGCTCGACCATCACCTTGGCCAGCTCCTCGGACGAGCCCGTCACGAAGTCGATGCGCGTGGGTACCCAGGCGAGCGGCTTGCCCGCCACGTTGGCCGCGAACAGCCAGCCGCGCTGGGCGTCGCGCGCCAGGTAGCGCACCAGCGCGGGCACGACGGACTCGAGGCCGTCCTGCGCGCGCAGCCGGGGCGAGTCGTCGCGCAGCACCGCGGCCAGCGCGTGCAGCTGGGCGGCGCGGCCGGCGGCGGCGGTGTCGGGCAGCTCGTGCAGCGCGGCCAGGAACTCGATCGCCTCGACCGGCAGCGTGCCCGAGTGCAGCTCGATGCGATGGCCGAAGCGCAGCTGGTCGTTCAGGCTCGCGGCCAGCGCCGGAAAGCGTTCGACCAGCGCCTGGACATGCGGGCGGACGAGTTGCAGCTTCATCGACGAACCCCGCCTCGACATGCGCCCGTCATGCGGGGGCCCGGTCGGCTTCGTCGTTGGCCGCGCGCCGCCGGCCCGGCATGGCGGCGTCGGCCGCCTTCAGCCGGGCCCGCACCCGGCCCGCCGCGGACAGCGCGCCTTCCAGGTAGCCGCCGCCCTGGCGCGCCGTCTCCGACCCCGCCAGGTACAGCCGGCCGTCCCACAAGGGCTGGGCCAGCCGCGGGTCGCCGTAGTCCGGGTGGCGGCCGGCCTGGGCCTCCTCGGCCGCGTCGATCGGGCTGCAGGTCTGCGGCTCGGTCGCCCAGTCCTGCCAGAAGCGGGCGCGCAGCATCGCGTCGTCCGCCGCCAGCGCGCCGAACAGCATCGTCATCTGGCTGTCGAGCAGCAGCTCGCGACCGAGCGCGAAGTGCGCACGGCGTGCGCTGTCGAGCGCGCAGAACCCGGCCAGCGCCGCGCCCTCGGGCCCGCAGGCATCGAACACCTCGCACAGCATCGCCTGCGCGTGGTCGATCCAGGCGTTGCCGGGCAGGCCGTCCGCCTGCCAGAACGCCTCCCTGTAGACGAAGGCCGCCTTGGCCGCGGTGGCCATCCAGGTGGGCGTGGCCCGCATCGCGTCGACGAGATCCGGCGCGAGCACGGGCACGAACTGCACCTGCGATTCGACGACGCGCGGCGGCAGCGCCAGCACGACGTGCCGCGCATGCACGGCGTAGTCGGCTTCGCCGAAGCGCAGGTGCAGCTCCACGAAGTCGCCATGGTCGACGACCGCGTGCAACGCATGCCCCAGGCGCAGCCGGGTGTCGGGCAACGGTCGCCGCAAGGCCTCGACGACCGCGCCCATGCCGCCCGCCACGCGCCGGGCCCCGCCGTGCACCGCACCGGGCGTCGCCGGCGCTGTCGCATCGTCGGCCGGCGCGAACTGCGCGCTCATCGCCACGACCCGGGGAGCGCGATTCGGGTCGCCCAGGTGCAGCACGCGGCCGTCGTCGGCCTGTTCGAGGCTGACCAGGCCGAGGTCGGCCACCAGGCGTGCCATCGCCGGTTGCGTGGCCGGCCAGTACCATGTCGCGCCGAGGTCGACCGGCGTGCCGTCGGCGCCCCGCTGCGTCAGCACGCGGCCGCCGAAGCGCTCGCGCGCCTCGAACAGGCGCCAGTCGCTGCCGCGCGCCTGCAGGCTGTGGGCCAGCGCCAGGCCGCACAGGCCGCCGCCGACGATCGCGACATCGAGCATCACGCACTCCTGGCTGTGGAAGAAGGTCCGGCCCGGGCCGGACCGCGGGTCGGCCTCAGATGGCGCCGAGCAGTTCCACGGTCACCGGCTCGGTGCCCAGCAGCGTGATCTGGCAAGCCAGGCGCGACTTGCTGCCGATGCCGACGATGGTGTCGAGCTTGGCGTTCTCGGCGGCCGTCATCTTCGAGGCGCCCTTGCGGCCTTCGAGCAGCGAGAGGTGACAGGCGCCGCACTTGGCCTCGCCGCCGCACTTGGTGGCCAGCTTCTCGCCGGCGGCCAGGATGGCCTGCAGCAGGTTGGCGCCGGCCTCGAATTCGAAGGTCTTGCCGGACGGAAGGATCGTGAGAGTGGTCATGGCGGTGGTGTGCGTGGGTTGCGGGAACGAGGAAGGGAGTCGGGGTCAGGCCGGCAGGCCGGCGCGCGCCGCGAGCTGCGCGGCGACCTCGGCCAGCGGCATCGCGATGCGCGTGATGCCCTGCTCGTCGAGGAAGCGCGCCTCCATGCGCGTGGGCTCGTCGGGCAGCACGGCGAAGTGCGGGCCGTGGGAGCGCTTCATGATCTGGCGCGCGAAGGCGCGGGGCAGCTGGTCGTTGAAGCGGCAGCCCAGGAACACGAAGCCCAGGCGGCTTCGGCGTTGCTGCACGAGCGCGGGGATCGGCGTCTGGATGTCGATCTCCGTGAGCACTTCCACGTAGTCGGTATCGGAGACCAGGTAGTTGCCCGCGGGGCCGTGCGCACCCCAGGGCTTGTAGAGCACGGTGGTCGGCGCGGGCGCGTCCGGCAGCGCGGCGCCGGCGGCGTCGTACCAGCCGACCCAGGTGCCGAAGTGCTCGGACTGCGACAGTCCCTGCACCTCGGCCCAGTCGCTGCGGCCGGCCAGCGCGGCGCGCATCGTGTCGTCGTACCAGGTGTCGACGATCAGCGGCGCCGGCAGCGCGGCCAGCCAGCGATGCAGCACGGACGGCGCCGGCACGGGCTCGAAGGCCGCATCCATCGCGGCGACCAGCGTCTTGCGGTGCTTGAAGTTCTCGATGAACTGCGCCACCGCGGTCAGCCGGTTGCGGATCTTGCCGGGCACCGAGTTGCGCGCGTTGAGGAACGTGGCCAGGGCCAGCGGCGTCTCGGGCACCGGCACCTGCTCGCACAGCGCCAGCACCAGCGGGCCGAGGTAGGGGGCGAGCGTGCCCGCGGACAGGCCCGCGACGACGGTGTCGGGCAAGGTTGAGGACGTGCTGTGCGACATGGGGGGTCCCGGGTTCAGTAGATGGCGGCGCCGGCGCCGACGTTGATCGAGCTGTCCTTCATCGTGGTGACGATGAACTGGATGTGGTCGGGCTCGAGGTGGGCGTGGAACGGCAGCGCCACCGCGCGATCGGCGATGCGTTCGACCAGCGGCAACTGGCCGCGGCGCCAGCCCTGCTGCAGGTAGTGGAACTGCTGGTGCAGCGGCTGGCAGAACAGCACGGCCTCCACGCACTGCGAGGCCATGTCGTCGATGATCTGTTCGCAGGCGCTGACGGTGAAGCGCTTGCCCAGGTGCACCGTGTAGGTCATCCAGTGCACCTCGTCGACGTCGGGGGCGACATAGGGCGGCTTGATGCCCTCGAAGGTCTGGATCTGGGTCAGGTAGTCGTGCTCGACGCGCCGGCGCCGGGCCAGGATCTCGTCGATGCGCCCGAGCTGGCCGGCGCCCAGCGCCGCGGTGAGCTCGCTCATCGAGCACTGCATCGGCACGCGCGAGCCCACCGACACCGAGCGGCGGTCGCGGATCGAGCGCGAGCGCAGGTAGCGCAGTTCGCGCGCCAGCGCGTCGTCGTCGGTGACCACCATGCCGCCCTCGCCGCAGCAGAGCGCGCTCGGCTGCGAGAAGTCGAACACCGACACGTCGCCGAACGCGCCCACGCGCCGGCCCTGGTAGCGCGAGCCGATGGCCTCGGTGGAATCCTCCACCAGCGCGATGCCGCGGCCGCTGGCCAGCGCGCGGAACGCCTCCCAGGCCGCCGGGTGGCCGTTGACGTTGCCCACCAGGATCGCCTTGGTCGCCGGCGTGATCTGCGCGGCTGCGCGCACCGGGTCGAGGCAGCCCGACCAGTAGTTGATGTCGGCGAACACCACGCGCGCGCCGGTGAGCGTGACGGCCTGCGCCACCTGGTGCCAGCCGTAGGACGAGGCGATCACCTCGTCGCCCGGGCCGATGCCCAGCGCGCGCAGCGCCAGCCACGTGCCGAGCGTGCCGCTGGCCACCGCGACCGCATGGCGCCGGCCGACCCACTGCGCGAAGGCCGCCTCGAAGTGCTGCACCATCGCGCCCGAGGACAGCACCGGCTCGGCCAGCGCGGCCTGGACGAGCTGCATCTCCACGTCGCTGATGTCCGGGTCGGACAGCAGGAACCATTCGTCGGGCAGCTCGGGCGAGTCCGTCTCGGTGGCAAAGTCGGGGAGCGCGCTCATGATGCAACCTCCGTCCTGCGGACTGCGGTGCGAGCGCCCTTCGGAGCGGCCGTGCGCGCGCTCATGACAAGGCCCGATCCGCGACGAAGAAGCCGGCCGCCTGCCCCGGGTCGCTGGTCACCTGCCAGCAGTGCCCGTCGCTGGCGCCGTACCAGATCGCGCGGGCGGCGCCCTGCGCGGCGGGTGTCTCGTCGCGCATGTCGAACGCATCGACGACGACGACGCGCAGCTGGGCGTAATGCGTGCGCAGCAGCTGGGCCGCTTCGCGGACGGTGGGGGCGCCCTCGGCGAGCGCCAGGGCATCGTGGACGACGTCGGCTTCCATGGCGCGCCTCAGCCGATCTCGCCGGACAGCCGGCGTGCCTCGACCGTGATCGGCAGGCTCGTGCCGAGCGCCATCTCGGGCAGCGCCAGCACCCAGCCGTTGGCCAGCGTGACGTTGCCGCCCCAGAGCTCGGGGTTGTCCTGCGCGACGATGGGCTCCTCGAGGTCCTTCTTCGGGACGTAGGCGGACAGGATGCCTGCGGAGCTTCTTCGGATCATCACTTTCATGGCGGGGAACTCCGGCGGTTGGAGGGGGTGGACGGGGTCATGGCAGGACGGCCTGACCCTGCGCCGCCTCCAGCAAGGGTGCGATCACCCGCGCGGCGGCGGCGATCGCGTGGTCGATGTCGGCGACGCCGGTGTCGCGGCAGGTCGACAGGCGCACGCCGGCGCGGGCGTGCGCGGCGGTCTCGCCCATCGCCAGCAGCACGTGCGAGGGCTGGGTGCCGCTGGCGCTGCAGGCCGCGCCCGACGAGGCGACCACGCCGGCGTTCTCCAGCTTGGCGAGCACCTGGTCGGCGTCCAGCGCGCCGAAGCGCAGGCAGGTCGTGTTGGGCAGCCGCGGCACCGTCGCGCCATGCACGTGCACCGCGCCGCAGGCCTCGCGCAGGCCGTCCTCGAGACGCGACTGCAGCGCGCGCAGGTGGGCGATGTCGGCCGCCAGCGTGCGGCCCGTCAGTTCTGCAGCGGCCGCGAAGCCGACGATGCCGGCCAGGTTCTCGGTGCCGCCGCGGCGCAGGCGCTCCTGGCGGCCGCTGAACAGCGCCGGCCAGGCCAGGCCCTTGCGCACGACCAGCGCGCCCACGCCCTTGGGCCCGCCGACCTTGTGGGCGGACACGGACCACAGGTCGGCGCCGCTCGTGTCGAAGCGCTGCATCGTCTTGCCCACCAGCTGCGTGGCATCGACGTGCAGCGGCGCGCCGGCGGCATGGGCCAGCGCGGCGAGTTCGCGCGTCGGCATCAGGACGCCGGTCTCGTTGTTGGCCCCCATCACGCTGACCAGCGCCACGTCGTCGCGGATCAGCGCGGCGGCCGCGGCCAGGTCGAGTTCGCCGTGGCGGTTCACCGGGATCAGGTCGACCGGCTGGCCGCGGGCGCGCAGGCGCTCGGCCAGGGCCAGCGTCGCGGCATGCTCCACCGCGCTGAGCACCAGGCGGCGGCGCGCGCGGCCGGTCGGTCCGTCGGGGCCGGCGGTCGTCGGCCGCAGGCCGAGCTCGAGCGCGCCGAGCAGGGCCATGTGGTTGGCCTCGGTGGCGCCGCTGGTGAACACCAGCTCCGCGCCGACGCAGCCCAGGAAGGTAGCCACCCGTGCACGGGCATCGCCCAGGACGCGCCGCGCCGCCTGGCCGGGGCCGTGCGTGGACGACGGGTTGCCCCAGGCGCCGCGCAGGCAGTCGAGCATCTCCTCGACGACGACGGCGCTCGGCCGGGTCGTCGCGTTGCAGTCGAGGTAGACAACGCTCATTGCCAGAACTCCCGCCGCGGATCCGCGCACAGGCGCGCCAGCGCGGCCGCCAGCGTCGGCTCCTGGTGCCGCATCCGCCAGCAGTCGTTCGCATGGTCGCGCGAGAACAGCCGCCAGCCGGACCCGTGGCTGTCGGGCACCAGCCAGGCGATGTCGATCTCGCCGCCGTCGGCGTCGATGTTGCGCGAGCAGTTCGGGCTCACGATCTTCCAGCCCTGGCCCTCGCGCAGCACCTGCGGGTGCACGTACTTGTAGCGGCTGCGCGCGCGCAGGGCGTTCTCGATGCGCCGCGCGTCGAGCGAGGCGACCGGGACGGGTCCCGGCCCGGCCGGCCCGGGCGCGGCCCGGGCGCCGTCGCGCGGCCGCCGCTGGCGGCCCGGGAGCTTGGCGCTCGTCACGGACGGGCCTCCGCGGCGCCCGCGAGCGCGGGCGCGATCACGGTGCCGCCCGCCAGTTCCTCCTCGAGGCAGCCGATGACGGCGACGCCGAAGTCCACCATGTAGACCGGCACGTTGGCCTCGGCGTGGTGGCCGACCTGGACGATCTCGCCCGGGCCGCCGGCCGCCACCAGCAGCGCGTCCTCGGGCGCCTCGGGATGGCTGCCGTCGTTGTACAGGTCCTCGACGGCCGTCACGGTCTGGCCCCATTCGAACTTCGGCACGCGCTGGTCGATCATGGTGGGTTGTCCTCCGTGTTGAAGATGCGGGCGCGCCGTCAGCGCAGGTCCTGCAGCCGGGCGACCTTGTCGCCGAGCGCGGCCAGCACGTCCTCGGGCAGGTGGTCGATCGTGCACAGCTCCTTGGCGCGCATGCCCACGCGGTGGCCCGACTCGACGAACTCCACCGCATAGATGTAGAACTGCTGCAGGAAGGTGCCGATCGACGTGATGAAGCCGATCTCGCCCTTGTCCACCAGCACGTCGCCGATGTCCTTGCCGTTGTAGGTGCCGTCGTTGCGGATCACCGTGCGGCTGATCACCCGCTCGCCCATGGTGAAGCGCGGCGGATAGGCGATCTCGAGGGCATCGTCCTCGCGACTGATGTCAGCCATGGTCGTTCTCCGTGAGGGAAAGGATGCGCCGCGCCGGCAGGCGCTGCGACGCGCGTTCGCGCACTTCCTCGTCGGCGTCGCGCGCGTACTGCGCCAGGACGTCGCCGTCGGCCCGGCCCGCGGCCTCCCAGCGCACCAGCAGGTCGGCGTCGGCGACGAAGGCGCCCAGCAGCGGGGCCGGCAGCCGCTGCGCGACGTGGCGCCGCACCTGCGGTTCGTCGTCCTGCGCGAGCCGCCACAGCGCGGGCATCTGCACCCGCTGCGCCACCTCGCAGCGCACCATCGGGTCGGCGTCCGCGGTCATCAGGGGCAACAGCGCCTCGGGCAGGCGGCGCGCGACGAAGGTGCGCACGCTGTAGTCGGCGTCGTCCATCATCGAGGCGAGCAGGTCGACCGGCAGGCGCTGGGCGACGCGGATGCGCACCTCGCGGTGCGGGTCCGCGCGCAGCGCGAGCAGTTGGCGCTGGGGCAGGCGCAAGGCCAGCTGCATGCGCACGGTCTCGTCGGGGTCGTCCATCAGCGCCGGCAGTCGGAAGACGTCGGCGTAGCGGGCGGCGATCGCGCGCACCTCGAAGTACGGGTGGGCCAGGTGCGCGTCGGCCAGGTCGCGATGGATGTGGAAGAAGCGCTCGATGCGACGCGCGTAGGCGTCCTGGGCGCAGGTGCGGCCCGGCTCGCAGCCGGCGCCGGCGCGCAGCGCGGCGTGCCCGCACGCGGCGCAGTCGATGTCGGCGCCGTCCCAGCGCTGGGCGGGGATGTCCTTCCAGTCGGCGGTCATGAAGCAACCTCCGTCCTGCGGACTGCGGTGCGAGCGCCCTTCGGAGCGGCCGTGCGTGTGTCCATGACGACCCTGCGCCTGACGGCTGCGGTGCGAGCGCCCTTCGGAGCGGCCGTGCGTGCGCTCATGACGCGACCTCCGGTCGCTCGGCCGTCGCGGCGACGCGGGCCCAGGCGGCGGCGCCGAACACCGGCAGCGCCGGGCCGTCGTCGTCGCCCTCCGCGTCGTCGCGGTAGCGGCGCTGGCGCACCGCCTCCAGCAGCGCCGCGCCGACGCAGTCCTGCGGATCGAGCGCGCGCAGCTTGGCCAGCGCGTCGCGGGCCTCGACGGGGTCGTCCAGGCGCAGGCTGAGGTAGGCCATGCCCTTGAGCACCCACAGGTAGAAGCGCGTGGTCGGGTGCTCGCTCGCGCCGGCGAGCGCGACGTCGGGCACGTCGCGCCAGGCCGTCGGCAGGTCCAGTGCCCGCGCGGCCACGACGAGGCTCTTGCGCGCCACCGTGCGCGCCAGGCGCAGGCGGTGGGCGTAGAAATAGTGGCGGTAGAACGCGATCAGCACCGCGGGATGTTCGGGCGCCAGCGAACAGGCCCGCATCAGCGCGGCCATCGCCGCCGTCGGGTCGCCGCGCGCCGCGCCGGCCTCGCGCAGCGCCTGCTCTGCCGCGACGGGCAGGCCGAAGCCGAGGACGGCGTCGTCGAAGTCGCTGTGCAGGTCCATGGCGGCGCTCGGCGGCGAGCGTTCAGCGGCTCGGCGCGGCCGCGGGCATGCGGCCGATCGAGCTGACCGACACGGTGGCCTTGGCGGGCGCCGTCGTCGCGTCGCCCGACGTGGAGCAGCCGCAGGCTTCCGCATTCGGGTTGAAGAAGGTCAGGCCGCTCTGCGTGGGGGTGTCGGCGAAGTCGATCGTGACGCCGTCGAGCATCAGCCGGCTCTCGGCCGGCAGGAAGATGCGCACGCCATTGACCAGCAGCTCGCTCTCGCCGGCCTTGGCCGCGGGCTCGACGCTGAACTCGCTGCTGTAGCCCGAGCAGCCGCCGGGCGACACCGTCAGGCGGAAGCCGCCCTCGGGCTGGGTGGAGAAGCGGACCATGCGCCGGATGAACTTCTCGGCGGCGGGGGTGACGGTGACGTTGGGTTGCAGCATGGGTTGTCTCGCGTTGGCGTTGTGGGAGCCGGTTCAGGCCGACTTGATGCAGTTGTCGACCGGGCAGACGGCGACGCATTGCGGGGCGTCGAACTGGCCTTCGCACTCGGTGCACTTGGCCGGATCGATGATGAAGGTGCCGCCCTTCTCGCGAATGGCGACGTTGGGGCATTCGGGCTCGCACGCGGAGCAGCCGGTGCACATGGAGGCGATGATCTTCAGGGCCATGGGAATCTCCTTGGGGCTGGGGAGGAAGTCGGGGAACGGGGTCAGGCCGCCTGCTCGGCGCCGCCGGAGAAGGCGCCCTGGCGGATCCGCGCGTCGCCGCGCGGCGCGTGGACGATGCCGCCGCTGGCCACGCGGGCGCGGTAGCCGCCGAACCAGGACAGCGCGGCCTTCTCGATGAATTCGTGGGCGTATTCGTCGACCGCCTCGATGCCGGCGGCCTGCAGCTCGTCGCGCGGGCAGGCGCCGATCTTGGACACCAGCACCGCGTGGCAATCGTTGATCGCGCCGACGACCGACGGCAGGGCCTCCTCCTCGCCGTAGCCGCCCTGGCAGTACAGGTCGACGCGGCGATGGCCGACGAACAGCGCCTGCGCCTGGCTGACCTCGAAGATCTGGAACTCGGTGGCGTGGCCGAAGTGCAGGTTGACCTTGCCGTGGCCCTCGGTGGCCACCGCGACCAGCACCTTCATGTCGGGGTCGACGCCGTCGGCGCGGCCGGCGACGGCCAGCGCCTCGACCTTGGCGGCGTGCTGCGCCTGGCGCTCGGCCTCGACGCGATCCTGGTAGGTCTTGCGCTTGTCCAGGTCGTAGACGATCTCCATCTCGTCGATCTTGTCCAGCGTGAACTCCGCGCTGCGGTCCTCGCCCAGCAGGCCCACCGCGTCGGCGCGGCACTGGCGGCAGTGGCGCATCAGGTTGGCACCGCCCATGCACGCGTCCTGGACGGCCTTCAACTCCTGCGCCGACGGGCCGCGCTGGCCGGTCAGGCCGAACACGGTGCCGTGCTCGGGCTCGCTGATCAGCGGCATGATGTTGTGCAGGAACGCGCCGCGCTTCTTGACCTCGCGGTTGACCTCGATCAGGTGCTCGTCGTTGATGCCCGGGATCAGCACCGAGTTGATCTTGGTGAGCACGCCGCGCGCGGTGAGCATCTCCAGGCCCTTCATCTGCTGCTCGTGCAGGATGGTGGCGGCCTCGATGCCGGTCACGCGCCTGTGGTTCCAGAAGATCCACGGGTAGATCTTCTCGCCGACCGCCGGATCCACCATGTTGATGGTGATGGTCACGTGGTCGATGTTGTACTTGCAGATCTCGTCGGCCAGTTCCGGCAGCGCGAGGCCGTTCGTGGACAGGCACAGCTTGATGTCCGGGGCCTGCTCCTGCAGCATGCGGAAGGTGTCGAAGGTCTTCTTCGGATTGGCCAGCGCGTCGCCCGGACCGGCGATGCCCAGCACCGTCATCTGCGGGATCTCGCTGGCCACCGCCACCACCTTCTTGACGGCCTGCTCGGGCGTCAACTTCTGGCTGACGACGCCGGGGCGCGATTCGTTGCTGCAGTCGTACTTGCGATTGCAGTAGTTGCACTGGATGTTGCAGGCCGGCGCGACCGCCACGTGCATGCGCGCGTAGTGGTGATGCGCCTCTTCCGAGTAACAGGGATGGTTCTTGACCTTGTTCCAGATCTCCTCGGGCATGTCGTCGGGACCGGCCGAGGTGCCGCAGCTGGCCTTGCCCTCGCCGCCGCTGGAGCCGCAGCCGCCACCAGTGACGGTCTCGAGGATCTGGCTGACCGCGTGGCGCGACTTGCCGAGATCGGAGGCATCGACGTAGGCAGTGTTGGACGACATGTTCGGACCTCGTTCGTTGGGTGGCTACAGGCTCTGCATTGCGAGACGCGTGCCAACCCCGATTCCTTGTGAATCAAGAACTTGCGCGAGCGTGCGGCTGTACGGATGCCGACAAAGCCAACATCGCCCGGGCCGCTCCCGGACAAGCGCCACGACGGCGCGAGCAGGGCATGGGGCTTGCATCAGCGGCTTGCCCCCGCCACCGACTTTCACAAGGAGCCTCGAATGCAGATCGGCGTCGACACGCAGCGTGCCGTGGAAACCAAGCGCGCCCTCATCGTCGACAGCGACGACATCAGCGCGATGGCGCTGCAGTTCATGCTCGCCGACGAACTCGAGGTGAACATCGTCGAGAGCGCCGCCCAGGCCTGCGAGCGGGCCCGCGCCCCGGACGTGATCCTGCTCGGTGCGAGCGTCATCGAGGGCGAGGGCGCGCAGGTGGTGACTGCGCTGGCCGCGGCCTTCCCGGGCGTGCCCGTGGTCGCCTTCGGCCCGGCCGCCGACGCGGGCGTCGCCCAGGCGCTGGCGCTCGGCGCGCGCTCGGCCATCGTGCGGCCGTTCAAGGTGGAAGCGGTGCGCCAGCGCGTGAACGCGCAGATCGGGCGGCGTGCCGTGCTGACCATCCCGGTCGTGCTCGGCGGCTGAAACCCGGGGGCCGCGACGGCGCGGCCCCGGGCCCGCTCAGGCGGCCGTGCCGGCCTTGGCGCGCAGGCTCGCCTGCTCCTGCTCGATCCAGCGCTTGAGTTCCTCGACGTGTGCGGTCTCCTCGTGCACGAACTCGCGCGCCACCGCGCGGATCTCCGGGTCGGTGGTCGTGCCGGCGATCGCGTAGTAGAACTCGAAGCCGCGGCGCTCGCCCTGCAGCGCCACCTTCAGCGCGCCCAGGCGCGACAGGTCCGGGTCGCCCGCCCAGAGCGTCGTCTTCTCCGGCGTCTCGTTGTCCGGCCACGCCGAGCTGGGCGGCAGCGAGACGATGGCGTCGAGGCGCTTGCACTTGGCACGAGCCTCCTGCAGGTGCAGGCGCGAATAGCCGCCCAGCTTCTCGAACAGCGCCGCGACGTCCTGGTTGCCGCAGGCGGCCATCGCCTTGGCGAGCTGCTCGAAATGGATCGCCGCATCCTCCTCCACCTTCACGGCGTAGCTGAGGAACTCGTCCATCGTGCGCACCTGCGTGCCGCCCTTGTAGACGGCCGCCGCGATCGACAGCGTCGGTCCGCGCGCCGGCAGCGTCTGGTCGCCCTCGAAGCTGACGAAGGTGTCCTCGTCGCGCACGAAGCACTGGCAGGCCAGGCGGTAGGGCGGCGGCATGTCGTTGACCTCGGCATCCATCAGCTGCTCGCGGGTGATCTTGCCCAGCTGCTTGAGGAGCTCCTTCTCCTTCTCCGTCAGCGCCATGCCGTGGCGCGGACCCTGGCCCATGTGGCGGACCTCGACCAGGCACGAGCCGCATTCGCCGTCCTGGCAATCGAACGGGATCGGGATGCGATGCGCCTTGGCCAGGGACAGCAGGTTGCCGCGATCGCCGGCCACTGCATAGACCGTGACGTCGCGCGGCATCACTTCGGAAGAGAACGTGACGTTGGCCATCGGGGGCTCCTCTTGCTTGCAAGTTCGTTGGGGGAACGCATTTAGCAATCGCCATGCCGCGCGGCCAAGCCCGGCGAACGCGGTCCTCGAGACGGGTGGCCGTGTGCAGATGCCGACACTTCGGCGCGGCGCAGCGGCCCGCCGGGTGTGCTTTGTCGCGAGTTCGACAGCGTCCCGGGTGTCGAGGCCGGGCCGCGCGCGTGGCCCCGAAGTTGCAACGACCCGCCTGTCGCGCGGCCCGTCGCCGCGGACCAAGGAGACGCAAGACATGGATTCCGTGGAGCTCTTTCTGGCCTACTCGATCAAGCTCGAGGAGGAGGCCGCGCTGCGCTTCGACCAGCTCGCCGACGCGATGCTGTCGGCCGGCAACCGCGACGTGGGCAAGCTGTTTCGCCGGCTGGCGGACTACTCGCGCCTGCACATGAAGACCGCGAGCGACCGCTCGGGCTTCCATGACGTGCCCGACCTGAAGGCCGCCGAGTTCGACTGGCCCGACATCGAGAGCCCCGAGGTGGCCGCCATCTGGGCCGCCGATCCGTTCATCGGCCGCGAGCAGGCGCTGCAGGTCGCGCTGGACGCGGAGAGCGCGAGCCTGGCGTACTACCAGGGCATCCTGGAATCGACCAGCGACCCGCAGGTGCGCCACTTCGCGCAGGAGTTCGTCGCCGAGGAAAGCGAGCACGTGGCCGAGCTGCGGCGCTGGCTGGACCTGCACCTGGCCGGCAAGCCGCTGCCCATCGACCGCTAGGTCCCCGGCCCGGCGCGGGCGCCGGCCGCTTCAGAACTTGTGGACTTCGATGCTGTACTTGCGCAGCGCGTAGCCCAGCTGGCGCGGCGTGATCTTGATCAGGCGCGCGGCCTTGGCCTGCACCCAGGCGCACTGCTCCATGGCCCAGATCAGGCGCTCGCGCTCGCCCTCGGGCGGCTCGTCGCCGAACTGGCGTGGCGCGACGGCCAGGTGCTCGGTCGGGCCGATGCGCAGTACGTCGTCGCCCGCCTCCACCGCGGCCTCGACGCCGTCGGCCTCCCCCACGGCCTCGGGCGCGCGCGTCGGCCGCGGCAGGTCCCGCACCGTCGAGCGCACGACCGGGATGTGCAGCGGCGTCAGCGTGCGCGCCGCGGACACCGCGTCGTCCTTGTCGACGTGGTGCAGCGTCTGCGTCAGGCAGCGGTTGTGGCGGCACGGGAACGCGAGCGCGCGTATCACGTCGCCCTGCACCATGGTCGCCGTGCGCTCGATGCAATTCTCGAGCTCGCGAACGTTGCCCGGCCAGTAGCAGCTGGCGAGCACCTCCATCGCGTCCGGCGCGATCTTGAGCTTGCGCCGGTTGTCCTTGTTGTAGCGGTCGACGAAGTGCGCCACCAGCGGCGGGATGTCGTCGCGGCGCTCGCGCAGCGGCGGCAGGAAGATGGAGACGACGTTGATGCGGTAGTACAGGTCGGCGCGGTACTCGCCGCGCTTGACCATCTTCTCGAGGTCGCGGTTGGTGGCGCAGATCAGCCGCACGTCGACCTTGATCGACTTGTTGCCGCCCACGCGCTCGAATTCGCGCTCCTGCAGCACGCGCAGCAGCTTGGCCTGGAAGCCCGGCGACACGTCGCCGATCTCGTCGAGGAACAGGGTGCCGGTGTGCGCCTGCTCGAAGCGGCCCTTGCGGTCGCCGACCGCGCCGGTGAACGCGCCGCGCTCGTGGCCGAACAGCTCGCTCTCGAGCAGGGACTCGGTCAGCGCCGCGCAGTTGACCTTGATGAACGGCGCGTCCTTGCGCGGCGACAGGAAGTGGATCGCGCGCGCGATCGCTTCCTTGCCGGTGCCCGACTCGCCGCGCAGCAGCACCGTGGCGCGCGCCGGCGCCGCCTGATGCACTTCCGAGAAGACCTGCTGCATGGCGGCCGACACGCCCACCACGTTGGCCAGCGAGTAGCGGCCCCTGGGCTCCGGCGCGAGCGCCTTCTGCAGCCGGGTGGTCTCCAGGCGCAGGCGCTCGTGCTCGTCGTTGACGGCGCGCGCGAGCGTCATCGTCTGGGCCATCAGGCCGGCCACCATCTTGAGCACGCGCTGGTCGTCGGACAGGCGCGCGTTGCCCTCCACCGGGCGCTGCGCCGCCAGCACGCCCAGGACCGATCGCTCGGTCTTGATCGGCACCACGATGAAGGCCATCATGCGGCCGTCGCGTGCACCGAACGCCCCGGTGCGGTCGATGAATTCATCGGACTGCCCGACATCCGGCACCGTCACCGACACGCCGGAGCGATAGGCGCGGCCAATCACGCCCTCGCCGACGTTCCAGACGCCGCGCGCCGTTTCCTCGCGCGTGAGGCCGGCGGCGCTGTGGATGCGCAGCTGCTCGCCGTCCTCGTCGGGCAGCACCACCATGGCGCGCGGAAGGCCGATGTGCGCTGTCAGGACGTTCAGCGTGTCGCGAAAGCTGCGCTGCATGTCCAGCGACGCGCCCAGCATCCGGCAGATCTCGTAGACCGTGATCAGTTCGACATGCGAACGATCTTCGTGACTGGTGCGTACCATGGCGACCTCAATGAAGGTGGTGCACACGCAGTGGGCTCGATGGCGCACTCCGGTGCATGTTCCGCATCGCCCGGTGGCATCGACGGCCGTTGTCGCGGGTGGCACCCGGACGCTCGCAAGATTCCGGCCTGACAGCGGGAAATCCCGGCCCCGACCAACAAAATCGACGTCTCTTGATCGAGGTCAATACGGCCTCGCCCCGCAGTACCCCGGACGGGCGCGGTTCACCAGGCGGCAGCAGGTGCGCGCAGGCGTTCCACGGGCCGGCCGGCCTCGAGGTGCTCGTCGAAGATCTCTGCGACATCCGCGGGACCGACCCCGCGGTAGAGAACCCCCTCCGGGTACACGACGACGTTGGGACCGCCCTCGCACGGGCCCAGGCAACCCGAATACGTGATGGCGACCTGGTCGTGCGCGGCGCGCTTCTGCGCCTCGGCCCAGAACGCCTGCAGTAGCGCGCCCGCCCCGGCCGCGGCGCACGAGCCGCGCGGATGGCCGGGCGGCCGTTGCTGGTTGCAGACGAAGACGTGGCGTGCAGGGCGGGTCATGGATGTTCCAGGAGTGCGTCGACGAGCGACGGGGCGCGGCGGCGGGCGCCGCGCATCGTCAGGGTGGCGGCGAGCGAGAAGACGGAATTCGGCGTCGTCGCGGCGAGCACGGCGACCGCCTGGCTGCGGCGCTCGGCCGCGGCGCGCTCGGCGGCCGGGCCGGTCTCGCGCCGCAGCCAGTCCTGCACCAGCGACTCCAGCGTCACGGAGCCGAGCCATTCGAGCTGCCGCGCCTCGACGGCCTCCCAGAGATCCACCGACACCGGCGACGGTGGCCCGCCCTCCGTGCGGCGGTGCGCCCGCGGCCGCGCGGCGCCCGCCAGCGGGGCATGCATGGCGCACACGATGTCGCGCACGCTGATCAGCGGCGCGGCGCGCCCCAGTTCGTTGCCGCCGCCGGCCCGGCGCGTGCCGCGCATCAGGCCGTGGCGGCGCAGGTCGGCGGCGATCTTGTCGAAGTACGAGATCGACAGCCGCGCGCGCTGGCGCAGTTCGTCGCTCTGCACCGGGCCGGCGCGGGAGCGGCAGGCCAGGTCGACCATGATCCCGATGGCCAGGGCATGTACGCGTGCAAGGGTGGGATACATCGTCGGGAGCCTCCTGCGGCCGGGTCGCCGTTCACCCGAACTTGAACAGGATGCCGTGGCCGCCGCGCGGGTACTCCCAGTCGACGTTGGTGTGCTCGGTGCAGATCACGCGGCAGCTGCCGCACTCCAGGCAGCCGTCGGTGATCAGCGTCACCGAGCCGTTGCCCTCGGCCTTGTAGCAGGCCGCCGGGCAGACATAGGTGCATTGCTGCGCCTCGCAGTCGTTGGCGCAGACAGCGGCGTCCTTGATCTTGATGTGCGGCCGTCCGTGATCCACCTTGTAGCGGTTCTGGAACAGCTTGTCCTCGACATTCACGGCATTGCTCATTGGGTTGTCCTCCGCCTTGCGGCTGCAGTGCGAGCCCCTTCGGGCGGCCGGGCGGTGCTCATCGTGTCGCCCTCCAGAGTTTGATGGCGTCCCCGAGCAGGCCGCCGAGGCTGCGGGCGGCCCGGAAGCTGCCCAGCACGTCGCGCTGCTTGGTCATCTTGTCGACCCCGTCGACGGTGAACATCGTCTGGGCGGCGCGGTTGACCAGCTCGGGATAGGTGGTGAAGAACTGCGGGCTCGACTCGAGCGCCTCGGGCAGGCGCCGGTATTTCTTCAGGTCCTTCATCACGAAGCTGTCGTCCAGCGCGTCCTTGTAGGCGCGCAGGGTCTTCGCGTCCGGCGCCTTGCCGGCGGCCTTGGCGGCGATCACCGTCTCGGCGGCCAGGCGGCCGCTGGTCATCGCCAGGTTGGAGCCCTCGCGGTGGGCCGCGTTGACGAAGCCGCCGGAGTCGCCGACGATCATCCAGCCGTCGCCGTACACCTTGGGCACCGCGTTGAAGCCGCCCTCGGGGATCAGGTGCGCGCAGTATTCCTTCATCTCGCCGCCTTCGATCAGCGGCGCCACGGACGGGTGGCGCTTGAGCTTTTCCAGCAGTTGGTAGGGCGTGGTCTTCTTCGGGTTGTTCTTGAAGTCGCCCAGCATGCAGCCGACGCCGATCGTCAGCGAATCCTTGTTGGTGTACAGGAAGCCGGTGCCGACCATGCCCTCGGTGACGGTGCCCATCAGCTCGATGACCACGCCTTCGTCTTCCTTGATGTTGAAGCGCGCCTGGATGGTCTCCTCGGGCAGGAACAGGATCTCCTTGACCGCCAGCGCCACGTTCTTCGACGACAGCTCGCCGTGGAAGCCGGCCTTGCGCGCCAGCGTGGAGTTGACGCCGTCGGCCAGGATCACCACGTCGGCGAACACGTCGCCGCCCATGCGGTCGCAGTGCACGCCGCGCACCCTGTCGCCGTCCAGCAGCAGGTATTCGACGGTGGTCTCGCAGATCAGCAGCGCGCCGGCCTCGCGCACCTTGGCCGAGAACCACTTGTCGAACTGCGCGCGGATGATCGTGTAGCGGTTGTACGGGGGCTTGTTGTAGTCGTCGCTGCGGTAGTGGGTGCCGACGAAGCTGGCCTCGTCGAGCATCCACATGCGCTGCTCGATGATGTGGCGCTCCAGCGGCGCGTCGTCGCGGAAGTCGGGGATGATCTGCTCGAGCGCCGCCGCGTACAGGATCGCGCCCTGCACGTTCTTCGAGCCGGGATACTCCCCGCGCTCGATCTGCAGCACGCGCAGGCCCGCCTTGGCCATCGTGTAGGCCGCCGCGTTGCCGGACGGGCCGGCCCCCACCACGATCGCATCGAATCTTTCGGACATGGCTGGTGCTCCTTCAGGCAACCTTGCGGGTGCGCTTGTCGAGATGGCTGCGGAACGCCTCGGTCAGCACCGGCAGCACCTGCATGGCGTTGCCGACGATGCCGTAGTGCGCGAAGTCGAAGATCGGCGCGTTCGGGTCGGTGTTGATGGCCACGATCACGTCGGAGGCCTCCATGCCCACGCGGTGCTGGATCGCGCCGCTGACGCCCGCGGCGATGTAGAGCTTGGGACGCACCGTCTTGCCGGTCTGGCCCACCTGTCGATCGGCCTCCAGCCAGCCCGCCTGCACCACCGGCCGCGTGCCGCCCACCTCGGCGCCGAGCACGCGCGCCAGGTTCCATACGAGCTTGAAGTTGTCGGCCATCTTCAGCCCCTTGCCGCCGGTGACGATGACGTCGGCGTAGGCCAGGTTGACCGTGTTGCGGTTGGCGTCCGGGATGAACTCGATCAGCTTGGTGACGATGTCGGTCTCGATCATGCCCAGCGGCATCTCGACGGCGTCGCCCTGGCGGCTGTCGTCGCGGCGCGGCATCTGCATCACGCGCGGCCGGATCGTGGCCATCTGCGGCCGGTAGGCCAGCGTCATGATCGTGCACAGCAGCGAGCCGCCGAAGGTCGGCCGCGTCGCGGCCAGCGCGCGGCCGTCGATGTTGAGCTCGGTGCAGTCGGCGGTCAGCCCGGTGCCCAGCGTGGTGGCCACCGAGCCCGCGAGGTCGCGACCCATCGTCGTGGCGCCCAGCAGCATGATCTCGGGCTGGTGCTTGTTGACGAGGTCGGTCAGGCCCTTGGTGAACGGCTCGTTGCGGTAGCCCTTGAGCACCGGGTCGCGCACGAAGTAGCAGCGGTCGGCGCCGTAGGCGTAGGCCTCCTTCGCGTACGCGTCCAGCGGCTCGTCGGGCCCGCCCATCAGCACCCCGGCGACGTCCACGCCGAGCTTGTCGGCGAGCTTGCGCGCCTCGCCCATCAGCTCCCAGCTGACCGGATTGACATGGCCGCGGTCGTGCTCGATGAACACCCACACGCCCTTGTAGGCCTTCAGGGCCTCGGACAGTTCGGTGTTCCTGCCCGCGCGTCCTGCGGGGCGCGGCGCGGCCGGCTTCGGTGCTTCGCTCATGGAGTCCTCCTCAGGCGCTCAGTCGATCGACGAGCTCTTCCTCGATCGCGGGATGCGCCGTGAAGAGCTTCTGCAACAGGTTCAGCGTGACGTCGTTGACGCTGGAATCGGCCACGACCTGCATGTCGGCCTTCACGCTGCGCGGGGTCGGGCCGAACACCTTGCTGACGACGGTGGGCGAGCCCTTCAGGCCGATCTTGGCCACGTCCTCGATGCCGGCGTCCTCCTTGTTCCAGCGCCGCACCGGAAACCGCGCCGCGCGCAGCATGTCGTCCATCGACGCAAAGCGCATCTCGTTGGTGCCTTCGAGCATCGTGATCAGGCTGGGCAGGGTGGAGTCGAGCACCTGGACGCCGCCCTCGGCGCGCCGCTCCACCTTCAGCCGGCGGGCGTCCTCGTCGACCTCGACGATGCGGCTGACGTAGGTCAGCAGGTTCATGCCCAGCCGCTTGGCGACGCCGGGCCCGACCTGCGCCGTGTCGCCGTCGATCGTCTGCTTGCCGGTGAAGACCAGGTCGACCGCCTGCTCCTGGCCGATCTTGCGGATCGCCGCGGCCAGGGCATAGGACGTGGCCAGCGTGTCGGCGCCGGCGAAGGCGCGGTCGGTGACCAGGATGGCATCCGTCGCGCCGAAGCTGATGCACTTGCGCAGCGCGTCCTCGGCCTGGGGCGGCCCCATGCAAAGCATGGTCACGCGGCCGCCGAACCTGTCCTTCAGGCGCAGCGCCTCCTCGAGCGCGAACAGGTCGTACGGGTTGACGATGGCCGGCACGCCCTGGCGCATGATGGTGTTGGTCACCGGATGCACGCGGATCTGCGCGGAATCGGGAACCTGCTTGATGCAGACGACGATGTGCATGGCTGTTCTCCGGGGGATCAGGCGGCGCGCCGGGCGCCGAGGCTCGAGCGCAGCGCGTCGACCGTCACGTGCTGCCTGCCGTCGGCGTCCTGGAACACCTTGAACACCTTCTCGCGCGCCGCGGTCGACGTCGTGAAGTCCTGGTAGGCCTGCAGCAGCAGCGCGCGGTAGCGGCGGAACATCTCGACCTCGTCCAGCCCCTGCAGGCCCTCGGCCTTGTGCAGGTACTGGTAGAAGCGCTTGAGGATGTGCAGGCGGTTCACGTCGACGACGGACGGCTCGTAGTCGATGCCGAAGAAGTCGAGGAACTCGTTGGCGCTCGACAGCGCCTTGAGCTTGGGGATCAGTCCGTCCATGGCCGTCTTTCGTGTTCGTTGAAGGGGTCAGGCGGCCTGGCGCGCGCGCGGCAGGCTGCCCTGGTAGAGAAGGCGGAGCTCCGCGTCGTCGAGCGCGCGCTTGACGTGCGTCGCGTGCGCGCGGATGCGTTCGAGCAGGTCGGCCACGCGGTCTTCCGCCAGCGGCAGGCCCAGGCGGCCGAACGTGGCGCGCACCGCCGCCGCGCCCGAGTGCTTGCCCAGCACGATGCGGTGGCTGCGCCCGAGTTCGGCCGGGTCGATGCTTTCGTAGTTGCGCCGGTCCTTGAGCAGGCCGTCGACGTGGATGCCGGACTCGTGCGAGAACACCGCGGCGCCGACGATGCACTTGCCCGCGCCCACCGGCCGACCCGCCGCGTTGGCCACCAGCGCCGACAGCGCCGGCAGCGCGCGGCTGTCGACCCCCGACTCCAGCGCGTGCAGGTGGCGCAGGCCCATGACGATCTCCTCCAGCGCCGCGTTGCCCGCGCGCTCGCCCAGGCCGTTGACGGTGGTGCTCGCGTGGGTGGCGCCGGCGCGCCACGCGGCGAGCGTGTTGGCAGTGGCCAGGCCGAGGTCGTCGTGGGCGTGGATCTCGATGTCGAGATCGGTCTCGCGTCGCAGCGCGGCGATGCGGTCGAAGGTGCCGAAGGGCTCCAGGATGCCGAGCGTGTCCGCATAGCGCAGCCGCACCGCGCCGGCGCGCTGGGCGACAGCCGCCACCTGGGCCAGGAACGCGGGGTCCGCCCGCGAGGCGTCCTCGAGCCCGACGCTGGGCACCAGGCCCGCGGCGCGCGCCGCGCCGACGCAGCCTTCGATCATCAGCAGCACCCACGCGCGATCCTGGCCCAGCTTGTGGCGGATCTGCTGGTCGGACACGGGCACCGCCAGGTGCACGATGTCGGCGCCGCAGTGCGCGGCCGCGCGCAGGTCCAACGCCGACATCCGCGCCCAGACCATCGTGCGGGCGCGCAGCCCGGCCTGCGTGATCGCGCGGATCAGCTCTCCCTCGGCGCCGCCCATCGCCGCCACGCCGACCTCCATCTCCGGCACGCCGGCCGCATCGAGCGCGCGCGCGATCGCCAGCTTCTCTTCGGCGGTGAACGCGACGCCCGCGGTCTGCTCGCCGTCGCGCAGGGTCGTGTCGTTGAGGATCGGGGGCCGTGGCGGCCGCGTTGCGTGCATCGAATGCTCCTGGTTCCGACATGCAATGCATCGCAAGCGCTGTGCCACGTTTCAGGAATTTCCAAGTGCTTGAAAACATTGGACTTTCCAGCTTTGGCGCGGCTTGTCGGATTGTCCGGTTGTCGACACGCGGCCGACGCGTTGTCGTACCGACCCATGAAAAAGGCGGCCACGCGGGCCGCCTTGGTCGAACGCGCGCCGGCTCACTTCTCGCGCGCGTGGTTCTTGGTGTACTGCGGCAGCTCGATCTCGAGCGCGGTCGCGCCCACCTTGACGCAACACGACAGGCGCGACTGGCCGTCCAGGCCCCAGGCCTCGTCGAGCTGGTCCTCCTCCTCCTCGTCGGCCGGTGCGAGCGCCTCGGCGCCGGCGCGCACGTGCACATGGCAGGTCGCGCAGGCGCACACCTTCTCGCAGGCGTGCTCGATGGCGATGCCGGCGGCCAGCAGCTCGTCGACCAGCATGCGTCCCTGGCGCGCCTGGAACACCAGGCCGTCCGGGCACAGCTGGGGATGCGGGCGCACCACGACGGGAGACGTCGGCCGCACCTTGCCCGGCGTCCCGCCCACAGCCTTGTCGGGCGCGTTCACGAGGCGATCTCGTCGAGGCTGCGGCCGGACAGCACGGTGCGCACGCGCGCGTTCATGCGGCGCCCGGCGAACTCGGTGGTCGCCGCGTTGAGGGCGTCGGTGGCGCGGCGCAGGTTCTCGCGCAGCGACTTCTGGACCGCGGGCTCGGCGGCCTCGCCCGCCGCGCAGGTCTCGAGCAGGTCGGCCACCTCCTGCATCGCGCACAGGATGGCGAACTGCTCGCGCGGCAGCAGCAGGGACTGGTCGGCACCGAGCGCGCCGTCGACGGCGTCGAGCAGGCGCCGCGCGTCCACCTCGGCCTCGCGCAGCAGGCGCGCCGCGGCGTCGGATTCGGCGCTGTCGATCGCGCTGCGCAGCATCTGCGCCACCGCGTCGTGGCCCAGCCCGTAGCTTGGCTTGACCTCGACGTGGGTCTGCACGCCGGTCGTCTGCTCGCTGGCGCTGACCGACAGCAGGCCGTCGGCGTCGATCTGGAAGGTCACGCGGATGCGCGCGGCGCCGGCCACCATCGGCGGGATGCCGCGCAGCGTGAAGCGCGCCAGCGAACGGCATTCGCTGACCAGCTCGCGCTCGCCCTGCACCACGTGGATCGCCATCGCGGTCTGGCCGTCCTTGAAGGTGGTGAATTCCTGCGCGCGGGCGGTGGGCACCGTGGTGTTGCGCGGGATCACCTTCTCGGCGAGCCCGCCCATGGTCTCCAGCCCGAGCGACAGCGGGCACACGTCGAGCAGCAGCAGCCCGGCGTCGCCGATGGCGCGGTTGCCCGCGAGCTGGTCGGCCTGGATCGCCGCGCCCAGCGCCACGGCCTGGTCGGGGTCGATGCCGGTGTGCGGCGCGCGGCCGAAGAACGCGGTCACCGCCTGGCGCACCTGCGGCATGCGCGTGGCGCCGCCCACCATGACGCAGCCGTCGACCTCGTCGGCCTTGAGCCCGGCGTCGCGCAGGGCGCGGCGCAACGGGCCCAGCGTGCGCTGCACCAGCGCCTTCGTCTCCTCCTCGAAGACCGCGCGCGTCAGGCGCGCCTGCGCGACCAGGCCGTCGTGGCGTTCGCAGGCCAGCGTGACTTCGTCCGCGTCGCTGAGGGTTTCCTTGGCGAGCCGGGCGGCCGCGTGCAGCGCCGCCGCGTCGCGCGCATCCCAGGCGGTCGCCGGTTGCTGCGCGCAGAACCAGCGCACCACGCAGGCATCGAAGTCGTCGCCGCCCAGCATCGAGTCACCGTTGGTCGACAGCACCTCGAACACGCCGCGCGCCAGGCGCAGCAGCGAGACGTCGAAGGTGCCGCCGCCCAGGTCGTAGACGGCGTAGACGCCTTCGTTGGCGGTGTCCAGGCCGTAGGCGACCGCGGCCGCCGTGGGCTCGTTGAGCAGCCGCAGCACGTTGAGGCCGGCGCGCTGCGCGGCGTCCTTGGTGGCCTGGCGCTGCGCGTCGTCGAAGTAGGCCGGCACCGTGATGACGGCGCCCACCAGCGGGCCGCCGAGCGCGGCCTCGGCGCGCTGGCCCAGCACCCGCAGCACGTCGGCGCCGACGTCCACCGGGCTCTTGATGCCGGCCCGGGTGGCCACGCCCACGCCGCTGGGGCCCAGCGGCTGGACCGCGTACGGCAGGCTGCCGGCGACGATGTCCGCCGGCGCCCGGCCGATCAGCCGCTTGGCCGAGGCGATGGTGTTCTGCGGGTCGCGCAGTGCGAGCGCGCGCGCCTGCGCGCCGACGATCACAGTGCCGTCCGCCGCATAGTGCACCACCGATGGCAGCAACGTCGCGCCGGCCTCGTCGGCAAGCACGGTGGGCAGGCCGCTGCGCACCGTGGCCACCAGCGAATTGGTGGTGCCCAGGTCGATGCCCACGGCCAGCCGATGCTGGTGCGGGGCCGCCGCGCGGCCGGGTTCGGCGATCTGCAGCAGGGCCATGGCGTGCTCCGGGGGTGGGACGGGCTAGACGGCGAACGACTCGCCGCAGCCGCAGTTGGCCGTGGCGTTCGGGTTGTTGAACTTGAAGCCTTCGTTCAGGCCTTCGCGCACCCAGTCGAGCTCGGTGCCGTCGACCAGCGGCAGGCTCTTCGCGTCGACGAGCAGGCAGACGCCCTCGCTCTCGAACTGCAGGTCCTCGGGCGCCGGTGCTTCAGCGAATTCGAGCGCGTAGGCGTAGCCCGAGCAGCCGCTGGTCTTGATGGCGACGCGCAGGCCGAAGCCGCCGCCGCGCTGGTCGAGTGCCTTGCGGATCTGGCGCGCGGCCTTGGGGGTGACGCTGACGGACATGGCGGCCTCCCGGCTCAGACGGAGAACGAGCTGCCGCAGCCGCAGGTGCTGGCGGCGTTCGGATTGCGGATCACGAAGCGCGAGCCCTCGAGGCTTTCCTCGTAGTCGATCTCGGCGCCGACCACGTACTGCAGGCTCGACGAGTCGACCAGCACGCTGATCGCGCCCACCTCGACGCACAGGTCGTCGTCCTTGGTGACGTCGTCGAACGCGAAGCCGTACTGGAATCCCGAGCAGCCGCCGCCGGTCACGAAGATGCGCAGCTTGAGGTTGGGGTCGCCCTCCTCGGCCAGCATCGCGCCGACCTTGCTGACGACCGCGTCGCTGACGTTGAGCGGCGAGGCGCCCTCGGGCAGCACGAACGGGGCCGCGGGCGGCATCGCGCCGGTGGCGCAGGACGAGGCGGCATTGGGCTGGGATTGGCAGGACGACATGGAGAGGCTCCTCGACTCGGGTGGGCGGATGGGATTCAGGCGACGGCCTGGACGGGCTTGCAGGCCGGCTGCTCGGCCACCTGGGCGTCGTGGCGCAGCCGGTAGTCGGCGACCGCGGCCTTGATCGCGTCCTCGGCCAGGATGGAACAGTGGATCTTCACGGGCGGCAGCGCGAGTTCCTCGGCGATGGCGGTGTTCTTGATGGCCAGGGCCTGGTCCAGCGTCTTGCCCTTGACCCATTCGGTGACCAGCGAGCTCGAGGCGATGGCCGAGCCGCAGCCGTAGGTCTTGAACTTCGCGTCCTCGATCAGGCCGGACAGCGGGTTGACCTTGATCTGCAGCTTCATCACGTCGCCGCAGGCCGGCGCGCCGACCATGCCGGTGCCCACGTCGGCATCCTCCGCGGTGAAGCCGCCGACGTTGCGCGGGTTCTCGTAGTGCTCGATGACTTTCTCGCTGTAGGCCATGGCGGCTCCTGGTAGGGGGTGGGTTCGGTGGGTGCGGGCGCAGCCGGTGTCAGTGCTCGGCCCACTGCACCGTGCTGAGGTCCACGCCGGCGCAGTGCATGTCCCACAGCGGGCTGAGGGCGCGCAGGCGATCGACGGTCGTGCGCACGCGCTCGAGCGCGGTGTCGATGTCGGCCTCGGTGGTGAAGCGGCCGAACGAGAAGCGGATCGAGCTGTGGGCCACCTCGTCGGACAGGCCCAGCGCGCGCAGCACGTAGCTGGGCTCCAGGCTGGCGGAGGTGCAGGCCGAGCCGGAGGACACCGCGATGCCCTTCATGCCCATCAGCAGCGACTCGCCCTCGACGAAGGTGAAGCTCAGGTTCAGGTTGTGCGCGATGCGCTGCGTCATGCTGCCGTTGACGATCACCTCGGGGATCGCCATGGCGCCGGCCAGCAGGCGATCGCGCAGCGCGGCGATGCGCACGTTCTCGCCGGCCATGAACTCGCGCGCGATGCGGTAGGCCTCGCCCATGCCGACGATCTGGTGCGTGGCCAGCGTGCCCGAACGCATGCCGCGCTCGTGGCCGCCGCCGTGCATCTGCGCCTCGATGCGGACGCGCGGCTTGCGCCGCACGTACAGCGCGCCGATGCCCTTGGGGCCGTAGGTCTTGTGCGCCGACAGGCTCATCAGGTCGACCGGCAGCGCGTGCAGGTCGATCGCCACCTTGCCGGTGGCCTGCGCCGCGTCCACGTGCAGCATCACGCCGCGCGCACGGCACAGCGCGCCGATCGCGGCGATGTCCTGGATCACGCCGATCTCGTTGTTGACGAACATCACGGAGACGAGCAGCGTGTCGGGACGGATCGCGGCGGCCAGCACGTCGAGGTCCAGCAGGCCGTCGGGCTTGACGTCCAGGTAGCTCACCTCGAAGCCCTGGCGCTCGAGCTCGCGCATCGTGTCGAGCACCGCCTTGTGCTCGGTGCGCACGGTGATCAGGTGCTTGCCGCGCGCCGCGTGGAACTGCGCCGCGCCCTTGATGGCCAGGTTGTTCGACTCGGTCGCGCCGGAGGTGAAGACGATCTCGCGCGGGTCGGCGCCGATCAGGGCCGCCACGTGCTCGCGGGCGATCTCCACGGCCTCCTCGGCGGCCCAGCCGTAGGCGTGGCTGCGCGAGGCCGGGTTGCCGAACTGCTCGTAGAGGTAGGGCACCATCGCGTGGACGACGCGCGGGTCGACCGGGGTCGTGGCCGCGTAGTCCAGGTAGATCGGCTTGTCTTCGAGCTTGAGTTTCATGTCGGCTCCGCGGTGGCTTGTGACCTACCTTCTCAAGGAACGTGCCAGTCCCCGGGCAACGGGCCGTATTTCTGAAAACCACCCCGTGGATCAGTCACTTGGGCGCATCCGGCGGCGACCGCGGGCGGCGTGGCGGGCGCGGCGGTCCTGTCGCACCGCTGTCGGCTTTGTCGCAACCACGACGCGCGGGGCGACGTCGCCCGCCCGCACCCGCCACGACACCGGGGCATCGGCGCGCGGGCCCGCCCCTTGCATTCCGCCCTGCCATGAACCTGCTCACCGGAAACGACGCCGACGAATTCTTCGGCGGCTGCGAGCCCGAATTCGCCCGCCAGTTGCTGCACCAGGCCTCGGTGCAGCCCGAGGAAGCCGGCGCGCTGCTGTGGTCGGCGCAGGCGCTGGCGCCGCAGAGCCTGGGCATCTACTACGCGATCTACAAGCACCACGCCCGGCGCCGCGAGTTCGAGGATGCCGAGCGCGCGGCGCGGCGCGGCCTGCAGGAGGCGGCGCGCCAGGCCGGCCTGCCCGCGGACTGGCGCACGGCCACCCGTGCGAACCTGCCGCCGGGCATCGACTTCCACGCCGACGGCGTCGCCCGCTTCTGGCTGTTCACCCTCAAGGCGCTGGCGTTCATCGCGCTGCGCAGCGGCCGGCCGGACGACGCCCGCGCCCTGCTGGCGCAGATCGCGACGCTGGCGCCGGACGCGAAGATCGGCCACGAGGTGATCGCCACGATGCTGGCCAGCACGCAGGCACCGCACGGCGGCGCGCCGGGCGCGTCCCCATGACGCCGCGGCGCCTGCCGGACGACGCCCAGCCGGTCGCCGCCGGCCGGCCATGAAGAAGCTGCTGCTGACCCCGCGGCTGCGCCTGCGCGCGCCCCAGCCCGGCGACGAACACGCCGCCCACGCACACTGGGCCCGCGACGGCGCGGTGCTGGCCTGGCTGGGCTGGCGCCCGCGCAGCGATCTCGCGCAGACGCGCGCCCAGCTCGACTGGGACCAGGCCCGCTGGCTCAAGCGCAGCGCGTTCACCTGGATGCTGGTGGAGCCCGCCGGCCCGCAGGGCGCCGCGCCGGTGGGCATGGTGCAACTCGTCGCGCAACGCCTGGACGCGCCGCCGCACCACCTGCGCCTGGGCTTCCTGATGGCCCGCAGCCACTGGGGCCGCGGCCTCATGCGCGAGGCCGTCGCGGCCGTCGTGGACGAGGGCTTCGCCCAGGACCCCGTGTGGCGCATCGACGCGCTGTGCGACATCGACAACCACGCCAGCGCCCGCCTGCTGCGGGCGCTGGACTTCGTCCAGGAGGGGGTGCTGCGGCGCCACAGCCTGCATCCGAACGCCGGCGACGAACCGCGCGACGTCGCGGTGTTCGCCCGGGTGCGAGCGTGACCGGCACGGATCCTGCGTCGGAAGTCCGACTCGCGCGCTGCGGCATGGTCGCCCGATCGTCTTGCCGTCGGCGTCGTGCCGCACCGCGCGCATCACGCCCCGTCATCCTGCGATGCCCGCATCGCCCCCACAAGGAAGCTCATGAAGACCACCGCACGCAACCAGTTCCCCGGCACCGTCTCGGCGGTCGAGTTCGGCCCCGTCACCACCCAGGTCAACGTGACCCTGGCCGGCGGCCAGGACGTGACCGCGACGCTGACCACTAACGCCGCCCGCCGCCTCGACCCGAGCGTCGGCAAGGCCGCGCTGGTGCTGGTCAAGTCGTCCGCCGTCGTGCTGGTGACCGATTTCGAAGGCTACGCCCTGTCGGCGCGCAACCAGCTGGCCGGCACGGTCGGGCGCGTCGAACGCGGCGCGGTGTCGTCGCTGATCGGCCTCACCCTGCCCGGCGGCGCGCTGGTCACGGCCTCGGTCACCAACGACGCGGTGGATGCGCTGGGCCTGAAGGTCGGCCAGTCGGCGACGGCGGTGTTCAAGGCGTACTCGGTGATCCTGGCCGTCAAGTCCGCCTGAGCCGGCGCGGCCCGGCGGGCCGTGTCCGGGGGGGGGCGCGACGCCCGCGATTTGCTGGCACGTGCCTTGCGTTGTATCGTCGAGGATATAACGATTGTCGGCTTTCCGACACGGCCCCGCCCACCATGCCCGCACGTACCCCGAACCCGCACCTGACCGGCCACCTCGAAGTGAGCACGGAGCTGGGCGCCTTCCTGGGCGACAAGCGGGTACGGCTGCTGGAGGAAATCGCCCGCCACGGCTCGATCTCGCAGGCGGCGCGGCACGTGCCGCTGTCGTACAAGGCCGCCTGGGACGCGGTCGACGCGATGAACAACCTCGCGGACCGCCCCCTGGTCGAAAGCAGCACCGGCGGTCGCGCCGGCGGCGGCACGATGCTGACCGAGCACGGCCGGCGCGTGATCGCGCTGTACCGGGCGGTCGAGGCCGAATACCAGCTCGCGCTGGACCGGCTGTCCGCGCATTTCGCCTCCGAGCCGGTGGGCGACGTCCACGCCTTCCAGCGCCTGCTGCGCCGCATGTCGGTGCGCAGCAGCGCGCGCAACCAGTTCGCCGGCACGATCGAGGCGCTGCGCGAAGGCGTCGTCGACGTCGAGGTGCAGATCCGCATCGATCCGCAGCTCGAGATCGCCGCGACGGTCACGCGCGACTCCGCCGAGCAACTGGGCCTGGCCGTCGGCGGCGAGGTCATCGCGCTCGTGAAGGCGTCCTCGCTGATGCTGCTGGTCGACGACAACGTGCGCGTCAGCGCGCGCAACCGGCTCTGGGGCACCGTCAGCCGCGTGGTCGAGGGCCCCATCAACGCCGAGGTGACGCTGGCGCTGGGCCATGGCCGCAGCGCCGTGGCCGTCGTCACGCGCGACTCCGTGCAGGCCCTGGGCCTGTGCGTCGATGCCCGCGCCTGCGCGGCCTTCAAGGTCTCCAGCGTGATCCTGGCCGTGATCGATTGATTCAACCTCCAGAAAGTACGTCATGAAGAAGTTCCGCAAGCGCTCCGCACGCGCCCTGGTCGGCGCCGCCCTGCTGGCCGCGTTCGCGGTCGCCCGGGCGGGCGAGGTCACCGTGGCGGTGGCCGCCAATTTCGCCGGGCCGTTCGCGCGCATCGGCGAGGCGTTCACGGCGGCCACCGGCCACACGCTGAAGGTGTCGACCGGCTCGACCGGCGCGTTCCACGCGCAGATCAAGGCCGCCGCCCCGTTCGAGGTCCTGCTGGCCGCCGACGACGAGACGCCGAAGCAGCTGATCGCCGAAGGCCTGGCGGTGGCGGGCAGCAACTTCACCTACGCCATCGGCAGGCTGGTGCTGTGGAGCGCGCAGCCCGGCTTCGTCGACGACCAGGGTGCGGTGCTCGCGTCGGGTCGATTCGCCCACATCGCGATCGCCAACCCCAAGCTCGCCCCCTACGGCGCGGCCGGCGTCGAGACGCTGAAGTCGCGCGGGCTGGCCGACACGCTCGCGCCCAAGGTCGTCACCGCGGAGAGCATCGCGCAGGCCTTCCAGTTCGTCGCCTCGGGCAACGCCGAACTCGGCTTCGTCGCGCTGTCGCAGGTCGCGGTGCCGGGCAAGCCGGCGGTCGGCAGTTACTGGCTGGTGCCGGCGAACCTCTACGGCCAGATCCGCCAGGACGCGGTGCTGCTGAAGGTCGGCGAGAAGAACCCGGCCGCCGTGGCGCTGCTGGACTACCTGAAGGGCGACGCCGCGAAGGCCCAGATCCAGGCCTGGGGCTACGGACACTAGGGTCGCGCACGCATGGACGCCGCATGGACCGCGATCCGACTCACCGCCGAACTCGCGGCGTGCAGCACCGCCGTGCTGCTGCTGGCGGGCACGCCGCTGGCGTGGGCGTTGGCGCGCAGCCGATCGCGCTGGAAGCCGCTGTTCGCGTCGCTGGTGGCCCTGCCGCTGGTGCTGCCGCCATCCGTGCTGGGCTTCTACCTGCTGCTGGCGATGGGGCCGCACGGGCCGGTCGGGGCGCTGACGCAGGCGCTGGGCCTGGGGCGGCTGCCGTTCACGTTCGCGGGGCTGGTCGTCGGCTCGGTGCTGTACTCGATGCCGTTCGTGGTGCAGCCGCTGCAGCAGGCCTTCGAGGCGATCCCGGAGCGCCTGCTGGAAGCCGCCGCCACGCTGCGGGCCTCGGCGGCGGATCGCTTCTTCAGCATCGCGCTGCCGCTCGCGCGGCCGGGCTTCGTCACCGCCTGCGTGCTGGGCTTCGCGCACACGGTGGGCGAGTTCGGCGTCGTGCTGATGATCGGCGGCAACATTCCCGGGCAGACGCGCGTGCTGTCGGTGGAGATCTACGACCACGTCGAGGCGGGCGAGCTGGCCGAGGCCCACCTGCTGGCGGCGGGGATGGTGGTGTTCGCGCTCGCGGTGCTGGTGGCGCTCTACGCGATCAACCGGCCGGCGCGCGACGGCGGCGACGAGGCGGCCCGATGATCGAGGCCCGCCTGCGCCTGCAGCGGCGCGACTTCCTGCTCGACGTCGCGCTGGCGCTGCCCGCGCAAGGCGTCACCGCGCTGGTGGGCCCGTCGGGCTGCGGCAAGACCACGGTGCTGCGCGCGATCGCCGGGCTCGAGCGCGCCGCCGGCCGCGTTGCCATCGGGGGCGAGGCCTGGCAGGACGACGCGACCGGCCGCTTCGTGCCGACGCACCAGCGCCCGCTCGGCTACGTGATCCAGGAGGCGGCGCTGTTCCCGCACCTGGACGTGCAGGCCAACCTGCGCTACGGCCAGCGGCGCAGCAACGGCGAGTCCGACCGCGTCAGCCTGGCCGCCGTCGTCGACCTGCTGGGCATCGGCGCACTGCTGGCGCGCCGCCCCGCGACGCTGTCGGGCGGCGAGCGCCAGCGCGTGGCCATCGCCCGCGCGCTCGCCACCGGCCCGCGCCTGCTGCTGATGGACGAGCCGCTGGCGGCGCTCGACGGCGCCCGCAAGGCCGAGATCCTGCCGTACCTGGAGCGCCTGCACCGCGAACTTGCGCTGCCGGTCGTGCTGGTGACGCATGCGATGGACGAAGTCGCCCGTCTCGCGGACCACCTCGTGCTGATGTGCGACGGCCGCGTCGAGGCCGCCGGCGCGCTGCACGAGATGCTGGCGCGCACCGACCTGTCGCCGAGCCGCCAGGACGACGCGGGCGTGGTGCTCGACGCGCAGGTGGTCGAGCACGACGCCCGCCACGGCCTGACGCGCATCGGTCGCGGCGCCACCCGGCTGTGGGTGGGCGCCTCGACGGCCGCGCCGGGGCAGCCCGTGCGCGCCCGGGTGCTGGCGCGCGACGTCAGCGTCACGCGCCAGGCGCCGGCCGAGACCAGCATCCTCAACATCGTCCCGGTCGTCCTCGACGAGATCGTCCTCGAGCAGGCCACGGCGCTGCTGCGCCTGCGCGTGCCGGACGCGCGCGCCGACGGCGGCTGGACGCTGCTGGCGCGCATCACCAGCCGCAGCCTCGAATCCCTCCACCTCCAACCCGGCGATGCGCTGCACGCGCAGATCAAGGGCGTCGCACTGATGTAGGCCACCATGGAACGCATTCCCGACCACTGGCAGGCGCACCTGCCCGACAACCTCCACGACCACGTGGTGCACCCCGTGCGCTTCGAGTTCTACCGCGACGACGGCGTGCCGGCGTCCAAGCACCGCGGCTACGACGCGGTCGGGCTGCTGTGCTGGTACCGCCACCGGTTCTCGCAGTGGGACGCGTCGTTCGACGACGACGACCAGCCCGTCGTCCAGCTGCTGCGCGAGGAGGAGTTCGAGGCCTGGCGCGGCCTGGCGGGCACCTGGATCCGCCGCGTGCAGCGGCTCGACGGCGACGGCCGCCCGTGCGGCATCGCCTCCGACTCCGGCTTCGAGATCGTCGAGGCGAACGCGATCCCGCGCCTCTGACCCGGCCCACCCGATGGAACGAATCGACGACGACGAGCTGCGCCGCTGGCTGCGCGAGGACGCGCCGCATGGCGACCTGACCACGCGCGCGCTGCAGCTGGGCGAGCGCCGCGGCACGCTGCGCTTCGCGGCGCGCGGCGCGATGCGCGTGGCGGCCATCGAGGAGGCTGCGCGGCTGTTCGAGCTGTGCGGTTGCGAGGCGATCGTGCGGGTGGCGAGCGGCCGCGACGCGCCCCCCGGCGCCACCCTGCTCGAGGCGCGCGGGCCCGCCGGCGGCCTGCTGCTCGCGTGGAAGGTGGCGCAGACCAGCGTCGAGGCGGCCAGCGGCATCGCCGGCGAGGCCGCCCGCATCGTCGGGCTGCTGCGCGACGCGGGCTTCGCGCAGCCGCTGGCCTGCACGCGCAAGAACTGGCCGGGCGGGCGCGCACTGGCCGCGCGCGGGGTGCGGGCCGGCGGCGCCGTGATGCACCGGCTGGGGCTGTCCGAGACGCTGCTCGTGTTTCCCGAGCATCGCGCGTTCCTCGCCCCGGAGACCCTGGCGGCGACGCTCGCCGCCGTGCGCGCCGCGCAGCCCGAGAAGAAGCTGGTCGTCGAGGTCGGCAGCGCGGACGAGGCGCTGGCCTGCGCCCGCGCCGGCGTCGACGTGCTGCAGCTGGAGCGCTTCGCGCCCGAGGCCCTGGCGGCGCTGCGCCAGCGGCTGGACGCGGCCGGCCTGCATCCGCTGCTGGCGCCCGCCGGCGGCGTCACCGCGGCCAACGCGCTCGCGTTCGCGCGCGCCGGCGCCGACCTGCTGGTGAGCTCGGCGCCCTACTTCGCGCCGCCCGCCGACGTGAAGGTGGTGATCGCACCCGCGCTCGCGCCCTGAGCGCGACGGCGGTTCAGTCCGGCGCGCCGAAGACGGCGGCGTCCTGCCGCCAGGTCTCCAGCACGACGCCGCACGGCGTGCCGTCGGCGTCGAAGCTGCGTTCCTCGAAGCGCAGCTGGCCGTCGCGGCTCATGATGAACACGGTGCTGCTGCGCGTGTGCGTCACGCCGCCGGTGACGAACACCGCGCTGCGCCGCCGCTCCTCGGCGGGGTCAAGCCCGGTCGCGGGCAGGCGGCCGTCGCCGACATGGCGATCGGCCAGCATCGCGAACGCGGCCCGCGCGATGTCGTCCGCGCCCAGCGCGTCGTTGGGCGGCGGCACCGCGGTGCCGAAGCGCGCCTGCGCGTCGGCCCAGCGCGGATAGCCGTCGAGCAGGATCGTGAAGCCGCCCGCGGCCTTGATCCAGGCCCCGAACACGGTGCCCAGGCGTTCGGCCTGCGGCCGCGCCTCGTCGAGCAAGCCGTTGGTCAGGGTATGCAGGCCTTCGGTGAGCGCCACCGGCAACCGCGAGCGCGTGGCCGCGTAATGGGCCTGGCGCGGGTTGCCCACGATCAGGTTGAACGGCGCGTACGGGCCCTTGTCGCGCATGAAGCGGCGCGCGAACGCCACCGGCTCGTCGTCGCTCGCGAGGTAGTGCAGCGGCAGTTCGCCGCGGCTGGGCGCGTCGGGCGGCGGCGCGGCTTCGCGGTAGCCGGTGACCAGCGCGAAGCGCCCGCCGCTGCGGCTGACCGCCAGCCAGGTGCCCTGGCCGACGCCGTCGCGCCCGGCCAGCACGTCGCCCGACCAGGCGGCCGGCACGGTCGGCCGATCGGCGGCCTCGGTGCGGTTGAACAGCAGGACCAGCGGGAAGTCGGGGTGGGCGCGCCAGGCGATGTCCACGATGCTCATCGGGCGATCCCTCGGGGTCGGAACGGCGCGCCGCGGCGGCGCGGAGGGTCGGGCGACATCATGCCGGCGCGCGCTGCTTGCGCGCCACGGCGAACACGCACATCGCGTCGTGGCGGATGCCCTGGCGGCCGGCGATCGCGTCGAGGCGGCGCACGACTTCGGCGTGCGCCGGCGCGCGCAGGTCGTCGGGCAGGTGCATCAGGAAGCGGCCCCAGGCACCGGCCTGCATCGCCTCGATCGCCGGCTGCGCGCCGGCGTACAGCAGCACCTCGGGTGCGTTGCGCAGCGCGACAGCACCAAAGCCGGCCGCGCGCAGCAGGCCATCGAGCGCGCTGGCGGTCAGCGGACGCGCGATGGCCTCGGGCGGCAACAGGTGCGCCGCGTAGGCGGGGTCCGCCAGGACGGCGTCGCGCACGCGGGCCGCCGGGTGTTCGTGCGCCGCCGACCAGGTGGACAGGCCCAGGCGGCCGTCGGGGGCCAGCAGGCGCAGGCACTCGGCCACGGCCTGGGCGACGTCCGCCCAGCCATGCAGCACGTGGTTGGCCACGATGGCGTCGAACGACGCCGCCGGCAGGCGCGCCAGGCCCGCGGCCGAACCGACCTGGAAGCGCAGGTTGTGACGGCTGCGCTGGTGGGCGACCTGCACGCGCAGCGGCAGCGGATCCAGACCCAGCACCTCGCCCCGCGGCCCGACGGCGTCCGCGAGTTCCTCGGCCAGCAGGCCGCTGCCGCAATCGAGTTGCAGCACGCGCATGCCCGCGGCGAGTTCCAGCGACGCCACGAGTGCGCGGCCGTCCCGCAGCTGGCGATCGAAGACCAGGCGCTCGTGGTGCAGCGCCAGCGAGGGCGCCGTGGCGGAGGCTGTCGTGGCGGGCATGGTCGGGCGCACGACCCGTCAGGCCGTGACCGCCTCTTCCGAGCCGTAGCAGACGGCGTAGTCGCTGCACACGCCGCAGCTGGGCGCGCGGCAGATCTGCAGCCCGGCGCGATCGCACAGCTGGCGGTACAGGAACTTCTTCCACTTCATGTCGCGGTCGTTGCGCGCGGCGATCGCCGGGAACCACTGCGCCATCAGGGCCGACAGCTGGCGCCGCGACGGCAGGTGCAGGTCCTGCCACAGGTGGTCCTCGCCCAGGCTGGCCTGGGCCAGCGCATGGGCGATCCACAG
Organism: uncultured Vitreoscilla sp.; assembly: GCA_964418745.1. Classification (GTDB taxonomy): domain Bacteria; phylum Pseudomonadota; class Gammaproteobacteria; order Burkholderiales; family Burkholderiaceae_C; genus Scleromatobacter. Next base: position 91,302 of record CAYQMX010000001.1, read on the forward strand.
TGCCTGCTCGCGCTGCACCGGCGACTGCGCCGGGGCCGCCTGCTCGGTCAGCAGGCCGACCAGTTCCTCGATCTCGTCCGCGCGGGGCTCGTCCCGGTCGGCGCCGGCGAGCGCGCGCCAGTCCAGCCGCAGGTCCGCCTCGAGACCCGGGAACCAGCGCGCGAGCAGGTGCCGGGTCGCCGTGGCCCCCAGGCCGGTCAGCGGCAGCTGGTGCAGGCCATGCCGCTCCCAGGCCGTCGCCAGCACGCCGGCCAGTGCCTGGACCTCCGGCGCATCGGCGTCCGTCGCATGGTCGATCAGGCGTTGCCACCAACCTCGCCGAACGCCTTGCGGCAGCGCGCCGTGGGGCCCGCCCGGGCCCGCCGCCAGCAGGCAGCCGATCGCCGTGCGGGTACGGGAATGACGTGGATGCGGTGCAGGCATGGCGCGCTCCTCAGCCGACGTGTTCGCCGTGCGTGTAGCACTTCTTCGGGCAGATCTTCGAGCACGCGGTGCAGCCGATGCACAGTTCCTGGTGCGCGATGGTCATCACCTTCTTCTCGTACTCGGCGTCGTCGTCGTCCTCGTCGTCGGACACGGCCACGCGCTCGCCCTCGTCGTCCAGCCCCACCATCGCCAGCACGCCGCGCGGACAGACCTTGAAGCAGCGACCGCAGCCGATGCACTTGTCCTCGTCGATCTTCTGGACGAAGCGTGGAGTCCAGGTCTCGCCGCTGGGAAGGGTCACCGAGAAACTGCTCATCTCGCGTCTCCTCGTCAATCCGACGTCGCGTCGGCCAGGCGCTTGCGCGCGTCCATCAGCGCCGCGTGCGCGTCATGCGCGCGCTGCGCCACCTCGAGGATCAGCTCCCAGTTCGTCGGCAGTTCCTCGGACAGGTCGTGCAGGTCCATCTTGGCCTGCGTGGCCTTCGCGTTGAGCTTGCGCGACTCGAGCTTGAGCGCTTCGACGTCAGCCATAGTTCGCCACGTCCTTGTAGGTGTCGACCATGCCGATGCCCTCGTTGACCAGCTTGTTGCCGGCCTCGGCCAGCTTGGCCAGGCTCGCGTAGCCGAAGCGGTGCACGTCGCGCAGGTGGCGGTTGACGACGATCAGCCGGCCCGCCGTCAGCACGGCGCGGCCGAAGCCCTCGTGGCTCATCTTCATCATCGGGCTGACCATGCAGCCGGTGGCGCGCTCGATGGACAGGCCGATCGCGTTGTGGAACAGGTCCAGCCGCCACAGGGTGTCGGGATCGGGGTCGCCCATCATCGGCAGCGCGCGGCGCTGCTCGGCACTGAGGATGTAGGGCTCGAGCAGCTTGAGGTCGCTCTTGCCTTCCCAGGTGCCGTGGGTGTCCTGCGCGCGGATCTGCTTGACCAGCTCGCGGATGAACGGGTCCTGCAGCAGCGTCTCGTCGCTGGGCGGGGCCGGCGGCGCCTCGGTCGTCGTGGCTTCGGTCATGACTTCACTTCCTGTTCGTCGTCTTCGAAATCGGTGGCGCGCGCCTCGCCCTTGAGCAGGGCCTTGCGCAGCCAGGGCGGCGGCGTGCCCTTGAGCACGACCTGCATCTTGTCCAGCAGCTCGGCGATCGGCTCGGGCTGGGTGACCTTGATCGGATGGATCTTCGAGGCCACGACGCGCGCCGCCGCCGAGCCGCCGATGGCGGCGACGTAGACGATGGCGCAGTCGTGGATCGCGGCGAGCTTGGGCGCGAGCTTGTCCTCGTTGCCGTCCTCGGCCAGGTCCTCGCCGAACGGAAAGGTCTCCAGGTGACGGTGGCCGACGGCGTCGACCTCGTAGACGGCGAGGTGCTTGGCCCAGCCGAAGTGCGCATCGACGCGCTGCTGGTCCTGGGTGGCGAAGGCGATCTTCATGGACGTCCCCTTGTGAACACGGATTTCAGATGGACTCGGCCGGCGTGCCGGTGCGCCGCACCCGGCCGATGACGGCATCGACGTGCGCGACGCCCGGCGCGGGCTCGGTGCTGAACACCGGCAGCGCCTGCCCGCGCGCGGCCGCGACGGCCGCCTCGGACAGCGGCCAGTCGGTGGCGTGGTGGTGCGGGATCTGCTCCATCAGCACGTTGCCGACCTCGTAGACCAGGTTGCGGGTGCCGCGGTAGCCGACGTGGCAGCGGTGCGCGTTGCCGATGCGGTCGAAGCTCGGGATGCCCAGGCGGAACAGCGGCTTGCCCAGCCGCTGCGCCGCCTGGCGGCCGTGCGAGTGCGTCATCAGCAGGTCGCAGCCGGCCGCGGCGGCGGCCTGCTCGAAATCCTCGAGGTCGCCGATCACCACTTCCGTGGCGGGCATGCGCGCCAGCAACGGCGAGGCGGTGGTGGTGACGCACACCGACAGCTCAGCGCCCATCTCGGCCAGGAAGCTGCCCACCGAGAACAGCAGGTCGGGCTCGGCGCCGAGCGCGATCCTGGCGTTGCCGAAATGGAAATGGCCGTCGAGCATCGCGTCCACCAGCTGGCTGCGCTGGCGGCGCAGGCGCTGCGGCACCGGGCGCCCCGACAGCAGGGCCAGGCGCTGCACGAAGGCATCGGTGGCGGTCAGGCCGGTCAGGCGCTCGAACAGCTCGAACGGCACGCCGCAGCGGTCCTGCAGCGCCTGCGCCGCCGGCCGCATCTGCTCGCCCACCGCCAGCGTCAGCACCGCGCTGCCCAGGTCGCGCAGCGCGGCCAGCGGCGTGCCGCCGATCGTGGTGCCCAGCCAGTCGTCGGGGATGTGGCCGTCCAGCGAACCCGACACGTCGGGCGCGACCACCACCTCGAGGCCGAAGCTCTCGACGATCTCGCGCAGTTCCTCGATGTCGCCGGGCGACAGGTGGCCGCCGGGCAGCAGGTTGACGCGGCCCTCGCGGCGCGGCACGTCGACCCGCGGAACGCGGCCGACGATCGCCGTCACCGCGCGGGCCCAGCCGTCCTGGAACGCGCCGACGTAGTCGGGCGTGGACACGTAGACGATCTCGGTGTCGGCCAGTTCGGGATGCTTCTGGCGGATCAGGACGAGGTAGCCCTCCACGTCGTCGCCCTTGGTCTCCGTCAGCCCGGTGGAGCAGATCGCGATCACCTGCGGCTTCGCCCGGCTGCGGATGTTGAGCAGTGCCTTCTCGAGGTTGTCGTAGCCGCCCATGATGGTGGTGGCCTCGTTCATCGCGGTCGTCTGCAGCGGGATCGCCTCCTTGAAGTGCCGCACCAGCAGCACCACGCCGAACGACGTGCAGCCCTGCGAGCCGTGCATCAACGGCATGCAGCCCTCCAGCCCCATGAACGCGTAGCTCGCGCCCAGCGGCTGGCTCATCTTGAGCGGGTTGACCGTGCAGGCCTTGCGGGGTTCGACGATGTGCGCCATGCGGAACTCCTCAGGCCGGTTGGGCTTCGCCGGCGAGCCGGGCGGCGTCCTGCTCGACCAGCAGGGTGTCGGCGACGTCCCAGGGCGCAGGCGTGCGCACCTCGGCCCACATCGGGTTGAACAGGGCCTTGTCGATCTCCTCGATCATCGTGACCATGCCCTCGTAGCCGGCGAACGCGTGGTGGCGCTCCTGGTTGATGTCCATCCAGGGCATGCGGGCCTTGAGCGCCACGAACTGGCTGCGGCCGCCGCTGAGCATGATGTCGGCCTTGGCCTCGCGCAGCATCGCGTACATCTGGCGCGGCGTCATGTCGTCGATCATGTGGGCGTCGTCGCCCATGATCTCCTTGATCTTTTCCTTGTCTTCCTTGGTGCTCTTCTTGATGCTGGTGCCCACCACCTCGAGGCCGGCCTCCTGCAGCGCAGCGACCACCGACCAGCTCTTGACGCCGCCGGTGATCAGCAGCACCTTCTTGCCGGCCAGGCGCTGCCTGAACCCGCGGATGCGCTCCCAGGCACGCGCCTCCTCCACCGCGATCAGCGCCTCCGTGCGTCGGGCGAGGTCGTCGGGCGCGCCGCGCTCGATCAGCAGGCGGGCGATCTCGCGCAGCGTCTCGCTCATGTCGCCGATGCCGTAGAACGAGCCCTCGAAGTACGGGATGCCCCAGCGCTGCTGCATCTTGGTGGCGATGTTGATCATCGACTTCGAGCACACCATCATGTTGGCCCGGGCGCGGTGGGCCGAAGCCACCTCCGCGTAGCGACCGTCGCCGGAGATGCAGCTGAGGATGCGCACGCCGAGCGCATCCAGCAGCGGCTTGACCTGCCACAGCTCGCCCGACAGGTTGTATTCGCCGATGATGTTGATGTCGCAGGGCGTCGTCGTCGCGGGCTCGACGGTGCCGATCACGTAGTCCAGCAGCGCCTCGGCGCCCAGCTTGTTGCCCAGGTTCTTCGGGCCGGCGAAGCCGGGGGCGTCGACGGGGATCACCGGCTTGCCGAACTTCTCCGAGGCCTTCCTGCACACCGCCTCGATGTCGTCGCCGATCAGCGCGGTCACGCAGGTCTGGTAGACGAAGATCGCCGGCGGGTCGTACTTCTCGCAGATCTCGCGGATCGACCTGAACAGGCGCTTCTCCGCGCCGTAGATCACGTCCAGCTCGTTGATGTCGGTGGTGAAGCCGGTGCGGTACAGCGTCGAGCCCGAGGACGCGCTGTGGCGGTTGTCCCAGGAGTTGCCCTCGCAGGCGATCGGCCCGTGCACGAGGTGGGCGACGTCGACGATGGGCTGCAGCGCGATCTTGGCGCCGTCGAACGCGCAGCCGCCCGCGGCCGCGCCCGGCGTCAGCTGCTTGGTGCAGCCCTTCTTGCGCTCCTTCTCGCTCTTGCCCTGGTTCTTGTCGCACCCCGGCTCGTCGAAGACTTCGGCGATCTTGGCTTTGAGCGAGGCGGACATCGGGGGCTCCCTGTGCGTGACGACGACGTTGAATCGATGCGTTCGAGCAAGTGCATTGCAGCTTCGATGCCAGGCATCGATCTCCATACGAATCAACGACTTGCGGTCCGGTCCTCGGGGATCGAGCGACACGCGGTGCCATGAATGGCGGCTTTGCGACAAAAGGCGCGGCGCCGCGCCGGCGCGAACTAGGGCGCCTTGGCGTGCCGCTGCATCGTGTCGGCCAGCGCGAACACGGAGTTCGGCGCGTCGGTGCGGATCGGCCGGACGACGGGCTTGGACGAGATCCCGCGGTGCAGGCGCAACTCGCGCACCGGCACGGCACGGGCGCGCTGGACGTCGACCAGCGACTTCAGCGAGATCGCCCCGAGGAACCGGTCCATCTCCGCATTCAGCAGCTGCCAGACCTCGCGCGCGGCCTCGCCCACGGCCTCGCCGCCCGCCGCCGCTGGCGCCGCCATCGCGTCGTCGTCGGCCTGGCCGTCGACGGCGGCGACGATCTCGGCCACGCTGATGGCCGCGGCGTCGCGCGCCAGCAGGTAGCCGCCGGTCGGGCCGCGCACGCTGTCGACCAGTCCGCCCCTGCGCAGCTTGCCGAACAACTGGTCGAGGTAGGACGGCGAGATCCCGTGGCGCATCGAGATGGCGGTCAGCGCCACCGGTCCGTTCGCGCACGACAGCGCCAGGTCCATCATCGCGGTGACGGCAAACCGGCCTTTGGTGATCATGCGCATGGCGGGGGTCACGCAACGTCCGTGCCAGCCGCCCCGCGCGCACGGCCAGGGCGATCGCGCGCGGATTGCGGGCGCGCCGCCCTTATTCCCGCCGACCCGGACGGAAGCTAGGGAATGTTGCGGCCGATGGCCGAACCTATGCTCACTTCCAGTCCGGCGACACGCCGATCGCTCCCGACACGATCCTTCCGACGGAGGTGAGCCATGTCCAACCAGCGGCCCGCAAGCCCGCGCTCGCAGCCCTTCCCGCCCGGTGTGCGACGCGCCGCCTGGCTCTGCACGGCCGGCGTCCTGCTCGGCGCCGCGCAGTCCGCGGTGGCCCTCACGCTGGGGCTGCCGCCGCCGGTCACCGTCGAGGCCACCGCCAACGAGTCCGCCACGGTCACGCTGGCCGCCGCCACGGTGGGCGGGGCCGTCGGGGCGACCACTCTCAACTGCCCGGGCGTCGGCGCCTCCGCGCTGTACCTGCTGGGCACCACGACGCTCTCCTGCCACGTGACGGATTCAGCCGGCAACGCGGCATCCGCGACGACCTCCGTGACCATCGTCGACACGATCGCGCCCGTGTTGACGATGTTCGCCCCGATCACGACCACCGCCACCAGCGCAGCCGGGGCGACCGTCGCCGTGCCGCCGCCGGTGGTCACCGACACGGCCAGCGTCCCCACGGTGACCTGCAACCCGCCGCCGGGCGCGTCGCTGTTCACGGTCGGCGTGACGGTGGTCACCTGCGCGGCCCGCGACGGCGGCGGCAACGTGACGTCGCGCACCTCCACCGTGACGGTGCTCGCGCCGTCGGGCGCGGGCAACCATGCCACCTGGGTGATCACGGACCTGGGCACGCTGCCGGGGTTCCTCTCGTCGGCCGCATTCGGCGTCAACAACGTCGGCCAGGTGACGGGCAGCACCAGCACGGATACCGGCGTGGGTTCCGGCAACATCCACGGCTTCCTGTGGACGCCCGATCGCCCCAACGGGCTGACGGGCGCCTTCACCGACCTCGGTGTCGCCACCTCGGGCCTGGCCAACGGGATGAAGATCAACGACTACGGCCAGGTGGCGGTCAATGTCGGCGCGCCCAGCGAGATCGCCTGGCTCTGGACGCCCACCAGCGCCAACGCGCGCTCCGGTGCCGCCGTGGCCCTGCTGGGCACCGCCAGCCCGAGCGACGGCTTCGGCCTGAACAACCTGGGGCAGGTCGTCGGCGGCGGCGGCCCGGCCGGGCCGTTCGTCTGGACGCCGAACGTGCGCAACGGCACCAGCGGCTCGATCAACTTCACGGTCGCCCAGGGATCGAACGGACCGTACGACGCCAGCGGCTACAACTGCCACTGCACGCCCGCCGCCATCAACGACGGCGGCCAGGTGGCCGGCAGCCTGTTCGTCGGGCCCTATGCGCGCCCCATCATCCACGCCAACGGCGCCGTGAGCTTCCCGGCCAGCAACCCCTACGATTTCGGCACGATAGGCCTGGCCGACCTCGTGGGTCCGCAACTGGACAGCGGCCTGTACGAAGGCTCGGGCGCCTTCGAGAGCATCAACGCGGCGGGCCACGCGGCAGGCAGCCGGATCTACGTCGACGCCCAGGGCAACATCAACGCCTTGCCGGTGTTCTGGGACGGCGCGGCGTTCCACCCGATCGGCACCGGCCTGTCCGCCCATGGCATCAACAACCAGGACGAGGTCGTCGGCGAGACCTGGCTGACCGGCCTCGTGGGCCAGAGCGGTGGCTTCCTCTACAGCAAGGGCACGCTCACCGAGTTGCGCACGCTGGTCGATCCCGCGCTGGGCTGGCAGATCGACCATGCGCGGTCGATCAACGACGCCGGCCAGATCGTCGGCGACGGGCTGCACAACGGCGTGCGCCACGCCTACCTGCTCACGCCGACCTCGGTCGACGTCTCGGCACAGGTGACGATCACCCGCTCCGGCCTGCGCTACGACCCGACGCTGCATCGCTGGTTCCAGACGGTCAGGCTCGCAAACGCCGGCCCCACGACCATCGCCGGCCCGGTGTCCCTGGTGCTGACCAACCTGGCCGCCGGCATCGCGCTGGCCACTGCCGGCGGCACGACGTCGGTGGTCGCGCCGCTCGGCCGCCCCTGGATGGACGCCGGCGTCGCGTCGCTGGCCCCCGGCGCGAGCGCGACGCTGTCCCTCGTCTTCAACGACCCCGCCAACCTGCCGGTGAGCTACGCCACCCAGGTGCTCGCGGGACCCGGCCAACGCTGAACCCCGGAGTCGAACCGCCATGCGCATTCCAGCCCCCCTCCTCGGCGTCGCACTCGCCATTGCCGGCGCACCGGCGCTGGCCGACACCCGTTTCCATGTCGACCTGGACACCACGGCGCTGCAGTCCGGCGCCTCGGGCCCGTTCGAACTGCTGTTCCAGTTCGACGACGGCAGCGCGGTGGGCGACGCCAACAACGTCGTCACGCTGGGCCACTTCGTGCTGGGCAGCGGCGCCGGGATCGGCCCGGCCCTGCTGGACGGCGGCGCCAGCGGATCGCTGGCCGCCGGATTCACGCTCGTCGACGACAACTTCTACAACGCCGTGACCCAGTCGTTCACGCCGGGTGCGTCGCTCGGCTTCGACGTGGCCCTGACCACGCAGGTCGACCCCGGCGGCACGCCCGACGAGTTCTCGTTCGCGCTCATCGACGGCAGCGGCAACCTGGTCACGACCACGGCACTCGGCAACGCGCTGCTGGTGGTGGACATCGACGGCGCGGCGCCGGCCATCCAGGCGTTCGCCGGCACCGGCGACTACGCCGGCCTCGGCGCGCCACGCATCGGGCCGATCAGCACGATCCCCGAGCCGGGCCTGCCGGCGCTGCTGTGCGCGGGGGTGGTGGTGCTGGCGTGGCGGCGCAGGTCGATGTGCGAGGGCGACGCGCTGCGCTGACTGGCACGCGTCGGGCACGCCGCGCAGCGCGCGGGTGCCTCCCGTCGCCGAAGCGGGACGCCGTCATCGATGGCGAGGGCCCGGGTCTCCGCTCGGGCCCGGAGGGCCGCCGCCCGGCACGGCCGGCGGCCGAGCGGTCCCCGGCCGTTGCCCGGGCCGGCAGGCCTCGCGGCGCGTCGAGCGGGTGCGCCCGCAAGCCTGGCGACGATGCCTAAAGAGACTGGCGGCGCCTCTCCTCCGAGACTTTTCGCGGCCGCGTCCGCTCGATAGATTTGCTCCATTGCGTCGATCGGCAGACGCTTGTCGCGAGTCGCCGAAGCCCGCTCACTCCCACCCCATCCCATGAAGCCCACTCCCTTCCAGAGAACCGCACTCGGCCATTGCATCCTCTCGGCACTGGGTGCCCTGGCGTCGGTGGCGCCCGCCCTGGTGCGGGCCCAGGAACCCGCGGCGGACCAGGGCGCGACGGTGCAGCGCGTGGAGATCACCGGCTCGTCGATCAAGAGAGCCGATGCCGAGAGCGCCCTGCCGGTACAGACGATCTCGCGCGAACAGATCGAGAAGCTCGGCGTCACCAACACCGAGCAGTTGCTGCAGAACATCTCGGCGAACTCCTCCGCCGGCGGCACGTCCTCCGCGCAGAACGCGGGGCAGGCGACCTACGGCGAATCCACCGCCAGCCTGCGCGGCCTCGGCGCGCAGCGCACCCTGGTGCTCGTCAACGGCCGGCGGATCGCGAACTACGCGACGGACGGCACGGCGGTCGACGTCAACTCCATCCCCCTGTCGGCCATCGACCGCGTGGAAGTCCTGAAGGATGGCGCGTCGGGCGTGTACGGCTCGGACGCCGTCGCCGGCGTCATCAATTTCATCCTGCGCAAGGACTTCAAGGGCGTCGAGATGACCGGCTACTACGGCAAGCCGACCACTTCCGGCGGCGGCAAGAGCGGCAAGGTCGGCCTGGTCGCGGGCTTCGGCGATTTCGCGACGGACCGCCTGTCGGCCATGGTCTCGCTGGACGTCGCGCACGACGCCGCGATCCAGGGCTACCAGCGAAAGTACGCGAATCGGGCGTGGAGCGACGACGGCCTGTTCGACCTGAGCGCGACGGCCACGGGGGCGATCCGGACCTTCGATCCGGACATCCTGAACTCGCTGAACCAGGGCAAGGGCATCTACGCGGATGGCAGCGGCATCGGCAACATCCTGGGCCCGACCAGCCCCACCAGCACGACCAACAATTGCTCGGCGAACGGCATGGCGTTCGACGTGAACCTCAACACCTGCCGCTACAACCCGTCGCCCTTCGTGCCCTTGACGCCGGACGTCACGCGCGTCAACGTCGCGGCCACCCTGCGCGGCCGCATCAACGACGACAACGAGTGGTTCGCGGAAGCCTTCGCGTCGAACGCGAAGACCGTCATCAGCGAACAGTCCTCGCCGTACAGCGCCTCGTTCCTCGCGACCGACCCGCTGTTCCACAAGATCGGCGTCGATCCGGTCATCGTCATCAATCCGTCGAGCCCCTACTACCCGGCCAGCTATATCGCGGCCTCCAACCATCCGGAAGTGCTGACGAGCTGCGGCGGCGGTGCCTGCCCGGTGACGGTCAGCTACCGGGCGCTGGACGGCGGCGGTCGCATCCACACGGACAATTCGACGCTCTACCATCTCGCGACCGGCTTCACCGGTTCGTTCAAGGACTGGGACTACGACGCGGCGTACAGCCGCAACGAGAGCGTCGTGTCGGAGTCGACCCAGCGCGGCTACCAGAACCAGACCCAGCTGGTCGAACTGCTGAGCGGCAACAACGCCTTCGATCCGTTCGTGGCCCACCAGTCGCCGGCGCTGGCCGCCCAGATCCTGGCGACGAACTACAACGGCAACATCATCCGATCGTCGCTGACGACCGACGCGATCGACCTCAAGGTCCAGCACGACCTGGCGCGGCTGCCGGGCGGCGCGCTGGCGTTCGCCGCCGGCGTGACGCTGCGCAAGGAAGCCCTCGACCTGCAGCCGAGCGCGGCCTACCAGAGCGGCGACGTGTCCGGCTACGGCGCGGCGGTGCTGCCGTTCTCGGCGTCGCGCAACTCGCATTCGATCTATGGCGAGATCGATGCGCCGTTCCTGAAGATCCTCGAGGCCGACCTGTCGGTGCGCAACGACCACTACCCCACGGCGTCCTCCACCAACCCGAAGCTCAGCTTCAAGTTCACGCCGCTGGACCAGGTCGCGTTCCGCGGCTCCATCGGCACCGGCTTCCGCGAGCCCGCGCTGCCCGAGCTCTACACCCCGCTCGCGCCCGCCACGACGAACATCTTCACCGATCCGGTGACGGGCGTTCCGGGCCAGTTCAACCAGCAGGTCGGCGGCAATCCGAAGCTGGTGCCGGAGAAGTCGAAGCAGTTCTCGCTGGGCGCGATCGTGGAGCCGGTCAAGGGCCTGTCGGCCAGCATCGACTACTACCATGTCCGCGTCGACCACGCGATCATCGCCCTCGACGCCGAAACGGTGGTGAACCTGGCGGCCGCGGGCAACCCGGTGTACACGCCGCTGGTGTCGCGCGACGGTTCCGGCAACATCACCAACATCGTCACCAGCAATGTCAACAGCGGCGGCGTCGTCACCGCGGGGGTCGACCTCGACGTGAAGTGGACCGGCCTGCGCACGGCCATGGGTCGGTTCGGCGCCGAGCTGGCCGGCACGTGGATCCGGAAATACGACCTGACGACCATCGATGGCACCGTCCAGCACAGCATCGGACGAGCGACCGATCCGTCGGCCTCCGCCATCAACGCCGTCACGAACGGCGGCATGATCTTCCGCTGGAAACACGCGCTGACGGTGAACTGGAACTACGCCGCCTATGGGCTGGCGCTGACGCAGAACTTCCAGTCGAGCTACAAGGACGCGCCGCCCGCCATCGTCGATTGCGACCCGGGCGACTACACGGCGCCGGACGCGCCGCCCGCGGTCTGCAGCACGGGCCGCCGCGTCTCGTCGTTCGCGACGTACGACCTGCAAGGCGACTACAGCGGGGTGAAGAACATGACCTTCCGTCTCGGCCTGAAGAACGTCTTCAACCGCCAGCCGCCCGCCGTCACGACCAACGGCACGTACTTCCAGACGGGATACGACCCGACCTACTACGACCCGCACGGTCGCTTCGTCTACGGCGCCGCGACCTACAGGTTCTGACCGCAAAGGTTGATCGAGAGGGTCCTCTTGATCTTGAGAGGGGCGGCCCGCACAGGCCGCCTCTTTTTTTTGGTTCGTCGCCGACCTGCGGGATCGCAGCACACAGCCGGTCGTCCTGCGCACGATCGCGAACGACGGCGACGGCGTGCGCGGTCAGGCAGGATTCGTGCGGACCTCGATGATTCCACGCGCGATGCCGATGACGACGGCGTGCGTTCGATCGGAAGCGTGCAGCTTGCCGAGGATCCTCTTGATGTAGTTCTTCACGGTGCCCTCGGTCGTGGAGAGCTCGCGCGCGATCTCCTTGTTCGCCTTGCCCGCGGCCACCAGTTCGAGCACCTGGATCTCGCGTGCCTTCAGGTCCTCGTCAGATCCGGCCAGCATCAACTGGACAGCAGCGTCAGCGTCGATGAACCGGCGGCCGGACGCCACCGCGCGGATGGCCTTGGCCAATTCCCCGCGCACGTTGCACGACAGGAGACAGCCATGCGCGCCGGCGTCGATCGCCCTGCGGGTGCGCACGTCCGCGCTTCTGGTGGCAATGACGATGACGCGGGCAGACGGGTCGAATGCCTTCAGCCGGGCGATGGCCCTTGCGCTTCCATAGCCGGACAGTTGGGCGCCCATCAGGACGACGGCAGGCAGCAGCCCCACGAAGTGGATCGAATCGAACTCTTCGGTGCCGACCTCACGGACGAGATCCATGTCGTCCTCGGCGCCGAGCAGCGCACGAATGCCTTCGTGGACCAGCGGATCGTCGCCCACCGAGAGCACGCGGATGGGCATGCCCCAACGCGCCTCGAGGGTGTCGGCCAGGTGCAGGGGCTGCGGCTCGCGCTGAATGACGTTGGCGAACATCGAGGGTTCCTCCAGGCGCACGACGATCAACGACAGGAGACGCTGGCTGGCGGGTCCCCGGCCTCCCGAACTGCTGCACGGCGCGACGACGATGACATCGACGGCGCCGCGGGATTCCGGCCGAGCGCCCCGGCGTCCTGCTCGATGCGAATCTAGCAACCCGCTTCGCCGCAGGCGCTGCCGGTGCGACGAACAGCAGAATTCCGGCATCGGTCGGCGCGTGGGCGCGCCCAGGTGCGGTGCGCGACTACTGCGGCGTGAGCCGATACAGACCGCCCGCGTGGTCGTCTTCGATCAACCACAGCGCACCATCCGGGGCCTGGGCGACGTCGCGGACACGGAAGCCGACCGTCCAGTGCTCGGCCGGCGTCGCAGTCGCGCCATGGACCTCGATCCGATGCAGGGCAAGACTGACCAGGCCGGTCGCGAACGCCGAGCCCTTCCACTTCGGGAACATCGCGCCGCTGTAGAACATCAGGTTGCCGGGCGCGATCACCGGCGTCCAGTAGATCACGGGCTTGGCGAGGTCGGGACGCGTATCGGGGCTCGCGATGGGCACGCCGTCGTAGTTCACCGCATAGGAGACCAGCGGCCAGCCGTAGTTCCTGCCCGGCTCGATCAGGTTGAGCTCGTCGCCGCCGCGCGGGCCATGCTCGAGTTCCCACAGGCGGCCATCCGGCGCGAACGCGAGGCCGTAGGGCGTGCGATGCCCCGAGCTCCATGTCTCGGACGGCGTCAGGTTCGGGCCTTCGAAGACATGCGTGCCCACGACGGGCGCGGTCTTGGCGGCCTCCGTGTCCCGGGCCGGATCGATCACCGGGACCGACCGTGCGCCCGTCCTGCCCTCCAGCGGATTGCCCGGCGCGGGTTTGCCGTCCAGGGTCAGTCGCAGGATCTTGCCGGCCGGCTGGTTCGGGTCCTGCGCGGGCGTGAAGCGCTGTCGATCACCGGCCGTGAGGAAGAGAAACCTGCGGTCCGGCGAAAAGGCCACGGCGGCGCCGACCTGGCCGCCCTTGCCCTTGATCGGGTCGCGCCAGACGACCCGCAGGTCCTCCAGCGAGGCGGCGCCGGCGCCGATCCTGAGCGTCGCGCGGGCGAGCGCCAGGCTGGAGGTGCCCGGATCCTGCCCGGGCTCCGAGTAGGTCAGGTAGATCGCCCCATCGCCCGGATAGGACGGGGCCAGGTACACGCCGAGCAGGCCGTTCTGCCGTTCGTGCAGCACCGGCGGCACGCCGGTGACTTCGACCTTCTGCCCGGACGGTGTCGCCAGGAAGAGCTTGCCGCCCTTCTCGGTGATCAGCATGCGTCCATCCGGCAGGAAGGCGATCCGCCAGGGCAGGTCGAACTGCGCGACCTTCGCGAGCTTGAACGGCGGCGACGGGGTCGGGGGCAGGGTTCCGGCGTTGATCTGCGCGAGCACGGGCGTCGCGCCCAGGAGCAGCCCGGGGAGGAGTGCGAACTTCGGGAGTGGCATGCGTCGCTCGTCAGTGGTTGGTCCGAAGAGTATCCGGCGACGCGCAAGGCAGTGCCGGGCACCGGGCCATCGGAGTCAGGGCTGGCCGATGTGCTTGTCGAGGAAGGCAGCCGCGCGGTTCACGCGCCGATCCTTGCCCCCGTAGGCCATCAGCAGCGGCGCGCGGATCCGCGCCGCGTTCAGGATCGGAGAGGTCGCCTTGAGCTGGGCGGCGTCGGCCACGCGATCGCCAATCAGTCTCGGCATGCCGTAGGTGGCCCCGGCCTCTGAAAGGTCACTCCAGTTGGCCGTGTACATCAAGTCGATATCGGTCACGCCTACCCAGTCGATGCCGGCCTGCTCCAGCCGGGAAGCGGGCGCGGCGCGCAGCCGCACGTCTCCTCGACGAAGACCACGTCCTCGTGGTGGCAGCGCCTGTTCGGCTGACCTGGACATGGGCGAGGCGCCGCGCTACGCCGTGCTCGTCGGCCTGGGCTTCGGCGATTGCGGCAAGGGTCTGTTCACCGACGCACTGTGTCGGCGTTGGCCGGTGCACACCGTCGCGCGCTTCAACGGCGGCGCGCAGGCCGGGCACAACGTCGTTCTGCCGGACGGCCGCCACCACACGTTCTCGCAATTCGGCGCCGGCACGTTCGTGCGCGGCGTGCAGACCTTGCTGGCATCCGCCGTAGTCATGCATCCCACGGCGCTGCTGGTCGAGGAATCCTGCCTGCGCCGTGCGGGCATCGATGACGCGCTGTCGCGCCTGACGATCGCCGCGGGCTGCCGTCTCACCACGCCCTACCATCAGGCCGCGGGCCGCCTGCGGGAGCGCCGGCGCGGGACGCAGGCCCATGGCAGCTGCGGCGTGGGTGTCGGCGAGACCGTGGCGCACGCGATCGGGCACCCCGACGAAGCGCTGCGCTACGCCGACCTCGCGCATCCTCTGCGGGCACGCGAGAAGCTGGCCGCCATCCGCCGCACGCTGGCGGCCCAGTTCGACCTGTGCGCGCTAGATCCGGGCGACGACGACGGTCGCGCCCTGCACGACGACGGCGTCGCCGAGCGTTGGCTCGAGCAGGCGCGCCGCCTGGCGCTGCACGTCGCACCGGCCGACGAGGGCATCGTCTCCTCGTGCCTGGAGCGCAAGGGCACGCTGCTGTTCGAAGGCGCCCAAGGCGTGCTCCTCGACGAATCACGCGGCTTCCATCCACACACCACGTGGAGCGACGCGACGCCCGCCGGCGCCGACGCCGTTCTCGCGTCCGCCGGCATCCGCGCACCCGTCCTGCGCCTGGGCATCGTGCGCGCCTACATGACGCGCCACGGCGCCGGCCCGCTGCCCACGCACGACAGCGCCCTCGACGTGCTGACGGAGCCGCACAACGAAGACGGCGGCTGGCAGGGTCCGTTCCGGCGCGGGCACCCGGACGCCGTGCTGCTGCGTGAGGTTTTCGTCGCGCGGGCCCACGCACTCGCATGTGATCGAAGGCAGGCCGGGCAAGCCTCGGGGCTGGACGCACGGCGTCGATCGCGGCGCAGGCCGCACCGCGCCGAGTTCCGATGAAGATGCGACCTGAACGCACCGGTCGGCGAACGCTCCCCGCCTGATCGAGGTTGGCTGCTGACCTGTCGGTCGGCCCGGCTGTCGGCTCCGAGGGCGCATGTCGACCATCGAAAGCGCTGCGGAAGATGTTGCGCTCGAATGCGCGTCCGGTCACGCCGGGATGAGGCTCGGCCCTTGCCGTCGGCGCCAAAGCTCAACTGGCTCAGATTCCCGAAGTCGTTGGCACAGCGCTACGGTGCCCGAGCCCGACGCTCGCTCGCCAGCGGGTATCCGCGGTCGAGCACCCTGGTTCCGGCATCCGCTGCGCGACCGACCTTCGCCAGGGCTGCCCATCGCGAGCCCGGCACCCGGGCTGCTATATTGGCCTGGTCGAAAAAGGCAGACCTGGTGTGGTCGGTCCAGGTCCTTCCGCAATGGAAGCACTGCCTCTGCTTTGTGCACGAGGCCCCACGACGAACATTGAATGCTGTTCATGCAGCGCTGTTCGTCCGTGCGGTTCCCTCGACGAACTGCCTCGGTCGGACGACCACACAGGGGTAGTTCATGCAAGATCCTTCAAGCTGCGACGTCGTCATCGCGGGCGCCGGCCCCGTCGGCCTCTTTCTCGCGTGCGAACTTCGCCTCGGCGGCGCGTCGGTGGTGGTGCTCGAGCAGGCGGACGATCCCGCCTCCCCGTTGAAGGGCTTGCCGTTCGGGATGCGGGGGCTGTCGGTCCCGACGGTCGAAGCGCTGTCGCGGCGCGGTCTTCTCGACGCGATCGCGGAGCCGCCGCCGGTCCAGCAGCACCGGGAGCAGCGCGGTTCGTCGACCGACGCGCACTGGATGCAGCAGGCGCGCCGCCCGGGCGGCCACTTCGCCGGCATCCAGTTCTTCCACGACAGGATCGATGCGTCGAGGGTGGCGAACGGCCTGCCGGCTTCGGCTGCGGGCCCGTTGCCGACCACGATGGCGCGCCTCGAGTCCGTCCTGGCCGCCCGGGCGCGCGACTTGGGGGTGGAAATCATGCAGGGGCAAGGCGTCGATGACTTCACCGAGGGGCCGGACGGCGTGGACGTTCGCGCCGGCAGCACGCGGGTTCGTGGGCGGTGGCTGGTCGGCTGCGACGGCGGCCGCAGCACGGTGCGCAAGGTCGCCGGTTTCGAGTTCGTCGGCACCGAGCCGGAGTTCACCGGCTACTCGGTCGACGTCGAGCCGGCCGGGCCGGATGGGCTCGTCCCGGGCCGGCACTACACGCCCTCGGGCATGTACACCTACCAGCGGCCCGGGACGATCGCGATGGTCGATTTCGATGCGGGCGGCTTTCACCGGACGCAAGCGATCACGCTCGACCACGTCCAGTCGGTGCTGCGTCGCGTGTCCGGCGTCGATGTCACGTTGACGGCGCTTCGCACGGCGACAACCTGGACGGATCGAGCGTTCCAGGCGACGACCTATCGCAAGGGCCGGGTGCTCCTCGCGGGCGACGCATGCCACCTCCATTCGCCGCTGGGTGGGCAGGGGCTGAACCTCGGGCTCGGAGACGCGATGAACCTCGGCTGGAAGCTCGCGACCGTCCTGCGGCACGAAACCTCGGAGGCGCTGCTCGACACGTATTCCGCTGAACGGCATCCCATCGGAGCGCAGATCCTGGACTGGTCCCGCGCACAAGTCGCCATCATGCGACCGAGCCGGAGTTCACGCGCACTCGAGGCGATCCTGCGCGACCTGATCGAGACCCGGGATGGCGCCACCTACTTTGCGCAGCGCGTATGGGGCACGTCCTTGCGGTACGCGATGGGCGAAGACCATTCCCTGGTCGGACGCAGCGTGCCGGACTTCGCGCTGCGTGACGGCACGACGGTCAACCGGCATCTGGGAGACGGGCGCGGGCTGCTGGTGGAGTTCGATGGCGGGACATCGCTCGAGGCAGCGACAAGCCGCTGGGGTTGGCGAATCGCTCATCTGGCTGGCAAGACGACGGACGACCCTCGGCTGAAGGCGGTGCTGGTGCGCCCGGACGGCGTCGTGAGCTGGGCGGGCGGGCCCGCTGCGGACGAAGCAGAGTTCGCGCAGGCGGCCACGCGCTGGTTCGGACAGCCTTGAGCACACCGGCCGGATGGGTCGGGCGTCCGGTGTCGGGTCAAGACGGCGGGCGGCGGGACGGCATGCCGCGAAGCCTTCGCTGTGGCGTCGGACTTATGTCTCGAGTCGTTTCTGAAGATCTCATGGCATTCGACCTCCAGGCGCGCATGTTGTCGACCCAGGCGGTGCAGTTCTACTGCCGCTATTCCCACGACGGCCGCACCTTCCGCGAGCCGATCGGCTTCTACGATCCAACGTCGCCTCCGAAGAAGTTGGACCCGTCGCTCCGCGGCTTCAGCGTGGCGGCCGCGCGGGAGCGTTGTCGCGAACTCGCGCTCCAGCACGTGCAGCACCGGGAGGACGGCGGGCTGCGTGGCGCCCGAATCGCTGCACGCGAAGACAAGGCGCGGGCGCTCGAAGAGCGCAAGATCACGGAAGCCGCTGCAATCGCGGCGGCCATCGAATGACCAGTCGGTCAATGGGCCTGGGACGTATCCGCCACACGGGCCGGCCTGGGCGCCAGCCAGATCGCCAGGGCGGCCAGCACGAACGCCGCGCCGGAGATCAGGAACAGCCGGTTGGTGGCCAGCATCACCGCCTGCGACGCCACCATCTGCTGCAGGTTGCCGACGGCCTGCGCCGCGCCCATGCCCATGTGGCGCAACGATGCCAGCATGCTGCCGTCCGGGTCGGTGATGCCCACCAGGTTGGCGCGCATCACCTGGGTCTGGTTCTCCCACTCGGTGTTGACCAGCGAGGTCGCGAACGCGCCGGAGATCGTGCGGCAAAAGCTCATCAGGCCGGCGGCCGACGCGGTCTCCGGCTCGTCGACGCTGGACAGCGCCAGGCTCGTCAGCGGCACGAAGAAGAACGGCAGGCCCGGGCCCATCAGCAGCAGCGGCAGGCCGATGGCCCAGCCGTCCATGCCCAGGTTGCCCACGGCGCCGCGGTACAGCGTGACCAGGCCCATCCAGATCACGCCGATGAACACCAGCAGGCGGCCGTCGAACCTGGTCGAGAGCCCGGCGGCGAGCGGCGCCGCGACCACGGCCAGCACGCCGGAGAGCGCGGTGAGGTAGCCGGCCTGCGTCGCGCTGTAGCCCATCGTGCCCTGCAACCACAGCGGCGTCAGCACGGTTGCCCCGAAGAACGCGCCGAAGGCCAGGCAGATGGTCAGCACGCTGGCCGAGAAGCCGCGATGGCGGAACACGCGCAGGTCGACGATGGGCTTGCGCTCGGTCAGCTCCCAGATCAGGAACGACGCGAAGCCGATCGCCGCGATCACCGCCAGCGCGATGATCTCGTTGCTGGAGAACCAGTCCAGGTCCTTGCCTTCGTCGAGCATCAACTGCAGCGCCGCGACCCACACCACCAGCAGCGACAGGCCCACGCCGTCGATGCTGTCCTTGATGGAGGGCAACTCGTAGCGCTTGAGCATCTTCCAGCTGATGACGCCGCACAGCGCCGCGATCGGCACGTTGATGTAGAAGATGTACGACCAGTGCAGGTTGTCGCAGATCGCGCCGCCGAGTATCGGGCCCAGCACGGGCGCGACCAGCGTCGTCATCGCCCACAGCCCCATCGCCGCGGGCGCCTTGTCCTTGGGAAAGATGCGCAGCAGCAGCGTCTGCGACAGCGGCATCAGCGGGCCGCCGGCCAGGCCTTGCAGCACGCGGCAAACCACCAGCATGCCCAGCGATTGCGACACGCCGCACAGGGCCGAGAACAGGCCGAACAGCAGCATCGCCATGACGAACACGCGCACCGCGCCGAAGCGCGCGGCGAGCCAGCCGGTGAGCGGGACGGTGATCGCCTCGGCCACCGCGTAGGAGGTGATGACATAGGTGGCCTGGCTGTTTGTGGCGCCCAGGTTGCCGGCGATCGTCGACACCGAGACGTTGGCGATCGACGTGTCGAGCACGGCGAGGAAGTTGGCGCCGGCCAGCAGCAGCGCCGCACCGATCAGCATGCCGCCTTGCAGCGGCGCCATCGATGCCGGCGCCGGCACGGGCGCCGCGGCCGGGCTGTCCATTGAGAGCGTTGCGGACATCGTCGTGACCTCAGGACGGTTCGCGAGCGGTGCGCGTGGCCTGCGCGTGCTTCTGGGCAAATTCTTCGTCGCGCGTGTCGATGCTCGCGTTCATCGACAGGCCCAACTGCAGCGGATTCGCGGCCAGCTCCTTGGGGTCCAGCGCAATGCGCACCGGCACGCGTTGAACGACCTTGATCCAGTTGCCGGTGGCGTTCTGAGCGGGGATCGCGGCGAACGCGGAGCCGGTGCCGCCGGCCAGGCCCTGGACGACGCCGTGATAGACCACCGAGCCGCCGTACAGGTCGGCCTTGAGCTCCACCGGCTGGCCGATGCGCACGCGCGCCAGCTGGCCTTCCTTGAAGTTCGCGTCGACGTGCATCTGCTGCGACGGCACCACGGCCATCAGCTCGGTGCCGGCGCTGACCTGCTGGCCGACCTGCACCGAGCGCTTGGCGACGACGCCGTCGACCGCCGCGCGTAGCACCGTGCGCTGCAGGTCCACGCGCGCCTGGTCGCGTTTGGCGCGCGCCAGCAGCACCTCGGGGTTGGTGTCGACCGTCGTGCCGTTGATCAGCACCGCGTTGGCGCGCTGCGCGCCGACGGTGGCCAGGCGGTTGGCCTGGGCCTGCTGCGCGACGGCGGCCGCGGCGGCGCGACGCGCCTTGGCGGCGGTGAACGCGGCCTGCGCGTTCGACAGCTCCTCGCCCGACACCGAGCCGGACTTGGCCAGTGCCTGGCGCCGCGACAGGTCCAGCTGCGCGCGTTCGAGGTCGGACTGCGCGCTCGCCAACTGGGCCTGCGCCTGCTCGAATTCGGCGCCGCGCGCGGCGATCTGCGCGCTGAAGCCCTCGTTGGTGGCCAGGTAGGCTTGCACGCGGCGCTCGGCGCGGCTCACCTCGGCCTCGGCCTGGGCCAGCGCGAGGCGCATGTTGGTGTCGTCGAGCACCACCAGCACGTCGCCCTTGCGCACCGTCTGGGTGTCGGTGACGTTGACGGCCTTGACCAGCGCGGTGATCGCCGGCGTGATGTCGGCCACTTCTGCGGACGTGTAGGCGTTGTCGGTACCGACGTAGCGCGAGCCGATGAAGTGCTCGTATGCGAACGTGCCGGCGGCGACCACGACGACCACGCCGGCGAGCGCGGCGAACATCGGCTTGCGGTTGGCGGAGGGCGCGTCGACGGCGCTGGGTTCGGCTTGCGGGAGGTCGTTGTGGTTCATGGCGGGATTCGATGAATATGGAATGGAAGACGGGTTCAGCCGCGAGTAGAGGCGGAGGCTTGTGCGGCGGGCAGCGGCGCGAGCGCGCCGTCGAACCCGCCGCCCAGCGCGCGCGTGAGCGTCACGTCGAGGGAGAGGCTGCGCGCCTGCAGGCGGGTCAGCTCGCGCTGGCTGGACAGCAGCGTGTCCTGGGCCGTCAGCACCTCCAGGTGGTTGGCCAGGCCGCCCTGGTAGCGCTCCTGCGCCACGCGCCACGCGTCGCGCGCGGCCGCGACGGCCGCCTCGGCCTGCTGCAGCTCGCCGCCCAGCGCGCGCTCGCTGGCGGCCGCGTCCGCCACGTCGCGCAGCGCGCGCACCAGCGTCGCGTTGTACTGCGCCACGGCCTCGGCGTAGCTCGCCTCGGCTTGGGTGTACTGGCCGCGCAGGCGGCCCTGGTCGAACAGCGGCAGGCTGATGGCCGGCCCGAAGCTGCCGAACACGGAGCTGGCGTGGAAGAGGGTCTCCAGCCCCACCGACTGCAGGCCGATGCCGGCGCTCAGGTTCACGTTGGGATAGAAGCTGGCGCGGGCGACGTCGATCTTCCTGGCCGTGGCCTCGACGCGCAGGCGCGCCGCGATCAGGTCGGGACGGCGGCCCAGCAGGTTCACCGGCAGCGCGGCGGGAAGGCCCTGGCCGGCCCGCACCCTCAGCGCCGGTCGTGCGATGGTCGCGCCGCGGTCCGGGCCCGCGCCGAGCAGCGCGGCAAGCTCGTTGCGCTGCAGCGCGATCTGCTCGTCGATCGCCAGCAGGTCGCCACGCGCCGAGGCGCTGCGCGCGTCCATCTGGCGCACGCTGCCCTGGGTCTCGAGGCCGTTCTCGCGTCGCTTCTCGAACAGCGCGCTGCTCTGCTCGCGCACTTCCAGCGCGGCCTGCGCGGTGTCGCGGGTGGCGTAGAGCTCGTCCAGGCGGATGTAGGCGGCGGCCACCGAGGTGGTCAGCGCCACGCGGGCCTGCGCCGTGTCGGCGCGCGCGGCCTGGAGGCTGGACGTGGCGGCGGCGAACGCGGCGCGGTTGCGGCCCCACAGGTCCAGGTCGGCGCTGGCCTGCAGGCCGGTGTTGCCATAGACCTGCCAGCCGCGCGGCACCGCCGACGCCGGGGACAGGTAGTTCAGGCTGCCCTTGGTATCGAGCGCCGATCCGGTGGCCTCCAGCGTCGGCCGCAGCGCGGCGTGCTGCTGGTCGGCCAGGCCCTCGGCCGCGGCCAGGCGGGCCTTGGCCACGTCCAGGTCCGGCGCGCCGCGCAATGCGTCCTCGATCAGCGCGTTCAACTGCGCGTCGCCGTAGCGCGTCCACCATTGATCGCTGGGCCACAGCGCGGCGCCGGCGTCCAGGCCGGCCGAGGCCTGCATGAGCCTGGCCTCGTGCATCTGCGCCGACGAACTGGTGGTGGGCAGCGGCGCGCACGCGGTCAGCGTGGCGGCGCCGGCCAACGCAATCGCGCCTTGCAGGAGCGTCATGCCATAGCCGGTGCGCGCGCGCTGCGAAGGAGGAAGGGGGTGGGGCATCGTCGATCCGATTTAACTGTACTGTACGGACCAGTTTAGATTGACGTATCGATGCAAGTCAATGGAAAATGAACTGGTTGGTTCAGAAATAGCGGATGCGCAGGCGCTTCGTGAAGCAGTTCACGGCCCGCCGGATCCAGCACGGAGACACCGATGCGAAGCAAGACCGAAGAGCGGCGCCAGTTGATCCTGGACACGGCGCGCCAGGCGTTCCAGGAGATCGGCTACGAGAATTGCTCGATGAGCGAGATCACCGCCCGCGTGGGCGGTTCGAAGGCCACGCTGTACAACTACTTCGCGTCGAAGGAGCAACTGTTCGCCGCAGTGATGCTGCAGTCGGCCGGCGACCTGCCGCAGCTGTTCGCCACCCTGGTCCCGGGCGACGACGTGGCCGCCACGCTGCGCATCTTCGGGCGCCGCATGCTCGTGGTGATCACGAGCGACGCTGTCATCTCCACGCTGCGGATGGCCCAGCACGAGGCCGGGCGTTCCGAGGCGGGGCGGGTGTTCTACGAGGCGGGGCCGAAGATGGGCTGGACGCTCATCGCCGACTTCCTGGCCGACGCGATGGCGCGCGGCCAACTGCGCGACGCCGATCCGTGGATCGCGACGATGCACCTGCGCGGGCTGATGGAGGCCGAGCATGTCCAGCAGCGCCTGCTGGGCGTGGTTCCGGCACCGACGAAGAAGCAGGTCGAGGTGGCAATCGATCGCGCGATCGCCGTTTTCATGGCGGCCTACGCGGCCGCCTGAGCGAGCCCGGCGAGCCGTCCCGCGAGACGATCCGGGTCTACCGGCTTGACCAGGTGGACGACGAAGCCCTGCAGGCGTGAGCGGCACCGGTCGTCGACATCGCTGCGGCCGGTGACCGCGACGAGGGCGGAGTCCTCGCCGCCGGGCTGGAAGCGCAGGTGAGCGTCCAGTTCATGGCCGTCCTCTGCACATCGGCGATCTGCGCGTTTGGGCAGTTCCGAAGCAGACTGATGTGGATGGCAGCTGCCGCCGAGTCCTGCCCAACGATCGCGGCCTCCGCTGACACGGCAGCGTCGTTGCTGCGCTGCACAATATGTGGATGGCAAGGAGAAATAGTACGACCAGTTGGGCACGACTCGTTGCAAGAGGCATGCGGACGATGGCAAGACTGGCGCCGCGCCCCGCCAAGCCTGCACGGGTCAAGCCGGGAATACAACGCGCGGCCAGGCTCGCCGACCCACTGGCCGGGAAGCGGCCCAAGCCGCGCGGCGCGGGCGACTGGCTCGCCGGCGTCGCGCTTGGCCCAGCCGGTGCACGCCGCTACCGGCTCTATCGCCCGCCGCATCTCCAGGCCGGCGAACAATTGCCGTTGCTGGTGATGCTGCACGGCTGCGGCCAAAGCGCTGACACTTTCGCGTCGAGCACGCGGATGAACGCCATCGCCGCGCGCGAGCGCTTCCTGGTGCTCTATCCGGAGCAGGAACGGCTGGCCAACGCGCACGGCTGCTGGAACTGGTTCGAGACGCGGTCGGGCCGGGCGCAAAGCGAGGTTGCGCTGATCCTGGCCGCCATCGACCAGGTGTGCACGCTGTATCGCGCCGACCGTGCCCGCGTGGCCATCTGCGGCTTGTCGGCCGGCGCGAGCATGGCCGCGTTGGTAGCATTGCGACACCCCGATCGGTTCAGGGCCATCGTTATGCATTCAGGCGTGCCGCCTGGCGTCGCGCAGTCGAGCGCCTCCGCGGTGGCGGCGATGCGCGGGCAACGTGTCGGGGCACAGGCACTTGTGGCATCGGCACTTGCCCGTGCCGCCAACCTGCCGCCACTGCTGGCCATCCACGGAATGGGCGATCATGTTGTCGCGTCGTCGAACTCGCGTCACGCGGTACTGGCGTGGGCATTGGCCGGTAGCGCGCTCGCACCCGGGGCTGGCGGCGTGCTCGCTGCGCGGGCAACCGCAGGGCGCCGTGTACAGCGGGGGCGGCGCCATGCCATGCGAGTGGTCGATTTCCGGCGTCGCGGGCTCAATGCCGTGTCGCTTGTCGAAATCGAGCGGCTCGGTCACGCCTGGAGCGGCGGCGCAGCGGGCCAGCCGTTCAGCGACGCGGCCGGACCCGACGCCTCGCGCATGGCGTGGGCCTTCGTCAAGAAGTACCTCTGAGGCGCGGCGAATCGTGTTGGAGCCGTGCGATCACGAGACAGTTACCCTGCCCGCAAGCTGCCATTCGCGGATGGCGGGCATCAGGCGAATTTCACGACCCGATGCCGCCCCGGGTCTGGTCAACCGGATCGGCGAAGAGCAGCTACCCAGCGATTGAACTAGACGGTGGAACTCGTCCGTTGGGTAGGCGGGCGCCTCCTATCGATCCTGCGTTCCTGCCCGATGCCTACCCCGAATCTCCTCTCCGAGCTGCAGGCCGGTGCTACACGCGGGATCCTCGGCCCCATACTTGCAAGACTTCTCGAGCGTCTTCAACGCGAGTTCCCTGTCCTGTGCGACGCCAATTCCCCTACCAAGGTGAAATGCGTACATGGTGCACCCCCAAGGATCATCGAACGAGCAGGCCTTTGCGAAGGTTGCGGCTGCGCACGCCTGAACCTGCGAGTCCTTGGGGCTATCAGCAAGCATGCCGGCAGCACGATTGGTACAGCCACATTGGCCAATGCGGTCAAGCCCCTCAAGCGGATGACCAGAAGTGTCGAACTCCGATGCAGCCATGACAGGGGGCGGCAAGCGAGACCCGGAACATCCCATCATTGCCGGCCGCCTTCGGCACGCGGAGAGCGACCGCCGCACACGACGTCCTTGTTCGCAGCGAGACCTTGGCGCGCCAGCTGTCGAGGCCCTCGATAGGCCGAGACACGCCACTCCAATCTCAATGGAAGCGAATGTTTTCACCTCGCCCCGCCAATGCCGGCTCGCCGTGCCCACCCCAGCGCACCCCGCAAGGCCAGAAAACCAGCAGACGGCGCCCCGCAGCCGCTGACTCAGACCCCGACGGCCGCGATCTCGGCGGCCGCGTGCCCCAGCCACATCTTCAGGCGCTGGCGCTCCAGCAGGCCCAGCTTCGGGCCCTCGTTGCTGGCCATCGTGCGTGCGGCCCAGAAGCTGCTGTCGCTCGCGTCGATCTTGCGCAGCACCGCGTCCTGCAGGTGCTTCAGGTGGACGACGCGGGCGCCGAGCGCCTTGGCGCGTTCGAACTGGCCCGAGCGCTCGAGGCCGCTGAAATCGTCGCCGCGCAGCTGGTTGAGCACCAGCACGTATTGCAGGCGATCCTCGAAGCGGTCGAGCAGGCGTTCGAGCAGGTCGACGGAGTCGCGGCCGGCGTCCATCACGTGCCAGTAGTGGATCTGCACGCCGGACTCGGCGGCCAGCTCCAGCACGCCGGACTCGTCCATCCAGCGCACCAGCGGGTCGTGGGTCTGCGCGGCCAGGTCGACCAGCACGCGCTGGCCGGGATGCTCGATGGCGCGCTCGACGATGGCGTCCAGTGCCTCGAAGCGGTCCACCAGCACCGGCGAGGCGTAGTCCTTGTAGAAGCGCATCAGCGCGCCATGCGAGCGGTCGGTGTCGAAGCCGGTGAACGCCAGGTTGTGGTCGATGAAGTGCTGGGCCAGCAGGCGCGCGACCACGGACTTGCCGACGCCGCCCTTCTCGCCGCCGATCAGGTGGATCATCGACTGCGTGGCATCGGCGGCGGGCGCGACGTTGACGGCCTGCGTGAGGACGGGGACGGATTCGAACGAGTCGGAGGAGCTCACGGTGCGGCGGCCGCGCGCGAGCGTGGCATCAGGGAAGGGTTGGCCCCAGTGTACGCACGCAGTCTCCGGAACGGGGCCACACCGCAGCGCACCCAGGGGGCTTCGCGGCGCGCGAACTCGGCGTTTCAGGCGAACACGACTTCGTCGGTGGTGACCTCGAAGCGCTTGAGCGTGTGCTGGCCGAAGGCCATCGTGATCGGCACGTCGCTGGCGTCGCGGCCGCGCGCCATCACGATGCGGCCGATGCGCGGCGTGTTGTGGCGCGCGTCGAAGGTGTGCCAGCGGTCGCCCAGGAACACCTCGAACCAGGCGCTGAAGTCCATCGGGTAGGGCACCTTGGGGATGCCGATGTCGCCGAGGTAGCCGGTGCAGTAGCGCGCCGGGATGTTCATGCAGCGGCACAGCGTGATGGCCAGGTGCGTGAAGTCGCGGCACACGCCGGTGCGCTCGCGGAAGCCCTCGAGCGCGGTACGCGTGGCGCGCGCGTTCTGGTAGTCGAAGCGCAGGTGGTCGTGCACGAAGTCGCAGATGGCCTGCACGCGGCCCCAGCCCATGGGCGCCTGGCCGAAACGGGTCCAGGCGAACTGCATCAGCTCGCTGTCGACCTCGCAGTAACGGCTGGCGAGCAGGAACTGCAGCGTGCTCACCGGCAGTTCGCAGGGGTCGTGCTGCCAGGCGTCCCAGGACACGGGGTCGGGCAGCCCCGAGTCGGCGACCACCGCCTCGTTGGTGAAGCGCACCGAGTCGAAGCCCGCCGGCACGTTGATGCGCCCGCAGCGGTTGCCGAAGTAGTCGATGTAGTCGTCCATCTCCACCGCAGGCCAGACCCGGAAGTTCTCCTGGGATTGCAGGTCGGCCTGGCGCGAGGGATGCACGCGCAGCAGGTAGATCAGCGCCATGGGCGTGGCGATGCTGAGTTCGATGTCGTAGCCGATCTTGATGAGCATGGGTCCTGCCGGTGAGGGTTGCACGGCAGTCAGGATGCGCGGCCGGTGTGGGTTGATGGTCGCCGTCGGGCGACGGCTTGTCAGTCGGTTGCCGGCGCGAACCGGTGTCGGTCGGCGCTTACACCCGCCTCATGTCGGTGCAGCGGGCGTGTTCAGCCCGCATTGGTGCGCCGCGCATCCGGGAACGAGGGCCGTTCGCCGAGGTTGGACGGCGCGCTGGTGATCGCCAGGCTCGCGATGCCCGCGCCCGCGACCTGGGCGTCCTGGCTGGACTTGACGCCCGAGACCCCCACGGCGCCGATCACCTGGCCGTCGACGACGATGGGCACGCCACCCTCGAGCATCGCGGTCAACGGCGCTGACAGGAAGGCGGCGCGCCCGCCGTTGATCATCTCCTCGTACGCGCCCGAGGGCCGCCGTCCCAGGGCGGCGGTGCGCGCCTTCTCGGTGGCGATGGTGGCCGAGACCGGCGCCGCGCCGTCCAGCCGATCCAGCGCCAGCAGGTGGCCGCCGTCGTCGACGATGGCGATCGTCACGGCCCACTGGTTGGCCTGCGCTTCCGCGCGGGCGTGGTCGAGGATGCGGGCGACGTCGTCGCGTTCGAGGACGGGCTTGTGCTTCATGCGGAGTCTCCGGAGTTCGTCGTCTTGTATCAGCAATGCAA
Source organism: uncultured Vitreoscilla sp. (assembly GCA_964418745.1). Classification (GTDB taxonomy): domain Bacteria; phylum Pseudomonadota; class Gammaproteobacteria; order Burkholderiales; family Burkholderiaceae_C; genus Scleromatobacter. The sequence goes on from CAYQMX010000001.1 coordinate 119,012, forward strand.
GGGCCGCGCCAGGAACGCGGACTATCGGCGTCGAGTCACGCAATCGTCACGCCGCTGTCGCGCGGCCATCATGCGCCAGGCGCACGATGACGAACCATGGATCGCCATGCCCACCCCCTCGCCGAGCCGCCCGCAGACCCCCGGCCGCGCGACGGCGCGTCGATGCGGGTGCGCACGGCATGGATTTCGGACCTGCACCTGGGCACGCCCGGCTGCCAGGCCGATGCGCTGCTGGACTTCCTCAAGCAGGTCGATTGCGACCTGTTGTTCCTGGTGGGCGACATCATCGACGGCTGGCAGCTGCGTCGCTCGTGGTACTGGCCGCAGGCGCACAACGACGTGATCCAGAAGCTGCTGCGCAAGGCGCGCAAGGGCACGCGAGTGATCTTCGTGCCGGGCAACCACGACGAGTTCGCCCGCAAGTACGTCGACCACGAGTTCGGCGGCATCGAGGTGGTCACCGAGTGGATGCACGAAACCGCCGACGGCCGGCGCATGTGGGTCACCCACGGCGACCTGTTCGACGGCGTCATCCAGTGCGCCAAGTGGCTGGCCTACGTCGGCGACAGCCTCTACACGTTCATCCTCAAGCTCAACAAGCACTTCAACTCGCTGCGCGCGCGCCTGGGCCTGCCGTACTGGAGCCTGTCGAAGTACCTCAAGCAGAAGGTCAAGCGCGCGGTGAGCTACATCGGCGACTTCGAACTGGCGGTGGCGCGCGAGGCGCGGCGGCGCGGCGCCGACGGCGTGGTCTGCGGCCACATCCACCATGCCGAGATGCGCGACATCGACGGCGTGCTCTATTGCAACGACGGCGACTGGGTGGAGAGCCTGACGGCCCTGGTCGAGCACGCCGACGGCCGGCTGGAGATCCTGGACTGGTCGGCGCGGCACGACCATGGCCGGCGCGTGAAGCCGGCCGACGACGCACTGCCGCAGCCGGGCGTGCGCGAGCCGGAGCTGGCGGTGCTGTCCGAGGTGATGGCGGGCCGCTGATCCTCAGGGCGCCGCGTGCCGGAGCGTCGGTGCCGCGGCGGCCTGCACGATCACGGGCAACGCATCGACGAACTGGCGCGTGGCCGCCGTCCAGCTGAACGTCAGCGCATGGGCGCGCGCACCCTCGCGCGGGAGCGCGAGCGCCGCGAGGCAGGCGCGGCGCAGGTCGGCGTCGAGCACGCCGCCCGCGGAGGCGCCGACCACGTCGATCGGCCCGGCCACCGGGAACGCCGCCACCGGCGTGCCGCTGGCCATGGCCTCGAGCAGCACCAGGCCGAAGGTGTCGGTGACGCTGGGGAACACCTTCACGTCGGCGCTGCGGAACACGCGCGCCAGGGGCTCGCCCTGCAGCGCGCCGAACCAGCGCGCCCGCGGGTAGCGCGCCTGCAGCCGGGCGCGCTCGGGGCCGTCCCCGACCACCCATTTCTCGCCCGGCAGGTCGAGCGCGAGGAAGGCCTCGACCTGCTTCTCGACCGCGATGCGGCCCACGTGCAGGAACACCGGGCCGGGGCCGCGCGGCTCGCGCGGGCCGTCCGGCGTGAACAGCGCGGTGTCGACGCCGCGCGACCACAGGCGCGGCGCGGCGAAGCCGTGCGCGAACAGGTCGTCGACGATCGTCGGCGTCGCGGCGAGCGTGGCCGTGCCGGCGTCGTGGAAGCGGCGCAGGAACGCGTAGCTGACCGACAGCGGGATCGGCAGCCGGGCCCGCAGGTACTCCGGAAAGCGCGTGTGGTACGCGGTCGTGAACGGCCAGCCGTTCTCGCGGGCGACCGCGCGCGCGTGGATGCCGAGCGGCCCTTCCGTGGCGATGTGCAGCGCGTCCGGCAAGATGGCCCGCATGCGCCGGCGCACGGCGCGCCGGCTGGCCAGCGCCAGGCGGATCTCGGCGTAGCCGGGGCACGGAATCGAGCGGAACAGCTCGGGCGACAGGATCTCGACCGCGTGCCCCATGGCGCGCAGCTCGCGCACTGTCATCTGCAGCGTGCGCACGACGCCGTTGATCTGCGGCGTCCAGGCGTCCGTGACGATGAGGATCTTCATGCGGGGCTCCCGAGGCACGGCGCCAGCGTAAGACAGTTGCGTGAATCGCCCGTGACAGGCCCGCGGCGTGACAGCCGGTGCGTGCCGCGCGCAGAATGGGCCGCGTCCGCCGCCCGCGACTTCGGAGGCCTGCCGATGAGCAAGCACTGCACCCACCTGCACCTGATCGCCACCGTCACGCCGAGCGCGCTCGGCTGCGAGGAATGCCTGAAGACCGGCGACGAGTGGGTGCACCTGCGCCTGTGCCGCATCTGCGGCCACGTCGGCTGCTGCGACGACTCGCCCAACCGCCACGCCACGAAGCACTTCCACGCGACGGCGCATCCCATCATCGAAGGCTACGATCCGCCCGAAGGCTGGGGCTGGTGCTTCGTCGACCGGCTGATGCTCGATCTCGGCGGCGACACCACGCCGCAGAACGGGCCGATCCCGAAGTTCGTCTAGGCCCGTGCCACGACGACGGGCACGCCCGCGGCTGCGCCCTCGGCCCACGGCACGTCGATCAGCAGCGCGTGCACCTGCGACCACGGCGCCACGTGGAACGGCGCGGTGCTGCCCAGCTTGGAGTGGTCGGCCAGCACCAGCGTGCGGCGTGCGCAGGCGATCATCGCGCGCTTGAGCGCGGCGTCGACCTCGTCCGGCGCGCTCACCCCCAGCTGCGCGTCGATCGCGCAGGCGCCGGGCACCGCCCAGTCGGCGCGGCAGTTGGCCAGCATCGCGACGGCCGCCGGCCCCCACAGCGCCCGGTGCTCGTGCTGCCAGGTGCCGCCGGTCAGCGCGATCTTCACCTGCGGGTCGTCGGCGAACAGCGCGGCCACGTCCAGCGAGCTGGTGATCACGGTCAACGGCCGCACGGTCAGCGCGCGCGCCATCGCCAGCGGCGTCGAGCCGGCGTCGAGCACCACGGTCTGCCCCGGCTCGACCAGCGCGGCCGCGGCGCGCCCGACGGCAGCCTTGGCGTCGGCCAGCACCGCGGCGCGGGCGCCCAGGCCCAGGCGCTGGGTGTCCAGCGTCACGGCGCCGCCATGGGTGCGTTGCAGCAGTCCCTGGCCCTGCAGCGCGAGCAGATCGCGGCGCACCGTGTGCTCGGACACCTGCAGCAGTCGAGCAAGTTCGAGCACTTCCACGCGCCCCTGCTCGCGCAGCATCTGCTCGATCCGGCGCTGGCGTTCGGCGTTGAAGCGGGGTGATTGCGAGTCGGCGGTCACGGTGGTTCCAGGCGCGGCCGACGGGCTGCGCGGGCGGTTCCATTGTAGGGAGGAACGCTCCATTCGAGTGCTCGAATATGCTCGAAATTGCTTGACTGTGGCGAATCTGCCGCTAGGATTCGCCCATGGACGATGCGGCATCCCTTCCCTCCGAGCTCTCGACGGCGGCGATCGGCCGCGCCCGCTGGGGTGTCGCGCTGGTGTTCTTCGTCAACGGCGCGGCCTTCGCCTCGTGGGTTTCGCGCATTCCCGCGCTGCGCGCCGGCCTGGGCCTGAGCGACGGCGCGCTGGGCAGCGTGCTGTTCGCGATGTCGTGCGGCGTGCTGCTGTCGTTCCCGCTGGCGGGCAAGGGCGCGCAACTGCTCGGCGCACGCCAGCTCGCGCTGCTGGCCGGGGTCGTGCTGCTGCTGATGCTGCCGATGCCGTTCCTGATCGGCATCGTCCCCTCGCTGGTGCTGGTGATGCTGGAGGTCGGCGCGGCGCTGGGCACGATGCAGGTGGCGATGAACGTGCTGGCAGTGGACGTGCAGGCGCGCGTGCCGCGGCCCATCATGTCGTCGCTGCACGGCGCGTGGAGCGCCGGCGGGCTGCTCGGCGCGGGCGTGGGCAGCGTGGCTGCGCATGCGGGCCTGGCACCCCTGCCCCACCTGGCCGGCGTCGCCGCGGCGCTCGCCGCCGTGCTGGCGTTCGCGGGCCTGCTGCTGGTGCGTGCGCGGCTGCCGGCGCGCTCGGCCACCGCGCCCCTGCGGCCGTCGATGAGCTTCGGCCGCCATGCCCCGCGTGTCGACCGCGTGCTGCTGGGGCTGGGCGCGATCTGCTTCTGCGCCTTCCTGACCGAGGGCGCGCTGGCCGACTGGACCGCGGTCTGGTTGCAGGACCACGCCCAGGCCAGCGAGTCGCTGGCCGCGCTCGGCTACGCGGCGTTCGCCGGCGCGATGACGACGATGCGGCTGGTGGGCGACCGCCTGCTCGAGATCTTCGGCAGCGTGCGCCTGCTGCGCCTGTTCACCGCGCTGGGCGCCGCCGCCCTGGCCGGTGCGCTGGTGCTGGCACGGGTCGACACGGCGATGATCGCGCTGGTGCTGCTGGGCCTGGGACTGGCCACCGTCGTGCCCACCGCGTTCGCCGCCGCGGGTCGGCGCGCCGATGCGCGCGCCGGTGGCGCCGCGGGCGAGGCGTCGGCGGCGCGCGCGGTGGCGCTGCTGTCGGGCTTCGGCTATTCCGGCCTGCTGATCGGCCCGCCGCTGATCGGCTGGCTCGCGCAGGCCACCAGCCTCACCTGGGCACTGGGCCTGCTGGTGCTGCTCGTGGCCACCGTGGCCGTGCTGGTGCCGCTGCTGGCCGAGCGCCCGCGCCGGGCCGACGCGGGCGCGATCGCCCATTCTTCCGCGAGGTGACCCGCTAGGGAACGCAGCGCTCGGGCGCCGCGGTGCCCGGCGGCTTCAACGCGATCTTGACGTCGTGCCACGAGCCCTGGGCGTGGATGGACTGGTCCAGCGCCAGCAGCGCGAGCTTCTTGCGGGCCGGGGTCAGCGTGACGTCCAGCGTCTCGCCGGCCAGGTCGAACGTGGCGGCGCCGGCCAGCGCGGTGTCGGCCGTCTCGAACACGAAGCGGCGGCTGGTGGCCGCGCCGCGCGCCAGCGCCAGCGTCACCGCCCCGCACTGCACCGGCACGCGGGCGGTGCGGTCGAACAGCGTGCGCAGCCATTGACCGCCGTTCAGGCCCAGCTTGGCATCGAGCCGCTTCGACACGCTGGCGCCCGGGGCCAGCGCCAGCGTCAACTCGCCGTCGGCCGCGGCCACGAGGGCGCGCGAACTGTCGCCGCGCGTCTTCACGCGGGCGCGGGCATCGACGGCGCCCGTCAGCGCGCCGTTGGCGGCCAGCGTGGCCGACAGCTGCTCGATGCGCAGACCGCGGGCGTCCAGGTCCAGCGCCAGGTCGGCGGGCGAGCGCGACGCGTCCAGGCGCAGCGTGCCGGTGACGTGGCCGCCGGCGACGCCGGCATCGAGCGAGCGCAGCTCGAGCACGCCGCGGGTGAGCGTGGCGTGGCCGCGCACGGTCTGCGCGAGGCCGCGTTCGGCGCCGGTGAGGCGGGCGGCGCGCAGGTCGATGTCGGCATCGAGCTCGCGCAGGCGTTCCAGCGGCAGCGGCTGCGTCGACAGCGCATGGTCGGCGTCCGTGCGCAGGCCGGGCAGCGTGGCCTCGCCGGGCGGGGTCTTGCCGCGCAGCAGCGACAGGTCGTCGACGTCGATCACGGCGTCGCGCAACGTGGCCTGCAGCGTGCGGCGCGTCGTCTCGTCCCTGGGATTGCCGGTGTAGGCGATGTCGGCCACCAGCGTGGTCTGGCGGCCGGCGCGCACGTGCACCTGCGTGCCCGACCATCGATCGCCGTTCTTGGCGACGTGGCCCTGGGCAACGAGCGGGCGCAGGCGGGCCAGGGATTCGGGCAGGGGCGGTGCGGGGCCGGTGCCCGTGGCGGACAGCTTGACGTCGCAATCGAAGTCGCCCAGGGCATGCACGTCGTCGGACATCCCCGAAACCTCGGCCAGCAGGCTTCCGGAACGGGCCGCCGCGCGCAGCGAGAACCGGCGCGGCGTCCCGCCGAACGCGAGGACGTCGGACACGCGGGCCGTGCCCTCGAACGGGTCGTCGCGGAACCGGCCCTGGAACGTCAGCAGCCGGGTCAGCGGCAGGTCGGGGTGGCCGGCGACCGGCTCCGGCGCCGGCAGCGGCGTGCTGCTCACGCTCGCCTCGAGGCCGATGCCGCGATGGATCACGTGCAGGCGGCTGCGCTGCGCATCGACGGCGAGCACGCGCACATGCGGCGGGCCGCGATCGTCGGGGTGGCCGAGGCGCCAATTGCGCAGCCCGTCGGCCTGGCGTTCCATGTCGACATCGGCGTCCTCCAGCTCGATCAGGTCGACGACGGTCATGCCGGAGCCCAGGCTGCGCCACGACAGCGTGGCCGCGACGCGGCCCGCGCGGATGAACGGCGCCTGCGAGGCGGCCCACGGCGCGTTCTGGATCTCCAGGCCGCGCAGCTCGATCGTCGGGTCGAGGCCGCCGCGCCAGTGCACCTGGAGATCGTCGAACGCGATGGTGCGGCCCGAATGCGACATCACGTAGTGGCGAATCAGCGGTCGGCACCAGTTCCAGTCGAAGGCCCAGCAGAAGACGACCAGGGCGCCGGCGACGGCCAGCGCGATGCGGCCCGCGCGCCCGGGTCGGCGAGGAGGGCGGGCGGGCGGCGCGGCGGGGTTCATTCCGCGGCATGGCAGTTGGCGTGCCAGGGCGCCCTCCGCGGGGACGACAGCGCCGCTTCAGTTCCCCGTCGAAGTCGCTTGACCCGGCGCCGCGGCGCTGCCGATAATCCGCGCTTCGATCACGACAAGCACAGGACCATGGACTCCCATCCTAGTTGCGTGCCTTCGTCGTCCACATCGCAAGCCTGCTGACGACGGCTTGCCCCGGGCGGAGAAGGCGCGTCCCCTCTCCAACGCCCGGCAAGCCAGCCCGTCACCGGGGCGCCACCCGCCCTCGCGCTGCTTTCCGGTTCTCCCTCTCGACGCCCTCGCGCGTCCATCCGGCCGCGTCCGCCGCGACGCCCGGAGGAGTTCCGCATGCAATTCATCTTCTCGCTCTTGATCGCGGCGCTGCTGCTGCCCGCGTCCGCCCGCGCCCAGGACACCGAGTCCTGGAACGCCCACTTCCAGGCCACCTGGGTGCGCCAGGTGCAGCCGGCCTTCCATTCGCCCTGCGAGGGCGCCGACAGCCTGCGGGGCGCCGCCGGCGCCAGCTGCTCCGTCACCGGCACCGCGTCGCTGGGCCTGCGCCTGGGGCCGGACACCGAGGCCTACGTCGATCCCGAGGTGGCGCAGGGCGTGCCGCTGTCGGGGCCCGTCGGCCTGGCCGCGTTCCCCGACGGCGAGCTGGCCAAGACCTCCGGCGCCCGCCTGACGCTCTGTCGCGCCCGCCTGTTCTTGCGCCACACCTTCGAGCTCGGGGGCGAGCCCCTGGTCGTCACCGCGGGCAACCTGTCGGTGCTCGTCGCGTTCTACGCCCTTCGACTGCACTGGGAGATCTGACATGAACGCCCGCCTCAACGGCCAGATCAACGTGCTCGCCCGCCGCCTCGGCCCGGGCCTCATCACCGGCGCCGCCGACGACGACCCGAGCGGCATCGCCACCTACTCGCAGGTCGGCTCGCAGTTCCGCTTCGGCCTGGTGTGGACGCTGCTGCTGACCACGCCGCTGATGATCGGCATCCAGATGCTGTCGGCACGCATCGGCTGGGTGACCGGCGAGGGCCTGGGCGCCAACATCGCCAAGATGTGCCCGCGCTGGCTCACGCTGGGGCTGGTGGGCCTGCTGGTGGTGGCCAACACCATCAACATCGCGGCCGACATCGGCGCGATGGGCGAGGGCGTGCGCCTGCTCGCCGGCGGCCACGCCGCGCCGTACGTGATCGCCTTCGGGCTGCTGTCCATCGTCTGCCAGGTGGCGTTCTCGTACGAGCGCACGGTGCGCGTGCTCAAGTGGCTCACCTTCGCGCTGTTCGCCTACGTGGCGGTGATCCTGTCGGTGTCGGTGCCGTGGCGCCAGGTGGCGCTGGAGGGGCTGACGCCGTGGCGCTTCATCCCGCCGGGCACGTCGATGAACGACTACGCGTCCATGGTGGTGGCCGTGCTGGGCACCACCATCAGCCCGTACCTGTTCTTCTGGCAGGCCTCGCAGGAGGTGGAGGACAGCGCGCGCCGGCCGGAGGCGGCGGCGTTGCGCAACCACCCGGAGTACGCCGCGGAGCACCTGTCGCGCATCAAGCAGGACACCTCGTTCGGCATGATCTTCTCCAACGTGATCGCGCTGTGCATCGTCATCGCGACCGCCGTCACGCTCAACATGCACGGCATCACCACCATCCAGACCTCGGCGCAGGCGGCCGAGGCGCTGCGCCCGGTGGCCGGCGAGTTCGCGTTCGCGGTGTTCGCGCTGGGCATCATCGGCACCGGCCTGCTGGCGGTGCCGGTGCTGGCCGGCTCGGCGGCCTATGCGGTGAGCGAGACCTTCGGCTGGCAGGCCGGGCTGTCGCGCGGCTTCCACGAGGCGCGCGGCTTCTACGCGATCATCATCGCGGCCACGGTCATCGGCACGCTGATGAGCACCCTGGCGGTCGATCCGATCAAGGCGCTGGTGTGGAGCGCGATCGTCAACGGCGTGATCTCGGTGCCCATCATGGTGGTGATGATGTGGATCGGCCAGTCGCCGCGCCTGATGGGCAACCTGACGATGAGCGCGCGCCATCGCTTCTTCGGCTGGGCCGCGACGGCGGTGATGGCGGTGGCCGTGGCCGGCCTGTTCCTGACGAGCTTCTAGCCCGCCAGCACGAAGCAGTTGCGCCCGGCGTCCTTGGCCCGGTACAGCGCCGCGTCGGCGCGGGCGATGAGCGCCTGCACCGACTCGCCGGGCAGGCTGGTGGCCACGCCCGCGGACACCGTCACCCGCACGTCGGCCGGCAGCGTCGAGGTGCTGCTCCAGTCGTGCGCAGCCACCGCGCCGCGGATGCGTTCGACCGCCAGCGCCGCGCTTTCGGCGGGCGTGACCACTGGCATCAGCAGCACGAACTCCTCGCCGCCCCAGCGTGCGAAGCGGTCCGTCACGCGCATGTGGGCCTCCACCAGCGTGCAGAAGTCGCGCAGCACCGAGTCGCCGGCCGCGTGGCCGAAGCGGTCGTTGACCGTCTTGAAGTGGTCGAGGTCGAACAGCGCCACCGAGTAGGGCTGCCGGGCGCGGTGCGCGCGCTCGCGCTCGTCCTGCAGCAGGCCCATGAAGTGGCGCCGGTTGAACGCGCCGGTGAGCTCGTCATGGCTGGCCAGCTCCTGGATGCGTGCCAGCGACAGCGTGAGCTGCCGGTTGCGCTGCGACAGTTCCGCGCGCAAGGTGCTGAACTGCATGCCCAGCAGCGACAGCCGACGCACCGCCAGGAAGAAGAACAGCCACAGCAACGCGATGTTGATGCCCGACAGTTCGGGATAGGCGAAGCGCTCGCGGCCGAGCCACAGTGCGAGCGCCGTGGTCGCGCCGAAGCCCAGCCACGTCCAGCGGAACTGGCGCGGCGTGAAGCCCAGCATCGCGTAGTTGAACGACACCAGGCTGGACGACAGGAAGATGATCCACAGCTTTGGCGCCGCAACGATGAACACGAGCTGGATCGCGTAGTTGGCCAGCAACTGCGCCCACAACAGCCCGCGATTCCTGAACCGCAGGTTCCAGCCGCGCTGGACGGCCAGAAGGAAGAAGCCCGTGCTTCCCATGCTCAGCAGTCCGAAGGCCGACGCCACCGTCCAGGAGGTGGTGCCCGCCGCCGCGAACAGCCCGATCAGCAGGGACTGCAGCAGCGAGCTGGCCACCGTCATGCGGGTGGCCTGCATGCGCTGCGCCTGGAGCTGCTCTTGCTTCTGGTTCATGGGAGTGACGCGACTCCCGGATGAGCCGGGGGCACCCGCTCGAGCATACGGGAAGCGGGCCCGGCTGCCTGCGCTCGAAAACGCCCGTGGTCCGTCCGCGACAGCCGCCGCCCACCCCGCCGCGCGGACACGCATTCAATGAACAGGCCCTGGCCTAGTGGCCGTTGCGGCGGGTGATGTCGATCGCGCCGGCCTTGGCGAAGGCCTGCTCGGCCCGGGCGGCCTGCGGCGGATCGTCGACGTCGATGCGCACCACGGCTCCGCCGCGCCGCATCGCCGCGGCGTAGGCACTCACGTCATGGCCCACCCCGAACAGGCCCGCGAAGAAGTTGCGCAGGTGCTGGCCGACATGGTCGTCCACCGCGGCCGGCGCCGGCGCGGGGCCGTCGTCGAGGCCGACGGGACGCGTCTCGATGGCGTGCACCCGGCGCGGGTCGAAGTGGGCGTTGGCGAGCGCGGCGATGGCTGCGCGGGCAGTGGCCTGCTGGTCGAACGTGGCGACGACGATCTGGTACATGGCCGTGTCCTTTGGGAACCGAGTGAAGAGGCGTTGCGGCGAATCGGCAAGCGCCGGGCCCGAGCGCGGACCCGGCGCGCGCCGGTCAGGACTTCGGTTCGGCGTCGGCCCTGGCCTTGACGGCCTGCGCCATCTCGAGGTGGTGCTGCAGCGCCGGGAGCGTCTTCGCGGCCCAGGCCTTCACGTCGGGGTCGCTGCCCTTGTCGATTTCCTTCTGGAAAAGCTTGATCGTGTCCTGGTGCGCCTTCACGCCGATCGACTCGGCGTAGTGCTGGTCGAAGCTCGCGCCCTTGCGCTCGGACAGCAGCTTGATCTCCAGTTTCTTCGTGGCCGAGGGCGTGTCGGACACCTTCACGCCCTTCTGCTCGGCCAGGCCCTTGAGCTCGGTGCCGACCTTGCCGTGGTCGTCGACCATCGTCTGCGCGAAGGCCTTCACGTCGGCGTTGGCCGCCTGCGCGACGGCGAGCTGGCTGGCCGACACCTCGGCGTTGCCGCCTTCGGCGGCGTCCTTCAGGAACGACTTGTCCTGGCCCGACAGCTTGGCCGTCGACTGCGCCTGGGCGCCGAGGGAGACGGCCAGCGCCAGCGCGGCCGTTGAGACAAGGGTGAGCGTGTTGTGTTTCATGGAGACTCCTGGTGGATTGGCTGGCCCGCCGCCGTGCGGCGGGGAAGGTGTCCCTGCTTCGGCAATGACCATGCCCCGACCGCAGGCCGCGACGGCGCGGACGGTGCCAAGATGCGCCCATGCCCGAATCCGCCGCCGCCCGCGCCTTCACCGCCCGCCTGGGCCTCGAACTGCCTCTGGTCCAGGCTCCGATGGCCGGGTTCCAGGGCGCCGCCCTGGCGGCGGCCGTGTCGGGCGCCGGCGCGCTCGGCTCGCTGCCGGGCGCGGCGATGACCCCGCAGGCCCTGCGCGACGCGGTGGGCGAGTTGCGGCGCGACGGCGGCCTGCCGGTCAACCTCAACTTCTTCTGCCACACCCAGCCGGCCGCCGATCCGGCGCGCGAGGCCGCCTGGCGCGCGGCGCTGCAGCCGTACTACGAGGAGCTGGGGCTGTCGCAGTCGGCCATCGGCAGCGGGCCGGGGCGGTTGCCGTTCGGCGAGGAGGCGGCCGACGCCATCGAGGCGCTGCGGCCCGAGGTGGTGAGCTTCCATTTCGGCCTGCCGCCCGCGCCGCTGCTCGAGCGCGTCAGGCGAGCGGGCGCCCAGGTGTGGAGCTCGGCGACGACGGTGGCCGAGGCGCAGTGGCTGGCCGCGCACGGGGTCGACGCGATCATCGCGCAGGGCGTGGACGCGGGCGGCCATCGCGGCACCTTCCTGAACGCCGCCGCCTCGTTCGGGCTCGATGCGCAGCTGCGCACGCTGGCGTTGCTGCCGTCCGTCCTGCAGGCGGTGCGCGTGCCGGTGATCGCCGCGGGCGGCATTGCCGACGCCGACGGCGTGGCGGCCGCCTTGCGCCTGGGCGCCAGCGCCGTGCAACTGGGCACGGCCTTCCTGCTGTGCACCGAGGCCACCACCAGCGCGGTGCACCGCGCTGCGCTGCAGTCCGAGGCGGGCCGTCGCACGGCGCTGACCAACCTCTTCAGCGGACGTCCGGCGCGCGGCATCGTCAACCGCCTGATGCGCGAGCTCGGGCCGATCAGCACGCTGCCGCCCGCGTTCCCGTCGGCGGTCAACGCGCTGGCGCCGCTGCGCGCGGCCGCGGAGCAGGCGGGGCGCGGCGACTTCTCGCCGCTGTGGGCGGGCCAGGATGTCAGCGGCTGCCGCGCCGTGCCGGCACGCCAGCTGGTCAAGGCGCTCGGCGCGAAGCTCTAGGGCGTTCCAGGGCGCCGACGCGCGCGAGCAGCGACCGCGGTCAGCGCTGTTCGCCCTGCACCAGGCTGAGGAAGGCGCCCGGCAGCAGCTCGCCGGCGGTGGTGACCACCAGGCTGCCGTCGAGCGCGTCGCTGGCCACCGGCGCATCGGCGTCGGCGAACTCGCGGATCACCTGGCGGCAGGCCCCGCAGGGCGTGATCGGGTGCAGTTTCGCCGCGGTGACGCCGACCGCCAGGATGCGCTTCGCCCCGGCGGCCACGGCGACGCCGATGGCCACGCGCTCGGCGCAGTTGGTCAGGCCGTACGACGCGTTCTCGACGTTGACGCCCAGGTGCACGCGGCCCTGCTCGTCGAGCACCGCGGCGGCGACGCGGAAGTCGGAATAGGGCGCGTGCGCATGCGGCAGCGCGACGCGGGCACGCGCCACCAGGTCGGCCAGCTGGGCCGCGGTGACGGGGGAGGGCGCGGCGCTCAGGATGCGAGTCCGGCCGCACGCACCGCCTGCTCGAACGACTCGGCGAGCTCCCGCGGCGCCGCGTCCAGCAGCGCGCGCGCGTTGCGCACCAGCCCGGCGGCCGCCGCGGGACGGAACACGAAGCGCTGGACGTCCTCGGAGCAGGGCGCGGCGGCGCGAGGCGCGGGGCGGTCAGTCGTCATGCAGCGGTTCTCCCATGTTGGCCAGGGCCAGCGACTGGCGGATCTTCTCCGTCGAGGCCCACAGCGTGAAGACGAGGGTCTTCAGCGTCTGGTCGCCCGCAGTCTGCAGCAACGCGGGAACGCTGTCGAGTCCGTCGATGTTGAGCACGCCCACGACGTCCTGCGCCACGGCGACGTCGTCGCGCGCGACGATGCGGCCGATCGGCAGCGACAGCACCCACTGCAGCCGCGGGTTGAGCTTGGCCTGCTCGGGCCCGGGCAGCACGCCGGCCGTCCAGCCGGCACCGCGGCGGCGGATCGAGAACGGCGTCCCGTCGGTGAACGCGCGCCCGGTGCTGCCGTGGTCGAGCGCGAGCTCGATGTCGTGCTCGGGCGCCCAGGTCATGTTGTCCCACGCGCCGGGAATCATGCGCAGCGCGCTGGCGCTGGGCACGAAGATGTTGGCCCGCACCAGCTCCGCCGCCAGGCCCAGGTGCGCCGCGGCCAGGGCGCGGATCTGCTGGACCAGCATGCGCACTCGGCGCAGGTGGTCGTCGGGCAGGTGCGGGAAGGCGATGAAGCGCGCCCACTTGTCGTAGTTGGCGATGTTGAGCACTTCGCTGTGGCCGCCGACCACCTGCCGGTCGTGCACGCCGGGGCACGCGGTGTTGAAGCCGAGCGCCCCGCTGGCCCCCGCGCGCGGCGCGAGCGGCCCGGCCAGGCGCGCGAACAGCTCGGCCGCGCGCACCACCCAGTCGCCGGTGGCGCGCTCGTTGCGCAGCGCCTGGATCCAGCGCCTGCGCGCCAGCATCGCGCCCCACGGGAAGTCGCGCCGCACGATGCTGCCGGTCAGCACCACCCGGTCGAAGCGCAGGTTGCCGTTCTCGGCCTCGAGCACTTCCAGCGCGAGCCAGGTGCCGAAGCTGTGCGCGATCACGCTCACGCGGCGCGCGCCGGTGCGGTCCATCAGGTCGCGCAGCTCGCGGCGCAGCCATTGCACGCGGCCGGCGCGCGCCCAGGGCAGCAGGAACGCCAGCACGCCGAAGAAGCCGTAGTCGAGGTGGTACGGGATGAGCCCGTAGCGGGCGAGGTAGGGCGTGATCTGTTTCTGCCACTGTCCGCGCGTGCGGATGCCGTGCAGCGTCACGACGATCTTGAGGGCCACGGTGTCGGTCTCCCGTCGCCTCGCCCCCGTGGAAATGCCAAAGGAAGATGCGAGCCGTAGCCCGCATCTTGAAGCGTCACTGGCTCACCGCGTGAGGCGCCCGCCGGGCGCCGCGCGGCACCGCCTTACCGGGCCGCTCTTGGCCTCACGGCTGCGATGCGAGCGCCCTTCGGAGCGGCCGTGCGTGCGCTCATTGCGGGGCCGGCGCCGGTGCGTAGACCGCGGGCGCCGCGGCGCCGGTGGTCACCGGCGGTGCGCGCATCACGCGCACGCGACCGCCCGTGGTGATCATGATGACCGGGTCGCCGGGGGCGAAGGTCTCGCTGCCCAGGCCCTGGATCACCGCGCGGCGCTCGCCGTTCTTCAGCTGCACCAGGATCTCGACGGCCTGCTGCTGCGTGGCGTCGCGCTCGACGGCGTTGCCGATCAGGCCGCCGGCGATCGCGCCGACGATGCCCACGATGCCGCCGGTGCGCGGGCCGCCCACGTTGGAGCCGGCGATGCCGCCGATGACGGCGCCGCCCACGGTGCCCACGCCGCTCTGGCTTCCTGCCAGCGTCACCGGCCGCAGCGACAGCACCGTCGCGTCCTGCACCGACGACATGCGCTGGGCGTCGTAGCGGCTGACGACATCGGGGTTGGCAGTCTGGCAGGCGGCCAGCGAGCCGAGGGCGACGACGGCCGCGACCGTGACGAGTTGCTTGAACATGGCGATTCTCCGGGGATGACCTGCCAACGCCGACCGCGCGGTCGAGGTTGACAGGCCACAGATGCCGTCACTCTGCAGCAAAGCAATTGCCGCCGTGGGCAGGCGTGCGTAAAGAAATGTGGCCTGAGGCGGGCCTGAACGCTCCGCTCAGCCGTGCAGCCGGCTGCTGCGCGGCACGCTGGCCAGCAGGAACTCCATCTGGTCGGCCAGGATGCGGCGCCCGCGCAGGATCATGTCCTCGTGCAGGCTGGGCACGTAGGGCAGGTACATCAGGCTCATGTTGGCCTCCTCGGGCATGCGGTTGCCCTTGCGGCCGTTGCACGAGCGGCAGGCCGTGATGCAGTTCATCCAGGTGTCGAGCCCGCGGCGCGACACCGGGATGATGTGCTCGCGCGTGAGTTCGTCGCTCGCGAAGCAGCCGGCGCAGTACGCGCAGACATGGCGGTCGCGCGCGAACAGCTTGCCGTTGGTGAGCGCGGGGGTCTGGCGCCAGGCGCGCGAGGGGATGGTGCCGCGCACCGCGATGATGGAGTGCACCTCGATGCGGGACTGCTTGCCGGTGGCGCGCTGCGTGCCGCCGCGCATCACGTGGCACGGGTCGCCCAGCGTCCAGGCGACGGCGTCGCACGCATACAGGATGGCGGCCTCCTTGACCGTCATCCAGGCTTGTGGCCTTCCCGACACGTCCAGCTGCAGCACATCCATTTCCGGGGCGCTCCTTGTCTGTATGGCAAGCATACAACTACTGGATGAAACCTCAACTGATGATGGAAACAGCCTGTTGTCGGACGGCCATCGCACTCGTCGGCGCGACGCTGAAACGCGAATGGCTCGCCGACTTCAGCGTTAACCACTATGGAATTCGCACGATCGTGCTATTCGGTGTCGGTTTCGTGACCGAAGCAGTGCATTTCTAGGAGATCGACCCTAAAAAAAATGGTCGACGGGATTGGCGTTCGGCGCGGTCCTATGCAAAATAGCACGACCGTTCGATTTCCTCGCTCACCCGGCGCGCCGGGATGACGAAGAGCCGACAGGCACCAACGAACGCCGGCTCGCCCCGGCCGCACCCGTGAACGACGCCACCGCCATCCGCCGCCCGCCCCGCCCCTTGCAGAAGGGTTTGCAGACGCGCGCCACGATCATCGAGGCGGCGCTGGGTCTGGCGGCCAACAAGGGTCTCGAGGGCCTGTCCATCGGCCTGCTCGCCGAGGTCACGGGCATGAGCAAGTCGGGCGTGTTCGCGCACTTCGGCTCGCGCGAGGAACTGCAGATCTCGGTGATCCGAGACTATCACGTCAAGTTCGAGGAAGAGGTGTTTCTTCCGGCCATCCGCGAGCCCCGCGGGCTGCCGCGCCTGCGCGCGATGTTCGAGCGCTGGGTGCGCCGCGTGTCGTTCGAGATCGACTCGGGCTGCATCTACATCAGCGGCGCCGTCGAGTTCGACGACCGGCCGGGCCCGGTGCGCGATGCGCTGGCCACCATGGTGCAGACCTGGCAGGACGCGCTGACCCGCTCCATCCAGCTGGCCATCGACGAAGGCCACCTCACCGGCGAGACGCCGCCCGAGCAGCTGATGTTCGAGATCCACGGCCTGATCCTGGCGCTGCACCACGACGCCCGATTCCTGCGCAACCCGGGCAGCGTCGAGCGCGCGCGCCTGGGCTTCCAACGCCTGCTGGCCCATTCCATTTCCGCCGCCCCCGGCACCTCGTCCGGCGCCGCGCCGGGCGCCTCCCCGCCCCGGTCGAAAGAGGCGCGCCCGTCGCGCCGCTGATCGTCTCCCCTTTCGCTTTCCCTTCCGACACGTTCCAGGAGCTCCGACATGCCCCAATACAACCCTCCGCTTCGCGACATGCAGTTCGTGCTGCATGAAGTCCTGCACATCGAGGACGAGCTGAAGGCGTTGCCCAAGCATGCGGACACCGATGCGGACACCATCAACGCGGTGCTCGAGGAAGGCGGCAAGTTCGCCTCCGAAGTGATCTTCCCGCTCAACCTCAGCGGCGATTCCGAGGGTTGCCACCTGGACAAGACCACGCACGAGGTCACCCCGCCCAAGGGCTTCAAGGAGGCCTACAAGACCTTCGTGGACGGCGGCTGGGCGGCACTGTCGTGCGACCCCGAGTTCGGCGGCCAGGGCTTGCCCGTCTCGGTCAACCAGTGCTTCTACGAGATGCTCAACAGCGGCAACCAGGCCTGGACGATGTACCCGGGCCTGTCGCACGGCGCCTACGAGGCGCTGAAGGCGCACGGCACCGCCGAGCAGAAGGCGATGTACCTGCCCAAGCTGACCTCGGGCGAATGGACCGGCACGATGTGCCTGACCGAACCGCATTGCGGCACCGACCTGGGCCTGCTGCGCTCCAAGGCCGAGCCGCAGGCCGACGGCACGTTCAAGATCACCGGCGCCAAGATCTTCATCTCGGCCGGCGAGCACGACATGGTGCCCAACATCCTGCACCTGGTGCTCGCGCGCCTGCCGGACGCGCCGGCCGGCTCCAAGGGCATCTCGCTGTTCCTGGTCCCGAAGTTCAAGGTCAACGCCGACGGCTCGCTGGGCGAGCGCAACCCGGTCTATTGCGCCGGCCTCGAGCACAAGATGGGCATCCACGCCAACGCCACTTGCCAGATCGTGCTCGAAGGCGCCGTCGGCACGATGGTGGGCGAGCCCAACAAGGGCCTCGCCGCGATGTTCGTGATGATGAACGCCGCCCGCCTGGGCGTGGGCGTGCAGTCGCTGGGCCTGACCGAGGTGGCCTACCAGAACGCCGTGGTCTACGCCAAGGATCGCCTGCAGATGCGCGCGCTGTCGGGCCCGAAGGCGCCGGACAAGCCCGCCGACCCGATCATCGTGCACCCGGACGTGCGCAAGATGCTGATGACCGCCCGCGCCTACGCCGAAGGCGGTCGCGCGCTGGCCATCCACACCGCGCTGCTGATCGACAAGGAACTCAACCACCCCGACGCCGACGTCCGCAAGGAATGCGCCGACGAAGTGGCGCTGCTGACGCCCATCGTCAAGGCGTTCATGACCGACAACGGCTGGATCGCCACCTCGCACTGCATGCAGGTGTACGGCGGCCACGGCTTCATCCACGAGTGGGGCATGGAGCAGTACGTGCGCGACTCGCGCATCAACCTGATCTACGAAGGCACCAACACCATCCAGTCGCTGGACCTGCTGGGCCGCAAGGTGCTGGGCGACAATGGCGCCAAGCTCAAGCGCTTCGGCAAGAAGATCGCCGCGTTCGTCGAGGAAGAGGGCATCAGCGAGGCGATGCAGGAATTCGTCAATCCGCTCGCCGACCTGGGCGACAAGGTGACCAAGCTGACCACCGAGATCGGCATGAAGGCGTTCCAGAACCCCGACGAAGTGGGTGCCGCCGCGGTGGACTACCTGCGCGTCTGCGGCCACCTGGTGTTCGCCTACTTCTTCGCCCGCATGGCCAAGGTCGCGCTCGAGAAGAAGGATTCCGGCGATCCGTTCTACAAGGCCAAGCTGACCACCGCGCGCTTCTACTTCGCCAAGCTGCTGCCGGAGACGGCCGGGCTCATCCGCACCTGCCGCGCCGGCCTCGCGCCGCTGATGGAGATGGACGAAGCGCTCTTCTGAGCGCCGGCGACGTAAGCACAAACCACACGCGACGAAGTCGCGCGCGGGTCACCCAATCGCCAATTTCAGAGCGATCATTGGTCCGCGGCCCCGGCCGTTTCAACATACCAGGAGACACCCTTGAAAAAAGCAGCACTCGCATTCGTCCTCGCCACCGCCAGCCTCGTCGCGATGGCGGACTCGACCCCGGCCGGTCTGTGGAAGACCATCGACGACGACGGCAAGACCGAGAAGTCGACGGTGCGCATCGTCATCGCCGGTGGCGTGCTCAGCGGCAAGGTCGAGCACATCACCGACCCGGCCAAGGCCGAGGAAAAGTGCACCAAGTGCGACGACGACCGCAAGGACAAGCCGATCGTCGGCATGACCATCATCAACGACGTCAAGCAGGATCCGGAAGAGCCGAACCTGTGGACCGGCGGCCTGATCCTCGATCCGGCCAAGGGCAGCACCTACAAGGTGCGACTGAAGACCGTCGACGGCGGCAAGAAGCTGGAAGTGCGCGGCTACATCGGCTCGCCGATGTTTGGCCGCACGCAGACCTGGATTCGCGCCGAATAAGAGCGTTCCCACCGGGGCCGGGCAGCAGTCCATCGCTGCCGGCCGACCCCGTTCACCCCTGGAGAGAAACAAAGTGAGTCGATTCCAAGTTCGCAAGGTGGCCGTGCTCGGCGCCGGCGTGATGGGCGCGCAGATCGCCGCCCATCTGGTCAACGTCAAGGTGCCGGTCGTGCTGTTCGACCTGCCCGCCAAGTCCGGCCCCAGGAACGGGATCGTCACCAAGGCCGTCGACGGCCTGAAGAAGCTCAAGCCCGCGCCGCTGGGCGTGGCCGACGACGCCGCGCTGATCCAGCAGGCCAACTACGAGACCGATCTCGAGCTGCTGCGCGACTGCGACCTGGTCATCGAGGCCATCGCCGAGCGCATGGACTGGAAGCTGGACCTGTACACCAAGGTCGCCCCGTTCATCGCCCCGCACGCGATCGTCGCCTCCAACACCTCCGGCCTGTCCATCACCAAGCTGTCGGAAGTGCTGCCCGAGGAGATCAAGCCGCGCTTCTGCGGCATCCATTTCTTCAACCCGCCGCGCTACATGAGCCTGGTGGAGCTGATCCCCACGCCCACCACGCAGCCGCTGATCCTCGACCAGCTCGAGAGCTTCGTCACCACGGCGCTGGGCAAGGGCGTCGTGCGCGCCAAGGACACGCCCAACTTCGTCGCCAACCGCGTCGGCATCGCCGGCATGCTGGCCACCATCATCGAGGCCGAGAAGTTCGGCCTCAGCTACGACCTCGTCGACGACCTCACCGGCAAGAAGCTGGGTCGCGCGAGCTCGGGCACGTTCCGCACCGCGGACGTCGTCGGCCTCGACACGATGGCCCACGTCATCAAGACGCTGCAGGACAACCTGCAGGACGATCCGTTCTATTCCAGCTACGCGACGCCGGCCGTCGTCGGCCGCCTGATCGAGCAGGGCGCCCTGGGCCAGAAGACCGGCGCCGGCTTCTACAAGAAGGTCGGCAAGGAGATCCAGCGCCTGGATCCCGCCAGCGGCACCTACGTGGCCGGCGGCGCCAAGGCCGACACCATCGTCGACCGCATCCTGAAGAAGCCCGCGGCCGAGCGCCTGAAGCTGCTGCGCGAATCTACCAATCCGCAGGCGCAGTTCCTGTGGGCCATCCTGCGCGACAGCTTCCACTACGCCGCCGTGCACCTGGCCGACATCGCCGACTCCGCGCGCGAGATCGACTTCGCCATGCGCTGGGGTTTCGGCTCGAAGCAGGGCCCGTTCGAGCTGTGGCAGGACGCCGGCTGGAAGCAGGTCGCCGAGTGGATCAAGGAAGACATCGCCGCCGGCAAGACGCTGTCGTCGGTGGCGCTGCCGGCCTGGGTTTTCGACGGCCGTGACGGCGTGCACACGCCGGAAGGCTCGTGGAGCGCGGCGCAGGGCAGGTACCTGCCGGTGTCCACGCTGGACGTCTACAGGCGCCAGCCGTTCCCCGAGACCGTGCTGGGCGCCGGCGCGGTCAACCCGCTGAAGGCGGGCACCGAGGAGTTCAGGAACGACGAAGTGCGCGTGTGGACGCTGGACGGCGAGGTGCTGATCGCCAGCATCACCGCCAAGCTGCACCTGATCTCGCCCACCGTCACCGAAGGCCTGCTCAAGGCCGTCGAGATCGCCGAGGCGAAGTACAAGGGCCTGGTGATCTGGTCGCCGGACGAGATGTTCTCCGCCGGCGCCAACCTCGAGGCGCTGATGCCCGTCTTCATGAAGATGGGCGCCAAGGGCATCGCGCCCGAAGAGAAGAAGCTGCAGGACATGATGCTGCGCCTGCGCTATTCCACGGTGCCGGTCGTCTCGGCGATCCGCGGCATCGCGCTGGGCGGCGGCTGCGAGCTGGCCATCTACTCGTCCGCGCGCGTCGCCGCGATGGAGAGCTACATCGGCCTGGTGGAAGTGGGCGTCGGCCTGATCCCGGGCGGCGGCGGCCTGGCCTACGTGGCGCGGCGGGCGGCCGAGAACGCCGCGAAGGCGCCGGGCACCGACCTGCTGGCCTTCCTGAAGGACGGCGTGGTCGCCGCGGCCTCGGCCACGGTGGGCACCAGCGCGCTCGAGTCGCGCAAGATCGGCTACCTGCTCGATTCCGACATCGTCGTGCCGCACAAGGACGAACTGCTGTACGTGGCCTCGGCCCAGGCCAGGGCGATGTACGAGACGGGCTACCGACCGCCGGTCAAGCGCCTGATCCCCGTGGCCGGCCGCTCCGGCATCGCCACGATCAAGGCCTCGCTGGTGGCGATGCGCGATGGTGGCTTCATCAGCCAGCACGACTTCTTCATCGGCGGCCTGATCGCCGACGTCTGCTGCGGCGGCGAAGTCGACGCCGGCACGCTGGTGACCGAGGAATACCTGATGGCGCTCGAGCGCAAGCACTTCTGCGCGCTCCTGGAGCATCCGAAGACGCAAGAACGCATCATGGGCATGCTGCAGACCGGCAAGCCCGTCCGCAACTGACTGGATCGAGACTCAACATGAGCAAGCAACTTTCCGACGCCTACATCGTCGCAGCCACCCGCGCGCCGATCGGCAAGTCCGGTCGCGGCATGTTCCGCAACACGCGTCCCGACGACCTGCTGGTGGCCGTGATCCAGGCCGCGCTGGCCCAGGTGCCCACGCTCGACCCGGCGGCCATCGAAGATGCCATCGTCGGCTGCGCGATGCCCGAGGGCGAGCAGGGCCTGAACTTCGCGCGCACCAGCGTGCTGCTGGCCGGCCTGCCCAACAGCGTGGGCGGCATCACGGTCAATCGCTTCTGCGCGTCCGGCCTGTCGGCCGTGCAGATGGCGGCCGACCGCATCCGCGTGGGCGAGGCCGACGTGATGATCGCCGCCGGCGCCGAGAGCATGAGCATGGTGCCCATGAGCGGCAACAAGCCTTCGTTCAACCCGCACGTGTTCGACAAGGACGAGAACATCGGCATCGCCTACGGCATGGGCCTGACCGCCGAGAAGGTCGCCGAGAAGTGGAAGGTCTCGCGCGAGGCGCAGGACGCGTTCGCGCTGGCCTCGCACCAGAAGGCGATCGCGGCCATCGCCGCCGGCCAGTTCAAGGACGAGATCACGCCGGTCGAGGTGTTCACCCGCACGCCGGACCTGGCCACGGGCGAGATCACCGTCACCAGCCGCACGGTCGACACCGACGAGGGCCCGCGCCCCGACACGTCGCTCGAAGGCCTGGCCAA
The DNA here is from genome assembly GCA_964418745.1 of uncultured Vitreoscilla sp. GTDB lineage: Bacteria > Pseudomonadota > Gammaproteobacteria > Burkholderiales > Burkholderiaceae_C > Scleromatobacter. The sequence continues at coordinate 140,923 of CAYQMX010000001.1, forward strand.
GCTCAAGGCCGTGTTCGCGGCCAAGGGCAGCGTCACCGCCGGCAACAGCTCGCAGACCAGCGACGGCGCCGGCTGCCTGATCCTGTGCAGCGAGAAGGCGCTCAAGCAGTTCGGCCTGACGCCGCTGGCGCGCTTCGTCAGCTTCGCGTCCAAGGGCGTGCCGCCCGAGATCATGGGCATCGGCCCGATCGAGGCGATTCCCGCTGCGCTCAAGAGCGCCGGCCTGAACATCTCGCAGCTGGACTGGATCGAACTGAACGAGGCCTTCGCCGCCCAGGCGCTGGCCGTGATCGACACCGTCGGCCTGGACGCCACCAAGGTCAACCCGATGGGCGGCGCGATCGCGCTGGGCCATCCGCTGGGCGCCACCGGCGCGATCCGCTCCGCCACCGTGGTCCACGCGCTGCGCCGCAACAACCTGAAGTACGGCATGGTCACCATGTGCGTCGGCACCGGCCAGGGCGCTGCCGGAATTTTCGAGCGGCTCTGATCGAGCGCTCATCGACGGCGACAGGCAGTCACCGGACACGCTACCCGCGGTCCGTCGGCCCTGTCGCCGTTCTCACGTCTGCACCACCCCTGGCGGACAATCCCGAGACAAGACACCGAGAGGCCCAGCCATCATGACCATCCGCACCGTCAACACCAACGGCGTCGCCGTGATCGAGATCGCGCGTCCCGAGAAGAAGAACGCGCTGACGCAGGCGATGTACACCGCGATGGCCGAGGCCATCGTCGCCGCCGACGCCGATGCGGGCATCCGCGCGGTGCTGATCACCGGCCAGCCGGGCATCTTCACGTCGGGCAACGACCTCGAGGACTTCATGCAGCGCCCGCCGCAGGGCGAGGAGTCGCCGGTCTTCCAGTTCATGAAGGCGCTGGTCGAGTGCGGCAAGCCGGTGGTGGCGGCCGTCACGGGCGGGGCGATCGGCATCGGCACGACGATGCTGCTGCATTGCGACCTGGTCTACGTCAGCGACGAGGCGCGCCTGGCGATGCCGTTCGTCACGTTGGGCCTGGTGCCCGAGTACGCCTCCAGCCTGCTCATCCCGCAACGCGTGGGCAACGTCAAGGCCACCGAGCTGCTGCTGCTGGGCGAGCCCTTCAACGGCGAGCGCGCGGTGGAGATGGGCATCGCCAACGCGGTGCTGCCGGCCGCCGAGGTGGTCAACCACGCGCGCCGCATGGCCGAGCGCTTCAACGCGCTGCCGCCGGGCGCGGTGCGCGAGAGCAAGGCGCTGATGCGGCGCGGCCAGCAGGCGCTGGTGCGCGAGACCATCGAGGCCGAGGCCGGCATCTTCGCGCGCCGGCTGCGCAGCCCCGAGGCGATGGAGGCGTTCCAGGCCTTCTTCCAGAAGCGCAAGCCGGACTTCTCCAAGTTCTGAGGGCACGCGCCATGTGCCGCGCGCCCCGCTCGCGTCGCGGGCTGCCGGAGTCGCGATGACGCGGCCCCGGTCGTCCGATGCGGCGACGCTGGCCTTCAAGCTTGCGCTGCTGCCCGTGCTCGTCGCCCAGGGCCGGCGCGTGCGCGCCACCGCGCTGAAGCTGCCCGAGGCGGCCGGCGAACGCCACGGCGTGGCCGGCAGCGGGCGTCCCGCGTTGCGCGTGCTGATCGTCGGCGATTCGTCGGCGGCGGGCGTCGGCGTGGGCACCCAGGACGAGGCCTTCGCCGGCCAGCTGGCGCAGGCGCTGGCCGAGCGCACCGGCGCGGCCGTCGGCTGGCAACTGGTGGCCACCAGCGGCCACAAGGCCCAGGACGCGGCGCGCGCGCTCGCCGGCACGACGCTGGCCCCGGCCGACCTGCTGGTCACGGCGCTGGGCGTCAACGACGTCGTCGGCCAGACGCGGCCCGCACGCTTCCTGCAGGCGCTCGACGAGATCCACGCGCTCGCGGTCACGCGCGCGCAGGTGACGCATTCGTGGCACTGCGGCCTGCCGCCGATGGGCCGCTTCCCGCTGCTGCCGCAGCCGCTGCGCTGGATCCTCGGCCGCGACGCCGCGCAGCTGGATGCCGTGCTGGCGCGTCATCTCGAGGGCCAGGCGGGCCGCCTGCACCTGCCGCTGCCAGAGGCACCGCGCCTGCCGGGCAAGGACGACGCGACGCCCGAGGGCTGGATGGCGCGCGACGGCTTCCATCCCGGACTGCTGGGCTACCGCCAGTGGGGCCGCCAGGTGGCCGAGGCGATCGGCTGACGGCGGGGCGCCGTCGGCGTGCCGGGGCGGGTCAGCGCGGGATCGGGCGCGGCTTGCCCTCGCGGTCGATCGCCACGTAGGTCAGGTTGGCCTCGGTCACCTTGACCACCTGCACGTCGGCCGGATTGCGCTCGGCGTAGACCTCCACGCGCACCGTGATCGACGTGTTGCCCACGCGTTCGACGGTGGCGTAGAAGCTCAGCAGGTCGCCGATGGACACCGGCTGCTTGAAGATGAACTGGTTCACCGCGACGGTGGTGACCCGGCCGCGCGCGATGCGGGCCGGGAGGACGGAGCCGGCGACGTCGACCTGGGCCATGATCCAGCCGCCGAAGATGTCGCCGTTCATGTTCGAGTCCGCCGGCATCGGCATCACCCGCATCACGAGCTCCTTGTCGGAGGGCAGCGAGGCGGGCGCCTTGGCGCTGGCTTGCAGTTCGGCGTGCGTCATCGGGTTCTCTTTCGGGGAGCGTGCTCGTCGCGGATTGTGGCCGAAGGGGTTTACCCTGTGTTGGGAGTCGGAAGCCGGATTCGCCGGGTCGGGTCGCGTTTCTTGTTATCGTCCCCGTTGCCCCCACCTGTCGCCCCCATGCACCCGAAACCGCCCGCCGCCGCCCCCGACGCCAAGTCCGCCACCGAACCGCGCAGCGACTGGCACACCCTGAAGCGGCTGATGCCCTACTTCTGGGAGTACCGTTTCCGCATGGCGTTCGCGCTGGCCTTCCTGGTCGGCGCCAAGGTGGCCAGCGTCAGCGTGCCGCTGCTGCTCAAGCGCCTGGTCGATGCGCTCAACATCGGCGTGGCCGATCCGCGCGCGCTGCTGGTGGTGCCGCTGGGGCTGCTGCTCGCCTACGCCGGCCTGCGCCTGGCGATGACGCTGTTCACCGAGCTGCGCGAGATCGTCTTCGCGCGCGCCACCTTCGGCGCCGCCAAGCGCGTGGCGCTGGAGACCTTCGAGCACCTGAACGCGCTGTCGCTGCGCTTCCATCTCGAGCGCCAGACCGGCGGCCTGACGCGCGACATCGAGCGCGGCACGCGCGCCCTGCAGACGCTGGTCTCGTACTCGCTCTACACCATCGTCCCGACGCTGGTGGAGCTCGCGTTCGTGCTCGTGCTGCTGGGCCACAAGTTCGACATGGGCTACGTGTGGATCACGCTCAGCGCGCTGTCGCTGTACGGCGTGTTCACGATCTCGGTCACCGAGTGGCGCACCAAGTACCGCAAGGCGATGAACGAGCTCGACTCGCGGGCCAACATGCGCGCCATCGACGCGCTGCTGAACTTCGAGACGGTCAAGTACTTCAACAACGAGCAGTTCGAGTCGGCGCGCTACGAGACCGGCCTGGAGGCCTACCGCGCGGCGCAGATGAAGTCGCAGGCCACGCTGTCCATGCTCAACACCGGCCAGCAGCTGATCATCGCCGGCAGCCTGGTGGCGCTGCTGTGGCGCGCCACCGGCGGCGTCATCGCGCACACGATGACGCTCGGCGACTTCGTGATGGTCAACGCGCTCCTGATCCAGCTGTACGTGCCGCTGAACTTCCTGGGCGTGCTCTACCGCGAGGTCAAGCAGGGCCTGACCGACCTCGAGCGCATGTTCGCGCTGCTCGAGAAGGATCGCGAGATCGCCGATGCGCCCGACGCCACGGTGCTGCAGGTCACGGGCGGCGCGGTGCGCTTCGAGAACGTGCGCTTCGCCTACGACCCGGCGCGGCCCATCCTGCACGACGTGAGCTTCGAGATCCCGGCCGGCAAGACGGTGGCCGTCGTCGGCCCCAGCGGTGCTGGCAAGAGCACGCTGGCGCGGCTGCTGTACCGCTTCTACGACGTCACCGGTGGCGCGATCCGCATCGACGGCCAGGACCTGCGCGAGGTCACCCAGCACAGCCTGCGCAAGGCGATCGGGATCGTGCCGCAGGACACCGTGCTGTTCAACGACACCGTGGCCTACAACATCGCCTACGGCCGGCCCGGCGCCACGCAGGCCGAGATCGAGGGCGCGGCGCGCGCGGCCCACATCCACGACTTCATCGTCGCCACGCCGCTGGGCTACGGCACGATGGTGGGCGAGCGCGGGCTGAAGCTGTCCGGCGGCGAGAAGCAGCGCATCGCGATCGCGCGCACGCTGCTGAAGAACCCGCCGCTGATGATCTTCGACGAGGCCACCTCGGCGCTCGATTCCGCCAACGAGCGCGCGATCCAGGCCGAGCTCGCGCAGGCCGCGCAGGGCCGCACCACGCTGGTCATCGCGCACCGGCTGTCGACCGTCGTCAACGCCGCGCAGATCCTGGTGATGGCCGACGGCCGCGTCGTCGAACGGGGCACCCACCCCGAGCTGCTGGCGCTGGACGGCCGCTACGCGCACATGTGGCGCCTGCAGCAGACGCATGGCGACACCGCCGCTGCCAGCGACGCCCCCGGGTCGCCGACCCTGGGCGACTCCGCGTTCGAGCCGGCGGCCGCCACGCGCTAGCCGCGGGGCTACACTCGCCGCGTGGAAACCAAGTGGCTTGAAGACTTCGTCAGCCTGGCCGAGACGCGCAGCTTCTCGCGCTCCGCGCAACTGCGCCACGTCACGCAGCCGGCCTTCTCGCGCCGCATCCAGGCCCTCGAGGCCTGGGCCGGGCTCGACCTTGTCGACCGCTCGTCCTACCCGACGCGGCTGACCCCGGCCGGCGAGACCTTCCACGGCCAGGCGCTGGAGGTGCTGGGCAGCCTGCAGGCCACCCGCAACATGATGCGCGGGCTGCAGGCCGGCGGCGCCGACATGATCGAGTTCGCGGTGCCGCACACGCTGGCCTTCACGTTCTTCCCGACCTGGCTGATGGACCTGCGCAAGCGCTTCGGCGAGACGAAGAGCCGGCTGATCGCCCTCAACGTGCACGACGCCGTGATGCGCCTGACCGAAGGCAGCTGCGACCTGCTGGTGGCCTACCACCACGCCTCGCAGCCGCTGCAGCTGAGCCCCGACAAGTACGAGATGCTGAGCCTGGGCCAGGAGACGCTGGCGCCCTACGCCAAGGGCGGCGCGGACGGCAAGCCGCTGTTCCGGCTGGCCACCTCCGGCAACGCGCGCGTGCCGTTCCTGGGCTACGCCTCCGGCGCCTACATGGCGCGCCTGGTCGACCAGATCCTGAAGTCCACCCCGGTGCTGGCCAACCTGGACACCGTCTACGAGACCGACATGGCCGAGGGCCTGAAGGCGATGGCGCTCGAGGGCCATGGCATCGCCTTCCTGCCGTCGAGCTCGGTCAAGAAGGAACTGCGAGCGCGCCGGCTGGTCTCGGCCGCGCCGCTGCAGGACGACGCCGGCCATGCGTACGAGGTGACGATGGAGGTGCGGATCTACCGCGAGCGCCCCGAGCAGGCGCGCCACCCCAAGCCCGGTGCGCAGGCGCTGTGGGAGTTCCTCAAGACAGGCTGAGGCGGCGTCGAACGCCGCCGGCGTGGCGGGTTCGCGGGCGTCGCTTCACCCCGCGCGGACCTGGGTAATAACCCTGATGACGTCATGCAAATGATGCATGATGCGCCCTCCAAAAGGCATTGGCGCCGCCCGTCGGCGCCGCATAAAGTCCGCGACCATGCATCTTTCCCCGCCAGCCCGCGCCACCAGCGCAAGCCCTGAAGCACACGCCTACCCGGCCCGCTTCGCACCGCGTGTCCCCCTCGTCCTGGCGCTCGCCGCCGCCCTCTGCCCGGCCCCCGCGGCGCAGGCCAGGCCCAAGGCCGACGCCGCCGCCTCCGAGGCGGCCGACAGCGGTCCGCACCCCGTCCTGGACCGCATCCGCAGCACCGGCCACATCGTGCTCGCGCATCGCGAGGGCTCGGTGCCGTTCTCCTACTACGACGCCGGCAGGAAGCCGGTGGGCTACGCGCTGGACCTGTGCCGCGATGTCGCCGAGGCGGTGCGCAAGCACCTGGGCCTGAAGGCGATCGCGATCGACTACGTGCCCGTGACGACGGCCACCCGCATCGACACCGTCGCCAGCGGCAAGGCCGACCTCGAGTGCGGCTCCACCACCAACAACGCCGAGCGCCGCCAGAAGGTCGCGTTCACCATCGCGCACTACATCACCGGCTCGCGCTACGCGGTGCGCGCCGACAGCCCGATCGCCGAGCTCGCGCAGTTCGAGGGCCACGTGCTGGTGTCGACCGCCGGCTCCACGCCGTTCAAGGCCATCGCGCAGGCCAACAGCGACCGCCTGCTGCGCATCGACGTGCGCGCGGTGCCGGACAACGCCAAGGCGATGGAGATGCTGGCCAACAAGACCGCCGACGGCTTCGCCATGGACGACGTGCAGCTGTACGGGCTGATCGCCGAATCGCCCAACCCGGCGCAGTTCAAGGTGGTGGGCAAGTTCCTCACGATCGAGCCGCTGGCCATCATGCTGAGCAAGGACGACGCCGCCTTCAAGAAGGTGGTCGACGAGGAGATGCGCCGCCTGATCCGGTCCGGCGAGGCCGAGAAGATCTACGACCACTGGTTCATGGCGCCCATCCCGCCCCGCAACGTCTCGATGAACCTGCCCATGAGCTACCTGCTGCGCGATTCGTGGAAATATCCTTCGGACGCCGTCGCCAACTAGCACCAGAATGGTGTGGCCCGGTACGTGCTTTCACGAACGGCGGTCAGGTGTCATAAATCGCTAGACTGCCCATGGCCGTGCACGGGCACGGTTTTCGACTTTCCCCCCGACTGGCGACGTGCCAGCGAACCCGCAACCCGTACCCCCGAATAATCAGGAGCTGACATGAAGAAGTCCCTATTGGTCGCCGCCCTGCTTGCCACCGCCTTCGCGGCGCAGGCGCAGACCACCGACACGCTGAAGAAGATCAAGGACACGGGCTCCGTCGTCATGGGCGTGCGCAGCTCGTCGGGCGCGCTCTCCTACACGCTGGGCGAAGGCAAGTACGCCGGCTACCACGTGGAGCTGTGCCAGCGCGCGATCGACGACATCGGCAAGCAGCTGGGCAAGCACATCGAGGTCAAGTACCAGGAAGTGACTTCGGCCAACCGCATCCCGCTGGTGCAGAACGGCACCGTCGACATCGAGTGCGGCTCCACCACCAACAACGAGGCGCGTGCCAAGGACGTCGCCTTCGCCCACACCGCCTACGTCGAGGAAGTGCGCATCCTGACCAAGGTGAACTCGGGCATCAAGGGCATCGCCGACCTCAACGGCAAGAGCGTGGCCACGACCACCGGAACGACGTCGGTGCAGCTGCTGCGCAAGCACGAGCGCGCCACCGGGGTCGACTTCAAGGAAGTGTTCGGCAAGGACCACGCCGACAGCTTCCAGCTGCTGGAGTCGGGCCGCGCCGATGCCTTCGTGATGGACGGCCAGATCGTCGCCGGCCTGGCCTCCAAGGCCAAGACCCCGGCCGATTACCGCATCGTCGGCGAAGTGCTGTCGGTCGAGCCGATCGCCATCATGGTGCGCAAGGACGACCCGGCCTTCCTGGCCGCCGTCAACAAGACCATCGACGGCATGTTCAAGTCCGGCGAGATCGCCAAGCTGTACGACAAGTGGTTCATGCAGCCGATCCCGCCGACCAACACCACGGTGGGCCTGCCGGCTTCCGAGGCGACCAAGGCCGCCTGGAAGAACCCGAACAGCAACCCGACCGAGTCCTACCTGGCCAAGAAGTAGGCGCCGGGCGACGGCTGGCGGCGCCGCGATCGCGCCGCCCGCCGCCCGCATCGACGTTTCTCGCGCGCGCGGGCCCGCCACACGGGCGCCGCGCGCGTCGCAAATGAAGGCCGCCGCAGCCTGCGAGCGGCACGACTCGAGGAGAAGAGGGTGAGCGACTGGATCCCGGCAATCAAGCGAAGCGCGGAGGTGATGTGCAAGAGCACCACCGACGACACGGTCTACGCGACCTGCTTCGCGGGCAAGGGCGACCTCACCTACCTGCAGTGGCTGCTGCACGCGTGGGGCTGGACGCTGCTGGTCGCGCTGGTGGCGCTGGCCATCGCGCTGGTGCTGGGCACCGTCATCGGCGTCATGCGCACGCTGCCGAGCAAGCCCGTCGCGTTCATCGGCGAGGCGTGGACGGAGCTGTTCCGCAACATCCCGATCGTCGTCCAGCTGCTCATCTGGTACAACGTGATTCCCGAGGTCTTCACGCCGCTGAAGGCCGTGCCGCCCATCGTGCTGGCCTTCATCGGCCTGGGCCTGTTCACCTCGGCGCGCATCGCGCAGCAGGTCAAGAGCGGCATCAACACCATCCCCAAGGGCCAGCGCTACGCGGGCCTCGCGATGGGCCTCACGCTCACCCAGACCTACCGCTTCGTGCTGCTGCCGGTGGCGTTGCGGGTGGTGCTGCCCACGCTGACGTCGGAGTCGATGAACATCATCAAGAACTCCTCGGTCGCGGCGGCCATTGGCGTGACCGAGATGTACTACTTCGCGGCCCAGGCGGGCGAGGAGACCTCGATGCACGCCACGATGTACCTGGGGGTGACGATCCTCTATTTCATCTCGGCCTTCACGATCAACAGGCTCGCAGCCACGGTCGAGAAGAACACGCGCCTGCCCGGCGCCGTCGGGGGAGCGAAGTAAATGGCACTCAATCTCGACTACTCGTTCCTCAGCTCGGACGTCGTCACCAAGAACATCATCCCCGGCTTCGTGTACTCGCTGCAGCTGACCGGCGTCGCCGCAGCCGGCGGCATCGTGCTGGGCACCTTCGTCGCGCTGATGCGGCTATCGTCCATCGCCGCGCTGCGCCGCTTCGCCACGGTCTACGTCGACGCGCTGCGCTCGATCCCGCTGCTGATGGTGATCCTGTGGTTCTTCCTGCTGATCCCGCAGGGCTTCTACTCGGCGATCGCGGGCGACTTCGGGCTCGCGCACCGGCCCGAGCTCTCGGCGGTCATCACGTTCACGATCTTCGAGGCGGCCTACTACTCGGAGATCATGCGCGCCGGCATCCAGTCGGTGTCGCGCGGCCAGGTGATGGCCGGCTACGCGGTGGGCATGACCTACGGGCAGTGCATGCGCCTGGTGGTGCTGCCGCAGGCCTTCCGCAACATGCTGCCGGTGCTGCTGACCCAGACCATCGTGCTGTTCCAGGACACCTCGCTGGTGTACGCCATCGGCGCCACCGACCTGCTCAAGGGCTTCCAGGTGGCGGGCGGCATGTACAACCGCACCAACGAGATGGTGCTGCTGGCGGCCGTCGTCTATTTCATCCTGTCCTTCAGCCTGTCGATGCTCGTGCGGCGGCTGCAGGCCCGGATCCAGATCATCCGTTGAGAGAGTCCCCATGATCGACATCAAGAACATCTCCAAGTGGTACGGCAACTTCCAGGTGCTGACCGACTGCACCACGACGATCAACAAGGGCGACGTCGTCGTCGTCTGCGGACCCTCGGGCTCGGGCAAGTCGACGCTGATCAAGACGGTCAACGCGCTCGAACCCATCCAGCAGGGCGACATCGTCGTCGACGGCACCTCCATCAGCGATCCGAAGACCAACCTGCCCAAGCTGCGCTCGCGCGTGGGCATGGTGTTCCAGCATTTCGAGCTGTTCCCGCACCTGTCGATCACCGACAACCTGACGCTGGCGCAGATCAAGGTGCTGGGCCGCACCAAGGACGAGTCGCTCAAGCGCGGCCTGAAGATGCTGGACCGCGTCGGCCTGTCGGCCCACAAGGACAAGTTCCCCGGCCAGCTCTCCGGCGGCCAGCAGCAGCGCGTGGCGATCGCCCGCGCGCTGTCGATGGACCCGATCGTGATGCTGTTCGACGAGCCGACCTCGGCGCTGGACCCCGAGATGGTGGGCGAGGTGCTGGACGTGATGGTGGGCCTGGCCCAGGAAGGCATGACCATGATGTGCGTGACGCACGAGATGGGCTTCGCCAAGCGCGTCAGCAACAAGGTGATCTTCATGGACGCCGGCAGGATCGTCGAGGACTGCGCCAAGGACGAGTTCTTCGGCAATCCGGACGCGCGCAGCCCGCGCGCCAAGGACTTCCTCTCCAAGATCCTCCAGCACTGATCGAAAGGGCCGCGAAGCGGCCCTTGCGCCTTTCAGAGCGCCAGTTCCATGTACCGCACGTGCATGCGGAACGGCTCTGGCATCTCGATCGGATAGGGTGCGCAGTCGACGAAGCCCATCGACGCGTACAACGCCTGAGCCGTGTGCATGAAGGGCAGTGTGTCGAGCCGCACGCGGGCGTAGCCGAAGTCGCGCGCGTCCTGCACCAGGCGGCGAGTGATGGTCTCGCCCAGCCGCTGCCCGCGTGCCGACGGGCGCACGTAGACGCGCTTCAACTCGGCGATGCCGTCCGCGCTGCGGCGCAATCCGCCCATCCCGATCGCGACGCCGTCCTGCTCGACGAGATAGAACAATCCGTGCGGCGGGGAGTCGCCGCAGACCTTGTCGATGGTGGTGGGCACGTAGTCGGACGGCGTGGCCCCCAGCACGTCCAGCGCGGTCGGCCCCCACTGCTTGTGGATCTCGTCGAACACCCACGTCACGTGGGCGATGTTGAGGTCTACCAGAGCGGCGCGGTCGGCGACGGGGTCCGCAATGCGGAAGATCGGTGAGGGCATCCGTCGATTGTGCCTGCCCGACCGCGCCCGGCGGTGCGAAAATCGTCCCATGACGACGCTCAACGAACTCTCCATCCGCACGCCCGACGACTGGCACCTGCACATCCGCGACGGCGCGGCGATGGCCGCCGTGGTGCCCTACACCGCGCGCCAGTTCGGCCGCGCGATCATCATGCCCAACCTGCGTCCGCCGATCACGACCACGGCCCAGGCCGTGGCCTATCGCGAGCGCATCCTGGCCGCGCTGCCCGAGGGCAGCACGTTCGAGCCGCTGATGACGCTGTACCTCACCGACAACCTGCCGCCCGACGAGATCCGGCGCGCCAAGGACGCGGGCATCGTCGCGGTCAAGCTGTACCCGGCCGGCGCCACCACCAATTCCGACGCTGGCGTCACCGACCTGCGCAAGACGTACCGCACGCTGGAGGCGATGCAGCGCGAGGACCTGAAGCTGCTGGTGCACGGCGAGGTCACCAGTCCCGAGGTGGACCTGTTCGACCGCGAGGCCGTCTTCATCGACCAGGTGTTCGAGCCGCTGCGGCGCGACCTGCCCGAGCTGAAAGTGGTGTTCGAGCACATCACCACCAAGGAGGCCGCGCAGTACGTGGCCGCGGCCGACGCGCGCACCGCCGCCACCATCACCGCGCACCACCTGCTGTTCAACCGCAACGCGATCTTCCAGGGCGGCCTGCGGCCGCACTACTACTGCCTGCCGGTGCTCAAGCGCGAGCTGCACCGCGTGGCGCTGGTGCAGGCCGCCACGTCCGGCAACGCCAAGTTCTTCCTCGGCACCGACAGCGCGCCGCACGCCTCGGTGATGAAGGAGGCCGCGGTCTGCGGGGCCGGCTGCTTCACCGCGCTGTCGGCGCTCGAGCTGTACGCCGAGGCGTTCGACGCCGCCGGCGCCCTCGACAAGCTCGAAGGCTTCGCCAGCCACTTCGGCCCCGACTTCTACGGGCTGCCGCGCAACGCCGGCACCGTCACGCTGCGCCGAGAAACCTGGGAGCTGCCGGCCAGCGTGCCGTTCGGCGACGCGTCGCTGAAGCCGTTGCGCGCGGGCGAGATGCTCGCGTGGAAGCAGGCCTGAGCGCGCCGCACCCCGGTGCGCGCAGGCGCGTTCGTCCCCGCGTCGCGCGGGGACTTGCCCTGCGCATGGGACAATCGTTCCCGTGAAGCGAGCCAGACCGCCGCTGGCACAACCGCCGAAAGGCCGTGCTGGAGGAAGGTCCGGACTGCACAGGGCAGCGCAGCAGGTAACACCTGCCCGCCGAGGGCCGCAAGGCTCGAAGGCGAGGATCAGAGCAACAGAGACGAGCCGATTCAGTTCGGGTGAAACGGGCAATCTCTGCGTGCAGCAACATCAAGTAGGCGGACGTCGACCTGGCCCGGGGAGTCCGCGGGTAGATGGCATCGAGCCGTGCTGGCGACAGCCGGCCCAGACGAATGGCGGTCACGGCGCGGGCGCTCGCAAGGGCGCGCGCGACGCACAGAATCCGGCCTATCGGCTCGCTTCACATTAATTCCGGCGCGGTCCGCCTTCCGGGGCGGTCGCCAACGAGCCCAGTCCCCTGCAATGAATCCTGACGCCGCAACTCTCTGGCGCCGGCCGCGGTCGGCGCTGGCGGCGCTGCTCGCCTGCCTGGGCATGCTGGGCGCGTTCTCGATCGACACCTACATCCCGGCGTTCTCCGGCATCGCCCGCTCGCTCGGCGCGACGCCGGTGCAGATGCAGCAGACGCTGTCGGCCTACCTGCTCGGCTTCGCCGTGATGAACCTGTTCCACGGCGCGCTGGCCGACAGCTTCGGGCGGCGGCCGGTGGTGCTGTGGGGCATCGCGGTGTTCACGCTGTCGTCGCTGGGCTGCGCGTTGTCGCAGTCGGTGGGACAGCTGGTGCTGTTCCGCCTCGCCCAGGGCATGAGCTCCGGCGCCAGCATGGTGGTGGGCCGGGCGATCATCCGCGACATGTTCCCGCCCGACGAGGCGCAGCGGGTGATGTCGCAGGTGACGATCTACTTCGGCGTCGCGCCCGCCGTGGCGCCCATCGTCGGCGGCCTGCTGCTGGTGCATTTCGGCTGGCACTCGGTATTCGTCTTCCTCACCTTCGTCGGCGTGCTGCTGTGGGCCGTCAGCTGGCGCCTGCTGCCCGAGACGCTGCACGCCACCCAGGTGCAGCCCTTCCATGCGGCGCACCTGCTCAAGGGCTACTGGGAGATGTTCTCGAGCCCGCGCTTTCTCGCGCTGGCGCTGGCCTCGGGCGTGCCGTTCAACGGCATGTTCCTCTACATCCTGTCGGCGCCGGTGTTCCTGGGCGACCTGCTGCACCTGCCGCCCACGCACTTCTTCTGGCTGTTCATGTTCACCATCGGCGGCATCATGTGCGGCGCCTTCCTGTCGGGCAAGATGGCCGGGCGCATGCCGCGCCAGCGCCAGATCCGCATCGGCTTCACGATCATGTTCTCGATCGCCGCGCTCAACCTCGCGGCCAACGCGCTGTTCACGGCGCAGGCCTGGTGGGCGATCCCGCCGATCGGCGTGTTCTCGTTCGGCTGGGCCCTGATGGTGCCCGTGGTCACCCTGCTGGTGCTGGACCAGGCGCCGCTGCGGCGCGGCATGGCGTCGTCGCTGCAGGCCTGCATCGGCAGCGTGGCCAACGCGTTCGTGGCCGGCGTGATCTCGCCGCTCGTGATGCATTCCACGGTCCGCCTCGCGCTGGCGTCGCTGCTGATGTCGTGCATCGGCATCGTGGCATGGTTCTTCGTGCGCGGCAGCGTGCTCGGGCCGCAAAGGTAACGCTGCTCAACTTTCGGCCCTCGCGGCCGATCTCATGGGGGCACACCGTCCGTGCGGAGCCCTCCCATGTCGTCTCGATTCCTTTCTTCCCTCGTCGCCGCGGCCGTCCTCCAGGCGCTGGCGCTGGCCGGACCCGCGCGGGCGGCCGAGCACGGGACCGGCCTGGTGGTGGCCCAGCTCGGCCCGACGTCGCCCGGCTTCAAGATGAGCGTCAACCGCAGCGGTACCGGCGCGCCGGAGGCCACGGCCATCGGCGCCAGCCCGATCGAGCCGCGGGCGAGTGCGGCCCGCGGCGCCGAATGGCGCGGCAACTCGTCGCACCCGTCCGCCGAGAAGGAAGGCGAGGAGAAGGCGGCCGGCAAGCGGCCGGACGACCCCAAGGGCGACGACAGGAAGGCCGACGGCCGCAAGCCGCGCGCCAAGGCGGCCGACGACGCCAAGGTCGTGGCCGACAAGCCGGCCGAGCCCGAGCGCGCGAAGGTGGCCAAGGCCGAGCCGGTCAAGGCCGGCGCCTCGGCACCGGCTGCCAGCCCGATGGACGTCCTGCGCGAGAAGCTCGCCGCCAAGCTCGGCGCCAAGCCGGCGGCCGACGGCAAGTACGCGATGCAGGTCTCCAACCGGGGCGAGACGGGCGAGAACGTGATCACCTCCGTGCGTCCCAGCGCGGCCGCGGTCGCCGCGGCGCACCGCCCGCGCCGCGCCGTGGCGGCTGCCTCCGGCGCCTCGGCCGCGGCCGGCGACGCGAACCTCGACATCGCCGCCAACGCCGGTCACTCGCTGCTGCCCACGCACTGGGACTACGCCGGCGCGGAAGGCCCCGACGCCTGGGGCAAGCTGCGCCCCGAATTCAACAAGTGCGCCACCGGCAGCCGCCAGAGCCCGATCGACATCCGCGGCGGCATCGCCGTCGACCTCGACCCCATCAAGTTCGACTACCGGCCGAGCGCGTTCTCGGTGATCGACAACGGCCACACCGTGCAGGTCAACGTGGAGCCGGGCAACTCGATCACGATCACGGGCAAGCGCTACGAGCTGGTGCAGTTCCATTTCCATCGGCCGTCCGAGGAGCGCATCAACGGCCGCCAGTACGACATGGTGGCCCACCTGGTGCACAAGGACGTCGACGGCCGCCTGGCCGTCGTCGCGGTGCTGCTGGACCGCGGCAGCGCGCAGGCGATCGTGCAGTCGGTGTGGAACAACCTGCCGCTCGAGCGCGGCGACGAGGTGCATGCCGGCACGCGCATCGACCTCTCGCAGCTGCTGCCCGAGGACCGGCGCTACTACACCTACATGGGCTCGCTGACCACGCCGCCGTGCAGCGAGGGCGTGCTGTGGATGGTGATGAAGCAGCCGGTGCCGATCTCGGTGGAGCAGGTCGCGATCTTCTCGCGGCTGTATCCGATGAACGCGCGGCCGGTGCAGCAGGCCGATGGCCGGCTGATCAAGGAATCGAACTAGGGCAGCGGGCCGCCGCCAATCCCGACCGCCGGATCCGGGCACCGGCTTCCCGTATGCTGGTGCGCCAGGTCCGCGCGCGACGGCTCCCTCCCGGAGCCGCGCTGCGGCAGGGAGCCCCCGCATGAAACCCATCCGCCTGTTGATCCTTTCCGGCAGCGAACGCGCCGGCTCCTTCAACCGCAGCCTGGCGCGCGTGGCCGCGGCGGCCGCGCGCCGCGACGGCTGCGAGGTGACCGAGTTCGACCTGCGCGCGCTGGCCCTGCCGGTCTACGACGGCGACCTCGAGGCCGCCTCCGGCGTGCCGCCCTCCGCGCTGCAGCTGCGCGACGCGCTGCACGGCGCCGACGCGCTGCTGCTGGTCACGCCCGAATACAACGCCTTCCCGACGCCGCTGGTGCTCAACGCGTTCGACTGGATGTCGCGCATCCCGGCCACCGCGCCCGGCGGCGCCGGCCTCGCGGCCACCGCCAACATGCCGGCCGCGCTGCTGTCGGCCTCGCCCGGCCCGCTCGGCGGCCTGCGCTCGATGAACCTGCTGCGCCAGTACCTGCAAGGCGCCTTCGCGATGATCGTCGTGCCGCAGCAGTTCGCGCTCGGGCGCGCTGGCGATGCGTTCGACGCGGCCGGCGCGCTGAAGGACGCGAAGTCGCAGCAGCTCGTCGAAGGCGTGCTGGCGGCGCTGGGCGACCTCTCCAGCGCGCTGAAGGCACGTTGACGCGGCCGGTCGGCGCTCAGGCCGCCGACGCGCGCCGCAGCTGTGCCACCTGCGCCGTCACCATCTGCGACATCACGGTGGCCACTTCCACCGCGTCCAGCGTCGCGTCGTCGACCAGCAATTCCTGCGCCGAGTACATCACCTCGATGGCCAGGCGCGACACCAGGCGCACGCGGGCGGTCGGCACCGCCGGGTACGCGACGGCGAACGCGGCCACCAGCAGGCCGGTGACGTGCTCGTGCGAGCCGACGCGCACCGGCGCCAGCGCGGGCACGGCGCGCAGCGCGCGGGTGATCCATTCGCCGGCGATCTCGCGGCGCGTGACTTCCAGCGTCTCGAGGAACAGCTGGCGGATGCGCTCGTCGAAACGCGCCGCCGGCAGCTTCATCGTCGCCGGCGTGGCCCACTTCTCGAGCAGGTCGTTCTGGCGCACCATCAGGCGCACGCCGAGCTCGGCCAGGACCGCATACTTGTTGGGGTAGTAGCGGTAGAGCGCGGGCGGCGACAGGCCGGCGCGCTCGCAGATCAGGTTGGTCGACAGCCGCTCGATGCCGACCTCGCCCAGCAGGTTGGCGGCCGCATCCAGGATGCGCTCGCAGGTCTCGAGCGCGCGCACCTGTGTCGGTGCGCGCTTGCGGTCGAGCTCCACGCCGCCGGCCGCGGCCGGTGGCGCGTCGGCGGGAACGGTGGATTTGCGCGGCATGGGCTGGTGTGGGGGGTCGATCGGGGGGGAGTGTATCCACGGTCTAGCCAAGACCCTGGGTGGCCAATACAGTAGCCATGACTATGGTGTTGGTGATTCCGATTCTCAGTACGGGAAACCACCAGCGCCATCAATGATAGCCATTGCTATCTTCCAGGCGGTTGCCCGCACCAGTGCGCGCCGCGTCTTCAGCAGGGGTTCGCCATGCATCCGATCCGCTCTTCCCATCGCCGGCCCGCCATGCTGCTCGGCGCGGCCGCGCTCGCGGCGCTCGCCGCGCTGGCAGGCTGCAACCGGTCGGCCTCCGACGCGTCGGTGCGCGTCGGCGACCTGCCGGTGGACGCCGAGTTCGGCAAGAAGCTGCAGGGCCGGCTGCTCGACGCCAAGGCGGGCACGGTCATCGAGATCCCCGCGGGCCATTACCACCTCGACCGCGGCCTGTCGCTGCGCGTGGACGGCGTCACGCTGCGCGGCGCCGGCATGGAGCAGACCATCCTGTCGTTCCGCGACCAGGTGGCCGGCCCCGAGGGCCTGCTGGCCCAGGCCAGCAACTTCACGATCGAGAACCTGACGATCGAGGACACCAAGGGCGACGCGCTGAAGATCAACAGCGGCGACAACATCACGATCCGCGGCGTGCGCGTGCGCTGGACCGACGGCCCCAAGACCAGCAACGGCGCCTACGGCCTGTACCCGGTCAAGACGAGGAACGTGCTGATCGAGAACTCGCAGTCGTTCGGCGCCGCCGACGCCGGCATCTACGTGGGGCAGTCGAAGAACGTGATCGTGCGCGGCTGCCGCGCCGAGCAGAACGTGGCCGGCATCGAGATCGAGAACACCATCGACGCCGACGTGCACGACAACGTGGCCACCGGCAACACCGGCGGCATCCTCGTGTTCAACATGCCCAACCTGTCGCAGCCCGGCCACAGCACGCGCGTGTTCCACAACAAGGTCGATGCCAACAACCTGGGCAACTTCGGCGCCAAGGGCACCGCGGTGGCCAGCGTGCCGGCCGGCTCGGGCGTGGTGGTCAACTCGAACTCGCTGGTCGAGATCTTCGACAACGACGTCACCGGCAATGCCACCGCCAACGTCATCATCTCCAGCTACTTCTCCACCGGCTACTTCAGCACCCAGGGCGTGCAGCCCAACTACGACCCGTACCCGCGCGGCATCCACGTGCACGACAACCGCTTCAAGGGCGGCGGCGACTCGCCCGACGGCATGGACCTGAAGGTGCTCAAGACCGCGATGTTCGGCCTCAACGGCCACTTCCCCGACGTGCTGTGGGACGGCTACGTGGACGCCAAGCGCCCCGACGTGCCCGAGGAGCGCCTTTGCGTCGACGCCACCGCGTCGGGCGTCCTGAACGCCGACGGGCCGAACAAGTACAAGGATCCGCGCCTGGTCGGCGACGCGCTGCGCTGCAAGCTGGCGCCGCTGGCCCCGGTCACGCTGGCCGTCGCCGCGCCCGCCAAGTCCTGAGCCGTCCTGCCCATGCGCCTGCGCCATCTTCTCGTTCCCGCCCTGTGCCTGCTCGCCGCGCTGGCCAGCTGCACGCGTGCGCCCGCGCCCGTCAGCTTCATCGCCGACGGCAAGCCCGAGCGCCTGTCCGAGTGGCACGTGCTCAACGTGACCGACGGCCGCCTCGTGCCCAACGCCGGCGTGCTGCCCTACGACCTGGTCACGCCGCTGTTCAGCGACTACGCCCACAAGCTGCGCACCGTGTGGATGCCGGCCGGGATGTCGGCCACGTACACGGCCGACAAGGCGGTCAACTTCCCCGTCGGCACCATCCTGGCCAAGACGTTCTACTACCCGCGTGCCGGAGGCCCCGATGCCGTCCTCAAGACCTATGACGCCGAACCGGGCGCGCCCGCAGCGGGCCTGGATCTTTCGCGCGTGCGCCTGGTCGAGACGCGCATGCTCGTGCGCCGCGCCGACGGCTGGACGGCGCTGCCCTACGTGTGGAACGCCGACCAGACCGACGCCGTCCTCGAGCGCACGGGCGACCAGAAGGCCCTCGACCTGGTCGACGCGCAGGGCCACGGGCAGAAGTTCACCTACGTCGTGCCCAACGAGAACCAGTGCGCCTCGTGCCACGTCACCAACCTGAAGGGCGGCGAGTTCACGCCGCTGGGCCCGAAGGCGCGCAACCTCAACCGCACGCTTGCCTACACCGACGGCAGCGCCAACCAGATCGCGCGCTGGGTGCGCGCCGGCTTCCTCACCGGCGTGCCGGCGGGCGAGCTGCCGCGGGCCGCCGACTGGCGCGACGTGCAGCAGCCGATCGCCGAGCGCGCGCGCAGCTACCTCGACGTCAACTGCGCGCATTGCCACCAGGGCGGCGCCACGGCCAGCAACACGGCGCTGCGGCTCGACGCGCCGGGTCCGGCCGACTGGTCGCTGGGCCTGTGCAAGCCGTCGGTCGCCGCGGGCAAGGGCACCGGCGACCGCATCCTCGACATCGTGCCCGGCAAGCCCGACGAGTCCATCCTCGCCTTCCGGCTCGCCAGCACCGAGGGCGGCGTGATGATGCCCGAGCTGGGCCGCAGCACCGTTCACCAGGAAGGCGTGCAGCTGATCCGCGACTGGATCGCCGCCATGCCGGGACATTGCCAGGACACCGTTTCACACAAGGACTGACATGCATCGAGTTCCCGCACGCCATCCGACCGCCGTCGCGCTCGCCGTCGCCACCCTGGCGGCCCTGCTCGCGAGCCCGGGCGCCCGCGCGCAGGCCGCCGCGCCCGCGCCCGCCGCCTCCGCGGCCGCACCCGCGGACGACGGGCCCCAGGTGGTGCTGGTGACGGCCCAGGGCCGCAAGCAGGAGGTGCAGAAGGTGCCGATCGCGATCCAGCTGATCGGCCCCGACCAGATCGCCAAGGTGGGCGCGGTCAACCTGTCGCAGGTCGCGGACTTCGTGCCGGGCCTGGCCGTCGATGCGAGCCAGCCTACGCAGCCCGGCTACGCGCTGCGCGGCCTGGGCAACGGCGACTTCGGCATCGGCACCGACGCGCCGGTGGGCGTGTACGTCAACGGCGTCTACACCGGCAAGACCGGCGGCGCGCTGCTGAACTTCAACGACATCAAGCGCGTCGAGGTGCTCAAGGGCCCGCAGGGCACGCTGTTCGGGCGCAACAGCGCCGGCGGCGCGATCGCCATCGTCACCAACGACCCCGACAGCCAGCGCACGGCCTCGGGCCTGGTGCGCGCCGGCAACTACGGCACGGTGCACGCCGAGGGCGTGCTCAACCAGCCGCTGGGCGAGGACCTGAGCGTGCGCATCTCGGCGGTCGGCGAGAAGAGCGACGGCTGGGCCACCAACACCGTCGACGGCAAGAAGAACCCGCAGGCGCACACCTGGGGCACGCGCCTGGGCGCGCGCTGGTCGCCCAGCGACGACACCAGCGTCGTGCTCACCTGGGAGCACGAGGACCTGAACGAGCGCCCGCGGCCGATCTGGGCCGCCGGGGCCTACAACGCAGACTTCTCCGTCACCTACATCGACCCGCGCAAGGAGGCGCTCGCCAACGACGTCGTCGGTGGCAAGGAAGCGCGCACCTTCAACGGCCTGAACCTGCGCGTCGAGCACGAGCTGGGCAACAAGCTGTTGTTGACGTCGACCACCGGCTGGCGCCACTTCAACTCGCTCAACCTCGAGGACAACGACGGCACGGCCAACCCGGCCACCTACCTGGCCACCGGCAACTTCGAGAGGAGCACGACCTTCGAGCAGGAACTGCGGCTCAACGGCAAGAGCAAGCGGGCCGACTGGCTGGTCGGCGCGAGCTTCGCCGCCGAGCACTCGGCGCAGACGAACCGTCTCGACACCAACACCACCACGCTCGACCCGGTGCTGCTGCAGGTGCTCAACGCCCAGGGCGCCGGCCTGACGGACCCGCCCTTCGCCACGCTGACCGGCGTCGGCCAGCTGGCCGGCATCCCGGGCTTCGACCTGCTGGGCCAGGACTGGAAGGAAGGCATCCAGAACACGCTCGCCGCGCACTCCGAGGCGCTCATGGGCGACGTCATCTGGCACCTGGACGACAAGACCAACGTCACCACCGGCCTGCGCTTCACGCAGGACACCAAGAAGTTCAGCTGGTACAACCCGCTGCGCGCGGCGCCGGGGCTGGACACGCAGCTGGCGGCGCTGCCGCCGGTGCTCCAGCAACTGGTCGACG
The DNA here is from genome assembly GCA_964418745.1 of uncultured Vitreoscilla sp. Taxonomy (GTDB): domain Bacteria; phylum Pseudomonadota; class Gammaproteobacteria; order Burkholderiales; family Burkholderiaceae_C; genus Scleromatobacter. The sequence continues at coordinate 161,534 of CAYQMX010000001.1, forward strand.
CGGGTGCGCTCGACAGCGCCACCGCCGCGCAGCTCACGGGCCTGGCGCAGGGGCTGCAGCAGTTCAACATCGAGTTCGCGAATCCGGAATGGGCGGCCGCGCCGGTCTACAAGAGCAAGACCTGGCACAACCTCAGTCCGCGCCTGGTGATCGACCACCAGCTCACGCCCGACACGATGCTGTTCGGCTCGGTCACGCGCGGCTACCAGGCCGGCGGCTTCAACTCCGTCAGCACGCAGGCCAACAACGGCACCTTCGATCCCGAGACGATCACCAGCGTCGAGCTGGGCGCCAAGGGCCGCCTGGCCGCCGCCGGCATCAGCTACAGCGCGTCGCTGTTCCACTACCTGTTCAAGAACCTGCAATCGATCACGCTCGACCATTCCGGGCCGGTGGCGCAGTACGTCATCACCGTCAGCGATGTCGAAGCCACCGGCCTCGACGCCGAGATGGCCTGGCAGGTCGCCGCGCCGGTGCGCGTGTTCGCGAACGGCGAATGGATCGACCAGAAGTACAAGGGCCAGAAGAACATCGCCCCGGGCGCCAACGACCTCACCGGCCAGCCCTACGGCACGCCCAGCCTGTCGCTGGCCGCGGGCGTCGACTTCACGCTGGCGCTGGCCGGCGGCAAGGCCGACTGGTCGCTGCAGGGCAGCCACATCGGCGCCACGCGTTGCAACGCCGACTCGGCCGCGCAGGGCAGTTGCCTGACGACGCCGGCGTTCAAGGTGGGGCAGGCGCGCGAGCGCCTCGACACCCGCCTCGGCTGGTCTGCCCCGGGCGACCGCTGGGGCGTGGCCCTGGTCGTCAACAACCTGCTCGACAAGCGCTACGTCTCGTCGCTGAGCAACCTGTCGGCCACCATCGGCGTGCCCGTCACCGCGTCGGTGAGCGACCCGCGAAAGGTCCAGTTCGAATTCAGCGCCCGCCTGTAGAAAGTTGCTTTCTCGCTTCGCCTGCCTGCCGGCGTCGAACGGGATTGTCCTTGGGGGGGCGGTGGGAGCCGCCCCCGTTTCTTTGCGCGAATTCGCCGTTTCGCCACGACGCGGTCAATGTCTTGGTGCATCCGCTGGGTACGATCGACGGATCGGGCATCGCGCCCGCTCCTGGATATCCTCATGTCGCCCCTGAATTCCCCGCGCGCGCCCCAGCGCTACAGCCCGGTTGCCCAGGCCCTGCACTGGCTGACCGCGGTGCTGGTGCTGGTTGCGTTCATCTATGGGCCGGGCGGACCGGAATTGCGCGTCTATGCGCCCGAGCGCGACTTCGAGCGCCACCTGCACGAGACGCTGGGCTCGACCGTGTTCCTGCTCGCCTTCGCCCGCGTCCTGTGGCGCCTGGTCGACCGGCGCCCCGACCCGGCGCCCGCCAGCCGCTGGATGGGGCTGGCCGCCAAGGCGATGCAGGGCGTGCTGATGCTGTTGCTGTTCGCCGTGCCGATGACCGCCATCGCCGGCGCCTGGCTGCAGGGCCATCCGCTGGCCTGGCTGGGCGGCCTGCAACTGGCCGCGCCGATCGCGCCGTCGCACGAACTGGGATCGACGCTGGCCGAGATCCACGGCTGGCTGGGCGACGTCATCCTGTGGCTGGCCGGCGCGCACGCGCTGGCGGCGATCTACCATCAGGTGCTCCTGCGCGACGGCGTGTTGCGCACGATGCTGCCGCGCTGGCTGGTGGCCGACCGCTGAGCGCGCCGCTCGCTGGCTCATCCCATGAGCCTTTGCGAGTGCAGGATCCCTTCCTGGTGGATTTCCCGGTCGACTCGACAGGCGCGCGTTGCGGCCGGATTTCGCTCGGCAGGAGCCGCATGCGGGAAATCCCCCACGATCAGTGCCTTGTGAAGTCAGCTAACACTTCACTTTCAGTGGCGCGTGCAAGTCCTTCATTTAGAACGACATTCGCTTGCAGAACGTCATCTAAGTACTTGATTTGATTGATTTTTTTCGAAGATGACGCGTTGACCCACCCCGGGCGATTCGCTAAAGTGCATCAAAGTGCACTTTTGTGGTGGGTTGTGGCATCTCTGATTTTTGAAGGTCCTTCGGCGTTGACGCTGGACGGCAAGGGGCGAGTCTCCATGCCGGCCCGTTATCGCGACGACCTCCAGACATTGTGTGCCGGCCGCCTCACCGTCACCAAGCATCCGCACGGTTGCCTGATGGTGTTTCCGCGCCCCTACTGGGAAAACTTCCGCGACCAGGTGGCCCAGCTGCCGTTCTCGCAGGTGGGCGTCAAGCGCGTGTTCCTCGGACACGCGGACGACGTCGAGTGGGACGCCACCTCGCGCGTGCTGATCCGCCCGGAACTGCGTTCCTGGGCCGGACTCGAAAAGGACGTGACGCTGCTGGGCATGGGCAGCCACTTCGAACTCTGGTCGACCCCCGTCTACGCCGAGAAAGAAGCGCGCGAGATGCAGGCCCAGGCCGGCGCCGCGCTCGACAACCTCATCTTCTGAAGATGACCACCCCCACGCTCTCTTCGTTCGCTGCCCCCCGCGGGGGCGGCCATCGCCTTCGGGCGGCCGTGCGGCGCTGACACCGTGGACAACTCGGGGTTGCATACCACCGTCCTGCTCCACGAAGCGATCGACGCGCTCGTGACGAACCCGGACGGGATCTATGTCGACGGCACCTTCGGCCGCGGCGGGCACACACGCGAGCTGCTGTCGCGCCTGGGCCCCGGCGCGCGCGTGATCGGCATCGATCGCGATCCGGCCGCCGTGGCCGCCGCCACGCAGGGTCCCGACGCGATCGCCGACCCGCGCTTCGAGATCGTGCACGCCAGCTTCGCGCAGCTGCCCGCGGCGCTGGCCGAGCGCGGCATCGGCAGGATCACCGGGCTGCTGCTGGATCTCGGCGTCTCCTCGCCGCAGATCGACACCCCGGAGCGCGGCTTCAGCTTTCGTTTCGACGGCCCGCTGGACATGCGCATGGACACCACGCGCGGCGAGACCGCGGCCGACTTTCTCGCTCGCGCCGACGAGCGTCACATTGCAGAGGTGATTCGTGACTACGGGGAAGAACGGTTTGCTGTGTCGATTGCAAAGGCGCTTGTTGCTGTCCGCGAGAGCGGCGCTCCCGTGCGAACCACGCGCGAGCTGTCCGCCGTCGTGGCTCGTACGGTCAAGACCCGCGAGCCGAACCAGGACCCCGCCACGCGCACCTTTCAGGCTCTTCGGATTTTCGTCAATGCCGAGCTTGAGGAGCTCGAACAGGTCCTGAAGAGCTCGCTGGACCTGCTGCAGCCCGGCGCCCGCCTGTGCGTGATCAGCTTCCATTCCCTGGAAGACCGCATCGTCAAGACCTTCATCGCCCGCGAGAGCAAGGACGAGATCGACCGCCGCGCGCCGATGGCGCCGCCGTCGAGCTCGCTGCGCCTGGCCTCGCTCGGGCGCATCAAGCCGGGCCCGACCGAGGTGCTGACCAACGGTCGCGCGCGCTCGGCGATCCTGCGGGTGGCGGAGCGACTCGGATGAATACCGGCTCTTTCATGGTGCGGCTGAACTTCCTGCTCGCGATCGTGCTGATCGTCAGCGGGCTCTACCTCGTCAAGATCAGCTACGAGTCGCGCCGCCTGTTCGCCGACATCGAGAGCGCGCACGGCATCGAGCGCCAGCTCGAGTCCGACCGCCGCCGCCTCGAGGCCGAGCGCCAGGGCCAGGCGACGCACCTGCGCGTCGAGGCGACCGCGCGCACCAAGCTCGCCATGCGCGCCGCCACGCCGGCCAACACGCAGTACGTGGTGGACGCAGGCCTCGCCGCGGCGCCCCTGACGGCGCCGCTGACCCAGCCGGCCGCCCCCGCCAGCGTGCCCGATGCGGGAGCCTCGCGATGAACCGGCCCAACAAGCCCAACAAGCGCACGCAGTCCGCGCGCGGCCGCGCGGTCAGCAACGTCACCTACGCCAACAGCCCGCTGCTGGCGTCGAAGACGCCGCTGTGGCGCAGCCGCTTCCTGGTGGTGCTGGTGGGCATCGGCTCGCTGGTGCTGATCGGCCGCGCGGCCTATATCCAGATCATCGCCACCAACTTCTACCTGAAGCAGGGCGAGGCGCGCTACGCGCACACGCTGGAGATGCCGGCCAGCCGCGGCCGCATCGTCGACCGCAATGGGCTGCTGCTGGCCACCAGCGTGCCCACGCCGTCGATCTGGGCGATTCCAAAGGACGTCGAGGCCGACGCCGGCGAGAAGAAGCAGCTCGCGCAGGCGCTGGGCATGACGGTGGCCGACCTCAACGATCGCCTCGACGGCAACCCGAACTTCGTCTGGCTCAAGCGCCAGGTCGACGACGGCGTGGGCGCGGCCGTCAAGCAGCTGGACCTGAAGGGCATCCACCAGGTCAGCGAGTTCCGCCGCCGCTATCCGGAGGGCGAGGCCGCCGCGCACGTGGTGGGCTTCACCGGCGACGAGGACAAGGGCCAGGAGGGCATCGAGCTCGCCTACCAGCAGCAGCTGCAGGGCCGCGACGGCTCGCGCGAGGTGGTCAAGGACCGCCTGGGCCGCATCGTCGAGAACATCGGTGATCCGCAGCGGCCGATCAACGGCGAGGACATCGAGCTCGCCATCGACTCCAAGGTCCAGTTCTTCGCCTACCAGCGCGTGCGCGACCAGGTGATCGCGCAGAAGGCCAAGGGCGGCAGCGTGGTCGTCATCGACACGCTCACCGGCGAGGTGCTGGCACTGGCCAACTACCCGAGCTTCAATCCGGGCGACCGCCATCACCTGTCGGGCGCGCAGTTGCGCAACCGCGCGCTGACCGACGTCTTCGAGCCGGGCTCGACGATGAAGCCGTTCATCATCGGCGCCGCGCTCGAGAAGGGCATCGTCACGCCCCTGAGCCTGGTCGACGCCACGCCGGGCTCGCTGGTGATCAGCGGCTTCGCGCCCAAGGACGCCGAGCCCAACGGCATCCTGACCGTGCAGCAGGTGATCCAGAAGTCCAGCAACATCGGCGCCGCACGGCTGGCGATGCGGCTCACGCCCAAGGAGCAGTGGGAGAAGTTCTCGTCCATCGGCCTGGGCCAGAAGCCGCAGATCAACTTCCCCGGCGTCGTCACCGGCCGCCTGCGCCCGTACAAGACATGGCGCCCGATCGAGCAGGCGACGATGGCCTACGGCTACGGCCTGTCGGCCTCGCTGTTCCAGCTGGCACGCGCCTACACCGTGTTCGCCAACGACGGCGTGCTGGAGAACGTGTCGATGCTGCGCCAGCCCGCGCCCGGCCCGGGCCCGCGCGTGTTCAAGCCCGAGACGGTCAAGGAGCTGCTGACCATGCTGCAGATGGTGGCGTCGCCGGGCGGCACCGCGCCGAAGGCGCGTACGCTGGGCTACAGCGTGGGCGGCAAGTCCGGCACCGCCTACAAGGCCGAGGGCCACGGTTACGCGCAGAACAAGTACCGCCCGTGGTTCGTCGGCCTGGCGCCGATCTCGCACCCGCGCATCGTCGTGGCCGTGATGATCGACGAGCCCACGGCCGGACTGCACTACGGCGGCGACGTCGCCGCGCCGGTGTTCAGCCAGGTGGTGTCGCAGACGCTGCCGCTGCTGGGCGTCGCCCCCGATCTCGACGTGCGCACGCAGATCACGCAGACCAACGTCGTCCAGACCCCCGAGAACTGAAATGACCATGCCCCTACGCTCTCTGAGTTCGCTGCCCCCCGAGGGGGCGTATCAGCGCCTTCGGGCGGCCGGGCGCCGCTGACATGAAGCCCCCACGCTCACTCCGTTCACTGCCCCCCGCGGGGGCGCATCAGCGCCTTCGGGCGGCCGGGCGCCGCTGATATGCCGCTCACGCGCCTGAAGTCCCCCGCCGCCGCGGCCCGCTGGCTCAAGTCCTGGGTCACCGGCACGCTGCGCACGGACAGCCGTGCCGTGCAGCCCGGCGACGCCTTCATCGCCTGGCCGGGCTACGCCCACGACGGCCGCGGCTTCGTCGCCAGCGCGCTGGCGGCGGGCGCGTCGACCTGCCTCGTCGAGGAGAAGGAAGTCGACGCGTTCGGTTTCGAGGACGCGCGCATCGCCACGCTGAAGTCGATGAAGGCCGCCACCGGCCAGATCGCCGCGGCGTTCTTCGACGAGCCCAGCCAGGCCCTCAAGGTGGTGGCCACCACCGGCACCAACGGCAAGACCTCGACCGCGTGGTGGACCTCGCAGACGCTGAACCTGCTGGGCCGGCGCGCCGGCTTCGTCGGCACGCTGGGCGTGGGCGTGCCGCCGCTGCCGCAGCCGGTGGCCGCCGGCGATTCCAAGCAGGACTGGACCATCCAGGCCACGGGCCTGACCACGCCCGACCCGGTGCTGCTGCAGGCCGCGTTCCGCCGCATGGCCGACGACGGCTTCGCCGCCTGCGCGATCGAGGCCAGCTCGATCGGCATCGTCGAGCAGCGCCTGGCCGGCACGCGCATCGAGGTCGCGCTGTTCACCAACTTCACGCGCGACCACCTCGACTACCACGGCAACATGGACAACTACTGGGCCGCCAAGCGCCTGTTGTTCGGCTGGGTGGGCCTGAAATCCGCGGTCATCAACATCGACGACGACGCCGGCGCGCTGCTGGCCGACGAGCTGCGCCGCGGCCAGATCGACTCGTGGACGTACTCCACGCGGGCCGACTCGGGCGCCCGCCTGGTCGCCGAGGACATCGGCTACCGCGACGGCGGCCTCGCCTTCACGCTGGCGGAAGACGTGGCCGTGGGTGGCCGCGCGCGCCGCGAGACCGTGCTCACCACGCTGATCGGCGACTACAACGTCAGCAACCTGCTGGCCGTCATCGGCGGCCTGCGCGCGCTGGGCGTGATGCTGGCCGACGCCGCGCGCGTGGCCGCGCTGGTCACGCCGGTGCCGGGCCGCATGCAGCGCGTCGCCGCCAACGCCGTCGGCCAGCCCGAGGTGGTGGTCGACTACGCGCACACGCCCGACGCGCTCGAGAAGGTCATCGCCGCGCTGCGCCCGCTGGCCACCGCGCGCGGCGGCCGCCTGCACTGCGTGTTCGGCTGCGGCGGCGACCGCGACGCCACCAAGCGTCCGCTGATGGGCGAGATCGCTGCGCGCCTGGCCGACGCGGTGGTGGTCACCAGCGACAACCCGCGCAGCGAGGATCCGCAGAAGATCGTCGACCAGGTCGCCGATGGCGCGTTCGACGGCAACCCCGTGGTCAAGATCGTCGACCGCCGCGCCGCGATCGCGCAGGTGCTCGCGGGCGCGGACGCGGCCGACGTGGTGCTGATCGCCGGCAAGGGCCACGAGGACTACCAGGAAGTCTTGGGCGTGCGCCAGCCGTTCTCCGATGTCGAGGAGGCGCTGGCCGGCCTGAAGAAGCGGGGACTCGCGGCATGAGCACGATGATGACGCTCGCGCAGGCTGCTTCGATGGTGCCGGGCTCGGCACTCGTCGGCGACGGCGCGCGCGCGTTCGAGCGCGTCCACACCGACACCCGCACGCTGCGCGCGGGCGACCTGTTCGTCGCGCTGCAGGGCGAGCGCTTCGACGCGCACGACTTCCTGCCGCAGGCGCGCGCCGCTGGCGCCGTGGCGGCGATCGGCACGCACGGCGTCGCCGAGGCCGGCCTCGACGGGCTGGCCGTGGCCGATTCCCTGGCCGCGCTGCAGGCGCTGGCCGCCGGCTGGCGCCGCCGCTTCGCCGGGCCCGTGATCGCGGTCACCGGCAGCAATGGCAAGACCACCGTCACGCAGATGATCGCGTCCATCCTGCGCGCCGCGCACGGCGAGGCCGCGCATGCGACGGCCGGCAACCTGAACAACCACATCGGCGTGCCGTTGACGGTGCTGCAGCTGCGGGCGTCGCACGCGGCCGCGGTGGTCGAGCTGGGCATGAACCATCCCGGCGAGATCGCCGTGCTGGCGCACATCGCCCGGCCAACGGTCGCGCTGGTCAACAACGCGCAGCGCGAGCACCAGGAATTCATGGGCACGGTCGAGGCCGTGGCGCGCGAGAACGGCGCCGCGCTCGAGGCGCTGCCGGCCGACGGCGTGGCGGTGTTCCCGTGCGACGACGAGCACGTCGACATCTGGCAGGCCCAGGCCGGCGCGCGGCGCTGCCTGCGCTTCGCGCTGGCCGACGCGCCCGACGGCGCGTGGCCGCGCGCCGAGATCTCGGCCCGTGCGCGCTGGGTCGGCACCGAATGGCAGGTGGAGATGACCACGCCGGAAGGCTCGGCGCGCATCGCGCTGCGCGTGGCCGGCCGCCACAACGTGCGCAACGCGCTCGCCGCCACGGCGGCGACGCTGGGTGCCGGCATCGCGCTGGCCGACGTGGTGCGCGGGCTCGAGGCTTTCACCGCGGTCAAGGGCCGCTCGCAGCTGAAGTCGCTGCGCCGCGCCGGCCGCTCGATCCCGCTCGTCGACGACACCTACAACGCGAACCCCGACTCGGTGCGCGCCGCCATCGACGTGCTGGCCGGATTGCCGGGCCCGCGCTGGCTGCTGCTGGGCGACATGGGCGAGGTCGGCGACCAGGGTCCGGCCTTCCACCAGGAGATCGGCGCCTATGCCAAGGCGCGCGGCATCGACGCCTTCTGGTGTGCCGGCGAGCTGTGCGCGCACGCCGCCCGGGCCTACGGCGCCGGCGCGCGCCATTGTGCCGACACGCCGGCGCTGCTGGCCGCGCTGGGCGACTCGTCGGCCGCCGAACCGGCCTTCGGCGCGGTGCTGGTCAAGGGCTCGCGATTCATGGCCATGGAGCGCGCGGTCGCGGTACTGGCCGCGCACGACGACCCGCGCGAAGGAGCCGGCGATGCTGCTTAGTCTCGCGTCCTGGCTGCAGGAACACTACCCGCAGAACTTCGGTTTCCTGCGCGTGTTCCAGTACCACACGTTCCGCGCGGTGATGGCCGCGATGACGGCGCTGCTGATCGGCCTGGCCTTCGGGCCGTGGGTGATCCGCCGCCTGACCGAGCTGAAGATCGGCCAGCCGATCCGCGAGTACGGCGTGCAGTCGCACATGGTCAAGCGCGGCACGCCCACGATGGGCGGCGTGCTGGTGCTGATCGGCATCGCCATCGCCACCCTGCTGTGGAGCGACTGGAGCAACCGCTTCGTCTGGATCGTGATGCTGGTGACCTTCGGCTTCGGCGCGATCGGCTGGTCGGACGACTGGCGCAAGGTCGTGCAGAAGAACCCCGAGGGCATGCCTTCGCGCGAGAAGTACCTGTGGCAGTCGCTGATCGGGCTGGTGGCCGCGCTGTACCTGGCCTTCAGCGTGTCCGAGACGTCCAACCTGCGGGTGCTGGAGCTGTTCCTGCGCTGGGTGCAGAGCGGCTTCGCCAACGACCTGCCGCCCAAGGCCGACCTGATGCTGCCGTTCTTCAAGACGGTCAGCTACCCGCTGGGCGTGTTCGGCTTCATCGCGATGACCTACTTCGTGATCGTCGGCGCGAGCAACGCGGTCAACCTCACCGACGGCCTCGACGGCCTGGCCATCATGCCGGTGGTGCTGGTGGCCGGCGCGTTGGGCCTGTTCGCCTACATCGTCGGCAACGCGGTGTATTCGAAGTACCTGCTGTTCCCCTACATCCCGGGGGCCGGCGAGCTGCTGATCTTCTGCTCGGCGATCGCCGGGGCCGGCCTCGCGTTCCTGTGGTTCAACGCCCACCCGGCGCAGGTGTTCATGGGCGACGTCGGCGCGCTGTCGCTGGGCGGCGCGCTGGGCACCGTGGCGGTCATCACGCGCCAGGAGATCGTGCTCGGGATCATGGGCGGCGTGTTCGTCGCCGAGGCGCTGTCGGTGATGGCGCAGGTGGGGTACTTCAAGTACACGAAGCGCAAGTACGGCGAGGGGCGGCGCATCCTGAAGATGGCGCCGCTGCACCACCATTTCGAGAAGTCCGGCTGGACCGAGACGCAGGTCGTGATCCGCTTCTGGATCATCACGATGCTGCTGTGCCTGGTGGGCCTGGCCAGCCTGAAGCTGCGTTGAAAGACATGAGCGATCTTGCCGACACGAACGTGCTGATCCTGGGGCTGGGCGCCTCGGGCCTGGCCATGGCGCGCTGGTGCGCCGGCCAGGGCGCGCGCGTTCGCGTGTGGGACTCGCGCGAGCACCCGCCGCAGGCCGCGGCCCTGGCCGCCGACGTGCCGGGCGGCACGCTGGTGTCCGGCCCGCTCGCGGCCGAGTCGCTGGACGGCATCGCCCGCATCTACAAGAGCCCGGGCCTGAGCCCTGGCGACGCCCGCCTGGCGCCGCTGCTGCAGGCCGCGCGCGCCGCCAACGTGCCGGTGCGCGGCGAGCTGGACCTGTTCTCGCAGGCGCTCGCCCAGCTCAAGGCCGAGCGCGGCTACGCGCCCAGGATCATCGCCGTCACCGGCACCAACGGCAAGACGACCACGACCTCGCTCACCGGCCAGCTGGTCGAGCGCGCCGGCCGCAGCGTGGCCGTGGCCGGCAACATCGGCCCGACGATGCTGGACACGCTGGCCGCGGCGGTGGCCGCGCAGGCCATCGCCGACGTCGAGGCCGCGGAAGCCGCGGCGGCGCAGGCCGTGATCGACGCCGAGGCGGCGGCCGCGCAGGCCGCGCAGGACGCCATCGACCAGGAGGCCGCGCGCGTCGCCGCCGAGAGCAAGGCCCGGCTCGACGCCGAGCTGGCCGCGGCCGACGAGGCCAGGGCGGCCGCAGCCGCGGCCGCCGCGCAGGCCAAGGCCGACGCCGCGGCGACCAAGGCCGCGCGCGCCGAGGCGCGGGCGGCGAAGGCGGCGGCGAAGGCCAATCCCGACGCGGCGCTCGAGATGCCCGTCGAGCCCGCCCCAGCGGACGACGCCGGGGCAGCCGCGCCCGTCGAGACCGAGGACGCCGACGAACTGCGCGAGCTCGCCGCGCTGGACGGCAGCGACGTGCCGGCACAACTGGCCGACGACGTCGAGGAAGCGCACGCGGACGACGAACTCGCCGCCGAGACCGCGGCCCTGGTCGAGGCGCGCCTGGCCGACGACGACACGCCGTCCGTCGTCCTGATCCCGCCGCCGCCGGCCGCCCCGGTCTTCAGCCACCTGCCGCAGGTCTGGGTGCTCGAACTCTCGAGCTTCCAGCTCGACGAGGTGCAGGACTTCAACCCGAGCGCGGCCACGGTGCTCAACGTGACGCAGGACCACCTGGACTGGCACGGCTCGATGGCCGCCTACGCCGCGGCCAAGGCGCGCATCTTCGGCACTGCCGCGATGCCCGACACCGTGCTGGTGGTCAACCGCGACGACCCCGCCGTCGAGGCGATGATCCCGCCGCCGGTCACCGTCAAGCCGACCGCGCGCGGCCAGCGCGCGAAGCTGGTGGCGCGCCGCGTCGTGCGCTTCGGCCTCGACGCGCCGCGCGAGCCGGGCGACTTCGGCCTGGTCGACGAGGGCGGCATGGCGTGGCTGGTGCGCGCGCTGGAGACCGACCCGACGATCAAGCGCAAGGCCGGTGACGTGGAGGACCTGGTCGTCCAGCGGCTGATGCCGGCCGACGCGCTGCGCATCCGCGGCCGTCACAACGCCGCCAACGCGCTCGCCGCGCTGGCGCTGGCCAGCGCCGTGGGCATCCCGCTCGCGCCGATGCTGCACGGCCTGCGCGAGTACCGCGGCGAGCCGCACCGCGTCGAGCCGGTGGGCATGATAGGCAACGTCGAGTTCTTCGACGACTCCAAGGGCACCAACGTCGGCGCCACCGTGGCCGCGCTGAACGGCCTCGGCCAGGATCGCGCGCCGGCGAAGCTGGTGGTGATCCTGGGCGGCGACGGCAAGGGCCAGGACTTCACGCCGCTGGCCGAGCCGTTGCGCCGCCATGCGCGCGCCGCCGCGACCATCGGCAAGGACGCCGCCGCCCTCGAGGCGGTGCTGCAATCGGCCGGCGTGCGCTTCCAGCGCCACGCCACGCTGGAGGAGGCCACCCGCTGGGCCCACGCGCAGGCGCAGTCCACCGATGCCGTGCTGCTGAGCCCGGCCTGCGCCAGCCTGGACATGTTCCGCGACTACAAGCACCGCGCCGACGTGTTCTGCGCGACGGTGCGCGGCATCGCGGATGACGCAGGCGAGGTCCTCGCATGAGTGTCTTCGCCTTGCTGAAGCAGCACCTGCCCGAATGGCCCGGCTTTCGCCCGGCCGAATGGTTCCGCAACCGCCGCGCCGCGGCCACGGCCGACGAGCGCGTGCCGATCCGCGACTGGGTGGACGCGGGCCGCCCGGCGCGCGTGATGGGCGTCGACTCGGCGCTGATCTGGGTGACGGCGTCGCTGCTGGCCTTCGGCCTGGTGATGGTCTATTCCGCCTCGGTGGCGCTGCCCGACAGCCCCCGCTTCGCGCTGTACACGCCCACGCACTTCCTGAGCCGCCAGGCCTTGTTCATCGCCATCGGCCTGGTGTGCGCGTTCGCCACCGCGCAGATCCCGATCGCGGTGTGGGAGAAGTGGGCGCCGTGGATCTTCGCGCTCTCGATGCTGCTGCTGTTCCTGGTGCTGATCCCGCACGTCGGCAAGGGCGTCAACGGCGCGCGCCGCTGGATCCCGCTGGGCCTGCTGAACTTCCAGCCCAGCGAGCTCGCCAAGCTGGGCATGTGCATGTACGCGGCCAGCTACATGGTGCGCAAGATGGACGTCAAGGAGAACTTCATCAAGGCCGTGTGGCCGATGGCGGTCGCCCTCGGCGCGATCGGCGTGCTGCTGCTGGCCGAGCCCGACATGGGCGCGTTCATGGTGATCGCGGCGATCGCGCTGGGCGTGCTCTTCCTGGGCGGCGTCAACGGCCGCATGTTCCTGCTGAGCGTGGCGGTGCTGCTGGGCGCGTTCACGCTGATGATCGTGTTCAGCGAGTTCCGCCGCCAGCGCATCTTCGCCTACCTCGACCCGTGGAACCCGACCTACGCGCAGGGCAAGGCCTACCAGCTCACGCACTCGCTGATCGCGTTCGGCCGCGGCGAGATCTTCGGCCAGGGCCTGGGCTCGTCGATCGAGAAGCTGCACTACCTGCCCGAGGCGCACACCGACTTCCTGCTGGCCGTCATCGGCGAGGAGCTGGGCTTCGTCGGCGTGTTCATCATTGTCGCCGCGTTCTTCTGGCTGACCCGCCGCCTGTTCATCATCGGCCGCCAGGCGATCGCGCTGGATCGCGTGTTCGCCGGCCTGATGTGCCAGGGCGTGGGCCTGTGGATGGGCGCGCAGTCGTTCATCAACTTCGGCGTCAACCTCGGCGTGCTGCCCACCAAGGGCCTGACGCTGCCGCTGCTGAGCTACGGCGGCTCGGGCGTGGTGCTCAACCTCGTGGCGCTGGCGCTGGTGCTGCGGGTCGACATGGAAAGCCGCGCGCTGATGCGAGGGGGGCGTACATGAGCGCACGCCCGGCCGCTCCGAAGTGTGCTCGCGCCGCAGCCCGCAGGGCGGAGGTTGCCTCATGAGCGCCGAACTCCTCGTGCGGACCCCGCGCACCGGCGCGCCGCGCCACCTCGTCGTGATGGCCGCGGGCACCGGCGGCCACGTGATGCCGGGCCTGGCCGTTGCGCGCGAGGTGCAGGCGCGCGGCTGGACGGTCAGCTGGCTGGGCACGCGCACCGGCATGGAGAACCGCCTCGTGCCGCCCTCGGGCATCCCGCTGGACACGATCGACTTCGCAGGCGTGCGCGGCAAGGGCCTGCTGGGCACCTTGCGCGGCCTGCTGCAACTGGCGGCGGCATTCGGCGCCTGCCGGCACATCCTGCGCAGCCGCAACGCGTCGGCAGTGCTGGGCATGGGCGGCTATGTGTGCGTGCCGGGCGGCAAGGTGGCACGCCGGCTGAAGAAGCCGCTGGTGCTGGTCAACGCCGACGCGGCGCTGCTGCTGTCGAACAAGACGCTGCTCAAGGCCTGCGACCGCATCGCGTTCGGCTTCGACGGCGCCGACGCGCGCAGCACGCCCAAGGCCATCGTCACCGGCAATCCGGTGCGCGCCGAGATCGAGGCGATCGCGCCGCCGGCCGAACGCTTCGCCCACCGCGCCGGTCCGTTGCGGGTGCTGCTGGTGGGCGGCAGCCTGGGCGCCAAGGTGCTCAACGAGACGCTGCCGCTGGCGCTCAAGCTGCTGTCCAGGGGCGAACGCCCCCGCGTCACCCACCAGACCGGCGAGAAGAACTGGGAATCCGTGCAGGCCGAGTACCAGGCGCGCGGCATCGAGGCGGAAGTCATCCCGTTCATCGACGACATGGCGCGCCGGCTGGCCGACTGCGACCTGATCGTCTGCCGCGCCGGCGCGATCACCGTCAGCGAGCTGTGCGCCGCCGGTGTCGCCTCTATCCTGGTGCCGCTGGTCATCAGCACCACCTCCCATCAACGCGACAACGCGAACTACATGGCCGAGCGCGGCGCCGCGCGCCACCTGCCGCAGACCGAACTCACGCCCGAACGCCTGGCCGCCGAGCTGCGCGCGGCCACGCGCGCGAACCTGCTCGCGATGGCGGAACGCGCGCGGGCCCTTGCGCGTCCGCAAGCCGCCGCCCGCGTGGCAGACGAACTGGAAAGGCTCGTGGCATGACATCGAACGGCCACCCGAAGATGGCATACCCCCGCTCGGCGGGGAGGCGCGATGCGCCAGGGGTGCTCACATGAAACACGCGGTCAAGAAGATCCATTTCGTGGGCGTGGGCGGGGCCGGGATGAGCGGCATCGCCGAGATCCTGCACAACCTCGGCTACGCCGTCTCCGGCTCCGACCAGTCCGACAGCCCGACCTCGCGCCGGCTGGCCGAGCTGGGCATCCGCATCTTCGTCGGCCACGACGCGGCCCACGTCGCCGGCGCGCAGGCGGTGGTCACGTCCACCGCGGTCAAGGGCGACAACCCCGAGGTGATCGCGGCGCGCGCCAAGCGCATCCCGGTGGTGCCGCGTGCGGTGATGCTGGCCGAGCTGATGCGCCTGAGAAAGGGCATCGCGATCGCCGGGACGCACGGCAAGACGACGACCACGTCGCTGGTCACCTGCGTGCTGGCCGAGGCCGGCGTCGACCCGACCTTCGTGATCGGCGGGCGCCTGAACAGCGCCGGCGCGAACTCGCGCCTGGGCTCGGGCGAGTACATCGTGGTGGAGGCCGACGAGTCCGATGCGTCGTTCCTGAACCTGATGCCCATCCTGGCGGTGGTCACCAACATCGACGCCGACCACATGGACACGTACGGCCACGACTTCGCGCGCCTGAAGGCCGCGTTCGTGGAGTTCCTGCACCGCATGCCGTTCTACGGCTCGGCCATCGTCTGTGGCGACGACCCTGGCGTGCGCTCCATCATCCCGATGATCTCGCGCCCGGTCATCACCTACGGCATGAACGAGGACGTGCAGGTGCGCGCGGTCGACGTGCGCGCGCTCGCCGGCGGCCAGATGCAGTTCACCTGCCAGCGCCGCAACGGCGTGCAGATGCCCGACCTCGCGGTCACGCTCAACCTGCCCGGCGAGCACAACGTGCGCAACGCGCTGGCCGCGATCGCGGTGGCCACCGAGCTGGAACTGCCCGACGCCGCCATCGCGCGCGCGCTCGAGGGCTTCACCGGCGTCGGCCGCCGCTTCCAGCGCTACGGCGAGCTGCCGGTGGACGCCGACAAGGGCGGCGGCACGTTCACGCTGATCGACGACTACGGCCACCACCCGGTGGAGATGGCCGCGGTGATCGCCGCCGCGCGCGGCGCGTTCCCGCAGCGCCGCCTGGTGCTGGCGTTCCAGCCGCACCGCTTCACGCGCACCCGCGACTGCTTCGAGGACTTCGTCAAGGTGATGGGCCAGGCCGACTCGATCCTGCTGACCGAGGTGTACTCGGCCGGCGAATCACCCATCGTCGCCGCCGACGGCCGGTCGCTGGCGCGCGCGCTGCGCGTCGCCGGCAAGGTCGACCCGGTGTTCGTCGACGACGTCGGCGACCTGGCGGCGGCCATCGTCGACCATGCGCGCGACGGCGACGTGGTGATCTCGATGGGCGCGGGCTCCATCGCCGCGGTGCCGCAGCGCGTGGCGGACATGAAGGCACAGACCATGAACGGAGGCGCGCAATGAACTTCATCTCGTTGACCCGCGAGGATGCGCGGAAGCTCGGCAAGGTGGCCGTGCTGATGGGCGGGACGTCGGCCGAGCGCGCGATTTCGCTGCTGTCGGGCAACGGCGTGCTCGCGGCGCTGCAGGCGGGCGGCATCGACGCGCACGCGTTCGACCCGGCCGAGCGGCCGATGGAGGATCTCAAGCGCGAGGGCTTCGCGCGCTGCTTCATCGCGCTGCACGGGCGCCACGGCGAGGATGGTTGCGTGCAGGGCGCGCTGGAGTTGATGGGCATCCCGTACACCGGGCCGGGCCTGATGGCGTCGGCCATCGCGATGAACAAGATCATGACCAAGCGGGTCTGGCGCGCCGAGGTGTTGCCCACGCCGCGCAGCCGGGTCCTGAGCCGTGACGAGCAGGTCGACAAGTACATCGGCAAGGTGCCCGACGAGCTGGGACTGCCCTTGATCGTCAAGCCGCCGCAGGAAGGCTCGTCGGTGGGCGTCACCAAGGTCAGGAGCTGGTCGCAGATGAAGGAGGCGGTCGAGCTGGCCGCCGGCTACGACGCGGACGTCCTGTGCGAGGAGTTCATCGACGGCGACGAGGTGACGGTGGCGCTGGTGGGCGAGGGCATGGACATCATGGCGCTGCCGGTCGTGCGCATCGTCGCGCCCGAAGGCAAGTACGACCTGCAGAACAAGTACTTCACCGACGTCGTGAAGTACCACTGCCCGAGCGGCCTGGCCGAGACCGAGGAAAAGGAAGTGCAGCGGCTGGCCGTCGCGGCCTACCGCGCGCTCGGCTGCCGCGGCTGGAGCCGCGCTGACCTCATCGTGCGCCACAGCGACCGCAAGGCGTTCCTCATCGAGATGAACACCTCGCCCGGCATGACCACGCACTCGCTGGTGCCGATCGCCGCGCGCGCCGTGGGCCTGTCGTACGAGGCGCTGTGCGCGCACCTGGTCGCCACTGCGGCGCTCGACCCGCAAGGCAAGGGCGGCAAGGCCGCGAAGAACGAACAACCCGACGCCGACGCCTGAGACCGCCATGCTGCTGCGCCAACCCGCCACCCCCACCGCCGCGCCCGTCGGCGCGCTGCCGGTGGACGTGCGCCTGATGAACGCGATCGCCGTCGTCGTGTTCACGCTGGCGCTGCTGGCACTGGTGGCGGCCGGCTTCGCCTGGGTCGCGCGGCGGCCGCAGTTCCAGTTCAGCGACGTGCGCCTGGAGGGCGACCTGCAGCGCAACAGCGTGACCACCGTGCGTGCCAATGCGATGCCGCACCTGGCCGGGAACTTCTTCACGATGGATCTCGGCCACACCCGCGCCGCCTTCGAGCAGGTGCCCTGGGTGCGCCGCGCCGTCGTGCGCCGGGTGTGGCCCGACAAGCTGGTCGTCGCGCTCGAGGAACACCAGCCGGTCGCGCTGTGGGAAGGCGAGGAGAACAGCGACAAGATGGTCAACAGCCACGGCGAGGTCTTCGAGGCCAACGTCGGCGACGTCGAGGACGACAGCCTGCCCCAGTTCGCCGGCCCCGACGGCTCGTCGGCCCAGGTGCTGGACATGTACCGCCGCCTGCAGCCGATGTTCGCGGGCCTCGATGCCGAGGTGACCGCGCTGCGCATGTCGGGCCGCGGCAGCTGGAAGGTGGACCTGGACGACGGCGCCGCCATCGAGCTCGGTCGCGGCACGCCCGACGAGGTGGTGGAACGCACGACGCGCTTCATCCGCACGCTGCCGCAGGTGCTGCACAAGTTCCACGCCCCGCTCGAGAGCGCGGACCTGCGGCACGCCGAGGGCTATGCCGTGAAGTTGAAGGGCCTGTCGATCGCCGCCGACGCGAAGCAACCCCAGCAAGCCTCCAAGCAGTAACAGGAAACGGACAGCAATGGCCAAGGAATACAAGGATCTCGTCGTCGGACTGGACATCGGCACCGCGAAGGTGATGGCCGTCGTCGCCGAGATACTGCCGGGCGGCGAACTGCGGCTCGCCGGCCTGGGCGTCGCGCCGACGCACGGCCTCAAGCGCGGTGTCGTCGTCAACATCGACGCCACGGTGCAGTCCATCCAGCAGGCCTTGAAGGAGGCCGAGATGATGGCCGACTGCAAGATCTCGCGCGTCTACACCGGCATCACCGGCAGCCACATCCGCGGGCAGAACTCCACCGGCATGGTGATCGTGCGCGACAACCGCGAGGTCACGCCCACCGACATGGCGCGCGTGGTGGAGACCGCCAAGGCGATCAATATCCCGAACGACCAGCGCGTGCTGCTGGTCGAGCCGCAGGAGTTCGTGATCGACGGCCACGAGGTCAAGGAGCCGATCGGCATGAGCGGCAGCCGGCTCGAGGTGCGGGTGCACATCGTCACCGGCGCGCAGAGCGCGGCCGAGAACATCGTCAAGTGCGTGCGGCGCTGCGGGCTCGAGGTGGACCAGCTGGTGCTCAACCCGAGCGCATCCAGCCAGGCGGTGCTGACCCAGGACGAGATGGACCTCGGCGTGGCGCTGGTGGACATCGGCGCCGGCACCACCGACGTGGCCATCTTCACCGGCGGCTCGGTGCGTCACACGGCCGTGATCCCGATCGCCGGCGACCTGATCACCAGCGACATCGCGATGGCGTTGCGCACGCCCACCAAGGACGCCGAGGAGATCAAGGTCGAGTACGGCGTGGCCAAGCAGCTGCTGGCCGACGCCACCGAGCAGGTGGAGGTGCCGGGCCTGGGAGACCGCCCGCCGCGCATGCTCAGCCGCCAGGCGCTGGCCGGCGTGATCGAGCCGCGCGTCGAGGAGATCTTCTCGCTGGTGCACCAGGTCATCCGCGAGTCGGGCTGCGAGGAGCTGCTGTCCTCGGGCATCGTTCTCACCGGCGGCACCGCGGTGATGCCGGGCATGGTGGAGCTCGGCGAGGACATCTTCCTCAAGCCCGTCCGCAAGGGCCTGCCGACCTACTCGGGCGCGCTGTTCGACATGGTCGCCAACCCGCGTTCGGCCACCGTCATGGGCCTGCTCGAGGAAGCCCGCGTGGCGCACAGCCGGGGCCACAAGGCTGCGGCGCAGGCCGGCTCGATGCAGACCTTCTTCGGCAAGGCGCGCGACTGGTTCATGGGGAATTTCTGATGACGAAGGATCGACGACCTCCTGGTCCGGGCTACGCCCGGCCCTCCCCCAGCGGGGGGCAAGGAAACTTGGGACGGCCCGGCGTTTCCTTGAGAGGCGTCATCCACATAAGACGCGACGCGCACGACGCGATCGAGTCGCAGGCTCTTTGGGATTTGGGGTACCGGTTTTTGGCACAGGCAACTGCAACAGCTTCTAGGAAGGAAACATCATGGCGATCGAGATGATTGAACCGTTTGATCAAGGCACGCAGATCAAGGTCATCGGCGTGGGCGGCGGCGGCGGCAACGCCGTGGAGCACATGCTCAACGAAGGCGTTCAAGGCGTCGAGTTCGTCTGCGCGAACACGGATGCCCAGGCGCTCAACCGCTCGGGCGCGACCCAGATCATCCAGCTGGGCGGCAAGGGCCTGGGCGCGGGCGGCAAACCCGAGGTGGGCAAGGCCGCGGCCGAGGAAGCGGTCGAGGAGATCAAGGCCGCGATCGCCGGCGCCAACATGCTGTTCATCACCGCCGGCATGGGCGGCGGCACCGGCACCGGCGCCGCGCCGGTGATCGCGCGCGTGGCCAAGGAGATGGGCATCCTGACCGTCGGCGTGGTCACCAAGCCGTTCGAGTTCGAGGGCAACCGCCGCATGAAGTCGGCCGACGCCGGCGTCGCCGAGCTCGAGGCCAACGTCGACTCGCTGATCGTCGTGCTCAACGAGAAGCTGCTGGAAGTGCTGGGCGACGACGTCACGCAGGACCAGGCGTTCGCCTACGCCAACGACGTCCTGAAGAACGCCGTCGGCGGCATCAGCGACATCATCCACATCCCGGGACTGGTCAACGTCGACTTCGAGGACGTCAAGACCGTGATGAGCGAGCCTGGCAAGGCGATGATGGGCACCGCCATCGCCACCGGTCCGGATCGCGCGACCAAGGCCGCCGACGCGGCCGTGGCCTGCCCGCTGCTCGAGGGCATCGACCTGTCCGGCGCCAAGGGCGTGCTGGTGCTGATCGCCGCCTCGCGCTCCACGTTCAAGCTGTCGGAGAGCAAGCTGGCGATGAACACCATCCGCCGCTACGCCGCGGAGGAAGCGCACGTGATCTTCGGCACCGCCTACGACGAGAGCCTGGGCGACCAGCTGCGCGTCACGGTGATCGCCACCGGCCTGTCGCAGTCGCGCCGTGCCCAGGCGCCGCTGACGGTGATCCAGACCACGCAGGCGCTGCGCACCGGCACCGACAACCTGCCGATGATGAGCTCGCCGATGCCGCAGACGATGGGCAACACGCCGGCCATGGGCGCCGCGCACGCCCAGGCCGGCATGGGCGCGCCGGCGATGCCGTCGAGCACCGACTACGGCCACCTGGGCACGCCCAGTGTCTGGCGCCATCGCCAGCACGCCGCGGCCAAGGTCGAGGCGCTGAGCTCGCACGGCATGGACGAGATCGAGATTCCGGCATTCCTGCGCAAGCAGGCGGACTAAGAATCCCGCCTCGCCCCGGCGAGGCGTATCGTGGATGGGCGTGCGTCGCGCGGAGGTGAGGCGCGCCCGCAAGAGCACGGGCAGACGCCGCCGACGCGCGCCCGTGGGCCAGTGACCTGACAGGGAGGGCGCGATGCGCAAGGTGCACGGAATGATGGCGGCCGCGAGCGTGGCCACGGTGTTGCTGGGTCTGGCCGGCGCCGCGCTGGCGGTGCCGAGCGAGGAAGAGCAGCGCAAGGTCTGGGACGACGTGGCGCAGGCCGCGAAGAAAGGGCCGGTGGACGTGCCGCTGCTCGACCAGGCGGTGCTCCACGTGCCCGCGGGCGAGGTGTTCGTGCCACAGCCGCAGGCCGACAGGCTGGTCAACATGTGGGGCAACCCGGGCAGCAACCCGGAGATGCCGGGCCTGCTGCTGCCGCGCGACCCGAAGGCGAACTGGTTCATGCCGGTGCGCTTCCACAAGGCCGGCTACATCAAGGACGACGACGCCAAGACCTGGGACGCCGACGAGATGCTCAAGAGCTTCAAGGAAGGCACCGAGGAGCAGAACAAGGAGCGCGCCAAGTCCGGCGAGCCGGGCCTGGAGATCGTCGGCTGGTCCGAAACGCCGCGCTACGACAGCAGCAAGCAGCGCCTGGTCTGGGCGATGACCTCGCGCGAGATCGGCGCCAAGGCCGACGAGCCGCTCAACGTCAACTACAACACCTACGCGCTGGGCCGCGACGGCTACTTCAGCCTGAACATGGTCACGTCGCTCGCCGAGCTGCCGGGCCTCAAGCCGGTGGCCGAGCAGCAGCTCGCCGCGCTCGACTACAACGCCGGCAAGCACTACGCCGACTTCGACGCCAAGACCGACCACGTGGCCGAGTACGGCCTGGCGGCCCTGGTAGTGGGCGTGGCCGCGCACAAGCTGGGCTTCATCGCGCTGGCGCTCGCCTTCCTGGCCAAGTTCGCCAAGCTGATCATCATCGGCCTGGCGGTGTTTGGCGGCGGCGTGATGAAGTTCTTCAAGCGCACGCCCAAGGCGGTGCCGGCCGCGTCGGCACCGCCGGCGGCGGCGGACGGCGCGGCCTTCGCCAACACGATCGCCGAGCCGCCGTCGGCCCACGTGCCGGCCCCCGCGCCCGCCCTCGACCTGGACCTGGGCGACGGCCCGGCGCCGCCGCAGTCGCCGCACGGCGCCTGAGGCCGACGCGGATCTGTTGCGCACGATGTCTCGCATTCTTCTCCTGCTGTTCGCCGGCCTGAAGTTCGGCAAGCTGTTCGGCACCGTCGGCACCATGCTGCTGTCCATCGGCGTGTATGCGCTGGTGTTCGGCTGGCGCTACGCCGTGGGCATCGTGGCGATGCTGTTCATCCACGAGATGGGGCACTACGTCGCGGCGCGCCAGCGCGGGCTGCGGGTGGGCCTGCCGATGTTCATCCCGTTCGCGTTCGCCTGGGTGAAGCTGGAGGACAGCCCTCACGACGCCGAGACCGATGCCTACGTGGCGCTCGCCGGGCCGATGCTGGGCACCGTCGGGGCGATCGGGGCGTACTTCCTCGCGCGCGACCAGGGCATGAGCTGGCTGCTGGCGGTCGCCTACTCGGGCTTCTTCATCAACCTGATCAACATGATCCCGCTGCCGCCGCTGGACGGCGGCCGCATCACGGCCGTGCTGTCGCCGCGCATCTGGCTGCTGGGCGTGCCCATCATCGGCGTGCTGCTGTGGTACCACTTCAGCATGATCCTGCTGCTGGTGGCCATCCTCGCCGCGCCGCACGTGTTCACGGCGCTGAACTTCAACAAGGACCATCCGGCCAACCAGCGCTTCTACGACGTCACGCCGCGCGTGCGCTGGGAGTACGGCCTGCTCTATGTCGGCCTGATCGCGTTCCTCGCCTACATGACCAACGACGTGCAGCAGGAGCTCAAGGGCATCCGCCACGAGACCCCGCAGACGCAGTCGGACAACGTCTGACGGCACGCATTCCCCGGAACCCGCCATGACCCTTCCTCGTGCCGCGGCTGCGGCCGCCGCGTTGTCCGTTTTCCTGGCCGGCTGTACCACCATCGAACCGACCCCGTTGAGCGAGTCGTTCGCCACCCAGCTGCAGGGCCAGAGCGTCGCGATCGTGATCCAGGAGCCGTCGACCTTCGGCGTGATGCTGACCCGCGACGTCGCGCTGGGCCCGCTGGGCATCCCGGACATGAACGCGCAGGGCGCGAAGCTGCTGGCCGACAACCACATCGGCGATCCGGCCGAGGACATCGCCACGCTGCTGGGCGACCGGCTGGCCGGCCGTCGCGGCGCCGTGATCCTGCCCGCGCGCGGCCGCGCCGCGACGGACGACGCGGCGGCCATCGTCGCCGCGGCGCCGCGCGACGCGCGCTACGTGCTGACGGTGGCCACCGTGTCCTGGGGCGTGTCCAACATCCCGCACCCGCGTTCCGACTACTTCGTCACCTACGTCGCGCGGGCGCGCCTGATCGACCGCCAGACCCGGGCCGTGATGGCCGAGGGCGGCTGCCTGCAGATGCCCGACGGCACCGAGTACCACGGCGCGGCCTTCACCGACTTCAGCGCCGACAACGCGCGGCTGGTCAGGACCGAGCTGGCGACGCGCGTCGAGCGCTGCATCCACTTCATCGAGCGCGACATGCTGGGACTCTGACCCCGCGGGCGTTCAACCCGCCGCGGCGGCCAGCTGCCCGACCGGGAACGTCCACGTGTGGTCGATCGTGCCGTCGTTGCCGTCGTCCACGGTGATGACGACGATGCCGTTGGCGAGCGCCGTCGCGATCGTGGCCCGGGGACGCACCACCGTCCAGGCGCCCGAGACGAGCGCGCCCGTGGCGTCGTAGAGCACGTTGCCCGTGGTCGCCACCGTCATCGAGAACGTGCGGCCATTGGCCGTGCCGGCCAGCGTGTGGTGTCCGCTGTACTCCGACCCGGTGACCACGCCGGCGCTGGACGTGACGATGCGCGTGGCGTCGAGGTCGCTCAGCGTGAAGGTGCCGCTGCGCGCGTTGTAGCGCGTGGCCAGCGTCGCGGCGGGCACCGTCGCGTGCGAGGTGGTGGTGGTGATGCCGCCGGCCGTGGCCACGCTGCGCGAGACGGTGGCCGTGCCGTCCAGCGTCGCGCCGCCGGACGGCAGCGTCAGCGCGAGGTGGGTGACGGTCAGGTCGACGGCCACCGACGAAGGCGACGTCGTGTGGTCGGCGCTGACCACGTCCATCGCCACCTGGCCGTCGAGCTGCGCATGGCCGGCCTGGCCGGTGCACTGCGCGTAGGTGACGCTGTAGTGTTCGCCGGCGTCGAGCTGGCCGTCGAGCTGGCCGGCCACGGTGCCGCCGGTGATGCTCAGCGTGGCGGTGCCGCCGCCGGCGCAGTTCACGGTCACGTTGGTGACGGGCGGGCTGGCGTCCGGGCGGGCTTCCGCCGGCGCCGAGAGCGCCTGCATCCGGTCCGCCGACGACGCGACGGCCGCCTGCGCGGCGGATGCGGCGAGCAGCGACGTGGTGTCGATGACCGTGTCCAGCGCCGTGGTGGTGTCGCTGCCGCTGGACGTGGCGTTGGCCGCGTCGGCGGTGGCGTCGGGCTGCGACAGCGACGTCGCCGGCGTGGACGCGGCGTCGCCGCCGCCGCAGGCGCTCAGCAGCAGGCCGCAGGCGAGCGCCGCGGCGATGGACACGCGGCGCGCGGCGAAGCGTGTGGGCAGGGAGGGGGTCGATTGCGGGGTCATGGCCGTGCTCCTGGGCAGGTTGGAAGGGGCCGAACCGTCAGCCCCGTGACCGCAGTCTCGACCCGCGTGGCCGCGGCGCGACCGACGTTCCGTGGCGATATGCGACAAGCCTGTCATGCCCTTGAAACAGGCTGTGTCCGCGGGGCCGGTCTCAGTGCAGCGGCAGCCGCACGCGCACGCACGGCAGGCCCGCCACGCGCTCGAAGCCCAGCGTGCCGCCCATGCGGCGCACGATCTGCTGAACGATCGCCAGGCCCAGGCCGGTGCCCGGCGTGCCGCGGCTCGCGTCGCCGCGCGCGAAGGCCTGCGTCAGCCGCGACTGCGCGGCCGGCGCGATGCCCGGGCCGTGGTCCTGCACGTCCAGCACCGCCTGGTCGCCGTCGATGCCCAGCCGCATCAGCACCGGCGGCTTGCCGTGGCGCATCGCGTTGTCGACCAGGTTGGCCAGCAGGCGTTCCAGCAGCAGCTCGTGGGTGTGCGCGACGTCGAGCCGGGCCGGCGCCTCGAGGGCCAGCACGTCGGCGGGCTCGTCGCGGGCCTCGCGCAGGCGCCGCGCGACCGCCACGACGTCCACCGTCGACGCGAGCGGCAGCTCGCTGGCGCGCACGTAGTCCAGGAAGCTGGCGATCAGGCGATCGGCCACGTCCACGTTGCGCACGATGCTGGCGCGGCGCGCGGCGACGCCGTCCGTCTCGGGCAGCAGCTCCGCGGCCATGCGGATGCGCGCCAGCGGGCTGCGCAGGTCGTGCGACACCCCGGCCAGCAGCAGCGCCCGCTCGCTCTCCTGGTGCGCCAGGCGGTCGGCCAGCGCGAGCCATGCGGTCTCGATGGCGGAGATCTCGAGGGTCGGCGTGCCGTCGGCGGGCGCCTCGGCCGGCAAGGCGTCGCGGGCGTCGTGCGATTCGATGCGGCGCCGCAGCGCCTCCAGCGGGCGCGTGAGGCGGCGCGCCAGCGCCCAACTCGCCGCGCTGACTACCGCGAAGCCCAGCACCAGCGCGACGGCCAGCCGCCGCACGGCGTACGACTCGACCACCTCGTCCTGGATGCCCAGCCAGCGCGTGGCGCCGTCCGGCGTGGCGACCGCGATCCAGGTGACCGCGCGCGGCACGTCGCGCGTGAACACGACCTCGCCGGCGGGCACCCCGCCTTCGCGCAGCGTCGAGCGCAGCGTGGCGATGCGCGGGGCCCAGCTGTTCGAGGGGATCGCGTCGTCGGGCCGCTGCGCGCTGATGCGCACGGCAACCGCCGGCGGTGCCTGGGCGACCCCTTCGCCCCAGCCGGCCGCGGCGCGCAGCGCCGGTGCCCAGCGCTGCGCCGTCAGCCGGGCGATGGTGCGGTTGCGCTCGACGTAGAACACGCCGCTGAACACGAACAGCAGCGCGAACGAGCCGAGCGCCTGCCAGAGGACGAGGCGGCGAAAGAGGGTGGGCGCGGCCATGCGGGTGCGCCCCTCAGCGCGGCACGAAGACGTAGCCCTCGCCCCGCACGGTGTCGATCCAGTCGGCGCCCGGCTGCACCTCCTGCAGCTTGCGGCGCAGGCGCGCCACCTGCACGTCCACGGTGCGGTCCTGGGGCCGGTAGCTGCCGGCCTGCACCGCGTCGCTGAGCGCCTCGCGCGACAGCGCAGTGCCGGGCGCGCGCGCCAGGGCGACCAGCAACTTGAACTCGACGCTGGTCAGCGCGAGCGCCTGCTCGCCCACGCGCACCTCGCGCCGCAGCAGGTCGATGACCAGGCCGTCGAAGCGCAGCAGCGGCGACTCGGCGCGGCGCGGCGCAGCAGCGCCCGCACGCGCGCCACCAGCTCGCGCGACTCGAAGGGCTTGGCCAGATAGTCGTCGGCGCCGATCTCCAGCCCCAGCACCCGGTCGAGCGGATCGCCGCGCGCGGTGAGCATCACGATGCCCAGCGCCGGCTGCAGCGCGCGCCAGCGCCGGCACAGGTCGTAGCCGTTGGCGTCCGGCAGCATCACGTCCAGCAGCACGAGCTCGGGATGCAGTGCCGCCAGGTCGCGCTCGCCGTCACCGCCGGTCAGCACCGCGTGCGTGGCCCAGCCTTCGCGCTGCAGCAGCTCGACGACCATGCCCGAGAGCTCGGCGTCGTCGTCGACGATCAGGATCAGCGGCTTGGAGGTCATCGCGGCGCGGCGGCGGGGCAAGGTGGGGACGAGCGAAGTGTAGAGGCGCGCCTCGCGGGCGCGCGAGATGTTTCAGCCCTGTCGCATTTCGTCGCGGTGCGTGGCCGGCGGCGCCGACCGCCGGTCGTTGAATGAAGGCCTGCACCAGGCGATCCATCCCACCTCGACCCAGGAGTCCTGTTCCATGACCACGTCCCGCACCCTTGTCACCCTCGCCGCGCTCGTCCTCGCCACGGGCGTCGCCCAGGCCGGCACGCGCCACACCGCCGTCACCGGCCCGAACGGCCAGATCGCCACCCGTACCGTGGAACGCAGCCCCGGCCAGGTCACCGACACCACCACCGGGCCGAACGGCAACAGCCGGGTGCGCGCAGTCAGCCGCAGCGCCAGCGCCACCACGGCCACGATCACGCACGCCAACGGCAGCGAGTCCACGCGCAGCACGCAGCGCTCGACCAGCGGCTCGACGACCACCGTGACCGGCCCGCAAGGCCGCACCGGCACCGTGGTCGTGACCCACTGAGTGCCCCCCGCAGCCCGCACATGGCCGATCACCCGCTCCTGGCCGGCGCGCCGTTCACCGCGGCGCCGCACCTGCCGCGCGCCCTCGGCGTGCTGGCGCTGGGCCTGCTGCTTGTCGTCGTGGCGGAGGCGCTGCTGCGCCGCTACATCTGGCGCCGGCCGACCGACCTGCGCGGCGTCGCCGCGTCACTGGGCGTCGCGCTGGCGCGGCGCGGCGCCGACCTGCTGGGCCTGGGCCTGGCGGCGCCCCTGCCCGCATTCGCCTGGTCCCACCGGCTGGCGACACTCCGCATGGATTCGGCGGCGACGTGGCTGGGCCTGTACCTGCTCGTCGAGCTGGCCTACTACGGGCACCATCGCCTCACGCACCGCGTGCGCTGGTTCTGGGCCACGCACTCGGTCCACCATTCGAGCAACCAGCTGCTGCTGGCCTCGGCGGTGCGGCTGGGCTGGACTGGCCGCCTCGGCGGCGGCGTCGCCTTCTTCACGCCGCTGGTTTGGTTCGGGTTTCCGGCGCCGGCCGTGTTCGGACTGCTCGCCGCCGGCCTGTTCTGGCAGTTCTGGCTGCATGCCGACTGGCTGCCGCAGCTGGGGCCGCTAGAGTGGGTGCTCAACACGCCCACGCATCACCGCGTGCACCACGCCAGCAACCCCGAGTACCTGGACTGCAACTACGGCGGCTCGCTGATCGTGTTCGACCGCCTGTTCGGCAGCTTCGTGGCGCTGCGCCCGGACATCGAGATCCGCTACGGGCTCACGAAGCCGCTCCTGAGCCACAACCCGGTCCGCATCGCCTTCAACGAGTGGCTGGCGCTGGCGCGCGACCTGCGCGCCGCCCACGGCGTCCGGGCGCGGTTGACGGTGCTGCTCGGGCCGCCCTGAGCCGGCCGGCCATTGATTTCGTGCATCACCGCGATGCACGTATCGTTTGGCCTCGCCGGGGCAGGGTCGGGGCGCAGTCCCTACAATCGGGGCATGCTCCAGCAACGCACGCTCAAGTCCATCACCCGCGCCGTCGGCGTGGGCCTGCACAGCGGCCAGAAGGTGGAGATGACGCTGCGGCCCGCGGCGCCGGACACCGGCATCGTGTTCCGCCGCGTCGACCTGCCGCAGCCGGTCGACATCCCCGTCAACACGAGCGCCGTGTCGGACACCCGCATGGCCTCGACGATCTCGCCCGGCGGCGACCCCGGCGGCCCCAAGGTGCAGACCATCGAGCACCTGATGTCGGCCTGCGCCGGCCTGGGCGTCGACAACATGATCGTCGACATCACCGCCGACGAGGTGCCCATCCTCGACGGCTCGTCGGCCAGCTTCGTGTTCCTGCTGCAGAGCGCGGGCATCGCGCTGCAGGACGCGCCCAAGCGCTTCCTGCGCGTGGTCAAGCCGGTGGAGGTGCGCCGCGGCGAGGGCGCGTCGCTCGCCTGGGCGCGCCTCGAGCCGTACCATGGCTTCAAGCTCACGTTCGAGATCGAGTTCAACCACCCGGCGGTGGACGCCACCGGCCAGCAGGTGAGCTTCGACATGGGCGGCGGCAAGTACAAGAGCGACATCGCACGCGCCCGCACGTTCGGCTTCACAAAGGATCTCGACCTGATGCGCTCGCGCGGCCTGACCATGGGCGGCAGCATGGACAACGCGATCGTCGTCGACGACTCTCGGGTGCTCAACGCCGACGGGTTGCGCTACGACGACGAGTTCGTCAAGCACAAGATCCTCGATGCGATCGGCGACCTGTTCGTGGTCGGCCATCCGCTGCTGGCCAGCTACACGGCCTACCGCAGCGGCCACGCGCTGAACAACCTGCTGCTGCGCGCGCTGCTGGCCGATCCCGCCGCGTACGAGACGGTCACGTTCGACGACGAACGCAAGGCGCCGGCGGGCTTCGCGGAGCTGGCGCCGGCCTGGTGACAAGCGCATGCGGCT
The DNA here is from genome assembly GCA_964418745.1 of uncultured Vitreoscilla sp. Classification (GTDB taxonomy): domain Bacteria; phylum Pseudomonadota; class Gammaproteobacteria; order Burkholderiales; family Burkholderiaceae_C; genus Scleromatobacter. The sequence continues at coordinate 190,402 of CAYQMX010000001.1, forward strand.
GCTGTCGAGCTGGGCAGGCGAGAATGCTGGTTTGTCGTCCCGCCTCCAGGCGTCCATGTCCCTGCGCTCCCTGATCGTCCGCCGCTGCCTGCAGTCCTGCCTGGAGGCCACCGGCCTGCGCGTGGTGAACCTGCCCCACGTGGTCGACGCGCGCCGCCACGTCGACCCGCCGGTGCGGCTGGACGCGGGCTACCTGGTGGTGGACCGCCGGGCGTTCGCGCTGATCACCTTCCCGCGCACGGCCGACGGCGGCGCGGCACCGGCCCACACCATCGGCTTCGCGACCCTGTCGGACGTGCTGCGCGCCCTCTGCGCCGAACGCATCGGGGTGGCAGGCCGGGCCGCCATCCCCGGGCCGCGGCGCGCGGTCGAACTGCGCAAGGCCGGCCGTTGGCACGAGGTGCTGGAGGCCAGCGAACAGGTGGAGGCGCCGATGCGCGCCCGGCTGGAGGCCTGGCTGCACGGCTGGCGCTTCGGTGCCTACCGCGTGGCGCTGCGCCTGTTCAAGCGCTTCTGAACGGGGGCCGGGCCCGGGCATTCCCCGGCGACGGAGCGGGACAAGTAAACCAGCTTATGATTTTGGCGCGCGGCCCCGGGCCACCCGTCCCTGCACGCAGGTCCTCGCCTCCCGCCGCGCCCACCCGTCGTCCACGTTTCGCGCCGCGCCTTGCCCGGTGCGTCCTGTCGGCGTGCCGTTTCCAGGGACCCCGGCGACCTGCGCCGATCGACAACAACACCGAAGAGACAAGCTGCATGCCTCATCTCCTGGCTCCCCGCGCGCCGCGCCTGCCCCATGCCACCGCCGCCGTCCTGGCCGCACTGTTCGCGCTCGCGGGCTGCGGCGACAAGGCGCCCCCCGCGGGCCCGCCGCCGGCGCCGGAAGTGGGCGTGGTCACCGTGGCCCCGCGCGCGCTGGACGTGCCTACCGAACTGCCCGGCCGCGTGGAGGCGGCCCGCGTCGCGCAGGTGCGCGCGCGCGTGACCGGCATCGTGCAGAAGCGCCTGTTCGCCGAAGGCAGCGACGTCAAGGCCGGCGACGTCCTGTTCCAGATCGACCCGGCGCCCTACCGGGCCGCGCTCGACAGCGCGCACGCGGCGCTGGCCAAGGCGCAGGCCGGCGAGCAGCAGGCCAGCGGCCTGCTCGCTCGCTACAAGCCGCTGCGCGAGGCCAACGCGATCAGCCAGCAGGACTTCGTCGCCGCCACCGCGGCCGCCGCGCAGGCGTCCGCCGACGTGGCCGCGGCCCGGGCCGCGGTGCAGACGGCGCAGCTCAACCTCGACTACGCCCGCGTCACCGCGCCCATCGGCGGGCGCATCGGCCAGGCGCTGGTCACCGAGGGCGCGCTGGTGTCGGCCACCGAGGCGACGCAGCTGGCCGTCATCCAGCAGGTCGACCAGGTCTACGTGAACTTCGCCCAGCCGGCCAGCGACATCACCCGGCTGCGCAAGGCGTTCGCCAGCGGCAAGGCGAAGTCGCTGGGCCTGACCATTCCCGTGCGCATCGCGCTGGACGACGGCGGCGAGCTGCCGCAGGCCGGCCGGCTGCTGTTCTCCGACCTGAGCGTCGACCCGACCTCGGGCCAGGTCAACGTGCGCGCCAAGGTGCCCAACCCCGACGGCGCGCTGATGCCCGGCATGTACGTGCGCGGCCGCATCGCGCAGCAGCAGGTCGGCGCGGCGGTGCTGCTGCCGCAGCAGGCCGTGCAGCGCACCACCAGCAACGACACCGTGATGGTGGTGGGCGCCGACGGCAGGCCCTCGGTGCGCGTCGTGCGCCTGGGCGGCAGCGAGAACGGCAACTGGATCGTCCTCGACGGCCTGAAGGCGGGCGAGCAGGTGATCGTCGACGGCTTCCAGAAGATCCGTCCGGGCACCGGCGTCAGGCCGGTGGCCTGGAGCGCGGCCGGGTCCGCCGCGTCCACGCCCGCTGCGGCCGCGAGCCGCTGACCGGGCGCCCGCCATGGCCAAGTTCTTCATCGAACGTCCCATCTTCGCGATCGTCATCGCGTTGTTCGTGCTCGTGTTCGGCAGCGTGGCGATCACGCAGCTGCCCATCGCGCAGTACCCGCCGGTCGCCCCGCCCACCATCGTGCTCAACGCCACCTACCCGGGCGCGTCGGCCAGGACGATGGACGAGGCCGTGATCAGCGTCATCGAGCAGGAGCTCAACGGCTCGCCGGGCATGATCTACATGGAGTCGGTCAGCCAGTCCAACGGCACCGGCAGCATCACCGTCAGCTACGAGCCGGGCACCAGCCCCGACCTGGCGCAGGTCGACGTGCAGAATCGCCTCTCGCGCGCGGCGCCGCGCCTGCCCTCGGCCGTCACCCAGCAGGGCGTGCGCGTGGACAAGGCGCGCTCGAACTTCCTGCTGTTCACGATCCTGTCCTCGGACAACCCGGCCTACAACCCGGTGGCCCTCGGCGACTACGCGTCGCGCAACGTGCTGCCCGAGATCCAGCGCATTCCCGGCGTCGGCCAGGCGCAGCTGTTCGGCACCGAGCGCGCGATGCGCATCTGGGTCGATCCCGCCAAGCTGGTGAGCTACAAGCTGGCGATGAGCGACGTCAACGCCGCCATCGCCGCGCAGAACGCACAGGTGTCGGCCGGCAGCATCGGCGACATTCCCAACGTGCTGACGCAGGGCATCACCGCCACGGTGGTGGTGCAGGGCCAGCTCACCAGCATCGAGCAGTTCGGCGCGATCGTGCTGCGCGCCAACCCGGACGGCTCCTCGGTGCGCCTGCGCGACGTCGCGCGCCTGGAGCTGGGGGCGCAGAACTACGCCACCTCGGCGCGGCTGAACGGCGAGCCGTCCACCGGCATCGGCGTGCAGCTGTCGCCCAGCGGCAATGCGCTGGCGACGGCCGATGCCATCAAGACCCGCATGGCGCAGCTGTCGCGCTACTTCCCCGAAGGCGTGAAGTACAGCATCCCCTACGACAGCTCGCGCTTCATCAGGATCTCGATCCGCCAGGTCGTCGAGACACTGCTGGAGGCCGTCGCGCTCGTCTTCGTCGTGATGTTCGTGTTCCTGCAGGACTGGCGCTACACGCTGATCCCCACCATCGTCGTGCCGGTGGCGCTGCTGGGCACCTTCGGCGTGCTGCTGGCGCTGGGCTACTCGATCAACGTGCTGACGATGTTCGGCATGGTGCTGGTGATCGGCATCGTGGTCGACGACGCGATCGTGGTCGTCGAGAACGTCGAACGCATCATGAGCAGCGAGGGCCTGCCGCCGCTGGAGGCCACGCGCAAGGCGATGGGCCAGATCCAGGGCGCGATCGTCGGCGTCACGGTGGTGCTGATCTCGGTCTTCGTGCCGCTGGCGTTCTTCGCCGGCGCGGTGGGCAACATCTACCGCCAGTTCTCGACGGTCATGGTGGCCTCGATCTCCTTCTCGGCGTTCATGGCGCTGTCGCTGACGCCGGCGTTGTGCGGCGTGCTGCTCAAGCCGGTGGAGGCCGGCCACCACCATGCCAGGCGCGGCCCGTTCGGGCTGTTCAACCGCAGCTTCGACCGGATCTCGCACGGCTACGAGGGCCTGGTCGGCCGGGCGCTGGGCCGCATGGGCCGCCGCGTGATGCTGATGCTGTTCGTCGTCATCGTCGGCGGCGTGGTCGCGTTCTTCGTCAAGCTGCCGGCGTCGTTCCTGCCCGGCGAGGACCAGGGCTACCTGATCGTCAACGTGCAGCTGCCGCCGGGCGCGACGCGCAATCGCACGCTCGAGGTGATGAAGCAGGTGGAGGGCTACATGCTCAAGCAGCCCGAGGTGCAGAGCATGGTCAGCGTGCTGGGCTTCTCGTACTCGGGTTCGGGCCAGAACGCCGCCCTGGCGTTCGTCCCGCTCAAGGACTGGGACGAGCGCAAGGGCACGGCGCACGCCGCGCAGGCGGTCGCCGGGCGCGCCTTCGGCGCGCTCTCGCGCGTGCGCGACGCGTCCATCTTCCCGCTGAGCCCGCCGCCCATCCCCGAGCTGGGCAACGCCTCGGGCTTCAGCTTCCGCCTGCAGGATCGCGGCGGCCTGGGCCACGAGGCGCTGCTGGGCGCGCGAAACCAGCTGCTGGGCCTGGCCTCCAAGGACCCGCTGCTGGCGGGCATCCGCCCCGACGGCCTGGAGGATGCGTCGCAGCTGGAGGTGACCATCGACCGCGAGCGCGCCGCGAGCCAGGGGGTGGGTTTCGCCGCGATCAACGCGGCCATCTCCACCGGCTTCGGCTCGGCCTACGTCAACGACTTCCCCAACGCCGGCCGCCTGCAGCGCGTGGTGGTGCAGGCCGACCAGCAGGCGCGCATGCAGCCCGACGACCTGCTGCGCCTGAACGTGATCAACGCCAGCGGCCAGCCGGTGCCGCTGTCGGCCTTCGCGAACGTGCGCTGGGTCACCGGGGCGGTGCAGAGCGTGCGCTTCAACGGCTATCCGGCCATGCGCATCGCCGGCGACGCGTCGCCCGGCCACAGCACCGGCGAGGCGATGGCCGAGATGGAGCGGCTGGCCGCGCAGCTGCCCGCGGGCTTCGCCTTCGAGTGGACGGGCCAGTCGCGCGAGGAGAAGCTCTCGGGCTCCACCGCGCCGCTGCTGCTGGGCTTCTCGATGCTGGCCGTCTTCCTGTGCCTGGCCGCGCTCTACGAGAGCTGGTCCATCCCGGTGGCCGTGCTGCTGGTGGTGCCGGTGGGCGTGCTGGGCGCGCTGCTGGGCGCGTGGTCGCGCGGCTTCGCCAACGACGTCTACTTCAAGGTGGGCCTGATCACCATCATCGGCCTGTCGGCGAAGAACGCGGTGCTGATCATCGAGTTCGCCAAGGACCTGCAGGCGCAGGGCAAGGGCGTCGTCGAGGCGGCGCTGGAGGCCATCCGCCTGCGCTTTCGGCCGATCATCATGACCTCGCTGGCCTTCATGCTGGGCGTGCTGCCACTGGCGATCTCCAGCGGCGCCGGCTCGGCCAGCCAGCGCGCGATCGGCACCGGCGTGATGGGCGGCATGGCCACCGCCACGCTGGTGGGCGTGGTGTTCGTGCCGCTGTTCTTCGTGCTGGTGCGCTCGCTGTTCAAGGGCAGCCGGCGCCAGCACGACTTCGACCTCGCGCACTCCCAATCGCGTTCGTTCAAGGAGTGAACGCCATGCACGACGACAAGCTTCGCAAGGACTTCGTGACGATTTCCCGAGCCCCTTCCGGCGCACTGCGCGCCGTGGCACTGGCCGCGCTGGCCGGCGCGCTCGCTGCCTGCAGCACGATGGCACCGCGCTACGAGCGCCCGGCCGCACCGGTGGCCGCCAGCTTCCCCGGCGCCGCGCAGGGCGGTGCCGTGCCCGCGCCGCCACCGTGGCAGGCCTGGTTCCAGGATGCGCGCCTGGCCCGCCTGATTTCCGCCGCGCTGGCCAACAACCGCGACCTGCGCGTCTCGATGCTCAACATCGAGGTCGCGCGGGCGCAGGTGGGCCTGGGCCGCGCCGGCGAGTTCCCGACGATCAACCTGCAGGGCGCCCACACGCGCGAGACCGGCTTGCAGACGGTGGACAGCGTGGGCCTGGCCGTGGCCGGCTACGAGCTCGACCTGTGGGGCCGCGTGCGCTCGCTCACCGACGCCGCGCTGGCCCAGCTCGCCGCCACCGAGGAGGCGCGCAAGGCGGCGCAGATCTCGCTGGTCGCCTCGGTGGCCAATGCCTACTACGCGCTGGCCGGCGACCAGGCCTTGCTGGAGGTCGCCCGCCAGACGCTGGCCACGCGCACCGATTCGCTCCGGCTGGTCCAGCTGCGCTTCGACAACGGCGTGGCCTCCAGCATCGACCTGCAGCTGAACCGGTCGCTGGTCGAGACCGCACGCGTCGCGTTCGTGTCGGCGCAGCGCCAGCGCGCGCTGGACCAGAACGCGCTCGAGCTGCTGGTCGGCGGCCCGCTGCCGGCGCCGCTGCCCGACGCGCCGGCCTGGGACGACATGACGCTGCCCGACGTGCCCGCCGGCCTGCCCTCGGAGGTGCTGCTGGAGCGCCCCGACGTGCGCCAGGCCGAGCAGCAGCTGGTCGCCGCCAACGCCAACATCGGCGCCGCGCGCGCCGCGTTCTTCCCCACCATCTCGCTGACCGGCAGCTACGGCACCGCCAGCACCTCGCTCGGCGGCCTGTTCGACCATGCGGCCTGGAGCTTCATCCCGCAGGTGACGCTGCCGCTGTTCGACGCCGGCCGCACCCGCAACAACCTGCGCGTGAGCGAGGCCCAGCGCGACATCGCGACCGCGCAGTACGAGAAGGCGGTGCAGACCGCGTTCCGCGACGTCGCCGACGCGCTGGCCGGCCGGGCGACGCTGGTCGAACAGCTGGCCGCCCAGCAGGCCCAGACCGACGCCGAGGCCGCGCGCTTCAAGCTGGCCAACCTGCTGTTCACCAACGGCGTGGCGAGCTCGCTCGACCAGCTCGACGCCCAGCGCTCGCTGTTCGCGTCGCAGCAGGCGCTGGTGCAGGTCAAGCTGGCGTTGCTGCAGAACCGGATCGCGGTCTATCGCGCACTGGGCGGCGGTTGGGGCGGCGGGGTGGGTCCGGTGTCCTGATGCGCGCCCTCGGCACCGCGCTGGCCGCCGGCCTGTTGGCCTGCGCCTGTGTCGTCGTGCCCAGGACGGTGAACGGCGACGACCCGGACTGCCGCGTTGTCACGAACCACATGGAACTGCAGACGGTGCCGGTCGGCGCGATCAACAACTGCAGCTACAAGCAGGACTGCATCACGATCGCCGCGGGACTCGGCGTGACGGCGGCCAGCGCGATCGACTCGGGCTCGGTCGTCGTGATCGGCAACGTGCTCTATTGGGCCGAGCAGCGCGCCGGGTGCGCGCCGCCGGGCAAGGCGGCGGCCTCGGCCGTCGCGCCGACCTGAGGCAGCGTTCGTCGCGTCATGCGCCCGCAACGCCCTGGCGCCGGGGCCTGCGCGCGCCCACCAGCAACAGCCACAGGATCATCGCCGGCTCGCCGAATTCCAGCAGCAGGGTGGGCAGCGCCGCGGCGGCGGCCAGCCCCGGCGCGACGAGGGCGGCGATCGATCCCGCGACGTAGCCGGTGCCGGCTGCGATCACCAGCCAGCCGAACACCTTGGGAATGAAGCCGCAGCGCAACGCCAGGAGGCCGAACGGGAACAGCCACAGGCCCCAGAACACGGCCGCCACCTGCTGGCCCTGGGCATGCAGGTGCAGGAACAGCAGCGCCAGCGCGTCGAGCTGCGGCCGGTCGAAGGCCGACAGCCACGCCGGACCCGTCGCCAGCAGCCCGGCGGCCACTTCGTTGAGGACGTTGAGGAACATGATGGGGATCGGCAGCAGCCCCAGCGCCAGCATCTGGCGCGCGAGCGGCACCGAGACGGGCCGCAGCAGGTTGTACAGGATGAGCACCAGCCAGACCTCGATGGCCTGGTGGAACAGTTCGCTGGCCATGCCCAGGTGCAGCAGCGGCAGGTTGGCGGCGACCCGCTCCGCGGTGGCGCGGGCGTCGTCGGCCACGATCAGTCGGCCGGGCACGACCATCAGCCCGATCGGCGCGGTGAACGCGACCATCGTGTAGAGCAGGCCGGCGCGCCGGGCCTGGTTGCGCTGCTCGTTCATCGCGCCGCGCGCCAGCGGTCGCCCTGCTTGCGGACGTAGTGGTCGAACACGTAGCGCCACGGGATGACGAGCGCCACCAGGACGACGAGCGAGCAGGGGAAGACGTTGCTGCGCGTGGCCGGGTCCATGTGGCCGGACGTCCACAGCGGCCACGCGATGGCGCCCAGCCAGATCGTCTTCCAGGTCAGCTCCCACAGCAGGATGGGCAGCAACTGCAGCGGATAGCGCAGGCCGAACAGCGCCAGCGTCGAGAACGCCACCAGCATGCAGGCTTCCACGCCGTCCATGAACGCCCACGGCTGGGTGCGATGGAAGAACTGCGGCCAGACGAGGTTGGCCAGGCCGACCACGATCAGCAGGTACATGGCACGCAGCAGGTGCAGGCGCCAGGTGGGGACGGCGCGCGGAGTGAACACGGTGGCGGCGACCATCATTCCACCTGCTTCAGGATCTTCTCGATGGCGGCCAGGCGCGTGCGGACGTCGTCCAGCGACACGGCGATCGCCTTCAGCGCGGTGGCGGCCTCGGCATTCGCGACGCCGCCGGCCGCCTGGGCGCGGGCCTGCAGGACGAGGGCGCGATAGCGCATGCCGAACACGACCAGGATCGTGGCCAACGGCAGGGCGATGGTGAGGAAGTAGACGCTTTCGGACATGGGCACCTCTAGGAGTCGGCAGGGTTCGTCAGGGAGGCGGCCGCCTGGGCGATGGCGGCCGGCGAGAGTTCGATCAGGAAATCGGCGACCTCGAAGAAGTTCAGGGCCTTGCCGTCCTGCGACAGCTCGAGCCGGCTCGTGACGAGACCGGCCTCCTCCAGCTTCTGCAGGTGCAGGTGCAGCAGCGGCCGACTGATCCCCAGGTCGCGCGCCAGCTGGCTCACGTAGTTGCGCCCGCCCGCGGCGAGCGCCGCGACGATGCGCAGCCGGTGCGGACTGGCCAGTGCCGCGAGCCTTGCCAGCAGTTGGTCGCCGTCCTGTTCAGTAGTCTTCGATTTCACGTGTCAAGAATAACTGACATGTGAAAACAATGCAAGCATGAACGCCCCGATCGACCCGTTGCCATGGGGTCGTGCCGGCGCGCATGATGGCCGTCCACGCGGGCGAACCCGCGCGGGGAGGGATCATGCACATCGGGCGACTCAACCATTTCACGCTGCGCTGTCGGCCGCAGGAACTCGTCGAACTGCGCGAGTTCTACGTCGGCGTGCTGGGCCTGGCCGAGGGGCCGCGGCCGGACTTCAGCTTCCCGGGCCACTGGCTCTACGCCGACGGCGCGGCCATCGTCCACCTGGCCGGCGTGCTCGCCAGCCGGCCTGCCCGGGAGACCGGGCCCCTGGACCACATCGCGTTCTCGGCCCGCGACCTGGAGGCGACGCGCCAGCGCCTGAACGACCGCAACATCCTCTTCGACGAGCGTCCCGTCCCCGGCTTTCCGCTGCACCAGGTGTTCCTCAGCGATCCGCAGGGGCTGCGGCTCGAGCTGACGTTCGAGGCGGCGGCTTGACGGTGCCGGCCCGGCCTCGCGAAGAGTCGGGGACGCGCGTTCGGGCGCCTACTCCGGCCACTGCGGCTCTTCGCCGCTGTCGTCGAAACGCGGGAAGATCGTCAGGTTGACGACCTTGCCCTTGGCGGCCCAGAACATCAGCCCGTGCTGCTCGCTCTGGTAGCACTTGCCGGAGTCCGCGAAGTCGTCGGTGAGCTCGAGGTCGCGGATGTCGGCCTCGACGGCCAGGCGCGGCAGGTCGTCGACCTCGCAGCCGATGATGGCCACGCCGTTGACGGTGGTGTCGGCCGACCAGGCGGTGATCGACTCCAGCTTGGAATCGGGCACGGCCTCGAACTCGAGTTCGATCTCGCCCCCCTGGTAGAACCAGGTCTCGACCGCGTTGCCTTCGTCGTCGCGCGAGGTCTCGACCGAGTCGGGCTTGCCGGCGGCGCCGCGCACGACGTCGCGGCTCATGCCCAGCACGAAGGGAGCGATTCCGAAGTAGGGTGTTGCGTCGGCCATGGGATCTCGAAGGAGGGGTGGTTGGGCGTCAGTATGTACGACCGCCGCGGAATTGGGCGTGCTGGCGTCGCGCCAGCGGGGTGGCGGCCGCCAGCGCGGCCATCGTGCGGCCCGCGTGGGCGTGCATGATGGCCAGGCCCAGCGCATCGGCGGCGTCCTTGCCGGGCAGGCCGGGCAGCGCGAGCAGGCGCGCCACCATCTCCTGCACCTGCTCCTTCCTGGCCTGGCCGTGGCCGACGACGCCCTTCTTCATCTGCACGGCGGTGTACTCGGACACCGGCAGGTCGGCCGCCACCAGCGCGGCCATCGCCGCGCCGCGCGCCTGGCCCAGCAGCAGCGTGCTCTGCGGGTTCACGTTGACGAACACGATCTCCATCGCGGCCTGCTGCGGCTGGTAGCGCTGCACCACCTCGCGCACGCCCTCGAACAGCACCTTGATGCGCCCGGGCAGGTCGCCCACGGCGTGCTTCGTCGTGCTGATGGTGCCGCTGGCCACGTAGTGCAGCGTCGCGCCCTCGCACTCGATCACGCCGAAGCCCGTGGTGCGCAGGCCGGGGTCGATGCCGAGGATGCGGATCATGACTTGAGCTGGAAGTACCAGCGCACCGAGTGGAAGAACACGGGCGCGGCGAAGCACAGCGGCGCCACGCGGTCCAGCAGGCCCACGGCGCCGGTCACCTGGCCGGCGTTGCCCCAGTAGTTGACGCCGGCGTCGCGCTTGAGCGCGGTCATCACGAACTCGCCCAGCGTGCCGGCCGCGCCGGCGATCAGCGCCATCACCATCGCCTGCGGCAGCTTGAACGGCGTGATCCAGAACAGCAGCCCGCCTACCACGGCCGAGCCCAGGCAGGCCAGGCTCCAGGCGCGCAGCCCGAAGCTGCGGTCGATCATGCGCGCCACCGGACGCCGGCGCAGGTGGTGGCTGATGAAGGTCTCCAGCACCTGGGCCGTCACGGTGGCGGCCACCAGGAAGAAGACCAGGAACGGGCCGCGGTCGTGCATGTGGGGGAAGTCCAGCAGCAGGAGCGCCGGGGCGTGCGACAGTCCGAACACGCACACCATCACGCCCCATTGGATCTTCGCGTTGCGCTCGAGGAAGCGCAGCGGGTCGCCGCCGAGCGCGCTCAGCACCGGGATGGCGAGGAACACGTAGACCGGGATGAACACGGTGAACAGGTCGAAGCTGCGGCTGCCGGCCAGCAGGTACTGCACCGGCAGCACCACGAAGAACGCCAGCATCAGGCTGCGGTGGTCGGCGCGCCGGGTCTGCATCAGCGTGACGAACTCGCGCAGCGCCAGGAACGAGAACACCGCGAACAGGAAGGTGGCGCCCGGTGCGCCCGACACCCAGGCGAGCCAGAACACCAGCGCGCCGATCCAGGTGGCGCGCAGGTCGGCGGCGAACTTGGTCAGGCCGTGGTCGTCCTGCGGCGACTTGTCGCGCATCGCGATGAAGACGGCGCCGGCCGACACGAGCAGCAGCCCGCCGAACACGATCAGGAACAGCAGGCCGACCTGCTGCGTGGCCGTCAGCGACTGTAGGTAGCTCACGGCGCGCCCCCCGGCTTCAGCGCGATGACGGCGTCACGGGCGCGCGCGAGGAAGTCGGCCTTGGCCTCGTCGGGCAGCAAATTGCACGGCGCCCCGAAGGTGACGGTGCACAGGATGGGCACCGGCACCACTTCGCCCTTGGGCATCACGCGCTGCACGTTGTCGATCCAGCACGGGATCAGCTGCACGCCGGGGAACTGGAGCGCCAGGCGGTACAGGCCGCTCTTGAAGTCCTGGGGCATGCCCTTGTTGCTGCGCGTGCCCTCCGGAAAGATCACCAGCGAGTCGCCCTGTTCCAGCGCCTCGATCAGCGGCGCCAGCGGGTCGGGACCGCCCTCCTTGCGCTCGCGGTCGACGTAGACCGCGCGGAACACCTCGCGCGTGAGCCAGTGCTTGAGCGGCGTGGTCGTCCAGTAGTCGGCCGCGGCGATCGGGCGCGTTCGCGCGCGCAGGTCGGCCGGCAGCGTCGCCCACACCAACACCCAGTCGAGGTGGCTCTGGTGGTTGGCGAAATAGATGCGCTGTTCCGCCTTCGGCGGCACGCCCTTCCAGTGGCCCTGCGCGCCGGTGATCAGCCGGGCGACGGCCGCCAGCACGAAGCCCATTGCATCGGCTCTTGTCATGGCGCCAGTGTAGGGGCTGGCGCCGTGCGGGCTGCGCGCGGCGCCCGGGGCGCCGCGCCCGTGGTGCTCAATGCCTGAAGTGGCGGGTGCCGGTCAGCACCATGGCGATGCCGCGTTCGTCGGCGGCGTTGATCACTTCCTCGTCGCGCATCGAGCCGCCCGGCTGGATGACGCAGGTGGCGCCGGCGTCGCAGACCACGTCCAGACCATCGCGGAACGGGAAGAACGCGTCGCTGGCCACCGCGGTGCCCTTGAGCGACAGGCCGGCGTTCTCGGCCTTGATGCCGGCGATGCGCGCGGAATCGATGCGGCTCATCTGGCCGGCGCCCACGCCCATGGTCATGCCGCCGGCGCAGAAGACGATGGCGTTGCTCTTGACGAACTTGGCCACCTTCCAGGCGAACATCAGGTCGACCAGTTGCTCGGCCGTCGGCTGCACCTTGGTGACCACCTTCAGCTCGGACGCCGGCACGTTGCGGGAGTCGGTGGACTGCAGCAGCACGCCGCCACCCACGCGCTTGAAGTCGAGCACGTTCATGGCCGCGGCGCCCGCGGGCAGCGGCACCTCCAGCACGCGCACGTTCTGCTTGGCGGCGAAGATCGCGCGCGCCTCCGGCGAGACCGCCGGCGCGATCACCACCTCGACGAACTGGCGCACCACGGCTTCGGCGGCGGCGCCGTCGAGGGGGCGGTTGAAGGCGATGATGCCGCCGAAGGCCGAGGTCGGGTCGGTCTTGAAGGCCTTGGCGTAGGCCTCGGCGACGCTGGCGCCGATGGCCACGCCGCACGGGTTGGCGTGCTTGACGATGACGCAGGCCGGCACGTCGAAGGTCTTGACGCATTCCCACGCCGCGTCGGAGTCGGCGATGTTGTTGAACGACAGCTCCTTGCCCTGCAGCTGGTGCCAGCCGGCCAGCGTGCCGGCCACCGGCTGCGCGTCGCGGTAGAACGCCGCGCTCTGGTGCGGGTTCTCGCCGTAGCGCATGTCCTGCACCTTGGTGAGCTGCAGCGTGAACGTGGCGGGGAATTCGCCGCGCGCGGGCACGGCCTCGCCGTGCAGCTCGGCGTCGGGGGCCAGCGCGGTGAGGTAGTTGGTGATCATGCCGTCGTAGGCCGCGGTGTGGGCGAACACCTTCTTCGCGAGCGCGAACTTGGTCTTGCGCTGCAGGCCGGCGGGCGACCTGAGCTCGGCCAGCACCTGCGGGTAGTCGGCCGGGTCGATGACCACGGCGACGTCCTGCCAGTTCTTGGCGGCGGCGCGCAGCATCGCGGGGCCGCCGATGTCGATGTTCTCGATGGCGTCCTCCAGCGTGCAGTCGGCGCGCGCGGTGGCCTTGGCGAACGGGTACAGGTTGATGATGAGCAGGTCGATGGTGCCGATGCCGTGTTCCTTCAGCGCGGCCATGTGCTCGGGCACGTCGCGGCGCGCCAGCAGGCCGCCGTGCACGCGCGGGTGCAGCGTCTTCACGCGGCCGTCCAGCATCTCGGGAAAGCCGGTGATTTCCGAGACCTCGGTCACGGGCAGGCCGCTCTCGGCCAGCAGCTTGGCCGTGCCGCCGGTGGACAGCAGCTTCACGCCGCTTTCGTGCAGCGTGCGGGCGAAGTCGACGATGCCGGTCTTGTCGGATACGGAGAGCAGGGCGGTGAGGGACATGGTGCGGTGCGGCGCGAAGCCGTCAGGAGGAATGGAAAAGGGGGAAGGGCGGCGGACGCAGCTTGCGCCCGAAGCGGGCGGCCCGGGCCGGGGGCGAACCCTATTGGTCGACGAGCTTGTGTTCGAGCAGCTTGCGCCGCAGGGTGTTGCGGTTGATGCCCAGCCACTCGGCGGCCTTGCTCTGGTTGCCGTCGGCGTGGCGCAGCACGACGTCGAGCAGCGGCTTTTCGACCGTGCTGAGGAACATCTCGTGCATCGAGTTCGGCTCGACCCCGTGCAGGTCCTTGAAGTACTGCTCCAGCGTCTCGCGGACGCAGGCTTCGATCTGTTTCTTGCTCATGCTCTTGGCTTGTTCTGCTTTTCGGTCAGGTCTTCACGCTTCCTGCCGGAGCAGCGCATCGTTGGCGGCGGGCCACAGCGCGTGGCGGTCGGCCAGGCGGTCGAAGTAGTCGGTGACGCCGGCCAGCTGCGTGCGGCAGTCGGCGTGCGTGTTCATCACGGCGCGGAATTCGGGCCCGCCCGGCAGGGCGTGGACGGCCCAGCCGATGTGCTTGCGCGCGGTGAGCACGCCCAGGTGCTCGCCGTACAGGCCGTAGTGGTCGTGCAGGTGCTCGGTGAGCCAGCGCGCGACGTCGCGCGTGGCCGGCGGCGCCAGCAGCTCGCCGGTGGCCAGGAAGTGGGCGATCTCGCGGAAGATCCACGGCCGGCCCTGCGCCGCGCGGCCCACCATCAGCGCATCGGCGCCGGTGGCCCGCAGCACGGCGGCCGCCTTCGCGGGCGAATCGATGTCGCCGTTGGCGACCACGGGGATGCGCAGCGCGGCCTTGACGGCGGCGATGGTGTCGTACTCGGCGACGCCCTTGTAGCCCTGTTCGCGGGTGCGGCCGTGCACGGTGACCATCGCCACGCCGGCGCTCTCGGCCGCGCGCGCGATGCGCAGCGCGTTGCGCTCGGTGTCGCACCAGCCGGTGCGCATCTTCAGGGTGACGGGAACGTCGTGCGGGGCGCACGCGGCCACCACGGCCTCGACGATCTCGAGCGCCAGCGGCTCGTCCTGCATCAGCGCCGAGCCGGCCCACTTGTTGCACACCTTCTTGGCCGGGCAGCCCATGTTGATGTCGATGATGCGGGCGCCGCGGTCGATGTTGTAGCGGGCGGCGTCGGCCATCATCGCGGCGTCGGTGCCGGCGATCTGCACCGAGATCGGGGCAGTCTCGCCGTCGTGGTTGGCGCGCCGCGAAGTCTTGAGCGTGTGCCACAGGTCCTTGCGCGAGGTCACCATCTCGCTGACCGCGTAGCCCGCGCCCAGGCGCTTGCACAGCATGCGGAACGGCCGATCGGTCACCCCGGCCATGGGGGCGACGAACAGGGCATTCGGCAGCTCGATCGCGCCAATGTGCATGGGGGTCGGGGTCTCGGGGAGGAGGAGGGCAGCGCGCCTGCTGTCGAGCGGGGTCGGGCACGGTCGATGTGCTGCAAAACGAGGCAGAAGTATAGCCCGGCGGCGCTCCCGCGTCCGTGGCGCGGACGCCGCTGGCGCGTGCGAACAAGCACGTTCGGACACAATGCGCGCCATGGATCATTGGTTCGCCGGGGTCATCGCCTGGTTGTCGCTGCCGCAGTACGGCCTGCTGACGCTGTTCGTCGTCTCCCTCGTCTCGGCCACCCTGCTGCCGCTCGGCTCCGAGCCGGCGCTGGCCGGGCTGGTGCTGATGAACCCGTCGCTGACCTGGTGGGCCATCGTCGTGGCGACGCTGGGCAACACCCTCGGCGGGGCGATCAGCTGGGCCACCGGCTACGGCGCCGAGCGCGCCTACGAGAGCCTGGCGCACCGCAAGCCGCCCGGCCCGGCCAGCCGGCGCGCCCGGGCGCTGGTCGAGCGCTACGGCACGCGGGCCTGCCTGCTGAGCTGGCTGCCGGTCGTCGGCGATCCGCTGTGCGCGATCGCCGGCTGGCTGCGGCTGCCGTTCTGGCCCTGCGTCGGCTACATGGCCATCGGCAAGTTCCTGCGCTACCTGTTCTACACCACCGCGCTGGTCTGGCTGTGGCCCTTCGTGAAGCCCTGGTTCCAGGCGCACGGCGGGTGAACGGCCCGCGCCGGGGCATTCCGGGCAAATGGGGAGGCGGGCCGGGGCGCGCGGGCGGCGAGAATGCGCCCACAGCCTTTCAGGGAGACAAGATGACAACGACCGCCACGCCCTCGTACGACGCGCTCGCCGCCACCTGGCAGCGGCTGTACCGAATCGGCCACCTGCAAAGCATCTGCGCCTGGGACCAGGCCGCCAACATGCCGCCCAAGGGCAACGTGGCGCGCGGCCAGGCCATGGCCGAAGTCGCGATGCTGCTGCACGGCATGCGCACCGACCCGGCGCTGAAGAACCATCTCGCCCGGGCCAGGGACGAGGCGCTGAGCGACGCGCAGCGCGCCAACCTGCGCGAGATCGAACGCGACTGGTTCCGCGCCAACGCGCTGCCGGCCGCGCTGGTGGAGCGCCGCGCGCTCGCCACCTCGCGCTGCGAGCACGCGTGGCGCACCCAGCGCAAGGACAACGACTGGGCCGGCTTCGCCGTCAACCTGAAGTCGGTGCTGGAAGTGGGGCGCGAGGAGGCCCGCCACCTGGCCGACCAGAGCGGCCTGTCGCCCTACGACGCGCTGATCGACCGCTACGAGCCGGGCATGCGCGGCGCCACCGTCGAGCGCATCTTCGGCGAGGTGAAGCAGTGGCTGCCGGGCCTGATCGCAAGGATCGCGGCCCGCCAGGCCGGCGAGCGCACGCTGACACCGGTCGGCCCGTTCGACCGCACCGCCCAGCGCGCGCTGTGCGAGCAGGTGATGCGCGTGCTGCAGTTCGACTTCGACGGCGGCCGGCTCGACGTCAGCTCGCATCCGTTCTCCGGCGGCGTGCCCGAGGACGTGCGACTGACCACGCGCTTTCGCGACGACGAGTTCGTGCAGAGCCTGATGGGCACCGTCCACGAGACGGGCCACGGCCGCTACGAGCAGAACCTGCCGCGAGAACTGCTGGGCCAGCCGGTGGCGGAAGCGCGCTCGATGGCCATCCACGAGAGCCAGAGCCTGTCGTTCGAGATGCAGGTGGGCTGCCATCCCGGCTTCGTCGCCCACATCGCGCCGCTGATCCGCGGGGCGTTCGGCGACCAGCCCGCGCTCGCCACCGACAACCTGCAGCGCCTGCTTACCCGCGTGCAGCCGGGCTTCATCCGCGTCGACGCCGACGAGGTCACCTACCCGGCCCACGTCATCATGCGCTTCGAGATCGAGCGCGGGCTCATCGAGGGCCAGTACCAGGTCGACGACATCCCGGCGCTGTGGGACGAGCACATGATGAAGCTGCTGGGCGTCGACACGCGCGGCAACTACCGCGACGGCCCGATGCAGGACGTGCACTGGCCCGAGGGCCTGTTCGGCTACTTCGCCTGCTACTCGCTGGGCGCGATGTACGCCGCGCAGTGGTTCGCCACGATGCGCCGCCAGATCCCCGACCTCGACGCGCAGATCGCCGCCGGCGACCTGGCGCCGGTGTTCGACTGGCTGCGCGAGAACATCTGGCTGCAGGCCAGCCGCTGGACGACCGACGAACTGGCGCTGCTCGCCTCGGGCGAAACGCTGAACCCCGCGCACTTCAAGGCGCACCTGGAGCGGCGCTACCTGGGCTGAGCGCGCGGCGGCGACGGCCGTGGCCGGGCGCCGGCGCCCGTCAGCGCAGCAGCTTGAACGCGTGCGTCCACGAGTTGTCGCGGAATCCCGGGATGCACCACAGCACGGCCAGCGGCTCGATCGCACGCGCCGCGACGGCGCTGCCCATGTCGGCCGCGTCCCAGCCCACTTCGGCCAGCAGCCGCCTGGCGACGTCCTTGGCGTCGGCGTCGTTGCCGGCGATGAACATGGTGGGCGGACCGCCCGCGAACGACGGGTCGATCATGCGCGCGGCGCCGACCGAGTTGAATGCCTTGACGAAGCGCGCCTTGGGAAACTCGCGCTGCAACTGCTCCATCAGCGATTGGCCGGGACCGGTGAAGGACGCGAGCACGCCGTCGACCGGCGGTGCGTCGGCGATCGGGTTGGTGGTGTCGAGCACGGGCTTGCCGTCCAGGCCGGCGCCGGCGTCGCGAGCCGCCTGGAGCGCGGCGCTGCCCTTGACCGCGAGCACGACCACGTCGCCGAACGCCGCCGCCTGCGCGCTGGTGGCCACGCGCGCGCCGGGCGTCCTGCCGGCGTAGTCCGCGAGCTTGGCCGCGTCTCGCGTGCCCAGCGTCACTTCGTGGCCGTGCCGGATGAATCCTGCCGCGAGGGTCTGCGCGACGATGCCTGAACCGATGATGCCGATCTTCATGAGGGAACTCCTTGTGGGCGTTGCGTCCGCCGATGCGGCGGGCATGGAGCGAACTCTAGGCATGCGGTGTGTGTCTGGAAAGTCATTGCCGGTTGCTGCCGTAGTGACTTTCGGTTGAGAATGGCGCATGAAGCAATTGCAGGGACTGCTCGCCCTCATCGAGGTATCGGCTGCCGGTAGCCTGGCCGGCGCCGCGCGCCGCCTGGGACTGACGCCCGCGGCGGTCAGCAAGAGCCTCGCGCGGCTGGAGGAGCAACTGGGGGTGCGGCTCGTCCAGCGCAGCACCCGCACCTCGCGCGTCACCGACGAAGGGGCGCGTTTCATCGAGAAGGCGAGCGCTGCGCTGCGCCTGCTCGACGACGCGGTCACCGAGGTCTCGCTGGCCGCTGCCAAGCCGGCCGGCGTGGTGCGGCTGTCGACCGGCGTCGCGTTCGGTCGCATGTGGGTGCTCCCCGCGCTGCCGGCGCTGGCCGAGCGCTTCCCGGCGCTGACGATCGAGGTCGAACTCGACAACACGCCGGTGGACATGGTCGCGAGCGGTGTCGACATCGCCATCCGCGGCGGGTCGCTGCCCGACGCGGACTACGTGAGCCGCCGCGTGTGCAAGCTGCCGCTGGTGCTCGTGGCGAGTCCGGCCTACCTGGCCCGCGCCGGCGTACCACGCGTGCACGGCGACCTCGAGCGCCATCGCTGCATCCAGTTGCGCTTTGCCGACGGCGCCCCCGCGCCGTGGCTGTTCCGCGTGAATGGACGCCGCGTGCCCGTCCTGCCGCGCGCGGCCCTGGTCGCCAACGACAGCGAGGGCGTGGTCGAGCTGGCGCTGGCCGGCGGCGGCATCACCCAGTGCGGGCTGTACCAGGCGCTGCCCGACCTGCAGGCGGGTCGCCTGAAGCTGGTGCTGGCCGACACGCACGAGGCGGGTGCGCGCGAGTTCGTGCTGGTCTATCCGCACCGCCAGTTCCTGGCGCCGCGCGTGCGCGTGGTGGCCGAGGCCCTGCTGGCGCATTTCCAGGCGACGGCCTCCCTGCACCTGCAACCCGCGGAGCTGCCGGCGTCGTTTCGCGCCGTCGAGCCGCGCTCCCGCAGCCATCGCGCCGCGTGAGCGGGCGCCGCACTCAGGCCGGGGCCAGCGACGCCTGCAGTTCGTCCAGCACCCCGCCCAGGCGCCGCAGCGCGCCCCCCAGCCGGTCGGGCGACACGTCGTGCCACGCCGGCGTCAGCCGCGGCGCGGAGGTGACCAGGCGCCGCTTCGGGTCGTCCAGCAGCGCGTCGTCGATCCAGATGCCGTGCGGCTCGAACATGGCGTGCAGCGCGCGGCGGCGCTTGCGCAGGTCGCTGCGGGTGGACTGGTAGGCGTGTTCGGCCAGGTGGCGGCGCGCCGAGTAGCTGAAGGTGTTGGCGCCGAACATCTCGGGGTCGCGGTGGTCGGGCTCGAACAGGGCGATGTCGACGTCGGGGTGGCTCAGGCCGTAGCCCGCCATGCCCAGTTCCAGCCGCGAGTGGATCAGCGAGCGGAAGCTCTGGCTGGCCACCAGCGGCAGGCCGCCCTCGACGAGGTTGGGGATCGCGCCGGTGCCCAGGCGCACCGCGTGCGTGGGCGCGTAGGTGGCGTCGAACGGCACCAGCGGGTTCAGGCACAGCACCAGGTCGATGTCCTGGTCCAGCAGCACCCGCGCATGCAGGGTCTTCTTCAGCGCCCCGTCCACGTAGTGGCGCTGGCCGATGCACACCGGCGGGTACAGCCCGGGCAGCGCGGCGCTGGCGGTGACCGCGCGCGAGATCGGCACGTCGTCCCAGCCGGGCAGGCCGAACGGGGCGACGGCGCCGGTGTCCAGGTCGGTGGCCACCAGCACCAGCGGGCGCCGGAGCTGGCGGAAGTCGTCGGTGCGTCCCGGGGCCGAGAACGCCGCGTGCAGGTGGGCCTCGATCGGCGCGTTGCTGAACACGCCGGTGGGCAGCGCCCGCCCGAGCTGCTCGATCACCTCCACGCTGGACGCCTGGCCCAGCGCCACGTTCCAGGCCGAGCGCGCCACCAGCCGCGGCAGCATGCGCAGGCGCTCGCCGTACTCGCGCCAGGCCGGGTGCACGAAGATGGACGGGTGGATCAGGTCGTCGTCGCCGCCCTCGTTCTGGATGAAGGCGGTGCACAGCTGGCGCGGCGTCATCCCGTTGGCCAGGCCCGCGGCGATGAAGCCGCCGGCCGAGATGCCGACGTAGCCGTCCATGCGCGTGAAGTCGATGCCCACCAGCGTCTCCTCCAGCGCGCACAGCGCGCCGATCTCCCAGATGGCCCCCAGCGGACCGCCGCCGGCCAGCGCCAGGCCCACGCGCGCGCCCTTGCGGCGCATGGCGCGGGACAGGGAGGCGGGGGCGGGCGCGCGAGCGCGGCGGGTCGGGGTCATCGAGGGCTTTCGTTGGGCGTCCGGGGGTGTTTCGACGGCGGTTCGGCAGTTCACGTGCCCGCAACGGCCGCCCGCAAACGACAAAGGCGCCTGCGTGTCACGCGGGCGCCTTTCGGGGCGGGCGAGCCGCGGGCGGGGCGTGCGCCCGGGCCGCGGTCAAGGGGGCTGGTCAGGCGGCCGTGGCGGCGGTCTTGCGCGGGGCGCGCTTGGCGGCGGCCTTCTTCGCCGGCGCCTTCGCGGCAGCCTTCCTGGCCGGCGCCTTGGCGGCGGCCTGGGGCGCGGCGGCCTTCGGCGACTTCGACAGCCTGGCCACGGCCGCGCTCAGTTCCTCGACGCGGCGCGTCAGTTCGGCCACGTCCTTGGCGGTGGGCACGCCCAGCTTGCCGAGGGCCTTGGCGGTGCGCTCCTCGAAGATGTTCTCGAGCTTGTCCCAGGAGGCGCCGGCCTTGCTGGTGACTTCCGAGGCCATCGAGCTCACCTTGCCGGTGACGTCGCCCAGCTTCTCTTCGGCGACGGCCTGCGTCTTGCGCTGCAGGCTGACGCCTTCCTTGACGAGCGCGTCGAACACCTTGCCGCCTTCGGCCTGGGCCTTGGCGAAGGCGCCCATGCCGGCCAGCCAGATCTGCTGCGCCGATTCCTTGACGGAGTTGGCGAGCTGGCTATCGAGCACGCCAGCGGGGGAGGCGGCCTTCTTGGCGGCGATCTTGGAGAGCTTCTTGACCATGACGTGTTCCTTCTTTGACTTGAATGGGGTACCTGCACGACCACCACTCGTGGCCTGGACTCCAATATAGGCGCCGCCCCTGGAGCGCGAAACCTAATCGCGTAGGGTGGGCGCTCTATCCACGGCGGGCGCGGACCGGCCCGAACCGTTGCATCGGACAAACACGTGTGCGCCGCTGCTCGGCAATGTCCCACAATCGGCGCGACAGAGCACATCCCGCACAGAGGAGACACCACATGCAGTATTTCGTGACCGGGGCCACCGGCTTCATCGGCAAGCGACTTGTCAAGACCCTGCTGGCGCGCCGCGGCGCCACGGTGTACTTCCTGATACGGCCGGGCTCGGAATCCCGGCTGCCCGACCTGCTCGCCTACTGGGGCGCCGCCAAGGGCCGC
This sequence comes from uncultured Vitreoscilla sp., assembly GCA_964418745.1. GTDB lineage: Bacteria > Pseudomonadota > Gammaproteobacteria > Burkholderiales > Burkholderiaceae_C > Scleromatobacter. Next base: position 211,696 of record CAYQMX010000001.1, read on the forward strand.
GCCGTGCCGGTCGTCGGCGACCTCACCGGCCGCAAGCTGGGCGTGGCCGCCGACCAGGTCAAGGCGCTCAAGGGCCAGATCGACCAGATGTACCACCTGGCCGCGGTCTACGACCTGTCGGCCGACGAGGAGACCCAGGTCGCCGTCAACATCGAGGGCACGCGCAACGCCGTCGAGTTCGCCAAGGCGATCGAGGCCAGGCGCTTCAACCACGTGTCCTCGATCGCCGCCGCCGGCCTGTACGAGGGCGTGTTCCGCGAGGACATGTTCGACGAGGCCGAGAACCTCGACCACCCGTACTTCGCCACCAAGCACGAGTCCGAGAAGATCGTGCGCACCGAGTGCAAGGTGCCCTGGAGCGTCTACCGTCCCGCGATGGTGGTGGGCGACTCGCGCACCGGCGAGATGGACAAGATCGACGGCCCGTACTACTTCTTCAAGCTGATCCAGCGCATGCGCCAGATCCTGCCGCCGTGGATGCCGGGCATCGGCCTGGAGGGCGGGCGCATCAACATCGTGCCGGTCGACTTCGTCGTCGCCGCGCTGGACCACATCAGCCACCAGAAACACGAAGGCAGCGGCCAGTGCTACCACCTGGTCGACCCCGACGGCCTGCGCGTGGGCGACGTGCTGGCCATCTTCGCCAAGGCCGCGCACGCGCCGAAGATGAACGTGTTCGTCAACGCGGCGCTGCTGGGCTTCATCCCGCGCGGCGTCAAGAAGAGCATGATGGCGCTCGCCCCGGTGCGCCGGGTGCGCAACGCGGTGATGAAGGATCTCGGCCTGCCCGAGGACATCCTCACCTTCGTCAACTACCCCACTCGCTTCGACAACCGCGACACGCTGGCCGCGCTCAAGGGCAGCGGCATCGCCTGCCCGCCGCTCAAGGACTACGCGTGGCTGCTGTGGGACTACTGGGAGCGCCACCTCGACCCGGCGCTGTCGATCGACCGCAGCCTGCGCGGCACCGTCGCCGGCAAGGTGGTGCTGGTCACCGGCGGCTCGTCGGGCATCGGCCTGGCCGCGGCCTGCAAGTTCGCCGAGGCCGGCGCGGTCACGCTGATCTGCGCGCGCGACGAGGACAAGCTGGCCGAGGCGAAGAAGGAAATCCTGGCGCACGCGAAGCAGGCCGGCCGCGACGACGCCAAGGTCGAGACCTACGCGGTCGACCTCGCCGACGAGGCGGGCACGGGCGCCTTCATCGAGTGGATCAACGTCAACCATGGCGGCGTCGACTTCCTGATCAACAACGCCGGCCGCTCCATCCGCCGCGCCATCGAGGCCAGCTACGACCGCTTCCACGACTTCGAGCGCACGATGTCGCTGAACTACTTCGGCTGCCTGCGCATCACGATGGGGCTGCTGCCCGGCATGGTGGCCAAGCGCCATGGCCACGTCGTCAACATCAGCTCGATCGGCGTGCTCACCAACGCGCCGCGCTTCTCGGCCTACGTGGCCAGCAAGGCCGCGCTCGATGCGTGGACGCGCTGCGCGTCGAGCGAGTATGCCGATCTGGGCGTCACCTTCACCACCATCAACATGCCGCTGGTGCGCACGCCGATGATCGCGCCCACCAAGATCTACAACAACGTGCCCACGCTGTCGCCCGAGCAGGCCGCCGACATGATCGCCCAGGCCTGCGTGGAGAAGCCGGTGCGCATCGCCACGCGCCTGGGCGTGTTCGGCGAAGTGCTGCACGCGTTCGTGCCGCGCGTCGCGCAGATCGTCAGCAACACCACCTTCCGCATGTTCCCCGACTCGGCCGCCGCGGCGGGCGACAAGGGCGGCAAGTCCAAGCTGTCGGCGGAAGCCGTGGCGATGCAGCAGATGATGCGCGGCATCCACTTCTGACCCGGCGGGCCCGGAAGCGACAACGCCGCGTCGGGTGCGAGCCCGCGCGGCGTTGTCCTGTCAAAGCCTTCGCCGGCGGCGAAAGCCGGCCGATCACTTCTGGACGTCGATCCGGGTGATCGTGTAGACGCTGTTGACGCGATCCAGGCTGAACTGGACGCGGTCGCCCACCTGCACCTTGTCGAGCAGGGACGGCTCCTGTACCTTGTACGCGCCGGTCATCGCCGGCATGTCGTACGCCTTGATCTCGGCGTGCTTGAGCGTGATGCGGCCGGCCGGTTTGTCGATCTTCTTGACTTCGCCGGCCACGAGGGCCTGGGCGGCAGCGGCGGCCGACAGGGCGAGCAGGGCGACGGTGGCGAGGAAGCGTTTCATGATGTCGATTGTCCTTGGTATCCCTTCAACGCGCCGATGGGCCGTCCGGACGACAGGGTCGGCCGCGGCGCGCGACGGGAGCAAGCCGGGCGCCCGCCGCGCGAAACACTTGAAACGGCCAGCCGGCGACACGCCGCAGCCGCGCAAGGTCAATAGAATCGCCGCATGACCACGCCCACGCCCCCCAGTTCCGCCGACCAGGCGCCCATCGATGCTCCGGCCGACCTGTCGCACGTCTCGCCGCGCGACAAGGCCGAGATCCTGTCCCAGGCGCTGCCCTACATCCGCAAGTTCCACGGCAAGACCATCATCATCAAGTACGGCGGCAACGCGATGACCGAGCCGGCGTTGCAGCAGGACTTCGCCGAGGACGTGGTGCTGCTCAAGCTGGTGGGCCTGAACCCGGTGGTCGTGCACGGCGGCGGCCCGCAGATCGACACCGCGCTGTCCAAGCTCGGCAAGAAGGGCACCTTCATCCAGGGCATGCGCGTCACCGACAAGGAGACGATGGACGTCGTCGAGTGGGTGCTGGGCGGCGAGGTGCAGCAGGACATCGTCGGCCTGATCAACTCGGCCGGCGGCAAGGCCGTGGGCCTCACGGGCTTCGACGGCGGCATGATCCGCGCGCGCAAGCTGAAGATGAAGGACAAGGACAACCCCGACATCGAGCACGACGTCGGCCAGGTGGGCGACATCGTCTCGATCGACCCGGCGGTGGTCAAGGCGCTGCAGGACGACCAGTTCATCCCGGTCATCAGCCCGATCGGCTTCGGGGAGGGCAACGTCAGCTTCAACATCAACGCCGACGTCGTCGCCGGCAAGCTGGCCGAGGTGCTGGGCGCCGAGAAGCTGGTGCTGCTCACCAACACGCCGGGCGTGCTCGACAAGCAGGGCAAGCTGCTGACCGACCTCACCGCCCGCCAGATCGACGACCTGTTCGCCGACGGCACCATCTCGGGTGGCATGCTGCCCAAGATCGCCTCGGCGCTCGACGCCGCGCGCTCGGGCGTCAACGCCGTGCACATCATCGACGGCCGCGTGCCGCACGCGATGCTGCTGGAAATCCTCACGGATCAGGCCTACGGCACGATGATCCGCGCCCGGTGAGCGGCTCGGGGCTGCGGCTCGGCGCCGCATGCGGCGCGGCCTTCCTCTGGGGCACCGGCTCGCTGGTGGTCAACCTGCTGGTCGCGCGCCACGGCTACCAGCCGCAGAGCATCTCGTTCTGGCGCTTCGTGCTGGGGGCGGCCTCGCTGCTGCTCGTGTTCGGGCGCACGATGCCGTGGCGGCGGCTGCTGCGCGACGGCTGGCCGCTGCTCCTGGCCGGCGCCGTGATGGCGTCGTACGTGCTGCTGTGGTTCATCGGCATCGCCCATATCGGCGCGGCCATTCCCACGCTGATCGCGCTGTGCCTGCCGCCGGTGTTCGTCACCGCCTGGGCGCTCGCGCGCGGGCGCCAGCGCGCCAGCGCCGGCCTGCTGGCGATCCTCGGCGCGTCGCTGGCCGGCACCGTGCTGCTGATCGTCGGCGGCGGCAGCGGGGGCGGCGCCCGGCCGGGGGCGACCGTCGACGACTGGGTGGCGGGCGTGGCCGCCTCGATCGGCTCGGCACTGCTGTACGCCGGTTTCACGCTGGTCAGTCCGGCGATCTCGCGCCAGTGGGGTGCCGGCACCGCCACCACCGCGCTGACGCTGGCCGCCACGGCCGTGATGGGCCTGTCGGGCCTCGTCTGGCCGCTGCAGCTGCCGCACGAGGCGACGCCCGAGGCGTGGCTGCTGTACCTGGGCATGGTCACCGCGGCGCTGGCGCTGCTGGCCTTCAGCTGGGGCGCGGCCCGCCTGAGCCCCACCGCGCTGACGGTGGCCACGCTGGTCGAGCCGCTGACGGCGGTGCTGCTGGCCGCGGCCTTCCTCGGCGAGCGGCTGCTGCCGGCGCAGTGGCTGGGCGCCGCGCTCCTGATGGGAGGCATCTGGGGCCTGGGCCGGGACATGTCGCACGGAGGCGCCGGATGACCCGCCGCGTCTGGCTGTTCGACCTCGACAACACGCTGCACGACGCCGGCGCCTGGGTGTTCGCGCAGATGAACGACACCATGCAGGACTACGTCGTGGGCAACCTGGGCGTCAGCCCGGCCGAGGCCGACGCGCTGCGCGACAAGTACTGGCGCCGCTACGGCTCGACCATGCTGGGGCTGGTGCGCCACCACGACGTCAGCCCCGCGCATTTCCTGCACGAGACGCACCGCTTCCCCGGCCTGGAGCAGCGCGTGACCGGTCACCGCCACGACCTGGCCGCCATCGCGCGCCTGCGCGGGCGGCGTGTCGTGCTCACGAACGCGCCGCGCGCGTACGCGATGCGGGTGCTGGGCGCGCTGGGCATCGTGCAGCTGTTCGACGAGGTGCTGTCCATCGAGGACATGCGCATGTTCGGCCACTGGCGGCCCAAGCCCGACCGCCGCATGCTGCGCCAGGTGGCGGTTCGCCTGGGCGTGCACCCGTCGCGCTGCGTGCTGGTGGAGGATTCGCTCGACAACGTGCTGGCCGCGCGCCGGGTGGGCATGCAGCCGGTCTGGATGCAGCGCTTCGCTCGCCGCGGCGCCCACGCCGGACCGCGGGTGCGGCGCTGGACGGTGCATCCGAGCGGCGTGCGCATCGTGCGCGCGCTGCGCAGCCTGACCTGAAGCTGACGCGCGGCGCACGTTGGGCGGGCGCCCACTGTCCAGCTTGGTGCGGGCCAGCGTCCGTGCCGGGCATCACGGAAACTTTGCTTGGTGTTTACCTGCACGCAGCAGCGCGGCAGTGGTGTGCAAAAATGTCCGTTCGACCTGCTCACTTCGGCAGCTGACAGCGATGCCAGACTTTCCCACCGCCTTTTCTGCCGTTGCCGGTTCCGGCGCCTCGGCGCCCGAGATCACGATGCAATCACCGCAAGCAGGTCGGGACGTCAACGACGAGGACGCCACCGCCGACGCGAGCCCCGCCACCGAGGCCGACGCCGCGGTGCCGGCGCGCAAGCGCCCGAAGCCGGGCGAGCGCCGCGTGCAGATCCTGCAGACGCTGGCCGCCATGCTGGAAGAGCCGGGCGCCGACCGCATCACCACCGCCGCGCTGGCCGCCAAGCTGTCGGTCAGCGAGGCCGCGCTGTACCGCCATTTCGCCAGCAAGGCGCAGATGTTCGAGGGGCTCATCGAGTTCATCGAGCAGAGCGTGTTCACGCTGATCAACCAGATCACCGAACGCGACACCGACCCCGCGCTGCAGGCGCGCCGCATCGTCTCCGTGCTGCTGCAGTTCGGCGAGAAGAACCCGGGCATGGCGCGCGTGATGGTGGGCGATGCGCTGGTGTTCGAGAACGAGCGCCTGTCCGCGCGCATGAACCAGTTCTTCGACAAGGTGGAATCGCAGCTGCGCCAGTCGCTGCGCGCCGCCGCGGAGCAGGCCGGCTCGCAGACTCCGACCGTCGACGCCAACGGCCGGGCCTCGGCGCTGACCGCGCTGGCGGTCGGCCGCCTGCAGCGCTTCACCCGCTCGGGCTTCAAGCGCAGCCCGACCGAGCAGATCGAGATGGCGCTGGCGCTGCTCACCTGAAGACGCCGCCGCGGGGCGGCTACGCCTCGCCGGTGGCCGCCCGTGTGGCCTGCGCGGCCTCCTGCAGCCAGGCGACGAAGCTCTCCAGCTCGGGCCGGGGCCGGGCGCCGCTCAGGTCGATCTGCCAGTAGGCCCACGGCGAGGTCATGCGACCCTCGCGCCCGAACGGCTCGATCAGGTCCCCGCGCTCCAGGGCGTCGTAGATCAGCGGCAACCGGGCCAGCGCCACGCCCTGTCCGGCCAGCGCGGTCTGCACCTGCTGGTGCGTGAAGTTGACGCTGATCCAGCGCCGCGGCTCCAGGTGCGCCAGGCCGCGCTGCTGCAGCCAGTAGGGCCAGCCCAGCACGTCGCTGCTGGGGCGGTCGTCATCCATCTCGATCAGGGTGCAGGCCGCCAGGTCGGCGGGCGCGTCCAGCGGCGGCGCGGCGCCGCGCGCGATGGCGTCGGCCAGGCTGGCGCCGATCACCGGCGTGCAGACCTCGCCGAACATGCGGATCGCCCCGGCCGGCGCGTCCTCGGGGCGGCACTGGCGCAGCACCAGGTCGTGGTCGGGGTCGTCGAGCTCCAGCAGCCGGTCGGTGGCCGAGATGCGGATGTCGATGGCCGGCTGGCCCTTCTCGAAGGTGGGCAGGCGCGGCAGCAGCCACAGCGACGCGAACGACGGGAACGTGGACAGGCTCACCTGGGCGCGGCCGCGCAGCTGGCGGATCTGGCGCACCGCGCCGTCGATGCGGCCGAGCGCCGGCGTGATCGCGCGCAGCAGCAGCTGGCCGGCCTGCGTCAGCTCGACACGGCGGGTGCCGCGCGTGAACAGCGGCGCGCCGAGCTCCTCCTCCAGGCTCTTGATCTGGCGGCTGACGGCCGACTGCGTGACGTGCAGTTCCTCCGCGGCGGCGCCGAAGCCGGCGCGCCGCGCCACCGCCTCGAAGCTGCGCAGGTGGTCGAGGACCAGCGGGCGCTGGCGGCCGAGGTTCATGGCTTGGCGGCCTTGCGGGCCGCCGGCCGGGCGGCCGCCTTCTTCGCCGGCGCCTTGCGCGCGACGACCTTCTTCGCGGGGGGCTTCGCGCCCGCAGCCTTCTTCTTCGCCGGCGGCGCCTTGGCCCGCGCGGCCACCGCCGCGGCCAGCGCGCGGCGCGCCCAGGGCAGCATCTCGGCCGGCGACTCCATCGCCTCCTCGGGCACCGTGTAGTAGCTCAGGCTGTGCACCTCGTCGTTCTTGCCCGTGTAGGTGAAGGGCTTGCCGCCGGCACGCTCGAACAGGGGGCGGTGGGGGTCGTCCACCTTCAGGTACAGCACGTCGCGGATGATCAGCGCCATGCACAGCCCGTCGATGTACAGGGCGTGGCCGCCGAACATCCGCCGCGACGAGGTGCGTCCCTGCGTCGCGAACAGTTCCAGGCAATGGCTGACGAATCCGGAGTCGCTCATGGGCGTCAGTTTAAGGGGGTAGCGCCGATTTCCGGGGAACGACCGGTGCGGCGTTTCCCACGCCGGGGTGGGCACGACGATCAGCATCCGTCGCTGGCGTTCAGAACTGCCAAGCCAGCCCGACATCGAACGACCGCCCCTGGCCCGGCAACGGCCCGATCGTGCCGCTGCCAGCCGCCTCGAATGCGGCGAGGTCGACCCCGCCCAGCGGCAGGGCGTACTGTCGATTGAAGGCGTTGCGGATCCCCGCCTGCGCGGAGACGCCATGGGAGAACTGGTACTGGGTCGACAGGTTCACGAGGGCATAGCCCGGCGTGACGGGCTCCAACCGGCGCGCGTCGACATGCGACTTGCGCGCCACGAGCTGGATTTCCGCTTGGCCCGTCCATGCATTCAACGTCTCCGCGAGGCCCACCGTCAGGTTCGGCGGCATGATGTGATACAGGTCGCCGCCATCGTTGCGTCGCCCGCGCGTCCAGTCCAGCTTGCCCTTGAAGTTCGCATCACCCCACGCGGCATCCGACCATGCCCGAGCCTGCCAGGAAAGGTTGACGCCATACAGGTGCGCGTCGTGGTTCGCGAACTTCAGCAGTGCCTGGGTGGCACCCGTCGACATGCCGGGATTGAAGGTGTTGATCGCGTCCACGTCGATGAAGTCGTGGACCGCGGTGTAGAACGGCGTGAGCTTGAAGAACCAGGAGGCGTGGCGATCGTCGTGCCAGTCGACCGTGGCACTGATCGTGCTCGCCACTTCCGGCTTCAGGCCGATGTCGCCGACGTAGCCGTTGGCGTCGCCGAACCAGCCGATCATCGCCATCGCCATCGTTCCCCTCCCCCACGAGTAGCGCTCGTACAGATTGGGAGAACGCGCCTTGCGCGCGAGGCCCAGCTCGTAGGTGGAAGAAGCGTCGGCTTCGAAGCGGCCGAGCAAGGTTGCATCGACGTTGTTGTCCCGGCGCGAACGGCCTTGCGCGTTGAATGCCGCTGCAGCCGCATCGTCATCTCCGCACATCATCATTCCGCAGCCGTAGCTCTGCACCAGACCGGCGTCGGTATGGACAGACTCGTCGCGGACGCCGGCGAGCAAGGTCCATCGTTGCGCGAGCTTGCCCTCCCACTCACCGAACAGGGCGAGGCGGTCGCGCCGGCCGCCGTTGATGTTCCGGTAGGTGTCCGGCCCCATCATCATCGAGTCCGGCACCGGCGGCCACCAGTCGTCCAGGCGGAAGCGGTGGAATTCGTTGCCAACCCGCAGTGTGCCGACTTCCAGCGGCACTTCGGCCGCGAGCGAATAGCTGGCATCGCGGCCGTGCGTGTTCATCGGCATGGTGCCAGGCCGCTCCGCGGAGATGAACCCCATCTCATGCTGCGTGTTCTGCCAGAAGAGCCGCGCGTGCAACGTGCCCCAGGCGTAGGTGCTGTCGTAGGCCAGGTTGGCATGCAGGGCGTGGTTCCGAGTCATGTCCATGTACTGGTTCGCGAAACCCTGGTACGGGATGCGCTGCGCGCCCACCTTGAGCGTCAGCAGGCTGGCGTCGCCGCGCGCACCCAGTGTCAGTGAGTGGTTGGTGCTCTTGTACAAGGTGTCGAGCACCTTGTCGCCGTTGCCGTCCTGGTAGCTGTCGCCGCTCACCGTCGCCCCCGTGTAGGTGGCGCTCAGGCTCTGGTCGGCCAGCGTCGCGCTGATGGATCTTGTCAGGCTCTTGTCGATGCTTCGGCGCTGCAAGGACAGCGAGCCCGTGGTCAGCAACGGCGCACCCGTGACCGCGAAGGTCGGCTCGACGGACGTGACGTCGATGACGCCGGCGATGTTGTCTCCGCCGGCGCTGACCGGCGTGATGCCCGCCATGACCTGGGTCGAGCGAACCTGGGTGGGATCGATGTAGGACAGCGGCGCGTTCATGTGGTTGCCGCAGGCTGCCGTGGACTCGCCACCATCGATCCGGACCTTGATGCGGTCATCGGCGAGCCCGCGCAGCACGGGCAGGCCGGACACACCACCGGCAGCGTACATGCCGGCGCCGGGGCTGGACTGCAGCAGCGACGTTGCATCGGCACTGCCCAGGCCGCGTGATTCGGGGACGGCCTTGGCACCCAGGACGAGAACGGACTGCGTGCCGTCGGCATCGGCGGCCGCCGCGAGCAACGGAAACGCGGACAGGAGCGAGAGGAGAAGGGATGTCTTGTTCATGGCGACTCTTGAGGAGGATGGTTCATTCGTCTTTGCAGCGCCGCGGGGTGCGCGACGGCCGGCACTGCGGCTCCTTCGTGCGTATGAAGGTGCGGCAGCTCGAAATCGATTCGAAGGCCTGTGCACGTGCCTGGCGCTTCAGTGGGTGTGCATGCCGTCGTGGTGCGGTGATCCAAGCGCCTCGACCCGGGCGTGGACCAGGACCGTCTCCCGCTTCTTGTCCTTGCCCTCGATGACCAGCGTGATCGGCACGATCTCACCCGCCGTGAGGGTGTGCTTGACGTCGATGAGCATGATGTGCGCCCCCTTCGGGTCGAGCGACACCGTCTTGCCTGCAGGCAGGTCCAGCGCAGGTACTTCGCGCATCGTCATCATGTCGCCCTGCATCGACATCACGTGGACTTGCGCCAGGCGAGCCAGCGGCGTCGACACCGAGACGAGTTGCCCTCCGTCCGCCGAAGTCAGCTTCACATACAACCCGGTGGTCGTCTGCAGAGCGACCGTGCCACGCACCCAGGCGTCGGTCGCGGTGGTTTGTGCGTCGGCGGCGCCGGCCGTCACCAGGGCGGCCAGGGTGATGAGTCGAAGTACCTTTTTCATGCTGTTCTCTCTCGTTGTTCGAGTTGCGCTTCTGGCGCGCTGCTGGGACTCATGTGGGCGCGATTGCGGTCCTGGCCAAGCCATCGCCATGCGAACGGCCTGCCTGCGCGAGTGCGCTGGGCGAATGCTTCGGCTTCGCGATGCCGACGTCGGCCGCGCGGGCGGAAATCGCCAACGGCAAGGCCAGCCGCCCGACCTGACGGGCAGCCGTCTCTTTCGACATGGCGTTGGCCGTGTCAGGGGCGCCAGCGTGCACGCCAAGTCGGCGCGCGCGACGACGCCGGACGGGCACGTCCGGATCGCCGGTTCTTCTGCAAGGGAATCTCCCGCTCTTCGGACCCGGCGTCCGGAGTCGTCTTCTCGAAGGGAGCAGGCGTCGTTCAGACGCGCCGCACCACGGCCTCGGTCAGGACTTCAGGAGAGGCGCGGTGGGCCGCGCGGAGAGGCGCTCGACCATACGGGACGAGCTTGGGGTGCGTTGGAATCGGACCCAAGGACGCTGGATGCGCCGATCCCGGGTAACGCGAACGCAGGAGTCGCGCTTGGCAGGAACGCCACATGCGCGTGCAGCACGCAGTAAGGGCACTGTGCCGCCGCAACGCCATCGTCGGTTGCGGGCGTCTTGCGCGCCTCGCGCGACAAGGCAACGAGTGTCGAGCTGCCGTTGGCTGAACACACCTCGGACTGGAAAGGCGTTCCTGCACCTGCCAACGCATGCGAGACCGCGGGTGCGAGCGACATCACGAGAATTGCCAGGACGGCAATCCACGATGTCAGTACCCGGTTCGCACGATCGAAACGCATTCGAGGAAGTGTAGCAACGGAGATCGCAAATGCAATTGACCAATGACAACGCTCTGCGATTGCGCCGTGCTCAAGATGTTTTCTTCGCCAAGCGCTTCGAGTCCATGGTTCAGATGGCTGATCGGCGCGGCACCGAGTTTTGCCGGTATTGCCGTTGCCTTCTACATCTGACGGCGATGCCGTCCCCGGGCCGTGCTTGACCGCAACAGCGGGAGTCGGCGGCGGATTCAGCTGGCCGTTGCTCGACAAGGCGAATGTCAGTTTCAGGGTGCTCAAAGCCGCACGGCCGATGGCGGCCGTGGGGTGGTTGCAGACCAACCTCTCTTTGCAGGCGAGTACTGCATCTCCATGGAAGCGGCCATCCACCGAACGCACGTACCCACCCCTTCGATCCGATCCGTTCCGCCAGCGGCAATGACCGGCAAGACCAGCACGCCGCGCCCCGCAATCCGGCGATGCATTTCAGGGTCGATTTGCAGGATGCACCGGGCCGCCCCACAATCCGGACATGACCACGCCGCCCTGGAAGTTCTCGCTCGAGCCCGCCCGCGACAAGCCCACCCTGCGCCGCCAGCTCAAGGCCGAGCGGCTGGCGATGGCCGACCGCCACCAGCGCTCGGTGCACCTGCAGGAGGTGTTGCGCGTCTGGCTGGTCACGCGGCCCGAGACGTCCATCGGCGCCTACTGGCCGATCAAGGGCGAGTTCGACGCCATGCCGGCCCTGTTCCGCTGGACGGAGGGCGAGCCCTACCGACTGATCGGCCTGCCGGTGATCGACCGCGAGACCAAGCAGCTCGACTTCCACGTCTGGTACCCGGGCTGCCCGATGGAGGACGATGCCTACGGCATTCCCAAGCCCAAGGGCACCGACTCGTTCGAACCCGAGCTGCTGCTGGTGCCCTGCGTGGGTTTCGGCGACAACGGCGTGCGCCTGGGCTATGGCGGCGGCTTCTACGACCGCACGCTGGCGGCGCTGAAGCCGCGTCCGTACACGGTGGGCATCGGATACGGCCATGGGTATGTGCCGTGGCTGGAAGCCGAGCCGCACGACATGCCGCTGGACGCCATGATCACCGAGGACGGCGTGTTCTGGCAGCGCGACTGACGCGGTGATCAGTCCCGGTCCGGCGCGCCCAGCGGGAAGTACGGCCTGAACGGTCGTGCCGCATCCACCGCCCGGGCGAACGACGGCCGCGCCAGCAGGCGCGCCCGGTAGGCCCGCAGGTTCGCGAAGCGTTCCGGTATCGGATGGCACCAGTCGGCATAGAACAGCGCCGGTGCGGCCGCGCAGTCGGCCAGGCTGAAGCCGCCGGCCGCGGCCCACTCGCGCCCCGCCATCCGCTCGTCCAGCCACGCATACGACTTGTCCAGCATCGCGCGGGCCTCGGCGACCCCCTGTGCGTCGCGTGCCGCGGGCGCGCGCAGGGCGTCGTAGACCAGGCGCTGCTGCGGCGTGGAGACGTAGTTGTCGAACACGCGGTCCATCATCCGGACGTCGACCGCGTCGAGCGCGTCGGCCGGGATCAGCCGCGCGAGCCCCGGACGGGTCGCCTCCAGGTACTCGACGATGGCCGTCGCCTCGACGATCGTGCGCTCCCCCTCGACCAGGATCGGGAAGCGCCCGATCGGCCAGCGCGCCGCGAACTCCGCACCGGTGGCCGGATCGTCCGGCGACAGAACGCGGCCGGTGAACGGCGTCGCGTTCTCGTGCAGGGCGATCAGCGCCTTCTGCGAGTAGGACGAGAACGGGTGGAAGAACAGTTGCAGGCCCACGGAAACCTCCTTCGTTGGTGCATCCGACGCACCGGATCCGGTCGTGCACGGCGGTTTGTCAAGGAATCATGCACCTTGTCACTGCGCACACGTAACGGTGTGATTCGGGGGTCGGCATTTACCCCAGTCGACGTGATTTTTAGCACGCTCCGCAGGTAAGCTACGGCTGGTCAGGAAGGGTCCGGCCTCCGCAGAGAGGCCCGTCGGCAACAACAAAGCGAACCAGCAGCAGGATCTTGGCGTCATGGCAGAAACGATCGATCTCAAGGTACCCGGCACGCGCAATCGCGTCCCCGTGCGCACGACCGGTCAATGGGGCAGCCGCTTTCTCGGACTGGCCGGCGCGCGCGAACTGAAGAAGTCGTGCGGCGTCTGGGTCCAGCGTTGCCGCTCCATCAACACCTTCGGCTTCGATCAGTCGATCGACGTCGTTTTCCTGAGCGCCGATGGCGTGGTCACCAAGGTGGTGGCGGGCATGAAGCCCTGGCGCATGTCCAGCTGCCCCGAGGCGCGGACCGTGCTCGAACTGCGCGCCGGGCTCGCCAGTCGCCTGAATCTCGCGCCCGGCGTGGAAATGGGCCTGCTGGCCTGACGCGCGCGCCGGCCGCCCTGTCGGCCTGGCCGACCCCGCGGCGCGGGTCCGTCCCTCAGGCCCCCGTGGGCATCTGCGCATCGGTGGGCCAGTGGCGGCCGAACACCCGTGCCACGGCCGGATGCGAATCGATGCGCTCCAGCAGCGCCGAGAACGCGGGCCGCGCGGCCTTCGCATGCGGGCGGGCGCCGCCCCAGCGCGACACCGTGGCGGCGAACAGATCCAGCGCGCCGGGCTGGTCGCCGCCGATGAATCGGTCGTCCGCCACCGGATGCAGGTCGGCGAAGATGTTCCAGTGGTGGTGCAGGCGGTCGCGCGTGCCCGCGCGCACCGCTGCGTGCGCGGCGTCGTCGGTGGCGCTGGTGAAGCGCTCGGGGTAGTCGATGATCGTGATGCACGGGTAGCAGTTCGCCGCGATGTAGACCAGCCCGCGCAGTGCGAGATCGCGCGCGGTCGACTCGGCGGGCAGCAGGCCCGAGTCCGGGAACGCGAACCCGAGGTGCATCAGGATTGCGGCGCTCTCGCTGAGCACTTCGCCGCCGGGCAACTGCAGGGTGGGGATCTGGCACAGCGGGTTCACGCGCTCGAGCTCGGCGAGCGCGGCGTTGCGCTCCCACGAAGCCGCCTCGACGATGCGATACGGCGCGCCGGTCATCTCGAGCGCGCACTCGACCGAGGCAGAGCCCGAGCCGTTGAATCCGAACAGCGTGTACATGCGGTCTCCTGTCGCGCGCCGGCGCCGTTCGCCGGGCGAGCAGCGATCTTAGCGGCCGGTGCTATCCCGCGATCAGGCTCAGGTCGAACGCGCGCTGCACCAGCCACAGCCCGGCCACGCCGGCGATCGCCAGCGAGCCGGCGGCGAAGGCGCCGCGGTAGGTCTGCGTGCGGCGCAGCGACCAGGCCAGCGGCAGCACCGCCGCCACGATGCACAGCTGGCCGATCTCCACGCCGACGTTGAAGCCCACCAGCGGCCCGACCAGCGCGCCCCGGGCGAGCCCGGCGTCCTTGAGCGCGGACGCGAAGCCGAAGCCGTGCACCAGGCCGAACACGAAGGTCAGCTTCCAGCGCGCTTCGCTGACCACCGGCCAGAGGTTGTTCAACGCGGCCAGCACCACGCTGGCGGCGATGATGGACTCGACCCAGCGCGACGGCGGGTTCACGATGTCGAGCACCGACAACGCCAGCGTGATCGAGTGCGCCACCGTGAACGCGGTCACCACCTTGAGCACGCCGATGAGCGCCTGCCGCGGGTCCTCCGCCGGCCGCCAGCGCATGCGGGCGTGCCCGCCGCGCGGATCGGGCACCGCGCCGCGGATCCACACCGCCGGCAACAGCAACGACAGCAGGAACAGGATGTGGTCGTAGCCGATCAGGATGTGATGCACGCCCTCGCGCACGAAGCCGGGGAACGAGGCCGGCGGCGGATCGGCGTCCGCGGCCGGGTCGGCGTCCCGCCGCGCCGGCACGGCTGCCGCGGCCCGCGCGACGGGCAGGGCAGTCGCGCTCGCGGCGGCACTCGCCGCCACGGGGGCAGGCAGCGACGGCAGCGTGAAACGATGCGCGCCGTTGCCCGGGCTCAGCACCGCCAGTTGCAGCGCCGGGGCGTTCGCGTCGGTGCCGGCGCGCCCGACGCGCGCGATGCCGCGATGCGTCGGATCCGTCCTGGCGAACAGCTGGTAGTCGACGCTCAGCTGGCGCACCGGCGCCGCGCATTGCCAGCGGGTGCGCAGCACGGCGTAGCGGCCGTCGCTGTGTTCGGTCAGCGCGGGCGCGTTGGCGTCGGTCACCGGCGCGTCGGCACCGTCGGGCATGCAGCGCGTGCCGTCGGCGCTCAGGCGGATGTCGGCGCGGGCCAGCGCGGCGATGTCCGGCCAGCGGGTGCGCACCTCCTTCCAGCTGAGGCGGTCGTCGGCGTCGACGTCGAGGTCCAGGTCGCGATCGAGATCGCGCAGCGCGATGTCGATGCGGGCGTCGACCACGGCGCCGTCCACCTGCAGCGTGAGATAGGCGTCGCTGGCCTTGTGCGCCTGCGCGGGTGCGACGGCCGCGAGCAGGAGCAGGGCGAGGGTGGGCAGGCGCTTCATTGCAGGCTCCCGGAGACGGCCGGCACCGACGGATCGGCCGCGCGCGGCGCCGCCGCCGCGACGGGCTGGAACGGCGGCGGCGCGGCGCCGCCCTCCAGCCGTACGTCGCGCCCGCCGGTCTCGCGCAGGAAGCGCCACACGGGCTCCGCGGCCGCGTCGCGGCGCGCGGCGTGCGCCGCGTGGACCAGCACGAGCGCGTCGGCCGGCTCGTGCTGCACGCGCCAGTTCGACTGCGCCAGCGCCAGCGCCGCGCGCGGGTCGCCGCGCAGGTCGAGTTCGTAGCGCGACTGCTCGCGGCCGTGGCTGCGGTCGCCGCGCAGCAGGGCGGCGTCGTAGCGCTGTCCCAGCAGGGTGGTGGCGGCGCGGGTGAGCGGGTGGTCGCGACCGTGCAGCTGGCGATAGGCCAGCGCCAGGCGCAGCAGCACCGGGTCGGCGGCCTCGTTGCCCTTGAGCAGCCCGACGACCTCGGCGGGCCGGTGCTGGTCGAGCAGCCAGTCGGCATAGGCGCATTGGGTGTAGACGTCGGCGTTGGCCTGCAGCGCCGCCGCGAACAGCGCGCCGGCGGCCGGGTCGCCGCGCCGCTGCGCGAGCTCGGCGCGCATCAGGTTCAGCCAGCCGGGCGCGGGCGCGCCCGCCACGGTGGCGGCGCTGCCGGCGTCGGGCGCGCCCGCCAGCCGCGCGAGCGCCAGGGCCGCGGTGTCGGCGTGGCCCTGCAGGCTGGAGAGCTCCGCCAGGCATGCCAGGGCGTTCAGGCGCACGCCGGCGCCCAGCGCGGCGAAGTCGGCGCCCGCAAGGCGTCGGCACCCGGCCTCGGCCTCGGGAAGGCGGCCCAGCACCTGCAGCACGCCGGCGCGCGTCAGCTCGGCCTGCGCCCTCACGGACACCGACACGCCCGCCGGCAGCGCAAGCACGCCGTCGAGCTCCGCCAGCGCGGCCGCGAACTCATGCTGGCTCTGCAGCGCGGTGGCACGCACCAGGCGCACCTCGGGCGGCGCATCGGCGCGCGCCCACCAGGGCGCCAGCGCGGCCTGCGCCACGCCCAGCTCGCGCGGGTCGCCGCGCAGCCGGCCGCGGGCCAGGGCATCGTGGGCGGCCTGCAGCGCCAGGCCCAGTTCGTCGGGATGCTGCTGCAGGGCGGTGCGCTGCGCCCGCTCGGCGGCGCGGGCGGTGCGTCGCTCGGCCGCGTCGCCCACGTGCGCGGGCAGGTGCTCGACGATGTCGTCGTCGCGCGCCGGAACCTGGACGGCCGACTGCTCGGCCGCGAAAGAGGGCGCCACCGCGACGAGCACGGCCGCCAGCGCGAGCCGCGCGGCCGCGCCGGCCGTCGTGGCGAATCCCGAAGCGGTGGCGCGGATCGTCATCGGACGAACCTCCGCCTCGCGGCTGTGGTGCGAGCGCTCTTCGGAGCGGCCGTGCGTGCGCTCATGGCGTGGCGATCGGGTCTTCGGTCTCGCTGCTGGGCAGCGTTGGCACCAGCTCCAGCGTCAGCGGCTCGGCGGTGTCGGTGGTCGGCAGGCCGATCGCGAACATCTCGAGGGCCGCGTCGCTGGCGGCGGCCGAGGCCGGCACCTGGGTCGCCGGCGCCGGCGGCGGCGGCGCCGGGGCGTCGCTGTTGCCGCCGCAGGCTGCCAGCAGCAGGCTGGACAGCGCGCCGATGCACGCGAGCGCGGCGGTACGACCGGCCAGGGAGCCGCCTTGCGGCGGTGGGCAGAAGGTGGGCGTCATGTCGGGTGCCTCGCTCACTTGGCGCCGTTGCCGCGGGCGGCGGCGGTGGCGGTCGGGTTGGGAATGGCCTCGGCGCGGGCGCCGGTGCCCGGGATCGGCGTGTTCAGGTACGGGAAGCCCGGCAGGAACGGCTGGGCGGCCTGGTCGACCGTGTCGTTGAGGGCGAACGTGGTCGCGCCCAGCGGCACGGCGGCCGGGTTGCAGGCGGCGCCGAAGCCGAACGCGTCGGTCGTGCCGTTGGCCACGCACAGCCCGCCCATCGCGGCGATCAGCGTGATGTCGACGACGTCGTCCTTCGGGCGGCGGCCGTTCGGGTAGCCGGCGAAGTCCTGGCCGCCGGCCAGCGCGTTGCCGACGTAGCCCAGGCGGTTCTGCTGGTCGAACGCCACGGCCGGCTTGGCCGTGTTCAGGCGCAGCATCTCCGACGGCGTGACCGTGGCCAGCTGGTTCAGGCCGGTGATGCCGGTCAGGAAGGTCGTGACGAGGTCGTTGCGCGGGACGTTCGTCGGCGCGACGCCCGGCAGGCCGAGGTAGGTCTCGAGCAGCTTCGGGTACGCCGGGTTGGTGACGTAGTTCAGGAACTGCCCGTCGCCGGACGGCTTCGACCCGTTGAACAGGTCCTTGTCCTTCATGCCGATCACCAGTTCGTTGACCAGCGGCATGCCCAGGCGCGAGACCTGCGTCCACGCGCCGCCGTTGCGGTCGGTGGTCTGGTAGCCCGACTTCGGCGTCGGGTCGAGCACGCGCGTCTGGCGCAGCGAGGCCGTCGTCCAGCCGCCGATCACCGGGTTGGCCGGGGTGGCGCCCAGGCAGGCCGCGGGCACCTCGAGCTCCAGCGCCGTCACGTTCTTGTAGTACAGCGAGCCGCGCGGCGTCGCGTTGTAGTCGGCGGCGTTGGTGAGCACCGTCACGGGCGCGTCGACCATGTCGAAGATCACGCCCAGGTTCACCGCGAACGGGTCCTGGCGCGCGCCGACGAACACCTTGCCGGGGGTCGCGCAACCGGGGATCGTGATCGGGAAGACGTGGGCGGCGGCGTAGCTCGCGTAGTCGGCGATGGTCTTCTCGCCGATGTTGTCGGCCGGCTTGTCGAAGGTGGCCGAGCCGGTGGTCGCGTTGACGATCGGCTGCGCCGTGCCCTTGCGGCGGTCGCCGGTGACCAGCGTCAGCGTGTAGGTCTCGTTGACCTGCAGGTGCGGGTCGCGCGCGACGCTGACGGGGCCGTTCTGCAGCGGCGCGATGTCGATGTCGCTCGTGCCGACCTTGACCGTCTTCGCGCTGAAGCTGTTCTGGAAGCGGAACTGGAAGGTCAGGTGTTCCTTGGCGTCGCCGACGTTGTCGATGTGGATCTCGTAGAGCGCGTTGGCATCCATCGCGTGGTAGTTCGGGCCGTCGAAGCCGTCCTGCAGCGGCTGGTAGTCGGCCACCAGCGTCACGAAGCCGGCGCGGCCGGCTTCGTAGCTGTTGAACATGTAGAAGTCCGACGCGTCGACCTTGGGCGAGGTCGAGATGAACGGCGCCTCGCGATGGCTGGAGGCCTGGGCCCCGCCCGCGAGGGCGAGGAGGGCGGCGGCCACGACGGGCGCGGCGCGGAACAGGGGGGCTCGGTGAAGTCGCATGTCTTTTCTCCTGGTGCTTGTGGGGGATGCCTTGTCGTGGCGCAGCGATGTCGGGCTGGAGGGCACGCCATCGAACGCGGTGCTGGCAAGGTCGTTACGTCGCCCCGGGCCCGGGCGGATGCAGGCGCGTCCTTGACCGCGCGCGCCGCGCTGGCTTGCATCCGTTCGGGCCGGGCACACGTAGCGCGCGCCGGACGCTTTCCGCCCCGACGAGCGGGACGGCGTGACTTAGTCGACGCGCGGCGCCGATTCCCTGTCGAGCTCGCTCATCGGCACCGACGGCCGGTCGAAGGGGTCTGCACAGACTCCAGGAACCGCCCGTGTCCATGCATCGCCCGTCCACCTCCACCTCCGCCTTCGACTCCGCGCCCGTCCCGCGCCTGGCCCGGCTGCTGCCGTTGCTGGCCCTGGCCGCGCTCGGCGCCTGCGGCGGCGGCGAGACGGACGCGTCGCCGGCCACGCCGGACGTCGCACCGGCGGCGAGCGCGGGCGTCGAGGTGCAGCCCACCTTCCACATGGCCGCGGCGCAGCTCGACGAGCCCGCCGATGTCGACGCTGACGGCCGCGGCGCCTCCGCCAGCCAGGCGCCGCACCGCTTCGCGATCGACGGCGCCCTGGCCGGGTTGTCGACCGCGCGCCTGACGCCCGAGCGCCTGGCCGCCGCGCGCCGGGTGAGCGTGGCCTCGGCCAGCGGCAGCAAGCCGGCCGCCACCGCCATCACCGCGGCGGTCTACACGCCGGCGCAGATCCGCGCGGCCTACGGCCTGCCGGCGCTGCCCGCCGTCGGCGCCACGCTGTCCGCCGCCGACGCCGCCGCGTTCGGCGCGGGGCAGACCCTCTACATCGTCGATGCCTACGACGACCCGAACGCGTTCGCCGACCTCAACCGCTTCTCGGCCAAGTTCGGCCTGCCGGCCTGCACCAGCGTCGCGCTGGCGGCGACCACGGCGCTGCCGCTGGCCAAGCCGGGTGCGAGCACCTGCACGTTCTCGGTGGTCTACACGGACAGCCGGGCCGCGCTCAACAGCGCGGCGCCCGCCTACGATGCCGGCTGGGCCTCGGAGATCGCGCTCGACGTGCAATGGGCGCACGCGATCGCGCCGCTGGCGCGCATCGTGCTGGTGGAGACCGCCGATGCCGGCAGCAACAACCTGGTCGGCGGCGTCGCACTGGCCAACAAGATGGGCGCGGGCGTCGTCTCGATGAGCTTCGGCAGCAGCGAAGGCAGCTGGGTGCTGTCCACCGACGTCGCGTTCGCCGCCACCGGCATGACCTATGTCGCGGCGGCGGGCGACAGCGGCACCCAGGCCTCCTGGCCGGCGGTCTCGCCGCGCGTGCTGGCCGTGGGCGGCACCAGCCTGCAATGGAACGGCAGCGGCACGCGCTACGAGGCGGCCTGGTCCAGCTCCGGTGGCGGCATCAGCGCGGTCGAGCCGCTGCCGACCTGGCAGTCGGGCACGGCCGTGCCGGGCGTGGGCGCGGCGAAGATGCGCACCGTCTCCGACGTCGCGTTCAACGCCAACCCGAACACCGGCCAGTACGTGGCCTTCACCGCCAAGGGCTCGACCACCACGAACTGGAACGCCTACGGCGGCACCAGCATCGCCGCGCCGCAATGGGCCGGCCTGGTGGCCGTGGCCAACGCGCGGCGCGCACTCGCCGCGAAGACCCCGCTGGGCGACTTCCACGCGACGCTCTACAAGACCATCGCCGCATCGGCCGGCACCTACGCGGCGGCCTTCGCCGACATCGTCGACGGCAGCAACGGCAGCTGCGCCAGCTGCGCGACCGCCAGGGGCTTCGACACGGTCACCGGCTGGGGCACGCCCAACGCGGGCGCGCTGCTCAACGCGCTGGTCAGCGACTCGACGTCCTCGACCCCGCCCACCCCGACGCCCGTGGCGGTGGCGCCCGGGGTTCCTGGCGGCGCTTTCTCGGCCAGGACCGGCACGGCGTTCACGCAGTCGCTGGGCATCACCGCGCCGTCCGGCGTGACCACCACCTACGCGCTGGCCGGCGCGCCCGCCGGCCTGACGGTCAGCGCGGCCGGCGTCCTCAACTGGGCCGCGCCCGTCGCGGGCAACTACGCGTTCACGGCGACCGCCACCACCAGCGCCGGCGCGTCGGCCAGCGGCAAGTACACGCTGGCCGTCGTCGCGGTCAACCACGCGCCCGCGGTCGCGTCGGGCTCGATCACGATCAAGGCCGGCACGGCGCTGTCCGTCGGCATTCCCGCCGGCGATCCCGACGGCGACGCGATCACGTGGAAGATGACGGGCGCCCCCAGCGGCCTGACGCTGAGCACTGCGGGCGTGTTGAAGTGGAGCAAGGCGGTCAAGGGCAGCTACACGCTCAAGATCACCGTGACCGACTCGCACGGCCTGGCCGGCGCGGTCGGCACGATCACGCTCAACGTGACCGCCTGAGCGGCCTCAGCGGCCCAGCAGGTCGGCGCCGAGGGCCTCGGCCACCTCGATGCCGTCGACGCCCGCCGACATGATGCCGCCGGCGTAGCCCGCGCCTTCGCCGGCCGGGTACAGGCCGCGCACGTTCAGGCTCTGGTAGTCCTTGCCGCGCGGGATGCGCAGCGGCGACGAGGTGCGCGTCTCGACGCCGGTGAGCACCGCGTCGGGCAGCGAGAAGCCCTTGATCTGGCGCTCGAACGCGGGCAGCGCCTCGCGGATCGCGTCGAGCGCGTACTCGGGCAGGCTGCCACGGCCCTTCTCGGCGAGGTCGGTCAGGTGCACGCCCGGCTTGTACGAGGGCTGCACGCTGCCCAGCGCGCTCGAGCGCTGGCGCTTGACGAAGTCGCCCACCAGCGCGCCGGGCGCCTGGTAGCCGCCGCCGCCGAGCTCGTAGGCGCGCGATTCCCAGAAGCGCTGGAACGCGATGCCGTCGAGCGGGTTGACGACGCCGCCCGACCGGCCGTCCTGGCGATAGTCCTCGGGCGCGATGCCCACGACGATGCCGGCGTTGGCATTGCGCTCGTTGCGCGAATACTGGCTCATGCCGTTGGTGACCACGCGCCCCGCTTCCGAGGTGGCCGCCACCACGGTGCCGCCGGGGCACATGCAGAAGCTGTAGACCGAGCGGCCGTTGCTCGCGTGGTGCACCAGCTTGTAGTCGGCGGCGCCCAGGATCGGGTTGCCGGCGTTGGGGCCGAAGCGCGCGCGGTCGATCAGGCCCTGCGGGTGCTCGATGCGGTAGCCGATCGAGAACGGCTTGGCGTCCATGCGCACGCCGCGCTCGTGCAGCATCGCGAAGGTGTCGCGCGCGCTGTGGCCCAGCGCCAGCACCACGTGGTCGCTGCGCAGTTCCTCGCCGGAGGCCAGGCGCAGCCCGCGCACCTGCTTGCTGTCGCCGCGGCCGTCCAGCAGCAGGTCGGTGACGCGCTGCTGGAAGCGGATCTCGCCGCCGAGCGCGACGATGTCGGCGCGCATCTTCTCCACCATGCCCACCAGGCGGAAGGTGCCGATGTGCGGCTTGGCGACGAACAGGATCTCCTCGGGCGCGCCGGCCTTGACGAACTCGGCGAGCACCTTGCGCGTGAGGTGGCGCGGGTCGCTGATCTGGCTCCACAGCTTGCCGTCGGAGAACGTGCCGGCACCGCCCTCGCCGAACTGCACGTTCGACTCCGGATCGAGCTGGCCCTGGCGCCACAGGCCCCAGGTGTCCTTGGTGCGTTCGCGCACTTCCTTGCCGCGTTCGAGCACGATCGGGCGCAGGCCCATCTGCGCCAGGATCAGCGCGGCGAAGATCCCGCACGGGCCGAAGCCGACGACGAGCGGGCGCTGGCGTGCGCCCGCGCCCTCGAAGAAGCCGTCGGCCGCATGGCCGACGAAGCGGTAGTTCGTGTCGGGCGTCGCGCGCACGTGCGGGTCGCCCGCGAAGCGGGCCAGCACGGCGGCCTCGTCGACCGCGAGCGCGCAGTCGACGGTGTAGGTCAGCACGATGGCCGTCTTCTTGCGCGCGTCGTAGCTGCGCTTGAAGACGGTGAACGACGCCAGGTCCGCATCGCGCACGCCCAGCCGTGCCACGATCGCCGAACGCAGGGCGTCCTCGGCATGGTCGAGCGGCAGGCGCAGTTCGGTGATTCGGAGCATGGGCGGTGTCTCGGCGCGGCCGCGAACTGCACCGCGACAAAGGTCGGCTGAAACGAACAAAGGAGCCCGAAGGCTCCTGGTCACGCAGCTTGTGCGTCTGTCGTCAGGCGCATCCCGGCCCGGGGCCGAGGATGCCCGGGGCGAACCGGCGCCGGCGCCGGTTCGGCCGCGACGGGCCGAACCGGGTTCAGCCCTGGCGAGCGCGCTTGCCCGGGTTCTTCTTGCTGCGGGTGTGGGCGCCGCGCTCGAGGCTGCGCTTCTGGCCCTTGCCGGTGGTGGCGGTGACGCCGATCGGCAGCGCCGGACGCGGGGTGGCCTTGCGGTCGGCTTCGGTAACGATCTTGTTGCCCATGATTGGATCCGGTCTGAAAGCTGTGAGAGGTCGAACCCGGCATTATCCAGCAAATGGCGGAAAAATGCACCTCCCCGCGCCGGCAGGCCGGGCCGGGCCCCGGCCGCCGCCCGCCCCGCCCGGGGAAACTCGCCCCGGACGACGGGTGCGGCACGGCGTCGTTTGTAAAGTTCGATTACGTCTCCGCCGTCAACGACACGGGTGCGCAGGCCGTTCTAGAGGCAAGCTCGCGCCGCAGCGCCCCCCGACGAGTGCGGCAGACACTCCTCCCCTCCCGAGCCGACCAGAAGGAAGACCGACCATGAAGAAGATCCCCCTCCAGCTCGCGATCGCCGCGATCGCCGTCCTCGCCGGCGGCGCCGCGCAGGCCCAGGTGTCCGTGGGTGCCAGCATCAACATCAACGTGCCGGGGGTCTATGGCCGCGTCGACATCGGCGGCCCGCAGGCCGGCGTCGTCTACGAGGCGCCGCCCGTGGTCTACGCGCAGCCGATGATCATCGCGCCGACGCCGGTGGCGATCCACCAGCGCCCGATCTACCTGTACGTGCCGGAAGCGCACCAGCGCGACTGGCGGCACCACTGCGCGGCCTACGGCGCCTGCGGCCAGCCGGTGTACTTCGTGCGCGAACAGTGGGTGCACGACCGCTACGTGCAGCATTACCCGCACGACCACCGCTTCGACCACGACGATCGCGAGCGCGGCCATGGCCGCGGCCACGACCGCGACCAGGAGCGCGATCACGACAACGGGCACCGTGACGACCGCGGCGACCGTGGCGACCGCGGCGACCGCGGCCACGACGGCGACCGCCACTGATCCGAACCGGCCCTGACCAAGGAAGACGGCGGCCCGCGGGCCGCCGTCGTCGTTCAAGGGCCGCGCCGGGTCAGCGCGTGGACATCGGGGTCGCGCGCAGGCGCGTGGCCGCGCCGACCGTGCGTTCCGACACGAACAGCGTCGTGGCCGCCGTGCCGCGCTGCTGCGCGCCGTGCCCGCTCATCGGCAGGTGGTGCGCCAACGCGTTGCCGGGGCGGCGCAGCGCCTGCACCGCCTCCCAGGTGGCCGGGCGCGCCCAGCCGGCGGCCGACAGCTGCATGTCCCACAGCCCGACGCCGCCGCCGAGCGCGCGCACCTCGCGCAGGTGGTCGACCAGGCCCGGGCCGAAGCCGCCGGAGCCCCAGGCGTCGACCCAGGTGGGCATGCCCATCACGATCTGGTCGCGCCGGTAGCCGGCCTTGACGCCGTAGTCCAGCTGCCAGCTGTAGCGAAACAGCGCCGCGCCGCCCTCGCACACCGGCTTGCCCTCGGGCGTGAAGGTGGCCTTGCTGCCTTCGTAGAGGTCTTCGTAGCCCATGCTGTGGATGGTGGCGACGTCGCCCACCCAGTCGCCCCACCAGCGCATGTTGGGTGCGTTGTCGCACGGGCTGTGGAAGCTGTCGACGGTCAGCAGCTTGCCCTTGGCCCTGAGGGCGGCGGAGAGCTGGTGCACGAAGGCGGCGTAGGCGGCGCGGTCGGCGCCGAAATCGCCCTCGCCTTCGAGGTCGAGGTCCACGCCGTCGAGTTCCCACTGGTCGACCGCGGCGACCAGCGCGGCCGTGAACTGCGCCGGATGCTCGGCGAAGGCGCGCCGCGCCCATTTCCAGTCCCAGCGGTTGACCACCTGCGAGTTGTTGTACACGGTCAGCAGCGGCTGCACGCCGTGGCTGCGCGCCCACTGCGTGAGCTGGCGCACGTTGGCGGCGGTGACCGGCTTGCCGGTGGCGTCGACCGGCGCGAGGACCAGGTGCCGGCCGTCGGCGCTCGGATTCCAGAACTGCAGGCCCAGGCGCGTCATCGCCTGGCCGATGGCCGGCGTGGCCGCCAGGGCCTTCAGCGACGCGTCGATGCCGTAGGCCGGCACCCATCCCATCACCTGCGGCCCGGCCGCGCCGCCCGGCTGGGCGTGGACGGCGGCCGCGGCCAGGGCGGCGGCGAGCGCGAGCGGCCGGGCGCGGCGTGCGTGAGAAACAGAGAGCGTCGTTCCCATTGTTCTGGTTGCACCAACGAGGGGCGGATCGTATCAAATGTAAGACAAGAGCAAGAATCGGACGTACAAATCAGGGTTTTCCATCCAGGGTTTTCCACTGCCGCGTTGCGCAACAGGCACAAGCCGCGAGGCCGGGCCGCGCAATACCCGTCCGGACCGGCGGGCACGCGGCGCTCGCCGAAGATGGGCCGCATGAACCGAATCCGCTCCCTCCGCCGATGTCCACGCCGCGCCTGTTGAACCTGGCGCTGCAGGGCGGCGGCGCGCACGGCGCCTTCACCTGGGGCGTGCTGGACAAGCTGCTGGAGGACGGCCGCATCGCTGTCGACGGCGTCAGCGGCACCAGCGCCGGCGCGATGAATGCGGTGGTGCTGGCCCAGGGGTGGATGGCCGGTGGTCGCGACGGCGCGCGCGCCGCGCTGCGCCGGTTCTGGACCGCGCTGGCCGAGACCATGCCGGTCGACGTCACCCGCCAGGACCTCGACGGCGGTGTGCACCTCGCGCCGGCGGTCAAGCTGTGGATGGCGTGGGCGCATTACGTGAGCCCGGCGCAGTTCAATCCGCTGGACGTCAACCCCCTGCGCGAACTGCTGGCAGGGCAGGTCGACTTCGAGGCGCTGCGCCGGCACTGCCCGTTCCGGCTGTTCGTGGCCGCCACGCATGCGGATTCGGGCCGCCTGCGGCTGTTCGCCGCGCCCGAGCTGAGCGTGGACGCGGTGCTGGCCTCGGGCTGCCTGCCCACCGTGTTCCATGCGCCGCGCATCGACGGCCAGACCTACTGGGACGGCGGCTACTGCGCCAATCCAGCGGTGTTTCCGCTGCTGCGCGGCGGGCGCTCGGCCGACACGCTGCTGGTGCTGCTGTCGGCGCTGGAATGGCCGCCGACGCAGCCCTCGGACTCGGCGCGCGAGCTGCAGGCCCGCATCGCCGAGATCGCGTTCACCGCGGCGTTCCGGCGCGAGATGCAGGCGCTGGTGCGCGAGCGGGCGCAGCGCCGGCGCCGCCCCTGGCAGCGCTGGCTGCCGGGCCCCTGGGGCGCCGGCACGCCCGAGCCGCGCTTCCACCTGATCGAGGCCGGGCCCGCGCTGCAGCACCTGGCCGGCGAGACGCGCCTGGCCGTCAACGGCAAGTTCTTCGAGACGCTGCACCAGCTCGGCCGCGCGAGCGCCGGCCGCTGGCTGGCGCTGCACTTCGACGCGCTGGGGCGGCGCGACAGCGTGGACCTGGCGGCGAAGTTCGCCTGAGGCCCGACCGGCCTACTTGCGCAGGGCCGCGAACACGCTCAGCGCCTCGTTGAGCAGGTTGCCCGAGGGCACGGCACCCGCGGGCGTGACCGCGTCGATCGCGTGCGGCAGCAGGCCCGCCAGCTGGTTGGTGACGTCCGCGGGCGACAGACCCAGCTTGGCCGCGACCGCGGCGATGTGCGGCTCGCCCAGCACCGCCTGCACCTGGTCCGGGGTGATCGCCAGGTTCTGCCCGGTGCCCACCCACGACGCCACGACGTGGCCCAGGCCCTGTTGCTCGAACTGGCCGATCAGGCCCGACAGGCCGCCCGACTGCGTCATCAGCGAGGAGACCACGTCCATCAGCCCCGGATGGACCTGCCCGCCGGCGCTGTTCTCCAGCGCGCCCGTGACCTGTCCGACGATCGAATCCAGCAAACCCATGTCGTTCTCCTCTGATCTCGCAGTCCGCTCCGCGAGCGGCTGGACCCAATGTAGCGCGGGCCATCGCGCCCGGGTGTGACTTTTCGGCCCGGTGCGGCGGCGCAGGCGCTGCGCCGGTGACCCGTCACGCAGGTGTTGGCCGGCGGGTACGCGCCCGTGCATTCCTGCCGGCGTGGCTACTGGCGGGTTCGCGTGCCGCTTTTCCGCCGGAACTTCGGCTCCGGCCGCGCTCCAATGGAGGCCAGGCGGCGACCCTGTTCGCGGCCTGCTCCTGCTTCGAGGCCCCCTGCCCATGACCGCCCTGCGCAAACTCCTGCGGCGCGCCCGCGCCAATGCCCGTGTCCCCGTCGTCCTGCTGTCGGTGCTGCTGGTGGTCGCCGGCTTCCTGCTGCTGACGCAGGAGGCGACGCGCGAGGCCAACGCGCGCAAGAGCGCCGAGATGCTGCAGTTCGAGAAGGCACCCGAGGCCTGGCTGGCGAACCAGCGCAACGTCTCCGAGCTCATCCAGGCAGCCGATGCCGGCCGCGTGGCCACGGTCGCGCTGGCCAACGGCCACCCGGGCCTCGTGCTCTACACGCTCAAGGACGGCGCCAAGGCCAGCGTCACGGTGCCCGGCTGCACCGCGCTGGGCTGCGCCGGCACCGCGCTCGACAAGCTCGCCGAACGCAGCGCCGCGCAGCGCTTCGCGCTGGTGGGCGTGGACGTCGATCCGCGCACGAAGAGCCAGCACCTGCTCGACCTGCTCGGCAGCCTGCTCTCGCCGCTGATCATCGTGGCGACCATGGGCATCGGCTTCTTCGTCCTGATGCGCCTGCAGACGGGCATGGGCGGCGCGGCCTCGACGCTGTCCGAGCGCCCCGCCACCACGTTCGACGACGCCATCGGCAATGCCGAGGCCAAGGCCGCGCTGCACCGCGTCAAGGCCTTCCTCGCCGACCCGTCGGCCTACGCGCGCCTGGGCGCCGCGGCGCCGCGCGGCGTGCTGCTGGTGGGCCCGCCCGGCACCGGCAAGACCCTGCTGGCCAAGGCGCTGGCCGGCGAGAGCAAGGCCAACTTCATCGCCGTCGACGGCTCGTACTTCACCGCCACCTACTACGGCGCCGGCGTGGCCAAGGTCAAGGCGTTGTTCAAGCTGGCGCGCAAGCATGCGCCGTGCGTGCTGTTCATCGACGAGGTGGACGGCATCGGCAAGCGCTCGCGCGGCTCGGAGGGCGGCGGCGCCGAGTCGGAGATGAACCGCATCATCAACCGCGTGCTGGTGGAGATGGACGGCTTCGAGGCGATGGACAACGTGGTCGTCGTCGCCGCCACCAACCACGAGAACAACATCGACGAGGCGATGCGCCGTCCCGGCCGCTTCGACATGCTGGTGCGCCTGGGCAAGCCCACGCTGCCCGAGCGGGCGAAGCTGTTCGGCCTCTACCTGGCCCGGGTGGCCACCGACGGCACCGCCGACACCGCGGCCCTGGCGCGCATGACGCCGGGCCTGACGCCGGCCGACATCGCCAACATCGTCAACAAGGCCGCCTCCAGCGCCGCCGAGGCCGGCGCCACCCGCGTGGGCGCCGACCACGTGCTGCGCGCGATCGAGACGCAGCTGCTGGGGGGCGACGTCTCGCCGGTCAAGGCGCTGCTGACGGAAGGCACGCGGGTGCGCCTGGCGTACCACGAGGCCGGCCACGCGCTGGTGGGCCACCGGACCGGCGCCGGCCTGGTCGAGCGCGTGACCATCGAGCCGCGCGGCCAGGCGCTGGGCGTCACCTACATGACGCGCGACACCGAGGATCCGCTCTACCGCCAGGACGAACTGGTGAGCCGGCTGGCGATGATGCTGGGCGGCCGCGAGGCCGAGCTGCTGGTGCTCGACAGCGTCTCCAGCGGCGCCTCGGACGACCTCAAGCGCGCGTCCGAACTGGCCATCGAGATGGTGGGCTCGCTGGGCTTCTCGCAGACCTTTGGGCTGCTGAGCGTCGGCGGCATCCCCAAGGACCTGCTGGGCCCGGACATCCAGGCCGCGGTGCTCCAGGAGGCGCGCGCGCTGCTCGAGCAGGCGCAGGCCACCTGCCGCACCCTGCTGACGGCGCAGCGCGAGCGCCTGGACGCACTGGCCCGCGCACTGCTCGCCTGCGAGGTGCTGCAGGGGGCCGAGCTGAAGGCGGTGCTCGGCGAGGTCGACGCGCCGGCGCTGCCGTGGCGCGAGTCCCAGCCGGCGTGAACGCGTGAACCCTGGCCGGCGGCGTCCGTCATCCGGGGGCGCTACCATTGGCCCACGGCGAACGGCCGCGCTGCGCGCCGATCCGTCTCGCCGCCATCCTGGGATCCCTGCCGCCGGCCGATGAAACCCGAAGACGACGACTACCCTCCCGAGAAGCTCGCGGCGCTGCGCACCGTGCGCAAGCTCGTCGAATTCTGGAACATCAGCCCGCAGGAACTGCGCGGTCCGCTGCCGCCGGCGCCTGCGCCGGCGCCGCAGGGCCCGCTGCCGATCCGCTACCGCCACCCGGTCAGCGGCGAAACCTGGGATGGCCAGGGCGAGCATCCGCCCTGGTTGCGCGAGGCCTTGCTCAAGCAGGGCTACACGGTCGACGAGCTCAAGCGCGCGGTCGGCCAGCCCGCCGCCGACGGCGCCGATTGATCACACCGCGGGCGGCGCACCGTCGCCCAGCCACGCGGCCGCCGCCAGCACCGCCAGCAGCACGACGGCCTCGATCCGCAACACCGCCACGAAGCGCCGCCACGACCCGGGCAGCGCGGGCAGGGCCGCGAACCGGTTGTAGCCGCCGAGCGCCAGCGCCAGCGCCACCAGCGCCAGCTTGACGGCCAGCGTCGCGCCCCAGGTCGACCCGGATGCGGGCGCCAGCGGCGCCAGCGAGCCGCCCAGCCCGTGCCAGGCGCTCGCGGCGCCCGTCGCGACGACGCCGGCGAGGGCCGCGGTGGCCAGCGCGGACAGCCGCCGTGCGTAGCGCTCGCCGTCGATCGCGTTCGACGCGTCGCCCGGCACCGCCAGCACCGCCGCGAACACCGCGCCCGCCCACAGGCCGGCGGCCAGCAGGTGCACCGTGGTGGCCGGCACCCGCCAGCCGAAGCCGTTCGCGCCCGCGTGTCCGGCGCAGGCGTGCGCAACCGCCGCCAGCGTGGTCGCGCCGCCCAGTGCCCGCAGGGGAGCGGGCCGGTAGCGCGTGGCCAGCGCGATCGCCAGGCACGCGGCCAGGGCCAGCGCGGCGACGGCCCAGGCGCGCCCGAAGCCGGTGTCGACGACGATGCTGCCGATGGCCGGCAACGCGTCGGCGGGCGCCAGCTCGGTCAGCGCGATCGCCTGCAGCCACATCCATGCCAGGCCGGCGGCCAGCGCCAGCAGGTTCGCGCGCACGAACAGCGTGCGGCTTCGCCGCGCGCCGCGCACGGCCCAGTCCGACGTGGTGTCGCGCAGCAGCGCCAGCGTGGCCAGCGCGCCCACCATCGTCGCGAAGCCGATGTCGAACAGCGCGGTGGCCGCGCTGCGCCCGATCGCGAGCGTGGCCTCATCCATGCGCGCGCGGCCCCCGCCTCACTTGGCGATGGTGAACGAGAAGTCGCCGTGCGTCTTGTGGCCGTCGCCGCCCACGGCGGTCCAGTGCGCGCGGTAGGTGCCCGGCTTGAGCACCGGCACGGCGGCGACGATCGCGTTCGGGTTGGCCTTGTCGGCCACGGGCCGGTCGGCGTCGAAGTTCTTGCCGGCGTCGCTGACCAGCTTGATGCGGCACCAGCGCGCCTCGACGTGCTCGTTGAACGTCAGGTGGATGTCGGCCGGCGAGGCGGCCAGGGTCTGGCCCTTGGCGGGAAACGAGTCGACGAGCGTCGCGTGCGCGAAGGCGAGCGGGCTGAGCGTGGCGGCGAGGGTCGCGAGCGCAAGGCGCAGCGGGGTCTGCATGGGGGCCTCCAGGATGCCTGTCATTGTTGGATTGGCGTGAACGCTCAGTGTTCCATGGGCATGCCGCCCCTGTCCGGCTTCTTCGCGCGGACCTCGACGTCATTCGAGGGATTGTGGGCGGCGTGCGACGCGGCAGCAGGCAGGGCGCCCGTCCATTCGTGCGCGGTGGTGCCCGCGGGCGGCTTGAACCAGCCAGGGTCGCGGTAGTCGCCCGCCGGCTGGTCGCGGCGCACCTTGACGACGCTGAACATGCCGCCCATCTCCAGCGACCCGTACGGGCCGTCCCCGCCCATCATCGGCGCGGTGTTGGGCGGCGCCGGCATCATCGCCATGTCGGCCATGTCGGCCATGCCCTTCTCGCCCATCGCCATGTAGCCGGGCACCAGCGCGCGGATGCGCTCGACCACGTCGCGCTGGTCCACGCCGATCATGGAGGGCACGTCGTGGCCCATGGCGTTCATCGTGTGGTGGGACTTGTGGCAATGCAGCGACCAGTCGCCCTCGGCGTCGGCGACGAACTCCAGCTGCCGCATCTGGCCGACCGCGATGTCCACCGTCACCTCCGGCCAGCGCGCCGCCGGCGGGGTCGGGCCGCCGTCGGTGCCGGTCACCTGCATCTCGTGGCCGTGCAGGTGGATCGGGTGGTTGGTCATCGACAGGTTGCCCACGCGGATGCGCACGCGCTCGTGCTGGCGCGCGACCAGCGGCGCGATGCCGGGAAAGATGCGGCTGTTCCACGACCACAGGTTGAAGTCGGTCATCGTCGCGGTCTTCGGCACGCTGGCCCCCGGCGTCACGTCGTACGCGTTGAGCAGGAACACGTAGTCGCGGTCGACGGCCGCGATCGCCGGCGTCGGGGCGCGCGGATGCGTCACCCAGAAGCCCATCATGCCCATCGCCATCTGCACCATCTCGTCGGCGTGCGGGTGGTACATGAAGGTGCCGGCGCGGCGCGCGACGAACTCGTAGACGAAGGTCTTGCCGGGTTCGATGGCCGGCTGCGTGAGGCCGGTGACGCCGTCCATGCCGTTGGGCAGGCGCTGGCCGTGCCAGTGCATGGAGGTGCGCTCGGGCAGGCGGTTGGTGACGAACAGGCGCACCCTGTCGCCCTCGACCACCTCGATGGTCGGGCCCGGCGACTGGCCGTTGTAGCCCCACAGGTGCGCGCTGAAGCCCGGGGCCATCTCGCGCACCACGGGCTCGGCGACCAGGTGGAACTCCTTGACGCCGTCGTTCATGCGCCAGGGCAGCGTCCAGCCGTTGAGCGTCACGACCGGGTTGTAGTGCGGGCCCGTGGCCGGCGCCAGCGGCGGCGCGGTGTCGGCCGAGCCGTGCGAGGCGAGTTCGGGCAGGCCGGCCAGGGCGGCGGGCGAGACGGCGGTGGCGGCCAGCGTGGCGCCGGCCGCGCGCAGCAGGAAGCCGCGGCGATGGGTGGTCATTGGAGGCCTTCCGTCGGGTCGTTCGGGATGTCGGGAATGCCCAGCGACGCGGCCTGCCAGGCGGCGTCGGCGAGCCAGAAGTCGCGCTGCGCGGCGATCGCCCGCTGCACGGTGCGGGCCTGCTCGCGGGCGTCGGCGAGCAGGTCGAACGCGCTCGCCAGCATGCCGTTGTAGCGCAGCAGGTTCTCGCCGACGATCGTCGCCTGCAGCGGCACCAGGCGGTCGCGGAACTGCGCGGCCAGCGCGTGGCTGTCGCGCAGGTCGGCGGCGGCCACGCGCAGCCGCGAGGCCGCGTCCACCGCCAGCGCCGCGGTGCGGGCGAGCGCCGCGTCGTAGTGCGCGGCGGCGCCTGCGCGGGCCGCGTCGCCGCCGTCGAACACGGGCAGCGGCAGCGACAGCGTCAGCCCGTGCTCGGGCGCCTGGCCGCTGCGCGTGCGGCGCTCGACGCCGAGGTCCAGCGCATCGACCGTGCCGGTCACGCGGACCAGGCCTTGCGCGCGGGCGAGCTCGTCCAGGCGGGCGCGCGCGAGGCGCAGGTCCAGGCGGCCGTCCAGGGCGAACTGGAGGTCCGCCGGCGGCACGCTGGCGGGCAGCGCCGGCAGGTGCTCGGGCAGCGCCAGCGCCGCGGCCTCGTTCGCGTCCAGGCCCAGCGCGCGCACCAGCGCCTCGCGGGCATGGCGCGCGCTGCGCTGCGCCTGCGCGAGCTCGGCCAACGCGGCCGTCGCGAAGGCCTCCTCGCGGGCGCGCTGCAGCGCGCTGAAGTTGCCGGCGGCCTCCAGCCGGCGCGCCAGTTCGCCGCCGGCCTCGGCGGCGTCGCGCACCTGGGCGGCATAGCGCGCCGACTGGCCGGCCGCCACGGCGTCGATCCAGGCGGTGCGCGCGCCGTCGGCCGCGCGCAGCACGTCGCCCGCCAGCTGCAGGCGCAGGCGCCGCTGCACGGCATCGGACCGGGCGGCGCGCGCGGGCAGCAGCAGCAGGTCGAGCAACGGCACGGTCAGCGCGCGCGTCAGCTCGATGGCCGGCGGCGCGCCGCCGGCCAGGCGCTCGAAGGCGAATACCGGGTTGGGCAGTCGTGCCGCGCGCGTGGCGTCGGCCGAGTCCGCGGCGCGCTCGAACAGCAGCGCCTGCAGCGCCGGGTCGTGCGACAGCGCGATGCGCACGGCGTCGTCGGCGGACAGCGCCTGGCGCAGGGCCTGCGCGACGTCGGCGCGCGCCTGGGCGCGGGCGGCGTCGGTGACCAGCCAGGCGAAGTCGATGCCGCCGCGGGCGGTCACCTCGGCGTGGGCCGCGGCGATGTTGGCGTCGATGGCGGGGCTGGCGCAGCCGGCCAGCAGCGCGAGCGCCGCGGCGGCCAGCGCCGCGCGGGCGACGGGTCGTTCGATGGTCATGGTGTCCTCGTCCTGGAGTCGGGCCCGCGCGCGGTGGCGCGGGCGCGCGTCGCGCACGGGCGCGACGCGGTCACGTCGGGTCAGGCGAGGCGCGGTCGGGGCGGGCGGTCGGTGCCGCCGGTGACGAACGAGGGTGGCGCGGCGTCGACGGCGCCGCGCGGGGCCGGCGTCACCCGCGCGGCCACCGGTGCGACGGCCAGCAGCGCGTGCTGGGCGACCAGCGGGCCGCAGCAGGCGCCGCAGCCGGCCTTGTCCACCGCCTGGCCGTGGCCGTGGCAGGGCAGGGCGGTCGCGCCCGTCGGCGTGCCGTCCGCCAGCGCCGCCGCGTGCGACGGCATGCCCGCGTGCGCGGCCATGCCGGCAGCCGCCGCCGCGCCCTGGATCGGCAGCGCCAGCGCGAACAGCCACAGGGTCAGCAGGCGCAGGAAACGTCGCATGGACGAGAGTCTATCAATGCGCGCCGTGCTGGCGGTCGAGCAGCGCCGCGTCCCACGCATGCACGGTGGTCGACTGCTCGCCCAGGCCGGCGATGCCCAGTCGCAGCGTGTCGCCCGGGCGCAGGTAGCGGCCCCGCCCCATGCCGACGCCCGCCGGCGTGCCGGTGGCGATCAGGTCGCCCGCCTCCAGCGTCATGAAGCGGCTGATGTAGCTCACCAGCTGCGCGACGCCGAACACCATGTCGGCCGTCGTGCCGTCCTGCATGCGCTCGGCGCCGACATCGAGCCACAGCGCGAGCGCCTGCGGGTCGGGCACCTCGTCGGCCGTGACCAGCCACGGGCCGACCGGGCCGAAGGTGTCGCAGCCCTTGCCCTTGTCCCAGGTGCCGCCGCGCTCGAGCTGGAAGGCGCGTTCGGAGACGTCGTTGACCACGCAATAGCCGGCCACGTGCGCCAGCGCGTCGGCCTCGGGGACGCAGCGCGCGCGGGTGCCGATCACGACGCCCAGCTCCACCTCCCAGTCGCCCTTGGCGGCGCCCTGCGGCAGCACCAGCGGATCGCCGGGGCCGGTCAGCGCGCTGGGCGCCTTCAGGAACAGGATGGGCTCGGCGGGCAGCGCCATCCCGGCTTCGGCCGCGTGGTCGCGGTAGTTGAGCCCGACGCAGATGAACTTGGACAGGCCGTGCCAGGGCACTCCCAGCCGCGCGCCGGCGGGCACGACCGGCAGCGTGGCGATGTCGATCGAGCGCAGCCGGGCCAGGCGCGCCGGCGCGAGGTCGGCCGCGGTGACGTCGCCGATCTGCGCGCTGAGGTCGCGCACGACGCCCAGGTGGTCGACCAGCCCGGGCCGTTCATGGCCGCGCGGGCCGTGGCGAAGCAGTTTCATGCGAATCCTTGCGTCGGTGGCGGCATCGATGATGCCATCGCGCGGCGTGACCCTGACGGGGCAGGGGCTGCGGTTAGACTGGCCCGCACGGCGCGTGGCCCGCTGGCCGGGCGCCGTCCGGCGGCCGATCCGGCCGGCCTGGACATGATCTTCAACTCGCCGACGTTCCTGTTCGCGTTCCTGCCGCTCGCCTTCGCAGGCTATTTCCTGCTGATGCGCTGGCGCGTGATCGTGGCGGCCAAGGCCTGGCTGGTGCTGGCCAGCCTCGTCTTCTACGGCTGGTGGAATCCGTTCTTCGTGCCGTTGCTGGCCGGTTCGATCTGGCTGAACTTCCGCGTCGGCACCGCGCTGATGGACTCGGCGCGCACGCCGGCGGGCCGCCGCCTGCTGGTCGCGGGCATCGCCGCCAACCTGCTGCTGCTGGCCTGGTTCAAGTACGCCGCGTTCATTGCCGCCAACCTCAACGCGTTCTGGGGCACCGCCATCGTGATGCCCGACGTGGCCCTGCCGCTGGGCATCAGCTTCTTCACGTTCACGCAGATCGCCTGGCTCGTCGACAGCTGGCAGGGCCAGGTGCGCGATCGCAGCGGGCTCGACTACGCGCTGTTCGTCACCTTCTTCCCGCACCTGATCGCCGGCCCGATCCTGCACCACCGCGAGATGATGAGCCAGTTCGGCTCGCGCTGGACGCATGCCGTGCGTGCGCGCAACGTGCTGCGCGGGCTGATCCTGTTCTCGCTGGGCCTGTTCAAGAAGGTGGTGCTGGCCGACTCGTTCGCGACCTGGGCCGACGCCGGCTTCGACGCCGGCACGCCGCTGGACTTCGTGGCCGCGTGGACCTCGAGCCTGTCGTACACGCTGCAGATCTACCTCGACTTCAGCGGCTATTGCGACATGGCGATGGGCGCCGCGCTGCTGTTCAACATCCGGCTGCCGATCAACTTCGACTCGCCCTACAAGGCGCTCGACATCCAGGACTTCTGGCGCCGCTGGCACATCACGCTCAGCCGCTACCTGCGCGACTACGTCTACATCCCGCTGGGCGGCAACCGCGGGCGGCCGGCCGCGGTTGCCGTCAACCTGATGGCCACGTTCCTGCTGGGCGGCCTGTGGCACGGCGCGAGCTGGATGTTCATCGCCTGGGGCGCGCTGCACGGCGCCGCCATCGTGGTGCACCGGGCCTGGAAGGCGCGCGGCGGGGCCCTGCCGGCGCCGCTCGCCTGGCTCGTCACCTTCGTGTTCGTCGACGTGGCCTGGATCTTCTTTCGCGCGCACTCGTGGGCCGATGCGCGGCGCGTCCTGCGCGGCCTGGTCGACGTCGGCTCGATCCGCCACTGGCCCCTGGCGAGCCTGCCCAGTGCCGACTTCGCCTGGGCCGGCTCGCTGGCCGACCCGCTGCTGGCGGTGCTGCCCGCCACCGTCGTGGCCCGCGGCGTGTGCCTGCTGGCGCTGGCCGCCGGCCTGGCGATGATGAGCCGGCCCAACGCGCTGCAGCTCGCCGGTGCGCACGGGCGCGGCGCGCGCGGGACGGCCGTCGCGGTGCTGGTCTTCGGCGTGTCGGTGCTGGCCATCCTGGCCGGCCGCCAGAGCGCCTTCCTGTACTTCGAGTTCTGATGGCCACGACCTCCGCACGCCGCCTCGTGGCCGGGTTCCTGCTCGGCGCGCTGGCGTTCGTCGCCGCCGTGCCGCTGCTGGGCACCTGGCGGCGCGGCGCGCTGCCGGCCTCGGCCAGCACGGCGTTCGACGTCGACCCCGGCCTCCTCGACGCCGGCGGCCTGCTGCGGCGCGCCGGCGTCTCGACGCGGCCCCGGCAGGTGGTGGTCGGCAAGGACGGCTGGCTGTTCCCGGGCGACCAGTACGCACAGGCACTCAGCGTCAAGCGGCAAGCGGCCTCGGCCGCCGACCTGGACGCGGCGCAGCGCATCGCCGACGCCACGCGCGCCTGGCGCCAGTGGCTGGCCGGCGCCGGTGTGCGCGACTACTGGGTGCTGGTGTGCGCCGACAAGGACTCGGTCTACCCCGATCGCCTGCCCGACTGGGACCGGCCGGCCGGCGGCTCGGCGATGGACGCGACGATGGCGCGCGCCGACCCCGCCGTGGTGGTCGACTCGCGGCCCGCGCTGCGGCGCGAGCGGGCATTCGACGGGCCGCCGCTGTACGCGCGCACCGACTCGCACTGGACCGCGCGCGGCGCCTGGGCAGCCTACCGGGCGCTCGCGCAGGCCGCCGCGCGCACGTCGGCGACGCCCGCGTGGCTGCACGACGGCGATGTCGGCTTCGCGGCCATCGACCTGCCCGAAGGCGACCTCGGCCACATCCTGCCCAGCGCGCATCCGGCGCGCGACACGGGCGCGCGCGCGACGTTCGCGGGGGCGTGGGACGACGGCCGCACGCAGGGCGACGCCGCCACGGGCGTCGCGGTGAGCGCCGGCAGCCTCGGGATCGCGCAGCCGCTGCGGCACGCGCTGCGCATCGTCTCGCCGCACGCGCTGAACCGGCGCCGCCTGCTGTGGCTGCAGGACTCGACCGGCGCGGCGTTGCTGCCCTACGTCGCCGCCACGTTCGCCGAGGTGATCGAGATCGACCGCGCCTCGACGACGCCGGCCCAATGGGGGGCGCTGGTGCGCAGCCTGCGGCCCGACGCGGTGCTGGTCTCGGTGGTCGAGCGCAATGCCCGTGCCGACTGGTTCCAGGCGCTGCCGCCGTCAGCTCAGTAGCGCCGACAGCCGGTCGGGGTGGATATGCAGGCCCACCAGGCCGGCGACGCCCATCAGCACGCCGGCGCCGGCGGGCAGCAGGCTCAGGAGGTACAGCCACAGCAGCTGCGTCAGCGACGAGACGGCCAGCATCGAGATCGCGATCGCCAGCAGCGCGTCGGACAGGTCGAACTGGTCGTCGCGGTAGTTCAGCGCGTCGTAGTTCGCCTGGTCGGCGTTGGCCTGCGCCATCACGTCCTGTTTCTTCTGCGCCTGCTCCCTGGCGAGCTGCTCGTATTTCGCGACGGCCTGCGCGTAGCCGGCCTGCGCGGCGGCCGGCTGCGAGGGCTGCTGCAGCCGCAGCTGGGTGGCCGCGGATTCGGCGATCTCCTGGCGCACGTTGCGCGCCTGGTAGTACGACCAGTGGTCGATCTTGTCGGCCTGGGCCTGCTGCATCGCCTGGCAGATGTTGTCGTCCTTGACCTTGCAGATGCCCATGAAGGTGGCCAGCAGGGCGACGGTGATCGCCACCGCGGCGTTCAGGCGCGCCCGGCGGACGTGTTCGGACGGTGGCGTCTCGTCGCCGAATCCGGAGGGTTCGGCAACCAGTTCGAGCGGATCGAGTTCCATGGGGTCTTTCAGGTCAGGTCGCGGAGCGGCGATTTGACACCCTGCGCGCGGTCGCGCGGCGGCGCTCCTTCACGAAGCTGACGTCGGGCGCGCGGCCCGGTGTCGCAGCGCCGAAGTATGCTTGCGGGATGTACGAGCCCTTCTTCGGCCTGAAGCAGAAGCCCTTCTCGATCGCCCCCGACCCGCGCTACCTCTTCATGAGCGAGCGCCACCGGGAGGCGCTGGCGCACCTGTTGTACGGCGTGCACGGCGGCGGCGGCTTCGTGCTGCTGACCGGCGAGATCGGCGCCGGCAAGACCACCGTGTGCCGCTGCTTCCTGGAGCAGATCCCGGCGCGCTGCAACGTGGCCTACATCTTCAACCCGAAGCTGACGGCGCTCGAGCTGCTGGTCACCGTGTGCCACGAGTTCGGCATCAAGTTCCCGGCGCTGACGGCCGCGGGCACGCCGCCCGGCGTCAAGGAGCACGTCGACGGCCTCAACGAATACCTGCTGCGCACGCACGCCGTCGGCCAGAACAACGTGCTGATCATCGACGAGGCGCAGAACCTCTCGTCCGACGTGCTGGAGCAGTTGCGCCTGCTGACCAACCTCGAGACGAACGAGCGCAAGCTGCTGCAGATCGTGCTGATCGGCCAGCCCGAGCTGCGCGGCATGCTGGCGCGCCCCGAGCTCGAGCAGCTGGCGCAGCGCGTGATCGCGCGCTACCACCTCGACGCCCTGAGCGAGAAGGAGGCGACCCACTACATCGCGCACCGGCTCGCGGTGGCCGGCCTCAAGGGCGCGCTGCCGTTCGACGCCGGCGCGCTGCGGCGCATCCACCAGCTCACGCGCGGCGTGCCGCGCCGCATCAACCTGCTGTGCGACCGCGCGCTGCTGGGCGCCTACGCCACCGGCAAGGCGCGCGTCGATCGCGCGATCGTCGACAAGGCTGCGCTGGAGGTGTTCGGCCGCCCGGGCCAGAGCCGCAACCTGCCGGCGCGCTGGTGGCCGCTGGCGCTGGGTGCGGGCGCGCTGGCCGCGGCGGCCGCGGTGGCCGCGGTGCAATGGAGCGCGCGCGGCCGGCCCGAGCCGCGGATCGCCGCGGCCGCCGCGTCGGCGCCGCCGTCGGCCGTGCCGCGACCGGCCGCCGTGGCCTCGACGTTGCCGACCGCCGCGTCCGCGGCCGCGGTGACGCCGCGCCTGCGCTCGATCGACGACCTCGAGGCGCTGCTCGCCCGAGCGCCGCGCGACGAGCGCGACGCGCTGCGCACCCTGGCCCCCGAGTGGACGCTCCTGCTGCTGGGAGACGCCGATCCGTGCGCGCTCGCCGCCGAGCAGGACGTGCGCTGCTTCCGCGCCCACGGCGGCCTCGCGCTGCTGCGCCTGCTGGCCCGCCCGAGCGTGCTGGCGCTGCGCGACGCGCAGGATCGGCCGGTCTACGTGGTGCTCGCGGGCCTGGGCCACGACGACGCGACGCTGCTGGTGGGCAAGGCGCCGCTGCAGGTGCCGCTGGCGCTGCTGAGCACCGCGTGGCGTGGCGACTTCACCACGTTCTGGCGCGTGCCGGCCGGCTATTCGGCGCCGCTGGCGCTGGGCTCGCGCGGGGCGCTGGTCGACGCGGTGGGCGCGCAGCTTGCCGCAGCCCAGGGCGCCTCGGCGCCGGTGCCCGACCACGTCTTCGACAACACGTTGCGCGCCCGCGTGGAGGCCTTCCAGCAGGCCCAGGGCCTGGCGCCCGACGGCGTCGCCGGTCCGACGACGCTGATGCAGATCAACCGCGCCAGTGGCGTCGTCGAGCCCTGGCTGGCCGGCACGGCGCCGGTGGCGACGACGGCGCCCGCCGCCCAGAGAAAGTAGCCCGCGCATGTCCTACATCCTCGATGCGCTCCGCCGCGCCGACGCCGAACGCTCGCGCGGCGTGGTGCCGGGCCTGCACGCGCATGGCCTGCCCGGCGACACCGAGGCGGCGGCGCGCCGGCCCGTGCTGCCGGGGTGGGCCGTCGGCGCGGTGGCCGTGCTGGTGCTGGCCGGCGGCGTCGTCGCGTGGCTGGCGCCGTGGCGCGGCGCGCCGGACTCGCGCGTGGCGCAGGTCTCCGCGCCCGTGCCCGGCGTGCGCGAGGACGCACCGGCCCCAGCGCCGGCGGCGCAGGGCGCGTTGCCGCCGGGCCCGCCGGGCGCGCTCGATCCGGCCGCGCGACCGATCGAGCCGCCACTGGCGCACGCCGTGCAGCCCGCGCCGGCCGACGCCGGCGCGCCGCCGCCCTACCCACCGCCCCGCGGCGTCGCGCGCGACCCGCAGGCCGAGCGCGTGGCCGCCGGCCGCGTCGCCACGCTGGAGCCGCGCGCCCCGGCCCGCGCGCCGGCCGCCGCCGCGCCGGTGTCGGCGGTGGAGCACTACGGGGCGCCGATCGCCGCCGCGCCGGCACCCGCACGCAGCACGGCCGTCGTCGCCCTCAACGACCTGCCGCCGGACGTGCGCGCGCAACTGCCGCGCCTGGCCGTGGGCGGTGCCATCTACTCCGAGACACCGTCCGCGCGCATGGTGATCCTCAACGGGCAGGTCTTCCACGAGGGCGACAAGCCCGCCGCCGACACCGTGCTCGAACAGATTCGCCTGAAATCCGCCGTGCTGAACTTCCGTGGCCAGCGCTACGAAGTCGCGTTCTGA
Source organism: uncultured Vitreoscilla sp. (assembly GCA_964418745.1). Lineage (GTDB taxonomy): Bacteria > Pseudomonadota > Gammaproteobacteria > Burkholderiales > Burkholderiaceae_C > Scleromatobacter. The sequence continues at coordinate 252,509 of CAYQMX010000001.1, forward strand.
CCCTTCCCCCGAAAGCCTTCCCCGCATGTCCATGTCCCGAATCCTTCGTTGCGCCCCCGTGGCCGTCGCCGCGCTGCTGGCCGCCTGTGCCGCCCCGTCGCTGAAGCCGACCCCGCCCACGGTGGTCATTCCCGGCAACCTGCGGGCGCCGGCCACCGAGGCGCTGGTGCGCACGCTGTGGGCCGACGGCGTGCAGGTCTACGAATGCCGCAAGGCGGCCGACGCGAGCTTTCCCGAGTGGGTGTTCGTCGCGCCGGAGGCGCGGCTGGTGGACGCCGCCGGCACGCTGGTGGGCCGCCACTACGCCGGGCCCACCTGGGAGGCGGGCGACGGCAGCAAGGTGGTGGGCGTGGTCACATCCAAGGTCGACGCCCCCGATCCGCATGCCATCCCCTGGCTGCTGCTGGCCACGCGCAGCACCGGCAAGCCGGGCCTGTTCGCCAAGGTCAGCACGATCCAGCGCGTGGCCACCGTCGGCGGCGTCGCGCCCGCCAGCGGCTGCGGCACCGCGACGATCGGCAAGCAGGAGCGCGTGCCCTACCAGGCGCAGTACGTGCAGTACGCGCCGACGTTCTAGAGGGCCTGCGGCACCACGGCCGTCACCTCGACCTCGACCTTGGCGCGCGCCTCCATCAGCGCGCTGACCGCGACGGCGCTCATCGCAACGTCGTAGTGCCCCATCACCTCGCGGTAGGCGGCGCCGATCTCGGCACCGCGCGCGAGCCAGTCGGCGCGGTCGGTGACGTACCAGGTCATGCGCACCATGTGCTCCGGCGTCGCGCCGGCCTCGGCCAGCACGGCCTTGACGTTGGCCAGCGCCTGGCGCACCTGGCCGACCAGGTCGTCGGTGTCGAACTCGGCCGCGGCGTTCCAGCCGACCATGCCGGCGACGAACACCTGCCGGCCTTGCGCGGATACGCCGTTCGCGTAGCCGCGCGGACGTGGCCAGCCTTCGGGTTGCAGGACTGTCTTCATCGTTGCCTCGCGTGGGGGGTCGGCGCGCGTGCTCGCGCGGGTCGTGTCATGGGGCCGCCTTCAGCCGGAAGCGCTGCAGCTTGCCGGTGGCGGTGCGCGGCAGGTCGGCGACGAACTCGATCGCGCGCGGGTACTTGTACGGCGCCACCGCCTGCTTGACGTGCGCCTGCAGCAGGGCGACCGTGGCCGGATCCGGGGCATGGCCGGCGCGCAGCACGACGAAGGCCTTGACGATCTGGCCGCGCTCCTCGTCGGGCACACCGATCACCGCGCACTCCGCGACGGCCGGATGCTCCAGCAGCACGGTCTCGACCTCGGGGGCCGCGATGTTGTAGCCCGCCGAGATGATCATGTCGTCGGTGCGCGCCTGGTAGCGGTACTGGCCTTCCGCGTCCTGCAGGTAGGCGTCGCCGGTGACGTTCCAGCCGTCCTGGACGTACTGCGCCTGGCGGACGTCGTCCAGGTAGCGGCAGCCCGTCGGGCCGCGCACCGCCAGCCGGCCGACGACCCCGCGCGGCAGCGGCCGGCCGTCGGAGTCGAGGATGCAGGCCTGGTAGCCCGGCACCGGCGTGCCGGTGGCGCCGGGGCGCGCATGCGCCTCGTCGGCGGAGATGAAGATGTGCAGCATCTCGGTGGAGCCGATGCCGTCGATCGCTTCCAGGCCCGTGGCCGCCTGCCATTGCACGCGCGTGGCGGCGGGCAGGGCCTCGCCGGCCGACACGCACTTGCGCAGCGTGCCGCCGAGCGCCACCGACAGCCGGCGCTCGCGCGCCTGGTCGGCGATCGCGCGGTAGGTGGTGGGCGCGGTGAACAGCACCGTGGCGCGGTATGCGGCGATGGCCTCCAGCAGCAGCGGCGGGGTGGCCTTCTCCAGCAGCACGGTGCTGGCGCCGATGGACAACGGAAACAGCAGCAGGCCGCCCAGCCCGAACGTGAAGCCCAGCGGCGGGCTGCCGATGAAGACGTCGTCGGCGTCCGCGCGCAGCACGTGCCGGGGCCAGCACAGGCAGATCGCCATCACGTCCTGGTGGAAGTGCATCGTCGCCTTGGGCTCGCCGGTGGTGCCCGACGTGAAGGCGAGCAGGCAGGTGTCGTCGGCGGCGGTGTCGACGGCCGCGAACGGCCGCGCGTGGCGCGCCATCGCGGCCTCCAGGCCGTCGGGCGACGCGTCGTTGAACAGGCGCACTTCGCGCAGCGTGGGGCAGTCCGGTCGCGCCAGGCGCAACTCCTCGGCGAGCGCCAGGTCGCACAGCGCGTGCGTGACCTGCGCCTTGGCGACGACCTGCCGCAGCTCCTTGGCGCGCAGCAGCGGCATCGTGGCCACGGCCACCGCGCCGGTCTTCATCACGCCGAACCAGCAGGCGGCCAGCATCGCGTTGTTGGGCGCGCGCAGCAGCACGCGCTGGCCCGGCCGCACCCCCATCTCGTCGACCAGCACGTGGGCGACGGCGTCGGCGTGGCGCTGCAGGTCGGCGTAGGTCCAGCGCAGGCCGGGGCCCAGGATGCAGGGACGCCCGCCCCAGCCGCGCGCGAGCGCCCGGTCCAGCAGTTCCACCGCGCAGTTGAGCTGCGGCGGGAACTGCAGCTCGGGCAGGTCGAACAGGTAGACCGGCTGCTGCGCGAGCGGCGGCAGGTGGTCGCGGGTGAAGGTGTCGACGTGGGCGCTGCGGCCGCGCGAGGGGATGCTCATTTCAGCAGCTCCCGGGCGATGATCAGCTGCTGCACCTCGCTGGCGCCCTCGTAGATGCGCAGGGCGCGGATGTCGCGGTACAGCCGCTCCACCGTGTTGCCGGTCTGCACGCCGGCGCCGCCCCACAGCTGCACCGCCGCGTCGATCACGCGCTGCGCGCCCTCGGTGGCGGCGAGCTTGGCCATCGCGGCCTCGCGCGTGACCGTGTGGCCCTGGTCGCGGCGCCAGGCGGCGCGGTAGGTCAGCAGTGCGGCGGAATCGACCGCCAGGGCCATGTCGGCCAGCTTCGCCTGGGTCAGCTGCAGGGCCGCCAGCTGCTGGCCGAACAGCGAGCGGGAGGTCGCGCGCGCGAGGCCTTCGGCCAGCGCGCGGCGCGCGAAGCCGAGCGCGGCCGCGGCCACCGAGGTGCGGAAGACGTCCAGCGTGCGCATCGCCAGCTTGAAGCCGTCGCCGGGGCCGGCCAGCGCGTGCGCCGCGGGAATGCGGCAGCCCTCGAACGCCAGGCGCGCGAGCGGATGCGGTGCGAGCGTGTCGAGCCGCTCGGCCACGCGCAGGCCGGGCGTGTCGGCGTCGACGACGAAGGCGGCGATGGCCTTCGTGCCGCGCGCCTCGGGCGGCGCGTCCGGCCCGACGACGCGCGCGAACACCACGTAGAAGTCGGCGATGCCGCCGTTGGAGATCCAGGTCTTCTCGCCGTCCAGCGTCCAGTGGTCGCCGTCGCGGCGCGCCGTCGTGGCCAGCGCCGCGACGTCCGAGCCGGCCGCGGGTTCCGACAGCGCGAACGCGGCGATGGCAGTGCCGGCGGCCACGCCCGGCAGGTAGCGTTCCTTGAGCGCCGGCGCGCCGTCCAGCGAGATCGCACCGCTGCCCAGGCCCTGCATCGCGAACGCGAAGTCGGCCAGGCCGTCGTGCGCGGCCAGCGTCTCGCGCAGCAGGCACAGCGTGCGGGTGTCCAGCGCGTCGGCGGCGCCGCCGTGGGCCGCGCCGCCCACCGCGTGGCGCAGCCAGCCGGCGTCGCCGAGGGCGCGCACCCAGTGGCGGCAGTGATCGTCGAGCGCACGCTGCGGCGCGTGCGGCGACAGCGGGCGGGGCAGTCCGCTGGCCGGGTCGGCCAGCCAGCGCGCCAGGCGCACGTGCAGCGCGCGGTGGCGGTCGTCGAAGAACGGCCAGTCCAGGGCCTCGGTCACGGCGTCCATCTCAGCGCCGCCCGGCCGCCCGAAGGCGCTGAAGCGCCCCCGCGGGGGGCAGCGAACAAGGTGAGCGTGGGGGCCGATTCATCTCAGCGACCTTCGAACACCGGTCTGGTCCGGGCCGCGAAAGCGCGGTAGGCCTGGCCGAAATCCTCGGTGAGCATGCACAGCGCCTGGGCCTGCGCCTCGGCCTCGATCGCGGTGTCGATGTCCATGCTCCATTCCTGGTGCAGCATGGACTTGGTGAGCGAGTGCGCGAACGCCGGACCGTCGGCGAGCTGGCGCGCGAAGGCGGTGGCCTCGGCCACCAGCGCCGCGGGCTCGACCAGGCGGTTGAGGAAGCCCCAGCGCTCGGCCTCCTCGCCGCCCAGCGAGCGGCCCGAGTACAGCCACTCGGCGGCGCGGCCCTGGCCGACGATGCGCGGCAGCATCGCGCAGGCGCCCATGTCGCAGCCGGCCAGGCCGACGCGGGCGAACAGGAAGGCCGTCCTGCTGCGCGCCGTGCCGTAGCGAAGGTCGCTGGCCATCGCCAGGATCGCGCCGGCGCCGGCGCACACGCCGTCCACCGCCGCGACGATGGGCTGCGGGCAGTGGCGCATCGCCTTGACCAGGTCGCCGGTCATGCGCGTGAACATCAGCAGCTCGGGCGCGGGCAGGGCGATCAGCGGGCCGATGATCTCGTGCACGTCGCCGCCGGAACAGAAGTCGTCGCCGGCGCCGGTGAGCACGATCGCGCGCACGTCGTGGGCATGGCGCAGCGCCGCGAACAGGTCGCGCAGCTCGGCGTAGCTCTCGAAGCTGAGCGGGTTCTTGCGCTCGGGGCGGTTCAGGGTGATGCGGGCGACGCGGTCGTCGCATTCCCACAGGAAGTGGCGGGCGGCGTAGCCGGCCAGCGGGCGGCGGTTGCCGGCGGCCAGGGCGGCGTTCAGAGGGGTCGGGTGCATCGTGGCGTCCAGGCGGTGAATCGGTTTCATCGAGTCTCGTCGTCCTGCAGGCGGCGTGTCAGCGACAGCCGCAGGTGGCCCAGCAGCGCGTGCAGCTGCTCGCCTTCCTCGGCGCCGAGGCCCTCGAACAGCTCGACGACCCAGCGCTCGTGCTCGGCGGCCACGCGCTCGAACGCGCGCTTGCCGCGCGGGGTGAGCGCGATGCGGAACGAGCGCCGGTCCTCGGGGTCGACCTGGCGCGTGACGTGGCCGCTGCGCTCGAGCTCGTCGGTCAGGCTGGTGACGTTGCCGCCGGTCACCATCAGGTAGCGCGACAGCGCGCTCATGCGCAGGCCCTGGGGCTGCTCCTCGCGGAAACGGTGCAGCTGCGCGAGGTAGTCGAAGCGCGGCAGCGTCATGTCGAAGTGCAGGCGCAGCCGGCGCCGGATCTCGGTCTCGATCTGCGTGGTGCACGACAGCAGGCGCAACCAGGTCTTGACGGCCGCGTGGTGGGTGGTCGCGGCGCGGCCCTCGTGGCCGATCGCCGAGTCGCCCAGCAGCACATCGAGCTGGTTGGTGCTGCGCGGGTCGTGGTCCTGACCGCCCGGCTTGCTGCGCTGCGCCGCCCCCGAGGGGCTCACGCCGCCTCGCTCCGGAGCGGCCGCGCGCTCGGCGGCGAATCCGACTGCCCGGCTCGCTTCATTCCCCGCCCCCGAGGGGCTCACGCCGCCTCGCTCCGGAGCGGCCGCGCGCTCGGCGGCGGGCGGTCGACGCGATGGGTTGGCTTTCAATTCGTCACCTCGCCGCCACTGACCGACAGCGCCTGGCCGGTGATCGCGGCCGGCGCGTCGGTGCACAGCCACAGCACCGTGGCGGCGACCTCGTCGGGGCGCACCAGGCGCTGCAGCGGACTGGCCCGTGAGAAGGTGGCCAGCGCGTCGGCCGCGTCGCGTCCGGTGGCCGCGACGATGCGCTCGACGCCGTCGCGCACGATGGCGGTGTCGGTGTAGCCGGGGCACACGGCATTGACGGACAGGCCCTGCGCGGCGACCTCCAGGGCGAGCGAGCGCGTCATGCCCAGCACCCCGTGCTTGGCCGCGGCGTAGGCGGCGCAATAGGCGTAGCCCTTCTGGCCGGCGCTGCTGGCGATGTTGACGATGCGGCCGGCGCGCGCGGCCAGCATCGGCGCCAGCGCGGCCTGCGTGCACAGGAAGGCGCCGGTCAGGTTGACGGCCAGCATGCGGTCCCAGGTCGCGTGCGGCAGCCGCGCGAGCGGCCCCGTCTCGACCGCGCCGGCGTTGTTGACCAGGGCCTGCAGCGCGCCGCCCTTGGCGTGCACCTCGGTGAACGCGCGGGCGACGCTGGCGGGGTCGGTGACGTCGAGCTCGACGCAGTCGTGCGTCAGGCCCGGGCCCGCGGCCAGCGTCACGCGCACCTCCTCGAGCGCCGCGCGCGAGCGTCCCGCGAGCGTCACGTGCCAGCCCGCACCCGCGAGCGCCTGCGCGATGGCGACGCCGATGCCGCGCGAGGCGCCGGTCACCAGCGCGCGCGGCGGCGCCGGGTGCAGCGGCAGCGGCACCGACGGGCCGGCCAGCGGGTGCGGCTCGAGTTCGACCGTGCGGGTCGGCAGCTCGATGGCGCCGATCGCCGCCGTCGCCTCGCTCAGGTCGCCATTGCGGATCTCGTTCGTCATGCGCGGCCTCCGACCGTGCGGGCGCGCTCGAAGAGCGCTTCCAGCTGCGGCTTGGCCGCGCGGTAGGGCGCGGGCCAGGCGATCGGGCGGTAGCCGATGCGCGCTGCCTCGGTGAGCGTCCACGCGGGGTTGGCCAGGTGCGGACGCGCCACGGCGCACAGGTCGGCGCGGCCGGCCGCGACGATGCTGTTGACGTGGTCGGCCTCGGTGATCGCGCCGACGGCGATGGTGGCGATGCCGGCCTCGTTGCGGATGCGGTCGGCGAACGGCGCCTGCCACATGCGCCCGTACACCGGCTTCTCGTCCTTGCTGACCTGGCCCGACGAGCAGTCGATCATGTCGGCCCCCGCGGCCTTGAAGGCACGCGCGATCTCCACCGCGTCGGCCGGCGTGATGCCGCCCTCGACCCAGTCGTGCGTGGACAGGCGCACCGACATCGGCAGCGGCGCCGGCCACGCGGCGCGCACCGCCGCGAACATCTGCAGCGGATAGCGCAGGCGGTTCTCCAGCGAGCCGCCGTAGGCGTCGTCGCGCTGGTTGGTCAGCGGCGAGATGAACGACGACAGCAGGTAGCCGTGCGCGCAGTGCAGCTCCAGCCAGTCGAAGCCGGCGGTGGCCGCGCGGCGGGTGCACAGGGCGAAGTCGTTCAGCACGCGGTCCATGTCGGCACGCGTCATCGCGCGCGACCAGTCGCTGACCCCGGGCAGGTATTGCTGTGCCGACGCCGACATCAGCGGCCAGCCGCCGGCGTCCAGCGGCCGGTCGATGCCTTCCCAGCCGAGGTGCGTCGCGCCCTTGGCGCCGGCATGGCCCAGCTGCATGCCGATGTGGGCATCGGTATGGGTGTGCACCCAGTCGACGATGCGCGCCCAGGCGTCGCCCTGCGCTTCGGTGTACAGGCCCGGGCAGCCGTGGGTGATGCGGGCATCGGCGCTGACGCAGGTCATCTCGGCCATCACCAGCGCCGCGCCGCCCATTGCCCGCGCACCCAGGTGGACCAGGTGGTAGTCGCCGACCACGCCGTCGATGGCCGAGTACTGCGCCATCGGCGAGACGACCACGCGGTTCTTCAGCGTGACCGAACGCACCGTGAAGGGCGTGAACATCGGCGGGACCGGCGGCGGCGCGTCCGGCGCACGCCGGACGACGACGTCACCCGTCTCGACGGCGGTCGCGGACGCGGCGCCGCGCTGCGCGAACCAGCGCTCGTAGCCCTCGAGCCAGCCGGCGTCGCGCAGGCGCAGGTTCTCGTGGCTGATGCGCTGGCTGCGCGTGAGCAGCGAGTACATGAACTGCTCGGGCTCCAGCGGGTCGCAGTAGCGCTGGCCGCACACCTCGAACCACTCCATGGCGTTCCAGGCCGCGTTCTGCAGGCGCAGCACCTCGACGGCGCGCAGCGCCTGGTAGCGATCGAGCAGGGCGGGCAGCGCGGCCGGGACGACGTCGCCGCCGGCCTCGGCGGCCAGCCGGAACTGGTTGGCGAGTTCGATCGCGTCCTCCAGCGCCAGCTTGGTGCCCGAGCCGATGGCGAAGTGCGCGGTGTGCACCGCGTCGCCCATCAGCACCAGCGGCGCGTGGCCGCCGGCGCGCTGCTCGGCGCCCACCCACCACCGTTCGCAGCGGATGCGCTGGAAGTTGAGCCAGGCCGAGCCGCGCAGGTGGCGCGCGTTGCTCAGCAGCCGTGCGCCCTGCAGGTGGCGCGCGAACACCTGCTCGCAGAACGCGACCGAGGCGTCGGCGTCGAGCTTGTCCAGGCCGTGGGCGAGCCAGACGTGCTCGGGGCACTCGACGATGAAGGTCGAGGTCTGCGCGTCGAACCTGTAGACGTGGGCCTGGAACCAGCCGTGCACGGTGCGCTCGAACACGAAGGTGAACGCGTCGTAGAGCTTGTGCGTGCCCAGCCAGATGAAGCGGTTGGGCCGGGCCACGATGTCGGGCCTGAAGAGGTCGGCGTGCTGCTGGCGCACCGCCGAGTTGATGCCGTCGCTGGCGACGACGAGGTCGGCGTCCGGGAATTCGGTGTCGGAGCGCACCTCGCGGTCGAACTCCAGCCGCACGCCCAGGGATTCGCAGCGCGCCTGCAGGATGTTGAGCAGGCGCTTGCGGCCGATGCCCACGAAGCCGTGGCCGGCGGAGCGGATGGCGCGGCCCTTGAACTCGAGCACGATGTCGTCCCAGTGGGCGAACGCGGCCTCGATGGCGCCGGCGGTCTCCTCGTCCCAGCGGCGCAGGTGGGCCATCGTCGCGTCCGAGAACACGACGCCCCAGCCGAACGTGTCGTAGGGTCGGTTGCGCTCGACGACCGCGATGTCGTGGCCCGGGTCGAGCTTCTTCATCAGGAGGGCGAACGCGAGGCCGGCGGGGCCGCCGCCGATGCAGACGATGCGCATGCAGTCCTTCCGCTATCCTGGGCCGACTTCCGCACGCCAGTGCGGAAGATGCTTGAGGTGTGAATAGTTCAATACTAAACTAATCACTTCGCTTCCCGCAAGACGGCCGCCGCCCACGAACGTGGCGACCGGGCGGGGCGCCCGAGGAGTGGCCGGATGATCTCGAGACAAGACTGCGCGCGGCACGATGCCGCCGACGCGCTGGCGCCGCTGCGCGACCAGTTCATGCTGCCAGAAGGCGTGATCTATGTCGACGGCAATTCGCTGGGTGCGCTGCCGCGCGCCACGGCCGCGCGCGTGGCGGCGGCGGTGCAGCAGGAATGGGGCGAGGGCCTGATCCGCAGCTGGAACGACGCCGGCTGGATCACGCTGCCGCAGCGCGTGGGCGACCGCATCGGCGCGCTGGTGGGCGCGCGCCCGGGCGAGTGCGTGGCCGCCGATTCGACCTCGGTCAACCTGTTCAAGGTGCTCAGTGCCGCGGCCCGCATCGTCGCGGCCGATGCGCCGGCGCGGCGCGTCATCGTCAGCGAGCGCCAGAACTTCCCGACCGACCTCTACATCGCCGAGGGCCTGTGCCGCGAGCGCGGCTGGACGCTGGAACTGCTGGAGCCGGCGGCCATCGCCGGGCGGCTGGCCGACGGCCGCGGCGCCGACGTGGCCCTGCTGATGCTGACCCAGGTCAACTACCGCACCGGCGCGCTGCACGACATGGCCGCGGTGACGGCGCTCGCCCATGCCGCTGGCGCGCTGGCGGTGTGGGACCTGGCGCACAGCGCCGGGGCGCTGCCGGTCGATCTCCACGGCGCCGACGCCGACTTCGCCATCGGCTGCGGCTACAAGTTCCTCAACGGCGGGCCCGGCGCGCCGGCCTTCGTGTGGGCGCATCCGCGCCACGCCGGCCGCTTCTGGCAACCGCTGTCGGGCTGGATGGGCCACGCCGCGCCGTTCACGTTCCGCCCGGACTACGAGCCGGCGCCGGGCATCGGCCGCTTCCTCTGCGGCACGCCGGCCGTGCTGTCGCTGGCGGCGCTCGAATGCGGCGTCGACACGCTGCACGCGGCCGACGCGCTGGGCGGCATGGCGGCGCTGCGCGCGAAGTCGGTCGCCCTCACCGAGCTGTTCATCGCGCTGGTGGACGAGCGCTGCGCCGCCCTCGGCTTCGCGGTGGCGAGCCCGCGCGACGCGCGCGGTCGCGGAAGCCAGGTCAGCCTCACCCATGCCGACGCCGACGGCGCGCGCCACGGCTACGCGATCGTGCAGGCGCTGATCGCGCGCGGCGTGATCGGCGACTTCCGCGCCGGCACCGTCGCCGACGCCCACGGGCCTGCGCTGCCCGACATCCTGCGCTTCGGCTTCACGCCGCTTTACCTGCGCTTCGTCGATGTGTACGACGCCGCCGAGCACCTGGTGCAGGTGATGCGCAACGCCGAATACCGCGAGGCGCGCTTCAACCGGCGCTCCGCCGTCACCTGATCCACCGGACGACCCCCATGAGCCAGACCGACGAAGACCGACCGGCCGCGGGAGGCTGCCCGCTGGGCCACGGCGCGGGCGCCGCGCCCGCGCAGCTCCCGGTCCAGGGCGAGCGAATCGTGGCGGAAGAGGGCGCGCAGCTCGACTTCCGGCAGGACATGAGCTACGGCGACTACCTGCACCTGGACCAGGTGCTCAGCGCCCAGCACCCGCTCTCGCCCGACCACAACGAGATGCTGTTCATCGTCCAGCACCAGACCTCCGAGCTGTGGATGAAGCTGATGCTGCACGAACTGCGCGCCGCCGTCGCGGCCATCGCGGCCGACGAGCTGGGCACGGCGTTCAAGATGCTGGCGCGCGTCAGCCGCATCATGGAACAGCTGGTGCACGCGTGGGACGTGCTGGCCACGATGACGCCGCCCGAGTACTCGGCGATCCGGCCCTACCTGTCGGCCAGCAGCGGCTTCCAGAGCTACCAGTACCGCTGCATCGAGTTCGCGCTCGGCAACAAGAACGCGGCCATGCTCCAGCCCCACGCCCACCGGCCCGACCTGCTGGCCCAGGTGGCGACGGCGTTCGGCGCTCCCTCGCTCTACGACGAGAGCCTGCGCCTGCTGGCGCGCCGCGGCCTGGCCGTGCCGGCGTCGCACCTGGCGCGCGACTGGACGCAGCCCTACGTGGAGAGCGACGCGGTGCGCGACGCCTGGCTGGTGGTCTACCGCGACCCGAAGCAGCACTGGGACCTCTACCAGCTCGGCGAGGAACTGACCGACCTGGAGGACGCGTTCCGGCTGTGGCGCTTCCGTCACGTGACGACGGTGCAGCGCATCATCGGCTTCAAGCGCGGCACCGGCGGGACCGGCGGCGTGAGCTACCTGCGCAAGTTGCTCGACACGGTGCTGTTCCCCGAGGTCTGGGCGCTGCGCACCGAGCTCTGACGCGCGCGCCGGGGCGTGGATCCTGCTCGACAGGATGCTGCATTTACCGTCGAGTTGCTGCCAATACGGTCGAGTAGACGACGCGTAAGTCCGTGTAATTGGCGGCGTTTATTGCCGCAAACCCTTCATCCTGCGCTTAGGATTGCCGCTTAGCATGTAGGACAAGGGCGCGAAATCGTGCCCGTCTCCGGCAGACCTTGCCGAGGCATCAAGCGGGAACACGGGAACGTCACGATGAATCTCTGGGGCAAGCTGGCAGTCGCCGCATCGGTCGCGTGGGTCTGCTCCACCGCATCCGCACTCACCGACACGACGTCGCGTTCCGGCGAACCTGCCACCGCGCTGGCCGGCGTCGAGGCGTCCGACGACACCCGCTACGCGGAACGCTGGATCCACGAGAAAGGCGACGCCCACGGACGCCCTTTCGTGATCGTCGACAAGCGGGCGGCGCGCATCTACGTGTTCGGCGCCGCCGGCGAGCTCGTGGGCACGTCGTCGACCCTCCTGGGCCAGGCGCGCGGCGACCTGCCGGTGCCTGGCGCCGGCCAGAAGCCGCCGTCGCGCCTGCTGCCCGACGAGCGCAAGACCCCGGCCGGCCGCTTCGAGTCGCTGCCCGGGCGCAACCTGCAGGGCGAGCCGGTGGTCTGGGTCGACTACGACACCGGCATCGCGATCCACCGCGTGCGTCCCGGCATCTCGCAGATGCAGCGCGTCAACAGCCTGGCTACCGACGACCCCGCCAACAAGCGGCTGTCGCTGGGCTGCGTGGTCGTGCCCGAGAACTTCTTCCTGGCGGTGGTGCTGCCCACGCTGGGCCATGCGCGCGGCACGGTCTACGTGCTGCCGGAGGACGGCCCGGTCGCGGCGATGTTCGGCGCGCCGCCGGCCGACAACCGGTTCGCCGCACGCCGCGTCGACGTCAGCGCCCGATAGTCTTGAGCATCTCCAGCGAGCAGTCGAACTCGCGCCGCACCCAGTCGCGCAGCGCCACCAACGGCGGCCAGTCGCGCAGCGCCGGCGGATAGACCAGGCTGTAGGGCTGCGCGCCCTCCAGCACGACCGACACGTCGAACAGGCGCGCCAGCCGCCCGTCGCCCAACGCGTCGGCGGCCAGCAGCTCGCGCACCACGGCCAGCCCCAGGCCCTGCTCGGTGGCCTGCAGCATCAGGCCGACGTCGTTGAACGTCGCCACCGGCGTGACCCGTGCCTGCACGCCGGCGGCGGCAAACCAGCTCTCCCAGACATCGGCGTCGCCCAGCAGCGCCTCGCGGGCCAGGTCGGCCGGCCTGGCGTCGCGCAGCCGGCGCGCCAGCGCGGGCGAGGCGACGGCGACGAACGGCGTCGGTGACTCGTACAGGCGCTCGACGACCAGGCCCGGCCACGGCCCGCGGCCGGTGCGGATGGCGGCATGGAAGCCGTCACGCTGCAGGTCGACGAGATGGGCGGAGGCGTCGATCTCGAGCGGGATGCCGGGATGGCGCTCGCGCCACAGGCCCAGCCGCGGCAGGAACCAGCGCTGGGCGAACGACGGCAGCATCGACACCCGCAGCCCTTGCGCGGCGCCCTGCGCGGCCGCCGCCGCGGCCTGCACGCCCTCGTCCACCTGCGCCAGCGCCGGCGCGACGTGGCGCAGCAGGGCCTGGCCGGCGGCGTTCAGGTGGATGCGCCGGCCCCGGCGATCGAACAGCGGGAAGCCCAGCCGGCTCTCGAGCTCGCCGACCTGCTGGCTCACCGCGCTGTGCGTCAGGTGCAGCGCCTCGGCCGCGGCGCGCAGGTTCTCGAGCCGAGCCACCGCGACGAACGTCGGCAGGAAATGAATCGGGATGCGGGCCATGTAGTGAGGGATTTGGTCGGCCCAGCTTACCAATAACGCCAGAATTCGTCGATATACGCCGCTTAGGTACGGTCTTATTCTGACCAGCATCGACCTTCACCGGAGCACCGCCATGACCACCTGCACCCTCGCCCCGACGCTGCCTGCCCCGCTCGGCACCCGCCTGCTGCAGGCGATCGTCCGCTACTTCAGTCGCTCGGTGGTCACGCGCGAGGCGGTCGACCAGGCGTGGATCGATTCGGGACTCGGCCGCCTGGGCCGGGCGACGCTGGAAGACATCGGCGCGCCCGCGTCGCTCATCGACGAGGCCCAGCGGCGCGAGACCTGGAAGGTGGCCGCGGCGCTGGACGCCGTGCGTCACCTCTGACGACTAGGGCGCCGCGGCAATGCGCTCGCGAAAGCGGACGTAGTCGGCGGCGCTCTGCTGGGGCCGCTCGATCATCGGCGCGTGGCCCACGCCGGGCATGACGATGGCCTGCGCGTTGGGCAGCAGCGCCTGCAGCACCGGCACCGTGCCCACCGACAGGGCGCGATCCTGGTCGCCCCAGACGATCAGCGTGGGCGTGGCCAGTCCGCGCACCGCGCCGCTGACCGAGTCGGTGGCGATCTGGGCGAACACCTTGCGCTCGAGGTCCAGGTTGGCCATGCGTTCGCGGGCGAGCACGTCCATCACCACGCCCGGGATCCAGGGCGGATCGCTCATGACGAAATCGATCAGCGCCGGGTAATCGCTCTCCCGGGTCACCATCAGCGGGTTGGCGCCCGTGGTCGTGACGATGCGCGCGAGCTCGCTGGGCGGCGCCTCGGCGATGCCCGCGGCGTCGATCAGCCAGAGGCTGCGCACTTCCTGCGGCCAGCGCGCGGCGTAGCTCATCGCGATGCCCCCGCCCATCGAATTGCCGCCGATGTCGACGCGCGCCAGGCCCAGGGCCCGTGCGAATTCGTGCAGCCGCCCGGCCTGCGCCGCGTAGCGGTAGTCGGCGTCGGGCAGGTGCGTCGACTCGCCGAAGCCGACCAGATCGGGCGCGATCACGCGGTAGTGCGGCACGAGGTAGCGGGCGACGCGCGTGAAGTTGTCCTTGTCGGCACCGAAGCCGTGCACCAGCAGCAGCGGCTCGCCGGTGCCGCCCTCCAGGTAGGCCACGTGCGTGCCGTCCGCCAGCACGATCTCCTTGTGCGCGAGGCCGGCACGCGCGCGCTCCATCGCGTAGGCCGAGGCCTTCAGCGAGGGACCGAGACTGGCGCAGCCGCCCAGCGTCGCGGCGAGGGCGAGAAGGCAGGCGAGCAGGGCGAAGCGGCGGCGCAGGCGCATGGGGGTGACCGACGGTGACGGGAAGCCGCCACTGTAGTCGGTCAAAGTCCGCCGAACGCGCTGAACTCGCCCAGGGTGGGCAGGCAGCGCTCGAGGGCGGCCAGGCAGTCGGCGTCGAAGGCCGTGCCCACGCCCTCGTGCAGCGTCTGCAGCGCCCGCGCGGTGGTCAGCGCCTGGCGGTAGGGGCGGTCGGCGGTCAGGGCGTCGAAGACGTCGGCGATGGTGATGATGCGCGTCTCGAGGCGGATGTGGCGGGCGTCGAGGCCGCGCGGATAGCCGGAGCCGTCCAGCCGCTCGTGGTGTGCGCCGGCGACGCGCGCGAGCATGCCGAATGCGCCGATGCGGCCGAGTACCTGCTCGGTGTTGAGCGCGTGGCGCTGCATCGCGGCCCGTTCCCAGGGATCGAGCGGGCCCGGCTTGTCCAGGATCTGGTTGCTCACGCCCAGCTTGCCCACGTCGTGCAGCAGCGCGGCCCGGCGCAACCAGCGGCGCTCGGCGGCCGCCAGCCCGAGTTGCCCGGCGACCTGGTCGGCGACGAGGGCCACGCGCGCGCTGTGGCCGGCGGTCCAGGGGCTCTTGGCGTCGACGATCTGGCCGAAGGCGGCCGCGATGTCGTCGAGGTAGTCTTCGTCCACCGGCTGCGGCTGGCGGGCCGGCTCCAAGTCCAGCACGACCTGCTCGAGGTCGTCCGAGGCCAGCTGGCGCCAGAACCCGGGGTCGCGTGCCAGCGTGGCGAACGCATCGGCGATGCGCGGGTCGAACCAGCGGCCGCTGCGGCGTGCCACCTCCTCGCGCGCGGCCTGCGCGCCCACGCGCGCATGGAACACGTCCACGGCCTGGGCCAGCAGCGCGATGCGGGCGTACAGCGGGATCTCCTTGCCGCACAGGCCCTGCGGCTGGCCGCTGCCGTCCCAGTGCTCGTCCAGGGCCTGGATGGCCTCGGCCACGTCCTCGCCGAAGTGCAGCTGGCGCGCCACCTGCGCGCCGCGCGAGCAGCGCGTCTCGGTGAGCTCGCGGTGGATCTCGCCGCCGTTCTGCACGGCGTTGGCGATCGCGCGCAGGCGCGCCGCAGGGCCCGCCCGGGTGCCGGTGTGGCGGATCACGAAGCGCAGCAGGCTGGGCAGGCTCAGGCCCACCGTCTTGCGCTCGCGCTTGAAGGCCAGGTCGTCGGTGAGGAACAGCGCGTGCACGCGGGCGGCGTTGCTGCTGCAGCCGGCGTCCTTGAGCAGCGTCGCGAAGTAGAGGTCGCGCATCTCGGGGGCGTTCAGGCCGATCGCGCGGCCGACCTGCTGGCCGATCCAGCAGCTGCGCATGCAGTGGCCCGCGGGCTGGCTCGCGGTCATGTCCAGCGCGTGGCTCAGCGAGCCCAGCAGCTCGCCCAGGCGCGGGCCGTTGGCGGCGGCAGGCAGCGGCGCGCGCGGCGCGGGCGCGGCGGCGCCCTTTCCGCTGGCGGGGCCGGCGGGCGCGCCGTCCGCGCCGTCGTTGGCGGCTTCGGGGTGCAGGAGATCGAGCTGGGCGTCCATCCGTTGGCTATCGGCGCCGCGAGGGTCCGGCTGAAGCTCGCGAACGTGCGAAGAGTCGCGCAGTTCCGACGCGACAGTGGCTCAATTTACGCGCCGCAACGGTCGATAAGCTCCTGACGTCCTCCCCGAACTCCTGCCTTGTCCATCGCCCCCATGGCCTCCGACGATCCGTCGCCCACGCCCAGCCGAATTGCCCGCAGCGCCCCGATCGCGGTGCGGCTGGCGCTCGCGTTCGGCCTGTTGCTGGCGCTGCTGGCCGGGGTGGTGGCGCTGGCGCTCAAGCAGGCCGAGCTCGTGGGCGAGTCCAGCCGCGGGGTGGCCGAGACCAGCCTGCGCCAGGTGCTGCTGGCGCGCCAGGCCGAGAAGGCCGCGCAGGCCGGCGCGCAGCACCTGCACACCCTGTTCCTGCTCGACGCGCGGCCCGACCGCGTGCCGGTCTACAAGCTGATCGACATCGCATTCGCCGAGCAGAAGGCCACGCTGTCGCAACTGCTGGCCGATGCGCACGCCGTCGAGGACGCCGTCGTCGTCGAGCGCCTGATCGCCACCCGCGGCCGCTTCGAGGCCGCGTTCCAGCACACCGTCGAGGAGGTCGAGCTGGACCTCGCCGCCGCGCGCCCGATCATGATCAAGGAGACGCTGCCGGCGCTGCACGACATGCTGGACGCGCTCGACGCGCTGGTGGCCGTGAAGTCCGCGCAGGCCAACGCGACGATCTCCAGCATCCGCATGCAGCAGGCCCGCAGCCGCGAGTACGTGCTCGAGCTCTCGGGCCTGGCGGTGGTGGCGGCGCTGCTGTGCGCGGTGTGGATCACGCGCTCGATCACGCGCCCGCTCGCCCTCACCGTGGCCCTGGCGCGCGAGATCGCCGACGGCAAGCTCGACAGCCCGATGCCCGCGGCCGGCCGCGACGAGGTGGGCCGCCTGATCACCGCGCTGGGCGAGATGCGCGACAGCCTGGCGCAACGCGAGGCCCGCATCGTCGACCTCGCGTTCCGCGACCCGCTCACGGGCCTGGCCAACCGCACCCTGTTCAACGACCGCCTGGACCAGGCCGTCGGCGTCGCCACGCGCACCGGCCACGCGATGTCGGTGCTGCTGATCGACCTCGATCGCTTCAAGGACGTCAACGACGTACTGGGCCACCCCGTCGGCGACGAGCTGCTCAACCAGGTGGCCGGCCGGCTGACGCGCGAGCTGCGTCGCACGACCGACACCGTGGCGCGCATCGGCGGCGACGAGTTCGCCGTGCTGCTGCCCGCGCAGGGCCGCGAGGGCGCCGCGCTGCTGGCGCGCCAGCTGCTGGCCGCGCTCGACACGCCGGTGACCATCGAGGGCCAGACGGTGGACGTCAGCGGCTCCATCGGCATCGCCACCTTCCCCGAGGACGGCGGCAACACCACCGAGTTGATGGCGCATGCCGACTCGGCGATGTACGTGGCCAAGGAGACCAACAGCGGCTACGCCGCCTTCACCCCGAAGATGGCGCGCACCGGCGAGCACGGCCTGAGCCTGCTCTCGGACCTGCGCCGGGCCATCGACGAGAACCAGTTCTACCTGCAGTACCAGCCCAAGATCTCGCTGGCCGACCGCAGCTGCCTCTCCGCGGAAGTGCTGATCCGCTGGCGTCATCCGACGCGCGGCTTCGTCCCGCCCGACCAGTTCATCCCGTTCGCCGAACAGACGGGCTGCATCAAGTCGATCACGCGCTGGGTGCTCGCGCGCGGCCTCGCGCAGTTGGCGACCTGGCGCGCGAGCGGCCTGGAGATGTCGCTCAACATCAACGTGTCCACGCGCGACCTCCTGCAGCAGGACCTGCCGGCCATCGTGCGCGACCAGCTGCTCGCCGAGGGCGTGGCGGCCCGCTACCTGTGCCTGGAAGTCACCGAGAGCACGATCATGGAGCAGGATCCGACGCACGCCCTGGCTTCCCTGCAGGCGCTGCACGAGATGGGCGTGCAGCTGTCGATCGACGACTTCGGCACCGGCTACTCCTCGCTGGCCTACCTCAAGAAGTTGCCGGTGCAGGAGCTCAAGATCGACCGCTCGTTCGTGATGAACCTCGACCTGGACGACAACGACCTCAACATCGTCCGCTCGACGATCGGCATGGCCCACCACATGGGCCTGAAGGTGGTCGCCGAGGGGGTCGAGACGGAGTCGGTGGCCGCCAAGCTCAAGTCGCTGGGCTGCGATGGCGCGCAGGGCTACCTGTACAGCCGGCCGCTGGGCGCCGACGACTTCCTGGCCTGGGCCGTGGCCTCTCAACTCGCCCACCCGCCGCGCCGTCCGGGCGTGCCCGGCGGCCCCGAGACGGCCGACCTGTTCGAGGCGGCCCCCCTGGCCGACTGAACGCCCGGGTGCCGGGCGGCCGCTGCGCAGGATGCGGCACCATCGGGGTTTTGGCGGGCAGGTGCTGCACAAATAGGCACATCCGATGGGCGTGGCATTGACACGCCCCCTGCTCAGCTGCAATCCTGTGCCCTCGATCCGAGGGAAACGAGAACAAACGATGAAGCTGGGCACGTCCGGCGCGCGGCCACCGACCCCCGCGCCATCGCCCGCGCCTGCGACCGCGCCCGCCCGGGCGTTCGAGGATTCGCTCGCCTTCGCGCGGCCGCGCGAAGACCCGTACGCCGTCCTCGCCGTGCGGGGCCTGAGTGTCCTGGTGTGGTCCGTCGGCGCCTTGCTGCTGCTGCTGGCGCTGGTCCAGCGCAGCTACGGGTCGCTCGGCCTGCTGGGGTCGTCGCGCGCGCTGATGGGCGGCTGCCTGTTCGTCGGCGGCGCCCTGGCCTGGACGCTGTCGCGCCGGGGCTGGAACCCGGCCTCGGCCACGGTCTCGCTCTCGCTGGCCCTGCTGGCGCTGATGCTGCATGCCTTCTATTCGGGGCTGGGCACGCATTCCATCGTGCTCGGCGGCGCCGTGCTGCTGGTGGCGGTGTCGGGCATGCTGGTCAACATGACCACGGCCGTCGTGCTCGGGCTGGCGAACATGGCCCTGATCGCCGGCCTCGAGCTGGCGGAGAACCGCGGCGTCATCTCGCCGGCCACCAGCCTGGCCCAGCTGCACACCGAGTCGCGTGCGCTGTCGTTCGCCATGCTGACGGCGGCCGGGCTGATCACGGCATGGATCGTACGGCGCCAGCTGCTGGGCACCGTGCTGCGTGCGCACGAGCAGGAGCGCCGCATGAGCCGGCTGCTGCGGCTGGGCAGCGACTTCACCTGGGAGATGGACAACCTCGGCCACCTCACCTGGCTGTCGCCGTCGTTCGAGATGCACACGCTGCACACGGTGGCCGAATTCATGCAGCTGGCCAAGCCCGGCGGCCCGACCTTCGTCAAGGATGCCCAGTGGGAGCTGCTGCTGGCCGACATGCGGGCGCGCCGGCCGTATCGCGATCGCGTGATCCACTTCGTCACCGCCAGCGGCCAGGAACTGTTCGTCAGCGGCAGCGGCGAGCCGGTGTTCGACGCCACCGGACGCCACCTCGGCTGGTGGGGGGTCAGTCGCAACGCCACCGCCGAAGTGCTGGCGCAGCGCGAGCTGCAGCGCTCGCAGGCGATGCTGGACCGCCTGTTCCGGCTCAGCCCCGACGCGGTCTGCGTGGTCAGCATGACCGACGGCCGCGTGCTGCTCGCCAACCCGGCATTCCTGCAGTTCAGCGGCCTCGAGGAGGCGCAGGCCATGGGGCGCAACGGCGTCGAGCTCGGGTTCTGGCGCGATGCCGAGCCGATGCTGGCGCTGGGCCGGGCGATCGCCAAGCAGGGTTCGGTGCGCGACTTCCGCTCGGTGGCCTGGTCCCGCGACGGCCGGCGCCATTCCGTGCTGATCACGGCCGCGGCGTTCGACTGGGACGGCGAGCCCGTGGCCGTGATGACCACGCGCGACGTCACCGAGACGGAGCGTGCCAAGCAGGAAGGCGACGCGATCCTCGACAACGCCGTCGTCGGCGTGTGCCTGGTGCGCGACCACCGGCTGGAGCGCGTCAACCCGCAGCTCGAGCGCATGCTGGGCGTGCCCCCGGGCTCGCTGGTGGGCAAGCCCACCGAGGTGCTGTTTCCCAGCCACGAGAAGTTCAAGGACTTCGTCGCCGTCTACGAGTCGCCGCAGTCGGCCGGCGACACGATCGACATCGAGCGCCGCTACACGCGCGGCGACGGCGCCAAGCTGCTGGTGCGCATGCGCGGCCGCGCGGTCGATCCGAAGCGGCGCCAGGAGACCGGCACCATCTGGGTCATCGAGGACATCACCGACCGCCGCCGCGCCGAACTCGAGCTGGCCCAGGCCAAGCGCGACGCCGAGGCCGCCAGCCGCGCCAAGAGCAGCTTCCTGGCCACCATGAGCCACGAGATCCGCACGCCGCTGAGCGGGGTGCTGGGCCTGGCGCGCCTGCTGCAGGATCCGGCGCTGCCGCCCGAGCGCCGCCGCTCCTACCTGACGCACCTGGTGGACGCGGCCGAGGTCCTCAACGGCATCGTCTCGGACGTGCTGGACCTGTCCAAGATCGAGGCCGGCCAGCTGCAGGTCGAGCACATCCCGTTCGACCTGCACGCGGTGGTCTGGAGCGCGTTCCGCACCTTCTCGCCGGTCGGCCAGGAGCGCGGCCTGGAGATGAGCTGCCATGTTGCACCCGACACGCCGCGCGAGGTGCTGGGCGACCCGGTGCGGGTGCGCCAGATCCTGTCGAACTACCTGTCCAACGCGCTCAAGTTCACGCAGGCCGGCCGCATCCACGTGCACCTGTTCCAGCGCACGCCCGACGTGGCGCGGATCGAGATCAACGACACCGGCATCGGGGTCAGCGCCGAGCTGCGCGCCACGCTGTTCCAGCCCTTCACGCAGGCCGACAGCTCCACCACGCGGCGCTTCGGCGGCAGCGGCCTGGGCCTGTCGATCTGCCGCGAGCTCGCCGAACTGATGGGGGGCGCCGTGGGCCTGGACAGCGACGGCCGCACCGGCACCTGCGCCTGGGTCGACCTGCCGCTGGTGGCCGCCAGCGAGGACGACTACACCACCATCGCGAGCCCGCTGGAGGCCGTCCCGAAGCAGCCGCTGCTGGGCATGCGCGTGCTGCTGGCCGAGGACAACCCGGTCAACCGGCTGATCGTCGGCGCGATGCTGTCGCGGCTGGGCGCGCAGGTGATCGAGGCCGCCAACGGGGTCGAGGCGATCGCGCATGCCTCGCGCGAGCCCGGCCATGTCCACGCGATCCTGATGGACCTGCACATGCCCGAGATCGACGGCATCGAGGCCACGCGCCAGCTGCGCGCGCAGCCGTCCACCGCGCACCTGCCCATCATCGCGCTGACCGCCGCTGTACTCGACGCCGAGCGCGCGCAGGCGCATGCCGTGGGCATGAACGGCTTCGTCTCGAAGCCGGCGGGCGAGGGCGACCTGGTGCGGGCGTTGTGGGCGTTCCTGCCCGGCACCCCCACGCAGTGACGGCCGCCCGACGGTTCAGCCGCGCTTGAGCACCCTGGCCACCGCCGGCGCGCGCAGCCGGCCCGCCACGGGCAGGTCGGCGCCCAGCAGCGGGCGCAGGTAGTCGACGAACGCGGGCGTGACGTCGTTGCCGGCGGCCGCGATCAGGTTGTCTTCCATCGTGCGCGTCTTGCCGGCCACGGCTTCCAGCGGCTGCAGCACGTAGTCGACCGCGTAGTCGCCGCCGCGGCGGATGGCGACGGAGCCGTCGCGGTCGCCCCACATCGCCCACTGCACCGCCTTCTCGCCGACCTCGCGCGCCTCGCGCTGGTCGACGTCGGAGACGCAGCCGAGGAACGAGCGCTGCAGGTACCCGAAGGTGTCGCCGCGCACGCGCTTGATCTTGAGCTTGCCCTTGATCTCGTCGCACAGCAGGTCGGCCAGCGCGCCAGTGCCCGACAGCTGCACGTTGCCGTGGGCGTCGCGCTCGACGCTGGTGGCGAGCTTCTCGGCGATGGTCGCGCCGCTCTCGTCGTGGATGCCTTCGGACACGGCGATCACGCAGCGGCCGTGCTTGTCGTAGGCGGCCCGGACGTCGGCCAGGAAGCCTTCGATGGAGAACGTGCGCTCGGGCAGGTAGACCAGGTGCGGGCCGTCGCCGGGAAAGCGGCGCGCCAGCGCGGCGGCGGCGGTGAGGAAGCCGGCGTGGCGGCCCATCACCACGCCCAGGTAGACCCCGGGCAGCGCGGCGTTGTCGAGGTTGGCGCCGGCGAAGGCCTGGGCGACGAAGCGCGCGGCCGACGGGTAGCCCGGCGTGTGGTCGTTGCCCACGAGGTCGTTGTCGATCGTCTTGGGAATGTGCACGCAGCGCAGCGCGTGGCCCGCCTTGCGCGCCTCGTCGGCGACGATGCGCACGGTGTCCGACGAATCGTTGCCGCCGATGTAGAAGAAGTAGCCGATGTCGTGCGCCTGCAGCACCGCCAGGATGCGCTGGCAGTACGCGAGGTCGGGCTTGTCGCGCGTGGAACCGAGGGCCGACGCCGGCGTGCGCGCGACTTCCTCGAGGTTGTGCAGCGTCTCCTGGGTCAGGTCGACCAGCTCCTCGTCGACGATGCCGCGCACGCCGTGCAGCGCCCCGTAGACGCGCGCCACCTGCGGGAAGCGGCGCGCCTCCAGCACCACGCCCACCAGCGACTGGTTGATGACGGCGGTGGGGCCGCCGCCTTGCGCGACGAGGATCCTGATCGAACTCATGGGCGGCACTCCGGCGATGGCGTTGGCGATGCCGCCGATCTTACGACCGTCGCGCTAGTCCTGCGACCGGCGTTGCCGATGGATGTCGTGGGTGACGAACGGGTCGTCGCCGGACGGGCGCTCCAGCCAGTGCGGGTGTTCCAGCGTGCGGGTGATGTCGGCCAGGCCGCTCTCCCAGTGGCTGCGCATCGTGACGGCGCCGAACTCGTAGTCCTTGGCCAGGCCGTCCCATTCCTTGTCCTGGTAGATCAGCTGGATCACGCTGACGCTGCGCGCGGTGGCCTGTTGAGCGGCGGCGCGGCACACCGGGTCCTGGGCGCGCTGTTCGGGCGGGATGCGTTCCAGCAGTTCGCGCAGCAGTCGGCGCTGCTGCTGTTCCTGGGCTTGCGTGTTGGTGACGGCACGGGTGCGACTCGAGAACTGGATGTCCTTGACCCGCTCCTGCGCGTCGACGACGTTGGTGGGCAGGTTGCCGCGCGCGCTCCACAGGTCGACCTGGAAGGCGAGCGTGTCGCGCTTCGGGTTGTCGTCCAGCACCTGCGTCAGCGGCGTGTTGGAGACGAGGCCGCCGTCCCAGTAGTAGCGCACCGGCCGCGGCGCACCGCTCGCGCGCGAGGGCGTCAGCGGGCCCGGATCCTCGATGGCGATCGCCGGGAAGCCCGGCGGCAACGCGCCCGAGGCCATGATGTGCTCGGCGCGGATGCGCTTGCGCCAGCGCCCGTGCTGGCTGTCGAAGACCTCGAAGTTGCCGGTCTCGACGTTCACCGCGGAGACCGTCAGGCGGGTGGGGCCGGCGTTGATGCGGTCGAAGTCGACCAGGCGTTCCAGCGTGGCCTTCAGCGGCGCCGTGTCGTAGAAGCTGGCCTTGGCGGCCGACGGCGGCGGCAGCCAGTCGGTCGACGGGCGCGGCGTGAAGAAGCCGCGCTGCCCCTCGGTCAGCGCACGCCAGGCGTTCCAGCTGTTCCAGATCTGGCGACGCCAGTCGTCCACCGGCTCGACGAGCGCGTCCATGAACGCCATCGCGTCGGGATACGCCGCCGGTCGCGACACCGTGGTCCAGAACTCGCGCAGGCGAGCCACCCGGTCGCCCGGCGCGTTGCCGGCGATCAGCGCCGCGTTGATCGCGCCGATCGAGATGCCGGCCACCCAGTCGGGCTCGACGCCGGCGGTGGCCAGGCCCTCCATCACGCCGGCCTGGTAGGCGCCCAGCGCGCCGCCGCCTTGCAGCACGAGGGCGATCGTTTCGAAGGGGGGGCGGGCTAGGGGCATGGGCGCTGGTCCGGGTGATCGGGACCCCGCAGCTTATCGGGTTCGTGTTGCGCGGCGTCAAGGGCGGACATTCGTTGCCCGGCGTGCCCGGCGCCGGCCTGCTCTAATGTCGACATGAGCCCTGTTCCACCCGCCCATCTCGCCGCCGATTTCCTGTCCGCGGGCATCCGCGACGTCGAGTGCCTGTTCCCCGACGTGTCCGGCTACCCGCGCGGCAAGCTGATGCCGGCCACGGCGTTCGCCGGCGGCGCCGAACTGCGCATCGCGCAGGCGATCCCGATGCAGTGCATCACCGGCGACTATTCCTACGACCCGATCTTTCCCGACCAGGATCCGGACGTGCTGCTGGTGCCCGACTACGCCACCGTCAAGCCCGTGCCCTGGGCCAGCGTGCCGCGCGCCATGGCGATCCACGACTGCTTCGAGCTCACCGGCGAGCCGTGCCAGTTCGCCCCGCGCACCATCCTGCGCGACGTGATGGCGCGCTACGAGCGCCGCGGCCTGCGTCCGGTCGTCGCGCCCGAGATCGAGTTCTACCTGACCGCGCCCAACGACGATCCCGCGCAGCCGCTGCGCGCACCCGCGCTGCGCGGCGGCCGCACCGAGGTGGGCCAGTCGGCGTTCAGCCTCAACACGCTCAACGAGCACGCCGCGTTCTGGGACGAGTTCCGCACGACGCTGGAACTCCTGGGCGTGCGCGCCGACACCTGGATCCACGAGGTGGGCCTGACCCAGTTCGAGATCAACCTGCTGCACGACGACCCGCTGGTCGTCGCCGACCAGGCCTTCCTGTTCAAGTACGCAGCCAAGGAAGTGGCGCTCAAGCACGGCATGAACGCCGTGTTCATGGCCAAGCCGATCGCGCACCAGCCGGGCAGCTCGATGCACCTGCACCAGAGCGTGGTCGACGCCGACGGCCGCAACGTGTTCAGCAACGCCGACGGCAGCGAGAGCGTGCTGTTTCGCCAGTACATCGCCGGCCTGCAGGCCAACCTGCCCAACCTGATGCTGCTGTTCGCGCCGTTCGTGAATTCGTATCGCCGCTTCGTCAAGGGCAGCCAGGCGCCGGTCAACTTCCACTGGGGCCACGACAACCGCACCGCCGGCCTGCGCATCCCCAAGAGCGGCCCGGCCGCGCGCCGCGTCGAGAACCGCGTCGCGGGCGCCGACGCCAACCCCTACCTGGTGATCGCCGCCACGCTGGCCGCCGGCCTGGACGGCATCGAGCGCGCGCTGCCGCCCACCGAGCCGATGCACGACAGCGCCTACGAGCACGCCCACACGCTGGCGCGCACGTTCGTCGCGGCCCACGAGGACTTCCTGCGCGACGGCGTGGCGGCGCGGCTGTTCGGCCAGCGCTTCGTCAGCGCCTACGCCTCGGTCAAGGAGATCGAGTTCGAGAGCTACCTCGCCGAGATCGGCGCGTGGGAGCGCCGCTTCCTGGCGCCGCAGGCATGACGCAGGTCGCCGCGGTCGTCGGCGCCGGCCCGGCCGGGCTGATGGCCGCCAGCGTGGCGCAGGCGCACGGCGTGCAGGTGCACGTGTTCGACGCGATGCCGTCGGTCGGCCGCAAGTTCCTGCTGGCCGGCATCGGTGGGCTGAACCTGACGCACTCCGAGCCGATGCCGGATTTTCGCGCGCGCGACGCGCAGCGCGCGCCCGCGCTGGCACCGGCGCTCGAGGCCTTCGGCCCCGAGGCGGTGCGGGCGTGGGCACAGGAGCTGGGCATCCCGACCTTCGTGGGCACCTCGGGCCGCGTGTTCCCGAAGGACATGAAGGCCGCGCCGCTGCTGCGCGCCTGGCTGCATCGCCTGCGGGCCGGCGGCGACGGCCGGCCGCCGGTGCAGTTCCACATGCGCCAGCGCTGGCTGGGCTGGGCCGACGACGGCCGCACGCTGCGCTTCGCCGCCCCGGCCGGCGAGCACATGTTCGCCGCCGACGCCACGGTGCTGGCGCTGGGCGGCGCGAGCTGGTCGCGGCTGGGCTCCGACGGCGCCTGGGTGCCGCTGCTGGCCGCGCGCGGCGTCGACATCGCGCCGCTGCGCGCCAGCAACTGCGGCTTCGACGTGGCGCCCACCGGTCCGGATCGCAGCGGCTGGAGCGCGCACCTGCGCGAACGCTTCGCCGGCGAGCCGGTCAAGCCGGTGGTCGTCACGGCGGCGGACGCGGCCGGCGTGATGCATCGACAGCAGGGCGAGTTCGTGGTGACGGCCACCGGCATCGAGGGCAGCCTCGTCTACGCGTTCTCCGCCGGCCTGCGCGAGGCCATCGCCGCGCAGGGCAGCGCCACGCTGACGCTGGACCTGCTGCCGCAGCACTCGCTGGCCCAGGTGCTGGCCGAGACGCGACGGCCGCGCGGCACGCGCAGCCTGTCCACGCACCTGAAGAGCCGGCTGCACCTGCAGGGCGTGAAGATGGGCCTGCTGCACGAACTGCTGGCGCCAGCGCAGCTGGCCGACCCCGACGTGCTGGCCGGCTTCATCAAGGCGCTGCCGCTGGTGGTGTCCGCCGCGCGGCCCCTCGACGAGGCGATCAGCACCGCCGGCGGCGTTCGCTTCGAGGCGCTGGACGCCGGCCTGATGGTGCGTGCGCTGCCGGGCCTGTTCATTGCCGGCGAGATGCTCGATTGGGAGGCGCCCACCGGCGGCTACCTGCTCACCGCCTGCCTGGCCACCGGCCGCCTGGCCGGCCAGGGCGTGGCCGACCGCCTGGGCGCGCGCTGACATGAAGATTCTTTCCAACGGCCTGATGATCGAGGTGGACGACCAGGGGCGCCGCGACGCACCGGTCGTGCTGCTGGTGATGGGCCTGGGCATGCAGCTCACCGGCTGGCCCGAGGAGCTGGTGCAACTGCTTCTGGACCACGGCTTTCGGGTCGTGCGCTTCGACAACCGCGACGCCGGGCTGAGCGACGGCTTCGGCCATGCCGGGGTGCCCAACATCGCGCTGAACGCGCTGCGCCACCTGGTGCGCCTGCCGGTGCGCGCGCCCTACGCGCTCAAGGACATGGCCGCCGACGCCGTCGGCGTGCTGGACGCGCTGGGCATCGCCCGCGCACACGTGGTCGGCGCCTCTCTGGGCGGCATGATCTCGCAGCACGTGGCCGCCACGCATGCGCATCGGGTGGCCAGCCTCGGGTTGATCATGACCACCAGCGGCTCGCGGCGCCTGCCTGGGCCGACGCTGCAGGCGCGGCGCGCGCTGCTGTCGCAGCCGGCCAACCGCGATCCGGAGACGCTGGTCTCGCACGCGATCAGCGTCTTCACCGCCATCGGCAGCCCGGCCTACAAACCGGCGCCGGCCGACCTGCGCCGGCGCATCGAAGCCAGCGTCGCGCGCGCTTCGCGCCCGGCGGGCTCGGCGCGCCAGTTGCTGGCCATCGCGGCGGACGGCGACCGCACGCCGCTGCTGGCGCGCATCCAGGCACCGACGCAGGTGATCCACGGCGTGCAGGATCCGCTGGTGCCGGTGACCAGCGGCCGCGACCTGGTGGCGCGCATCGCCGGCGCCCGCGGCGACTTCATCGAGGGCATGGGCCACGACCTGCCGCAGGCGCTGCTGGGGCGCATCGCGCAAGGCATCGCCGACAACGCGCGGCGCGCAATCTGAACGTCGGCGTGTCGCCGGCGCGCCGGCCGGCGGCGGCGCGAACGGGTCCGCGACCGCGTCGAGCCGCCCGCCCGCTCGCGGCCGGAACGGGCGCGCGAACGACGGCGCCACCGTGGTGCCCCGCCAACGCGGCAGCGCCGGCACGGGTGGCATGCACCAGGGCAGGGCCCGGATCCGAGCGCGGCGAAGGGATTTCCGCGCCCGGACGCGCATGAAAAAGGGCCGATCGGTCGCCCGATCGGCCCTGCGTCTGCGGTGGCCGGAGGCGCCCCGCGGGTCGCCTCCGGCGTCCGTGCGCCTACTGCACGTTCACGGCCACGTCGTCGAGGACGAACGAGGTCGCAAGCGAGGAGTCTTCCGTGCCCGTGAACTTCAGGGTCACCGTCTTGCCGATGTAGGCGTTCAGGCTGATCGTCTTCAGCACGTAGCCGGTGGCGGCGTTGGCGTTGGAGTACGTCGCCAGCGTCGTCGTCGTCGTGCCGCTGGTCACGCCGACCGTCAGCTTGTCGTACGCCGTGGTGCCGGTTTCCTTCGTGTCGATGTGCAGGTAGAACGTCAGCGTGGCGGACGTTTTGCCGGCCGGGATCGTGATCGACTGCGACGCGGAATCCGTGTGGGTCGAGCCGTAGCCGTCCAGCCACAGGAAGCCGGTGCCGCCGTGCGCGGTCTGGCCGGTGCAGGTCGCGTTCGTGCAGAACACGCCCGAAGTCACCGTCCACGGGGACGCCGAGGTCTCGAAGCCGCCGTTGGTCACGACGTTGGTCGCCCCGCCGCCGCCCGAGCTCGACACGGTCACCGAGGCCGTCTTGGAGGCCGAGACGCCGCCGCTGTCCTTGACGGTTTCCGTCACGGTGTACGTGCCGGCGGCCGTGTAGGTGTGCGTCGGGCTCTTGACCGTCGAGGTGCCGCCGTCGCCGAAGGTCCACGCGTAGGAGCTGATCGTGCCGCCGACGTCGCTGGAGCTGTCGGTGAAGGTGGCGGTCAGGCCCGAGGTGGCGGTGCTGAAGTTGGCCGTCGGCGTGGTGCCGCCGCCGCCGCCGCCCGAGAACGCGGCGGAGAAGTTGGCGATCTGCACCGAGCCGTAGCCGGAGGCGTAGTCCCAGCCGGTGGCCGCGGCGTAGCCCTGGTTGCCCGAGGTCACGTCATGGAACCAGCCCGGGTTCGCCGCGGCGCCCTGGTAGAGGGTCTGCGCCGGGTACGGCAGCGTGTTGCCGTGCGCGGCCTGGATGCGGGTCCAGAAGCCGGCCCACAGCGGCGCGGCCAGGCTGGTGCCGCCGATCTGCGCGTTGCTGCCGTTGACCAGCACGAGCGCGCCGGAGTTGGGCGAGGCGTCGAACGAGATGTCCGGCACGCCGCGCTTGGTGGAGGTGCCGAGCACGCCCGCGGCGGTCTGCCAGCTGGGTGCGTTTTCCGTCAGCGACGGACCGCCGCCGGCGCCGCCCGAGGACGACTGCTGGCAGGTGGACGCGCTGGAGCAGGCCCACACCGTCTCGCTGTTCCAGGTGCCGCCCGTGGACGACAGCGTGGTGCCGCCGATGGCCATCACGTACGGCGAGACGGCCGGGTAGCTCTGCGCCTTGCCCGCGGTCGCGCCGCATTCGTAGGCGCCCGAGTCGCCCGACGAGACCGAGAACATCTGGCCTTGCGCGACGGCGGTCTGGAAGATCTGGTCCTGCGACGCCTCGACCGAGCCTTCGTCGGTCTCGCAGCCGCCCAGCGACACGTTGATCGCGCGCGCCAGGTTGTCGGTGACGGCCTTGTTGTAGCCCAGGGACAGCGCGGCGTCGCTCAGGTCGGTGACGTTGTACAGGATCATGTGCGAGATCGAGCCGCCGGCGGCGGCGAGCGAGCTCTGCGAGTCCATGTTCCATTCGTCGGTGCCCGACGTGCTGGTGCCGGCGGTGCCGACCACGGTGGTGGTGACGTTGGGCACCGGGTAGCCGGCGCTGGAGGCGAAGCTCTTCAGGTCGGTGATGGTCTGCGTGACCTTGCCCGACGTGATGATGCCGATGGTGCCGGTGGTGGCGCTCGGCAGGCTGGAGGCGCCGTAGATCGAGGCGAAGTTGGGGATGCTGACGCCCGTGACCGCTTGCGGGGTGACCGCTTCCGGCGACGCCTCGATGCGGCGCGCGTGCGTGTGCATCAGGTGGACGTTCTGCAGGCCGATGACGCCCAGCACCGAGGTCGACAGGTGCGCGGGGATCAGCGCGTCGGTGACGTTGGCGTAGGCCCGGCGGCCGCCGACGTTGTACTCGTGCAGGTCGGCCTTGAACGCGGTGCGGATGGCGCCGGCGCCGCCGGTGGCGCTCACCAGCAGGTTGTTCGGCGCGACTTCGATCTTGCTGAAGCCCTGGGCGCGCAGGTAGTTCACCACTTCCTGGGCCTGGGCGGCCGTCGGCGCATGCCGGGCCATGAATTCGGCGGACGTCAGCGGGCGCACGCCGGGGGCGCCGCTCATGAGCTTGGCGGTCAGGGCGTCCAGCTCGGGCTTGTTGCGCAGCTTCAGGGAGACGACGATGTCGACCTGCTCGCCGGCCTTCAGGGGGGCGACGTGGACGGCAGCGCGCGGATCGTGGGCCTTGGTGCTCGTGGCGACCCACGCTTCGGTGGTGGCGGCCTGCGCGGAAACGGCGAAGGCGCCGGCCAGGAGGGCCGCCAGGACGGTCATCCTGCCGGTGCCGGCCGAAGGAGCCTGCCGGCTCGAAGCTTGTCCTTGATTCTTCATGGAACTCTTCTCCTAATCGATGGGTCAGTTCACGCAATTCGTTGACGTGAATTTTTGCTATGTGAGCGGCAGGTCGATTTTGTCGGTGTCGCTCGTGGAAGCATCGCGGTCACCGATCTGGGTTATCCATTTCGGGGGGAGGTCGTCGATGCAGGCGCCGATTCTGTGCCGCCGCAATATCTGCGGTATCAGGTCGAACCCCGAGGGGTATGACGGTGCATTCCCTGCACCTCAACCGTGCAATCTCGCCGACCTGCCCTCGTACGGCGCAGCGATTCAGCTTCGCGACAGATTCTGCGCGAGAACGCGCATCTTGTTACTCGAGCCCTTGACGACTGATTAATTCCTGCTGTCGCGTCAAATTGCTTCAGGCCTGAATAAATTCAATATCGAACTCGGTGAAATCCCTGTTCGGGATTAGGCGAGGTCCGCGATTCAAATCACCAAAATATTCTCTGGCCTACAACGAAAAACGCAGCCCGGAGGCTGCGTGGATACCCGATTCGGGGTATTCGAGTGAGCGCAATACCCAATTCAGGGTAGGGCGCCACAAACTGAATGTCAGGCGTTTGCGGCGCCCGCGTGGGCGACGGCCAGCGCGGTCATGTTGACGATGCGGCGCACCGTGGCCGACGGCGTCAGGATGTGCACCGGCGCGTTCGCGCCGAGCAGGATCGGGCCGATGGTCACGCCATGGCCGCCCGTCATCTTGAGCACGTTGAACAGGATGTTGGCGGCGTCCAGGTTCGGGCACACCAGCACGTTGGCCGCGCCCTTGAGCGTGGAGTCGGGCAGCAGGGCCTCGCGCAGTTCCTCGCTGAAGGCGGCGTCGCCCTGCAGTTCGCCGTCGGCGGCCACGTCGGGCATGCGGGCGACGAACAGGTCGCGCGCGGCGCGCATCTTCTTCGCGGACGGTCGCTGGCTGCTGCCGAACATCGAGTGCGACAGGAACGCCACCTGCGGCACCAGGCCGAAGCTGCGCACTTCCTCCACCGCCATCGCGGCGATGTCGGCCAGCTGCTCGGCGCTCGGGTCGTCATTGACGGAGGTGTCGGCGATGAACAGCGTGTGCTTGTCCAGCAGCAGGGCGTTGACCGTGGCGAAGCATTGCGTGCCCGGGCGCTGGCGGACGACCTCGCGCAGATGCCCGAAGTGGCGGTCGAAACGTCCGACCAGGCCGCACAGCAGCGCGTCGGCGTCGCCCAGGTGCACCATCAGCGCGGCGATCGTCGTGTTGGAGCGCCGCACGGTGGCCTTGGCCATGTCGGGCGTGACGCCGTCGCGCGCGTTCAGGCGGTGGTAGGTCTCCCAGTACTGGCGGAAGCGGGTGTCGTCCTCGGGGTTGACCACCTCGAAGTCGCGCCCGGCCTCCAGGCGCAGGCCGGCGCGCTCGATGCGCGCGGCGATCACGGTGGGCCGGCCGACCAGGATCGGCTTGACCAGGCGTTCGTCGAGCGCGATCTGCACGGCGCGCAGCACGCGCTCGTCCTCGCCCTCGGCGTAGACGACCCGCTTGGGCTGCTGGCGCGCGGCGCTGAACAGCGGCCGCATGAGCATGCCCGTGTGCGACACGAAGCGGCCCAGCGACTGGATGTAGGCGTCCATGTCGGCGATCGGCCGCGTCGCCACGCCCGAGGCCTGCGCCGCCTTCGCCACCGCCGGCGCGATGCGCAGGATCAGGCGCGAGTCGAACGGCGTCGGGATGAGGTAGTCGGGGCCGAAGCGCAGCTCGCGGCCCGCGTAGGCCGCGGCGACCTCGCCCGAGATCTCCGCCTTGGCCAGGTCGGCGATCTCCTTGACGCAGGCGATCTTCATCGCCTCGGTGATGCGCGTGGCCCCGCAGTCCAGCGCGCCGCGGAAGATGTAGGGGAAGCACAGGACGTTGTTGACCTGGTTCGGGTAGTCCGAGCGGCCGGTGGCGATGATGCAGTCCGGGCGCACCGACTTGGCGAGCTCGGGGCGGATCTCGGGTTCCGGGTTGGCCAGCGCCAGGATGATGGGCTGGGGCGCCATGGACTTGACCATGTCGGCCGTGATCGCGCCGGCGGCGGAGCAGCCCAGCACCACGTCGGCGCCCGCCATCGCGTCGGCCAGCGTGCGCATGGCCGTCACCTTCTGGTAGCGCTTCTTCGATTCGTCGAGCTTGTCCTCGCGGCGGTCGTGGATCACGCCCTTGGAGTCGCACACGGTGATGTTGGCGCGCGCCACGCCCAGCTCCACCATCAGGTCAAGGCAGGCGATGGCCGCGGCGCCGGCGCCCGACACCGCGATCCGCACCTCGCCGATCTTCTTGCCCACCAGTTCCAGGCCGTTGATCAGCGCCGCGGTGGAGATGATGGCCGTGCCGTGCTGGTCGTCGTGGAACACCGGGATGTTCATGCGCTCGCGCAGCTTCTTCTCGATGTAGAAGCACTCGGGGGCCTTGATGTCCTCGAGGTTGACGCCGCCCAGCGTCGGCTCCAGCGCCGCGATGATGTCCACCAGCTTGTCGGGGTCGCGCTCGGCCAGCTCGATGTCGAACACGTCGATGCCGGCGAACTTCTGGAACAGGCAGCCCTTGCCCTCCATCACGGGCTTGCCCGCCAGCGGGCCGATGTCGCCCAGGCCCAGCACCGCGGTGCCGTTGGTGACGACGCCGACCAGGTTTCCGCGCGCCGTGAAGTCGTGCGCCAGCGAAGGATCCTTCTCGATGGCCAGGCACGCGTAGGCCACGCCCGGCGAATACGCCAGCGACAGGTCGCGCTGGTTGGACAAGGGCTTGGTCGGCGTGACGGCGATCTTGCCGCGCACCGGGCTGCGGTGGTACTCGAGGGCGGCGTCGCGCAGCGCCTCTTCGGCCGGCGACAGGGCGGCGGTGTTCTTTTCCATGATGTCTCCTTCACGCCGGCACGTCCGCCGGGGGAGGAATCTTGCCACCGTTGTGTAACCGCATGGAAACCCGAGGGCCGCGAGCCTTCGTGGCTGGGGACGCGAGCCTTCGTCAGCGCGGGTCGACGATGGGCGGTGCGCCGGCTTCGGCGACGCCGCAGGCGACCAGGCGCTCGCAATACTGCTGCAGCCGCTGCGAGTCGCAATGGATCACCAGCGAGTGCACGCGGCCCCAGCGCAGCTCGAACTCGTGGACGCCGGTGTTGGTGCCCCGGGTGCCGTCCGCCAGGGTGAAGGAATCGTCCCACGCGACCGCCGCCATCGTCTTCCACGGCATGCCGCCAACCACGATCGCGCGGACCTCGAACGCCAGCCCCGGCAGCAGGCGCTGCAGCCGCTCGTACCAGCGCGCGGTCGATGCCGCGGTGCGCCGTTCGCCGGCCAAGGCGTGGTGCCCCGGCATCGCGTGCCGGTGCGACGGCGCGAACTGCGCGACGATGCCGTCGTAGCGGCCCGCATTGATGTCGGCGAAGGCGCGGCGGAGCTTGCGGCGGACGATGGCGTGGTACATGGCGAGCCTCCTGCGGCAGCGTTCGTGCGGGCGACCCGCATTGAACTTTACGGTGTAAAGATTAGCGCATCCTGCACTCGGATCCTGCTCATGTCAAGATTCGCCATGTCCTCGACGCCACCCCCCGCCGCCAGGCGTACCCGCCGCCCGCCCGATCCCCGTCCGTACCACCACGGCGACCTGCGCGTCGCGCTGCTGGACGCCGCCGCGCGCTGGCTCGACGAGCGCGGCGCCGAGACGCTGACCCTGCGCGAACTGGCGCGCGCGGCGGGCGTTTCGCACGCGGCCCCGTACCACCACTTCGCCGGCCGCGAGGAATTGATGGCGGGCGTCGCCGAACACGCATTCGACCGCCTCGCCCTGGCACTGGCCGCCGCCGCGACGGCGCCCGACGCCGCCCTGGCGTTGCAGGACATCGGCGAGGCCTACGTTCGCGAGGCGCTGGCGCACCCGGCCCAGTTCCGGCTGATGTTCGGGCCGATGCTGGCGCGCAAGGCGGAACACCCCGGACTGCAACGCGCGGCCGGGAGCGCGTTCGCCGTGCTGCTGCGCGCGGCCGAGCGCCATGCGCCCGAACGCGGCCTGGAACTGGCCCTCGCCGGCTGGAGCCTGTCGCACGGGGCCGCCAACCTGGCCATCGACGGCGCCTTCGGCGACCTGCCCATCGCCGCGGCGCAGGCGCGCGAGCTCGCCCGACTGGACGCGGGCGCCCTGGTGCGACGCATGGTGGCCGGCCTGCTCCAGCCGCCTGCGCCCCCGGCTGCGCACAGGAAGGGTGGGCGACGCTGACGCATTCACCCCGTTTCGCCGCGGCGCCCGTTCAACCGCCATCTGCCTCGAACAAGGAACCGGCGATGAACCCGACCCCCCACCCCACCGTCTCCTTCGCACGCCGCCGCGGGCTGCTGGCCGCCGGCGCGCTGCTGGCCATCGTCACGCTGGCCGGCTGCGCGCCGGCGCACGCCGACGCCCGCCTGGTGCAGGTCGACGTGCTCGACCGCGACAGCGGCCAGACGCTGCACGTCTGGCGCGACCGCGGCCGGCCCGTGGTCGCCGGCCGTCCTGGCGCGCGCTACGCGCTGCGGCTGGTCAACACCAGCGGCGAGCGCGTGCTGGCGGTGGTGGCCATCGACGGCGTCAACGTCGTCTCCGGCGAGACCGCCAGCGTGGGCCAGCGCGGCTACGTGCTCGAGCCCTGGCAACGCACCGAGGTCACCGGCTGGCGCAAGAGCGACGACGAAGTGGCCGCCTTCGAGTTCACCGCGCTGGCCGACTCGTACGCGGCGCGCACCGGCCGCCCGCTGGACGTGGGCGTGATCGGCGTGGCCGTGTTCCGCGAGGCCGCGCCCCTGGCCGAGACCAACGCGGCGCCGGGGCGCTTCGACGGCATGGCCAAGGCGCTGCCTGCGCCCGCGGCCCAGGCCGCCGAGGCCGCCGAGGCCGCCGTGCGGGCGGCGCCGGCGCCCGCGGAGCGGCGGGCACTCGACGCCGGTGGCGCCGCCGACCGCGCGGCCACCGCGCGCGCGCAACCGCCCGCCGAGCGACTGGGTACTGGTCACGGCGAGCGCGAGACCTCGGTCGTGCGCGTCACCACGTTCGAGCGCGCCAGCGCACGGCCCGACCAGCGCATCGAGATCCGCTACGACAGCCTGCCCAACCTCGTGGCGGCCGGCATCGTGCCGCCGCCGCGCCTGGCCACGACCGCGCCGCACGCGTTCCCAGGCGACCCGGCGCGCGACTACGTGCCGGATCCGCCGCTGCGCTGACGCCCTTGCGCCTGGCGCCGAACCCGGCGGTCGCCGCGCACGGGGTAGCATCGTGGCCCGTGCAGGCCGACTCCGAACCCGACCCGCTCCTCGCGCCGACGTGCGAGGACGGGGCCGTGCGCGCCCGGGCCGACGCGCCGCCGGCCGTTGGCGCCGACAGTGACGAATTCCTGATGCAAGCCTTCGCCGGCGGTGACGCCGCCGCCTTCACCCGCCTCTACGACCGCCACGAGCGGGCGACATGGCGCTTCATCCGCCATCGCCTCGGGCCCCGGCACGACGGCGCGGCCGACGACGTGCTGCAGGAAACCTGGATCAGCGTCGCGCGTGCCGCGCCGCGCTACGTGGCCACCGCGCGCTTCACCACCTGGCTGTTCACGGTGGCGCGCAGCCGCGTCGTCGACCACCTGCGCGCCCAGGCCCACGCGATGGCGTCGATCGACGCGCCGCGGGCCGGCGATGGCGACGACGACGCCGACGGCGAGCGCTGGGCCGACCGCGTGCCCGCCGATGCCGCCGACGGCCCGCTCGCACGCATCGAATCGCGCCAGCAGGCCCAGGCGTTCCTGGACGCGCTGGCGCAACTGCCCGAAGCGCAGCGCGAGGCCTTCGTGCTGCAGGCCGAGGGGGGCCTGAGCCTCGACGAGGTGGCCAGCGCCACCGGCGTCGGCGCCGAGACCGCGAAGACGCGGCTGCGCTACGCCAAGGCGAAGCTGCGCACGCTGCTTGCCGGCTGGAGGACCCCATGAGCGCCATGCCCCCGGAGCGCCCGGAGCCCCCCGACATGCCCGACGACCTCGACCAGGCCTACGCACGCGCGCACGCCGTGGGCGACGACGGCCGCGCACCGTCGGCCGCCGTGCGGGCCAACGTGCTGGCCGTCGCGCGCGAGGTCGCGGCGCAGGCCGCGGCGCGCGCGCCTGCCGCGCCACCGCTGGTGGCGGTGGCGCCGCCCGTGGGGGCGGTCGGTCGCGGCCGCGCCGCGGCGATCAACCTGGCCTCGTGGCGGCTGCGCGCCGGCGCCGCGCTGGGCGTGGCGCTGCTTGCGGGCCTGGCCACCTGGCGCTTCGATGCCGGTCGGCCCGAGAGCGGCGAGGTGCGGGTGGCCATGGCCGACAAGGCCGCGGCGGTCGCGCCGGGGCTCGCGGGGCCCGTCCTGCCCGCGGCGCCGCCGGCCGACGCGCTCGCGCGGGACGCGGCGGCGCCCGTCCAGGCGCCCGCGCCACCGCCCGAGGTCCGGCGCGCGGCCGCCGAAGTCAGCCGCGAGATCGTCGAGGCCAAGGCGGCGCCCCGCGAGCGCGCCGTCGTGGTCGCCCAGGCCGGGCGTTCTGAGCGGGTCCCGGCGGCCGTGGCGGACGCGCCCGCGTCGCCGCCCGTCGTGGTGGCGGCGGTCGCGCCGAGCGCCGACGCCGACGCGCCCGCATTGGCGCGGTACAGCGCGAACGTCGCGCCGGCCGGGGCCGCCGCCGCGCCGACCCTGCGCGCCATATCGCCGCCCGCCGGGGCCCTCGCCAGCCAGGCCGCGGCGACGGGCGAGGTGCGCCTGGCCGCGGCGGCGCCGGACGCGCGCCGCGCCGATGCCACCGGAGCGACCTTCGAGGCGCTGAAGAAGTCGGCGCCGGCCCCGGTCGCCGCTGCCGCGCCCGCACCGCCGGCCGCGCTGCAGGCGGCCGCCGACCGCGGCGACATCGGGGCGCTCAAGACCCTGCTGGCCGCCCCGTCGACCGCGGTCGACGCGCCCGACGCCGGCGGCCGCACCGCGCTGCTGCACGCCGTGCTGGCGCAGCAGCCGGGCGCCGTACGCCTGCTGCTGGCCGCCGGCGCCGATCCCGGCCGCGCCGACCGCGACGGCCTGACCCCGCGCGCGGCCGCCCGCACCGGCGCGAACGCCGAGATCGCCGCGCTGCTGGGCATGCCGCGCTGACCCCGCCGGCCCGCCCCGTGCCCGGCCTGTCCCCGCGAAGCGCCGGTTCGTCGCACGGCGCTGGGGCCGGCGGCGGGCTGCCGTTAGAGTGCAAGGTCTGGAAATCCCCGCAGCCGTCCGGAGTGCCGTCATGTTGTCCATCGTCTCGCTCACCCATGTCTACCCGAACGGCACGCGGGCGCTCGACAACGTCTCGCTGGAGATCCCGCCCGGCCTGTACGGCCTGCTGGGGCCCAACGGCGCCGGCAAGTCGACGCTGATGCGCTGCCTGGCCACGCTGCAGGTGCCCACGTCCGGCGCGATCCGCTTCGGCGACATCGACGTCCTGGCCGAGCCGCAGAAGCTGCGCGCCCGGCTCGGCTACCTGCCGCAGGACTTCGGCGTCTACCCGCGCGTGTCGGCCTGGGACATGCTGGACCACCTGGCCGTGCTCAAGGGACTGACCGCCGCCGGCCCGCGCCGCGAGACGGTGGAGGCGCTGCTGCAGCAGGTCAACCTGTGGGACGTGCGCAAGAAGGCCATCGCCGGCTTCTCGGGCGGCATGCGCCAGCGCTTCGGCATCGCGCAGGCCCTGATCGGCAACCCGAAGCTGATGATCGTCGACGAACCCACGGCGGGGCTGGACCCCGAGGAGCGCAACCGCTTCAACAACCTGCTGGCCGAGATCGGCGCGACCAAGGTCGTGATCCTGTCCACGCACATCGTCGACGACGTCACCGACCTGTGCTCGCGCATGGCCATCCTCGTCGACGGGCGCATCGTCAGCGCCGGCACGCCGGGCGCACTGATCGCCGGGCTCAAGGGCAAGGTGTGGACGCGCGCGGTCGAGCCCGAGGAACTGCCCGGCCTGCGCAAGCAGTTCGAGCTGATCTCGACACGGCTGCGCGGCGGCCGCACGGTCATCCACGTGCTGTCCGACGCGGCGCCGGACCCGCGCTTCGAGCCGGTGACCGCCGGTCTGGCCGAGGTCTACTTCTCCACCCTGCACGCGCAGCGCAAGGCCGGCGGCCAATCCACCAACGAGGCGTCGCGCGACGTCGCGGCGCACTGAGAGCCTCCCCCAGCCCATGTTTCGCCACATCGCCGCCTTCGAATGGCGCTACCAGGTCAGGAGCCCGGTCTTCTGGGTCGGCTGCCTGATCTTCTTCCTGATCGCGTTCTTCGCCATCGCCAGCGACAACGTGCAGATCGGCAGCGCGGGCACCGTGCACAAGAACGCGCCCTACGCGATCCTGCAGATGCTGTCGCTGATGGGCGTGTTCTCGGTGTTCGTCACCGTTGCGATGGTGGCCAACGTCGTGGTGCGCGACGACGAGACCAACTTCGCGCCCATCGTCCGCTCGACCTCGGTGGACAAGGCGAGCTACCTCGGCGGGCGTTTCGTCGGCGCCCTGGCGGCGGCCTTCGTGGTGCTGGCCATGGTGCCGCTGGGCACCTGGTTCGGCACGCTGATGCCCTGGGTGGACTTCGAGAAACTCGGCCCCTCGCTGCCCGGCGACTACCTGTTCGCGCTGTTCGCGCTGGGGCTGCCCACGCTGCTGATCACCGCGGCGATCTTCTTCGCGGTCGCGACGGCCACGCGCTCGATGCTGTGGAGCAACGTCTGCGCGCTGGTGTTGATGATGCTGTTCTTCGCCGCGCGCGGCGCCACGCGCAACGATCCGGTGTGGGAGCACGTGGCCGCGATCCTGGATCCGTTCGGCTTCGCGTCGCTGCAGTACGCGACGAAGTACTGGACGACCTTCGAGCGCAACACCTTCCTGCCACCGTTCTCCGGCGTGCTGCTGGCCAACCGGACGCTGTGGGCCGGCGCGGCGGCCGTCGTGTTCGCGATCGGCTACCGGCACTTCCGCTTCGAGACGAGCGCCGACATGCCGGCCGACGCCGGCATCGACCCCGGCCAGCCGGTCCGGCCGGCCAGGCTGACGCGCGCCCAGAAGGCGGCGCTGCGGCACCAGACGGAGCTCGCGGCCCTGGGCGAGAACAACCCGGCCGGCGTGCGCGAGATGCTGGCTGCCGCCAGCCGCAAGACCGCACCGGTGCTGCCCGACATCCCGCCGTCGACCCGCGCCACCCGGCGCGCGCAGCTGTGGGAACTGGCCAAGGTCGACATGGCCTTCGTGTTCCGCAGCCCGGCCTACTACGTGCTCATGGCCATCGGCCTGGCGCTGGCCACGCTGAACCTGACCTTCGGCGGCGAGATCCTGGGCAGCCCGTCGTGGCCGGTCACCCGGCTGATGGTGGAGGCGCTCAACGGCAACTACCAGCTGCTGGCCATCATCCTGGCGGTCTTCTATGCGGGCGAGCTGGTCTGGCGCGACCGCGACCGCCGCATGCACGAGATCATCGACGCGACCGGCGCGCCCGACTGGACGCACCTGGCGCCCAAGATCGTGGCCATCGTCGCGGTGCTGGTGTCGAGCGCGCTGATCGGCGTGCTGGCCGCCATCGCGTTCCAGGCGCTGCACGGCTACTTCCGCTTCGAGATCGTCGCCTACCTGGCCTGGTTCGTCTGGCCGGTGACGTTCTCCGCGGTGCTGATCGCGGTGCTGGCCGTGGTGGTGCAGGTGCTGGTGCCGCACAAGTACATCGGCTGGGCGGCGATGCTGGTCTACGTGGTCGTCACCGGCGTGCTGTCCGTGCTCGGCTTCGAGCACAACCTGTACGCCTACGGCAACACGCCGCCGGTGCCGCTGTCCGACATGAACGGCATGGCGCGCTTCTGGATCGGCCAGGCGTGGTTCCAACTGTACTGGGGCGCGTTCGCCACCATCCTGCTGCTGGTCGCGCACGCGCTGTGGCGCCGCGGCGCCACGGTGGCGCTGCGCCCGCGCCTGCGCCAGGCCGCGCAGCACCTGCGCGGCGCCGCCGGCGTGACGCTCGCGGTGGCGGTGGCCACCTGGGTCGGCAGCGGGGCCTGGATCTTCTACAACACCAACGTGCTCAACCGCTACATCACGCAGCCCGAGCACGAGCGCCTGCTGGCGGACTTCGAGAAGACGCTGCTGCCGTTCGAGAAGGTGGTGCAGCCGAAGGTGGCGGACGTCACGCTGGACGTGGCGCTGTTCCCGCGCGCGGCGCGGGCCGTCACGCACGGACGCTACGTGCTGGTCAACCGCAGTGCGCAGCCCATCCCGGCGCTGCACCTGCAGTGGAGCGAGAGCCTGAAGCTGGACGCGATCGACTTCCCCGGCGCCAGCGTGCAGACCGACTATCCGCGCTTCCACTACCGCATCTACAAGCTGGCCACGCCGATGCAGCCCGGCGAGCAGCGCATCCTCGGCTTCACGACCACGCTGGAGGAGCGCGGCTTTCCCAACGGTCGCCCGATGACCGCGGTCGTTCCCAACGGCAGCTTCGTCAACAACTTCGAGATCGCCCCGTCGGTGGGCTTTGCGCGCCAGGGCCTGCTGGAGGACCGCGCCAAGCGCCGCAAGTACGGCCTGCCCGCCGAGCTGCGGCCGCCCAAGCTCGAGGACGAATCGGCGCGCCAGTTCAACGAGTTCCTGCACGACAGCGACTGGGTGACCTCCGACATCACGGTGTCGACCGACGCCGACCAGACGCCCATCGCCCCGGGCCAGGTGGTCGCCGACAGCGGCGAATCGACCGACGCGAACGCGCGTCGCACGGTGCACTTCCGCAGCGTCGCGCCGATCAACCAGTTCTTCTCGATCCAGTCGGGCCGCTACGCCGTCAAGCGCGACGTCTGGCACGCCCCGGCCAGCGCGGGCCAGCCGGCGCGCGACGTCGACCTGGCGGTGTACTACGCGCCGGGCCACGAGTACAACGTGACGCGCATGTCCAACGCGATGAAGGAGTCGCTGGCGTTGTTCAGCAAGGAATTCACGCCCTACCAGTTCCGCCAGGCGCGCATCGTCGAGTTCCCGGCCTACGCCGCGTTCGCGCAGTCGTTCGCCAACACGATCCCGTTCTCCGAAGGCATCGGCTTCGTGCAGCACTGGACCGACCCCACCAAGATCGACGTCGCCACCTACGTGACCGCGCACGAGATCGGCCACCAGTGGTGGGCCCACCAGCTGGTGCCGGCCGACCAGCAGGGCGCCTCGATGCTGGTGGAGACCTTCGCGCAGTACTCGGCGCTGCTGGTGATGGAGCAGCACTACGGCAAGGACCAGGTGCGCCGCTTCCTCAAGTACGAGCTGGACCGCTACCTGCGCTCGCGCGGCGGCGCGGTGCTGGAGGAACTGCCGTTGAACCGCGTCGAGGACCAGGACTACATCTACTACCGCAAGGGCTCGGTGGCGATGTACTGGGCCAAGGAGGCGCTGGGCGAGGAGGTCGTCAACCGGTCGCTGCGCCGGCTGCTGGCCCAGTTCGCCTTCAAGGGGCCGCCGTACGCCAACACCACCGACTTCCTGAAGCTGCTGCGCGAAGAGGCCGGGCCGTCCGGCGAGCAGACCATCAGCGACCTGTTCGAGAAGATCACGCTGCTCGACCTGAAGGCCGACAACCCGGTCGTCACGCAGTTGCCCAACGGGAAGTACGAGGTCCGCTTCGACGTGCAGGCGCGCAAGTTCGTGGCCGACGGCGCCGGCACGGAGACCGAGGTGCCGACGGACGAGATCGTCGAGATCGGGGCCTTCTCGGCCAAGCCGGGCAGCGCCGGCTTCGACGCGTCCGACGTGCTGCGGCTGACGGACGTGCCCATCCGCCACGGCGTCGGCCCGGCGGGCGTCGCGGCGCCGGCGGCGGGGTTGTCCAGGCGCTGGATCTCGCCGTTCTGGAGCGACCACGCTGCGGGCTCGACCGGGCTGCCCGTCACGGTCGAGGTGGACCGCCGTCCCACCTGGGTCGGCATCGATCCGTACAACAAGCGCATCGACCGCAACTCGGACGACAACCTCACCCCGGTCGACATGCCCAGGTAAAGACTCGTTACCCTCGGGCATGCGCCTTGCGCGGAGGGCAATGGTCCCGATGTGGGACGATTGGGCCCCGGTGCCGCGGGCGCTGTCGAGGACTTGATGAACGGGTTGTGGGTTGTTTCGCTGGTCACGCATGCCTACGTGGCGTTGCGGCTGTTGCCGGGGGTCGCCGTGTCGGCCGGCGCCGCCCCGGCGTGGCTGCTGGCCGCGTTGCTGGCCGTCTCGGCGGGGCTGGTGCCGCTGTCGCTGCGCCGGCGCAAGGGCAAGCGCACGCCTCGGGAAGTGCGCCGCAGCGACCTGCTGGCCTGGGCCAGCCTGACCCTGATGGGGCTGTTCTCGTCGCTGTTCGCGCTGACGCTGGTGCGCGACGCCGTCGAGCTGCTGCTGTGGCTGCCCGGCCTCGTCGGCGCGCCCCGGGTGCCCGGCCATTGGCTCGACCTCAGCGCCATCCTCGTCGTCGCGCTGGCGCTGCTGCTGACGCTGGTGGGCCTGTACAACGCGCGCCGGCCGCCGCGCGTCAAGACGGTGGACGTGCCCCTGAAGGACCTGCCGCCGGCGCTGCACGGCTTTCGCATCGCCCAGATCTCGGACATGCATGTCGGCCCGACGATCAAGCGGCCGACGATGAAGCACGTGGTCGCCACCATCAACCGGCTCGAGGTCGACGTCGTGGCCATCACCGGCGACCTGGTCGACGGCAACGTCTACGAGCTCTCGCGCCACGTGGCGCCGCTGGCCGGACTGCGCTCGCGCCACGGCACGTTCTTCGTCACCGGCAACCACGAGTACTACTCGGGCGTGATGCCGTGGATGAAGTACCTGCCGACACTGGGCGTGCGCGTGCTGCTCAACGAGCACGTGATCCTGCTGCACCACCATGCGCCCATCGTGCTGGCCGGCGTCACCGACTTCTCGGCCGCCAGCTACGAGACCAGCCACCGCACCGACGTCGCGCTGGCGATCACCGGGGCGCCGCGCGCGGCCGTCAAGATCCTGCTGGCGCACCAGCCGCGCAGCGCCGCCGCGGCCGAGGCAGCGGGCTTCGACCTGCAGCTGTCCGGCCACACCCATGGCGGCCAGTTCCTGCCCTGGAACTTCTTCGTGCGCTTCCAGCAACCCTTCACCGCCGGGCTGCACCGCGTCGAGGAGATGCTGGTCTACATCAGCCGCGGCACCGGCTACTGGGGGCCGCCCAAGCGGCTGGGCGCGCCGTCCGAGATCACGCTGCTGCGCCTGGTGGCGGCACCGGCGGCCGTCGACATTTCACTCGAGGCGACGGATTCTTGAGGAAACCGGCCGCCGGCGCGCCGGCGACGGCCACGACCGGCCGCCGGGGCCCGCGTCGGGCAGGCGGCTGAGGTAATCTCCCCCGTTCGACGACTTCCCGGTCCGACCATGCCCCGACGCCAACTCGCCTTCGACTTCGCCGTGTACGGCGCGGCCCGCCAGTAGGCCCCGATGCTGCAGGGTTACGGCGCCAGCCTGCTGACCGGCGCAGGCCTGTCGATCGCGGTGGCGTTCGTCTCGCTGGCGATCGCCGCACTGCTGGGCGTGGCCGGAGCACTGGCCAAGCTCTCGCGCAGCCGCGTCCTGCGCGGCGCGGCGCAGGCCTACACCACGGTGATCCGCGGCGTGCCGGACCTGGTGATGATGTTCCTGATCTTCTACGGCGGCCAGCTGCTGCTCAACCGCCTGGCCGACCGGCTCCACTGGGACGACGCGACCATC
Organism: uncultured Vitreoscilla sp.; assembly: GCA_964418745.1. Lineage (GTDB taxonomy): Bacteria > Pseudomonadota > Gammaproteobacteria > Burkholderiales > Burkholderiaceae_C > Scleromatobacter. The sequence continues at coordinate 296,475 of CAYQMX010000001.1, forward strand.
GACCCGTTCCTGGCCGGCACGCTGACCATCGGCTTCATCTTCGGCGCCTACATGACCGAGATCTTCCGCGGCGCCTTCCTCGCGGTGCCCAGCGGCCAGCGCGAGGCGGCGCTGGCCTACGGCATGACGCCGCTGCAGGCGCTGCGGCGCATCGTCGGCCCGCAGATGCTGCGCCACGCGCTGGCGCCGCTGTCCAACACCTGGCTGGTGATGGTCAAGAGCACGGCCATCGTCAGCCTGATCGGGCTGTCCGACCTGATGGCGCGCGCCAAGAACGCCGGCAGCTCCACGCAGCAGCCGTTCCTGTTCTATGCCGCGGCCGGCGCGATGTACCTCGTGTTCACCAGCGTGTCCGAGCTGCTGTTCGCCTGGCTGCGCCGGCGCTACGCGGTGGGCGTGCGGCAGGTGCGCCTCTGATGGACGTCGATGCCATCCGCGCCAGCCTGCCGGCGTTCGCCAGCGGCGCGCTGACGACGATCGAGCTGACGCTGGCGGCGCTCGCCTTCGGCATGGCGGCCGCGCTGCCGCTGGCCGTCCTGCGCGGCTGGCCGTCGCGCTGGGTGGCCGGACCGGTCTGGGCCTTCACCTACGTGATCCGCGGCACGCCGCTGCTGGTGCAGCTGTACCTGGTCTATTACGGCCTCGGCCAGTTCGAGGCGGTGCGCGACAGCTTCGCCTGGCCCTGGCTGCGCTCGGCCTGGTTCTGCACCATCGCCGCCTTCACCATCAACACCTGCGCCTACACGGTCGAGATCCTGCACGGCGCGATGCGCGCGGTGCCGGGCGGCGAGATCGAGGCGGCGCGCGCGATGGGCATGACGCGCTGGGTGATGCTGCGCCGCGTCGTGCTGCCGGCCGCGCTGCGGCGCATGCTGCCGGCCTACGGCAACGAGGTGATCTTCATGCTGCAGGCCACGTCGCTGGCCAGCACCGTCACGCTGCTCGATCTCACCGGCGCCGCCGGCGAGATGAACTCGCGCTTCTACCTGCCTTTCGAGGCCTTCCTCACCGCCGCGGCGATCTACCTGGCCATCACGACGACGCTGGTGGGCCTGTTCCACGCCGCCGAACGCCGCTGGCTGATGCCGTGGCAAGCGAGAACTTCATGAAGACCGTCCACCATCGACCGACCTCCGCCACCCCGGGCGTTTCCATCGAGCTGCTGAGCCTGCACTACGGCACGCCGGGCAAGGGGCCGAAGGCGACGCTGCAGGCGGCGCTGCACGCCGACGAGGTGCCCGGCCTGCTGGTGGCGCATCGCCTGCGCGAGCGCCTGGCCGCGCTGGAGGCGGCGGGCCGCATCGTCGGCGAAGTGGTGCTGGTGCCCGTGGCCAACCCGATCGGCCTGTCGCAGCGCGTGCTGCAGACGGTCGAGGGCCGCTTCGACCTGGCCAGCGGCGAGAACTTCAACCGCCACTACGCCGACCTGTTCGACGCCGTCGTCCAGGCCGTCGACGGCCAGCTCACCTTCGACGCCACGCACAACGTCGCGCTGGTCCGCGACGCGCTGCGCGCGGCCGCCGCCGCGCTGCCGCAGCGCAATGCGCTGGAGAGCCTGCGCCGCACGCTGCTGGGGCTGAGCATCGACGCCGACATCGTGCTGGACCTGCACTGCGACAGCGAAGCCGTGCTGCACCTGTACACCGAGACCTCCGTGTGGCCGCAGGTCGAGCCGCTGGCGCGCCTGCTGGGCGCCGAGGCGGCGTTGCTGGCCGAGGAGTCGGGCGATCATCCGTTCGACGAGGCCTGCTCGACGATCTGGCCGCGCCTGGCCGCGCGCTTCGGCTCCGCCACGCCGATCCCCGGCGCCTGCGTGGCGGTGACGGTGGAACTGCGCGGCGAGGCCGACGTCGCCTACGATCTGGCCGACCACGACGCGCAGGCGCTGCTCGACTACCTCGCCTGGCAGGGCGTGATCGCCGGCGCCCCCGCCGAGCTGCCCGCGGCGCGCTGCGAAGCGACGCCGCTGGCCGGCTCCATTCCCGTCCTCGCACCGCATGGCGGCGTGGTCGTCTACCTGCGCGAACCCGGTGCCCGGGTACTGGCGGGCGAGCGCGTGGCCGACCTCGTCGAGCCGATGACGGGACAGGTCACGCCGCTGCTCAGTCCGGTGGACGGCCTGTTCTACGCCCGCGACACGCGCCGCTTCGTGCCGGCGGGCGCCAACGTGCTGCGCGTGGCCGGGCGCGACGCGCTGCGCCAGGGCAAGCTGCTGACCTCGTGAACCAGGGAACCTGATGGCGCATCCAGCCTCCACGTCGACAACCTGCACAAGCGCTTCGGCGACCGCGAGGTGCTGCGCGGCGTGTCGCTCGCCGTCCAGCCCGGCGAGGTCGCCACGCTCATCGGCGCCAGCGGATCCGGCAAGAGCACCTTCCTGCGCTGCCTGAACCTGCTCGAGCAGCCGCACGAGGGCACGCTGCGCGTGGGCGACGAGACGCTGGCGCTGGTGCGCGACCGCGACGGCAGCCTGCGCGCGAGCGATGCGAAGCAGTTGCAGCGCTGGCGGGTACGCCTGGCGATGGTGTTCCAGAACTTCAACTCTGGGCGCATCGCACCGCGCTGGAGAACGTGGTCGAGGTGCCGGTGCACGTGCTGGGCAAGCCCCGGGCCGAGGCGACCGAACGCGCGCGCCAGATGCTCGCCCGCGTGGGCCTGTCGCACCGCGAGCACACCTATCCGGCGCACCTGTCCGGCGGCGAGCAGCAGCGCGTGGCGATCGCGCGGGCGCTGGCGGTCGACCCCGAGATCATGCTGTTCGACGAGCCCACGTCGGCGCTCGACCCGGAACTGGTGGGCGAGGTGCTCAAGGTCATGCGCGAGCTGGCGGCCGAGGGGCGCACGATGGTGGTCGTCACGCACGAGATGGAGTTCGCGCGCGAGGTCTCGGGCCACTGCGTGTTCCTGCACCAGGGCCGCCTCGAGGAAGAAGGGCATCCGCGCGAGATCCTGGTGCGGCCGCGCAGCGAGCGCCTGCAGCAGTTCCTGTCCGGCGGCCTGAAGTAGGCCGGTGGCCGTGCGACGAAGCACGGGCGCGGAGGCCTGAGCGGCGACCGCCGGGCCGACGGCTGGCGCTATGCTCTCGGCCACCCCTCCTTCCGGTGGCCACGAGCCGCCAGCCCGCCATGACACCGTGCCGTCTCGCGCTGCTCGCCAGCGCCGCCCTGCTCAGCCTCAACGCGTTCGCCGCCGACGCGCCCGCCGCGGAGGCCAAGCCCGCCGACAAGCCGAAGTGGGACGTCAACCATCCGCCCGGCCCGAAGACCACGGCGGCCATCGACACCCGCACCGGCACCTGGATGTCGGTCGACGTCAGCCCCGACGGCCAGCGCCTCGTGTTCGACCTGCTGGGCGACCTCTACACGCTGCCCATCGCCGGCGGCGAGGCGGTGCCGCTGACGCATTCCATCGCCTGGGAGATGCAGGCGCGCTGGTCGCCGGACGGCAAGCGCATCGCCTACATCAGCGACGCCGGCGGCGGCGACAACGTGTGGGTGATGAACGCGGACGGCACCGACGCGAAGGCCGTCACCAGCGAGACCTTCCGCCTGCTGTACACGCCCACCTGGTCGCCTGACGGCCGCTACATCGCCGCGCGCAAGCACTTCACCGGTTCGCGCTCGCTCGGCTCGGGCGAGATCTGGCTGTACCACGCGAGCGGCGCCGGCAAGGGCGTGCAGCTCAACGAGAAGCCCAACTGGCAGAAGGACCTGGGCGAGCCCGCGTTCTCGCCCGACGGCCGCTACGTGTACTACTCGCAGGACACGACGCACGGCGACCAGTTCGAATACAACAAGGATTCCAACGGCGAGATCTTCGACATCCAGCGCCTGGACCTGCACGACGGCAGCACCGAGCCCTTCGTCACCGGCCAGGGCGGCGCGGTGCGCCCGGTGCCTTCGCCGGACGGCAGGCAGCTGGCCTTCGTGCGCCGCGTGCGCAACCAGAGCACGCTGTTCCTCAAGGACCTGGCCACCGGCCAGGAGACCCCCGTATGGGGCCACCTCGAGCGCGACATGCAGGAGTCGTGGTCGGTGCAGGGCGTCTATCCCGGCTTCGCCTGGACGCCCGACAGCCGGCACATCGTCGTCTGGGCGCAGGGCAAGCTGTGGCGCGTCGACCCTGCCCGGCGGGACGCGGTGGAGATCCCGTTCCATGTCAAGGACACGCGCGAGATCACCCCCGCGCTGCGCGTGCCAGTTGCCGTGGCACCAGCCACGTTCGACGTGAAGCAGCTGCGCTGGATGAACGTCTCGCCCCAGGGCGATCGTGTCGTCTATTCGGCGCTCGGCTACCTCTACGTGAAGGACCTGCCCAACGGCCAGCCGCACCGCCTGACCACCCAGACCGCGCACTTCGAGTTCTACCCGCGCTTCTCGCGCGACGGCCGCGACATCGTCTTCACGACCTGGAGCGACAAGGACCTCGGCTCGGTGCGCCGCATCGCGGCCACGGGCGGCGCCGAGACCACGCTGACGCCCGAGCCGGGCCAGTACGTGGAGCCGCAGTTCGCGCCCGATGGCCGCAGCGTGGTCTACGTCAAGGGCCATGGCGGCTATCTCACCTCGCCGTGGCATGGCCTGGACACCGGCGTCTATCGTGTCGCCGCCGACGGCAAGGGCAGGCCCGAGCGCCTCGCCAGGAGCGGCCGCGCACCGCAGTTCGGCGCCACCGGCGACGCCGTCTACGTGACGCGCGCCGGCGTGCAGAAGGAGGTCGACTTCGCCAGCAAGCTGGTGCGCATCGACCTTGCCGACCGCAAGGAGACCGAGGTCGCCACCAGCGAGTTCGTCAGCCAGTACGCGGTGTCGCCCGACGGCCGCTGGCTCGCCTTCCAGGAGCGCGAGCACGCCTACGTCACGCCGCTGCCGATGGCGTCCAGGCCGATCGCGGTGGGCGCGAAGATGGACGCGCTGCCGGTGCGCCAGCTCGACGTCGACGCCGGCGAATACCTGGGCTGGTCGGGCGACAGCGCGAAGGTGCACTTCGGGCTCGGCGACCGCCTGTTCACCACCGAGCTGCGCAACGCGTTCGCGTTCGAGCCCGGCGCGCCGAAGGAGCTGCCCAGGGCCGACGCCGCGGGCGTGCCGGTGGGTTTCGCGCAGGCCGCGGACACGCCGTCCGGCGTGATCGCGATCACCGGCGCGCGCATCGTCACGATGAAGGGCGACGAGGTGATCGCCGACGGCACGATCGTGGTCGACGGCAACCGCATCGCGGCGGTCGGGCCGACGGCGAACGTGCTGGTGCCCGCGGGCGCGAGGACCATCGCCGCGCGCGGCAAGACCATCCTCCCCGGCATCGTCGACGTGCACTGGCACGGCGGCATGGGCGACGACGGCATCGTGCCGCAGCAGAGCTGGATCAACTACGCCTCGCTGGCCTTCGGCGTGACCACGCTGCACGATCCGTCCAACAACTCGGCGCTGGTGTTCACCGCGGCCGAGATGCAGCGCGCGGGCCTCATCACCGGCCCGCGCATCTTCTCCACCGGCACGATCCTGTACGGCGCCAAGGCACCGATCACGCAGCCCATCGACACGCTGGACGACGCGCTCAACGCGCTGCGGCGCCAGAAGGCGCTGGGCGCGATCAGCGTCAAGAGCTACAACCAGCCGCGCCGCGAGCAGCGCCAGCAGGTGCTCGAGGCCGCGCGCCAGACCGGCATGATGGTGGTGCCCGAGGGCGGTTCGCTGTTCGAGCTGAACATGTCGATGGTGGTGGACGGCCACACCGGCGTCGAGCACGCGCTTCCCGTGGAGAACGTCTACGAGGACGTCAAGCAGCTGTGGGGGCAGACGCAGGTGGGCTACACGCCGACCTACAACGTGGCCTACGGCGGCCTCGACGGCGAGCACTACTACTACGCGACCACCGAGGTCTGGAAGCACCCGATCCTGAAGGACTTCGTGCCGCGCAGCGTGCTCGAGGCGCGCGCCGTGCGGCGCGAGATCGCGCCGGAGGAGGACTACAACGTCGTCCGCGTGGCCAGGGCGGCCACCGAGCTGCTGCATGCCGGCGTGCGCGAGAACCTGGGTGCGCACGGCCAGCGCGAGGGCCTGGGCGCGCACTGGGACATGTGGATGCAGGTCAAGGGTGGCATGACGCCGCTGGAGGCGATCCGCAACGCGACGCTCAACGGGGCGCACTACCTCGGCATGGACGCCGACCTCGGCTCGCTGGAGGTGGGCAAGCTGGCCGACCTCGTGGTCATCGACGGCGACCCGACCACCGACATCCGCCAGTCCGACCGCATCGTCGACGTGATGCAGAACGGCCGGCTCTACGCCTTGCCGCGCCTGGACGAGATCGCGCCGCGCCAGAAGCCGCGCGCGCCGTTCTTCTTCGACGGCGCCGACGGCGCCGCGATGCCGGTCAGCACCCACGGCCATGGACACGGCGACATGGAAGGCGATGACTAGAACGCGATGTCGGCCCGGGCGATCCAGCGCTCGATCGCCGGCCCCCTCGCGCTCACGTAGAGCACCTTGACGAGGGGCTTGCCTGGCGCCGGATCGAGCACCACGACCGCGTCGCCGGCCACGAGGAAGCCGTGCACCGGGGACTTCGGATCGGGCGCGTCGCGCAGCGATGCGCGGCTGCGCGTGACGTGCGCCCGCGCGGGGGCGTCGGCGCGGTCCGCGAGCGCCGCCATCTTCGTGGCGAGCGGGGCCCAGTCGGGTGCGTCCGGTTGGGGCTTCGGCGACTGGCCGTCGTCGGCACGGATCGCGATGCCGGTGGCCGTCGTCGCCACGCGCAGGATGCGGTAGCACCAGGGATGGCGCGGGTCGTCGGACGGCCGCCGCTCGGCCAGCAGCAGTTCGCCCGGCGCCATCGTCGGCGGCCGCGGCGGCTGGCAGGCGGGCAGCAGGGCGTCGCTGTCGCCGCGCTGTGCATTGGCGATCTGCGGCAACGCCTCCGGCGCGACGGCACGGATGCCCGTCATCTCCCAGACCGGCGCGTGCGGGAAGCGGCGGTCGAACACGAGGATGGGCTGGTCCCTCGGTGCCTCGGCGGTCCAGCATTCGAGCGTCATCGCGCCGCCGGCCTGCGCCCAGGCGATCACCAGGTTGGCGTTCGGGCACGGGGCCATCGCCTGCCGCGCATCGATGTTGGCCATGCACACGCCGCCGCTGCACTGGCGTTCGGGCAAGGGGTCGGCGGCGAGGGCGGCGGTGGCGGCGAGCAGGGCGGCGGCGAGCGCGGGCCGGCGCAGGAGGGAAGGGGGAAGACGCGAGCGCATCGAGGAATGTTACGTCGGGGCGGCTATGCTCGCGGACTCGCCACTCCCGGACGCACGCATGCGCATCGAGATCGAACCCGGCATCCGGCTCTTCTTCGACGTCGAGGGCACGCAGTTCGTGCCCGCCGGCCCGGCGCTGCGCGAGAAGCCCACCTTGCTGCTGCTGCACGGCGGCCCGGGCTTCGACCATTCCAGCTTCCGCCCGTGGTTCGGCCGCCTGGCCGACATCGCGCAGGTGATCTACTACGACCACCGCGGCCACGGCCGCAGCGACCGCCGGCCGCCCGGCGAGTGGACGCTGGACACCTTCGCCGACGACGTCGTGCGCCTGTGCGACGCGCTGGGCATCGTCAAGCCCATCGTGCTGGGCCAGTCGTTCGGCGGCTTCGTCGCGCAGCGCTACATCGACCGCCATCCCGACCACCCGTCCAAGGTGATCCTGTCCAGCACCTCGCCGCACAAGAAGCAGGAACGCAAGGAGGCGATGTTCGGCCAGCTGGGCGGCCCGGCGGCGCGCGAGTCGTGCCGGCGTTTCTGGAGCGATCCCAACCCCGCGACCTGGGACGACTACGGCGTGCACTGCCGCCACCTGTACAACACCACGCCGCAGGATCCCGCCGCCGGCGCGCGCACGATCTACAACCTCGATGTGCTGTTCGCGTCGGCGGCCGGCGAGCAGCGCACGATGGACCTGCTGCCGGGCCTGGCCAAGGCGCGCTGCCCGGTGCTGGTGATGGCGGGCGAGCAGGATCCGGTGTGCCCGGTGGCCGACGCGCTGGACATCGCCGCCGCGCTGCCGGCGCGCTGGATGCAGTACCGCGCGTTCCCGGACGTCGGCCACGGCGCCTGGCGCGACGACGCCGACGCGGCGTTCGCCGAGTTGCGCCGCTTCATCCTCGAGCCGGGCTGAAGCGTCCAGAATGTCGTCGATGAACGCCATCCTCGAAGAAGTCATCGCCGCCGCCGACCGCGCGGTCGCCGCGCTGCAGCAACGCGCCGGCGGCCGCCTCGACTATTCCATCGCCAGCCTCGCGGCCGTCGACGAGATGCTGGCCGAGGTCTCGGACTACGTCGCCGATCTCGACGAGGCCGTCGTCACCGGCCTGGTGCAGCAGCTCGGCTGCTACGTGCTGGAGGTCGCGCACCGGGCCTTCGGCGGCGAGTACTTCTGGCACGACGAGGGCGAGCAGCCCATCCTGGTCGTCGGCGGGCCCGCCGCACATGTCGCGCTGATGACCTGGAGCAAGGTCGTCGGCCGCCTCACCGGCGACGTCGGCGACGACATCGTGTACTTCTTCGACGGCTTCGCCCAGAAGGCCCGCCAGCCCGAGCCGGGCGCGAGCGTGCTGTTCCTCTGACGCTCGACGGCGATGGCGGCGTGGGCATGCGCCGTCAGGCGCGCGGACCCTTGTCCTACACGCGTAGCGACGCTGTGCCGACACCGTGCGCCCCCCCCCGGTGCGACAGTGAGTCCATGCCGAACGACGGCGGACGCAGAACTCGAACAACACCGACGTCGATCGGCTCCCCCCCCCCCCACTCACAGGAGCACGACCATGAACAAGGATCAAGTCAAGGGCCGCGTCGAAACGGCCAAGGGCAATGTCAAGGAAGCCGCCGGCAAGCTCGTCGGCAACGAACGCCTGACCGCCGAAGGCCAGGTCGACCAGGCCGCGGGCAAGGTGCAGTCGACCGCCGGCGACGTCAAGAACAACGTCGGCAAGGCGATCAAGAACGCGATCGACCGCTGAGCGAGCGGCCACCACGGTCGCGCCTTCGGCCGCGACCGGCCGGCAACCGACGACGCCCGGATGGCCAACGCTGTCCGGGCGTCGTCGGTTCGGCTACACGTGGATGAAGCGGCCGCCTGCGAACGACCAGTTCTCCCACAGCGTCTCCTTGAAGACCAGCATCACGTTGTCCGGATCCAGCCCGGGCGCGCGGCGCAGGCCGTCGACCAGGTCGGCGGCGATCTTGCGCTTGATCTTCACGCTGCGGCCGGTCGACAGCAGGATCTCGATCAGCACGAAATCGTCGGTGCGCGGCGCGGCCAGGTCGGGGTAGCTCGCGTCGTAGCGGAAGTCCTCGGGCGCCAGCTCCAGCACCCGGTGGAAGCGGTCGGCCTGCGGCACGCCCGAGGCCACCAGGGCGTTGTGCACGGCGTCGAGCACGTCGGACTTGAACGCGGCATCCTTGCCGCGGCGCACGGTCAGGGTCACCAGGGGCATTGCGCGCTTTCCCTCAGAGGTGGTCGGACGACTCGAGGCCGACCGGGATCGGGTCGTAGCCCGCGTCGACCAGCGCCTGCGAGAGCAGGAAGCGGTCGAGGTCGGACCGCACGCGCACGAGCTTGGTGCCGAGATTGACGTCGACGGTGGCCGCCGGGTCGAGCCGGTGGATCGCCTCGGTGACGACGTTGACGCAGTGGCCGCAGCTCATGCCTTCGACGAGGAATTCGGTCATGGTGTTCTCCTGGAGGGGCGAGGCGACAGTGTCGCGCCGCTCCAGCATGTCAGCCAACGCCGCTGGATGCGGCCCCTGATCGCGCGCGGGTTTGACCTGGCGCAAACGCCGTGCACATCGGCCCGCACGTGGGGTTTTTGGCGGCGGCGCAGATCGTTACAGCCAGACCGTCGACACTGGCTGCTTCTTGCGCTTCAATTCCCGACGATGTCCCGCCTGCCGCCCGCCTCCGTCCTGCCCGCTCGCCGCGACTGGTCCTTCCCGATCGACGGCATGAGCTGCGCCGCCTGCGCGGGCCGGGTCGAGCGCGCGCTGCGGGGCGTGCCGGGCGTGGCCCAGGCGAGCGTCAACATCGCCACCGAGCTGGCCACCGTGCACGCCGACGCGCCGCTGGCGTTCGACGGCCTGCAGGCCGCGGTGCAGAAGGCGGGCTATGGCGCGCGGGCGCCCGACCTGCCCGCGCCGCCGCCCGAGTCCGAGGCGCAGGCCTGGCGGCCGGTGATCGTCGCCGCGGCGCTGTCGCTGCCCTTGCTGCTGCCGATGCTGGCTGGCCTGGCCGGCGCGTCCTGGGCCTGGCCGGCCTGGCTGCAGTTCGCGCTGGCCACGCCGGTGCAGTTCTGGTTCGGTGCGCGGTTCTACGCCGGTGCCTGGCGCGCGCTGCGCGGCGGCAGCGCCAACATGGACGTGCTGGTGGCCCTCGGCACCACGGCCGCCTATGGCCTGAGCCTGTACGAATGGTGGGCCGGCACCCGCATGCCCGGCATGGCGCCGGGCCACCTGTACTTCGAGGCCGCCGCCGTCGTCATCACGCTGGTGCTGCTGGGCAAGCGGCTCGAGGCGCGCGCCAAGCGCCAGACCACCCAGGCGCTGCGCGCGCTGCAGGCGCTGCAGCCCGCCACCGCGCGGGTGCGGCGCGACGGCGCCGACGCCGACATCGCGATCGCCCGGCTGCGCGTCGGCGACCTGCTGGTGGTGCGCGCGGGCGAGCGCTTCGCCGCCGACGGGCGGGTCAAGGAAGGCGAGAGCCACGTCGACGAGTCGCTGGTCACCGGCGAGAGCCTGCCCGTGGCGCGCGGCCCGGGCGAGCGCATCACCGGCGGGGCGATCAACGGCGAGGGCCTGCTGCTGGTGACGGTCACGGCGGTGGGCGCCGAGTCCACGCTGGCCCGCATCGTCCGCCTGGTCGAGTCGGCGCAGGAGAAGAAGGCGCCGATCCAGCGCCTGGTCGACCAGGTCAGCGCGGTGTTCGTGCCGGTGGTCTGCGGCGTGGCGCTGTGCACGCTGCTGGCCTGGGGGCTGGTCGGCGGCGACTGGGAGCGCGCGCTGCTGAACGCGGTGGCGGTGCTGGTGATCGCCTGCCCGTGCGCGCTGGGCCTGGCCACGCCGACGGCGCTGCTGGCCGGCACCGGGGTCGCCGCCCGCCACGGCATCCTGATCAAGGACGCCGAGGCGCTGGAGATCGCGCACGACGTCTCGGTGGTGGCGTTCGACAAGACCGGCACGCTCACCGAGGGCAAGCCGATGCTGGTCGCCTGCGTGGCGGTCGACGGCGACGCCGCGCGCCTGCTGGCGCTGGCCGCGGCGGTGCAGGGCGGCAGCTCGCATCCGCTGGCGCAGGCCGTGCTGGACATGGCGTTGTCCACGCACGCCCGCGTGCCCGCCGCGAGCGCGCAGCGCGCGGTGGCGGGCAAGGGCGTGGCCGCGCGGGTGCACCTGCCCGAGCCGGCGTCGGCGGGCGCCGATGCCCGCCTGGCCGAGGCCATCGCCGCCAGCGCCATCTTGAGCGCGCGCCAGAGCGCGGGCCTGGCGCCGGCCAGCGGCCTGGCGCTGGCCGCCGTGCCCGAGGCGCCGGCCGGCGGACGCGACCTTGACCTGCGCCTGGGCAGCGCCCGCTGGATGGGCGAACTGGGGGTGGACCTCGCGCCGCTGGCCGCCCGCGCGGCCGAGCTGCAGACGCTGGGGCGCACGGTGTCGTGGCTGGCCGAGGTGTCCGCCGGCCAGGCCACGCTGCTGGGGTTGGTGGCGTTCGGCGACCGCCTGCGCGACGGCGCGATCGAGGCCGTGCAGCGGCTGCAGTCCGAGGGCGTGCGCACCGTCATGATCAGCGGCGACAGCCGCGCCAGCGCCGCAGGGGTCGCGCAGCTGCTGGGCATCACCGAGGTCCACGCCGAGGTGCTGCCCGGCGAGAAGGCCGCGCTGCTGGCCTCGCTGCGCGAAGCGGCCGGCGCCGCCGCGGGGCGCGGTCGCCACCGGCCGGTGCGCGTGGCGATGGTGGGCGACGGGCTCAACGATGCGCCCGCGCTGGCCGCCGCCGACGTTGGCATCGCGATGGCCACCGGCACCGACGTGGCGATGGAGGCGGCCGGCATCACGCTGATGCGCGCCGACCCGCGCCTGGTGGCCGACGCGCTCGACATCTCGCGCCGCTGCGTGGCCAAGATCCGCCAGAACCTGTTCTGGGCCTTCGCCTACAACGTGGCCGGCATCGGCCTTGCCGCCGCCGGCCTGCTGAGCCCGATGGTGGCCGGCGCCGCGATGGCGTTCAGCTCGGTCAGCGTGGTGACCAACGCGCTGACGCTGCGGCGCTGGAAGGCCGCGCCGGCGCGCGCGGCCTGAGCATCACTGGCGCGTCTGCGCCGCGGCCTGGGTGAAGAAGTCGTAGATGCCGTCGTCGCTCATGTGGCGCGCGTCGGCGAGCTCGCCCGCACGGGTGGTGAACAGCACCTTGTTGTCGGGCGAGACGATCACGGCCGAGGGGATGCCCTTCTTCGTCGGGTTGCCGTAGGCGGCGGTCACGTCGAGGTTGTGGTCGAAGTTGCCGACGTCCACCTTGACGACCTTGAACCGGCCCATCAGCTCGGCGTTGCGCCCGGTCTTGAGCGCATGGTCGAGCGCGCGGCAGTCCTCGCACCAGTTGGCGCCGAAGATCAGCAGCACCGGTTCCTTCGCCTTGGCGGCCGCCTGCAGCGCGGCGGCGATCTGCGCCTTGGCGTCGGCGGACTCGTCGTAGGGGCGATCGGCGGCGCCGGCCAGGCCGGCGGACACGGCGAGCGCGAGGGACAGCAGCATCTTCTTCATGGGCGCCATGATGCCAGCGTGGCGGCGGCGTGTCTCGCGGGCCGGCCAGCGGCCCCGATGGCGTGTCGCCCGGGAATGAAAAAAGCCCCGCCGGAGGCGGGGCTGCGAAGGAGCGGTGGGCGCGCGGCGGGCGCGCGCCGGGGTTCAGGCGTTGGCGCGACGGCCGATCACGGTCACGTGCTGGACGGCGACGTGGGCCTGTCCGTAGGCGGCCATCGCGAGGCTGTCCGCAGCCGCGTACTGCGTCGTCGCGATGCCGTTCATGCCGGCGACGACGCCCAGGCTCATGAGGACGGAGAGGGCGAAGGCGGCGATGCGGGTGCGGGTGCTGTTCATGATGGGCTCCTGGTGTCTGTGGGTGGCTCGGAGCACGCGTTTCGTGTTCCGATGAATGAACTTTAGGAGCGACCCGGGACACCGCAAACCGGGTTGCGACGAGCGGCGCCGCCCGCGGCGCCAGTTGCATCCCTTGCCGACGGACCGTCAGCGCGCGCGCGGCCGGGGCATGAACGCGTCGGCGGCGTGGGCGCGGATCACGTCCAGGAAGCGACGCAGGCGCGCGGGGTAGAAGCGGGCCTTCGGGTAGACCAGCCAGACCGGCAGCGGCGCGGCGCGCCATTGCGGCGCGAGGTGCACCAGCCGGCCCTGCGCGAGGTCGTCGGCCACCACCCAGGCCGACACGATCGCCGCGCCGACGCCCGTCACCGCCGCGGTGCGCAACGCGTACAGGCTGTCGGTGCTGATGCGTGGCGCGATGGGAAAGCGCGCCGCGGCGTCGCCGGCCAGCGACGCCAGCGCCACCTCGGTGCGGTAGTACGGCCGCAGGGCGAGCCAGGGCAGTCGGGCCAGGTCGGCCGGCGCCGGCGCCGCGGGCAGCAGGGCGGCCAACGCGGGCGCCGCGACGACGATGCGCGGCACTTCGGCGAGCTGGATGGCGACCACGGCCAGGTCGTCCACCTCGCCCACCTGGATCGCGCAGTCGATGCCCTCGGCGATGAAGTCGGGTCGGCGGTCGTGCAGCAGCCATTCGACGTTGACGCGGGGGTAGCGGGCCAGGTAGTCGGCCAGCGGCGCCACCAGTTGCTGCTGGCCGAACGCATGCGGGGCGATCACGCGCAGGCTGCCTTCGGGCTCGTCGCCGGCCCCGCGCACGTCGGCCTCGAAGGCGTGCCAGCTGGCCAACAGTTCCCGGGCGCGCTCCAGGCAGCGCTGGCCGTCCTCGGTCAGCGTCATCGAATGCGTGGAACGGCGCAGCAGCCGCACCCCCAGCGCACGCTCCAGCGCCTGCAGCCGCCGGCTGACGGTGGGTTGCGTCGTGCCCAGCTGCGCGGCGGCGGCCGACAGGTTGCCGGCATCGACGATGCGCACGAAGGTTTCCATCAACTCGAATCGGTCCGCGGGGGTGCTCGACTTGGTCATGCGCTGAATGTATAGCCATTGTTCCCGGTGCGGGCCTTCACAGGCCTTCGACCGCCCGGGAGAATGCGGTCATCCCCTGCCGAGCCGAGCCCGACGCCATGTCCAACATTCATTCCGCGCATAGCCCCGAGGCAACGACGCCGGCCCTGACGCGGTCCCTGGTCGGCCTGCTGGCCGCGGGCGCCGGCCTGTCGGTCGCCGCGCTGTACTACAGCCAGCCGATGCTGGGCGAGCTGGGTGCCGACATCGGCGCGACGGCGGGCCAGATCGGCCTGGTGCCCACGCTGACCCAGCTCGGCTACGCCGCGGGCATCTTCTTCCTGGCGCCGCTGGGCGACCGCTTCGACCGCCGCCGCATCATCCTGGCCAAGGCCGGCGCCCTGTGCGTGGCCCTGCTGGCCGCCGGCGCCACCTCGGGCCTGGCGCTGTTGCTGGCGGCCAGCCTCGCGGTGGGCCTGGCGGCCACGCTGGCCCAGGACATCGTGCCGGCCGCCGCCACCCTCGCGCCGGAGGCGCAGCGCGGCAAGATCGTCGGCACCGTGATGACGGGCCTGCTGCTGGGCATCCTGCTGTCGCGCGTGGTCAGCGGCTTCGTGGCGGCGCACTTCGGCTGGCGTGCGATGTTCGTGGCCGCGGCCGCGAGCATCGCCGTCTTCGCCGCCGTGGCCTGGCGTTCCCTGCCGCGCTTCCGGCCGACGACGCGCCTGCCCTACGTCGCACTGCTGGCCTCGTCGGCGCAGCTGTGGCGCCGCCATGGCGCGCTGCGCCGGGCCGCGCTGTCGCAGGGCCTGCTGGCCGTCGGCTTCAGCGCGTTCTGGTCGACGCTGGCCGTCATGCTGCACGCGTCGGCCTGGCACCTGGGCAGCGCCGCCGCCGGCGCGTTCGGACTGGCCGGCGCCGCCGGGGCGCTCGGCGCGCCGCTGGCCGGGCGCCTGGCCGACCGCCGGGGCTCCGAGCTGGTCACGCGGCTGGGCACCGGCCTGGCCGCGATCGCGTTCCTGGCGATGGCGGCCGGCACGCGGCTGCCGCCGTCCGCGCAGCTGTGGGTGATCGGGCTCGGCGCGGTGGCCTTCGACCTCGGCGTGCAGGCCACGCTGATCGCGCACCAGACCCTGGTCTACGGCATCGATCCGGCCGCGCGCAGCCGCCTCAACGCCCTGCTGTTCACCGGCATGTTCGTCGGCATGGCCGGTGGCGCCGCCCTCGGCAGCCTGGTGCTGGCGCGCTGGGGCTGGCCGGGCGTGATGCTGCTGGCCGCCGCCGGCGCGGTGGCGGCGCTGGCCGTGCGCCTGTGGCCCGCGCGCTGCCGGGGCCGGCTGGCCGCGGTCTAGGGTCGGCTGCCCAACAATCGCGCATGCGCGCACCCGGTCTCCTGGAGATAGGCACAATGCCGCCTCGCGCCGCGTCGGCGCCCGAGCCCGGGCGCCGACGCGGCCACCCGCCACACAGGAACCCGCCATGAGCGCCCATTCCAGCCCTGCTTCCTCGTCCGCGCAGCCCGCGCGCGCCGCCGTCACGCTGCCCAGGCTGCGCGAGATGCGCGCCCGCGGCGAGAAGATCGCCATGCTGACCTGCTACGACGCCACCTTCGCCCAGGTGCTCGACGACGCCGGCGTCGACACCCTGCTGGTGGGCGACTCGCTGGGCAACGTCCTGCAGGGCCGCACCAGCACGCTGCCGGTGACGCTGGCCGACATGGCGTACCACACCGAGTGCGTCGCCCGCGTGCAGCCGGCGGCCTGGCTCATCGCCGACATGCCGTTCGGCAGCTACGAGGGCGGCAAGGGCCCGGCGCTCGACGCCGCGGTCGCGCTGATGCGCGCCGGCGCCCGCATGGTCAAGCTCGAGGGCGGCGGCTGGACGGCCGAGATCGTGGCGCACCTGGTGGCGCGCGGCATCCCCGTGTGCGCGCACCTGGGCCTGACGCCGCAGCGCGTGCATGCGCTGGGCGGCTACCGCGTGCAGGGCAAGGAAGGCGACAGCGCCGCATTGCTGCGCCGCGAGGCGCGCGAGCTGGCCGAGGCCGGCGCGGCGATGATGGTGTTCGAGATGGTGCCGGCGGCGCTGGCCACCGAAGTCACCGCCGAGAACCCCGAGCTGATGACCATCGGCATCGGCGCCGGCGGCGGCACCTCGGGCCAGGTGCTGGTGCTGCATGACATGCTGGGCCTGGGCAGCGGCCGCAAGCCGCGCTTCGTGCGCAACTTCATGGCCGAAGGCGGCTCGATCGCGTCGGCCATCGCGCGCTATGTCGCCGCGGTCAAGGACGGCAGCTTCCCGCAGGCCGACGTCCACACCTACTGAACACGCCATGCAAGTCATCCACACCATCGCCGACCTGCGCGCCGTGCTCGAAGGCTCGACGAAGACGGCGCTCGTCGCCACCATGGGCAACCTGCACGAGGGCCACCTGGCGCTGGTGCGCGAGGCGGCGCTGCACGGCTTCCCGGTGGTGGCGACCATCTTCGTCAACCGCCTGCAGTTCCTGCCGCACGAGGACTTCGACCAGTACCCGCGCACGCTGGAGCGCGACTGCCAGCTGCTCGAGTCGGCCGGCTGCGACATCGTGTTCGCGCCCTCGGAGTCCGAGCTCTACCCGGAGCCGCAGACGTTCAAGGTGGTGCCGCCGGCCACCATCGCCGACCTGCTCGAGGGCGAGTTCCGCCCGGGCTTCTTCACCGGCGTGTGCACGGTGGTGATGAAGCTGTTCCAGTGCGTGCAGCCGGCCGTCGCGCTGTTCGGCAAGAAGGACTACCAGCAGCTGATGGTCATCACCGCGATGGCGCGCCAGTTCGCGCTGCCCGTCGAGGTGATCGGCGCGCCGACGATCCGCGCCACCGACGGCCTGGCGCTGTCGTCGCGCAACGGCTACCTGAGCCCCGACGAGCGCACCGCGGCGATCGCGCTGCCGCGCGCGCTGCTCGCCGCCGCGGCCGCGCTGCGCGAGGGCGCGCGCGACGTCGCCGCGGTCGAGCAGGCACAGCTCGCCGCGCTCGTCGCGGGCGGCTGGCAACCCGACTACATCGCCATCCGCCGCCGCACGGACCTGCTGCCGCCGACCGGTGCCGACCTCGCCGCCCGCGTGCCGCTGGTGGCGCTGGGCGCCGCCCGCCTGGGCAGGACGCGGCTGATCGACAACCTCGAGGTCGATCTCTGAACGGCAGCGGGGTGACGTGGCGGAACCCGACCGGGAAGCCGGGTCAATCGGGTGAGGCAGAATTCGGCCGATGAACGCATCCGTCTCCCCCATCCACATCCAGCGCCGCGAACCCGCAGCGACGGTCGACACGTCCTGCGGCCACGCACACACCGAACGCTGGAGCGTCGATGCCGTCGAAGCCCTGTTCAACCTGCCGTTCAACGACTTGATCCTGCAGGCGCAGGCGGTGCACCGCGAGCACTTCGCGCCCAACCAGGTCGAGCTGGCCACGCTGCTGTCGATCAAGACCGGCGGCTGCCCGGAGGATTGCGGCTACTGCCCGCAGTCGGTGCACTACGACACCGGCGTCGACGCCACCAAGCTGATGGACGTCGAGGCGGTCGCGGCCGCGGCGCGCACGGCCAAGGAACACGGCGCCACGCGCTTCTGCATGGGCGCCGCCTGGCGCGCCCCCAAGGATCGCGACATCGAGGCCGTGTCCGCCATCGTGCGCGAAGTGAAGTCGCTGGGCCTGGAGGCGTGCTGCACGCTGGGCATGCTCAGCGAACCGCAGGCGAAGTCGCTGAAGGAAGCCGGCCTCGACTACTACAACCACAACCTCGACACCGCCCCCGAGGCCTACGGTCGCGTCATCACCACGCGCGACTACCAGGACCGCCTGAACACGCTGGGCCATGTGCGCGGCGCCGGCATCTCGGTGTGCAGCGGCGGCATCGTCGGCATGGGCGAGAGCCGCCGCGAACGCGCCGGCCTGGTCGCCCAGCTGGCCAACCTCGACCCGTATCCGGAGTCGGTTCCCATCAACGAACTGGTGCGCGTCGAAGGCACGCCGATGGCCGACGAGAAGCCACTCGACCCGCTGGAATTCGTCCGCACCATCGCCGTGGCGCGCATCACGATGCCGCTGGCGCGCGTGCGCCTGTCGGCCGGCCGCCAGCAGATGAGCGAGGCCGTCCAGGCCCTGTGCTTCCTGGCCGGCGCGAACTCGGTGTTCTACGGCGAGAAGCTGCTGACCACGGGCAACCCGGATGTCGAGAAGGATCGGGCGCTGTTCGAGAAGCTGGGCGTGACGACGGCGGCGAGTCACCACATCGGCTGAGGCGTCTTCGTCTGTCGAGTGCCGGGCCTGTTGGGCTGCAACCGACCCATCAGCGACATTCGAAGTGCGAATCTCGACGCCGGAAAGCAGTCGCTCAACCGCCGCCGAACTGCTTCTCGTACGCAGCGACGTGCGCCGGAAATGGTTCGCCGTACAGCGGGTAGGGTATGCCCAGTACCGTCGCCTCGACGTAGGGCTCATCGCCTGGATCTGTGCGACCCGAGTCGTCAAGAACGCCGACCCCGGCGCAGAGTAACCAGTCGCCGGCCGGAGCCCTCACCTTCAAAGCATCAATGGCCTTCACCGCAGTGGCTCGCGCTTCAGCTGAAACATCAGGGTGTATGCGTTCGAGCGCGTAACTTCGTATGTCTTCGAACAGAACGCGGCCTGCCGCATGTTGGAGCCGGGCGTAAGGAGCGCACACGGCGAACTCCGGCTTGCGTGGGCGGTCGCACCGACAAGCGCAGGCACACGCCTGGAGTTCTGCGCCTGATCGCGACGTTTCGTTCGCCTGCGTGGTAAAAGGGCAGCTAGGGAGTCGTTGAACCCGTCACCTGCTAGGGATACAGCCAGATGTACGACACCATTTCCGGTCAAGCGCTGGAGGAAGGGTTACGGCTTGGTCAAATCTGGCCCGCACTGCAGCCGTTGATCCATTTGCGTAGTCGCCGCGTTGCTGGGTTCGAGGTACTGGCTCGGTGGAGTTCTCCTTCACATGGAGAAATTCCACCGGCCCAATTCATCCCGGTTGCCGAGGCCGCGGGCCTGCTCGATGCACTTTTCCTGCACTTGCTACACGATGTGGCCACAGCCATGGGAGATTGTGCGGATCACCTGATGCTGGCCTTCAATCTGTCGCCCGGGCAGTTCCTCGATCCGACTCTGTTGACGCGAACACTCGAGGCCTTGGCTCGGACCGAGCTTCCCATGCGGAGATTGCGCTTCGAGATCACCGAAACCACACTTTTCACCGATAGTGAAGTTGCGCACGATACCCTCAGGGCCTTCAAGGAGGCCGGTGCCAGTCTTTCGCTCGATGATTTTGGTACGGGGCACTCCAGCCTCACGCGGTTGCAGGCGCTGCCGTTCGATGAAATCAAGATCGACGGAAGCTTCGTTCGGGGCATGGGCACGGACCGAAGCAGCTTTCGGATTGTCTCCGCCGTCATCGGCCTGGGCCAGAGTCTGGGCTTGCATGTACTCGCCGAAGGCATAGAGACCGAGGAACAGGCGACCCTTCTGACACGGTTAGGCTGTCAGTTCGGCCAGGGCTATCTGCTGGGCCGGCCGGGCTCGATAGAACAGGCGCGCGAGCACTTGGAGAAGCTGGGAGTTTGGGTCGACGGCGGCAGCGGACTGGACAACTCACCGTTCCAACGCTGGCATCAGCTCGAAACCCTCTATCAAGCCGCACCCGTCGGGCTGTGCTTCCTCGATGAGCAATTGCGCGTCGTGAGCGTCAACGCGACCCTCATGAAGCTGCTCGGGTTCGATTGCAGCGATCCCAGCGGTGTCCATCTCACGCAACTGTGCAGCGCCCCCGAGCACATGGCCTTGTTCAACCTCGTCAACGCTGTCGCGACTGGGAGCGAGTTGGAGCCCTCCGAATACCACAACCGCGCCAATGGCCGGACGAGCTTGGTCAGTTTCCAGCAGGTCCGCAGCGAATTCGGTGAGTTCCTTGGAATTACTGGCGAGGCGATCGACATTACCAGCCGCGTCCACGCGGAGCGATCTCTGCAGGAGAACGCAGAGCATTTCCGCCATGTCATCCGACTGAGCCCCAACATCCCGTGGGCAGCAACAGCCGATGGAGTGGTTGACTACATGGGTCCCACTTTTGAGTGGGAGCCCGAGACCACCAGCGCGCAGCGTCATGAGCGCTGGCTCAATCGCATGGATCCGGCCGATCGCGTCCGCGTGCGAACAGAATGGCTCGCTCAGCTGGGGAACGCCCAGCCCTTCAGCACGGAGTTCCGGATTCTGTGGCCTGACAGCGGCTGGCGTTTGGTCCGTAGCCAGGCGTTTCCTCAGTTCGACACTTTCGGAGCGGTCGAGCGCTGGTATGGCCTGATCGTGGACATCACGGCGGAGCGACACCTCGAGCAGCGGATCACAGATCTCGAAGCTCGCCTGGATTCAGTGACCAAGGCGCAAAGGACAGCACCCCAGCCGGGTCAGGCGTAGTCAACACGCGGAGTCCGGCAGTACCGCGACTGTGAGCTATCCGACAGCTGACAACGGTGAACGGCTGGATCGGGCCGACCTGCGCCCTCGGGAATCCGAGCCAGGCACGCCCGTCAAGATCAAGCTAGCCCGGAAATGGCTGCCGCACGAAAAGTCCTTCGCAACCTGATTTGCCCGGGCCTTTGCAGGCCTTCGTTTGTCAGATTTGTTTGTCAAGACTTGGAGCAAGCTGCTCTCATGGCCTGCCGCCACCCAAATCGAAGACCGACATGGCGCGCACAAGCGCCGTCGCCTGCTGTTTGAGAGATTCAGCCGCCGCAGCACTCTGCTCGGACAAAGCCGCGTTTTGCTGCGTGGCCGTATCCATGTGAACAATGGCGTCATTGACTTGGCCAACGCCCGCGCTCTGCTCCGCGGTGGCGTTCATGATTTCGCCCGTGATTCCCGCAACTTTGTGGACTGAAGCGACGACCTCGCGCATCGTGGTTCCTGCTTGCTGGACGAGTCTGTTGCCATCGTCCACCCGTTCGACGCTCCTGCCGATGAGCGACTTGATCTCGCGAGCGGCGTCAGAACTGCGCTGGGCAAGGCTGCGCACCTCTCCGGCGACGACGGCAAAGCCGCGACCCTGCTCGCCTGCGCGTGCCGCCTCGACAGCTGCGTTGAGTGCTAGTAGGTTTGTCTGAAAAGCGATGCCGTCAATGACGCCGATGATGTCGACGATCTGCTTCGAACTCTCATCGATGGTCTTCATCGTGCTGACCACCCGATCAATCAACTCACCCCCACTCCCAGCCACGCGCGAGGCGGTCGAGGCCAGTTCATGTGCCGTACCTGCGTTCTCGGCGTTGAGCCGGATGGTCGAGGAAAGCTCCTCCATCGAGGCGGCGGTTTGCTGCAGGCCGCTGGCTTGTTGTTCTGTGCGAGATGACAAGTCCAGGCTTCCGAGCGCAATCTCCTCGCTTGCCGTGGCTACGCCTTCCGAACTGTGGCGAACCTGCTGCACGATGTCGACCAGCCGCAGGCGCATCGACTCCATCGACCGCACGAGGTCGCTAAGGTCATCGCTACCGGCTTCTTCCGGACCCACCGTGAGATCCAACTTCGAGATCGCATTCACGCGCACAGCTGCACTCCGCATGCGGCGCGAGAGGCTGCGAACCATCAGCGTTGAAGCGAAGACAGCTCCGAGAACGCTGAGGCTGCCGATCACCAAGACGGCTTGGGCAACTGCCGTGAGCACTGCATTGCGAGATTCGAAGCCTGCTTTGCCGTCTTCACGGACGATGTCCACCAGGCTCTGAAGCGCCTTGACTGTGGCGCCGGCAGCAGGTGTCACGCCTTTGTTGCGGAGCTGTTCTGCCTCATCGGGATGGTCCTCGATCAGATCGAACCAGTTCGTCCGCACAGCAACGTAGTGCTCGAAAGCAGACTTCACTGTCACAGCTTGAGCGAGCGCCCTCTCCGACACCGGCTGGCGTGCCATCGAGTCCAGCGCCTGCCCGAATGCGGCGACGATCTTTGCATCGCCTTCGCGCAATTTCTGCTTCTGCGCGGCCTCGGTCAGCGAGCGATACTGGGCTGTGGCCAGTCGCAACGCCCAGAGTGATCCACTGGCCTCCGTGAGATAACTTGTCGCCAGCGTCTCAGCCCTGTAAGTATGCTCATTTGCGAGTTGAGCGGTTCGGCCTTGCCAGAAGGCCGTGGCACAAGCGCTGACGAGCGCGACAACCAGAGCGACTGTAAGCAACTGGACTTTGGCGGCGAGTTTCATGCGAGGCCTCGGGAGAAGGACAGCCCGGCCCGGCTCGGGTCGGTTTGGTCATTTTGTGATATCGGCCTGCGCGCATCGTTCTTGAGGCACCTCACCACGCTGCTTCGGCCGCTCAGGATTTGCCCACTCGCAAAGCGAAATCTTTCGAATCACTCACTGCCAACCCTTCCCCAGTCATGGCGGCCGAGAAGCCGACCTGTGCAACAGAATGGTTCTGGCCGACTTCAGTCCTCGGATTCGCTCCGGGCGCGTGAAACATCCTGCCGAAGCACCCGGGCGGCGCGTGTTCGACCAACGCGTCCGTAGATCCGCCAGCGTTGCCGATCACACCTTCTTGACGAACTCCGACTTCAACCCCATCGCCCCGATCCCGTCGATCTTGCAGTCGATGTCGTGATCGCCGTCGGTCAGGTGGATGTTCTTTACTTTGGTGCCGACCTTGACGACCAGGGACGAGCCCTTGATCTTCAAATCCTTGACGACAGTCACCGTGTCACCGTTCTGCAGCACATTGCCCACCGCGTCGCGAACGACGCGAGCGTCTTCAGCAGCAGGAGCTTCCGAATCCCGGGGCGACCATTCGTGGCCGCACTCCGGGCAGACCAACATGGCGCCGTCCTCATAGGTGTAAGCGGATTCGCAATTGGGGCAGGCGGGCAGAGTGCTCATAGGGGTATCGTCGAAGGGAAATGGGGGCACCGCACGCTGTTGCGGGCTTCCAGGGTTGGGTCGCCGTAGTAGTCCATCTGGTGAAACCAGGTCGTCGATCCTTCCCTCTTGCCAAGTAGCGGCCGCAGATGTTCTTCGATTCGTGAGGCCAGCCGCATGTCGATGTCGCCGTGTTCTTCACCTTGCGCATCGAAGACCGAACGATTGGTCTTCATATGTTCGAAATCGCGCAAGAACGAGTCCATGCCGGGTACCACGGCAGTCGTGCGATCTCGGCGCGGGCGGAACAGGGAAGACATCGTGAGGGCGGCTCGTTCAACCGGGTTGCAGATCGCTGCTGCTGGCCCGGGCACCGGCGGTCGGCTGGCGTGCAGAGGATTCTAGAACCAGGCAAGTGCGGGCTTCGGCCTGGCGCCACGCGCTCGTGCCTGCTCCGGAGCGGTCGTTGGCGACGGGCAGTTCCTGGCCGACAAGAGCCATTTGCAGATGCCTTCGAACGACCGTAAACGGATTTGCGGAGATTGCCATCTGCGCCGCACGGTTGTCGACGGCCGCCGATCAGCACGCGGGCGCGACCTCGGTACCCGATGCGGTCGTTCGCAGGGAAACCATGGCGCCGTGGCTGTCGAGGCTCTCGATGGGCCGAGACACGCAACCCCAACTCACAAAGTCAGCGAAGGTTTTCACCTCACCCGGCTCGTCGTACCCACCCCCGCGCGCCCCGCGAGACCAGCATCCACAAGGCAATCAGACGGCCGCCCGGACGGGAGCAGGCGACACCGCCACCCACCGCCCCTTCATGAAGGCAAAGGCAACCGCCGTCACCGCAAGCACCCAGACGATCACCGCGCCCGAAGGCAAGTCCAGGAGCGCCGACAAGGCCAGCCCCAGCGCATAGCCGATCGCGCCGACCGCATACCCGGCGATGTATCGTACGCGCCCCGTCATCCCTCGCGTCGCCAGGGCCGGCACGATCAGGCTCGTGAAGACCAGGTAGACGCCGACCAGTTGCACCGACGCGGTGACCGCGATCGCGAACGTCGCATAGAACCCGAACCGCCCGAGTCGCTGGACGAGCCCGGAGGCCATCGCGAGCACGAGCACCGCCGTGATGCCCGCCAGCCACGCGATCTGTGTCTTGCCGACCCACAGGATCTGCCCCACCAGCAGGTCCTTCAGGTGCTCGCCGCCATGCGGATTGCCAGACAGCAGAAGGATGCCCGCGCAGGCCGCCAGGATGAACATCACGCCGATCAGCGCCTCCTGGATCTCGGGCCACATCTTCTCCGTCCATGTGAGCAGCAGCGCGCCGGCCAGCGCCGCGGTGACCGCCGCCGCCTGCACGGCGACGCCGCCCTCGGGCAGGCCCAGCGCGTCGGCGCCGATCACGCCCAGGCCGGCGATCTGGGCGATGGCCAGGTCGATGAAGACGATGCCCTTGTCGAGCACCTTCGCGCCGAGCGCGACGTGGGTGGCCAGCACCAGCAGGCCGGCCACGAGGGCCGGGCCGAGGATGCCCCATTCGAGCGCGTTCCAGTTCATCGCGATGCCTCCGGGTTCACTTCAGCGCGCCGACCAGGCGGGTGACGGTGTCGTCGAACAGGCCCGTGAGGTCCTTCGCGCCGTCGGTGCCGCCCACGGTGAAGGCCAGCTTCACGGCCGGGATGTGCGCGTGCTCGCTGAGCCATTCGTCCGGCTTCGGATCCTGGTAGGCCGAGTAGATGACCATCTTCGCGGGGTGCGACTTCAGCGTGTCCAGCACCTCCTGCAGGTGCGAGGCGCTGGGCTCGACCCCGGGCTTGGGTTCGAGCACCGCGACCTCGCCCAGGCCCAGCCAGTCCTCCATGTAGGCGTAGGCCTTGTGGTGCGCGGCGACGGCCACGCCCTTGAGCGGTGCGGCCTGCTTCGCCCAGCGCTGCAGGTTGGCCTGCCACTTCTGCGCGAAGGCGGCAGTGCGCTGCTGGTACTGCGCGGCATGCGCCGGGTCGACCTGCGCGAGGCGGGCGCCGAGCGCCGTGGCCACCAGCGCGATGTTGCGCGGGTCGGTCTGGATGTGCGGGTTGCCGTCGGGGTGCACGTCGCCCTGCGAGCGATCGACCTGCCGGGGTACGTCGAGCTTGCGCACGAAGTCGGCCGCGGCGAAGTTGCCCGGCTGGCCCGGCTGCAGCTTCGGGTTGCCGGACTGCTGCAGCAGCACCGGCAGCCAGCCGATCTCGAGTTCGGCACCGGTGCACACCACCATGTCGGCGTTGCGTGCGCGCGAGATCAGGCTGGGCTTGGCCTGCACCTGGTGGGGGTCCTGCATCGCCGTGGTGGCGACGCCGACGTCGACGAGGTCGCCGCCGAGTTCCTGCGCCAGGGCGCCCCATTCGGGCTCGCAGGCCAGCACCTTGACGGCGGCGTGGGCGGGCAGCGCGAACGTGGCGCACAGCGCGAGGGCGGCTAGCACGGCGGTCTTCATGGGAGTGGTCGTCATGAGGAATCGTTCCTTCGGGTCGGTGATCAGTACGCGTGCGCGCCGTGCGCGCCGAGCGCGGTCTGGTACTGCAGCAGCCATTGGTTGTCGACGAAACCCTGGCGGGTGCGGTCCTGCGCGAACTGCAGGCGGATGCGGGCGAACTCGCTCTCGCTGAAATCGAACATGATCGAGTTCTTGGTGGGGTGGAAGTTGTCCGGGGCGCTCGCGTCCTGGCTCAGGGCCCAGTTCTCGTGGCCGGGGACCAGGCGCTCGGTGCGCAGGCCGACGCGCCACGTCGGCATGAACTGCCACACGCCCTGGAGGTAGCCGCCCGACTGCACCTGGTGCAGCGCAAGCGGACCGTCCGAGATCTGCGTCAGGTTGCCGCTGCGCCGGCTCTGCAGGACCTCGCCCTGCAGCTTGAAGTAGGTGTGCGTGGCGTTGCCGTTGGGCGCCCACTTCATCACGCCGTCGGCGACGATCACGCGGGTGCGGCCGCTGTACGCCGCGGTGGCGTCGAGCACGCCGAACGCGTCGTCGGTCAGCGCCTGCGCATCGGACTGGGTCTGCAGCAGCGACAGGCCGCCCTTCCAGGTGATGCTGTCGCCGATGTCGCCGCCGGTGTGGAACGTGAACGCGGTCATGCCGGCCGCGTTGCGGCTGGCGTTGTCGCCGGGGAAGCTGCGGCCGCGGCCGGCCTCCAGGCCGAACTCCATGTACTGGTCGGTGGGCGCCAGCCAGTGCAGCTGCACGCCGTCGTCCGCGTACTGCGTGCCGAGCATCGCCTGGTAGGCGACGGGCGCGTCGACGAAGTCCCAGGTGTGGCTGTGCTGGCTGTTGAGGTAGCCCACGCCCGAGAAGAAGCGTCCCGCCTTCAGCACCAGGCCGCTGGGCAGCGCTGTGGTGGTGATGAAGGCTTCCTCGGCCGAGATCGTGTCGTCGCCGGTGATGGACAGGTTGATGTTGCCGGCCAGCCAGGGATCGATGTTGGCCGCCAGCGCGAGCTCGGACTCGGCCAGGCTGAAGCCGCGCGAGCCGATGCCGATCTCGGCGCCCGGCGGCAACGCGAAGCCGGTGATGCGTGCCTGGCCGGGATCCTGCGAGGTGTGGGCGTAGGTGCCCGACAGGATCAGCGAGATCGACGGGTTGAATGCCGTGGCGCCGCCAGCGCTGGACGCGCCGCCGGGCGCGGCAAGGCGGGTATCCGCAGCTGACACGCCGCCAGGCGCGGCGACGCTGGTATCGACGATGGCCACGGGCGCCGGTGCGGTCACCTCGGGGACCCCGGGGGCCGCGGCCGCCGCGGTGGCCACGGCCCCCGGGGCCGTCTGCCTGGCCTGGGCCAGTTGGGCCTGGGTGTCGTGCAACTGCGACTCGAGCGCGCCGATGCGCTTGTCGTAGTCGGACTTCATCGCCGCGAGCGCCTTCTTCAGGTCGGCGATGTCGCTGGCGGGCGAGGCCAGCGCGACGCCGTGCAGGCCGAAGGCCAGCGCGAGGGCGGCGACGAGGCGCAGGGGTCGCGGCGGCGAGGCGGGCGCGACGGGGGGCAGGTGGATCATGGGCAGTCTCCCGACCCGGGGTGCGCGCAGCGCGTCAGGCGCGCGCGGGCGCACGGGGGTCGTCGAGGCGAGCCGCCGCTGCGGGCGGCTTGCCGGGGATTCGAGGAAGTGCGAACCGGGGCGGGTTCGATGCGACCGTCCGCCGCACCGGGCGGCCGACGGAACGCGGGCGTCAGGCGGCGAGGACCGGTTGCGCAGGGGGCGCGCGCGACGCGTAGGCGAGCGTGACGCGCGCCGTGAACACGTGCTCGACGCACGCGGACACGGCGGACCGGGCGACGGGCGCGACCCGGATGATCGCGGCCGGCGCCGGTGCGGCGCCGCCGAGGGCGGCCGCCAGCAGGCAGGTGGGACAGCCGTGGGTGGCGCCCGCGTGCACGTCGTCGTGCGCGGACGCGGCGCTGGCCACGTGCGTGTATTCGTGCGCCGTGGCCGCGAACTGCGCGCCGCCGAGCGCCAGCGCCAGCCCCAGCACCCACGAGAGCGGGTGCCGCGCGATCCAGCGACGAAGGGCTTGCAGCGACATGGGCGGACGAGAGGAGCGGCGCGCTTCAGGCCGCGCGGCCGTTCATTGACGAAGCGGGAAGCTTAACGCATCGGGGGCTGGACACCGCCGGCGTCCAGCCCCCGAAATCGTGCGTCCGTCGCAGCGCGCCGGCTACTGTTCCACGAAAGCGCGCTCGATCACGTAGTCGCCCGGCTTGGTCGTGTTGCCTTCGTTGAAGCCGCGGGCCTCCATCATCGCCTTGAGGTCGCGCAGCATCTCGGGGCTGCCGCAGATCATCACGCGGTCCTCGGCGGGGTTGAGCGGCGGCAGGCCCAGGTCGGCGGCCAGCGTGCCGTTCTCGAGCAGCGTGGTCAGGCGGCCCTGGTGGCGGAACGGCTCGCGCGTGACGGTGGGGTAGTACAGCAGCTTGCCGGCGATGATCTCGCCCAGGAACTCGTGCTTGGGCAGCTCGTTCTCGATGTAGTCCTGGTAGGCCAGTTCCTTGACCTCGCGCGTGCCGTGCACCAGCACCACCTGCTCGAAGCGCTCGTAGGTCTCGGGGTCGCGGATGATGCTCATGAACGGCGCCAGCCCGGTGCCGGTCGACAGCAGGTACAGGCGCTTGGCCGGCAGCAGGTAGTCGATCAGCAGCGTGCCGGTGGGCTTGCGGCCGACGATGATGCTGTCGCCCACCTGGATGTGCTGCAGGCGCGAGGTGAGCGGGCCGTCGGGCACCTTGATCGACAGGAACTCGAGGTACTCCTCGTAGTTCGCGCTGGCGATCGAGTAGGCGCGCAGGAGCGGCTTGCCGTCTTCCTTGCGCAGGCCGATCATCGTGAAATGGCCGTTCGAGAACCGCAGCGAGGTGTCGCGCGTGGTGGTGAAGCTGAACAGGCGGTCGGTCCAGTGATGCACGCTCAGCACGCGCTCTTCGTTGAAGGCACTCATGGTCGGGATGTGGGCAGGTCAGGGAGACGGACGCGGCCGGGGCTGCGGGGAAACCCGTGATTGTCGCAGAGCACGACAGTCCGCCTTTGCATAAGCTCAAACTTCGGGGGAAATAGCCGGCGCCTGGCCGCCGCCCGCCGCCTGCTGCAGCCAGGCCGAGAACGCCTGCAACGCCGGCAGCTCGGCCTTGTGCTCCGGGTAGATCAGCGAGTACGCACGCTGGCCGCTGACCGGCCGCGGCGCGATGTCGACCAGCCGGCCCTGGGCGAGCTCCTCCTGCACGAAGAACGGCGGCGCCAGCGCCACGCCCATGCCGTGCACCGCGGCCTCGGTGAGCATCGAGAACAGCTCCAGCCGGGGCCCGGCCATCGCCTGCGGCACCACCAGCCCCAGGCCGTCGAAGAACTGCCGCCAGGCGTAGGGCCGGGTCGACTGCTGCAGCAGCGGCAGGCGGGCCCAGTCGGC
The DNA here is from genome assembly GCA_964418745.1 of uncultured Vitreoscilla sp. Classification (GTDB taxonomy): domain Bacteria; phylum Pseudomonadota; class Gammaproteobacteria; order Burkholderiales; family Burkholderiaceae_C; genus Scleromatobacter. The sequence goes on from CAYQMX010000001.1 coordinate 325,484, forward strand.
GGCGTCGCGCGGCCGCGTGGCGACCAGGGCCGGGCTGGCGACGGCGATCAGCGCCTCGTGCATCAGGAAGCGCGTCTCGGTGCCGGGCCAGGCGGCCGAGCCGGTCTCGCCGGCGTGGATCGCGGCGTCGAACGGGGTGTCGGCGAACAGGAACGGCCGTGTGCGCGAGCTCAGGTGCACCACCACGTGCGGATGCGCGCGCTGGAACGCCGGCAGGCGCGGCAGCAGCCAGCGGGTGCCGAAGGTGGGCACCACGGCCAGCTCCAGCGAGCTGCCGCGGCCACCGCGCGCCATCAGCTCCAGCGTATCGCGCTCCACCTCGTCGAGCCGGGCGCCGACGCTGCGGCTGTAGTCCAGCCCGGCCTCGGTGAGCATGACGCCGCGGCGGCTGCGCCGGAACAGGCGCACGTCGAGGAACGACTCCAGCGCGGCCACCTGGCGGCAGACGGCGCTCTGCGTGACCGCCAGTTCCTCGGCGGCCTTGGTGAAGCTCTGGTGGCGGGCGGCGGCCTCGAAGGCCTCGAGGGCGCCGGTGGAGGGCAGCTTGCGTCGCATGGGGTGATTCTACAAGTGCGCCATACGCACAGGTCGGTGCGGATAAAGCGGTTGTTTCGCCCTTCGTCGCGTCCTATAGTGTCGGATCCATGCGAAAGACGCACGTCGTCATCGCCCAAGCCACCTCTTCGAGAAAGTCCGCCATGAGCTCCTCCCGCGCCAGCTTCCACTGGGACGACCCGCTGCTGCTGTCCGAGCAACTGAGCGAGGACGAGCGCATGGTGGTGGACTCGGCACGCGCCTACTGCCAGGACAAGCTCAAGCCGCGCGTGCTCGAGGCCTTCCGCCACGAGAAGATGGACGTGTCCATCTTCCCGGAGATGGGCGCGCTGGGCCTGCTCGGCCCGACCATTCCCGAACAGTACGGCGGCGCCGGCCTGAACTATGTCAGCTACGGCCTGATCGCCCGCGAAGTGGAGCGCGTGGACTCCGGCTACCGCTCGATGATGAGCGTGCAGAGCTCGCTGGTGATGGTGCCGATCAACGAGTTCGGCAACGAGGCGACGAAGCAGAAGTACCTGCCGAAGCTGGCGACCGGGGAGTGGATCGGCTGCTTCGGTCTGACCGAGCCGAACCACGGCTCCGATCCGGGCAGCATGGTCACGCGCGCGCGCAAGGTCGACGGCGGCTACGCGCTGACCGGCGCCAAGATGTGGATCACCAACTCGCCGGTCGCCGACGTGTTCGTGGTCTGGGCCAAGGACGACGCGGGCGCGATCCGCGGCTTCGTCCTGGAGAAGGGCTGGAAGGGCCTGAGCGCGCCGGCCATCCACGGCAAGGTGGGCCTGCGCGCCTCCATCACCGGCGAGATCGTCATGGACGAGGTCTTCTGTCCCGAGGAGAACGCGTTCCCCGAGGTGCGCGGCCTGAAGGGCCCGTTCACCTGCCTGAACTCGGCCCGCTACGGCATCGCCTGGGGCGCGCTCGGCGCCGCCGAGGACTGCTGGCACACCGCGCGCCAGTACGTGCTGGACCGCAAGCAGTTCGGCAAGCCGCTCGCGGCCAACCAACTGGTGCAGAAGAAGCTGGCCGACATGCAGACCGAGATCACGCTGGGCCTGCAGGGCTGCCTGCGCCTGGGCCGCATGAAGGACGAAGGCACCGCCGCCGTCGAGATCACCTCCATCATGAAGCGCAACTCGTGCGGCAAGTCGCTGGACATCGCCCGCGTCGCGCGTGACATGCTGGGCGGCAACGGCATCTCCGACGAGTTCGGCATCGCCCGCCACCTGGTCAACCTCGAGGTGGTCAACACCTACGAAGGCACGCACGACATCCACGCGCTGATCCTGGGTCGCGCCATGACGGGCATCGCCGCTTTCTGACATCGACATGACGACCTCGCCGCGCGCCTTGCAAGGCATCAAGGTGCTCGATCTCTCCCGCGTGCTCGCGGGCCCGTGGTGCGGCCAACTTCTGGCCGACCTCGGCGCGGATGTCGTCAAGGTCGAACGACCCGGTGCCGGCGACGACACCCGGTCCTGGGGCCCGCCGTGGCTCAAGGACGCGGCGGGCGAGGCCACGCGCGACGCCGCGTACTACTTCTGCGCCAACCGCAACAAGCGCTCGGTCACGATCGACATCGCCGACCCCGAAGGCCAGGCGCTGGTGCGCCGGCTGGCGATGGAGGCCGACGTGGTGCTGGAGAACTTCAAGGTCGGCGGCCTCCGTCAATACGGGCTCGACCACGCCAGCCTGCTGGCGATGAAGCCGAGCCTGGTCTACTGCTCGATCACCGGCTTCGGCCAGACCGGCCCCTATGCGCAGCGCGCCGGCTACGACTTCCTGATCCAGGGCATGGGCGGGCTGATGAGCGTCACCGGGCGCGCCGAGGGCGAGGAGGGCGCCGGGCCGCAGAAGGTGGGCGTCGCGCTCACCGACATCCTGACCGGCCTGTATGCCACCGTGGGCGTGCTGGCCGCGCTCGCGCACCGCGACCGCACCGGCGCGGGCCAGCACATCGACCTGGCCCTGCTCGACGTGCAGGTCGCCTGCCTGGCCAACCAGACCGCCAACTACCTGATCGGCGGCACGGTGCCGCGTCGCATGGGCAACGCGCATCCGAACATCGTGCCGTACCAGGACTTCCCCACCGCCGACGGCGACATGATCCTGGCGGTGGGCAACGACGGCCAGTTCGCCAAGTTCTGCGAGGTGGCCGGCCGGGCCGAGTGGGCGGCCGACGCGCGCTTCGCCACCAATGCGGCGCGCGTGAAGCACCGCGTCGAGCTGATCCCGCTGCTGCGCCAGGCCACCGTGATGCGCACGACGCAGGCCTGGATCGCCGCGCTGGAGACCGCCGGCGTGCCGTGCGGCCCGATCAACCGGCTCGACGAGGTGTTCGCCGACCCGCAGGTGATCGCGCGCGGTTTGCGCATCGAGCTGCCGCATGCCGCGGCCGGCACGGTGCCCGGCGTGGCCAATCCGATCCGGATGTCGGCTTCGCCCGTGGCCTACGACCGCGGGCCGCCGGTGCTGGGCGAGCACACGGCGCAAGTGCTCCAGCAATGGCTGGGCATCGCGCCGAGCCCTCACTCGCCTTCGGAATCCTGTTCCGCGGTGGGATCCGGGGCCGCCGGCACGCGGTAGCTCTCGGTCGCCCAGGCGCCGAAGTCGCCGTTGCGGCAGCGGTCGCTGCAGAACGGCCGCGACGGGTTCGACGGGCCGTACTTGCAGGGCTTGCGACAGGCCGGGCAGGTGATGTCGCGTTCGGGGCCGGCGAGGCCCGGGGGAATGGTGGACGCACTCATGCGCAGGTCCTTCGATGGGTCGTCAGGCGCAGAGCGACAGCTCGAACGCGCAATCCTCGGCCAGCGGGCGCAGGCGGCCTTCGCCGTCCGACTTCATCAGCCGGATCGACACCATCAGCCGGTGGCCGCTGATCTCCGGCACCAGGTCGGCCTCGCGCGGCAGCTTCACGCGCAACAGGTGGTAGGTGCGCGCCGTCGGCAGGCTCTGCTGGTACTGGCCGCCGTTGGCCACCACCTTGTGGGGCACGCCCGATTCGCGCAGCAGGCCCAGCAGCAGGTGCAGCGCGACGGACAGCGGCGCGAGGGTGTCGGTCCAGCGCTGCAGGTCGGCGCGCCGCTGCTCGGCCGGGTACTGCTGCCAGGCGTAGTAGGCCGGCAGGTCGAACGCGCAGGTGCCGCCGGGAATGCCGATGCGGCTGCGGATGCTCATCAGCCATTCGTTGGCCGTCAGCGCCTGGCCGGCCTTGCCGGGGGATTCGTTGAGATCCTTGAAGGCGGTGTCGATGCGGCCGATGACGTCGTCGAGGGCGGCCTCCGAGATGGCGGGATTGCCGCGGTAGCTCGCCAGCTGGCCCTTGTGGCGGTCCAGTTCCTTGAGGACGTCGGACTTCAGGTCGGCGCGGGCGGCGACGTCCATGATCTCGAACATCGAGGCCAGCGCGTAGTGGTGGTCGACCGGGTCGTCGCGTGCGATCAGGCCGGCCATGCGGTCGAACAGGTGTTCGAGGCGAAGCATCGTGCGGATGCCTTCGTTGAACGGGTATTCGTATAGGACCAAGGCGTTCTCTGGTTCGGCTGTGACCGCGATTGTTTCACACGCGTTACGAACTTCGCTCCCCCCAAGGCGCTCGCGAGCGCAATCTGCAGCCTTGTCCTACAAGAACGCGACAGCGGGGATCACTTTCGCACGACCCAGGCGGCCCACAGCGCGTCGACCTCGGCCTCCAGCTGCGCTAGCGTCAGCGCCTCGTTGAAGATCACCGCGTCGGCGATCGCGCGCCGCTGCGCGCGCGTGGCCTGCTGCGCGATGGTGCGCTCGACGGCGTCGGCGCTCCAGCCCGAGCGCTGCACCACGCGCGCGACCTGCGTCGCCGGCGTGCAGTCGACGATGGCCACCCGGTCGACGCGCGCGCGCCAGGCGGCCGATTCAGCCAGCAGCGGCACGTCGAACACGACCGCCTGGCCCGCCTGCGCGAGCGCCGCCTGCGCGCGCGTGGCCGCGCCGATCATCGGGTGCAGGATGGCCTCCAGGCGCTGGCGCTGCGCGGGCTGGCCGAAGGCGAGGGCGCGCATCTTCGCGCGATCCATGGCGCCGTCGGCGCCGATCATGTCGGCGCCGAACGCGGCGGCGATGGCGTCGATCGCGGCGCCGCCAGGGGCGGTCAGCGCGTGGGCCAGGGCGTCGGTGTCGACCACCAGCGCGCCGAGCGCGACGAAGCGGCGCGCGACGGTGCTCTTGCCGCTGCCGATGCCGCCGGTCAGGCCGATCCGCAGCCTGGCCCTCAGCCCGGGAACGTGATGCCCGCCCATGCCAGCAAGGTGTCGGCGCCGACGAACGTGACGATCAGGCCGCCGCCGGCGAGGAACGGGCCGAACGGGTACTGCTGGTGGCGGTCATGCTTGCCCAGCACCATGCGCGGCAGGTTGACGGCCAGGCCGACGATCGACGAGATCAGGATGATGGGCAGGATGGCCTGCCAGCCCAGCCACGCGCCGAGCGCGGCGAGCAGCTTCAGGTCGCCCCCGCCCATGCCGGGGCGCTTCATCAGCGCGGCGAAGCCGGTGGCGATCAGCCACAGCGGCACGTAGCCGGCCACCGCGCCCCAGACGGCCGTCGACAGCGGGATCGTCCAGCCGAGCGCGGCCACCACCAAGCCGCCCCACAGCAGCGGGTAGGTGAGGTCGTCGGGCAGGTACTTGGTGTCGAGGTCGATCAGGGACATCGAGACCAGCAGCGCCAGCGCCACGCACCACGCGAGCGCCGCCGGCGTCGGCCCGAACTTCCAGGCCGCCAGCGCGAACAGCGCGCCGGTGCTCGCCTCGACGAGCGGGTAGCGCACCGAGATCGGCGCCTTGCACGCCGAGCACTTGGCGCGCAGCGCCACCCAGCTGACCAGCGGCAGGTTCTCGTACCAGCGGATCTGGTGGCCGCAGGCGCCGCAGCGCGAGCGCGGCGTGGCCAGGCCCAGGTGGGACAGGCCTTCCAGGTGCTTGTCGATGGCCTGGCCGGCCTTCGTGATTTCGGCGGGCTGCGGCCTGGCGAAGACCTGCTGCCAGACCTCGCCCTCGCCCAGCATGCCGCCGGTGTCCAGGAGCCACTCGCGCATCATGATGATCGGCTTGCGATGGATCACCACGTTCAGGAAGCTGCCGACCAGGAGCCCGAAGACGCCCAGGACGACTGGAGACCCGAAGATTGCCCAGGGGTCGGCGAGAAGGGCTTCCAACGCTCAGACCACTTGGCCGATCTTGAAGATGGGCAGGTACATCGAGACGACGATTCCGCCGATCAGGGTGCCCAGGACGACGATGATGATGGGCTCCATCAGCGTGGACAGGCCCTTGACCATCTCGTCGACTTCCTCTTCGTAGAACTCGGCCGCGCGGGCCAGCATGTCGTCGAGCGCGCCCGATTCCTCGCCGATCGCCGACATCTGCAGCACCATGGTCGGGAAGACGTTGGCGCTGGTCATCGCGGTGGTCAGCGCCGAGCCGGCGGCCACGTCGCGCTGGATCTGCTGCGTGGCCTGGGCGAACACGAGGTTGCCCGAGGTGCCGCCGACGGAGTCGAGCGCCTCGACCAGCGGCACGCCGGCCGCGAACATGGTCGACAGCGTGCGCGTCCAGCGCGCAACGACCGACTTCATCACCAGGTCGCCGAAGATGGGCATCTTCAGCAGGAAGCGATCCATGAAGAACTGCATCTTCTCGGATCGTTTCCATGTCTGGATGAACATGTAGCCGCCGCCGAAGATGATGCCGAAGATCAGCCACCAGTAGTGGATGAAGTAGTCGCTCATGGCCATGACGACCAGCGTGGGCGCCGGCAGTTCGGCGCCGAACGAGGTGAACACTTCCTTGAACGACGGGATCACGAAGATCATGATGACCGTCAGCACGCCGAAGGCGACCACGATGACGGCCGTCGGGTAGATCAGCGCCGACTTGACCTTCTGCTTGATCGCGATGGTCTTTTCCTGGTACAGCGCCAGGCGGGACAGCAGTTCCTCCAGGATACCGCCGGCTTCGCCGGCCTCGACCAGGTTGCAGTACAGCGCGTCGAAATACTGGGGGTGCTTGCGGAAGGCCGACGAAAGGCTGGTGCCGGTCTCGACGTCGCCGCGGATCTCGTTGAGCAGGCGCGTCAGGCGCGGGTTGGTGGAGCCGCGGCCGACGATGTCGAATGCCTGCAGCAGCGGCACGCCGGCCTTCATCATCGTGGAGAGCTGGCGGGTGAAGATGGCCACGTCCTTCGGACCGATGGACTTGCCGCCGCTCAGGCGGCGCTTCTTCACCTTCGTGACCATGATGCCCTGGCGGCGCATGCTGGCGCTCACCGCCGCCTCGCCGCCCGCGCGCAATTCGCCGCGCACGAGCTTGCCGGTGCGGTCCTTGCCTTCCCATTCGAAGATGAAATCAGGGGCGCTCTTCGCCGCCATTGCAGTAGCCATCAGTCCTCCAACCGCCCTGTCGGGCATGGTTGCGCGATTCTGCCTTGGAGAAGGCGTGGTGTGAGCTCGACTTGTAAGCGACTCATTCGTTCGTGCAGGAAATGACTTCCTCGAGCGTCGTCACGCCCAGGCGCACCTTGACCAGCCCCGACTGCCGCAGGTCGCGCACGCCGTCTTCCTTCGCGCAGCGGGCGATGTCGGTGGCGTTGCCCTGCTGCAGGATCAGTTGTTGCATCTTCTCGGTGATGGGCATCACCTGGTAGATGCCGACCCGGCCGCGGTAGCCGTTGTTGCAGGCGGAGCAGCCCACCGCGCGGTAGGGGCGCCAGGTGTCGTCCAGCTCCAGCTCCGTGTAGCCGGCGCGCAGCAGCGAGGCGCGCGGGTAGTCGGCCGGCTGCTTGCAGCTCTCGCACAGCCGGCGCGCCAGCCGCTGGGCGGTGATCAGCAGGATGGACGAGGCGATGTTGAACGCCGCGACGCCCATGTTCTGCAGGCGGGTGAGGGTGGTGGGCGCGTCGTTGGTGTGCAGCGTGGACAGCACCATGTGGCCGGTCTGGGCGGCCTTGATGGCGATGTCGGCGGTCTCCAGGTCGCGGATTTCGCCGACCATGATGACGTCCGGATCCTGGCGCAGGAAGGACTTCAGCGCGGCCGCGAAGGTGAGGCCCGCCTTGTCGTTGACGTTGACCTGGTTGACGCCCGGCATGTTGATTTCGGCCGGATCTTCCACCGTGGAGATGTTGACGCCCGGCTGGTTGAGCATGTTCAGGCAGGTGTACAGCGACACGGTCTTGCCGCTGCCGGTGGGGCCGGTGACCAGGATCATGCCGTAGGGCCGCACGATGCAGTTGAGCAGGCGTTCCTTTTCCTGCGCCTCGTAGCCCAGCGCCTCGATGCCCAGGCGCGCGCTCGACGGATCGAGCACCCGGATCACGATCTTCTCGCCGTAGAGCGTGGGCAGCGTGCTGACCCGGAAGTCGATCGTCTTGCTGCCGAACTTGAGCTTCATCCGCCCGTCCTGCGGGACGCGCTTCTCGGAGATGTCCAGCCGCGAGATGACCTTGATGCGCGAGGCCAGCTTTTCCTTGATGGCGATGGGCGGCTGCGTGATCTCGCGCAACTCGCCGTCGACGCGGAAGCGCACGCGGTAGTTGAACTCGTAGGGCTCGAAGTGCAGGTCGGACGCGCGCAGGTTGATCGCGTCGATCAGCATCTTGTGCAGGAACTTGACGACCGGCGCGTCCTCGACCTCGGTGGAGACGTCCGGCTTCTCCTGCTGGGCCATCGGATCTTCGTCCGTGACCTCGAATTCGAAGTCGGACGAGACCAGGGCGTCCATCGACTCCTTGGTGGTCGTCTGCTGGTCGGAGACCAGGCGCATGAGCTTGTCGTACTCGACGACGATCCACTCGGGCGCCAGCTGGGTGGCGAACTTGATGCGCTCGACGGCCTCCTGGTCGGTCGGGTCGGCGCAGGCGATGAACAGGCGCCCGCCGCGCTTGCCGAGCGGGAAGATGCGGTACTGGGAGACGAGCTTGGCGTCGACGATGCCCTGCGGCAACTGCTTGGGGTCGACCGCGTCGAGGTCGAGCAGGGGCACGGCCAGCGCGGTGGACAGCGCGTGGGCCAGTGCCAGCGGCTTCATCGTGCCGGTCTCGATCAGCTGGGCCACGAACGAGCTGCGCTTGTCGTGGGCCGACTTCGTCAGGTCCTCGGCCACCTTCGCCTCGATGCGGCCCGCGCGCACCAGGATACGTGCCACCCCGGACAGGTTGGTTTGTGGTGCGTCGAGGAAAGTGTCAACTGCCATCGTCGAAGGGCCGCAGGAGGGTGATCGACGTCCAAAGACGCCAGACGGCGATCATCGCCGATGAATAAGGGCAAGTAAATCGCGAGAAGCCCACGATAACCGGCTTGTTTACCGCGGGCGGCAAAAGCGCAGGGATTCGTCAGGTAATTCTCGAAATCCGGAAAAAATAGATTCAGGAAGTAACTCGACGGTACCGGCGCGCGGCGCCTGCCCGGCGTGGGGCGTCGGGTGTGGCGACCCGTCCCGCGGTGGCGGGCCGGGAGACCGCCTGCGGTCCGCCATCGAGTTCGCGCGGCGGAAAGAAAAAAAGCCCAAGTGGAGATCCACCTGGGCTTGATTCCGGATTTCTGGTCGGGGTGAGAGGATTCGAACCTCCGGCCTCTACGTCCCGAACGTAGCGCTCTACCAGGCTAAGCTACACCCCGATGTTTCAGCGAAGCCTGAAAAGATTAGCTTCTGACGGTGCCCCGAAGGGCTTCACTTGCGTGCGTTCCGCTCGATCCGGTGCGCTGCTTGGGCGCTCCGTTTCGCTGAGCTAAGGATTCTCGCACATTTCCGGCGCAGCCCACAAGAGGCGCCGCCGATCGAGGTTCACGAGGAGCGGTCGACCGAGCGTGCGCACAGCTCCAGCAGGGCGGCGCGGGCGTCGGATTCCGGCAGCGCGGCGAGCTGCGCGCGCGCGTGGTCGGCCTCGCGGCGCGCGGCCTCGCGCGTCGCGTCGATCGCACCGGTGCGGCGCACGATCTGCACGATCTCGCTCAGGCGCTCGACCTCGCCCTGCTCGATGGCATGGCGGATCAGCTGGCTCTCTTCGGGCGTGCCGTGCGCCATGGCGAACAGCAGCGGCAGCGTGGGCTTGCCTTCGCGCAGGTCGTCGCCCACGTTCTTGCCGAGCGCGACGGGGTCGCCCTCGTAGTCGAGCAGGTCGTCGATCAGCTGGAACGCGGTGCCCAGCGAGCGACCGAAGTTGGCACAGGCCTCCTCGATCTCGGGTGGCGCGTCGGCGATGACGGCGCCCAGGCGGGCGCTGGCCTCGAACAGCTTGGCCGTCTTGTAGCGGATCACGCGCAGGTAGTCGTCGACGGCCAGGTCGGCGTCGTGCATGTTCATCAGCTGCAGCACTTCGCCTTCGGCGATCACGTTGGTGGCGTCGGCCAGCACGTCGAGCACGCGCATGCGTCCCACCTCCACCATCAGCTGGAACGCCCGCGAATAGAGGAAGTCGCCCACCAGCACGCTGGCGGCGTTGCCGAACAGCGCGTTGGCGGTGGCGCGGCCGCGACGCAGCGCGGATTCGTCGACGACGTCGTCGTGCAGCAGCGTGGCCGTGTGGATGAACTCGATGATCGCGGCGAGGTCGAACCGGCTGGCGCCCGAGAACGACAGCGCGCGCGAGAACAGCAGCACCAGGCGGGGCCGGATGCGCTTGCCGCCGGCGCCGACGATGTAGTTCGCGATCTGGTCGACGAGCGCGACTTCGGACGTCAGCCGGCGGCGGATGACCGCGTCGACCGCCTGCATTTCGGCGGCCATCGGATCGACGGGCAGGTGCGCGTGGGTGAGGGGGGCGTTCACGACGATTCGCGGGATGGGAAACGCCCATTATAGGAAGAGCGCGGCCCCGCGGGCCGGCGTGCGGGGGCAGTTTTGACGTTCCTGGCGCTCGATGGTATGATCGAGGGCTTCGCCGACCAATGGCTATCCAAGCGTGCCTGGGCCAGGGGCTACCGCATGGGACACATGCGGGGCCTTCCTGGCCGGGACGACCCCTCGAAATGCAAGTTTCGACCGTGTCGTCCGGGAGGCAGGCCACGCGGATGCACCGTCGGGCGGCGAGACGAAGTCAACAGAAAGGTCATATATGTACGCGGTCATAAAAACCGGTGGCAAGCAATACAAGGTTGCAGCCGGCGAAAAGATTAAGGTAGAACAGATTGCTGCGGACGTGGGCCAGGAAATCGTGTTGGATCAGGTTCTCGCGGTCGGCAACGGCGCGGAACTGACGGTCGGCGCGCCCTGGGTCGCTGGTGCAAGCGTGAAGGCTACCGTGGTTGCTCAAGGCAGGCACGACAAGGTTCGCATCTTCAAGATGCGCCGTCGCAAGCACTACCAGAAGCATGGCGGTCATCGCCAGCACTTCACCGAACTCGAGATCTCGTCGATCAACGCGTAAGCGGCGGTCCGGCGAAAGCTCATTGCACAGGAGTTAATCCACCATGGCACAGAAAAAAGGCGGCGGTTCCACCCGGAACGGCCGCGACTCCCAACCGAAGATGCTCGGCGTGAAGCGCTACGGCGGTGAAACCGTCTCGGCGGGTTCCATCATCGTGCGTCAACGCGGCACCAAGTTCCACGCCGGCGACAACGTCGGCATGGGCCGCGACCACACCCTGTTCGCGCTGGTCGACGGCAAGATCTCGTTCGCCACCAAGGGCAGCCTGAACCGCCAGACCGTGTTCGTGACGCCGCTGTAATTCGCGGTTCCGCTTCATTTCGGTTTGCGTGAGCCCCGGCATGCCGGGGCTTTCTCGTTTATTGTTCCGCAGTGAAGCCGGCGCCGCCGCAAGGAAGGACTTCCCATGAAATTCGTTGATGAAGCCGTCATCGATATCGCCGCCGGCAACGGTGGCGCTGGCTGCATGAGCTTCCGTCGTGAGAAGTGCATTCCGTTCGGCGGCCCCAACGGGGGCAACGGCGGCAAGGGCGGCAGCGTCTGGTTCGTGGGCGACCGCAACCTGAACACGCTGATCGACTACCGCTACGCGCGCCGCCACGAGGCGCGCAACGGCGAAGCCGGCCGCGGCTCCGACCAGTTCGGCGCGGCGGCCGAGGATATCGTCCTGCGCGTGCCCGTGGGCACGATGGTCAAGGACTTCGAGACCGACCAGATCCTGGCCGAGCTCATCGAGCCCGACGTCCCCGTCCTGCTGTGCAAGGGCGGCGACGGCGGCTTCGGCAACCTGCACTACAAGACCAGCACCAACCGGGCGCCGCGCCAGAAGACGCCGGGCTGGCCCGGCGAGCAGAAGAAGGTGCGCCTGGAACTGCGCGTGCTGGCCGACGTCGGCCTGCTGGGCATGCCCAACGCCGGCAAGTCCACGCTGATCACCGCCATCTCCAACGCGCGGCCGAAGATCGCCGACTACCCGTTCACCACGCTGCATCCCAACCTGGGCGTCGTCCGCGTCGCCCCGGAAAAGAGCTTCGTCGTGGCCGACATCCCGGGCCTGATCGAGGGCGCCGCCGAAGGCGCCGGCCTGGGCCACCAGTTCCTTCGCCACCTGCAGCGCACCCGCCTGCTGCTGCACGTCATCGACATGGCGCCGTTCGACGACGTCGACCCGGTGCAGCAGGCCAAGGCGCTCGCGCTCGAGCTGAAGAAGTACGACCCCGAGCTGGCCGCCAAGCCGCGCTGGCTGGTGCTCAACAAGCTGGACATGGTGCCGGTGACCGAGCGCGCCGCGCGCACCAGGGACATCGTCAAGCGCCTGAAGTGGAAGGGCCCGGTCTTCGAGGTCTCCGCGCTCGCGCGCGAAGGCCTGCAGCCGATGCTGCACGCGATCTACGAGCACGTGCACACCCAGGTGGAGCAGCCGGCGCCGGAAGTCGATCCGCGATTCGAGGAGACCCAGCCCGTCGTGGCGCCGGTCGTCGACGAACCGGTGCGCCCCGTGCGCACGGCGCGCAAGGCGGCCAAGGCCGAGAAGGCCGACAACGACGAGCCCGTCGATCCGCGCTTCGCGCCGATCGAACCCGAACTCGAGACGCAAGCCGCCGCTCCCGCGCCTGCCCGGCGGCGCACCCGCGCGGCATGAGCGCGCGCACGGCCGCTCCGAAGAGCGCTCGCACCGCAGTCCGCAGGACGGAGGTTTCTTTATGAGCGCGCGCACGGCCGCTCCGAAGAGCGCTCGCACCGCAGTCCGCAGGACGG
>CAYQMX010000001.1:338300-348255 GCA_964418745.1 uncultured Vitreoscilla sp.
AGGTTGCCATATGAGCGCGCGCACGGCCGCTCCGACGGGCGCTCGTGCCGCCGCCAGGCGGAGGCTCGCCTGATGGCCGACGGCACCGTGACCAACGAGGAACTGCGCAACGCGCGCCGCATCGTCGTCAAGGTCGGCTCCAGCCTGGTCACCAACGAAGGGCGCGGCGTCGACGCCGAGGCCATCGGCAACTGGTGCCGCCAGATGGCCGCGCTCGGCCAGGCCGGCATCGAGATCGTGATGGTGTCCTCCGGCGCGATCGCCGAAGGCATGAAGCGCCTGGGCTGGACCGCGCGCCCGAAGGAACTGCACGAGCTGCAGGCCGCTGCGGCCGTCGGCCAGATGGGCCTGGCCCAGATGTACGAGAGCAAGCTGCGTGAACACGGCTTCGGCAGTGCCCAGGTGCTGCTCACGCACGCCGACCTGGCCGACCGCGAGCGCTACCTCAACGCGCGCTCGACGCTGGTGACGCTGCTGGGCCTGAAGGTGATCCCGGTCATCAACGAGAACGACACCGTCGTCACCGACGAGATCAAGTTCGGCGACAACGACACGCTGGGGGCGCTGGTGGCCAACCTGGTCGACGCCGATGCCTACGTGATCCTCACCGACCAGCCCGGCCTGTACACCGCCGACCCGCGCCGCAACCCCGATGCGACCTTCGTCGCGCGCGCTCGCGCGGGCGACCCGGAGCTCGAACGCATGGCCGGCGGCGCCGGGTCGGCGATCGGGCGCGGCGGCATGCTCACCAAGATCCTGGCCGCCCGGCGCGCGGCCGGTTCCGGCACCAGCACCGTCATCGCCTGGGGCCGCGAGCCCGACGTGCTGCTGCGCCTGGCCGCCGGCGAGCCGATCGGCACGCTGCTGGTCGCTCAGGACGCCAAGGTCGCGGCGCGCAAGCGCTGGATGGTCGACCACCTGCAGTTGCGTGGCGCGGTGGTGGTCGACGACGGCGCGGCGCTGAAGCTGCGCGAGGAAGGCAAGAGCCTGCTGCCGATCGGCGTGCGCGAGGTCGAGGGCGAGTTCCGGCGCGGCGACGTGATCGCGGTGCGCTCGCTCGACGGCCGCACGGTGGCGCGCGGGCTGGCGAACTACTCGTCGGCCGAGGCGCGCCTGATCGCCCGCAAGCCGTCCTCGCAGATCGAGGCGGCGCTCGGCTACGCGAACGAGCCGGAACTGGTGCACCGGGACAACCTGGTGCTGGGCTGAACCCTCGCCGCAGGCGCGCTCAGCGCGCCGGCAGGTCGTCCAGCGACAGGTCCTCCGGCCCCGAGCGCGGGCCGGGCAGCGCGCCGGCGTCGGTCGCGTCCTCGGGCAGGTCGCTGTGCACGTCGTGGTCGTCGCGCGGGCCGCGCGGGCCGCCGCGCAGGTAGCGGTTGTGGTAATTCGTCTTCGGCAGGAAGCGCGCGAGTTCGGTCAGGGCCAGTTGATACACGCCGCGCTTGAATTCGATGACCACATCCAGCGGAACCCAATAATCGTTCCAGCGCCAGGCGTCGAATTCGGGGTGGTCGGTGGCGCGCAGATTCATGTCGCTGTCGCGACCGAGCAGCTTGAGCAGGAACCAGATCTGTTTCTGGCCGCGGTAGTGGCCGCGGGCATCCTTGCGGATGTAGTGCTCGGGCACCTCGTAGCGCAGCCAGTCGCGGGTGCGCGCCAGGATCTTCACGTGGTCGGGCAGCAGCCCCACTTCTTCGTGGAGCTCGCGGAACATTGCCTGCTCGGGCGACTCGCCGTATTTGATGCCCCCTTGCGGGAATTGCCAGGAATGCGTGCGGAGACGCTTTCCCCAGAACACCTGGTTGCGCGAGTTGAGCAGCACAATGCCGACGTTGGGCCTGAAGCCCTCTCGGTCGAGCATAATCTGACCCCGATTCTTTAACTGCAGCCATTATTGCACCGGCGGTACATAAAACACGAGTTCGCGTTTTTCCGCATGCCGCCCCGAAGAATCCGTAAATTCCCGATGACAACCCGGTAACCTTGCGCCCATGAAAGCATCCCAGTTCTTCGTCTCCACGCTCAAGGAAGCCCCCGCCGATGCGGAAGTGGCCAGCCACAAGCTCATGACCCGCGCCGGCATGATCAAGCGGCTGGGCACCGGCATCTACAACTACATGCCCATGGGCCTGCGGGTGATCCGCAAGGTCGAGGCGATCGTGCGCGAGGAGATGAACCGTGCCGGCGCGGTCGAGCTGACGATGCCGGTCGTGCAGCCGGCGGAACTCTGGGAAGAAAGCGGTCGGTTCGGCAAGATGGGCCCGGAACTGCTGCGCCTGAAGGACCGGCACGACCGCGACTACGTGATCCAGCCCACCTCGGAAGAGGCGATCACCGACATCGCGCGCCAGGAGCTGCGCAGCTACAAGCAACTGCCGAAGAACTTTTACCAGATCCAGACCAAGTTCCGCGACGAGCGCCGGCCGCGCTTCGGCATCATGCGCGGGCGCGAGTTCACGATGAAGGACGCCTACTCGTTCGACCGCGACCAGGCGGCCGCGGCGAAGAGCTACGACGTCATGCGCGCCGCCTACCGCGCCATCTTCGACCGCTTCGGCCTGAAGTACCGCGCGGTCGCCGCCGACTCCGGCGCGATCGGCGGCGACCTGTCCGAGGAATTCCAGGTGATCGCCGACACCGGCGAGGACGCGCTCATCTATTGCACCACCTCCGACTACGCCGCCAACATCGAGCTGGCCGAGGCCGTCGGCCTGATCGCCGTCCGCGGCGCCGCCACCCTGGCGCTGGCGAAGACGCCGACGCCGGGCAAGAGCACCTGCGCCGACGTCGCCACGCTGCTGGGCCTGCCGCTGGATCGCACCGTGAAGTCGCTGGTGCTGGCCACGGACGAACTGACCGCTGCGGGCGATGTGGGCAAGACCACCGTGTGGCTGCTGCTGCTGCGCGGCGACCACGACATGAACGAGGTCAAGGTCGGCAAGCTCCCGGGCCTGAAGGAGGGCTTCCGCTTCGCCACCGTCGCCGAGATCGACGCGCACTTCGGCTGCAAGCCCGGCTACCTGGGCCCGATCGGCCTGAAGCAACCGGTCAAGGTCGTTGCCGACCGCACCGTCGCCAACATGAGCGACTTCGTCTGCGGCGCCAACGAACCCGACTTCCACTACACGGGTGCCAACTGGGTGCGCGACCTGCCCGAGCCCGACCTCGTCGCCGACATCCGCAACGTCGTCGCCGGCGACCCGTCGCCGGACGGCAAGGGCGTGCTGGCGATCGACCGCGGCATCGAGGTGGGCCACGTGTTCTACCTCGGCACCAAGTATTCGAAGGCGATGAACGCCACTTTCCTCGACGAGACGGGCAAGCCGCAGCCGTTCGAGATGGGCTGCTACGGCATCGGCGTCACCCGCATCGCGGCAGCCGCCATCGAGCAGAACCACGACGCGCGCGGCATCATCTGGCCGGTGGCCCTGGCCCCGTTCACGGTGGTGCTCTGCCCGATCGGCTACGACCGCAGCGCCGAGGTGAAGGCCGCTGCCGACAAGCTGCACGACGAGCTGGTCGCGCTGGGCGTCGACGTGATGCTGGACGACCGCGGCGAACGCCCCGGCGCGATGTTCGCCGACTGGGAGCTGATCGGCGTGCCGCAGCGCGTGGTGATCTCCGACCGCGGTCTCAAGGAAGGCCAGCTCGAGGTCCAGGGCCGTCGCGAGGACAAGGCGAGCACCGTCGCCGTGGCCGACATCGTGGCCGACCTGCGGGCGCGCCTGGCGGCATGACGCTGCGTTGGCCCGGCCGGCGCGCGCTCGGCGCCGGCCTGCTGGCCGGCGCCGCGCTGCTCGCGGCGTGCGGCCGCGCCTGCGCGGGCGCGCAGGTGGAGGAGCCGCTGGCCGATTCGGTGCGCACCGCGCTCAGCGCCGCGATCGCGCAGAGCGCGCCGCCGCCTGAGCTGCGCTTCGACAACATCGACCAGCGCCTGGCCTACCTGCGCTGGCTCGGCGCGATGAGCGAGAAGCTCAAGAAGAACAAGAGCGAGGGCCGCGAGCGCATCGAGTTCCTGCAGACCGTCTGGTACGAGAGCCGGCGGGCCGGCCTCGAGCCGGCACTCGTGCTCGGGCTGGTGCAGGTCGAGAGCGGTTTTCGCAAGTACGCGATCAGCAGCGCCGGCGCCCGCGGCTACACGCAGGTCATGCCGTTCTGGTCGCGCCAGATCGGCGACGGCGACGCCGCGCGGCTGTTCCTCATGCAGATCAACCTGCGCTTCGGCTGCGTCATCCTGCGCCACTACCTCGACGTCGAGAAGGGCGACCTGTTCATGGCGCTGGGCCGTTACAACGGCAGCCGCGGGCAGGCGGAGTATCCGAACATGGTGCTCGGGGCGCGCAAGCGCTGGGAGTGGACCGACCCGCGCGCGGCAGCGGCCTCGGCGCCCGCGTCGCGCTAGCGGCCGTGCGCGCCGGACCGGCCGACGATCCTAGAGCCCGGCCCAGCGGCGCGGCGTCGCGCCGGGCACGCCCAGCAGCTCGATGACGCGCTCCACGGTGTCGTCCACCATCTCGGCGATGGACTGCGGCTTGTTGTAGAACGCCGGCAGCGGCGGGAACACGATGCCGCCCATCTCGGTGACGGCGGTCATGTTGCGCAGGTGGGCCAGGTTGAACGGCGTCTCGCGCACCATCAGCACGAGGCGGCGGCGCTCCTTGAGCATGACGTCGGCGGCGCGGGTGAGCAGGTTGTCGCCGAAGCCGTGGGCGATCGCCGCCAGCGACTTCATCGTGCACGGCGCCACCACCATGGACTGGACGCCGAAGCTGCCGCTGGCGATGCAGGCGCCGATGTCGCCCACCGGCCACGCGTGCGCTGCCCGGGCGACGAGGTCGTCGCGCGACAGTCCCAGCTCGTGGTGGACGTTGATCACGCCGGAGGGCGTGACGACCAGGTGGGTCTCGGCGCCCAGTTCGCCCAGGCGATCGAGCAGGCGCACGCCGTAGGCGGCACCCGAGGCGCCGGTGATGCCGACGATGACGGCCGGCGGCCGGGCGGGCTGCGTCAAGCGGCCAGCAGCGGCTGTAGTTCACCGGCTTCGTACATCTCCATGAGGATGTCGGAGCCGCCGATGAATTCGCCGTTGACGTACAGCTGCGGGATGGTGGGCCAGTTGGCGTATTCCTTGATGCCCTGGCGCACTTCGCCGTCTTCCAGCACGTTGACCGTCTTCAGGTCGGTCACGCCGCAGGCCTTCAGGATCTGGATGGCGCGGCCGGAGAAGCCGCACTGCGGGAACTGGGCGGTGCCCTTCATGAACAACACGATGTGGTTGTTCTTCACGAGCTCGTCGATTCGTTGCTGGACGTCGGACATGGCAGTGCACTTCAGGAGGAGGCGCGCAGGGGCGCCGATCCTGCGTTTATATGCCAAACGGGGTGCCCGCGCACCCGAAAGGTCAGAACGAATAGCGCACGTTGACCGCCATCACCGGCGCCCAGCGCAACTGGCTGGTGACGTCGTCCAGGCTGCTGGCGCTGTTGAACAGACCGTGGCCGTGGTTCTGCGACGCCAGCCCGAAATCGGCGTTCAGGCTCAGCTGGCTGTTGAACCAGAGGTGGCTGTAGCCCAGGCCGATGTAGGGCACGTTCTGCAGCGGGTCGGGGCGCGTTTCGAACAGCGTGAGCGGCGGGGCCAGGCCGACCACGCCGGTGCTGGCGCGGAAGCCGCCCACCAGGCTGCCGAGCGTCGGGCCCATGTTGCCCTGCGCCGGATCGAAGAAGTAGTAGTCGCCGAACAGGCGGATGGAGCTGGCGGGGGCGTGGAAGTTTGTGAGTGCGTACTCGGCGGTCGGATGAGTTCCGTAGCCGCCTTCCAGCGTGCGCAGGCTCAGGCCTTCGGCATGGGCACCCCCTGTCAACGCCGTGAGGAGCGCCAGTGCGGCGATCCGGTGGCTGGCGCGCGCTCGGCGGCCGGTCGAAAGTGAATGTCCCATGGTCGGCTCCCGTGTGCCTCGCGAGGCAAAAAACCAGACTCCAGAAAATCGATGCTACGCCTGTTGTCCTGTTGGAGATATCGGCAAACAGCACGCTTTTGCCTGCTTCATTACCTCCTGTGACGTTGCGAAGACGTTGTCACGATAGCGTCGCCGCGGCGCTTGCGTGCGGCCCGGCCAGGGCTTACAAAGGAGGGATCAGGCGATCAGCCGGCCGCCGGTGCAGCGCGGGCGGCCTTCGATGTCGGTCCGCGTGCCCACGTCCCCGAAGCCCGCGCCGCGAAGGATCGCCTGCACGGCCTGCGCCTGGGCCCACCCGTGCTCGAACAGCAGCCAGCCGTCCGCGCGCAGCCGGCCGCGCGCGCCCGCGACGATGCGTGCGATGTCGCCCAGCCCGTCGGCGTCGGCCACCAGTGCCGCCCGCGGTTCGTGGCGCAACGCCGCCAGGTGCGGGTCGTCCTCCACGATGTAGGGCGGGTTGCTCACCACCAGGTCGAACGCCGGCACGTCGGCCACGCCGTCCAGCGCCGCCCACCAGTCGCCCTGCACGAAGTGCACGTCCAGCCGCAGTCGCCCGGCGTTCGCGCGCGCGAACGCCAGCGCGTCGGCGCTGCGCTCGCCCGCCCACACCTGCGCGCGCGGGCAGCCATGCTGCAGGGCCAGCGCGATCGCGCCGCTGCCGGTGCCCAGGTCCAGCAACGCGGGCCGGGCGACCTCGCGCAGCGGGCCGGCGAGCAGCTCGAGCGCCCAGTCGACCAGGGTCTCGGTGTCGGGCCGCGGCACCAGCACGGCCGGGCCGACAGCCAGCACGAGGCCATGGAACTCGCGCTCGCCCACCAGGTAGGCGAACGGCTCACCGGCGGCGCGGCGCGCGACCAGCGCCGCGAACGTCGCCGCGTGCGCCGGCGCCAGCGCGTCGTCGCCGTGTGCCAGCAGCCAGGCCCGCGACTGTCCCAGCACGTGGGCCAGCAGCAGGTGGGCGTCGAGGCGCTCGAGCCCGTGCGCGCGGGCGTCGCGCAGCGCGGCGTCGACCGTGGGCGCCGGACTCATCCGCCGGACTCCAGCGCCGCCAGCTGCTCCTGCGCCCGCGCGGCGCGCAGTGCGCCGACGACCTCGCCGAGGTCGCCTTCCATCACCGCGCCCAGCTTGTAGAGCGTGAGGTTGATGCGGTGGTCGGTCAGCCGTCCCTGCGGGAAGTTGTAGGTGCGGATGCGGTCGGAGCGGTCGCCCGAGCCGATCAGGCTCTTGCGCTCGGCCGCGTCGCGTGCCTCGCGTTCCGCGCGCTCGCGGTCGCGCAGGCGCGCGAGCAGCACCGCCATCGCCTTGGCCTTGTTGCGGTGCTGGGAGCGGTCGTCCTGGCACTCGGCCACGATGCCGGTGGGAAGGTGGGTGATGCGCACCGCGCTGTCGGTCTTGTTGATGTGCTGGCCGCCGGCGCCGCTGGCGCGGTAGGTGTCGATGCGCAGCTCGGACGGGTTGAGCGTGACCTCGGCCGCGGCGTCGGGTTCGGCCAGCACGGCCACGGTGCAGGCGCTGGTGTGGATGCGGCCCTGCGTCTCGGTGGCGGGCACGCGTTGCACGCGGTGGCCACCGGACTCGAAGCGCAACTGGCCGTAGACGCCGTCGGTGGCGGCGGCCAGGCCGCGCGCCCCGGACGGGTTCTCCAGCCGCACGACCACTTCCTTGTAGCCGCCGAGGTCGGACAGGCTCTCGGTCATGATCTCGCTGCGCCAGCCCTGGCGCTCGGCGTAGCGCAGGTACATGCGCAGCAGGTCGGCGGCGAACAGCGCCGACTCCTCGCCGCCGGTGCCGGCGCGGATCTCGATGAAGGCCGGGCGCGCGTCGTCGGGGTCGCGCGGCAGCAGCGTGGCCTGCAACGCGGCATCCAGCGCGGCGAGGTCGGCGTCGCACGCGGCCAGCTCCTCGCGGGCCATCGCCACCATGTCGGCGTCGTCGTCGCCGGCGTCCAGCATCTCCTGGGCGGCGGCGCGATCGGCCTCGCGCGCGGTGAAGCGGCGGTACAGCTCGACGATCTCTGCCGCCTCGGACTGCTCGCGCGAGAGCTCGCGGAACCTGCCCATGTCGGCGGTGGCGGCCGGGTCGGCCAGGCGCGCGTCGAGCTCCTGCAGGCGCATGCCCAGGCGTTCGAACTGTTGGCGGAGGGAATCTTTCATGGGCGGGATCGGCAACGGGAGCGGGTGGCCGGCGCGCATGGCGCGCTCGGGCAGGGCGGCGTCCGCGCGGGACGCCGGGGTGGCTTCGCGTCGCTACAGGCCGGGATCGGCCGGATCGCGCGTGGACTGGCGCAGGAACAGCCGGGTGACGGCGTCCGTGAGCCGATGGCGCTGGTCGCCTTCGCTGGTGCGCAGCTCGGCGAGCGCGCCGTGCAGCATCTTCTGCGTGAGCGCGCGCCCCATCGCCTCGAGCACCTGCTCGACCGGCGCCCCCTTGGCCAGCGCCTTCTGCGCGCGCTGCAGCTCGGCGCTGCGCCACTCGTCGGCCTGGCGGGTGAGCGCCTGGATCAGCGGCACGGTGGCGCGCTGGTCGAGCCAGTGCGAGAAGCCCAGCACGCCGGCGTCGATGATGGCCTCGGCCTGTTCGACGGCGGCCTGGCGCTTCGCGCCAGCGCTGCGAACGAGCTCGGCCAGGTCGTCCACGGTGTACAGGTAGACGTCGCGCTGCTGCGCCACCTCGGGTTCGATGTCGCGCGGCACGGCCAGGTCGACCATGAACATCGGGCGGCGGCGGCGGGTCTTCAGCGCCCGCTCGACCGCGCCCAGGCCGATGATGGGCAGCGTGCTGGCGGTGCACGAGATGACGATGTCGAATTCGTGCAGCCGCGTGGGCACGTCGGCCAGGCGCATCGCCTGCGCGCCCAGGCGCACGGCCAGCTTCTCGCCGCGATCGAGCGTGCGGTTGGCCACCGCCATCGCCTTGGGCGTGCGCGCCGCGAAGTGCGTGGCCACCAGCTCGATCATCTCGCCGGCGCCGACGAACAGCACGCTCAGCGCGTCGAGCTCGCCGAACAGCTGCGTGGCCTGGCGCACGGCGGCGGCGGCCATGCTGATCGAGTGCGCACCGATCTCGGTGGAGGTGCGCACTTCCTTGGCCACCGAGAACGAACGCTGGAACAGCTGGTGCAGCGTGGTGCCCAGCGTGCCGGCCTCGTCGGCCTCGCGTACCGCCTGCTTCATCTGGCCGAGGATCTGCGGCTCGCCCAGCACCATCGAATCGAGGCCCGAGGCGACGCGGAACACGTGGCGCGCGGCCTCGCGGTTCTCCAGCACGTAGCTGTGCTCGAGCAGCTGGGCGCCGGTGACGCCGCCTTGCGCGGCGAGCCAGTCGGCCACCGGGCGCACCAGCGACAGGTCGTGCTCGGGCGCGGCCACGTAGAGCTCGGTGCGGTTGCAGGTGGACAGCAGGGCCACTTCCGGCGCGCCGACGACGATGCCGCCGGGGCCGGCCACCTGGCTTGCCAGGGCCTTCAGCGCCGGGGACAACTGTTCCTGCGGAAACGCGAAGCGCCCGCGCAGGTCGATGGGCGCGGTCTGGTGGTTGAGGCCCAACGCGAACACAGACATTGGCGCATTATAAAATTACCCTGGCAACTCGGGGGGCCGCAGGTCTTCCTCCCGCCGTCGCTTCGCCCCGGAGCGCCGTTTCCCTTGATCCACCTCAAACCGAACGCCGCCTCTTGGACGCCCTGGACCTGTTCTGGCATCTCGCCAACTTCATGCTGCCCGCCGCCGGCGTGGGCATGCTCAGCGCCGCCCTGTGCAAGCTGTTCTGGCGCCGCAGCCTGGCGCGCGTGGGCTGGTTCACGCTCGCCTGGCAGGCCAGCGCGGCCGGGCTGGTCGTGCTGGTGGCCGGCCTGGCGATCACGGGCCACGACGGCCGCATGATCACCTGGGCCGGCCTGGTGGCGGCCTGCGCCCTCGTGCCCTGGCTGAAGGCCGCGCGCTAGAACCAGACTTCCAGCTGGGCGCCGTACGACACCGCGTTGGTCTTGTTGGTGGG
>CAYQMX010000002.1:0-336103 GCA_964418745.1 uncultured Vitreoscilla sp.
CCCCGTGGCGGCCGCCTCGGCGCCCGGCCGGCCGGTGCACCTGACGAAGGCGCAGGCGCGCGCGGCCTCGGCCGCCGCCGCCCGCCAGGCCGCGGCGACCCGCCAGAACGTGCCGCCGTCCCCCGCGCCCGCGCCGGAACCCGACGTCGCCTCGGCCGCCACGCCATTGCCGCCGCGCCCAACCGAGGCGCCGCCGCCCCCGCTGGTGCTGCCCACCACGGCTGCCACCGTCGCCGGCCCCGTCCGCACGCCGATGTCGCGCACGACCGAATCCCACATGCCGGTCGACGAGCTCTATGCGCGGGCCCGCGAACTCGAGCTGCAGCTGCAGGTGGTCGCGGCGATCGGCCTGTACCGCGAGGCGAGCCAGCGCGGTCACGCGCCGTCCTCGCAGCGCCTGATGGAACTCTATGCCGACGGCGCCCCCGGCGTCGCCCGCGACTATCGCGTCGCTGTTTTCTTCAAGGAGCGCGCCGTGCAGCAAGGGGCGTCGTTCGACCCCGTCTGGCGGCGCTGACATGGCCACTCTGAGCACCACGGCACCCCACTGCGAGATCGCCTCGCGCACCGACCCGGGCCGCGTGCGGTCCGCCAACGAGGACGCGGTCCGCTTCGACGCCAACCTCGGCCTGGCCATCCTGGCCGACGGCATGGGCGGCTACGCGGCCGGCGAGGTCGCCAGCCGGATGGCGGTCGACGAGATCTTCGACGAGCTGGCCTCGGCCCTGCCTCACCTGCACGCCGAGCCGGTGTCGCCGGATCGCGCGGGCCTGCACGAGGACATGCGCTTCGCGGCCGCACGCGCCAATTCCAGCATCATCGCCGCGGCGCGGCGCGAACCAGACTACGAGGGCATGGGCTCCACGCTGGTCGTGGCCGTGCTGATGCACGACCGCATGACGGTCGCCCACCTCGGCGATTCGCGCTGCTATCGCTGGCGCGCCGGCGTGCTCGAGCAGATCACCCGCGACCATTGCTGGGTGGACGAGCAGATCGCCATGGGCGCACTGTCTGTGGACGCGATCCTCGACACGCGCTACCGCAACATCGTCACGCGGGCGCTGGGCATCGAGGACGAGATCGACCTCGAGGTGCACGACCACGAGGCGCTGGTCGGCGACATCTTCCTGCTGTGCTCCGACGGCCTGACCGACATGCTGGACGACGCCGCGATCGCCGCGCACTTCGCCGCCGGCAGGCCGCTGGGCGAGACGGCCTCGGTGCTGGTCGACGCGGCCAACGAGGCCGGCGGCCGCGACAACGTCTCGGCGCTGCTGGTGCAGGTGGGCACGCCGCAGTCGCCCGGGTGGGCGGCGCGGCTGGTGCGCCGGCTGCAGGGTGGCTGAGACCGCGTGCGCCGGGGCGTCGCGGCCCGGCATTGCAGGCGGCGCAACCCCCCAATTGGCGGTGCGCGAAGGCGCGGGTTTGAGGCGAGAATCGTGCCCGACGGCGGCCATCCGTAAAGGGGAGGGCGCGTGCGACGCCTCCCGTCCGCCGATGCCGCGCGCCGCGGGCCGGTGTCGCGTGCAGGTCGTCTCCGCAGTCACCCGTCTGGCAAGTCGGCCTGCTTCCGATTAGATTCACCCGGTGACCCGCTGGAAGAAACGACGATCATCATGACCCGCATGCCTGAACCCTCCGCCGCCATCGCACCCGGGACGTTCGCCGTCCGGGCCGGGGGGCGTGCGTCCGATACCCGGTACCTGTATCCTGCGGCGCCGCTACGCCGACGTTCGCCGCAACGAGGGCGCCGCGCCGCCGTCCGCCATGGCTGACTTCCGCCACCAGGGGCCCACGGGCGGCGGGCATCCGCCCGCGCAGGCCAAGATGCCGGGGCCCGCGGGCAAGCACCAGGCCAGCGTCTCCGGCGCCACGCCCGGGCCGGTCGGCAAGAACGACGCCGCGGCGAAGGTGGTGCCTCCGCCGCCCGTGAAGTCGCTCGTGTGTGCCTGCAACCGCGACCTGACGCACGACGAACTGGTAAGCATCTTCCCGAACGCGACCGAAGCCAACTGCGTCGCGTTCCTGCCGGTGATCAACGACGCGTTCAAGGCCCATTCGATCAACACCTGCCTGCGCAAGGCCCACATCCTGTCGCAGATCGGCCCCGAGACGGGCGACCTCAAGTGGATGAAGGAGCTCGGCGCCAGCCACGGCGGCTACGAAGGCCGCGGGCTGCTGCAGCTCACCTTCGAGGAGAGCTACAAGGCCTACGGCAAGTCGGTCAACCACGACTTCCTGGGCGAGCATGCCAAGGAGATCGAAGAGCCGAAATGGGCCGCCGATTCCGCGGGCTGGTTCTGGGAGAAGTACAAGGACCTGAACCAATGGGCGGACAAGAACGACCTGATGTACATCTGCTGCAAGATCAACGGTGCGTTCATCGGCTACGACGAACGCCATGCGCGCCTGCCCATCGCGCTCGACTGGCTGCTGGTGCACACCTGCAAGACCGCCAACATCGGCGACCAGGTCTACCTGCCGTTCGACAAGAGCGAGGTCCACGAGAACCGCATCTACTCGTTCGCATGGGGTCTGTGGAACGACCCGACCAGCAAGATGAAGGGCATCGCCAAGCCCGATCCCGCCGACCGCAAGGCCGGCTACCAGCGCTTCCTCGAACTGCAGGAAGTGAGCGACCAGAAGGTGCTGGCCAAGCTCAAGCAGGAGGCCGCCGCCAAGGCGGCCAAGGCCGCCAAGGCCGCGGCGGCGAAGGCGCACCATGCCAAGCCGGGGGCCGCGGCGGCCTCGGCGGCCGCTCCGGCGCCTGCCGCCCCCGTGGCGCCGGCGCCGCCGCCCCCCGATCCGGACATCCCGAACGTCGACATCGCGTACGGCTACAAGCGCAAGGCCGCCATCGCCAAGGCCAAGGAAGGCATCAAATGACCTGCACGACCCGTGCCGCGCTGTGTGCGGCGTTCTCCCTGCTGGCCCTGCGGCCCGCGCTGGCCGAACCCACCGTCGACGTCCAGACCCGTTGCTTCCAGTTCGCCAGCCAGCCGGCCAGGCTGCTGCAACTGCGCCTGATCGCCACGCAGGACGGCAACGAGGCCGCCTTCGTGCACTACGCTGGCGCGAAGGCGTGGATCCCGCTGACGCTGTCGCGCAGCAAGTCGGTGCCCATGGCCGACAGCGGTCGCAGCCAGGTCGACCAGGAGTGGCTGGAGATCGTCCGCGACCAGGTCGGCGGGCGCTACCTGCTCAGCATGCTGGGCAACGAGGTGGTCTCGTTCGAGTACACCGCGCGCAAGGGCGGCGGCAAGACCGGGTTCACGCTCGCGCCCACGCCGCGCGGCGTCGATCCGTGCGAGGCGAAATGACGATCGTCCCGATGCCCGCACAGGCGGCCTGCCGCCGTCCCGCCATCCCCCTGAATCCACAGGAGCAAGCGACATGACCAGGATGCTCAATATCTCGACCGCGCTGGGCCCCGCCGCCTTCGTGGTGCAAAGCATTGTCGGGCGCGAGGAGCTCGGCCGCATGTTCGAGTACAACCTCGAGGTCATCTCGGAGCGTTCGGACGTCACGGCCGAACAGCTGCTCGGCACCAACGCCACCGTCTCGCTCGAGCTCAACGACGCCACCTCGCAACGCTATTTCAACGGCTACGTCACGCGCTTCTCGGTGTACGGCCAGGTGCCGACGTCGGCCTTCGGCGGCAACGCGGGCTACCTCTACCTGCTGACGCTCAACCCCGGCACCTGGTTCATGACGCGGGCCTCCAACTCCCGCATCTACAGCCAGACGACCATCGGCGACCTGGTCAACACGCTCCTGGGCGGATCCGGGCTGATGGAAGTCAGCAACGGGGTCGGCGCCACCGAGAAGCGCGACTTCATCGTGCAGTACCGCGAGACCGACTTCAACTTCGTCAGCCGGCTGGCCGAGCACGCGGGCATCTACTACTACTTCAAGCACGTCAACGGCGCGCACACGCTCGTGCTGGTCGACGATGCCGGCAAGCACAACGCGATGCCCGGACTGGACACGATCAGCTTCTCGGGCACCGGTCGCGACGAGACCACGCTTTCCGCGTTCGAGCTGAGCAGCCAGGTGCAGGCCGGCGCCTTCGCCACGGGCGACTACAACTACGTCACGCCCAACACCACCATCGCCACGGTCAGCGCGCACGCCAGCGGACACGCCAACGATGGCGAGGAGACCTTCGACTTTCCTGCCGACACGACTACCGCGGCCTTCGCGAAGACCTACGCGAAGATCCGCGGCCAGGAGTCGTCCTGCCGCTACGCGATCGGCCGCGGCGCCGGCACCGAGCGCAGGATCCAGGTCGGCTTCAAGACCACCCTGGCCGACCACACGGTGGACGACCTGAACCAGGAGTACCTGGTGATCGCGCACACCTTCCGCGCCACCAACAACCTGACGCAGTCCGGCAACGCGTCGGCCGGGGCGAACTTCCGCTGCGAGTTCCAGTGCATTCCCGCCTCGACGCAGTTCCGACCGGCGCGCATCGCCCCGCGGCCCAGCGTGGCCGGCACCCAGACCGCGCTGGTGGTGGCGGACTTCCGCACCGACACCGACACGTCCGGCGACAGCGACCCGATCGGCGCCAACCTGGGACGGGTCAAGGTGCGGTTTTACTGGGATCGCTACGGCAGCCAGTCGTGTTGGGCACGGGTGTCCACGCCCTGGGCCGGCAAGGGCTACGGCTTCCAGAACATGCCGCGCATCGGCGAAGAGGTGCTGGTGCAGTTCCTCGAGGGCGACCCCGACCGCCCGGTGGTCGTCGGCCGCGTGCACAACGCCGAGAACATGCCGCCGTTCAAGCTCCCCGCGGGCGCCGCCTACACCGGCATCAAGACGCTGAGCATGGATTCCAGCGGCAAGAGCGTGGCCGGCAAGTGGAACGAACTGCGCTTCGACGACACCGACGGCGCCGAGCAGATCTACCTGCAGGCGCAGTTCGACTTCGACACCCGCGTGCTCAACGACGAGAAGCACTGGGTCGGCAACGAGGCGCATCACTACGTCAAGTCCGACGCCTACGACAAGTTCGACGCCGACCACCATGTCCAGACGACCGGCGACCACAACGAGAAGGTGGGCGGCAAGCTGTCGCTGGACATCACGTCCGACATCCATGTCAAGAGCGGCACGATGTTCCTGGTCGACGGTGGCCAGGAGGTGCACTTGAAGGGTGCCTCCAAGATCGTGCTCGAGTCGCCGATGATGGTCTCGCTGGTGTGCGGCGGCAACTTCGTCACCGTCGGGCCGTCGGGCGTGGACATCAAGGGCATCATGGTCAACGTCAACTCGGGCGGCAGCAAGGGCTCGGGCAGCGCGATCAGCCCGCAGGCGCCCAAGGACGGCAAGGACGCGATGAAGAGCGAGGGTGGCGACCCGCCGAAGGATCCGGTGGCGCCGACCCCGCCGGCGGCGTTCTCGCCCAAGGCCAGCAGCTTCCTGGTGGCGGCCGCGACGGCCGCGCCGTTCGTGTCGTCGTCATGCCCGGGCTGAGCGCCGGCGTGCGCGAGTCCATGCGCCGGCGTGCCGGCGACTGAGGAGAAGATCATGCCCAATCATGTCTGCCACGGCGCCACGCTCCAATGCACAATGGGCATGGCACCCGGCACGCTGGCGGTCCTGCCCGTCAACATGGTCAACACGTCCAACGTGCCGGCGGCCAACATCATGGATCACATCCCGATGGTCAACATCATGCCGTTCGGCATGTGCCAGTCGCCGGCCAACCCGCAGGTGGCCGCGGCCACCGCGGCCGCGATGGGCGTGCTCACGCCGATGCCCTGCATTCCGATGACCCTGTCGCCCTGGGCGCCGGGTTCGCCGACCGTGATGCTCGCGCAGCAACCCGCCCTCAACAAGAGCTCGATGCTGATGTGCAACTGGGCCGGGCAGATCAGCGTCACGGTCGAAGGCCAGATGACGCACGCGATTCCCTGAACTGGAACCCATGTCCGAACGCTCCCTTCCGATGCCCCCGGCCGTCCAGGCCCGCCTGTGGCAAGAGGCCGGCGACATGCCGGCCTACGTGATCCTCGATGGCGCGCAGAACCAGTCGCTGCTCGGCGCGCTGCATGCCGACCATGCGCCGCCCTGGCGCTGCCTGTTCACCGGCCAGCTGGAGCCGGACATGGCGGTGGTCGCGCCCTACCTCGTCGAGCTCGAGCAGAGCTCGGCCTTCACCCGCCGGCTGCTGGCCGAGGGCTGGGGCCAGAACTGGGGCGTGTTCCTCACCAGCGCGCTCGCCCTGCCGGCCCTGTGGCGCCACGTGCGCCAGCAGGTCCACGTGTACGGGCCCGACCTGGAGTCGCTGTTCTTCCGCTTCTACGACCCGCGGGTGATGCGCAACTACCTGCCCACTTGCCCGCCCGCGCAGCTGGCCGAGTTCTTCGGCCCGGTCGACTTCTACATCGCCGAGGCCGAGGTGCCGGCGCGCGCCAACGCGTGGTCCCTCGCGGACGGCCAGCTCGTCGCCGAGGTGGTCGGCTGAGCCCGGGTCGCCGACCCTGATCCGTGGCCCGGCCTGCGCCGGCCTGCCCTGCAACAGAGGTTTCGCCATGCCGTCATCGATCGAACTGAACATCGGGCACGTGCCGTCGCCGCGCCGCCGGCGCGACGCCGACGAGGGCGACGAGGTCGCGCCGTTCCGCGTCGTCGTGCTGGGCGACTTTTCCGGGCGGGGGACCGCCGGGCGCGGGCCGCTGGCCGAGCGGCGAACGCTGCGGGTCGACATCGACAACTTCGAATCGGTGTTCGCCGCCATGGCGCCGCAGGTCGAGATCGCCGGCCTGCGCGACACCAGCGGCGGCGCGCTGGCCATCGAGCTCGACACCCTGGACGATTTCTCGGCCGACGGCGTGCTCGCCCGCCTGCCCGCGCACGCGCTCGCGCGCCCGCCGGCGCCCGCGCCGGCCGCGCCCGCGCCCGCGGCGGAAGACGCGGCCGCGATGATGAAGCGCCTGCTCGGCGGCGAACTGCCCGCCGGCGCGCCCGCGCGCGCCGCGCCCGCGGCGCGCGGGCCCGACGCCGCCGTCGACCGCTTCATCCGCCAGTTGGTGGGCGGGCAGGTCGAGGCGGCGCCGCCGCCGGCCGCCGCTGGCGCCGACGACACCGCCGCGGCCTTGCTGCGCCACGTGCTGGGTGATCCGGCCTGGCGCCACCTCGAATGCGCCTGGCGTGCCGTCGACCGCTTCGTCCGCGACCTCGACATGGCCGACGGCGACGTGCGCCTGGAACTGCTCGATTGCCGCGCCGACGAACTGCTGGCCGACCTCGGCGCCGTCGGCGGCGATCCGGCCCATGCCGCGATCACGCCGGTGCTGCGGGGCGACGGCCGCGGCTGCGACCTCGTCGTCACCCTCGAGGAGTTCGGGCCCGGCCTGGTCGAACTGTCGCTGCTGGGCGGCCTGGCCGCCGTGGCGACGGCCCAGGGCGCCGTGCTGCTGGCGGGCGCCGCGCCCGCGCTGGCCGCCGTGGCTGCGAGCGACGATCCCCAGGTGCTCGCCAGCGACGCGGCGCGCGTCTGGCGG
The DNA here is from genome assembly GCA_964418745.1 of uncultured Vitreoscilla sp. Classification (GTDB taxonomy): domain Bacteria; phylum Pseudomonadota; class Gammaproteobacteria; order Burkholderiales; family Burkholderiaceae_C; genus Scleromatobacter. The sequence goes on from CAYQMX010000002.1 coordinate 7,512, forward strand.
GCGTTGCGCGAGAGCGCGCTGGCGCCGCACCTGGCGCTGACCTTCCCGCGGCTGCTGGCGCGCCTGCCCTACGGCCCGCGCCACGACCCGGTGGCGGCCTTCGCGTTCGACGAACTCGCCGGTGTGCCGGCGGCGGGGCTGCACGACGCCCTGGTCTGGCGCAGCGCGGCGCTCGACGCGGCGTTGCTGCTGGCCCAGGGCCACGGCCAGGGCGGCGTGGAGACGCTGGTGGAGCTGGCGGACCTGCCGGCCTTCATCGACCGAAGCGGCGACGAGCCGCGGCTGCAGGCGGTGGCCGAGGCCTACCTGGGCGAGCGCGAACTGGACGTGCTGCAGGCGGCAGGCCTGGTCGTTCTGCGCAGCGACCGGCGGGTGCCCAACGCGCGGGTGCACGGCTGGCAGTCGATTGCCGCGGGGGGCGGCGCGCTGGCCGGCAGCTGGCGCTGAGACAGGAGCGTCGCGGCGGGCCGCGGGGCGGCTCGCGCACCGTTGTGGCGCCCGCGCCGCCGACCCTGCGACGACGCGCCGCGAAGTCAATCCTGCGACTGGTGTCCACGAGGGTGGAAAGTCAGCATTCCCACCCTCGGCGACCCGGTTGAATACGTGTACATTTGCTGCGGCCCCGCGTCGTTCCGGGTCGTCAACATGAACCCGAACGCCCCGCGTTTCGCCGGTTCTCACGACAACAAGAGCATGAGCCGAAAGCGCGTCATCTGGTCGGAGGGATTGTTCCTGCGGCCGCAGCATTTCCAGCAACTCGAACGCTCGGTCGAGATGCTCGTGGAGTCCCGCGCGAGCGGCGCGTTCTCGCCGGGGTGGGGCCTCACCGCCCTGCGGCTCGACGAGGAGGCGCTGCGCATCGGCCGCCTGTCCATCAAGGCCGCGCGCGGCGTCATGCCCGATGGAACGCCGTTCGCCATTCCCGAGGAGTACGCGGCGCCGCTGGCGCTCGAGATCGGCACCGAGGTCAAGGACACCCTGGTGCACCTGGCGCTGCCGCTGGTGCGCTCGGGCATGCCCGAGTTCGCCATCGATGCCGGGCCGGCCACCGCGCTGTCGCGCTTCGTCGGCCAGGACGTGCGCATCGACGACAACGTGGCGGGCGTGGGCGACCCGGCCGACATGAAGCTGGGCCAGCTCAACCTGCGCCTGATGCTCGACGAGGATCCGCGGTCCGGCTTCTGCAGCATCGCGGTGGCGCGCATCGTCGAGCGCCGCAGCACCGGCCAGCTGGTGCTGGATGAAAGCTTCATCGCGCCGGCCCTCGATTGCCGCGGCTCCGCGCGCCTGCAGGACTTCCTGGTCGAGGCGCGCAACCTGGTGCGCCATCGCGCCGACACGCTGGCCGCGCGCCTGAACCAGTCGCAGCAGAAGGGCGTGGGCGAGATCGGCGATTTCATGATGCTGCAGGTCGCCAACCGCTACGACCCCTGGCTGACCCACCTGGGCGAGCGCGAGTCGCTGCACCCCGAGGCCCTCTACGCGGTGCTGGTGCAGGCCGCCGGCGAGTTCGCCACGTTCAGCGACCGCCGCAAGCGGCGCGCGCGGGTGCAGGCCAGCTATCGCCACGAGGACCTGAAGAACACCTTCGAGCCGCTGATGTTCGACATCCGCGAACTGCTCACCGAGGTCATCAACCCGAACGCGGTGCCGATCCCGCTGCAGGAACGCGCAGCCGGCCTGTACACGGGGATGGTGCCCGACGCCGACCTGCTGCGCAACGCGCAGTTCGTGCTCGCGGTCAACGCCGACAAGCCGGGCGAGTTCGTGCGCACCCGGTTCCCGTCGCAGGTCAAGATCGGCCCGCCCGACAAGATCCGCGACCTCGTGCGGCTGCACCTGCCGGCCATCGCCGTCGAGCCCCTGCCGATGGCGCCGCCGCGCATGCCCTACTACGCCGGCTTCACCTATTTCCAGCTCGATCGCAGCGGCGACCTGTGGAAGCAGCTCGACATCACCAAGGTGATCGCGCTGCACATCGCGGGCGACTTCCCGGGCCTTCAGCTGGAGCTCTGGGCGCTGAAGCCTTGAGCCCCCATCGAGCGAATCCACCATGAGCGAACCTCAATTCCCTGGCGCTCCCGGCGCCCCGCCGCCCGACGATTCCGAAGCGACCATCATGATCCCGAAGCCGGGTGGCCGGCGCGCCGCCGCCGCGCCCGCGGCCGGCCAGGCGATGACCCTCGACGCGTCGGCGGTGCTGTCCGACGTCGAGGACACCAGCGGCCCGGTGGGCCTGAACCCGCTGGTGGCCAACGCCGCGGTCCTGCTCAACACCGTGCCCACCATCCGGCGCTCGCTGCACCACGCCGACCCCGCCGGCCTGCGCGACTACCTGCTGCGCGCGATCACCGAATTCGAGAGCCGGGCGCGCGCCGCCGGCGCCAGTCCCGAGCACGTGCTGATCAGCCGCTATGCGCTGTGCACGGTCATCGACGAGGCGGTGGCCAACATGCCCTGGGGCGCCAGCCCCGAGTGGGTGCAGCAGAGCCTGCTGGTCACGCTGCACCGCGAGGGCTTCGGCGGCGAGAAGTTCTTCCAGCTGCTCGAGAAGGCGATGGAAGACCCGCGCCGCAACATCGACCTGCTGGAGCTGATGTACGTCTGCATCGCGCTCGGCTTCGAGGGGCGCTACAGCGTCATCGACAACGGCCGGACCCAGCTCGACGCCCTGCGCGACCGGCTGCACGGCGTGATCCGGCGCGAGCGCGGCGAGTTCGAACGCGACCTCTCCGGCAAGTGGAAGGGCGTCCAGCGGGTGGCCAAGCCGCTGGTGCGCCGGCTGTCCGTGTGGCTGGTGCTGGCCGCCGTGGCGCTGCTGCTGTTCGTGCTGTACCTGGTCTTCGCGCTGCTGCTGGCGTCGAAGTCCGACCCGGTCTTCAACGCGCTGGCCGCCATCCACTCCGACGTCGGCGACCTCAAGCGGGCACCGCCGCCGCCGCCGCCGCCCGCCGCGCCGCGCCTGAAGCCGCTGCTGGCCGCCGAGATCCTGGCCGACCAGCTCGAGGTCAACGAGGACGCCACGTCCAGCCACGTCATCATCCACGGCGACAAGTTCTACGACCCGGGCAGCGCCGAGATCAAGCCCGACCTGGTGCCGGTGATCAACCGCATCGCCGCGGCGATCAACCAGGTGCCGGGCATCGTCACCGTCAGCGGCCACACCGACAACCAGCCGACCAAGCGGTCGCTGCGCTTCCCGTCCAACTACGAGCTGTCGCTGGAGCGCGCGCGCGGGGTCGCGGCGCTGCTGGGGCAGACGGTGCAGAACCACGCGATCAAGGCCGAGGGCCTGGCCGACAGCAAGCCGCTGGCGCCCAACACGACCCCGGATGGCCGTGCGCGCAATCGCCGTGTCGAGATCACCTTGCGCACCGGCGCTTAACCGGGCGGAGAACAAGAAAACATGTGGGCAAAGCTCAAACGCTTCTTCGCCAATCGCTGGGTCCTGGCGTTCATCGGCCTGCTGGTCGTCTCCCTACTGATCTGGTTCGTCGGCGACGCGATCGCGTTCTATGACCACCGGCCGCTCGGCTCCGCCGGCGCGCGCCTGGGCCTGATCGTCCTGGTGCTGCTGGTCTTCGCGGCCGTCGAGGGCGTCAAGCAGTACCGTGCGTGGCGTGCCAACAAGGCGATGCTGTCGGCCATGGGCGAGGGCGCCTCCAGCAACTCGGCGCTGTCGCAGCGCGAGGTGGCCGAGCTCAAGAAGCGCTTCGACGACGCGATGGCCACGCTGCGCAAGGCGCGCTTCGACGACAAGTCGGGCAGCGGGCGCAACTACCTGTACCAGTTGCCCTGGTACATGTTCATCGGCGCGCCGGGCTCCGGCAAGACCACCGCGCTGGTCAACTCGGGCCTGCGCTTTCCGCTCGAAGGCAAGATGGGCAAGGACGCCGTCAAGGGCATCGGCGGCACGCGCAACTGCGACTGGTGGTTCACCGACGAGGCCGTGCTCCTCGACACCGCCGGCCGCTACACCACGCAGAGCAGCAACCGCGAGGTCGACGCCGCGGCGTGGACGGGATTCCTCACGCTGCTGAAGAAGTTCCGCCCGGCCCAGCCGCTCAACGGCGCGATCGTCACCGTCAGCCTGTCCGACCTGTTCACGTCGTCGGCCGCGCAGCGCGACGACTACGCGCGCTCCATCCGCGCGCGCATCCAGGAGCTCTACGGCACCCTGGGCGTGCGCTTCCCGATCTACGTGATCGTCACCAAGACCGACCTGCTGGCCGGCTTCGCCGAGTTCTTCGGCGACCTCGGCCGCGAGGCGCGGGCGCAGGTGTGGGGCACCACGTTCGACTTCCCCATGCCCGCCGGCGCGCCGCTGGGCGCCACCTTCGCGAGCGAGTTCGACGCGCTGGTGGGGCGGCTGAACGCGCGCCTGACCACCCGCATGGAAGAGGAGCGCGACCCGCAGCGCCGTGCCACGCTGTTCGCCTTCCCTCAGCAGTTCGCGGCGCTCAAGGAGATGCTCAAGTCCTTCCTGGACGAGGCCTTCCTCAGCTCCGCCTTCGGCGAGGAGCCGATGGTGCGCGGCGTCTACTTCACCAGCGGTACGCAGGAAGGCAGCCCGTTCGACCGCGTGCTGGGCAACATCTCGCGCGCCTACGGCCTGGAGCGCCAGGTGCTGCCGCCGGCGGCCGCCTCCGGGCGCAGCTATTTCCTCACGCACCTGCTGCGCAGCGTGATCTTCGCCGAGTCCGACATCAGCGGGCGCAGCGCCGTCATCGAGAAGCGGCGCAGCCGCATCGCGCTGGCAGCCTATTCGGTGCTGGCCCTGCTCTCGCTGCTGCTGATCGTCGGCTGGACGGTGAGCTTCGTGCGCAACCAGGTGCTGATCGGCGACGTCGCCACCGCCACGGCCGACCTCGCCCGGCGGACGGCGGCGCTGCCGCCGCTGCCCACGGGCGACGTCATGACGGTGCTGCCGGTCCTCGACGCCGCGCGCACCCTGCCCACCGGCTACGACGAGCGCGACGCCGGCGTGCCGATGTCGCGCGCCTTCGGACTGAGCCAGAGCGGCAAGCTGGGCACGCAGGCCAACCGGGCCTACCTGGGCCTGCTGCGCGACGTCTTCCTGCCGCGCATCGCGTTGCGGCTCGAGCAGCAGATCCGCGACGCCGATTCGCCGGAGGTGCGCTACGAGGCGCTCAAGACCTACGTGATGCTGTACGACCCGGCGCACCTGAAGGCGGCGGATGTCCAGGCCTGGGTGTCCGCCGACTGGGAGCGCACCTTGTCGCGCGACGTCACGCTGCAGCAGCGCTCGGCACTGCGCGATCACCTGGGCGCCGCGCTGGACCAGCTGCCGCTCGAGATGGTATTGCCGCAGGACCAGGGCCTCGTCGACCAGGTGCGCAAGCAGCTGGCCGCATCGTCGCTCGCCGAGCGCGCCTATTCGCGGCTGAAGCGCCTGGCCGCCGGCGGCGAGGGCATGCCCGATTTCCGCGTCACCGAGGCCGGTGGCCCGCAGGCGGCGCTGGTCTTCACGCGTGCGTCCGGCGCGCCGCTGTCGCAGGGCGTGCCCGCGCTGTTCACGGTGGCCGGCTTCGACAAGGGCTTCCGCGCGCAGGCACCGCTGCTGGTCAAGCAGCTCGGCGACGAGGAGGCGTGGGTGCTGGGCACGCAGTCGAACGGCTCGGGGGTCGCGCGCCTGGGCACGACGCTCACCGAGGTGCAGCAGCTGTACCTCAACGAGTACATCAAGACATGGGATGACCTGCTGGGCGACCTGCGCCTGGTCCAGTCCAACAGCCTGCAGGACAGCATCCGGACGATGGCCCTGCTGTCGGCGGGCGACTCGCCGCTGAAGCTGCTGCTCAATGGCGTGGCCAGGGAGACCAAGCTGGCCACCGGCAACGACAAGTCGGCCGAGGCCGTGGCCGCGGGCGTCCTCGACAAGGCTGCCGGTGCGATGCGCAGCACCGTCGACAAGCTCCTGGGCACGCCGACGGCCACGCCCGGCGCCACGGCCAAGCCCGAGGCGGTGGTCGACTCCCACTTCGAGCAGTTGCAGCGCGTCGTCGCCGGCCCGGCTGGGCAGCCGGTGCCGCTCGACGCGACCCTGGGCGTGTTGAAGGAGTACGAGGTGCAGCTGCGCGCCACCGACGAGGCCATCAAGCGCGGCGCGCCGCCCACGTCCGATGCGCTGATCGTCGCCCGGATCAAGAGCGAGGCCGACCGCATGCCACCGCCCATCAGCAACCTGCTCAACGGCCTGATCGCGCGCAGCGGCGCGCAGTCGGCCAGCGCCGGCCAGGCCGCGGTCAAGGCGGCCGCGGCGGGCGAGGTGGGCGGCTTCTGCAAGGCCGCCGTCGAAGGGCGCTATCCGTTCGCGCGGGGCGTCGGCAAGGAAGTGCCGCTGGGCGACTTCGCCAAGCTGTTCGCCCCCAACGGCGTGATCGACGGCTTCGCCAAGACCAAGCTCGTGGGCATGGTCGACATGAACGGCCCGGTGTGGAAGCCGATCCAGCTGGCCGCGGGCGTCGACGCGCTGCCGCCGGCCACGATCGCCAATTTCCAGCGCGCCGCGACGATCCGCGACGCCTTCTTCCCCGGCGGCGCGGCCAATCCGTCGGCCTCGCTGGACCTGCTGCTGCAGCGGGTGGACGACGGCGTCACCGAAGTGCAGCTGGCCATCGACGGCCAGGTCAGTGCCATGAAGCCGGGCAGCAATGCCGGGGCGCGCCTGAGCTGGCCCAGCCTGAGCCCGACCAGCCAGATCAAGCTGACGCTGCTGGTGGGCGGCAAGCCGTCGGCCACGCCGCTGATCTTCGACGGCCCGTGGGCGCTGTTTCGCTTCGTCGACGCCGGCAAGGTCGAGGGCGGCACCCCGGAGCGCCAGAGCGTGAGCTACGAACAGGGCGGCAAGCACGTCTTCTTCGAGCTGCGTTCGGGCAGCGTGCGCAACCCGATGCGGCTCGCGGAACTGGCGCAGTTCCGCTGCCCCGGCTGACGCGGCCCGGAGCGCGGCATGAGCGGCGGCGGGTTCTACGGCAAGCTGCCCAGCGAGGGCGATTTCGTCACGCGCCGCCTGCCGTGGGAGTTCACCGCCGCCTGGGACGAGTGGCTGCAACTGGGCATGCAGGCCTCGCGCGAGGCGCTGGGCGGGCGCTGGCTGGAGCTCTACCTGTCGGCGCCGATCTGGCGCTTCCAGGTGGCCCCGGGCGTCTGCGGGCCGCTGGGCTGGCGCGGGCTGTTCTTCGCGAGCGTCGACCGGGTCGGGCGCTACTTCCCCCTGACGCTGGCCTTCGCCGACCCCGGCCCCCCCGCGCTGGCCGCGCTCAGCGCCGAGCCCGAGGCCTGGCTCGCCGTGGAAGATGCCGCGCTCGCGGCGCTGGCGCCCACGCTGGCCGTGGCCGACTTCGACCGCGCCATGGAGGCGCTGGCCATGCCCGGGGGGGCGGCGGCCGACGCCGCGCGCCCGCGGGTGTGCCTCTACACCGCGGGCTCCGAGGCCGTCCCGGCGCGCGGCTTGCGCCTGGCGGCGCTGCCGCCGCCCGCGTCCTTCGTCGACCTGATCGCGCCGGCAGCCGCGGCCCCGGCCTCGTCCCTGGCCGACCTCCTGTGACCGCGCCGCACCGCCGCAGCCGACCCGTGACAGCCGCGTGTCTTGAGGGCATACCCTTGTACGTAGCTTGTCGTAGTGACCGCCGTGCCACCGTCCACATACACTAGCCCGTGCCCTGGCCGTGCCGTCGCGGCGGCCACCAGCCTCGGAGACCTTCCAACGTGATCGATATCGACGCCCTCGCGCGTCCCATTGACGACAATGAGCCGGCGGGCCCGGACCTGGAATACGCCGGCGTCGCGGAGCTCGATCGCTTCGCCGCCGGCACGCCCGGCACGATCGACCCCTCCACGCAGGAGCTGGTCGGTGCCGAGGAGCCGAACTGGCGCAAGGTCGGCGAACAGGCCACCGAGCTCCTGGGCAAGACCAAGGACCTGCGCGTCGCCGCCTGGCTCACCCGCGCCGAACTCGCCAACCGCGGCCTGCCCGGACTGGCCGACGGCCTGAAGCTGATCGCGACGTTGCTCGAGACCTTCTGGGATTCGCTCTACCCGATGCTCGATCGCGACGAGGGCGACGACCCGATCGAGCGCATGAACGTCCTTTCCAACCTGTCGCCCGACCCCGCGCAGTCGTACGGCTCGGCGAGCACCGAGGCCTTGCTGCGCACGCTGCGCGGCACCGTCATCGTCGAATCGCGCGAGGTCGGCCGGTTCACGGTGCGCGATCTCGACTACGTGCTCGGTCGCATGCAGCCGCCCGCCGGCCAGACGGCGCCGGCGCAGGGGTTGCTGGCCGCCGCCTGGAAGACGGGAGACCCCGTCGCCAACCAGGAAAGGCGCGACGGCATCGCCACCGGGCTGGCGGCCGTCCAGGCCATCGTCAAGCTGTTTTCCGAGCGCAGCGGCCAGCGCCCCAACCTGGATCTGCTGCAGAACACCCTGCGCCGGGTCGGCGAGTTCTACGCCGAGCAGGACGCCGCGACCGCCGCCGAGGCGGCGGATGCCGCCGGCGACGAGGAGTCCGCAGGCGAAGTAGGGGGGTCTGCCGGAGCCGCCGGGAAAATCCCCCGTTCGGGCGGCTTGGCATCGCGGGCGGATGCGGTGAGAATCCTCCAGCAGGTCGCCGTGTTTCTGCGCAAGTCCGAGCCCAGCAGCCCGGCGCCGATGTTTGTCGACCGTGCGGTCAAGCTTCTGCAGATGGATTTCAACGCGATCGTCAAGGAATTGATGCCGGACTCGCGCGATCGCATCGAGATGCTGGGAGGCATCTCGCTCGAAGAACCTGAATCAGACTGATAAGCGCCAACCGAATTGCCCAGGAGAGTACCGTCATGTCAGGAAGCAGCCAGAAGTTCATCGCCCGCAATCGGGCGCCGCGGGTCCAGATCGAGTACGACGTCGAGCTGTACGGCTCGAACAAGAAGATGCAGATCCCGTTCGTCATGGGCGTGATGGCGGACCTGTCGGGCAAGCCCGCCGAGCCGCTCGCCCCTGTCGCCGATCGCAAGTTCCTGGAAATCGACGTCGACAACTTCGACGAGCGCCTGAAGTCGATGAAGCCGCGGGTCGCGTTCGCGGTGCCCAACACGCTCACCGGCGAAGGCAACCTCAGCGTCGACATCACCTTCGAGAGCATGGCCGACTTCTCGCCCGACGCGGTGGCGCGCAAGGTGGGTGCCTTGAACAACCTGCTGGAAGCCCGCACGCAACTGAAGGACCTGCTGACCTACATGGACGGCAAGGTCGGCGCCGAGGAGCTGCTTGGCAACGTGCTGAAGAACCCCGAGCTGCTGAAGTCGCTCGCGGCCGCGCCCAAGCCCACCGACGCACCGGCCGAGTAAGCGCCGCGCCCCCGCGCGAAGCGCCCACGACCCGCCCAGAGATCCGAGGAGTCCCCCGATGACCACCCAACAAGAATCGACCGCCGCCGCCGGCGCGATGGCCGAGCTCGACGATTTCGCTGCCTTGCTGCAGAAGGAATTCAAGCCCAAGACCGACCAGGCGAAGTCCGCCGTCGAGAACGCCGTCCACACGCTCGCGCAGCAGGCCCTGGCCGACACCGCGCTGGTGTCCAACGACGTCTACAACACGATCGAAGGCCTGATCGCCGCGCTCGACAAGAAGCTGTCCGAGCAGGTCAACATCATCCTGCACCACGCCGACTTCACGAAGCTCGAAGGCGCGTGGCGCGGCCTGCATCACCTCGTCAACAACACCGAAACCGACGAGATGCTCAAGCTGCGGGTGATGAACATCTCCAAGACCGACCTGCACAAGACGCTCAAGCGCTACAAGGGCACGGCCTGGGACCAGAGCCCGATCTTCAAGAAGGTCTACGAAGAGGAATTCGGCCAGCTGGGCGGCAATCCCTACGGCTGCCTCGTGGGCGATTACCACTTCGACCACAGCCCGGTCGACGTCGAACTGCTCGCCGAGATGGCCAAGATCGCCGCCGCGGCGCACGCCCCGTTCATCGCCGGCGCCTCGCCGACCACGCTGCAGATGGATTCGTGGCGCGAGCTGTCCAATCCGCGCGACCTGACCAAGATCTTCGAGAACTCCGAATACGCCGCCTGGCGTTCGCTGCGCGAATCCGACGACTCGCGCTACATCGGCCTGGCGATGCCGCGCTTCCTGGCGCGCCTGCCTTATGGCGCCAAGACCAACCCGATCGAGGCGTTCGAGTTCGAGGAAGAAGTCGAGGGCGCCGACCACAACCGCTACGTGTGGGCCAATTCCGCCTATGCGATGGCCACCAACATCACGCGCGCCTTCAAGCTGTACGGGTGGTGCACCACGATCCGCGGCGTGGAATCCGGCGGCTCGGTGCCGAACCTGCCGGTGCACTCGTTCCCCACCGACGACGGTGGCGTGGACATGAAGTGCCCGACCGAGATCGCGATCTCCGATCGCCGCGAGGCCGAACTGGCCAAGAATGGCTTCATGCCCCTGGTGCACCGCAAGAACAGCGACTTTGCCGCGTTCATCGGCGCCCAGTCGCTGCAGAAGCCTGCCGAATACGACGATCCGGATGCCACGGCCAACGCCAACTTGGCCGCGCGCCTGCCGTACCTGTTCGCGTCGTGCCGCTTCGCGCACTACCTGAAGTGCATGGTGCGCGACAAGGTGGGCTCGTTCGCCAGCGCCAATTCCATGCAGCGCTACCTGAGCGACTGGATCAGCAACTACGTGGTCTCCAACCCGGAGAGCGCGGGACAGACCATCCAGGCGCAGAAGCCGTTGTCCGCTGCGGAGGTGATCGTCGAGGAGGTCGAGGGCAACCCCGGCTACTACACCTCGAAGTTCTTCCTCAAGCCTCACTACCAGCTCGAAGGGATGAGCATCTCCCTTCGGCTGGTTTCCAAACTGCCGTCCAGCAAGGCGGCCTGAGCCCTTCGGGGCGTAGTCCCAACAGGGGCGAATTCCGGCCTGCAGGGCTGGGATGGTTACAAGGAGCATAAAAATGGCAATGGACATGTTCATCAAGATCGATTCCCTGGCTGGCGAATCGAAGGATTCCACCCACAAGGGCGAGATCGACGTCCTGGCGTGGAGCTGGGGTGCATCCAACTCGGGCTCGGCCCACGTCGGCGGCGGCGCCGGTGCCGGCAAGGTCAACGTGCAGGACCTGTCCTTCACGAAGTACCTCGACAAGTCCACCCCTGACCTGCTGCTGTCCACCTGCAACGGCAAGCATTGGGATCAAGCGGTCCTGGTCGTCCGCAAGGCCGGCGAGACCCCGCTCGAGTACCTGAAGATCACGATGAGCGAAGTGCTGGTCACCAGCATGTCGCAAGGCGGCTCGGGGGGCGAGGACCGCCTGACCGAGAACGTCACGCTGAACTTTGCCAAGGTGAAGGTCGAGTACGTCGAGCAGGCGGCCAAGGGCGGCAAGGGCGCCACGCCGTCGATGGGCTGGAACATCTCGGAAAACGTCAAGCTGTAATCCGCGCACGACCGGTCCGCTCGCGGATCGGTCGTCTTCCTCGCGCGCCTTGCCTTGCGACCGCAGGGTCGATGGCGAGACGCACAGCGCAGGAAGATCGATTTCCTGAAGGCGCCGGTCCATTGGCCGGCGTCGCCATTTTTCCCCGGGGTGAGTGTCCATGGCGTCCATCGATCTCGCGATGCAGTTTTCCTCTGCCGACCCGTTGGCGCATTTCGACGAACTGCGTCGGATGATCCAGAAGCAGCCGCAGCGGTCCGACCTGCGGATCTTCCTGTTCCAGCTCTACTGCGTGCAGGGCGAATGGATCAAGGCCGCGACGCAGCTCGATGTGCTGCTGGAACTCGACCCGTCTTCCAAGCCGATGGTGGAGACCTACCGCGAGGCCCTGCGCTGCGAGGCGTTGCGGCGCGAGGTCTTCGAGGGCAAGCGTTCGCCGCTTGTGCTGGGTCAGCCGCAGGACTGGCTGGCCATGATGATCGAGGCCCTGCGCGTGGATGCCGAAGGCCGCGCCGACGCCGCCGCCGCGCTGCGGGCCCAGGCCCTCGAGATCGCGCCGGCCACGTCGGGCACGCTCGACGACGCGCCGTTCGCCTGGCTGGCCGACGCCGATTCGCGGCTGGGACCGGTGATCGAAGCCATCATCAACGGCAAGTACTACTGGCTGCCGGTTTCGCGCCTGATGCGCATCGAGATCGACAAGCCGGCCGACCTGCGCGACTTCGTATGGACGCCGGCCACGCTCACGCTGGAAAACGGCGCGGCCAACGTCGCCCTGATCCCGACCCGCTACCCCGGCACCGAGCGCGAGTCCGACACCGCGCTGCGGCTGGCCCGCGCCACCGACTGGCGCGAGCAGCCGGGCGGTGCCTGGCACGGCGTCGGCCAGCGCATGCTGACCACCGATCAGGCCGAGATCGCGCTGCTGGACGTGCGCGTGATCGCCTTCGACACCGAGCTCGTGGAGGCCGCGGCGCCCGCCGCCGACGCCACGCCGCAAGCCGATGGCTGAGGCGCTGTCGCGCGACCGGCTCTACCCGTCGCTGCTCGATCGTCTCGTCGACGAAGAACCGGGCCGCACGACCGAACCGCGCGAGAACCGCTCGGCCACGTTGCAGCGGCTGCGCGACAACGTGCTGCGCGACTTGAACTGGCTGTTCAACGCCACGCAGTCCAGCATCGATTTCGATGACGACCCGCTGCTGGTCGGCTCGGTCATCAACTACGGCATGCCGCCGCTCGCGGGCCGCCCGGCATCGCAGTACGACCTCGGCGAGCTGACGCGCGTGCTGCGCGAGGTGATCCTGCGCTTCGAGCCGCGCATCATCGCGCACACGCTCAAGGTCAGCGCCGAACGCGCCAGCGCCGATTCGCACAACGTGCTGGGCTTTCGCATCGAAGGCCAGCTCTGGTCGCAGCCGATCCCGCTCGAGATCTTCATGCGCACCGAAATCGACCTCGAGAGCGGCATGACACAGGTCGTCGAATCCAAGGCCCCTTAAGACAACCCCACGCCAGGCCACGATGGATCCCCGTCTACTCGGCTACTACCGCCAGGAACTGCTGCACATCCGCGATGCCGCGGCGGAATTCGCGCGCGAGCACCCGAAGATCGCCGCCCGGCTCGCCCTCGACCAGACCACCTCCGGCGGCGAGTGCGTCGACCCCTATGTCGAGCGCCTGCTGGAGGGCTTCGCCTTCCTGGCCGGCCGCGTGCACTACCAGCAGGACGCCGAGTACGCGCGCTTCACGCAGTACCTGCTCGAGCTGGTCTATCCGGGCTACCTGGCGCCGACGCCGTCGATGCTCATCGCGCAGTTCGACGCCGACTTCGATGACCCGGCGCTGGCCGCTGGCCCGGTGGTGCCGCGCGGCAGCGCGATGAGCTCCCGCCTGCAGCCCGGCGAGCGCACCGCGTGCCGCTTCACCACCGGCCAGGCCGTGCGGCTATGGCCGCTGCGCATCGCCCAGGCGCGCTTCCAGTCGCACGTCACCGACGTGCCGCCTGCGGCGCTCGCCGGCCTGCTCTCGCCCAATGCCTGCCTGCGAGTGCGCTTCAAGGTGGGTGCGTCGCTGATCGCCAACCAGCTCGAGCTCGACGAACTGGTCCTGCACATGGCTGGCGACGACGGCATCGCGCACCGTGTCTACGAGCAGCTGTTCGCGCGCTGCCTGGCCATCGCGGTCGTCGATCCGTTGCGCCGCCAGTCGCTGGCCGGCGTGCTGGGCCCCGACGCGCTGACGCCGGGCGGCTTCGAGGACGACGAGGCCTTGATGCCGGTGCAGGATCGCGCGCTGTCGGGCTACCGGCTGCTCAAGGAGTACGCCGCGTTCCCGGCGCGCTACCTGTTCGCGCGGATCAAGGGCCTGCGCGAGCTCGTCGGGCGGATCGGCTCGTCGGAGTTCGAGCTGCTGTTCATCACCGACCGCAGCGACGTCACGCTGGAGAAGTCGCTCGACCCGTCCAACTTCGCGCTGCACTGCACGCCGGCGATCAACCTGTTTCGCAAGCGCGCCGACCGCGTCGAGGTGAACACGCGCGACCACGAGTTCCACGTGGTCAGCGATCGCGCGCGGCCGATGGACTACGAGGTGTTCTCCCTGCTGTCGGTGGCAGGCATCGACAAGTCTGGCGTGACCCAGGTGCGCGAGTTCAAGCCGCTGTACGCGCGCTACGACGACGCCGGCGCCGACTCCTACGCCTTCTACTCCACGCGCCGCATGCAGCGCGTGCCTTCGGAGTCGGCGCGCCAGCGCGGCCCGCGCAGCGGCTACATCGGCACCGAGCTCTACGTGACGCTGGCCGATCCGCAGAGCGCGCCCTGGCCCGCGTCGGTGGTGCAACTGGCCGTCGACACGCTCAGCACCAACCGCGACCTGCCGCTGACCCTGACCATCGGCAGCGCCAATGACTTCTACCTGGAGGAGAACACGCCGGTCAAGGGCATCCGCTGCATCCGCGGGCCCACGCGCCCCGTGGCGCCGGTGGGCGAGGGCAAGGGGCCGTGGCGCGCGCTGAGCCACCTGTCGCTGAACTACCTGTCGCTGATCGACAGCGAGGGCAAGGGCGGTGCCGCCTCGCTGCGCGAGTTGCTGTCGCTGTACGGGCTCGACGAGCTGTCGCCGCTGCACAAGCAGCTCGAGGGCCTGGTCTCGGTGCGCAGCGAGGCGGCCATCAGCCGCGTGCCGGTCAAGGGCCCCATCGTGTTCGGGCGCGGGACCAAGGTGTGGCTGTCGCTGGACGAGCGCGCCTTCGAAGGCACCGGCATCCTGGTGCTGGGCGCGGTGCTCGACCGCTTCCTGGCCCGCTACGCCAGCATGAACAGCTTCACGCAGCTGGTGCTCGCGTCGCAGTCGCGCGGCGTCGTCAAGACCTGGCCGCCGCGCATCGGCGCGCGCTCGGTGCTATGAGCGAGCTGCCCGCGGCGCCGGCGCACGCCGAGGACGAGGATCCGGAAGGAACCCGCATCCTCAGCGTGGCCGACGTGCTGGGCGCGCTCGACGCGCTGCAGGGCGAGGTCGGCGTCCAGGCCGCCGCGGTGGCCGAAATGCTGGCGCGCAAGGAGGCCGCGTCGGCCGCGCGCCACGAGGCGCGCCAGGAACTCCTGCGCCAGCTCGCCGACGAGCCGCACAAGTTTGGCTTCTTCCAGGCGGTGCGCCTGCTCGAGAGCGCGCATCCGGGCCTGCCGCGCATCGGTACCTCGCTGCGCTTGCGCGACGATCCGATCCGCTTCGCGCAGTCGCCGTCGCTGTCGTTCGCGCCGGCCACCATCGCGCGCTTCACGGCCGGCGAGGGCGGAACGCCGCCCACGTTGCAGCAGCGTTTCTTCGGCCTGTTCGGTGCCAACGGCCCGCTGCCGCTGCACCTGACCGAGTATGCGCGAGAGCGTTCGCGCCGCACGCCCTCGGATCGCGCGCTGGTGCGCTTCCTGGACATGTTCCACCACCGGCTGCTGTCGCTGCTGTACCGCGCCTGGGCCGAGGCGCAGCCCGCCGTCAGCCTCGACCGCCCGGACGACGATCCGTTCAGCCGCTGGGTGGGCTCGATCGCCGGCTACGGACAGGCCACGCTGACCGGCCGCGATTGCGTGCCCGACGGCGCCCGGCTGGCCGCCGCCGGCATCCTGGGCCGCGCCGTACATGGCGCCGAGGGCCTCGAGCGCGTGCTCAACGACTTCTTCCGCGTGCCGGTGCGCGTGCACCAGTGGCAGCCGCACTGGATGCGCTTGCCCGAGGAGGCGCACTCGCGCATCGGCCTGCGCCGCGCGCCGGTGGCGCTCGGCCAGAGCGCGGTCATCGGCGCCAAGGTATGGGACTGCCAGACCCGCTTCCGCATCGAGATCGGTCCGCTCACCCTGGAGCAGTACAAGCGCTTCCTGCCGGGCGGCGAGAGCATGAAGCGGCTGCGCGACTGGGTGCTGAACTACATCGGCCACGAGCTGTCGTGCGAGATGCACCTGGTGCTGAAGAAGGAAGAAGTGCCGGCCGTCAGGCTGGGCGCCGCCGGCGCGCTGGGTTGGACGTCGTGGCTGGGGCCGCGCGCGTCGCCGGCGCCGGCGGGCGACCTGGTGCTGGGTATCACCTGACGATGCATGCGGCAGGCGCAACCCCGCCTCCGCATGAAAGGGGATTGAAAAGCCCCGGCAACAAAGCTCCAATCGAATCAGCCATCCAACTGGGCACGTCGAGGCCCGCATGAGGAGTTCCCTGTGAGTGAAATCAGTCGTGTCGCGTTGTTCGGCAAGCTCAATCCGGTGGCCTACAAGGGGATCGAGGGGGCGACGGTCTTCTGCAAGCTCCGGGGCAACCCGTACGTCGAGCTGGTGCACTGGCTGCACCAGCTGATCCAGGCCAGCGACAGCGACCTGCACCGCATCTTCAAGCACTACGCGCTCGATGCGTCGCGGCTGGCCGGCGACATCACCACGGCCCTCGACGCGCTGCCGCGCGGCGCCACGGCCATCTCCGACTTCTCGCCGGTGATCCAGGACCTGATCGAGCGCGGCTGGGTCTACGGCACGCTGCAGTACGGCGAGAGCGCGGTGCGCACCGGCCTTCTGATGATGGGCGCCGTCAAGACGCCCAACCTGCGCAACGCGCTGTACGCGGTGTCGGCCGAGTTCCGCAAGATCAAGCCGGACGACTTCTCCGACAACTTCGCCAGGATCGTCTCGGGCTCGCCCGAGGACACCCTCGCGGCGAGCGACGGCTCCAACGTCGGCGGCGGCGCGCAGCCGGGCGAGGCCAGCGGCGCCGTGGCGCCGGCGCAGATGGGCAAGCAGGAAGCGCTCAAGAAGTTCACCGTCGACCTCACCGCGCAGGCGCGCAGCGGCAAGATGGATCCCATCGTCGGCCGCGACGACGAGATCCGCCAGGTGGTCGACATCCTGATGCGCCGGCGCCAGAACAACCCGATCCTGGTCGGCGAGGCCGGCGTGGGCAAGACGGCGGTGGTCGAGGGCTTCGCGCAGCGCATCGCGCGCGGCGACGTGCCGCCCAGCCTGAAGGACGTGCAGCTGCTCACCCTCGACGTCGGCCTGCTGCAGGCCGGCGCCAGCATGAAGGGCGAGTTCGAGCAGCGCCTGCGCTCGGTCATCGACGAGGTGCAGGCCAGCCCCAAGCCCATCATCCTGTTCATCGACGAGACCCACACCCTGGTGGGCGCCGGCGGCGCCGCCGGCACCGGCGACGCGGCCAACCTGCTCAAGCCGGCGCTCGCGCGCGGCCAGCTGCGCACCATCGGCGCCACCACCTGGGCCGAGTACAAGAAGTACATCGAGAAGGATCCGGCGCTCACCCGCCGCTTCCAGAACATCCAGGTCGACGAGCCCAGCGAGACCAAGGCCATCCTGATGATGCGCGGCGTCGCCAGCACGATGGAGAAGCACCACAAGGTGCAGATCCTCGACGAGGCGCTCGAGGCCGCCGTCAAGCTGTCGCACCGCTACATCCCGGCGCGCCAGCTGCCCGACAAGTCGGTGAGCCTGCTCGACACCGCGTCCGCGCGCGTGGCCATCAGCCTGCACGCGGTGCCGGCCGAGGTCGACGACTCCCAGCGCCGCATCGAGGCGCTGGAGACCGAGATCGGCATCATCGCCCGCGAGGCCGCCATCGGCATCCCGACGGCCGACCGCGAGGAATCCGTCAACGCCCTGCTGGCCGCCGAGAAGGAGCGCCTGGTCGGCCTGCGCAAGCGCTGGGACGACGAGAAGGCGCTCGTCGACCGCCTGCTCGCGCTGCGCTCGAAGCTGCGCGGCTCGCTGCAGCCCATCGAGGGCACGGGCAGCGCGCTCGAGGCCAGCGCCGACAAGGCGGCCGAGCCCCAGGCGATGCTGAGCGACGGCGAGCGCAACGACGTGATGTCCGAGCTGCGCGGCGTGCAGGACGAGCTCACCAAGCTGCAGGGCGAGAACCCACTGATGCTGCCGACGGTGGACTTCCAGGCGGTGGCCAGCGTGGTCGGCGACTGGACGGGCATCCCCGTGGGCCGCATGGCCGCCAACGAGATCGACACCGTGCTGAAGCTGCCCCAGCTGCTCGGCAAGCGCGTGATCGGCCAGGATCACGCGATGGAGATGATCGCCAAGCGCATCCAGACCTCGCGCGCGGGCCTGGACAACCCGAACAAGCCGATCGGCGTGTTCATGCTGGCCGGCACCTCCGGCGTCGGCAAGACCGAGACCGCCATTGCGCTGGCCGAGGCGCTGTACGGCGGCGAGCAGAACCTGATCACGATCAACATGAGCGAGTACCAGGAGGCCCACACGGTCTCGTCGCTCAAGGGGGCCCCCCCGGGGTATGTGGGCTACGGCGAGGGCGGCGTGCTCACCGAGGCAGTGCGGCGCAAGCCCTACAGCGTGGTGCTGCTCGACGAGGTCGAGAAGGCGCACTCCGACGTGCACGAGCTGTTCTTCCAGGTCTTCGACAAGGGCTGGATGGAGGACGGCGAGGGCCGCCAGATCGACTTCAAGAACACGCTGATCCTGCTGACCACCAACGCCGGCACCGACATGATCGCCAACCTCTGCAAGGATCCGGACCTGATGCCCGATCCGGAAGGCATGGCCAAGGCGATCCGCGAGCCGCTGCTCAAGATCTTTCCGCCGGCGCTGCTGGGCCGCCTGGTCACGATCCCGTACTACCCGCTGTCCGACGAGATGCTGGGCAAGATCGTCGTGCTGCAGCTGAACCGCATCAAGAAGCGCATCGAGGCGCGCTACAAGATGCCGTTCAACTACGACGACGACGTCGTCAAGCTGGTGGTCAGCCGCTGCACCGAGAGCGAGTCGGGCGGCCGCATGATCGACGCCATCCTCACCAACACGATGCTGCCCGAGATCTCGCGCGAGTTCCTCACGCGCACGATGCAGGCCACGCCCATCACGGGCGTGCGCGTGGGCGTCAAGGACGGCGAGTTCGCCTACACCTTCGACTGATGTGCGGCCGGACCGTCGTCCCGGACGGGCGGCCGGACTCGGCGAAGTCGGTTGCCGACGACGCGCAGCCCGGCGGCGGCCTGTAGCCCTCGGCGCGTGCCGCCGCGTCGCCCGGGCACCCGGCCCGCCCACCCGCAGACCGGGGTGCTGATGCCATGGTGGACTGGAACCGCAAGTTCAGCAGCGAATACGACGCCGCGCGCGTCGCGCTCGCCGGCGCCGACGCGTTCGAGCCGGGCTGGCAGCCGATGGTGGCGCGGCTCGCGCGCCTGATGGGGCTGGCCGGCTTCGACGTGGCGCGCGCCGACGCGCTCGACGAGCTGCGCCGGCGCGCCACCCAGGGCGACGACGCCGAGCGCGTGGACGAGGCCGACGGGCTGCTGCGCGCCGCCGCGCCGGCGCTGGCCGGCGACAACCTCCTGGCAGCGGAGGTCCGCCAGCGCGCCGCCGCCCTGAAGCTGCTGTGCCACGTGCACCTGGAGAGCCGCAGCGGCAGCCGCGGCGTCTGGATCGTCGCGCTGCCGGCCGAGTTCACCAACTGGCCCAGCCGCCAGTTCGCCGACGAGGCGGCCACGCCGGCCGGCATGCGCCAGCTGCTGGCGGGCCGGCGCGAGCACTTCGAGCCGGCGCAGCGGCGCTGGCTCGGAGTGGCCACGCTGCAGGGCCTGGCCTGGTGCCAGCGCGCCACGATGGTGCTGGCCGACGCCCGTCCCGCGCGCGCGGCGCCCGCAGGCCTGCCCGCGCATCGCGCCGAGGCGCGCGCGCTGGTGCGCCGCTGGTTCGCCGAGCCCGGTCTTGGCGACGGCGCGCTCGACGCGCTCGTGGCCACGCTGACCCGCGGTTTCAAGGCCATCGTCGCCACGCTCAACCGCGGACGCTTCGTCATCACCGACTGGGTGCCGCTGCGCGGGGCGCGCGGCGCCGACGAGGCCGACTTCCTGCGCACCGAGGCGTTCGCGTTCCGCGCGCGCGGCGAGGGCATGGACGTGGTCTACGTCGAGGGCGCGTTCTTCGACGACGTCGCCGGCAACGTGCTGCGCGGGCAGGCCAACTGGACGCGCATCCTCGTGCACGAGCTGTCGCACCTGGTGTGCGGCACCCACGACGTCGACGACGGCCAGTCGCGCTATGCCTGGTCGGGTATCGGCCCGCACGCCGGCTATCCCAGCACCGCCACGCTGCGCAACGCCGACAACTGGGCCTTCTTCGCGGCCGACTGCGCGGGGGCGTTGACGCCGGGCCAGCGCGAGACGGCGCTCAGGAAGACCTGAACGCGCGCGGCGTCCGCGCTCACATCGGCTTGAACAGGTGCACGTAGGCCCGGCTCACCGGCAGCTCGTCCTTCCTGCCCGCGATGCGCACGTACAGCCGGCTCGCATCGTCGCGCCGCGTGCCGGCCAGGTGCGCGAGGTTGACGATCGTCGACCGGTGGACCTGCCAGAACTGCTGGGCGTCGAGCTGCGCCGCGAGTTCGGCGATCGGCGTGCGGATCAGGTACTCGGCCTGCGCGGTGCGCACGCAGGTGTACTTGTCGTCGGCCTGGAAGAACAGCACGTCGGCCACCGCCACCTGGTGCGTCAGTTCACCCTGGCTCGCGCGGATCCAGCGCAGCGGCGGCGGCGGCGGCGCGGCGCCGGCCTGCAGGGCACGCAGCGCGCGGGCGAGGCGCGCGTCGTCCGGCGGGTCGCCGTCGGCGCCGTCGCGCGGCGCGAGCGCGCGGCGCAACCGGTCGACGGTGCGCGCCAGGCGCTCGGCGGTCACCGGCTTGAGCACGTAGTCCAGTGCCTCGGCGTCGAAGGCGGTGAGCGCGTACTCGTCGTAGGCGGTCACGAACACGACCCGGGTCAGGCCCTCGATGCCGGCAGCCACCTCGAGGCCGGTGAGGCCGGGCATCTGGATGTCGAGGAACGCGATGTCGGGCTGCAGCTCGGCGATGCCGGCCGCGGCCTCGAGGCCGTTGCGGGCGATCGCGACGATCTCGAGTTCGGGCCACAGCGCGGCCAGCTGGTCGCGCAGGTAGTGGGCGAGGTGGGCTTCGTCGTCGGCGATGAGGGCGCGAGGCATGGCGGGCACGTCCGTCGAGGGTTGGGGGCTTGTCAGGCGGCGCTGGCTTGCTGCCAGGGAACGATGAGGCAGGCGCGCGTGCCGGTGCCGTGCACGTCGGCGAGATCGGCCAGGCTCAGCCGGGCGGCCGGGCCGAAGCGGCCCTGCAGGCGCTCGCGCAGGTTGTGCAGCGCGATGCCGTTGCCGTCGGGGCCGCCGGCCACCGCGCGGCGCGGGCGGCGCGCCGCCTCGGCCAGGCCGGCGCCGTCGTCCTCGACGCACACCTGCAGCGCGTCGCGGCCGTCCAGCACGGCGCGGGTCGCCGTCACGCGCACGCGGCCGCCGTCGACCTGCGGCTCCAGGCCGTGCTTGACCGCGTTCTCGATCAGCGGCTGCAGCACCAGCGGCATCAGCGCGGCGCCGTGCAGGGCCGGGTCGACGTCGATCTCGAAGCGCAGGCGATCGCCCATGCGCGTGCGCATCAGCTGCAGGTAGCGCCGCGCCAGCTCCAGCTCGCTGCCCAGCGTGCTGTCGTCGTGGCGCAGGCCGCCCAGCGACGCGCGCAGGTAGTCGGTGAGCGCCTCCAGCATGTGCCTGGCGCGTGGCGCGTCGGCGTCGATCAGGCTGATGACGTTGGCCAGCGTGTTGAACAGGAAGTGCGGCTCCATCTGGCCCTGCAGCAGCCGCAGTTGCGCTTCGCTGGCGCGCATCTCGGCGCGGATCTGGTTGGTGCGCATCGAGAAGTACGAGTAGAACGCGAGGCTGATCGCCAGCGAGAGCACCACCAGCGAAACCACGTTGCCCGAGTGCATGTCCGTGAACTGGCGCAGGTTGCCGAACACCAGCGTCATGCCGATCGGCCAGCCGATGGCCACGCCCAGCAGCGGCACCGTGGAGAAGAACGCGGTGCGCCGCCAGCCGTGCAGGCCGGCCAGCCGCCGGGGGCCGAGCAGGGGAAAGGCGATCTTGAACACGGCCTGGATGGCGATGCCGATGGACAGCGACACGGTCAGGTTGCGCCCGTACCACGTGGCCCATTCCCGCAGGTCGAGCCACTGGGCCAGCGTGGTCGCGTTGACCGCGAAGCCCAGCACGGTGAAGCCCGCGGCGACCACCAGCGAGAAGGCCAGGGTCCATGTCCACTGCACCCACAGCGGCGGCGCGGTCGGCGCGGTGGCGGACAGCCAGAGCCGCCAGGCGGCGCGCAGCTCGGCAATGGAACGGGGGTGGGCGGTGTTCATGGATTGCCAGTGTAGGCACCGCCGCGCCGGGCGCCATCCGGGCGCGACCGCCGGCGGGTGCGACCGACGAATCGACAGCCGACGGCGCGAGCCGCCCGCGCGCCGTCGCGGCGGGCGGACGGAGGCGACCCGTAGAATCGCCCGCAACCCTCCAGCCTCGGAAAACACCCCCATGCAAGTCAAAGCATCCGCCTTCAAGGCCTACGACATTCGCGGCATCGTCGACGAGGCGCTCGACGACGCCTTCGCCGAGCACCTGGGCCGCGCGTTCGGCAGCGAGGCCGTGCGCCTGGGCGAGAAGGCGGTGGCGGTGGGCCGCGACGGCCGCGTGTCCGGGCCGCGCCTGGCGGCCGCGCTGATCCGCGGCCTGGCCTCCACCGGGCTGGACGTGGTCGACATCGGCGCCGTCACCACGCCCATGCTCTATTACGTGGCGGCCACGCGCGGCCGGCACGGCTGCCACTCGGGCATCCAGGTCACCGGCAGCCACAACCCGAAGAACTACAACGGCTTCAAGATGGTGCTGGCCGGCCGCGCGATCTACGGCGAGGACATCCAGCAGTTGCGTCGCCTGATGGAGAGCGAGACCTACGCGACGGGCGCGGGCCGTGTCGCGAAGATGGACATCCTGGCCGAGTACACCCACCGCATCGTCGGCGACTGCAAGCTGGCGCGGCCGATGAAGATCGTCGTCGACTCCGGCAACGGCATCCCCGGCGCGTCCGCGCCCGGCATCCTGCGTGCGCTCGGCTGCGACGTGATCGACCTCTACAGCCGCGTCGACGGCGACTTCCCGAACCACCACCCGGATCCTTCCAAGCCGGAGAACCTGGTCGACCTGATCCGCACCGTGCACGCCACCGAGGCCGAACTGGGCCTGGCGTTCGACGGCGACGGCGACCGCCTGGGCGTGGTCACCCGCGGCGGCAACATCATCTACCCCGATCGCCAGTTGATGCTGTTCGCGCGCGACATCCTCACCCGCGTCAAGGGCGCGCCCGTCATCTTCGACGTCAAGTGCTCGCAACGCCTGCCCATCGCCATCCGCGAAGCCGGCGGCACGCCGCTGATGTGGAAGACGGGCCACTCGCTGGTCAAGGCCAAGCTCAAGGAGACCGGCGCGCCGATCGCCGGCGAGATGAGCGGCCACATCTTCTTCAGCGAGCGCTGGTACGGCTTCGACGACGCCACCTACACGGCCGCGCGACTGCTCGAGATCCTGTCGCGCAGCGCCGACCCGAGCACGGTGCTCGACGCGCTGCCCACCAGCTTCAGCACGCCCGAGCTGAACGTGGCCTGCGCCGAGGGCGAGCCGCCGAAGATCATCGAGCGCCTGCTCGCCGAGGCGACGTTCCCCGGCGCCGAGATCCTGACCATCGACGGCCTGCGGGCCGAGTACCCGGACGGCTTCGGCCTCGTCCGCGCGTCCAACACCACGCCGGTGCTGGTGCTGCGCTTCGAGGGCCACACCGACGCGGCGCTGCAGCGCATCCAGCGCGACTTCATGGCCGCGCTGCGCAAGGTCAAGCCCGACGCCGAGGTCGGCGCGGCCGCGCATTGAGCCTTCCCGTGACCAGGCCGCCGGCGATGACCTTCAAGCAACGCCTCGCGCTGCGCGCCTACACGTTCGCGCTGCGCCTGCTGGTGCCGGCCATCCTGCTGCGCTACTGGCTGCGCGGCCGCCAGGAGCCCGGCTATCGCTTCGCGATGCGCGAGCGCCTGGGCTACGGCCCCGAGATCGAGCCCGGCTCGATCTGGGTGCATGCGGTGTCCTTGGGCGAGACGCGCGCCTCGGGCGCGCTCATCGACGCGTTGCGGCTGCGCCGCCCCGAGATGCGGCTGCTGCTGACCCACGGCACCGCCACCGGCCGCGACGCGGGCCAGGTGCTGATGCGCAACGGCGATCGCCAGTCCTGGCTGCCGCTCGACACCCCGGGCGCGGTGCGTCGCTTCCTGCAGCGCACCCGGCCCGCCGTCGGCGTGCTGATGGAGACCGAGATCTGGCCCAACCTGCTGCACGCGGCCGACGCGCGCGGCGTGCCCATGGTGCTGGCCAACGCCCGCCTGTCCGAGCGCAGCGCGCGGCGCGGCGAGCGCTTCGGCGCACTGATGCGGCCGGCGGCCGCGCTGGTCACCGACGTGCTCGCGCAGACCGAGGACGACGCCGGGCGCTTGCGCGAGGCCGGCGCGCAGCGCGTCGCGCTCTCGGGCAACCTGAAGTTCGACGTGCGCCCGTCGCCGGCCCTGCTGGCACGCGGGAAGAAGTGGCACCAGGCCCTCGGCCGACCCGTGGTGCTGGCCGCCATCACGCGCGAGGGCGAGGAGGCGGAGCTGATGCGTGAATGGGGCCGCACCACCGGCCGCAATCCGTTCCTGATCGTCGTGCCGCGCCATCCGCAGCGTTTCGACGAGGTGGAGGCCCTGCTGGTGCAGCATGGCCTGCGCGTGGCCCGCCGCAGCGCGTGGGGCGACATGCCCTCGGCCGCGGCGCTCGCGGTCGACGCGTGGCTGGGCGACTCGCTGGGCGAGATGCCGCAGTACTACGCGAGTGCCGACGTCGCCTTGCTGGGCGGCAGCTTCATGGCGCTGGGCGGCCACAACCTGATCGAGGCGGCGGCCTGCGGCTGCCCGATCGTGATGGGCCCGTCCACGTTCAACTTCGCCGAGGCCGCGCGCCAGGCCGCGCTGGCTGGCGCCGCCTGGCAGGAGCCCGACATGGCGCACGCGCTGCACCGCGCGCTGCAGGTGGTGGGCAGCGACCTGCAGACCGTGGCCAGCGCGCGCGCGCTCGCGTTCGCGGCCACGCACAAGGGCGCGGCCGAGCGGATGGCCGAGCGCATCGTGCGGCTGCTGTAGCCCGCCGCCGCCCGCCGCCGACGCACGAGGAGGAACCGATGCAGCTCGTCGTCCATCCGCTGACACCGGATCGCTGGGCCGACCTGGAGGCCGTCTTCGAGGCCCGCGGCTGTTCCGTCGCGCGGGGCTGCTGGTGCATGTACTACCGGGTCCGCGGCAAGGGCGCCTACACGCGGCCGGGTGATGAACAGCGCGTGCGCAGCAAGGCGGCGCTCGCGGCCCTGGCCGCTGCCGATCCGCCGCCCGGCCTGCTGGGCTACCTGGGTCCGACGCCCGTGGGCTGGATCTCGCTGGGCCCGCGGCAGGACTATGCGAAGCTGGCGAACTCGCCGGCGATGAAGCCGGTCGACGACCAGCCCGTGTGGTCCATCGTCTGCTTCGTCGTGCCGTCCGAGTACCGCCGGCAGGGCGTCGCCGGGGCCTTGCTGGCCCGGCGCCGTCGACTATGCGCGCCGGCGCGGCGTGCGGCTGCTGGAGGCCTATCCGGTGGACAAGGCGCAGCCGTCGGCCAGCGACGCGCCCTGGTTCGGCTCGAAGCGCCTGTTCGACGACGCGGGCTTCGAGGAGGTGGCCCGGCGCAAGCCGGCGCGGCCGGTGGTGCGCCTGAAGCTCGTCGACGGCTAGCGCGGGACTACTTCACCAGCAGCGCGTCGATCGGCAGCAGGTCGTTGCCGGTCAGGTTGCCGGCGGCCTGGCGCAGCTTCAACTGCGAGACGAGGTACTGGTAGCGCGCGCCGGCGGCGTCGCGCTGGGTGGAGTACAGCTGCGACTGCGCGTTGAGCACGTCGAGGTTGACCTTGACGCCCACCTTGTAGCCCAGCAGCGTCGCGTCGAGCGCCAGCTTGCTGGAGGCCTCGGCGGCCTCGAGCGCCTTGACCTGCGCAGCCTGCGTCAGCGCGCCGACGAACGCGGTGCGGGTGCCCAGGACGACGCTGTTGTGGGCGCCATCGGCATCGGTGCGGGCTTTCTGTTCCAGGGCCACGGTCTCGCGCACGCGGTTCTGGATCGCGAAGCCGGAGAACAGGGGCACGTTGAGCGTGACCGACACGCCCGCGTTGCGGCTGTTGCCGGTGAAGGCGCCCACGGAGTCGATCGCCTCGTGCGCCCGGCTGCGGCCATAGGTGGCATTGGCCACCACCGTTGGCAGGTGGCCTGCCTTGGCGCGCTCGGTCTCGAGCTCGGTGACCTGCAGGTTCAGCCGGGCCTGGCGCAGGGCCGGGCTGTCGGATTCTGCCAGCGCCACCCAGTCCGAGGCCTGGCTGGGCACCACCGGCGGCAGCACTGCGGGAAGGATCAGCGGATGCGGCGTGACGCCGCTGCGGCCGACGAGCTGGTCCAGCGCCAGCTTGGCCACCAGCAGGTCGTTCTCCGCGGCGATCTGCTGCGAGCGTGCCAGGTCGGCGCGGGCCTCGGCTTCGCGGGTGTCGGTGATGGTGGCGTTGCCGACCTCGAAGTTGCGCTTGGCCGAGGCGAGCTGCTCGCCGATGGCCTTGCTGTTGCCCTGCACCGAAGTGAGCGCGTCGGCCGCGGCCAGCACGTTGAAGTAGGCCTGCGCGACGCGCACGATCAGGTCCTGTTCGGCCTGGGCCAGCTGCGACTGCGCCAGGTCCTCGAGCTTCTGCGCCTGGTCGACCGACAGGTCGTTCTGGCGATTGAAGATGTTCTGCTGCGCATTGAGGGTGGCGCCGAGGCTGGTGGTCTTGACCGTCTCGTCCGCGATGCCGGTCGAACCCAGTTGCGGCGACGTGCTGTTGTCGCGTGCCGCCTGCACCTGCAGGCCCGCGGTGGGCAGGTGCACGGCACGCGCCTGCTCGTAGCGGTAGTGCGCTGCGTCGGCGCTCGAACGCGCACCGAGGTAGGTGGCATCGACGCCGCGTGCGGCCTGCACGACTTCGGTCAGGCTCTGGGCCTGCGCGCCGACGGCGCCGAAGGCCAGGACGAGGGCGCCGACGAGCGGCTTGAGGGCCGGCGACATCGAGGCGAGACCTGCGCGCGAAATGGGCATGGAAAATCCTTGGGTGATCGAGCCGGTTGGCGTTGGGACAGGGTTGTACGGGCTTGCGCGACGAGATGCACGCGCGATGCGACGACCTGCAGCCGGCGCACCCCCTGACGACGTTTTCAGCCGACAGACTGCGACCGGGTCGCAGGCCTTCGACGGACGCGGCGTGCGCACGCAAGGCCGAGGGCCGCCTTGCGCGTCACGCCGGGCTGTTCAGAAATGGAAACGCGCCGGCTCCGGGAAGCCGTGCAGGCGCGGGGCGATGGTGTCGAACAGTGCCACGCGGGCGAAGCTGCCGTCGGCGGCGACGGTGTAGCGCACCGCCTCCATCACCGGCTCCTCGCCCTCGATGGCCACCAGGCGGCCGCCCGGCTTGAGTTGCTTGATCAGTTGCTCGGGCACCTTGGCCACCGATCCGGACAACAGGATCGCGTCGAACGGCGCCTCGGCGGCGTGGCCGTGCACGCCGTCGGCCTGCACCACGGTGACGTTGGACGCACCGCTGCGGCGCAGGTTGTCGGTGGCCAGCCTGGCCAGCGCCGGCTTGACCTCCAGCGCGATCACGCTCTGCGCCCGGTGGCCCAGCAGCGCGGCCATGAAGCCGGAGCCGGCGCCGATCTCGAGCACGCGCTCGTGGCGCTGCACCTGCAGTTCCTGCAGCAGGCGCGCCTCCACGCGCGGCGCCAGCATCGCCTCGCCTTCGCCCAGCGGCACTTCGGTGTCGACGAAGGCCAGCGCGCGGTAGGCCGCCGGCACGAAATCCTCGCGTCGGACCACGGCCAGCAAGCCCAGGACGCCCTTGTCCAGCACGTCCCAGGGGCGGATCTGCTGTTCGATCATGTTGAAACGGGCTTGTTCGATGTTCATGCGTATTCCTCGGAGCGAAAGGGGGAGCCTGCGGGCAAACCCTCAAATTCTATGCGGGCTGGCCGCTCGCGCGGACGGCGGCGGCGCCGGAATCGGCGGGACGGGCTTGCAGGCCCGTGAGTATGAGGCGCACGTGCGCGTGCATGAAGGCCAGGGGATCGACATCGAGCTCCTTGGCGATGCCGCAGGCGGCGAACGAATGCTTGTGCACGCACAGCAGGATCATGGGCATCAGCAGCGAATGGACGGCGAAGTCGATGTCCACCGGCGCGAACTCGCCGCGCTCGATGCCGCGGCGCAGCAGGTCCGAGACGATCTGCTGGCCCGGCACCACCACGCGCTCGACCCAGAACTCGCCGATCTCGGGAAAATTGCGGATCTCGGTGATCACCAGCTTGAACACGCCCGAGGCCGGACCTTCGTAGACGCGCTGCCACCAGTTGACCAGCAACTGCTCCAGCGCCTGCGCGGTGGGGCCGTCGGCGGCGGCGGCCTCCTGCACCCCGGCCTCGATCTCGGCGCCCAGGAAGTGCTGGATCACCGCCTTCAGCAGTTCTTCCTTGCTGGGAAAATACAGGTACAGCGTGCCCTTGGAGACCCCGGCGGCGCGCGCCACCTCCTCGCTGCGCGTGGCGGCGAAGCCCTTCTCGACGAACAGTGTCAGCGCCGCCTCCAGCAGTTCGGCCGGACGGGCTTCCTTGCGGCGACGGCGGAACAGACAGGGATCGTTGGGAAACGGTGGCATCGCGTTAATGACTCGTTGGTCAGTAATGTTAGCAGGATTCGCCGTCGCCGGGCAATGGGTGCGGACGTGCCGGCCCGCCGCGGGGGGGTCGTGTCGGCGGGATCGCCCCGCCGCGCGTTGATCCCGCATGGCCCGGCTCTTCGTGCACGGGCGGCGAAGGCAATGCGATGACCAGTGCAACACAGGATGGATGCGGCAACCAGCCGATCGGGCGACGCGACCGCCGGCGCGCGGTGCTGCGACTGTCGGCGGCCGCCGGCGCGCTGTGCGCCGGCGTGCTGGGCCTGCTCTCGGGCTGCGCCAGCCTGATCGGCACCCACGACGTCGACATCAGCGAGTCGCAACTGACGCTGCTGCTGGCACGCCAGTTCCCGATGGATCGCCAGGTGCTGGAGGTGATCGACCTGAACATCGCCAATCCGGTGCTCACGCTGATGCCGCAGGCCAACCGCATCGGCACCGAACTCGACGTCTCGGCGGCCGACCGCCTGTTCGGCTCGTCGGCGATGGGCCACGTCAAGCTCGACTACGGCCTGCGCTTCCAGAGCGCCGACCACACGATCCGCATGACCCAGGTGCGCGTGCGCGAGCTGACCCTGTCGAGCGGCTCCAGCAACCTGCGCGGCGGGGCGCAACGCATCGGCGGCCTGGTGGCGGAGAACGTGCTGGAAAACCTCGTCGTCTACCGGATGAAGCCCGCGCAGGCCGACGAGATGGATCGCCTGAACCTGGTCGCCTCGCCGATCGCGGTGACCTCGCGCGGGCTGCACATGTCCATTTCGCCTAAGCAGGGCTGAAGGGTTCCTGAACGCCGGGCCGGCGCTCGGACGCCGCCGCCGCGTATCATCGCGCGCTTCAAGCAGATTCGGGCCGCGTACGGCCTCACGGAGCGTCGAGCGTGGATACGTTGTTGTTGATCAAGGCCGCCGTCATGGGCGTCGTCGAGGGGCTCACCGAGTTCCTGCCGGTGTCGTCGACGGGCCACCTGATACTCACCCAGCAGTTGCTGGGCCTGCCCGATTCGGACGTCATGAAGGCGTTCGAGGTCGCCATCCAGCCGGGGGCGATCCTGGCGATCCTGATCGTCTACTGGCAGCTGATCAGCCGCACGCTGGGCACGCTGACGAGCAACGCGAACTCGCGCCGCCTGGTCACCAACATCATCGTCGGCTTCCTGCCGGCGGCGGTGATCGGCTTCGCGATCCACAAGGCGATCACCAAGTACCTGTTCAACGGCCCGGTCGTCGCCGGCGCATTCATCGTCGGCGGGCTGATCATCCTGTGGGTCGAGAGCCGCAAGGGCCGCCTGGCGCGCATCCACCACATCGACGAGATGACGACGCTCGACGCGCTGAAGGTGGGCTTCTGCCAGTGCCTGGGGATGATTCCCGGCACCAGCCGCTCGGGCTCGACGATCATCGGCGGCCTGCTCGTGGGCCTGGCGCGCCCGGTGGCCACCGAGTTCAGCTTCTTCCTCGCCATCCCGACGCTGATCGGCGCGAGCGTGCTCGAGGTCTTCAAGGTGCGTCACGAGCTGGCCGGCAACCTGCACGAGTACCTGCCGATGTTCGCGGTGGGCTTCGTGGTGTCGTTCCTGGCCGCCTGGGTCTGCGTGCGCTGGCTGCTGCGCTATGTCTCGACGCACACATTCATCCCGTTCGCCTGGTACCGCATCGCCTTCGGCATCGTCGTCCTGGCCACGTGGATGACCGGCATGATCAAGTGGGCCGACTGACGGCCCGGGCGCGCGGCGCCCGGACGGTGTCGCGCGGCCTCAGCGCCGCGTGAACACCAGGTCCCAGACCCCGTGGCCCAGCTTCAGGCCGCGGTTCTCGAACTTGGTCATCGGGCGCCACTCGGGACGCGGCGCGTAGCCGTCGGCGCTGTTGGCCAGCGTGGGTTCGGCGCCCAGCACCTGCAGCATCTGCTCGGCGTACGGCTGCCAGTCGGTGGCGCAGTGCAGGTAGCCGCCCGGGGCCAGGCGCGCGCTCAGCTCGTGCACGAACGGCGCCTGGATCAGCCGGCGCTTGTTGTGCTTCTTCTTGTGCCAGGGGTCGGGGAAGTACACGTGGATGCCGGCCAGCGCGCCGGGCGCGATCATGTCGCGCAGCACCTCGACGGCGTCGTGCTGCAGCAGCCGCAGGTTGGTCAGGCCCAGCTCGTCGATGCGCTGCAGCAGCGCGCCGACGCCGGGCGTGTGCACCTCGATGCCGATGAAGTTGTCCTGCGGGCGCGCGGCGGCGATGCGCGCGGTGGCGTCGCCCATGCCGAAGCCGATCTCCAGGATCGTCGGGGCGTGGCGGCCGAAGGTCTGGTCGAAGTCGAGCAGCGCGGTCCGGTGCGGCAGCACGTACAGCGGCCCCAGGGTCTCCAGCGCCTTCACCTGGCCGCTGCCCATGCGGCCCGCGCGCAGCACGAAGCTGCGGATGGCGCGGCGCGGGTAGTCCGGCCTGGCGGCGGTGTCGTCGGCGGACGGGGGCGTGCCGTCGGCGGGGGTGTCTGGCGTCATCGTGGGCGGAGGCAAGGGCGCGGCGCCGGGGCGGCGACCATGAAGTAGGGAGCGCCGGCTGCGCTTTTTGGGCTACCGGGGCCGGGCGGCGAGGTCTACGCTCGCGGGATGCGGCATTTTGCCCGAACCCCTCGCGACCTCCACGCGCCCGCCGTCGCGCGCCGCGCGGCCTTGCTGCGCCTGCTGGCGGCCGGTGCGGCGGCCGGTGTCGTGCCGCTGGCAGGCGCGCTGCCCGCGCCGGGTGCCGCCGCCCACGGGCTGGGGCCGCCGCGGCGCGGCACGCCCGCGCAGGCCGCCGAGAGCCTGCTGTGCGCCAGCGGCCTGCCGCTGGCCAGCTTCGGGGCGTTCGTGCGCCCGGTCGACGACGCGACGCCGCTGGTGGCGGTCAACGCCGAGGCGAGCTATGCGATGGCCTCGACCACCAAGGTGGTGACGTCGCTGGCCGCGCTGGACCTGCTGGGCGTCAACTTCCGCTGGCGCACCTTCGCGTTCCTCGGCGGCACGCTGGTGGACGGCACGCTGCTGGGCGACCTGCTGATCGTCGGCGGTGGCGACGCACGCCTGAGCTCGGCCGAGCTGCGCGAGTGGTTCGCCCAGCTGCGCGCGCAGGGCCTGAAGCGCATTGCCGGCAACATCGTGCTCGACCGCTACGCGTTCGACCTGACCGAGGACGACTTCGCCAACACGCCGCCCCCCAGCACCGGCCGCGCGTACCACGTGCGTCCGGACGCGTTCGCGATCGACGAGGGCCTGCTGCACGTGGGCATAGACGGTGCCCCCGGCGCCAAGGCGGCGGTCACGCTGGAGCCGCCGCTGGCGGGCGTGCGCATCGTCAACAAGGTGTCCATGCGCGGCGGCTGCTCGGCCAGCGCGCGCCTGGCCGACGACGCCGCGGGCGCGCACCTGGACGTGCAGGGCTCGTGGAGCGCCGGCTGCGGCCATCGCGAGCTGGTGCTGGTGCCCAACGCGCCGGCGCTGTTCAGCACGCGGGCGCTCGCGGGCCTCTGGGCCGAGGCCGGCGGCTCGCTCAGCGGCACGGTGATCGAGCGTGCGCGGCGCGTGGGCGCGTCGCTGATCCCCACCGGCGCCGACGGCCGCCAGCAGCTGCCCTGGGCCGTGCACCTGTCGCAGCCGCTGCCGGTGGTGCTCCACGACATGAACAAGTCCAGCGACAACGTCACCGCGCGCCACCTGATGCTGGCGCTGGCGCGCGGATTCCCGCTGCGCGCGGCCACCCTGCCCAACGCGCAGGCCCGCATGCACGAGTGGCTGGCGCGCCAGGGCCTGGCCGCCGACGACGTGCAGGTGGAGAACGGCTCGGGGCTGTCGCGCGGGGAACGCGCGAAGCCGCGCGCGCTCGCGCACCTGCTGGCCAACGCATGGCATGCGCCGCAGCGGCGCGAGTTCCTGCTGTCGCTGCCGGTGGCCGGCATGGACGGCACGCTGCAGCACCGCATGCAGGGCACGGCCGCCGAAGGCCATGCGTTCCTCAAGACCGGCACGCTGCTGGACACGCGCGCGCTGGCCGGCTACGTGCAGGCCGCCAGCGGCCGCATCTACGCGGTGGCGCTGATGGCCAACCACCCCGAGGCGGCGCGGGCGACGCCGGCGCTGGACCGCGTCATCGAGTGGATCGCCCGGTCCTGCTGAGCCCGCCCTGCCGTCGCCTCACTGGCGGTGCGTGGCGGCCAGGATCTGGTCGTAGGTGCCGCCGTCGTCGAAGTGGGTCTTCTGGGCCTGCTTCCAGCTGCCGAACACCTCGTCGACGGTGAACGTGTCCACCTTGGGGAACTCCCTGGCGTGCGCCGCGAGGATCTTCGCGTTGCGCGGACGCAGCCCGTGCTTCGCGGCGATCTCCTGGCCGTCGTCGGAGTACAGCCACTGCAGGTAGGCCTCGGCCTCCTTGCGGGTGTGCTTGCGGTCGACCACCTTGTCGACGACCGCCACCGGGTTCTCGGCCAGCACCGTGCGCTTCGGATAGACCACCTCGAAGTTGTCGCCGAACTCGGCCTTGATCAGCTCGACCTCGCTCTCGAAGGTGACCAGCGCGTCGCCGATGTTGCGCTGCGCGAACGTGGTGGTGGCGGCGCGGCCGCCGCCGTCGAACACCGGAACGTTGGCGAAGGTGCGCGCCACCTGCTCGCGCGCCTGCGCCGCCGTGCCGCCGGCCTTGACGACGCTGCCCCACGAGGCGAGGTACGCGTAGCGCCCGTTGCCCGAGGTCTTGGGGTTGGGGATCACCACGCTGACCCCGGGCCGCGCGAGGTCGGCCCACTCGTGCAGGCCCTTGGGGTTGCCCTTGTGCACCAGGATCACCTGCACCGAGGTCGTGGGCGCACTGTTGTCGGGCAGCCGGGTGGCCCAGTTGGCCGGGACCAGCGCGCCACGCTCGGCCAGGATGTCGATGTCGGTGGCCTGGTTCATCGTGATGACGTCGGCCTCGAGCCCGTCGATGACGCTGCGCGCCTGCTTGCTCGAGCCGCCGTGCGACTGGTTGACGACGATGGCCTCGCCGCCGGCCTGCTTCCAGTGCGCGACGAATGCCGCGTCGTAGTCGCGGTAGAACTCGCGCGTGACGTCGTAGCTGACGTTGAGCAGGGTGACCGGCGCCGCCTGCGCGGCGAACGCGGCGGCGGTGCAGGCGGCCAGGGCCAGGGTACGGACGACGGAACGACGGGTGGGTCGCATGCGGACACTTTCGAAGGCTTGGAGACAGCTTTCGATCGTACGGGCCCGTGCGTCGTCCCGACGCCCGCGCGATGACATAAGCTTGCGCGGATTGCGCATGTGCGCCTCAGGCGCGTGCGTCGCGACGGGTGTCGGGCAGCAGGATCGTGGCCACGCCCAGCAGCGGCAGCCAGGCGCACACGCGGTAGACGGTGGCGATGCTGGTGGCGTCGGCCAGCACGCCCAGCGCCGCGGCCCCGAGTCCGCCCATGCCGAACGCGAAGCCGAAGAACAGCCCCGAGACCGCGCCGACCTTGCCGGGAATCAGCTCCTGCGCGTAGACCAGGATCGCCGAGAACGCCGACGACAGGATCAGGCCGATCAGGATCGTAAAGGTGGTCGTCCAGGCCAGGTCGACGTGGGGCAGCGCGAGCGCGAACGGCGCAACGCCCAGGATCGAGCCCCAGATCACCGGCTTGCGGCCGATGCGGTCGCCCAGCGGGCCGCCGATCAGGGTGCCGGCCGCCGCCGCGGCCAGGAACAGGAACAGGTGCATCTGCGCCGACTGCACGCTCAGGCCGAACTTGCCGATCAGGTAGAACGTGTAGAAGCTGCTGATGCTGGCGATGTAGAAGTACTTGGAGAACACCAGCACGAGCAGCACCGCCACCGCGCCGGCCACCCGCGCGCGCGGCAGCGCGGCGGCG
Source organism: uncultured Vitreoscilla sp. (assembly GCA_964418745.1). Lineage (GTDB taxonomy): Bacteria > Pseudomonadota > Gammaproteobacteria > Burkholderiales > Burkholderiaceae_C > Scleromatobacter. The sequence continues at coordinate 42,043 of CAYQMX010000002.1, forward strand.
CGCGCGCGCGCGGCGGCGCGGGCCGCGACCACGCGGTTGGCTGCGTACCAGCGGCTGACCTGCAGCAGGAGCACGATGCCCGCCAGCGCCACCAGCGCGAACCAGGCCAGGCTGGCCTTGCCGCGCGGCACGATGACGGCGGCGGCCACCAGCGGACCGAGCGCGCTGCCGGTGTTGCCGCCGACCTGGAACAGCGACTGCGCCAGGCCATGCTGGCCGCCCGAGGCCATGCGCGCCACGCGCGACGACTCGGGGTGGAAGATGGACGAGCCGGTGCCCACCAGCGCCGCGGCCACCAGCACCGACCCGAAGTCGGGCGACCAGGCGAGCAGCAGCAGGCCGACCAGCGTGAAGGTCATGCCCGCCGGCAGCGACCACGGCACCGGCCGGCGGTCGGTGTACAGCCCCACCAGCGGCTGCAGCAGCGACGCGGTGAGCTGGTAGGTCAGCGTGATCAGGCCGATCTGCGTGAAGCTCAGCGCGAACTCGCCCTTGAGCACCGGGTAGATCGCCACGATCAGCGACTGCATCATGTCGTTGACCAGGTGGGCGGTGCTGATCGCGCCGAGGACGCGAAACGAGGTGGCGCGCGGCGGCGCGGCGGGCAGGGTGGCGGCGGTCGACGACATGGGCGGTCTGGGGCGGTGGCGATGCGGACGGGCGATGTTAGGCATAACATGTCGACCTGTCTCGCGCCATTCGGGCTCCGATCAGCGCGAAAAGGACATCGCCCCATGCGCCGCTTCGACGCCTTCCTCAATCCCGACATCCTCGCCACGATCGACGCCAGCCCGCTGGCGGTGTTCACGCGCGCCACCGACTACCCCGAGGGCTACGTCGTCGACTGGCACGTGCACGCGCGCGGCCAGCTCGTCTATGCGGTGCACGGCGTGATGATGGTGGCCGCCGAGGGCGGCCAGTGGATCGTGCCGCCGACGCGGGCGATCTGGATGCCGGCCGGCGTCGCGCACCGCATCCGCTGCATCGGCGTGGTGCACATGCGCAGCCTGTACGTGCGCCCCGACGCCGCTCCGCACCTGCCCGCGCGCGCACAGGCGGTGGGCGTGTCCGCGCTGCTGCGCGAGCTGATCCTGGCGGCCACCGAGATCGAGCCGCCCTATGCGGCGGACTCGCGCGACGCCCGCCTGGTGCGCCTGCTGCTGGACGAACTGCACGCGCTGCCGGTGCTGCCCCTGCACCTGCCGCAGCCGGCTGACGCGCGGCTGCGGCGCATCTGCGGCCGCATCGCCGAGCAGCCCGACGACGCCTCGACGCTGGCGGACTGGGCCGCCACGCTGGGCATGGCCGACAAGACGATCCAGCGCCTGTTCGCGCGCGAGACCGGCATGACCTTCGGCCAGTGGCGCCAGCAGGCGCGCCTGCTGCACGGGCTGGAGCGACTGGCGGTCGGCGACAAGGTGGTCGACGTGGCGCTGGCGCTCGGCTACGACAGCCCCAGCGCGTTCGCGGCCATGTTCAAGCGCCAGTTCGGCCAGGCGCCCAGCGCGTTCTTCCGCTGACCGCGCGGTGGGGATTTCTCGACCCCTGCGTCGCGGCCTCCCGACTGCGCGCGCCGGCGCCGGTGCCGATATTCCCCGGGATCAACCGAAGGTTTCCCATGCAGTTCGTCGACCCGCGGGTCCGCACCCCACCGATGCCGGAGGCCGACGTGTTCGCACCGGCCCGGCGGCGCCCGACCCCATGAGCGCGTCGTGAGGGCCATCGCGTACGTCAGTGCCGCGATCCCGAACCTGGACGGCCGCAAGCTCGATGACATCGTCGCGGAGTCGCGCCGGCTCAACGCGCTGCACGGCATCACCGGCGTGCTGCTGCATTGCGACGGCAGCTTCATGCAGTACATCGAGGGCGACGCGCAAGCGGTCGGGGAGACCTTCGCGCGCATCCGCGCCAGCAGCAGCCACAGCCGGGTCTACGAGTTGCTGGACCAGGCCATCGTTGAGCGCGAATTCACCGACTGGACGATGGGCTTCGCGCAATCCCAGCGCGGGGAATTCGCCGGCATCGCCGGCGCGCGCTGGCGCGACCTGGCGGGCGAGGGGCCGGGACTGGCCCTGCTGCGCACGTTCTGGGCCTCGTCGCGCTGCGCCGAGGGTTGAGCCCGACGCCGCGGGCCTGGCCCGATTCGACGGTTCCGGTCGGCGCCCGTGCGGCTTCGCCGCGCGATTTCCCCGCGCGTTGCGCCAAGAAATGCACCCTCTGGCCCGCCACGTCGATGGCGCCGCCCTGTTCGCCGAACCAGGGGATGCGACATTCGACGAGGGGCGGCAAGTTCCCGGAACGCTCGCTGGCGCGATCCTTGCGTCGCCGAGCGACATCGACGATCGCCCCGCGCCTGCGCAATCGCGCGCGGAACCTCACACACTGTCCCGGGACATCATGGAACGAACGCTCGGGAATCGCTGGAATCCATCGGCACAAGGTCGTTCAACAATGACAGAAGCAGAGACCGGCGAACTGCCGCCCCGTGCGGCGGACTACGTGGTCATCCGGGGCAGGCGGCTTCCGCTCGGCGAATGCGTCGACCAGAAGCTGTTCGATCCTGCCTACCTCGCGCACCTGCGCCAGGAGTTCCTCGACGCCCAGCCGTTCGAGCATCTCGTCGTCGACGGCTGGTTCAACCCGGTGCTCCTGCAACTGGTGCACGAGGAGTTCGACCTGTTCGATGCGCGGGGCTGGAAGACGGTCGCCGGCGACCACGAGCTGACGCGGCGGTCGTTGCCCGACAGCCGGCACGGCCCGGCCTGCGAGATCTACTTCGGCATCGTCAATTCGGGCTGGTTCCTCGACCTGATCGCCGCCATCACCGGCTCCGAAGAACTCCTGCCCGACCCGAAGCTCTACGGGGGCGGCCTGCACGAGACGCCGGCCGGCGGCATGTTCCACGTCCATCGGGACTTCGATCTCCATGTCCGCCACGGGCTCGACAACAAGATGGTGTTCATCACCTATCTCAACCCCGGCTGGCAGCCGGCGTGGGGATCGGCCCTCGAACTCTGGAACACACGCGAGCGGGTGCGAACGATCCAGCCGGAATTCGGCACGTCCGTGCTGCTGCAGCACGGGCCGAAGAGCTACCACGGCCATCCGCAGCCGATGACCGCGCCCGACGGGCGGACGCGCCGATCGGTGGCGTGCTACTACTACCAGAACCGGCATGCGGAGGTGCAGCGCAAGAAGCGGATCTCGAGCATCTTCCTGTTCCCGAACCGCTACCCGAGGCTGAGCCGCACGGCGCGGCGCTGGCTGCCGCCTGTCCTCTACGAAGCCATCAAGAAGCTCGTCAAATAGGCGGCGGCCGTCGTGGATGGCAGGCCGTGCGGGCCCCTGGACGGCCGCCATGCCGCGTGCGCGCTAGAATCGCGGTCGCTGCGGGTGTAGTTCAATGGTAGAACGGCAGCTTCCCAAGCTTCATACGTGGGTTCGATTCCCATCACCCGCTCCAGCGCCGCGCCCGGCTCCCACCGGGCGTGTTGCATTCCGGGACACTCCGGGCCCGCGTTGCAGGGCCCGTCTTCAGTGTTTCCATGACTGTGCACCGCAGCAAAGCTGGGGCATCATCGTTACAACTCAACGTTGGCACCCCATGGGAAATCCCTACCAGGTCATCTGCCTCAGTGCCGCCGCGCCGGACCTGTTCACGTCGTCCTATGGGCCGTTCGTGGTCAACGCGTGCCACCGCCTGGCGGAGGTGGGCGATGCGCTGCACAACGGACCGTGCGACGCGCTCCTGGTGGAGGTGCGCACGCCGGCCGACTACGACAGGCTGCTCGCCTGGCCGGGCTTCGCGCATGCGGTGATGGATTCGGCCGTGGTGGTCGTCGCGCCCGAGCCGACGCCGGCGCAGTGCATCAAGCTGCTGCAGATGGGCGTGCAGGACGTGCTGGCCAAGCGCCACGCCGGCGACGACTCGCTGGGCCGCGTGCTGCGGGTGGCCATCGAGCGCAAGCGCATGGACGCCAGCGCCAAGCGCGCGTTCAGCACCGACCTGACCACCGGCCTGCCCACGCACGCCCAGTTGCTGGAGCACATGACCCATCTGCTGGCGCTGCGCGAGCGCGAGCCGGCGGCCATGGCGCTGATCGTGCTGCGGCTCGAAGGCTTTCGCGCGGCCGAACTGGCGCTCGGCGTCGAGGCGGCCAACGTCCTGCGCCGCAAGGCCGCGGTGCGGTTGCGCGCGGCGCTGCGCGCGAGCGACGTCGTCGCCTCGCTGGGCAGCGACATGTACGGCGTGCTGCTGGCCTGGATCGACGCCGAGTCCGATGCCGATGGCGTCGCGCGCAAGCTGCTGGCCTCGCTCAGGCAGCCCTTCAACGTTGCCGGCCAGGACCTGCCGGTGATGGGCACCGTGGGCATCGGCCAGTACCCTGCCCATGGCAAGGACGCCGCGTCGCTGATGCGCCGTGCGGTGGGCCAGGCCTCCAACGGCAACGTGTCCGAGCTCGGACACGTGATCGCCGGCGCCGCCAACGACGAGTGATGGCCGGCGTGGCCCCCGACCGTCAGGGGCCCGGCGGCTTGCGCAGCACGGTGGGAGGCCGGCGGGCGCGCCACGCGAAAGCGGCGACGGTCGCCGCCAGCGCCAGTGCGGCCACGGCGATCCACCCCCATGGCAGGCCCTCGTCCTCGGGCGCGGCCGCAGGGGCCGACGCCGCGACGGCCGTGAACGGATTGAAGCCGCCTTCGCCCGGATCGCTGGCCGGCGCCGACGGCGCGCCGGCCGCGGCGCGGACGGCCAGAGATGCCGGCGGAACGATGCCCGTGGCGCCGCCGCCGTAGGCCAGCACCCAGTGGTCGACAGCCCATTCGACGCGCAGGTCCTCGCCGTCGCTGTTGTCGTCGAGCGGCTTGCGCTGCAGCACCGCCGGTGCGACGGCCGTCATCGCCCACAGCTCGGCCCCGGGCCGGGCGCCGTGCACGGCCACCGCCACCGCGGCCGTGCCGTCGGTGGCGGCGGCCAGGCTGGTGGCGGTGGAGGCGTCGGCGTCGGCGGGGCGCTGCCAGACGCCGCCCTGGCCGAAGGCGCGATCGAGCGAACCGTCGGCATTCAGGTGGAACACGGCGGCGCGCGGCGTCGCCGCGCCCGTGGCCTCGCCGGCCACCAGCACCGAGCCGTCGGCCAGCGGCAGCAGGTCGTTGGGCTTGATCGCGATGCCGGCGGGCGCCAGCTGCAGCTTGCCCTGCACGCCCCAGTGCACGTCGGGGTTGCCGTCGGCCTGGAAGCGGGCGACAACGGGCTGCGGCTGGTTGCCGGCGAGCGTGGCGCCCACCATCCAGGTGCGGCGCGCGGCGTCGACGCGCACGCTGGCCGGCGCGTCGTTGCCGGCGCCGAGCGTGAAGGCGGTCTGGCCGTTGCGGCCGAAGCGCTCGTCGGGGCGGGTGCCCTCGATGAGGTGCTTGAGCAGGAAGTCGTTGGCGTCGGGCTGTGGGTCCTCGTTGACGGCCCACACCTCGTGCGTGTCGCGCACCGCGAGCGAGCCCGCGTGCGCGGGCGCGGCCGCCGCACCGAGCAGGGCGAGGGCCGCCGCTGCCGCGCCCGCCGCGCGGTGCCGGCTCATTTCTGGATGTCGCCCAGGCAGAGGTACTTCACCTCGACGTAGTCCTCGATGCCCTGGTGCGAGCCCTCGCGGCCCAGGCCCGACTGCTTGACGCCGCCGAACGGCACCTCGGCCACCGAGATCAGGCCCGTGTTGATGCCCACCATGCCGTACTCCAGCGCCTCGCCGACGCGGAAGATGCGGCCCACGTCGCGGCTGTAGAAGTAGCTGGCGAGACCGAACTCGGTGTCGTTGGCCAGCGCGATGGCCTCGGCCTCGGTCTTGAACTTCATCACCGGAGCCAGCGGGCCGAAGGTTTCCTCGCGCGTGCACAGCATGTCGGACGACACGTCGGCCAGCACCGTCGGCGTGAAGAAGCGCTCGTCGATGCGCTCGCCGCCGACCACCACGCGGGCGCCCTTGGCGAGCGCGTCGGCGATGTGCGATTCCACCTTCGCGATGGCGTTGGCGTCGATCATCGGGCCCTGGTTGATGCCGGGCTCGAAGCCGTTGCCCACCTTGATGCCGCGCGCCTTCTCGGCCAGGCGGGCGATGAAGGTGTCGTAAACGCCTTCCTGCACGTACATGCGGTTGGCGCACACGCAGGTCTGGCCGGCGTTGCGGTACTTGGAGACCATCGCGCCCTCGACGGCGGAGTCGATGTCGGCGTCGTCGAAGACGATGAACGGCGCGTTGCCGCCCAGCTCCAGCGACAGCTTCTTGACGGTGGGCGCGCACTGCTTCATCAGGATGCGGCCGACCTCGGTGGAGCCGGTGAACGACAGGTGGCGCACCACGTCGGAAGCGCACAGCGCGTTGCCCACCAGGATGGAGTTGGCGCCGTCGGCGCTGACGACGTTGAGCACGCCCGCGGGCATGCCGGCGCGCTGCGCGAGCTCGGCCAGCGCGAGCGCCGACAGCGGCGTCTGCTCGGCCGGCTTGATGACCACCGGGCAGCCGGCGGCCAGCGCCGGCGCCACCTTGCGCGTGATCATCGCGATGGGGAAGTTCCACGGCGTGATGGCCGCGCACACGCCCACCGGCTGCTTGAGCACGAGGTAGCGCTTGCCGTTGTCGGTCGACGGAATGGTCTCGCCGTAGACGCGCTTGGCCTCCTCGGCGAACCACTCGATGAAGCTGGCGCCGTAGACGACCTCGCCGCGCGCCTCGGCCAGCGGCTTGCCCTGCTCGGCGGTGAGGATGCGCGCCAGGTCGTCGGCGTTGGCCACGATCAGCGCGAACCACTTCATCAGCACCGCGTGGCGTTCCTTGGCGGTCTTGGCGCGCCAGGCCGGCCAGGCCTTGTCGGCGGCGGCGATGGCGGCCTCGGCCTCGGCCGCGCCGAGGTTGGCCACGTCGGCCAGCTTCAGGCCGGTGGCCGGGTCGACGACGTCGAAGCGCGTCGCGCCGGCGATCCATTCGCCGCCGATCAGCGCGTCGGTCTTGAGCAGGCCCGCGTCGGCGAGCGTGGCGATGGGGGAAGTCTTCATGTCCATTCGAATCTCCTGGGGCCCGGGCGCCGCCGGCGGGCGGGCGCACCGTGGGTGGCCTGTGCTGGCGCAACTCTACCCGCTGCGGGCACGCGCCCGCTCGGGCGACGGGCCGGATCGGCCCGGATCAATGCAACGAAAGGAAAGGCCGCCGGGCGCACGGGGGGCGCGTACGGCGGCCGGCGGCTCTTCAAGGGATGTCGGCGCTCGCTCGCGGGCGACCGTGGCTCAGGCCAGGGCCCTGAAGCTGTCGGCCATGATGGCCAGGCCCTCGTCGACCAGCGCGTCGCTGGCCGTCAGCGGCACCAGCACGCGCACCACGTTGGCGTAGGACCCGCACGACAGCAGGATCAGGCCGCGCCTGGCCGCTTCCGCGCACAGGCGCTTGGTGAGGTCGGCGTCCGGCTTGGCGTGGTCGCCGTCCTTGAACAGCTCGATGGCGATCATCGCGCCCAGTCCGCGCACGTCGCCGATGGCCTTGTTGTCGGCGGCGATCGCCGTCAGGCCGGCCGTCAGGCGCGCGCCGATGGCCTTCGAGCGCTCCAGCAGGTTCTCTTCCTCGAACACGTCCAGCACGGCCAGCGCGGCCGCGCAGCCCAGCGGCGAGCCGGCATAGGTGCCGCCCAGGCCGCCGGGGCCCGGGGCGTCCATCAGCGAGGCGCGGCCGATGACTGCCGAGATCGGGAAGCCGCCGGCCATCGACTTGGCCATGGTGATGATGTCGGGCGCCACGCCCCATTGCTCGCAGGCCAGCCAGGTGCCGGTGCGGCCGGCGCCGGTCTGCACCTCGTCGGCGATGAACACGATGCCGTGCTTGTCGCACAGCGCGCGCAGCGCCTGCGCGAACGACGGCGAGATGGCGTAGAAGCCGCCTTCGCCCTGCACCGGCTCGATGATGATGGCCGCCACGCGCTCGGGCTCGACGTCGTACTTGAAGATGCCCTCGATGGAGGCGAGCGCGTCGGCCTCGGTCACGCCGTGCAGGGCGTTCGGGTACTTGGCGTGATAGATCTCGGCCGGGAACGGGCCGAAGCCGGCCTTGTAGGGCGCGACCTTGCCGGTCAGGCCCATGCCCAGCAGGGTGCGGCCGTGGAAGCCGCCGCCGAAGGCGATGACCGCCGAGCGCTTCGTGGCCGAGCGCGCGATCTTGACCGCGTTCTCGACGGCCTCGGCGCCGGTCGACAGGAAGAACGCCTTCTTCTGGAAGTCGCCCGGGGCCTTGGCGATCAGGCGCTCGGCCAGTTCGACGTAGGGCTCGTAGGCCAGCACCTGGAAGCAGGTGTGGTGGAACTTGTCGAGCTGCGCCTTGACGGCCGCGACGATCTTCGGATGGCGGTGGCCGGTGTTGAGCACGGCGATGCCGCCGGCGAAGTCGATGTAGCGCTTGCCCTCGACGTCCCACACCTCGGCGTTTTCCGCACGCTCGGCGAAGATCTCGAACGACTGGCCCAGGCCCGAGGGCAGGGCGGCGCGGCGGCGCGCCATCAGGGCGGCGTTGTTCAGGTGGGCGTCTCGTTGCATGGGGGGAACTCCGGCGCCCGCGGCGGGCGCATTGCGTGAACAGGGGCGCGCAGCCGTGCGGACGGGTGTCGGCAGGGCCAGCCTTCAAGCACCGAATGTAGTGCCGGGCTACCAATACAGCCATGTACAGTTGACCTCATCAGCCTGCATACTGTGCAGGTCGGCAACCCAGTACAGACGGCCCATGTTCACGCTGCAATCCGATTCCCCGACGCCCCTGGTCACGCAGATCGTCGACGGCCTGCGCCGCCTGATCGTCGACGGCAGCCTGCGCACCGGCGCGAAGATCCCGTCGATCCGCCATTTCGCGAAGACGCACCAGGTCAGCGTGTTCACCGTGGTCGAGGCCTACGACCGGCTGGTGGCCCAGGGCTACCTGGTGTCGCGCCCGCACTCCGGCTTCTTCGTGCGCCGCCGCGCGCCCGCCGAGACCGCCGCCGTGCCCGGCTTCGCGTCCACCGCCAGCTTCGACGCCCAGTGGTACCTGCGCAGCATCTTCGAGAACCGCCACCTGGCGGTCAAGGCCGGCTGCGGCTGGCTGCCGCAGTCGTGGCTGTTCGAGGACGGCGTGCGGCGCAGCCTGCGCGGGCTGGCCGCCGAGAACGTGGAGCTGGACGGCTACGGCGACCCGCGCGGCCACCTGCCGCTGCGCGAATGGATTCGCGACGCGCTGGCCGAGCAGGAGATCTCGCTGCAGCCCGACCAGGTGCTGCTGACCCACGGCTCCAGCCACGCGCTGGACCTGGCCATCCGCCGCCTGGTGCGCGCCGGCGACGCGGTGCTGGTCGACGACCCGGGCTATTCGAACCTGCTGTTCGCGCTGCGCGTGGCCGGCGCCCGCCTGATCCCGGTGCCGCGTACCCCGCAGGGCTACGACCTGGCCGCGCTGGAGGAGGCCATCGTCACGCACCATCCGCGGGTGTTCTTCACCCAGCCGCGCCTGCAGAGCCCCACCGCGTCGACCGCGACGCTGCCGCAGCTGCACCGCGTGCTGCAGCTGGCCGACAAGCACGGCCTGACCGTCGTCGAGAACGACCTCTACCTCGATCTCGACCCCGACCCGCGCCCGTCGCTGGCCAGCCTGGACCAGCTGGCGCGCGTGCTCTACGTCGGCAGCTACTCGAAGACGATCTCGCCCAACCTGCGCGTGGGCTACATCGCCGCCCACCCGGCGCTGATCGACGACCTCGCGCAGCTGAAGATGATCTCGGGCCTGACGTCCTCGGCCTTCAGCGAACGCCTGATCCTGGGCGCGCTGACCGAGGGCCGCTGGCGCAAGCACCTGAAGGGCCTGCGCGCCCGCCTGGCCGCCGCCCACGAGGCCTGCGGCCAGCGCCTGCTGGCGCTCGGCTTCGAGCTGTTCCACGAGCCCAAGGCCGGCATGTTCCTGTGGGCGCGCCATCCGCGCCTGCCCGACCCGGTGGCGCTGTCCAACCGCGCCGCGCTGCACGACGTCATGCTGGGGCCGGGCAACCTGTTCAGCGCCACGCTGCAGCCCACCGACTGGATGCGCTTCAACGTGGCGTTCGCGATCGATCCGCGGCTGGGGGCCTTCCTCGAAGGCGAGCTGGCCTAGGAGTCCGGGCGGCTTCTGCCGCGCAGGCTCCTAGCCCAGGTGCGGCTGGATCCCGAAGATCAGCCCGAACACCACCGCGACCACGGTGATCGCCAGCCAGACGCGCTGCAGCGTCTCGGTGGCCTTCTTCTCCTTGAGCGCGGCGGACAGCTGGTCCTGCAGCGCGGCGAGCTGCTGGCGCAGCACCGGCAGCTCCATCTGGGCGCTGACGGCCTCGGCCAGCAGCGGCGTGGTCAGTTCCTGCGCCTTCTCGGTGTTCCAGGTCGTCTTCAGGTCCTTGATCGAGCGTGCCCAGAACGTGCCGCCGCCGCCCGCGGTGGGCTTGACGGTGAAGCCCGAGCGGATGAAGAACTGGTCGCGCAGCGCGATCTGCTCGGGCGTGGGCACGTCCACCTGGTACAGCGAGCCCGTCAGCAACGCCGCGTCCGGGTGCTGTTCCGCCACCCACTCGACCAGCAGCGCGCGCAGCAGGCTCATGATGCCCAGCCCGGGCGGATCGGCCAGGATCTGGCCCTTGGGGCCGAGGCGGGCCGAGCACAGGCGCCGGCCGTCGGCGCCCACCATCTCGAGGACCCGGAACTGCAGCGCGTTGGTGGCCCGGCCGGTGGTGGTGCGTTCGGCGAAGCGCTGCGTCTGGCCGTCGCGCGGGTCGAACTCGGCCAGCCAGCTCAGCTGCACCCGGTACAGGTGCTCCACGCGGGCGTCGGCGGCACCGGCCGCCGAGCCATGGAAACAGGTGACGCCGGCCACGCGCACGTTGCCGGTCTTCATGCGCACGCGGAACACGCGGGTGCGCGTCGGGCGTGCGGCGGCCTCCATTTCGTGCTGCGTGCTCACCCACGGCGCGGCCGAGGGCGGGGCCTGCGCCGCGGAATCGGGGTCGGGGGGCGTGTCGGTCATGGCGGGCCAGGGCGGGAGTCGCCCGATTGTCGGGCGCCGCAGGCGCGCGGCAAGGGGAACTTGCCCTGGCGAAGGTGACGTTGTTCCGGTTCCCGGCCCGGCCCGGGGGCGCGGGAGCCGCCTCTTATAATCGACGGTTCCGCGCGACCTCGTCGCACGCCTCTTGTCGACTCCGCCCGCCACGGTACTGCCCAGGCGCGGCCCCCAGAAAGTGCCGGAATGAAAGCCGCCGAAATCCGTTCGACCTTCCTGAAGTTCTTCGAATCGAAGGGCCACACCATCGTCGCCTCGTCGCCGGTGGTGCCGGGCGACGATCCGACGCTGCTGTTCACGAACGCCGGCATGAACCAGTTCAAGGACGTGTTCCTGGGCTTCGACAAGCGCCCTTACACACGCGCCACCACCTCGCAGAAGTGCATCCGCGCCGGCGGCAAGCACAACGACCTCGACAACGTGGGCTACACCGCGCGCCACCACACGTTCTTCGAGATGCTGGGCAACTTCTCGTTCGGCGACTACTTCAAGAAGGACGCGATCAGCTACGCGTGGGAACTGCTGACCGTGCACTTCAAGCTGCCGGTCGACAAGCTGTGGGTCACCGTCTACGCCGAGGACGACGAGGCCTACGACATCTGGAACAAGACGGTGGGCGTGCCCGCCGAGCGCATCGTGCGCATCGGCGACAACAAGGGCGCGCGCTACGCGTCGGACAACTTCTGGATGATGGGCGACACCGGCCCGTGCGGCCCGTGCACCGAGATCTTCTACGACCACGGTCCCGGGATCCCCGGCGGCCCCCCGGGCTCGCCGAACGAGGACGGCGATCGCTACATCGAGATCTGGAACAACGTCTTCATGCAGTTCAACCGCACCGAGGACGGCGTGATGCACCGGCTGCCCAAGCCCAGCGTCGACACCGGCATGGGCCTGGAGCGCCTGGCCGCGGTGCTGCAGCACGTGCACTCGAACTACGAGATCGACCTGTTCGTGAACCTGCTCGCGGCCGCGAAGAAGGCGGTCGACGAGGCCACGCCGGGTGGTGGCGACTGCGACAAGGATTCCCCGTCGCTCAAGGTCATCGCCGACCACATCCGCGCCTGCTCGTTCACCGTGGTCGACGGCGTGATCCCGGGCAACGCGGGTCGCGGCTACGTGCTGCGCCGCATCGCGCGCCGCGCGATCCGCCACGGCTACAAGCTGGGCGCCCGCACGCCGTTCTTCCACAGGATCGTGGCCGCGCTGGTGGCCGAGATGGGCGAGGCCTACCCCGAGCTGCGCGCCGCGCAGGCCCGCGTCACCGAGGTGCTGCAGCAGGAGGAAGAGCGTTTCTTCAAGACCATCGCCACCGGCATGGAACTGCTGGAGTCGGCGCTGGCCGGCGGCGCGAGGCAGATCGACGGCGAGACCGCGTTCAAGCTGCACGACACCTTCGGCTTCCCGGTCGACCTCACCGGCGACGTCTGCCGCGAGCGCGGCCTGACCGTGGACGAGGCGGGCTTCAACCGCCTGCTCGACGAACAGAAGGAACGCGGCCGCCAGGCCGGCAAGTTCAAGATGGCGCAGGGCCTGGCCTACACGGGCGTGCCCACGCAGTTCCAGGGCTACGATCACCTGGTGGTCGAGACCGTGAAGGTGGTCGGCGTCTACGTGGACGGCAGCCCGGTGGACTCGGCCACGGCTGGCGACGACGCGGTGGTGGTGCTCGACCAGACCCCGTTCTACGCCGAGAGCGGCGGCCAGGTGGGCGACACCGGCGAGCTGCGCAACGGCACGACGCGCATGCTGGTCGAGGACACCATCAAGATCCAGGCCGACGTGTTCGGCCACCACGGCCGCATCGTCGAGGGCACCGTCACCGTGGGCGACACCTTCGTCGCCCGGGTCGACGTCGAGCGCCGCGCGAAGACGGTGCGCAACCACAGCGCCACCCACCTGATGCACAAGGCGCTGCGCGAGGTGCTGGGCGCGCACGTGCAGCAGAAGGGCTCGCTGGTCAACGCCGATCGCACGCGCTTCGACTTCGCGCACACCGGCCCGCTGACGCCCGAACAGATCCGCAAGGTCGAGGAGATCGTCAACGCCGAGGTGCTGGCCAACGCGCAGGCGAGCGCGGTCACGATGGCGATCGACGACGCGCAGAAGTCGGGCGCGATGATGCTGTTCGGCGAGAAGTACGGCGACCACGTGCGCGTGCTCACCATCGGCTCGAGCAAGGAACTGTGCGGCGGCACCCACGTCGAGCGCACCGGTGACATCGGCCTGTTCAAGGTCGTCGCCGAGAGCGGCGTGGCCGCGGGCATCCGCCGCATCGAGGCGGTGACCGGCGACAACGCGCTGGGCTACCTGCAGTCGCTGGAGGACACCGTCGACGGCGTCGCCGCCGCGCTGCACGCCACGCCGGCCGAGGTGCCCGCGCGCCTGGGCGCCGTGCTCGAGCACGTGAAGGCGCTCGAAAAGGAGCTCGACAAGCTCAAGGGCAAGCTGGCCTCGGCGCAGGGCGACGAGCTCGTGGCCAAGGCGGTCGACATCAAGGGCCTGAAGGTGCTCGCGGCCCGGCTCGACGGCGCCGACGCCAAGACGCTGCGCGACACCATGGACAAGCTCAAGGACAAGCTCAAGACCGCCGCCATCGTGCTGGCCGCGGTCGACGGCGACAAGGTGCAGATCGCCGCCGGTGTCACTGCCGACTCGATCGGCCGCATCAAGGCCGGCGAGCTGGTCAACTTCGTTGCCCAACAGGTCGGTGGCAAGGGCGGCGGCAAGCCTGACATGGCCATGGCCGGCGGCACCGATGCCTCGAAGCTGGCGGGCGCGCTTGCCAGCGTGCAGGGCTGGGTGCAGGAACGCGCCTGAGCGTCGCCTGATCCGCGCGAACTCGCGTCGCGCCCCGCCAACGCCGCGCGTTCCCCCGGAATCCGCGGCGTCTTCTTTTGCTTGACGCGTCCGGCGGGCACCCACAGACTGCGTCCATGACCTCGCGCTTCGCCCCGTCGACCGCCTGCACGCGCACTGCCGCATCCGCGGGCGTGCGCGCGCTAGGCCGCACGGCGATGCAGGTCGTCGTCGCCTGTCGACCACCGGGCCCGGGTCGCCCATAGCGTCGAATCAATCCGTTTTCCCGTCACAAGGCCCGCCACCCGCGGGCCTTGTGCATTTCCAGTCCTCCACCACCGAAGGAGTTTCCCGATGAACCGCCCCGACGACCGCCCGACCGGCCCCGACTTCCATGCGAATGCCGCGCCCGTGACGGTGCGCCGCGCCACCGTCGCCGACGCCGAGGGTTTCGCGGCGATGCTGTCGAACCCGGAGGTGTTCCCGTGGCTGCTGCAGATGCCCTACGGCAGCGCGGAGCACTGGCGCGCGCGGCTGGCCGACAACGCGGTGCCGGGCAAGCCCGACGTGCTGCTGGTGGCGGTCGCCGACGACGGCGCCGTCGTCGGCGGCGCCGGCCTGCATCCGGTGGGCGCCTCGCCGCGCCGCCGCCACGCGATGGCGTTGGGCATGCAGGTGCAGCCGGCGTGGCAGCGGCGCGGCGTCGGCTCGACGCTGCTGCAGGCGCTGTGCGACTACGCGGACAACTGGCTGGGCCTGCTGCGCCTCGAGCTGGAGGTGTATGAAGACAACCACCGCGCGCAGGCGCTGTACCGGCGCTTCGGCTTCGTCCAGGAGGGCGTGCATCGCTGCGACACGCTGCGCGACGGCGTCTACGTCGACAGCCTGTCGATGGCGCGCCTGAACCCGGCGCCGCTGCGCGGTTTTGCGCGCAACTGACGCGTTCGCGCGGATTCCCGCGCGGGCGAGGTGGGCGGCCCGCGGCCGGCATGAGAAACTGCCGGCCGCTCCCCGCTTTTCGATTGCGCTCCATGACCACGCCGTTCACCAACCTCGTCCACTACCCGACCAACACCGACGGCGAGCTGGACCGCCTGCAGCAACTGTGCGAGCAACTGGCCGGCTTCGACGAGCGCGTGTCGCTCGAATGGCTGGACGGCGCGATGACCGCGCTGGCCGCCGGCCCGCGCGCCAAGACGGTGGCCGAATGGCGCGACGCGCTGCTGGGCGACGCCTGGAGCCGCGCGTTCGCCGACCCCGAGGCCGAGCGCGAGGCCACCGCCGTCCTGCAGGCGCGCTGGGCGGTACTGCTCAAGCAGCTCGACCCCGAACTGCTGATGGACGCCGTCGACGAACTGCGGCTCGCGCCGGTCATGCTGGAGTGGACCGACGAGGACAAGGCCAGGCTGGTCGAGGACGGCACGATCGCCGCCGGCACCGAGGACGAGGAGATCCCGCTCACCGGCGAGATCTGGGCGCACGGCTTCATGGAGGTCGTGGGCATGTTCACCGACGACTGGAAGGAGCCCGACCCGGAGGCCGAGCCCGAGATGGCCGAGGCCTTCGACGAGTGCCTGGCGCGCATCGCCGTGCTCACGCTGCACGACCCGGTGGAGTTCGCCAAGGAGCGCGAGGCGATGTACCCGGGCGAGAAGCTCGAGCGCGACGACCTCATCCAGGAGGCTTTGTACGCGGCGCAGGACCTGCGCTGCTATTGGGTGCAGAACGCGCCGCGGCCCGAGACCCGCGTCGTCGGCGTCGTGCCTGGGCGCAACGACCCGTGCCCCTGTGGCAGCGGCAAGAAGTACAAGAAGTGCCACGGACAATGAGCCCCGACGCTCCCGCTGGTCGCTGCCCCCCGGGGGAGTCCACGTGGACGACAGGCCGTCCGGTGGACGGACTGTCGCCTCGCGGACGGGCGACCGCTTGCGGGAGCCCCCAGGGTCGGCTCGGGTGGTGACCCTCGCTTCCCGAGAGCTTGGATGGGCCTGCGGCCGGCCGCGCCGCCTTGGACTTTCGTAAACCGCTACATTGCGCCCATGACTGAACGACTCGATCTGGCCGGCAAGCACATCGTGCTGGGCTTGTCCGGCGGCATCGCCTGCTACAAGGCGGCCGAACTCACGCGGGCGCTGGTGAAGGCGGGGGCCACCGTGCAGGTGGTGATGACTGCCGGCGCCGAGGCCTTCATCACGCCGGTGACGCTGCAGGCGCTCAGCGGCCGGCCGGTCTACACGAGCCAGTGGGACGCGCGGCCCGACAACAACATGGCGCACATCAACCTGTCGCGCGAGGCCGATGCGATCCTCGTCGCGCCGGCCAGCGCCGAGTTCATGGCCAAGCTGGTGCACGGACGCGCCGACGACCTGCTGTCGCTGATGTGCCTGGCGCGCCCGATCGAGCGCGTGCCGCTGCTGATCGCGCCGGCGATGAACCGCGAGATGTGGGCGCATCCGGCCACGCAGCGCAACGTCGCGCAGTTGCGCGCCGACGGCGGCACGCTGCTGGGCCCGGACGTCGGTGAGCAGGCGTGCCTCGAATTCGGCGAGGGCCGCATGCTGGAGCCGGTCGACCTGCGCGACGACCTGATCGCCTTCTTCCAGCCCAAGATCCTGCGCGGCCGGCGCATCCTCGTCACCGCCGGGCCCACCTTCGAGGCCATCGACCCGGTGCGCGGCATCACCAACCATTCGAGCGGCAAGATGGGTTTCGCCATCGCCCGCGCGGCGCAGGAGGCCGGCGCGGAGGTCACGCTCGTGGCCGGCCCGGTGCACCTGCCCACGCCGCGCGGCGTCCGCCGCATCGACGTCGAGAGCGCGCGCCAGATGCACGCCGCCGTGATGCCGCTGGCCGGCGCGAGCGACGTGTTCGTCGCCACCGCGGCCGTGGCCGACTGGCGGCCCGCGCAGATGAACGCGCACAAGATCAAGAAGGACGGCAAGAAGGTGGCGCCCACCTTCGAGCTGACCGAGAACGAGGACATCCTCGCCGACGTCGCGCGCCTCGATCCGCGCCCCTACTGCGTCGGCTTCGCCGCCGAGAGCGAGGACCTGCTCAAGCATGCGCGCGACAAGCTGCAGCGCAAGAACGTGCCGCTGATCGTCGGCAACCTCGGGCCGGCCACCTTCGGCCGCGACGACAACGCGCTGGTGCTGGTGGACGCCGCCGGCGAGCGCGCGCTGCCCCAGGCCGACAAGCTCACGCTGGCCCGCCAGCTGGTGCAAGAGATCGCCGCGCGCATCGCCGCCTGACCCCTTTCCAACCGCATTCGCCTCTCATGACCGTCATCGATCTCAAGGTACTCGACGCCCGCATGGCCGACACGCTGCCGGCCTATGCCACGCCCGGCAGCGCCGGCCTGGACCTGCGCGCCTGCCTCGACGCCCCCGTGCTGCTCGCGCCCGGCCAGACCGCGCTGATCCCCACCGGCCTGTCCATCCACATCGCCGACCCCGGCCTGGCCGCGATGATCCTGCCGCGCTCCGGCCTGGGCCACAAGCACGGCATCGTGCTGGGCAACCTGGTCGGACTGATCGATTCCGACTACCAGGGCCAGCTGATGGTCAGCTGCTGGAACCGCGGGCAGGCGGAATTCGCCATCAACCCGATGGAACGCATCGCGCAGATGGTCATCGTGCCGGTGGTGCAGGCCACGTTCCGGCGCGTGGACGAGTTCGGCGCGTCCGATCGCGGCGAGGGCGGCTTCGGGTCGACCGGCAAGCACTGACAGCCGCGCTCGCGCGGGCCGCGCGGGCCCGCCCGCCGGCGCTCAATGCAGCTGCGACCTGTCCCGCGAAGGCAGCACCTGCAGCAGGCTCGCGCCGGCGTCGGTGACGCTGCGCGCCTCGATCTCGGCGGGCGTGGCCGCGCGCACGCCGCGCACGGTGATCAGCATGCGCAGCGCCAGGCCGGCCAGCGGGTGGTTGCCGTCCAGCACCACGTGCGACGGGTAGACCTCGGTCACGGTGTAGACGGTGTCCTCGGGCATGTCGGGCGTGACGGCGCCATCGGGCAGGCCCTCGAACTGCATGCCCGGCTCGACGGCGTCCGGGAACAGCGCGCGTTCCTCGAAGCAGACCAGGTCGGAGTGGTAGTCGCCGAAGGCGTTCTCGGGCTCGAGGTGCAGGTGGGTCTCGAAGCCGATGGACTGGCCGGCCAGGGCTTCTTCCACCTTGGGCAACAGGTCGTCGCCGCCGAAGAAGAATTCGGTGGGCTCGGTGAGTTCGTCGATCGGCGCGTTCTGGGCGTCCGAGAGCTGCCAGGTGAGCGTGACGACGCAGGGGGCGGTGATGTTCATCGGGCCCGATTTTACGGGGCCGGTGACCTGCCTCAATCCGGCCCGGCCACCGAGCAGGGACAATGCCGCCATGAATCTTCGTGAACCCCTTGCGTTGCTGGGCGGCCTGTCGCCCACGGCCTTCATGCGCGACTACTGGCAGAAGCGCCCGCTGCTGATCCGCGATGCGGTGCCCCTGGTCGCCGCCGATGGCGCGCCGCTGTCGCCCGTCACCCCGGCGCAGCTGTTCGCGCTCGCCGCGCGCGACGACGTCGAGTCGCGCCTGGTCAGCCAGGGCGCGGCCCCGGCGAAGACGCGTGCGAAGGCCGGGCCGGCCGCGGGCTGGAGCCTGCGCCACGGCCCGTTTCCGCGCCGCGCGCTGCCGCCGCTGGCCCGACGCGGCTGGACGCTGCTGGTGCAGGGCATCGACCTGCACGTGCAGGCGGCCCACGAGCTGCAGCAGCGCTTCCGCTGGATCGCCGACGCCCGCATGGACGACGTGATGGTGTCGTACGCGAGCCCCGGCGGCGGCGTCGGCGCGCACATCGATTCCTACGACGTGTTCCTGCTGCAGGTGCACGGCCACCGGCGCTGGCGCGTCGGCCCGGTCGCCGACCCGGCCTTCGTGGACGGCCTGCCGGTGCGCATCCTGCAGCGCTTCGAGCCGACCGAGGAGTGGGTGCTGGGCCCGGGCGACATGCTCTACGTGCCGCCGCGCTGGGGCCACGACGGCGTGGCCGAGGACGAGTGCATGACCTGCTCGATCGGCTTTCGCACGCCCATGGGCACCGAGCTGGCGCGCGAACTGCTGCAGCGCGTGCTCGACGACGTCGAGCCCGACCCGGACGAGCCGCACTACCGCGACCCGGCGCGCAGCGCCACCGAGACGCCGGCGCGCATTCCGCAGGCGCTCGACACGTTTGCCCGCAAGGCGGTCGCGCGCCTGCTGCGCGATCCGGCTCAACTGGCGCGCTCGCTCGGCGAGGTGATGACCGAGCCCAAGCCCGACGTCTGGTTCGAGGCCGGCCTCGAACGCGGCCCCGGCGCCGGCTTGCGACTCGACCGGCGCACGCGCATGATGTACGACGACCGCCACGTCTTCATCAATGGCGAGTCGTTCAACGCGGCCGGTCGCGACGCGCGCCTGATGCGCGACCTGGCCGATGCACGACGGTTGACGGCGCCGCAATGCCTTCGCCTGTCGGCCGACGCGCAGGCCGTGGTGGCGGACTGGGTGGTGCAGGGATGGGCCCATGACGATTGACGACGACCCGACGCGGCCCCCGGCCGCGATGAGCGGTCAGGCGGGGCTGGCCGAGGCCGCCAGCGCCGCCGGCGGCCACGCGTTCGAGGGCGCGGTGGAGTTCGCGCAGGCCTTGCGCGAGGCGATGGCCGGCGCGAGCGAACGCGGCACGCGTCGCCTGTGCTGGTGCGACGAGGACTTCGCCGCCTGGCCCATCGGCGAGGTCGAGTGGCTCTCGCAGCTCACGCGCTGGGCGCGCGCGGGCGGGCGCGAACTGGTGGTGATCGCGCGCGACTACGCGACCGTCGAGCGCCGCCATCCGCGCTTTGCCGCGTGGCGCCGCGACTGGGCGCACGTGATCCAGTGCCTGCTGCCCGACGAGATGCGCACCGAGCCGTTGCCCGCGCTGTGGATCGACAGCGACGACCTGGCGTTGCGGGTTTTCGATCGCGAGCACCTGCGCGGGCGCATCGGCGTCGATCGCATCGATCGGCAACGCGCGCGCGAGGACTTTGATGCGATTTTGCAACGTGCCGGACCCGGTTTTTCGGCGGTGACACTGGGACTCTGAAAAGGTTCCGTATGGATGGGTATAATGGCGGGCTAGGCACAGGAAATGCTCGAGCTTGGCCTGCTGTCTTTTGCGAGGATATCCGCCGTGAGGGCGTGTATCTGAAATACCGGTAATGGTTCGAACCCAAAATTTTTCTTCGAGGAAATTCATGAACAAGTCGCTCCTGTTGGCTTCCCTGATCGCCGTCGCCGCCCTGGCTGCTTGCAGCAAGACCGAGACCGCCGCTCCGGCCGCTGACGCCGCTGCTTCGGCTGCCTCTTCGGTCGCCGCTGCCGCTTCGTCGGTTGCTGACGCCGCTTCGTCGACCGCTGCTGCCGCCTCGTCGGTGGTGGATGCCGCTTCGGCCGCTGCCACGGGCGCGATGGCTGCTGCCTCGTCGGCCGCTACCGCTGCCGCCACCGCCGCCAGCAAGTAATTTCCGCGTCTGTGCCCTGCGCGGGCGCAATCGGCAGAAGTTTGAAAGCCGCCTCCGGGCGGCTTTTTCACGTCCGGATGCTGAACGCAGGTTGAATCTCGGACCGACCACCCGATTGGCCGTCGCCAACTGTCAATGGGGCATCAGAGGGATTGACGTTCGCTGCCACCAGGCATAGCCGCATCGAGACGCAAAAAAGCCGCCCGAAGGCGGCTTCCCCGGTCGGCGAACCGACGCGTCACTTCAGCTCGTCGACCAGCAGCGCGACGATGCGCTGGGCGTTCGCGCTGTTGTCCGGCTGGCCCTGGTCGTTGAGCACCGTGACCGTGGCGCTGTCGCCCGGCGCCTTGATCGAGATGCGGTACTTGCCGACCGGCGACGGGCCGTTCTTGCCGAACCACGACGTGAACTTCGAGAAGAAGCCCGGCTCGTCCTTGGCGGCCTCCTTGGCGTCGACGTAGCGCACGTAGTAAAGGCCCTGGGCGCGGTCGCGATCCTCGACGGTGAAGCCGCCGTGGTCCAGCGCCAGGCCGATACGGCGCCACGAACGATCGAAGGTGTCGTCCAGTTGCATGGTGGCGCCCGCCTGGCCGTCGACGATGCGCGCACGGGCTGCGCCGCCGGGGCCGCTGCCACCGGTCGCACGCGCGGTGGACGCGCTGGGGATCGTGCGGCCGCCCTCGGCAGTGGCCGAGGCCGCGGCCGCCGGTGCGGCGTTGGCGAGGTTGGTGTCGACCACGCCTGCCAGGCTCAGCATCAACTGGCTCAGTTGCTCGGCCTCGAGGCCCGGGTCGGACTTGCGCGGCACCCAGGTGACGTCGCCGTCATGGACGCTGTCCTTGCGACCGCCGGTTTCCTGCGCCGCGCCGAAATGCGTGACGTAGATCTCGGTGCCGCCGTCGGCGCGGCGTTCCAGGCGGGTGCGGTAGCGGTCGCGCAGGCCGGAATCCGACAGGTTGTCGACGATCGAATTCAGGAAGTTGCGGACCATGCTGTCACTGGGCAGCTTGGTGCGGTTCTGCATCCAGTCGGTCTCGAGGATGCCCGTCTTGGGTTCGTCCACGGTCAGCTTGTAGCCGTGCGCCAGCCAGTAGGCGCGCACCTTGGGCAGCACCACCTCGGGCGCTTCCTGCGTCGACAGCCAGCGCAGGTCGCCCGAGCGCTCGATGTGCAGGTTGCCGGCGGCCGCCAGGGCCACTTCCGGCGTGGCCGGGGCGGCCGCCGGGGCGGGCTGGGCGGGCTGGGCGGGCGCCGCGGGCGTGCCGCCCTTGCCCAATTCGGACGCGGCGACCACGCCGCCCTGCGGCAGGTAGCGCGAATCCTTCTGCAGCTGCGTCAGGTCCGGCGGCACTTCCAGTGGCTGGGTGCGCTTGGAGGCGCCCTTGTAGTCGGTGCCGCCGCTGGAGAACCAATCGCCGACGACCGTGCAGCCGCCCAGTGTCAGGCACAGCGTCACGGTGGCCACGCGCAGGGGCGTGGGATGGAGCAGGCGCGTCGGGAAATGGGTGGTCATGGGCATCGATGTCGAGGTCAGGCCGGAAGTGTCCGGGCCGGGGATTGTCGCAGAGGCGGCGGCACCGGCCGCGCGTCCTGTCTTGCTGGAGGCGGCCCGCGCCGCGCGCGGGCCGGGCGCATGCGGGGTCAGGCGATGCCGCACTCGGCCAGCGCCGCGGCGACCGTGGCCTTGCCGGCGTCCGTCATCTCGACGAGCGGCAGGCGCAGCGTGGGACGGCAGCGGCCGAGCTGGGACAGCGCCCACTTCGCCGGCGCCGGGCTCGGTTCGCAGAACAGGTTCTTGTGCAGCGGCAGCAGCCGCAGGTGCAGTTCGGTGGCGCGGCGCACGTCGCCGGCCAGCGCCGCCGCGCACAGCTCGTGCATCAGCCGGGGCGCCACGTTGGCCGTGACGCTGATGTTGCCGTGGCCGCCGAGCAGCATCAGCGCGACGGCCGTGCTGTCGTCGCCCGAATAGACCGAGAACGCCTCGGGCACGGCGCGCAGCAGCCAGCATGCGCGCTCGATGCTGCCGGTGGCCTCCTTGATGCCGACGATGCCAGGCACCTGGGCCAGGCGCAGGACGGTGTCGTGCTGCATGTCGGCCACGGTGCGGCCGGGCACGTTGTACAGCACCATCGGGATGTCGACGGACTCGGCGATCTTGGCGAAGTGCCGGTAGATGCCTTCCTGCGAGGGCTTGTTGTAGTACGGCACGACCTGCAGCGTGCAGGTGGCGCCCACCTTCTTCGCGTGGCGCGACAGCTCGATCGCCTCCTGGGTGGAGTTGGCGCCGGCGCCGGCCATGATGGGAATGCGGCCGGCGGCGTGCTCGACGCACACGCGGATGACCTCGCCGTGCTCGGGGACGCTGATCGTGGCCGATTCGCCCGTGGTGCCCACCGCGACGATGCAGTCGGTGCCTTCGGCGACGTGCCAGTCGACCAGCGCGCGCAGCGCCGCGTAGTCGACGCTGCCGTCCTCGTGCATCGGGGTGACCAGCGCCACGATGCTGCCGACAATTCTTTCCATTCGCATTCCTTGGGAGGTTCGGGGGCCGGGCGCGCGTGGCGCCGGCAATCGGACGATTTTAGCCCGGCGACGCGAGAAGGTCCGCGCCCGCCGACCCGGTGTCGCCCCGGCGCGCCACGATGCGTTGTACGGCGCGCTCGGGCACCTCGCCGCGGGCCGGCAGGCGACCCTCTTCGTAGGCGATGACGTGCCAGTTTTCAGAGGGAGACGGCGCCCCGGCGAGCCCCCTGGCCGGCGCGCGCACGAGGTCGATCAGCTCGCCCGGACGCAGCAGGAATTCGGGCCGGCGCGGCCGTCCCAGGCCGGCCTGGGCCTGTGCAAAGGTTTCGTAAATCAGCAAGCCGCCGGGTGCGACGGCGTCCAGGAGCGCGGGAAAGAGGGCGCGCCACAGGTAGTTGGTGACCAGCACCGCGTCGAACCGGTGGCCGGGCAGGGGCCACGGCGCGGCCTCGAGGTCGGCCGCCAGCGTGGTGGCCAGCCCGGCCAGGGGGGCCAGCAGCGCCGGGTCGCGGTCGATCGCCGTGACGCGGTGGCCGGCGGCGGCCAGCCAGTGGACGTGCCGACCGTGGCCGCAGGCGACGTCCAGCACCCGGGCGGCGGGTGGCAGCAGGGGCGTCCAGCGGCGCACCCAGTCGGAGGGCGGGACGACGGGGCAGGCGGGTGCGGAATCGGGGTCCATGCCCGCACTCTACGGCGTCCCGACCGGATCGTCCGCGGAAATTACTGTGTTTATATCCATGTTCGGCGCGCGGGCGCGGCCGACTTCAAACCTAGAATCAGGCCATGGCCACGAAACAAGGCGCCGCTGGCGCCAAATCCAAGCAAGCCGGCGAATACGCCGAAGGTTCCATCCGCGTCCTGAAGGGCCTGGAGCCCGTCAAGCAGCGGCCGGGCATGTATACGCGCACCGACAACCCGCTGCACATCGTGCAGGAAGTCATCGACAACGCCGCCGACGAGGCGCTCGCCGGCCACGGCCAGCGCATCGCGGTCACGCTCAACGCCGACGGCTCGGTCACGGTCGACGACGACGGCCGCGGCATTCCGTTCGGCCTGCACCCCGAGGAGCAGGTCCCGGTCGTCGAGATCGTCTTCACCCGCCTGCACGCGGGCGGCAAGTTCGACAAGGGCAGCGGGGGCGCCTACAGCTTCTCGGGCGGCCTGCACGGCGTGGGCGTCAGCGTCACCAACGCGCTGGCCCGCCAGCTCGAGGTCTCGGTGTTCCGCGACGGCCACCATGCCGCGCTCACCTTCTCGGGCGGCGACGTCACCGTGCCGCTGGAGGTGCGCAAGCTCGCGTCCGGCGAACGCCGCCACGGCACGCGCGTGCGCGTCTGGCCCGATCCGCGCTATTTCGAGAGCCCCGAGCTGCCGCGCGCCGAGCTCGTGCACCTGCTGCGCAGCAAGGCCGTGCTGATGCCGGGCGTCATGGTCTCGCTCACGGTGGAGAAGACGGGCAAGGAGCCCGAGGTGCTCACCTGGACCTACCAGGGCGGCCTGCGCGACTACCTCCAGCAGACCCTCACCGCCGAGCCCGTGGTGCCGCTGTTCGAGGGCGAGCGCTTCGCCGGTGCAAACGAGTCCGAGAACTTCGCCGAAGGCGAGGGCGCCACCTGGTGCGTGGCCTTCACCGACGACGGCGCGGCGGTGCGCGAGAGTTACGTCAACCTGATCCCCACCGTGGCCGGCGGCACCCACGAATCCGGCCTCAAGGACGGGCTGTTCACCGCGGTCAAGAGCTTCATCGAGCTGCACGGGCTGATGCCCAAGGGCGTCAAGCTGATGCCCGAGGACGTGTTCTCGCGCGCCAGCTTCGTGCTGTCGGCCAAGGTGCTCGATCCGCAGTTCCAGGGCCAGATCAAGGAACGCCTGAACAGCCGCGACGCGCTCCGCCTGGTCTCTGCCTACACCAAGCCCGCACTGGAGCTGTGGCTGCACCAGCACGTCGAGTACGGGCGCAAGCTGGCCGAACTGGTCATCCGCCAGGCGCAGCAGCGCCAGAAGGCCGGCCAGAAGGTGGAAAAGCGCAAGGGTTCCGGCGTGGCCGTGCTGCCCGGCAAGCTCACCGATTGCGAGAGCCGCGACCTGTCGCTCAACGAAGTGTTCCTGGTCGAGGGCGACTCGGCCGGCGGCTCGGCCAAGATGGGCCGCGACAAGGAGACCCAGGCCATCCTGCCGCTGCGCGGCAAGGTGCTCAACACCTGGGAGGTCGAGCGCGACCGGCTGTTCGCCAACAACGAGATCCACGATATCGCGGTGGCGATCGGCGTCGACCCGCATGGCGCCAACGACACCCCGGACTTCTCGGGCCTGCGCTACGGCAAGGTCTGCATCCTGTCGGACGCCGACGTCGACGGCTCGCATATCCAGGTGCTGCTGCTGACGCTGTTCTTCCGCCACTTCCCGCAGTTGGTGGCACGCGGCCACGTCTACGTCGCCAAGCCGCCGCTGTACCGCATCGACGCCCCCGCGCGCGGGCGCAAGCCGGCTGCCAAGATCTACGCGCTCGACGAGGGCGAACTCGAGGCCACGCTCGACAAGCTGCGCAAGGAGGGCGCGCGCGAGGGCTCGTGGACGATCAGCCGCTTCAAGGGCCTGGGCGAGATGAACGCCGAGCAGCTGTGGGACACCACGCTCAACCCCGAGACCCGCCGCCTGCTGCGCGTCGAGCTGGGACTGCTCGACGCGGTGCAGACCGAGGGCTCGTTCACGCGCCTGATGGGCAAGGGCGAGGCGCACGCGCGGCGCGAGCTGATGGAACTGCGCGGGGACGCGGTCGAGATCGACATCTGACGCGGCGCCGAGGCGTGGTCGGGCCGTGCCCGGCGCGCCCGTGCGCGCATCAGGCCACGCCCGGTGCGCCCGGGTGCCCAGCACGCTACATCCGGCGCGCGCGTGCGCCCATCCCACCGTGCCCGGTGCGCCCGTGCGCTCGGCACACCACCCCTTTCGCGCCCGCGCGCCCATCCCGCCGCGTTCGGCGCGCACCTCGCCGCGCCCATCGCCCCGCCGGCCGGGCGCGTGGCGGCAGGCACGCCACTTATCGACGAAGGGTGACAAATCGTGCAGAAATCCCGCGTTCTTCGGGGGTTCCGGGGGGCCTGGGCCTGCGATCCTTGCCCCTAGAATCCACGCTCCCTCGCCCGGTTCCGGCCGCGCGATCCGCCACACTCCGTGCCTGCCGACTCCCTTGCGCTCGGCCGCGTGCCGACCTTCCCATGCCCACCAGCGACCTTGCCGAGAGCGCCCATCTGCGGATTCGTCCGACGATGCTGTCCGACCTCGACTTCGTCGTGTCGGTGGAGCACGACGCGCGCAACCTGCCGTTCATCACGCCGTGGGAGCGCACCCAGCACGAAGGCGCGATCCGCTTTCCCGACTCGCGCCACTTCATCGTCGAGGCCGGCGACGACTGGCAGCAGGTGGGCTTCGTCATTCTTCAGGGTTGCCGCAACCCGACGCGCTCGGTCGAGCTCAAGCGCATGGTGCTGCAGACGCAGGGCCGCGGGCTGGGCCGCGCCTGCGTACGCATGCTCAAGCAGCTGGCCTTCCGCGACCTGCACGCGCACCGTTTCTGGCTGGACGTCGCCGCGCACAACACCCGCGCGCTGCATCTCTACGCGGGCGAGGGCTTCGTCGAGGAAGGCCGCCTGCGCGAAAGCGTGCGCCTGGGCGCCGACGCCGCCGCGGACTGGGACGACCTGGTGGTGATGTCGATGCTCGATCGCGAATACCAGGCCCGGGTCCAGGCCGCACAGGAACTGGCCTTCTCGGGGCACGCGTCATGAAGCGCCCGCTGCTGATCGCGGCCGCCGTCGTGGCGCTGGTGTCGGGCGCGATGGCCGCGTACGATTCGGTGCCGGCGGCGCGCACGGCCGCGGTCACGCCCGCGAGCGCGGCGGTGGCGCTCGAACCGGCCGCGCCGGTCGTGCCCGTCGCCGGCAAGCCCGTGCTGTGGGGCTATGTCGACGGCGCCGGCCTCGCCCATTTCGCCACCAGCCAGATCGATTCCCGCTACGACCAGGTCCTGCGCGAGACCGACCACCGGCGGGTGCCGGGCAAGACCCAGGGCACCGACGGCCTGCTGACCTGGCTCGAGATCTCCCCCGACGTCAAGGTCCTGCAGCCGCTGCTCGACGAGGCCGCGAGGAGCACCGGGGTCGACGAGGAACTGCTCAAGGCCGTCATCACGGTGGAGTCCAACTTCAACCCGCGCGCCGTGTCGCCGCGCGGCGCGGTCGGCCTGATGCAGCTGACGCCGGTGACCGCCGATCGCTACGGCACGCCGCAGGAGCGCCAGGTGCCGGCCGCCGAGCGCATGCTCGATGCGCGCACCAACGTCTTCACCGGCGCGCGCATGCTGGCCGACCTGACGCGCCGCTACGGCGGCATCGCCATCGCGCTGGCCGCCTGGAACGCCGGCGAGGGCACCGTGCGCCGCGCGGGCGGGCAGATGCCCGACATCGCCGAGACCGAGGCCCATGTGCACATGGTGCTCGAGCTCTACTGGGCCCTGTTGCAGCGCAAGCTGCCGCACCACGCCCGCGGCGTGGAAGTGGTGTCCTGCGCCGCGGCCGCCTGCGGCCGCTGACACGCCCGCGCAGGCGGCGCCGCGCCGGGACGGCGCAGCGGCTCGCTTGAGATACTTCGGGGGTCGGCGCGGGCCGCGTGCCCGCCAGCACCGACAATGACCCCTTGCGGGCCGTCCCACACACGGGGCGCGCCCCCAGCGATCAAAGGAAACCCGGTTTGACCATGGAACAGACTCCCCTCGTGTTCGGCGGCGGCGATGGCGGCGGCGACGCGCTGACCCTCGCCCACTACGCCGAGCGGGCCTACCTCGAATACGCGCTGAGCGTCGTCAAGGGCCGCGCGCTGCCCGACGTCTCCGACGGCTGCAAGCCGGTCCAGCGCCGCATCCTGTACGCGATGCACCGCATGGGCCTGTCGTTCACCAACGCCGCGCCCGCGGGCCCGAAGGCGCGCAAGAGCGCCAAGGTGGTGGGCGACGTGCTGGGCAACTTCCACCCGCACGGCGACACCGCGGCCTACGACGCGCTGGTGCGCATGGCGCAGGACTTCAGCCTGCGCTATCCGCTGATCGACGGCCAGGGCAATTTCGGCAGCCGCGACGGCGACGGCGCCGCGGCGATGCGCTACACCGAGGCGCGCCTGAACCCGATCGCGCGCCTGCTGCTCGACGAGATCGACGAGGGCACCGTCACGTTCATGCCGAACTACGACGGCACCACCGAGGAGCCCCGGCTGCTGCCGGCACGGCTGCCCTTCGTGCTGCTCAACGGCGCCAGCGGCATCGCCGTGGGCCTGGCCACCGAGGTGCCCAGCCACAACCTGCGCGAGGTGGCCGAGGCCGCCGTCGCGCTGCTGAAGAACGACAAGCTCGGCGACGACGAACTCTACGCCGCGATCCCCGGCCCCGACTTTCCCGGCGGCGGCCAGATCATCAGCCCGGCGGCCGACATCCGCGACGCCTACGCCACCGGCCGCGGCAGCCTCAAGGTGCGCGCGCGCTGGAAGATCGAGGACCTGGCCCGCGGCCAGTGGCAGCTCGTCGTCACCGAGCTGCCCCCGGGCGCCAGCACGCAGCGCGTGCTCGAGGAGATCGAGGAGCTCACCAACCCGAAGATCAAGGCCGGCAAGAAGGCCTTGAGCACGGAGCAGGTGCAGCTGAAGGCGACCATCCTCGCGGTGCTCGACGGCGCGCGCGACGAGTCCAACCGCGACGCGCCGGTGCGCCTCGTGTTCGAGCCCAAGAGCCGCGCGATCGCCCCGCAGGAGCTGATCAACGCGCTGCTCGCGCACACCAGCCTGGAGAGCTCGGCCTCGATCAACCTGACGATGATCGGCGGCGACGGCCGGCCCACGCTCAAGAGCCTGCGCCAGATCCTCACCGAATGGATCTTCTTCCGCCAGCACACCGTCAAGCTGCGCACCGAGCACCGCCTGTCCAACGTGCTGGCGCGCATCCACATCCTCGAGGGCCGGCAGCTGGTGCTGCTCAACATCGACGAGGTGATCCGCATCATCCGCGAGAGCGACGAGCCCAAGGCGGCACTGATCGCGGCCTTCGGACTGACCGAGATCCAGGCCGACGACATCCTCGACATCCGGCTGCGCCAGCTGGCGCGCCTCGAGGCGATCAAGATCGAGAAGGAGCTCGGCGAGAAGCGCGAGGAGCAGCGCAAGCTCGAGGACATCCTGTCCAGCCCGACGGCCCTCAAGCGCACCGTCATCAAGGAGATCGAGGCCGACGCCAAGGCGCACGGCGACGACCGCCGCACGCTGATCCAGGCCGAGAAGCGCGCGGTCGTCGAAGTGAAGATCGTCGACGAGCCGGTGACGGTGGTCGTCAGCCTCAAGGGCTGGGTGCGCGCGATGAAGGGCCACGGCCACGAGGCCGGCGGCTTCGCGTTCAAGTCGGGCGACGGCCTGTACGGCACCTTCGAGTGCCGCACGGTCGACACCCTGCTCGTGTTCGGCAGCAACCAGGGCGGCACCGGCCGCGTCTACACGGTGGCCGTCGGCGCGCTGCCCGGCGCGCGCGGCGACGGCACGCCCATCACCACGCTGATCGACCTCGAGTCCGGCACCCAGCCGCTGCACTACGTGGCGGCATCCGTCGAGGCCACGCTGCTGCTGGCCAACACCGGCGGCTTCGGCCTGCTGGCCAAGGTGGGCGACATGACCAGCCGCCAGCGCGGCGGCAAGAGCTTCCTGAGCATCGACGACGCCGACCGCCTGCTGCCGCCCGTGCCGGTGCTGGCCGCCCACACGCAGGTGGCCTGCCTGAGCCTGGGCGGCCGGCTGCTGGTGTTCCCGCTCGACGAGCTCAAGCTGCAGTCCAACGGCGGCAAGGGCCTGACGCTGATGGACGTCGACGCCAAGGACCCGCTGGTGTCCATCGCCACGTGCGCCAACGGCGTCAAGGTGCTGGGCACCGGCCGCGGCGGCAAGGCCAAGGAGGAAGACTTCAAGGGCGCCACGCTCGCTTCGCACGCGGGCAAGCGCGCGCGCAAGGGCAAGGTGATCGACGCGCCCATCAAGGGGCAGCGCGTGGTTGCGCTCTGAGGCGACTGCGCGGACCATCGACGGCGCCCGGCGATGCCGGGCCTCGTCCCTTCATGCAGGCTGCCGCTGCGGCAGCCGCGCAACGAGACCGGGCGCCGGCGGTGTGCAAGGTTGCCGCCATCCGGAACGACTATCTCGTGCCGGCTTGCTGATCGACGCATCGACTCGCAAGATGGCAACTCCGCGCGACCGCTTCCGGTCGCGCGCCCACCCATCCGTCCTCGCTATCGCCGCGTCCTGCGCGCTGCCGCCGCTCGCCGCGCGACGGGCTCAGGCGTTCATCCAGTCCTTGAACTCGAACCAGTTGTACTTCGCCTGCGCGGCGAGCATGCCCGCCGCGCCCCACACGCGGTCCAGGCCGTAGCGGGCGAAGCCCGCGGGAATGGGCGCGCCGCCGGCGATGGCCTCGGCGAGCAGTTCGCCGGCCGCGGTGGTGGGGCCCACGCCGTGGCCGCCGAAGCCCAGGGCGTGCCAGGTGCCGTCGGGCAACTGGCCGATCTGCGGCATCTGGTGGCGCGCGTAGCTCATCAGCCCGCCCCAGGCGTAGTCCACCTTCACGTCGTGCAGCTCGGGGTAGACCTTGCACAGGTCGCGCTTGAGCAGGCGCGCGATCGGCGCCGCGGCGCGGTCGAGGATGGAGATGCGCCCGCCCCACAGGATGCGGGTGTCGGGCAGCGCGCGGTAGTAGTCGAACGAGAAGCGGGTGTCGTAGATCGCGGCGCGCCCCGGGATCGAGGCGGCCAGCCGGCTGGCGCCCAGCGGCTCGGTGGCCATCACGTAGGTGGCGATCGGCAGCATCGCGCGTTCGAGCGGCGCCGACAGCCCGCGCAGGTAGCCGCCGCCGGCGACGACCACGTGGCGCGCGTGCACCTCGCCGCGCGCCGTGTGGACGGCGTGGCCGCCGTCGGGCGTGCGCGGTGCCACGGTGCGGCTCACGCGCGACTGCTCGAAGATGCGCACGCCGGCGCGCTCGATGACTGCGGCCAGGCCGCGCGCGTACTTCAGCGGATGGAAGTGGAACGCGTCGGGCTCCAGCAGGCCGCCGGCGTAGCGGCTGGAGCGCGTGTAGGCGCCGAGGTCGTCGTGCGACAGCAGCTTCCAGTGCACGTCGAACTCGCGTGCCATGAATTCCTGGCGCTCGCGCAGCGTCGCGTCGTCGTCGAACCAGTTGGCCAGCACCACGCCGCCCTCGACCGCGTCGCAGGAGATGGCGTGCTGCCGGATGCGGCGCCGGATCGTGTCGACCGCGTCGCGCGTGAGCCCGTACATGGCGCGTGCGCCGGCCGAACCCTGGTCCGCCAGCAGCTGTGCGTTGTCGAGGCTGAAGCCGCCGAACACGAAGCCGCCGTTGCGGCCCGAGGCGCCGTGGCCCACCGTCTCGCCTTCCAGGATGACGATGTCGCGCACGCCGCGCTCGACCAGCCCGGCGGCGGTCGCCAGTCCGGCGAAGCCGCCGCCGATCACGCACACCTGCGCGTCGACGCGTCCGCGCAGCGCCGAGCGCGCGGGCGCGGGACCGGCGCTCGCGGCGTAATAGGTGCCCTTGTTCATCGCGAGGATGGCGTGCGCGCGCGGCCTCAGAACGGCGAGCGCGTCGACTTGAACGACGCGCGCAGCGTCCACGCCAGCAGCAGCGCCAGCAGCGTGTACAGCGCGCAGCTCCACACCGCGAACGGGATGTGCAGCACCGACACCGCGGCGTCGGCGCAGGACGCGTAGGCGATGAACAGCTGCGGCAGCAGGCGGTCCAGGTGCAGGCCGGTGGTGATGCGTTCGGCCAGGCTCAGGTCGCACGAGTTCTCGTTGACGGCGGCCAGTTGCTGCCACAGCGCCGATGCGATGCCGCAGAGCGCACCCAGCAGCGCCAGGCCGATCGCCACGCGCCGCGGCGTGGCGGACAGCAACGCCCCCAGCAGCGCCAGCACGCCCACCACGATGTAGATGAAGCGCTGCAGCACGCACCAGGGGCAGGGCTGCATGTCGAACGCATACTGCCCGACCACGGCCAGGCCCACCGAGCCGAGCGCGAGCACGGCCACGAGCAGCAGCACTTGCGGGAGGCGGATGCGGATCCTCACGCCGCCAGCTCCGCGATCAGCTCGATCTCGACGCAGGCGCCCATCGGGATCTGCGCCACGCCGAAGGCGCTGCGCGCGTGCTTGCCGGCGTCGCCGAACACCTCGCCCAGCAGCTCGGAGCAGCCGTTGGTGACCAGGTGCTGCTCGGTGAACGTGGCGGTGCTGTTGACCAGGCTCATCACCTTGACGATGCGCCTGACGCGCGCCAGGTCGCCGCCGGCCGCGGCCTGCAGCGTGCCCATCAGGTCGATGGCGATGGCGCGCGCCGCGGCCTTGCCTTCCTCGGTGCCCATGGTCAGGCCCAGCTGGCCCACCCACGGCTTGCCGTCCTTCTTGGCGATGTGGCCCGAGAGGAACACGAGCGAGCCGGTCTGCACGAACGGCAGGTAGGCGGCGGCGGGGATGGCGAGCGGCGGAAGCTCGATTCCGAGGGCTTGCAGGCGGGCGGCGATCGTCATGATGGATTCTCCGTGCGGGCCGGCCCGCCACCGTCTGGGACGCGGTGGCGCCGGCTGGCCCCGATGATGGGCTGCGATGCTACACGCCCGGCCAATCACCTGTCCTGCGGCAGGCGGCGGGCGGCGGTTCCGCACGGACGAGCGGCGCTGCGCCGGGCGACGCTAGACGTCCTGGGTGTTGAGCCCGGGCTGGAACAAGTCCAGCAGCAGCAGTTCGGTGCGCCGCGCGGCGGCCTCGTCGGGCAGCGCGGCCCAGCGCAGGAAGATGCCCGAGGGCGCGGTGCCGCGCGAGCGCTGCTGGATGGCCACCAGCACGCCGACCTTGCCCGCATGGTTGAGCGAGGTGTTGGTCTGGCCCGTGCGGCCGACCGTGCTCAGCCGGGCCGGATCGACCAGGTAGGACTTCGTCCGCGTCCGCAGGTTGCCGGCCTTGCCGATGTAGAGCACGCCCAGCTTCATGGCCACCGTGATCGGACCGTCGAACAGCGTGAACGCGTAGACGCCCGCGCTCGCCGGCGCCACGTTGCGGTTGGCGCCGCCGCGCCACAGCGATTCGACGGCCAGCGGCGTCGACCACGACAGCGCGGTGAACCATTGCGGATCGGGGCTGCTGGCGACTGACATGGCGGTTCTCCCAACGGTGGTCGGACGTGACCCCGCCAGTATGCCGGCGGTGCGGTCGATACGGGGCCCCGTACGAGGGATGGCCAGGCGGGCGGGATCGTGGACGCGGCTCAGTCCGCGCCGAGCAGCGGTGCCAGCGCCTGCCGGCCGGGCGGCGTCAGCTCCAGCGCGCGCTCGCTGCCGATGCGGCGCAGCCAGCCGCGCGCGAGGAAGTGCGCCAGCAGCCCGCTCGCCAGCTTGCCGGCCAGGTGGTCGCGGCGTTCCGACCAGTCCAGGCACGGGTAGGCGATGCGCGGCGCCGCGCCGGCGCGCAGCCCGGACGCATCGAAGCCCCAGTCGGCAAGGCCGGCGACGCCGACGTCGGTCAGCGCGTAGCCGTCGTCCGCGGCGACGAGCCAGCCGCGGGCCAGCAGGTGCTCGAGCAGCGCCACGCCGCGGCGGCCGGCCAGGTGTTCGTAGCAGCAGCGCGCCTCGCGCAGCCGCAGGCGCGCGGGCGCCGCCCAGCTGCGCTCGTGCGACGAGCGTTCGGCCACCATCGCCAGCGCCTCCAGGGCGTGCGCGACGTCGGCGTCGGCGAGGCGGAAGTAGCGGTGGCGCCCGCGCGGCTCGCAGACCAGCAGCCCGGCGTCGACCAGCTTGACCAGGTGCGCGCTGGCCGTGGCCGCGCCCACCGAGGCCGTGCGCGCGAGCTCGCCGGCGCTGGCGTACTCGCCCGACAGCAGGTAGGCCAGCATGCGGGCGCGCGACGGCTCGGCCACCAGTGCGGCGATGCGCGCGAGCCGGGGTTCGTGCGGGGCGTCGGACGGAGCGGGCAGAGGTCGGCGCGGGGAAGCCATGGGCGCGGGGTGGGGCGGCGGTGAGGCCACTGTAGTGCGTGGCGCACGCCGGGGGCGGGTGCCGGCACCGCGCGTGGCGGACGAGGCGCTCGCGCGGCGCGACTTCGAGGCGGTGGCAGGGTGGGACGGCATGGCGGGCTCGGCTGCAAGCGGGCCTGCAGTCTCCCGCTTCCGCGAGGCCCGTCGCTTCGTCGTGCGCCGAAGCGTTCCCGCGCGCCGCGCGCCGTCGAAACCCCGGCTTCGGCGTCGGGCGCTGGCGACGTGGCGCACCTAGGATGGCGCCATGCATCACCGCCCCGCGCGTCCGCCTCCCGACGCCGCCGGTGCGTGGTGGCGTGCCGCGGCGGTCGGGGCATGGGTCGCGGGGCTGGCCCTGCAGTTGCAGCAGCCCGCCCTGTGGATCGTCGACGCCTACGCGCTGGCGGGCGTGGCCGCCCTGGCGGGGCTGCTGGCGGCCGGGCGCCTGCGCCGACGTGCCGTGGCGCGCGTCGTGCTCGGGCTGGCCGTGGCGACGGCCGGCTTCGCGTACGCGGGCTGGCGCGCCGAGCTTCGCCTCGCCGATGCGCTCGCGCCCGCCTGGGAGGGCTGCGACCTCGAGGTGGTCGGCGTCGTCGCCGAGATGCCCCAGCTCGCCGAGGATGGCGAACACTTCGTGTTCGTCGTCGAGTCGGCCCGGCCGCTGGGCATGACGACCCGCGAGCTCCGGCGCGTGCAGGCGCTGGACGCCGCGGCAGGCCGGCCCCTGGCCGCGGCGGTGCTGGCGGCCGAAACGACCGCCGCACAGGCGCGTGCCGTCCGCGATGCCGACGGTGCCGACGCCGACCCCGACGCCGACGCCGACGCCGACGCCGACGCCGACGAAGCGGCCGCGGCGCAGCCCGTGCCCGGCGCGGGGACCCCCGTCGTGCCCGCGCGCCTCTGGTTGGCCTGGAACCGCAACCAGCGGGACGACCGCGCGGTGGCCGGCGCGCCCGCCCCGCTGCACGCCGGCCAGCGCTGGCGCCTGCCGGTGCGGCTGCGCCAACCCCACGGCGCGATGAACCCCGACGGCTTCGACGCCGAGCTGTGGCTGTTCGACCAGGGACTGCGTGCCACCGGCAGCGTGCGCGGCGCGGGGGTGCTGCTGGACACCGGCTGGGCGCCGATCGAGAACGCGCGGCAGTCGGTGCGCGACCGCCTCCTGCTCGCGGGCGGCCAGGGCGCGGTCGACGCGGGTGCGGCGGGCGCGCTGGCGGCGTTGGCCGTGGGCGACCAGGCGGCCATCTCCGGGCCGGGCTGGGAGGTGTTCCGCAACACCGGCGTCGCCCACCTGATGTCCATCTCGGGCCTGCACATCACGATGCTGGCCTGGCTCGGCGGCGCCGCCATCGGCGCGCTGTGGCGGCGCTGCGAGCGCGCCGCGCTGTGGCTGGCGACGCCGGTGGCCGCGCGTTGGGGTGGCGTCGGCGTGGCCTGGCTCTACGCGCTGCTGGCCGGATGGGGCGTGCCGGCGCAGCGCACGGTGGCCATGCTGGCCGCCACCGCCTGGCTGCGCGGGGCCGGGCTGCAGTGGCCGGCGTCGCTGGTGGCGCTGGCAGCGATGCTGCCTGTCACGCTGCTCGACCCGTGGGCGCTGCTGCAGCCCGGGTTCTGGCTGTCGTTCGCGGCGGTCGGCCTGCTGATGGTCTCGGAGCCGGCGCGCGCGGCGCCGGTCGCGCCCGCGCACGACCCGACGCCGCCTGGCGCGCTTTCCCCGACCGTCGCCCCGGGCGCCCTCGCGCGTCGGCTGGCCACCGCGCTGCGCGGCGGCGTGCGCGCCCAGGTCGTCGCCAGCCTCGGCCTCGCGCCCTTGACGCTGGTGGCGTTCCAGCAGGTGTCGCTGGTGGGGCTGCTGTCGAACCTCGTCGCCGAGCCGTGGGTGACGCTGGTGGTCACGCCGCTGACGCTGCTGGGCGTGGTGGCGCCGCCCGCCTGGCAGCTGGCCGCGGGCGCGCTCGCGCCGTTGTTGTGGCTGCTGGGCTGGCTCGCGCGCTGGCCGTGGGCGAGCGTGCACGTGGCCGCGGCGCCGGCCTGGGCATTGCTGGCGGGGCTGGCCGGCGGCGTGTTGGCCATGCTGCCGCTGCCCTGGCGCCTGCGGCTGGCCGGCGTCCCGATGCTGCTGCCCCTGCTGTGGCCGTTCGTCGCCCGTCCCGCGGCCGGTCGCTTCGAGCTGGTCGCAGCCGACGTCGGGCAGGGCACCGCGGTGCTGGTGCGCACGCGCACCCACCTGCTGCTGTTCGACACCGGCCCGCGCCTGGGCGACGCCAACGACGCCGGCCTCCGCATGCTGCTGCCGCTGCTGCAGGCCCGCGGCGAGCCGCGCGTGGACGTGCTGGTGCTGAGCCACGCCGATGCCGACCACGTGGGCGGCGCGCAGTCGCTGATCGATCGCATGCCGGTGCTGGCGCTGCGCAGTTCGCTGGCCCCCGGCAACCCGCTGCGCGCCAACGCGCTGCCGCACACGGCTTGCGAGGCCGGGCAGGGCTGGGCCTGGGACGGCGTGCGCTTTGCCATCCTTCACCCTTTCGCAAGCGACTATCGCCCCGGCGCGAAGACCAACGCCCTCAGCTGCGTGCTGCACGTGGTCGGTGCGGACGGCCGCAGCGCGTTGCTGACCGGCGATGTCGAGGCGCCGGGCGAGGCGCGGCTCGTCGCCCGCGCGCGCGCCGACCCGGGCGCGAGCTTGCGCAGCGACGTCCTGGTGGTGCCGCATCACGGCAGCCGCACCTCGTCCACCGACGCCTTCCTCGACGCGGTGCGCCCCGGCGTCGCGGTGATCCAGGTGGGCTACCGCAGCCGCTACGGCCATCCGGCGCCGGCGGTGGTGGCGCGCTACGCCGCCCATGGAATCGCGCTGGTGCGCACCGACCATTGCGGTGCCTGGCTGTGGGCCGACGGGCAGGCCCGGTGCACCCGCACCTTGCGGCGTCGCTACTGGCAGTGGCCCGGCGCCACCGGGCCGCCGACGGCCACCGGGCCGACCCCCGACCCCCGCGCGACCTGAAGGCGGACGTGCCGACCCGCCGTTGCGCACGGGGACGGGGCGCGTGGCTTTGCCATGGTGCGATCCGACCGCTGGTCGGTTCAAAGTGGTGCGGGCAGCCGCCGCCGTGCCGCGTCGCATTGCACGCTGGCGGTGCGTCACCGATACTGGGGCCGCAGTGAACGGGCCGAAACGGCGCTGCCGGCGCGTTTCCGGGCCCTCGCGGTCGAGCTGGGCGCTCGGCGGGCGCTGGATCGGTTGTTGCTAAGCATTTACCAGGATCGCCGCGCGGCGCGGCGCCGCACCAGGGAGCCCAAGCTCGCCATGAATTCGCCTTTCGATGAGATGAACGCCGCGGGCAACGCGGTGCGAGAGCATTACCAGGACTACGCACGGTGGCTGGCGCGCCAGCCGGCCGACCTGATGCGCGATCGTCGCAACGAGGCCGAACTGATCTTCCGACGGGTCGGCATCACCTTCGCCGTGTACGGCGACAAGGACGGCGGCGAGGGAACCGAGCGCCTGATCCCGTTCGACCAGATCCCGCGCGTGATCCCCTCGCACGAATGGCGCGAGATGGAAAAGGGCCTGAGCCAGCGCGTGACCGCGCTGAACCGGTTCATCCACGACGTCTACCACGACCAGGAGATCCTCAAGGCCGGCATCGTGCCGCGCGACCAGGTCGTCAACAACGCCCAGTTCCGGCCCGAGATGATCGGCGTCGACGTGCCCGGCGGCGTGTACTCTCACATCTCCGGCGTCGACATCGTGCGCGCCGGCAACCCCGACGGCAGCGGCAGCTACTACGTGCTGGAGGACAACCTGCGCGTGCCCAGCGGCGT
Source organism: uncultured Vitreoscilla sp. (assembly GCA_964418745.1). Taxonomy (GTDB): domain Bacteria; phylum Pseudomonadota; class Gammaproteobacteria; order Burkholderiales; family Burkholderiaceae_C; genus Scleromatobacter. The sequence goes on from CAYQMX010000002.1 coordinate 79,876, forward strand.
GTCATACATGCTCGAGAACCGCAAGATGATGATGCGGCTGTTCCCCGAGCTTTTCTCGATGCACGCGGTCGCCCCGGTCGCCCACTACCCCGACCTGCTGCTCGAGACGCTGCGCAGCGTCGCCCCGGGCGGCAGCAACGATCCCACCGTCGTCGTGCTGACCCCGGGCATGTACAACTCGGCCTACTTCGAGCACGCGTTCCTCGCCCAGCAGATGGGCGTCGAGCTGGTCGAGGGCCAGGACCTGTTCGTCAAGGACGACTTCGTCTACATGCGCACCACGCAGGGCCCCAAGCGCGTCGACGTCATCTACCGGCGCCTCGACGACGACTTCCTGGATCCCGAGGTCTTCCGCAAGGACTCCACGCTGGGCTGCGCAGGCCTGCTGCGCGCCTACAAGGCCGGCAACGTCACGCTGGCCAATGCCATCGGCACCGGCGTGGGCGACGACAAGTCGATCTACCCCTACGTGCCCCAGATGGTGGAGTTCTACCTCGGCGAGAAGCCGATCCTGAACAACGTGCCCACCTACCAGTGCCGCGATCCGAAGGCGCTGTCGTACGTGCTGGCCAACCTGGCCGAGCTGGTCGTCAAGGAAGTCCACGGCGCCGGCGGCTACGGCATGCTGGTGGGCCCGGCGGCCACCAAGGCCGAGGTCGAGACGTTCCGCCAGGTGCTCGTCGCCAACCCGGGCAACTACATCGCGCAGCCCACGCTGAGCCTGTCCACCTGCCCCACCTACGTGGAGTCGGGCGTCGCGCCGCGCCACATCGACCTGCGCCCCTACGTGCTGTCCGGCAAGGAGGTGCGCATGGTGCCCGGCGGCCTCACCCGCGTGGCGCTGAAGGAGGGCTCGCTGGTGGTCAACAGCAGCCAGGGCGGCGGCACCAAGGACACCTGGGTGCTGGAGGCGGAACCGCAGTCGCAGGTGCAGCCGCCCGCCCCGTCGCAAACCCAATCGCAATCGGCCTGAGGAGACCTGCAAAGATGCTTTCCCGCACCGCCGACCACCTGTTCTGGATGTCGCGCTATGTCGAGCGCGCCGAGAACACCGCGCGCATGCTCGACGTCAACTACCAGACCGCGCTGCTGCCGCAGTCCGATGCCGTGGCCGAACTCGGCTGGCGCGGCCTGCTGGCCATCAGCGAGCTCACGGGCGACTACACCAAGCGCTATGGCGACATCGACCCGGCCAGGCTGATGGAGTTCATGGTCAGCGACGAGGAGAACCCGTCGTCGATCGTCAGCTGCCTGCGCGCCGCGCGCGAGAACGCCCGCGCCGTGCGGGGCACGCTCACCACCGAGGTCTGGGAGACCACCAACCAGACCTGGCTCGAGTTCAACAAGCTGCTGGCCAGCGGCGAGCTGCGGCGCGACCCGGCCAACCTGTTCGAGTGGGTCAAGTTCCGCTCGCACCTGTCGCGCGGCGTGGTGGTGGGCACGATGCTGCAGGACGAGGCGTTCCACTTCGTGCGCATCGGCTCGTTCCTGGAGCGCGCCGACAACACGGCGCGCATGCTCGACGTCAAGTTCCACGACGTCGAGAGCGACTTCTACGGCAACGCCGACGAGCGCGACACCGAGTACGAGTTCTACCACTGGTCGGCGATCCTGCGCTCGGTCTCCGGCTTCGAGGTCTATCGCAAGGTCTACCGCAACGTCATCCAGCCGGAAAAGGTCGCCGAGCTGCTGATCCTGCGCCGCGACATGCCCCGATCGCTGGCACACTGCATGAGCCGAATGATCAGCAACCTGCGCTACGTGGCCAACGCCAATTCCGGCGAGACGCTGCGGCGCGCGGGCCGGCTCGAGGCCGACCTGCGCTTCGGGCGCATCGACGAGATCCTCACCACCGGGCTGCATGCCTACCTGACCCAGTTCCTCGCCAACGTCGGCGAGCTGGGCACGGGCATCAGCCGCGACTTCCTCGTCACCCAGTGACCCGCGCGGTGCGTCGCCTGGAGCGACGTGCCGCCCCAACTTCCGCCCGCGGCCGTCCCTGGCGCGCGGGCTTGCCTTTCGAGGGAGCTAGTCCTTGGCCATCCATGTCGCCCTGAGCCACGTCACGCACTACAAGTACGACCGGCTCGTCTCGCTCGGCGCGCAGATCGTCCGCCTGCGCCCGGCGCCCCATTGCCGCACGCCGATCCTGTCGTACTCGCTCAAGGTCGAGCCGGCGGACCACTTCATCAACTGGCAGCAGGATCCGTTCTCCAACTACCTGGCCCGCCTGGTGTTCCCGGAGAAGACGCGCGAGTTCAAGGTGACGGTCGACCTCGTGGCCGAGATGGCGGTCTACAACCCGTTCGACTTCTTCCTGGAGGAGAGCGCCGAGAAGTTCCCGTTCAAGTACGACGAGGCGCTGGCCACCGAGCTCGCGCCGTACCGGGTCGTCGAGGAACACGGCCCCGCGTTCGACGCCTTCGTGGCCAGCATCCCGCTGGAGCCGAAGGCGACGATGGACTTCATGGTGGCGCTCAACCAGCGCCTGCAGGGCGACATCCGCTACCTGATCCGCATGGAGCCGGGCGTGCAGACGCCCGAGGAGACGCTGACGCTGGCCTCCGGCTCGTGCCGCGACTCGGGCTGGCTGATGGTGCAGGTGCTGCGCAAGCTGGGCCTGGCCGCGCGCTTCGTCTCGGGCTACCTGATCCAGCTCGCGCCCGACCAGAAGGCGCTCGACGGCCCCAGCGGCACCGAGATCGACTTCACCGACCTGCACGCCTGGTGCGAGGTCTACCTGCCCGGCGCCGGCTGGATCGGCTTCGACCCGACGTCGGGCCTGCTCGCCGGCGAGGGCCACATCCCGCTCGCCTGCACCCCGCAGCCGTCCAGCGCCGCGCCCATCAGCGGCGGGGTCGACGAGTCCGAGGTCGAGTTCAGCCACCACATGGCGGTCGCCCGCATCTGGGAATCGCCGCGCGTCACGCTGCCCTACAGCGAGGAGCAGTGGCAGGCGGTGCTCGCGCTCGGCAACCAGGTCGACGCGCAACTGGTGGCGAGCGACGTGCGCCTGACCATGGGCGGCGAACCCACCTTCGTCAGCATCGACGATCGCGACGGCGCCGAGTGGAACACCGACGCGCTGGGCCCCACCAAGCGCATGCGCGCCCAGGAGCTGGTGCTGCGCCTGCGCGACCACTACGGCGCCGGCGGCTTCCTGCACTACGGCCAGGGCAAGTGGTACCCGGGCGAGCAGCTGCCGCGCTGGGCGCTGTCGATCTGCTGGCGCGCCGATGGCCAGCCGTGCTGGACCGATGCCACGCTGTTCGCCGACGAGCGCGTGCCGCAGCACTACACCGCCGCCGACGCGCAGCGCTTCGGCGTGACGCTGGCGCGCAAGCTGGGCCTGGTCGACACCACGGTGCAGGCCGGCTTCGAGGACACCTTCTACTACCTCTGGCGCGAGCGCCAGTTGCCGATCAACGTCGATCCTTTCGACGCCCGCCTGTCCGACGAGCTCGAGCGCAACCGGCTGCGCCGCGTCTACTCGCAGGGCCTCGAGGCGCCCGTCGGCTACGTCCTGCCGCTGCGGCGCGAACCCAACCCCGGCCTGGTCGGCGGGCGCTGGGTCACCGGCCCGTGGCACTTCCGCGGCGAGCGCATGTACCTGATCCCCGGCGATTCGCCGATGGGCTATCGCCTGCCGCTCGACTCGCTGGCCTGGGTCAAGGACACCGAATACCCGTTCATGATCGAGAGCGACCCGTTCGAGGCGCGCGGCGCGCTGCCGACCGCGTTCCCGGTCGCGGGCGCCACGCCGGCGTCGACGCCCCCGGGCGTCATGGGCGCCCGTGGCGGCGCCGGCACCGGCGCGCCGATCGCGCCGCAATCGGCCGCCGACACGAAGGTGGTGCCCACGCGCATCGTCGGCGGCGTCACGCCGGGTGCGGCGGGCGCAGGCACCGGCGTCGGTGCGGCGCTGGCGGCGAACCGCGCGGCCGCGGCCGCGGCGAGCGCGTCCAGCGCGGTCGCGCCGGTGGACGACCGCATCCCCGCCAAGTTCGAGTCGGCCAACTGGCTCACCCGCTCGGCGCTGTGCATCGAGGTGCGCGACCCGCGCCGCGCCAACGGCCCGAAGGCCGAGCGCGTGGGCTCGCCCAGCGGCGTGATGTACGTGTTCATGCCGCCGCTGGAGCGCCTGGAGGACTATCTCGAGCTGCTCGCGGCGATCGAGGCCACCGCGCGCGAGCTGGCCGTCAGGATCGTGCTGGAAGGCTACCCGCCGCCGCGCGACCCGCGCCTGAAGCTGCTGCAGGTCACGCCCGACCCGGGCGTCATCGAGGTCAACATCCACCCGGCCTTCAACTGGCACGAGCTGGTCGAGCACACCGAGTTCCTGTACGAGGCAGCGCGGCTGTCGCGCCTGTCCAGCGAGAAGTTCCTGATCGACGGCAAGCACACCGGCACCGGCGGCGGCAACCACTTCGTGCTGGGCGGTGCCACGCCGTCCGACTCGCCTTTCCTGCGCCGCCCCGACGTGCTGGGCAGCCTGCTGGCCTACTGGCACAACCACCCGTCGCTGAGCTACCTGTTCTCCGGCCTGTTCATCGGCCCGACCAGCCAGGCGCCGCGCATCGACGAGGCGCGCAACGACCAGCTCTACGAGCTCGAGATCGCGCTGGCCGAGATCGTGCGCGCCACGCGCGAGCGTGGCGACACCGTGCCGCCATGGCTGGTGGACCGCAGCCTGCGCAACATCCTGGTCGACGCCACCGGCAACACGCACCGCAGCGAGTTCTGCATCGACAAGCTGTACTCGCCCGACTCCACCACCGGCCGCCTGGGCCTGCTGGAGCTGCGCGCGTTCGAGATGCCGCCGCACCCGCGCATGAGCGTCGTGCAGCAGTTGCTGCTGCGCGCGCTGGTGGCGCGCTTCTGGAAGACCCCCTACGACACCGCGCTGGTGCGCTGGGGCACCGAGCTGCACGACCGCTTCCTGCTGCCGCACTTCGTGCAGTCCGACTTCGACGACGTGCTGTTCGAGATGCACGAGGTGGGCATGCAGTTCGACCCGGCCTGGTTCGCGCCGCACCTCGAGTTCCGCTTCCCCAAGGTGGGCGAGTTCGCGGCGGCCGGCGTGCACGTGACGCTGCGCAACGCGCTGGAGCCCTGGCACGTGATGGGCGAGGAAGGCAGCGCCGGCGGCACGGTGCGCTACGTCGACTCGTCGCTGGAGCGCATCGAGCTCAAGGTCACCGGCCTGATCGACTCGCGCCACGTGCTGACCGTCAACGGCCAGCCGGTGCCGCTGCAGCCGACCGGCCGCGTGGGCGAGTTCGTCGGCGGCGTGCGCTACCGCGCGTGGCAGCCGCCGTCCGGCCTGCATCCCACCATCCCGGTGCAGGCGCCGCTCACCGTCGACCTGGTCGACCTGTGGTCGCAGCGCTCGCTGGGCGGATGCCAGTACCATGTGGCGCATCCGGGTGGCCGCAACTACGCCACCTTGCCGGTCAACGCCTACGAGGCCGAAAGCCGGCGCCTGGCGCGTTTCTTCGCACTCGGTCACACACCTGGGAAAATGGCGGTGTCGCGACCGCAGCGCAGCGACGAATTCCCGTTCACGCTCGACTTGCGCCGAAACCGCTAAGCTCCTCCAAAGGCGGCTCCGGCCGCCTTTGTCTTGTCCCCGATGCCGACTTCCGTCCAGACCAGCTTTCTTCCCGACGACGCCCCCGCGGCGGCGGCGCTCGCGCGCGCCGCCGCGCAGCGCGGCACGCCGGGCAGCTTCGACGAGTTGCACGGCGTGGTCGCGGAGGCGGCGGCCGCCGGCGCCGAGCTGGCGCCGCCGTGGAAGGCCTTCTTCGACGCCGCGGGCGCCGACGGCTGGGTCGACCTGGCGCAGGCGCGCGCCCGCATCGGGCGCCGCGTGCAGGACGACGGCGTCACCTACAACGTCTACGCCGAGGGGGCCGCGGCGGCCAACGCCTGGCCGCTGGAGCCGCTGCCGTTCCTGGTCGATGCGGCGGCCTGGAGCCGCATCGAGAAGGGCGTCGTCCAGCGGGCGCGCCTGCTCGACGCCGTGCTGGCCGACGTCTACGGCAGCCGCAGCCTGCTCGACGAAGGCCTGCTGCCGGCGGCGTTGGTGCTCGCCCATCCGCAGTACCTGCGCGCGCTGCACGGCTGCCGGCCGGCCGGCGGGGTGCACCTGCACGTGGCCGCGTTCGACCTCGCGCGCGGGCCCGACGGCGACTGGCGCGTCGTCAGCCAGCGCACGCAGGCGCCGTCCGGGCTCGGCTACCTGCTGCAGAACCGCCTGATCATCTCGCAGCAGTTTCCGGCCGCGTTCCGCGACCTGCACGTGCAGCGCGTGGCCGCCGGCTTCCTGGGCCTGCTGCAGGGCCTGCAGCGACTCAGTCCCGAAGGCGATTCCGCCCGGGTGGTCCTGCTGACGCCGGGCCCGCACAACGAGACCTACTTCGAGCACGCGTTCCTCTCGCGCTACCTGGGCGTGACGCTGGTCGAGGGCGGCGACCTCACCGTGCGCGGCGAGCGCCTGTTCCTGAAGACGCTGCACGGGCTGGAGCCGGTGCACGTGCTGCTGCGCCGCGTCGACGACGAATACCTCGATCCGCTGGAGCTGCGCGGCGACTCGGCGCTGGGCGTGCCCGGCCTGCTGGGCGTCATCCGTGCCGGCCAGGTGGTGGTGGCCAACGCGCCAGGGGCCGGCTTCCTCGAGAGCCCCGGCCTGGCCGCGTTCTGGCCGGCGATCTCGCGCCGCCTGCTCGGCGAGGAGCTGCTGCTGCCGTCCACCACGAGCTGGTGGTGCGGCGAGGACAGCGTCTGGGCGGCGCAGCGCCAGCGCCTGGCCGACTTCGTCGTCGCCCCCACGTTCCCCACCAGCGACACCACCGAGGGCTTCGCGCCGCACGGCGTGGCCGAGCTGGCGCCCGAGGCGCGCGAGCAGTTGCTGGCCGCCATCGACGCCCGCCCGGCCGCCTACACGCTGCAGGCGCGCGTGCGGCCGTCCGAGATCCCGGTCTGGAACGACGGCGCGCTGGAGCCGCGCGCGGCGCTGGTGCGCGTCTACGCAATGACCGACGGCCGCGGCGGCTGGCACGTGATGCCCGGCGCGCTGACCCGCGTGGCCACGCGGCGCGACGCGGCGCAGGACGCGTGGCTGTCGATGCAACACGGCAGCGTCAGCGTCGACACCTGGGTGCTGACCGAGGGCCAGGTCGACGCCACCACGCTGCTGCCCAGGCCGCTGAGCGCCGGCGACCTGGCGCGCACGCGCCGCACGGTCACCAGCCGCGCCGCCGAGAACCTGTATTGGCTGGGCCGCTACACCGAGCGCGCCGACAACAGCGTGCGGCTGGCCCGCATCACGCTCGAATCCCTGAACAACGCCAACCCGGTGCTGCTGGACGCGCTGGGGCGGCTGGCGCTGCGCAACGGCCTGACCCGCGGCGGCGTGCCCTCGCCGGTGCAGTCGGTGCGGGTGTTCGAGCGCTCGCTGGTGCACACCATGGCCGACACGTCGGCGATGAGCGTGGCCTTCAACCTGCGCGCGCTGCGCCAGTGCGCGCAGGCGTTGCGCGAGCGGCTGTCGGTGGAGCACTGGAAGCTGATCGACGAGGTGGGTCGCCATTTCGAGGACCGCCTGGGCGCGATCCTGCAGCCGCGCTCGTCCACCACCGCCGCGGGCGGCGCCGGGCACGGCGTGGAGCCCGTCGGGGACGTGCTGGTGGTGCTGCAGCGCGCCGCCACCCACCTGGCCGCGATCACCGGGGCGCAGTCCGACCGCATGACGCGCGACGACGGCTGGCGCCTGCTGAGCGTCGGCCGCCAGACCGAGCGCCTGGACTTCCTCACGCAGGCCCTGATGCTGGGCCTGCAGCTGGACCTGCCGGCACGCGACGACGGCTTCGCGCTGCTGCTCGGCCTGTTCGATTCCACCATCACGTACCGCGCGCAGTTCCAGGCCCGGCGCGAGCTGCCGCCGCTGCTGCACCTGCTGGTGCTGGAACTGGACAACCCGCGCTCGCTCGCGGGCGTCGCGCGCACGCTGCGCGACCGCGTCACGCGTCTCGCGCGCCACGAGGCCCAGTGGGTGCAGCGCATGCTCGACGACCTGCCGGCGCCCGACGAGTGGTCGCTGGAGGAATTGTGCGAACAGGACGAGGACGGCCGCCACGCGGTGCTGCTCGCGCTGCTCAGGACCCTCAGCGAACGCACGCAGGCGCTGTCGGCCGAGGTCGGCCGACGGCTGTTCTCCCACGTCGGTCCGGGCGACCACACGGTGTGGCAATGAGCGCACGCACGGCCGCTCCGAAGGGTGCTCGCACCGCAGCCGCAAGGCGGAGGATCGTCGAATGAGCGCACGCACGGCCGCTCCGAAGGGCGCTCGCACCGCAGCCGCAAGGCGGAGGATCGTCGCATGAGCGCACGCACGGCCGCTCCGAAGAGCACTCGCACCGCAGCCGCCAGGCGGAGGATCGTCCAATGACCGATCGCTCGGACAGTCCGCTCACCTGGCAGCTGCAGTGGCAGCCCCAGCAGATGGCCCAGTCGCCGGACGGCGAGCCGGCGGGGCAGTCGCAATCGCAGTCGCAGTCGCCGGGCGCCCCGACAGCGTCCGCCGAGATCGGGCTCGATGTCGACGATCCCCTGCCGAAGGCCGCGGCGCACGAGACCTACGAGCACGACGCCGAGCGCGACTTCGCGGCCGAGGCGATGTCCGCGCCCGCCGTGCGCTGGTTGCGCGTGTGCCACGTGACGAGCTACCGCTACGACTCGTCGGTGGAGGGCGCGCACCACCTTGCGCACCTGCGCCCGCGCGACACGGCCACCCAGCAGGTGCGCGCCTGGTCGCTGGTGGTGACGCCGCATCCGGACGCCGGCGTCGACCTGGCCAGCGGCATCCGCGAGACCGTCGACCCCTGGGGCAACGCGCGCCAGGTGTTCGCGCATTCGCAGGTGCACGACGAGCTCGACGTCACCTCCGCGTTCGAGGCCGGCATCAGCGCCTGCGAGCTGCCGCCGCCGGGCACCAGCCAGCCCTGGCGCGAGGTCGCGCGCGACCTGCGCCTGCAGGCCGGTGCCAGCGCCCACGGCGCGAGCAAGGCGGCGTCGGCGGAGGAGCGCCGCCTCGAGCGCGCCGCCTTCGAGGCCGCCGAATTCGCGCTCGACTCCGGCCTGGCGCCGCGCGCCAAGGCGCTGGCCGACTGGGCGCGGCCGTCCGCCGACGCCCACGTTCGCATCGTCGAGCTGGCGTTCGCGCTGATGCACCGCATCCACGACGAGTTCGACTACCTGCCGCAAAGCACCTCGGTCACCACCGGCGCGCTGGAGGCGCTGGCGCTTCGCCACGGCGTCTGCCAGGACTTCGCCCACGTGCTGATCGGCGCCTGCCGCTCGCTGGGCCTGGCCGCGCGCTACGTCAGCGGCTACCTGCTGACGCAGCCGCCGCCGGGCAAGCCACGGCTGGTCGGCGCCGACGCGTCGCACGCCTGGGCCGCCGTCTGGTGCCCGCCGTACGGCTGGCTGGCGCTCGACCCGACCAACGACGTGCCGGTGGGCCAGGACCACGTCACGCTGGCCTGGGGCCGCGACTACGCCGACGTGGCGCCGCTGCGCGGCGTGATCCGCGGCGGCTCGGGCAACGCGCCGCGGGTCGGGGTGACGGTCGAGCCGATCTGAGCGCCGCCCGCGCGCGCGGGCAGGCCGTCAGCCGCGCTCGACCCTGTTGCGCCCCAGGGTCTTGGCCTGGTAGCACAGCTTGTCCGCCCGCTCCAGCGTCTGCGCCACGGTCTCGCCGCGCAGGTGCTCGGTGAGCCCGGCCGAGAACGAGACGGGCAGCTCGATGCCCTGCACCACCAGCGGGTTGGCGTGGAAGTGCTCGCGCAGGCGCTCCAGCGAGATCATGGCCATGCCGATGGGGGTATTGGGCAGCAGCAGCACGAACTCCTCGCCGCCCCAGCGCGCCAGCACGTCGGTACGGCGGATCAGGGTGTGGGCGTGGCGGCTAAGCGCGCGCAGCACCTCGTCGCCGATCGCGTGGCCGTGGGCGTCGTTGACGCTCTTGAAATGGTCCAGGTCGATCAGCGCCACGCACCAGTCCTGCTCGCTGCGCTCGAGCCGCATGCGCTCGTTCTCCAGCAGCTCCTGCATGTGGCGGCGGTTGACCAGGCCGGTGAGGTCGTCGTGCGTGGCCAGGCGGTGGATGTGGGCCAGCGCCGCCTCGAGCTCGACCTTCTGCCGCCGCAGCCGGTCGCGCATGCGGTGCAGGCGCAGCGTGAGCACCGCCACGCCGGCCACCATGATGCACAGCATGATGAAGTACACCACCTCGCCGCCCAGCGGGTAGCGGTCGGGGTTGCGCTGCGACAGGAGCGCCATCGCCACGCCGAACAGCGCCAGCACGTAGATGCCCACCCAGATGATCTGGCGGCGGTTCAGGCCGAACATGCCGAACATCAGGATGACGGCCAGGATCAGGCCGACGATCATGTGGGCGGAGCCCGCGAACGAGTAGGCCCACGCGGCGCACAGCACCGAGTAGAGCATCTGCGGGATGGTCATCGCCGGATCGGCGAGCTGCTTGTTCAGCCCGCTGCGGATCACGACGACGGGGGCCAGCATGCCGACCAGCGAGGCGGTGGACCACCACCACAGCGGCCCGTCGTCGGTCAGGCCGAACGCGGCCGCCACGTGCAGCACGAGCACGCAGCAGAACAGCAGCATGCACGCGAGCCACGCCTGGGCCAATCGCAGGCGCTGGTGGCGTTCGGTGGTGAGCAGGGCGTCGACGAACGTGCGCAGGGCGGCCATGTCCGGTCGAGGGTCCGGTTTGTAGTGGTGTGCGCAGACTAACGGAGTTTCAACCGCCTGGGCACCGGAAAGGTGCCCGAAATCACCCGCAGTTGCAGGTTTCTCCGACAGCGAAGACTCGGCCGGGGCCCGTCGTCGCGCCCACCGGGAAGGACGCCCGCGCAGGAGCGGGCGGCCAGGGGCTCACATGCCGGCGTAGTTCGGGCCGCCGCCGCCCTCGGGGGTGACCCAGACGATGTTCTGGGTCGGGTCCTTGATGTCGCAGGTCTTGCAGTGCACGCAGTTCTGCGCGTTGATCTGCAGGCGATCGGTGTCGTCTGCGTTCTTGACGAACTCGTACACCCCGGCCGGGCAGTAGCGGCTCTCCGGGCCGGCGTACTTGGCCAGGTTGATCCCCACCGGCACCGAATCGTCCTTCAGGGTCAGGTGGATCGGCTGGTCCTCGGCGTGGTTGGTGTTGCTGACGAACACAGAGCTGAGGCGGTCGAAGGTGAGCTTGTTGTCGGGCTTCGGGTACGCGATCTTCGGCGCCTGCGCGGCCGGCAGCAGCGACTCGTTGTCCTTCTTCGTGTTGTGCAGCGTCCACGGCGGGATCGGCACGCCCAGCTTGGGCAGCAGCCACTGCTCGATGCCGGTCATCAGGTTGCCGACCAGCCGGCCCTTCTTGAACCACAGCTTGAAGTTCTTCGTGCGCTGCAACTCGGTGTGCAGCCAGCTCTTGTCGAACGCGGCCGGGTAGTCGGCCAGTTCGTCCTGCTGGCGGCCGGCCTGCAGCGCGGCGAACGCCGCCTCGGCGGCCAGCATGCCGCTCTTGATCGCGGCGTGGCTGCCCTTGATGCGCGACGCGTTCATCGTGCCGGCGTCGCAGCCCACCAGGGCGCCGCCCGGGAACACCAGCTTGGGCAGGCACTGCAGGCCGCCATTGTTGATGGCCCGCGCGCCGTACGAGATGCGCTTGCCGCCCTCGAGGTGCTTGCGGATGGCCGGGTGGGTCTTCCAGCGCTGCATCTCCTCGAACGGGCTCATCCACGGGTTCTTGTAGTCGAGGCCGATCACGAAGCCGAGGGTGACCTTGTTGTCGCCGAGGTGGTACAGGAAGCCGCCGCCGAAGGTGTCGTCGGTCATCGGCCAGCCGGCCGTGTGCACGACGTGGCCGGCGTTGGCCTTGTCCGCCGGGATCTCCCACAGCTCCTTGATGCCGATGGCCCAGCTCTGGGCGTCGCGGCCGTGCAGGAGGTTGAACTTCGCGATGACCTGCTTGCCCAGGTGGCCGCGCGCGCCTTCGGCGAAGATCGTGTACTTGCCGTGCAGCTCCATGCCCAGCTGAAACCCCTCGTGCGGCTGGCCGTCGCGGCCCACGCCCACGTTGCCGGTGGCCACGCCCTTGACCGCGCCCTGGTCGTCGTACAGCACCTCGGCGGCGGCGAAGCCGGGGAAGATCTCCACGCCCAGCGCCTCGGCCTGGCCGGCGAGCCACTTCGTGACGTTGCCCAGGCTGATGACGAAGTTGCCCTGGTTGTGCATGCAATCGGGGATCAGCCACGCCGGCGTGTTCGTCACGCCGGTCTCCGACAGGAACAGTACCTCGTCGCTGGTGACAGGCTGCAGCAGCGGCGCGCCGTCGGCCTTCCAGTTCGGCAGCAACTCGGTGATGGCGCGCGGGTCCATCACGGCGCCGGACAGGATGTGCGCGCCCGGCTCGGAGCCCTTCTCCAGCACGACGACCGACACTTCCTTGCCCGCCGCGGCAGCCAGCTGCTTCAGGCGGATTGCCGTGGACAGGCCGGCCGGGCCGGCGCCGACGACGACGACGTCGTATTCCATCGCCTCTCGCGGGCCGTACTGGGCAATGAGTTCTTGCGGGGTCATGAGCAGCTTTCCAGGGAAGTTTGAATGCCTTGGCCGGGGCCGATGGACGTGCATTCTACGGGGCGGCCTGACAGAAATAGCACGATCGTTCGATTTTTGTCGTGCATGCTATGGTGGCGCCACCACGCTCCCCCCGGGAGCTCGCGCGACGAACATCGAGAGAGAGAACCATCATGGGCATGAAGATCGACCTGGCGGGCCGCGTGGCCTTCGTCACCGGCGCCTCCAGCGGGCTGGGCGCGCAGTTCGCCAAGACGCTGGCCGATTCCGGCGCGGGCGTCGTGCTGGCCGCGCGCCGCGTCGAACGGCTGAAGACCCTGCGCGCCGAGATCGAGGCGCACGGCGGCGATGCCCACGTGGTGGAGCTCGACGTCACCGACCCCGACAGCATCAAGGCCGCCGTCGCCCATGCCGAGACCGAGATGGGGGTCATCGACATCCTGGTCAACAACTCCGGCGTCAGCACCACGCAGAAGCTGACCGACGTCACCCCCGAGGACTTCGACTACGTGTTCGACGTCAACGCCCGCGGCGCCTTCTTCGTCGCCCAGGAAGTGGCCAAGCGCATGATCGCCCGCGCTCGCGGCGCCGCGCCGGGCACATACACGGGCGGGCGCATCGTCAACGTCGCCTCGATGGCGGGCCTGCGCCCGCTGTCGCAGATCGGCATCTACGCGATGAGCAAGGCCTCGGTGATCCACATGACGCGCGCGATGGCGCTCGAATGGGGCCGCTACGACATCAACGTCAACGCACTGTGCCCCGGCTACATCGACACCGAGATCAACCACCACCACTGGGCCACCGAGGCGGGCCAGAAGCTGATCCAGATGACGCCGCGCAAGCGCATCGGCAAGCCGTCGGACCTCGACAGCGCGCTGCTGATGCTGTGCGCCAACGAGAGCCATTTCATCAACGGCGCCGTCCTCCAGGCCGACGACGGCTTCGGTCTGTGACAGCCCCCTCGCTGCCCGGGTTCTCTTCGAAGATGCCATGAGGTTCGAGCTGCCGGGCGACCTCAGGCTGGTGCACGAGATGCGCATCCCGGTGCGCTGGGGTGACCTCGACGCGATGGGCCACGTCAACAACACGATCTACTTCCGCTACTTCGAGTCGCTGCGCATCGAGTGGCTGATGACGGTGCGGGCCGAGCCCAACCCGACCGGCGTCGGCCCGGTGATGGCCAACGGCTTCTGCAACTTCATCCAGCAGATCGAGTACCCGGGCGAGATCGTCGCGCGCCACTTCGTCACCCCGCCGCGCGCAGGCGCCAAGAGCCTGGACACGTATTTCACGCTGTCCATGGCCGACGCGCCCGACGTCGTCTGCGCCAATGGCGGCGCGACGCTGGTGTGGCTGGACTTCCCGAACAGGAAGACGGTGGTGCTGCCGGACGACCTGCGCGCGGCCTGCAGCTGAAGGCCGGCGCGGCTCAGGCGGCCAGCAGCTTGTGCACGAGTTCGGCCGTGGTGGACGCGCCCACCTTGCGCATCAGCCGCGCCCGGTACACATCGACGGTGCGCGGGCTGATGCCCAGCCGCTTGCCCACCATCTTGCTGGTGAGCCCCTCGATCAGCAGCGCGGCGATCTCGCGCTCGCGGGCGGTGAAATCGAGTTTCAGGGAGCGCCGGGACGACAGGTCCTCGAAGCTCCAGATGCCTGCCGCGTGCGGGTCGGCGGCGTCCAGCGCGTGGCCCCACACGTGGCACCAGAACAGCTCGCCGTCGATGCGGCGCATCACGCGCTCGTCGGCGTAGCGGCCGTCGGTGTCCAGGCTGGCGACGATGCGCTCGCCGGTGCGCTCGTACTCGCCCTGCGTCGGGTACAGCACGCGGAACGACTGCCCGATCAGCTGCTCGCGCTCGGCGCGGAACATGGCCAGCGCAGCGCGGTTGCAGTCGATCATCAGCCGGTGGCGCGACAGCACCAGGCCGATGGGCGCGAACTCGAACGCGGTGCGGTAGTCGAAGCCGGCGCGCAGGTCGGCCGCGTGGGCGAGGGCCTCGGCCGAGGCGGCGCCCGCGGGCAGGGCGCTGTCGCGGCTCACAGCAGCGCGCTGGTGCTGGTCGCGTGCGCGGCGACCTGGCCGTCGGGCAGCCTCAGCGTCACCTCGCCGAACACGAGGTTGCGGCCGCGCTTGAGGATGCGCGCCTCGACGGCGACCTCGGCCACGTCCCGGCCGACCGGGCGCAGGAAGCTGGTCTGCAGCTGGACGGTGGTCTGCGGCCGGAAGCCGCCCATCACGTGGCTGATGGCCAGCACCAGCGCGGTGTCCGCGGCGGCCATCAGGGTCTGCCCGCAGACGACCCCGCCCGCGTGCACGTGACGCGCGCGCACGGGCAGAGCGAGCGTGACGCCGTCCTCGGCCGTGGCGCGGACGTCGAGCTCGAGTTCGCGCACCCATTCGGCGAAGACGTCGGCGTAGAGGGTCTGCAGTTCGGCGGTCGTCATGTAGTCAATTCTACGTAATGACTACGTAACGCCTTAAGTAGTACGCTCTGGCCCTTCCGCACCGGAGCAGACTCCGGGCTGTCGCACCTCGAATTTCCCCTTCCGGAGACAAGCGCGCATGAACAAGGTCTACCCGAGCGCCGCCGCGGCGCTGCAAGGCATCGTCAAGGACGGCCAGCTGCTGGCCGTCGGAGGCTTCGGCCTCTGCGGCATTCCCGAGGCGCTGATCGACGCGTTGCGCGACACCGGCGCCAAGGACCTGACGGTCATCTCCAACAACGCGGGCGTCGACGGCTTCGGCCTGGGCAAGCTGCTCGCCACGCGCCAGATCAGCAAGATGATCTCGAGCTACGTCGGCGAGAACAAGGAGTTCGAGCGCCAGTACCTGGCCGGCGAGCTCAAGCTCGACTTCACGCCGCAGGGCACGCTGGCCGAGAAGCTGCGCGCCGGCGGCGCCGGCATCCCGGCCTTCTTCACCAAGACCGGCGTGGGCACCATCGTGGCCGACGGCAAGGAGATCCGCGAGTTCGACGGCCACAAGTACGTGATGGAGCTGGCGCTGAACCCGGAGGTCTCGCTGGTGAAGGCCTGGAAGGCCGACAGGTCGGGCAACCTGCTGTTCCGCCGCACCGCGCGCAACTTCAACCCGAACGTGGCGCAGGCCGGCAAGATCACCGTGGTGGAGGTCGAGGAGATCGTCGAGACCGGCACCTTCGATCCCGACCAGGTCCACCTGCCCGGCATCTTCGTGCACCGCATCGTGCTCAATGCCACCCCCGAGAAGCGCATCGAACAACGCACCGTCACCAAGACGGCCGCCTGAAGACACACGGAGACTCCACAAAATGGCTTGGACGCGAGACGAGATGGCGGCACGTGCCGCCCGGGAACTGCACGACGGCTTCTACGTGAACCTGGGCATCGGCCTGCCGACCCTGGTGGCCAACCACGTGCCCGCGGGCATGGAGGTGTGGCTGCAGAGCGAGAACGGCCTGCTGGGCATCGGCCCGTTCCCCACCGAGGACAAGGTGGACGCCGACATGATCAACGCCGGCAAGCAGACCGTGACGACGCTGCCCGGCTCCAGCATCTTCTCCAGCGCGGACAGCTTCGGCATGATCCGCGGCGGCAAGATCAACCTGGCCATCCTGGGCGCGATGCAGGTCAGCGAGCACGGCGATCTGGCCAACTGGATGATTCCCGGCAAGATGGTCAAGGGCATGGGCGGCGCGATGGACCTGGTCGCCGGCGTCGGCCGCGTCGTCGTGCTGATGGAGCACGTGGCCACCAAGAAGGACGGCTCGACCGACCTCAAGATCATCCCGAAGTGCACGCTGCCGCTGACCGGCGTGGGCGTGGTCAACCGCATCATCACCGACCTGTGCGTGCTCGACGTCGCGCCGGAAGGCCTGAAGCTGGTGGAGCTTGCACCCGGCGTCACCCGTGAGCAAGTCCAGGAGCGCACGGGCGCAGTCCTTCACTGAACTGCCGGCGCTGAACGGGGCCGGCGCTGCCGCTCCACGGTACGCATAGGACCCGAGGGAGCGGGAGAACCGGCTCTGCCGGGCTCCTCGCGGCCGGCCCCCTCGGGGGGCAGCGAGCGCCAGCGAGCGTGGGGGGCCCTGACTGCGGGAGAACCGGCTCCGCCGGGCTCCACGCGGCCGGCCCCCTCGGGGGCAGCGAGCGCTAGCGAGCGTGGGGGCCCTTGATGGCTTGCGCGGCCTCGCGCACCAGCGGCGCGCCGTGGTAGATCAGGCCGGTGTAGACCTGCACGAGATCGGCCCCCGCGGCGATCTTGGACTTCGCATCGGCGCCCGACATCACGCCGCCCACCCCGATGATGGGGAAGTCCTTGCCGAGCTCGCCGCGCAGCTGGCGGATGACGCGGTTGCTCGCCTCCAGCACCGGCGCGCCCGACAGGCCGCCGGCTTCCTCGGCGTGCCTCAGGCCCTTGACGGCCTCGCGCGAGATCGTCGTGTTGGTGGCGATGACGCCGTCCATGCCGTGGCGGCCCAGCGTGGCGGCGATCACGTGCACCTGGCCTTCGTCGAGGTCGGGGGCGATCTTCAGGAACATCGGCACCTTGCGGCCATGTTCCGTGGCCAGCGCCGTGCGGCGCGCGGTCAGCGCGCCCAGCAGCGCGTCCAGCGCCTCGTCGCTCTGCAGCGCGCGCAGGTTCTTGGTGTTGGGGCTGGAGATGTTGACGGTCACGTAGTCGGCGTGCGGATAGACGCCGGCCAGGCCGAGCAGGTAGTCGTCGCTGGCGTTCTCGTTCGGCGTCGCGGCGTTCTTGCCGATGTTCAGGCCCAGGATGCCGCCCGCGCGGCGGAAGCTGTGCGCGCGGCGGACGTTGTCCAGGAACGCGGCCAGGCCCTGGTTGTTGAACCCGAGCCGGTTGATCAGCGCGTTGGCCTCGGGCAGGCGGAACATGCGCGGCTTCGGGTTGCCCGGCTGCGCCTTGGGCGTGACCGTGCCCACCTCGATGAAGCCGAAGCCCATCGCCCCCAGCCCGTCGATGCAGCGGCCGTTCTTGTCGAGGCCGGCGGCCAGGCCGACGCGGTTGGGGAACTTCAGCCCGGCGATGGTCACCGGGTCGTCCACGCGCGGCTCGCTCCACAGGCATTGCAGCCGCGTGTTCTGCAGCCGCGCCATCGCCTCCAGGGTCAGCTCGTGGGCTTGCTCCGGGTCGAGGCCGAACAGGAACGGGCGGGTGAGGGCATAGGGAACGAGCGACATGGGAGCGGTGGCGAAAGAGGTGGCGTATTGTCCGCGAAGGCGGCTTGCCCGCCGATGGAAAGCTGTCGACGCCGCACTCGAAAGTTCGTGCCCGGAGTCGCGCGACGCGCCCGCGCTGGGATAATCCGGCGATGACTCAAGACGAACTCAAGGCCCTGGTCGGCCAGGCGGCCATCGCGTACGTGCAACCCGGCAGCATCGTTGGCGTGGGCACCGGCTCCACCGTGAACCACTTCATCGAGGCGCTGGCGCGGATGCCGGTGCGCGTGGCCGGCGCGGTGTCGAGCTCCGTGCAGAGCACCGAACGCCTGAAGCGCCACGGCATCCCGGTGCTCGAGGCCAGCGATGTCACCGGCCTGGGCGTCTACGTGGACGGCGCCGACGAGATCGACCCGCGCGGCTGCATGATCAAGGGCGGCGGCGCGGCCCTGACCCGCGAGAAGATCGTCGCCGACCTGGCCGAGAAGTTCGTCTGCATCGCCGACGAATCCAAGCGCGTGCCGGTGCTGGGCCGCTTCCCGCTGCCGGTCGAGGTGATCGCCATCGCGGTGCCGCAGGTCATGCGCCGCTTCGCCGCGCTGGGCGGCCAGCCCGCCGTGCGCGCCGGCGTGCTCACCGACAACGGCCACCCGCTGGTGGACGTGCGCGGCCTGTCCATCACCGATCCCGACGCGCTGGAGCGCGAGATCAACCAGTGGCCGGGCGTGGTCAGCGTGGGCATCTTCGCGCGCCACCGCGCCAGCGTGTGCCTGCTGGGCACGGCCGCGGGCGTGCAGACGCTCACCTTCGACCGCGGCTGAGGCGGGTCAACCGGGCCGTCGGGACGCGCGCACCTTGCGCGTGGCGAAGCGCGCCGGGTCGAGCGCATCGACGAGGTCGGACGCCACCGGATAGGGTGCGTCGGCGATCCAGGCCGCGATCAGGCGGCCGGCCAGCGGCGCCCAGGTGAGTCCGCGCGAGCCGAAGCCCGCGGCGACGAACAGGCCCGGCACGCGCGGCCAGTGGCGCGGCTGGTCGGGCAGCGCGGCGTCGCCCGCGGCCGGCTGCAGCGGCACCGCGCCCACCAGCGGCAGCCGGTCGGCGGCCGTCGCGCGCCAGCCGACGCGGCCATGCAACAGGCCGCGCGCCACCAGCGAGGCGGCCAGGTGGTCGGCGGCGGCGGCCGTCGCCAGCCACTCCGAGTCGGGCGCCTGCAGGTGCGCGCCGGTGATCGCGGCCAGCTGGCGCAGGTTGTGCGCGTGGTCGGCCAGGCGCACGTCGGTGTCGGGGTCGTCGTTCGAGCTGGTGGCGCCGCACAGCACGGCACCGTCGCCCAGCGCCAGCGCGTAGCCGGCGCCGGCGATCGGCAGCGCGGGCGGGCGCAGGCCCGGCGTGGCGGCCGCGACGATGCTCACCTGGCCGCGCGTGGCCGCGAGCGGGGCGACCCAGTCGGCGGCTATGGCCAGCGCGCGCCCGCCTGCGTCGGTCGCGCGCGACCACAGCGTCGTCGCGTCGCCGGCATTGGCGAGCACGACGGCGTCGACCGTATCGAGCAAGGTGCCGGCGGCGTCGAACAGGCGCCACGCGCCGTCGCTGCGCTCCAGCCGGGCGACGGCGCAACCGCCGCGCCAGGCGATGGCCGCGTCGCCCAGCCACCATCGCGCCAGCGTCGCCGGGGCGATCCAGCCGCCGCCGGGATAGAACCAGCCCGCGCAGGCCGGCCCGCCGACGGCCTGCACCTGCGCGGCCGACCAGGCCTGCAGGTAGTCGGACGGCAGGCCGCTGCGCGCCAGCGCCTCGGCCAGCGGCGCGGCGTCGGCGTGCTCGGGCGTCAGGCGCACCAGGCCCTCGCAGCGGCCGGCGACGCCGGCCTCGATGGCCCGCGCGTACGTCCGCGCGGCGACGAGCGCGGCCGCGCGGTGCGCGCGCGCATGCATGCCGTCGTCGGGATGGAAGACGCCATGGAACAGCCCGCCCGCGTTGCCCGAGGCCGCGCCCGCGGGCTGCGGCTGGCGGTCGAACACGGTGCAGTGCAGGCCTTCGCGCACCAGCGCCTGCGCGCACGCCGCGCCCGCGAGGCCGCCGCCGACGATCGCCACCCGTCGCAACGTGGCGTCGCCGGTGCGCGCGACCGGCTTGCGCAGCGGCGCGCGCGGGGCGAAGGTGGCCTGGGTGTTGTGGCGCTTGCCGCCGGTGCCTTCGACGCTGCGGCAGTCGAAGCCCGCCTGCGCCAGGCCGTCGCGCACCGGCCGGGCGACGCTCCAGGTGGCGGCGGTCGCCCCCGGCGCGGCCAGGCGCGACAAGGCCTTGAAGATGCCGGGCCCCCACATCTGCGGATTGCGCGCCGGCGCGAAGCCGTCGAGGAAGAACGCGTCGACGCTGGCCACGAGGTCGCGCAGCCGCTCGGTGGCGTCGCCGAAGGCCAGCAGCAGTTCCACCCCGCCGTCCTCGAACGGCAGCAGGTGCAGGTCGGGCGTCAGCGGCGGCCACGCGGCGCACAGCTGCGCGGCCAGGCCGGGCTCGCTGGTGCCGGCCAGCGCGCGGCGCAGGTCGGCCAGCCGCAGCGGGTGCTTCTCGATCGAGACGAAGCGCAGCCGCGCGCAGCGCCGCGGGTCGGCGCGCCACGCCGCCCAGGTGGCCAGGAAGTTGTTGCCCAGGCCGAAGCCCGTCTCCAGCACCGTGAACGTGCCGCGCTCCTGCCAGCGCGCCGGCAGCCCGTTGCCGGCCAGGAACACGTGCGCCGCCTGCGCGAACGCGCCCTGGGCGCCGTGGTAGCGGTCGTCGAAGCGCGGCGACCGCGGCGATTCGGGATCGCTGAAATCGACCTCGGCGGGGACGATGGCTTCGGGCTTCACAATGAAAAAGCGCCGGCAGCGGGTCTGGAGTCAGACCACACGGCAGGCGCCTTCAGCGTCGTCGGAGATCGATCAGACCCGCTTGCGGTACTCGTGCGTACGCGTGTCGATTTCGATCTTGTCGCCCGACTCGACGAACGACGGCACGGCGATCTCGAAGCCGGTGGCGATCTTGGCGGGCTTCATGACCTTGCCCGAGGTGTCGCCCTTGACGGCCGGCTCGGTGGTGATCTCGCGCACGACGCTGGTGGGCAGCTCGACCGAGATGGCCTTGCCGTCGTAGAACACCACTTCGACGGGCATGTTGTCCTCGAGGTAGTTGATGGCGTCGCCCATGTTCTCGGCTTCCACTTCGAACTGGTTGTATTCGGCGTCCATGAACACGTACATCGGGTCGGCGAAGTACGTGTAGGTGCACTCCTTCTTGTCGAGGATGATCTGGTCCATCTTGTCGTCGGCCTTGAAGACGACTTCGGCACCGGAACCGTTGAGCAGGTTCTTCATCTTCATGCGCACGGTGGCGGCGTTGCGGCCACCGCGGCTGTATTCGGTCTTCAGCACGACCATCGGGTCCTTGCCCTGCATGATGACGTTGCCGGCGCGGATTTCCTGAGCGATTTTCATGGGTCGATTTCCAGAACTAGTCGAGACTAGAGAGCTGCGTTACTTGTTGGTCGAGGAGGGGGCGCCGGGCCGGGGAACCTGCGGTTCTCCGGCGGTTTTTCGGTGGCCGACGTTCGCTCGCGCAGCCGGACATCCCGCCGCTGACGTAACGCAAAGCCCTGTATTTTAGCCCTTTTCGGCGACGAAGGCGAGCAGGCGGCTCACGAGGTCGCTGGAACCCCCCAATCGGTCACGCCAGGCCCGGGTGGCCGCAGCCGCCGCGGCCAGGGTGGCGGGCGTCCAGGCCGGCAGCGGCGTGATGGGGTCGTCCAGGCCGTTCCAGGCCGCGGTCCAGGCGCGCACGGCCTGCGCGCCGGCGGGTGCGGCGGCGGCCAGCGCCCCGTCCAGGAACGCCGCGACCTTCGCCGCATGGGCGCCGTCGTCCTGCGGGTAGGCCTGCCAGATGAAGGGCCGGTCGGCCCAGTGCGCGCGCACCCAGGAATCCTCGCCGCGCACGAAGTTGAGGTCGGCGGCCCACAGCAGGCGGTCGTAGCCGGCCTGCGGCAGCCAGGGCAGGGCGTGCTGGCGCACCGTCGCCGGTCCGTCCGCCAGCGCGGCGGCGACGGCGGTCGTCGCGGCCCCCGGCGCGGTGGCCAGCAGCACGGGCAGGCCGCGGGCCGCCAGCGACGCGACCAGGCGGTCCACCGGCGCGCCGGCGTAGCAGAACATGCTGACCAGCCGCTCGCCGGGGCGCAGCGCGATACCCTGGGCGGCCAGCCAGTCGGCGCGGTCGAACGCGGCGCGCGCGGCCGGCAGGCCGGGTTCGCGCAGCAGGCCGCCGGTGGCCTCGGTGAAGCCGGGGTAGAAGAACCACTTGGTCAGCCCGCGCGCCGGCCCGCTCATCTGCGGCGAGGCGAGCGCATGGCTGCGCTCCACGTAGGGCTCGGCGCTGAGGTATTCCAGGTTGATCCAGGCGGGCGCGCGTCCGTGCGCGCCGGCCGCCGCCATCGCGGCGAGGAAGGCGGGCGCCGGGTCGCAGCCGAAGGCCTCGACGACGACGTCGCCGGGGGTCGGGAACTCCGTCGTCGCGACCCAGGGCGCCACCTCGACGCCGGCATGGCCCTGCGGCGCCATCCAGCGCAGCGCGCTCGGGTCGTCCACCCACAGGCGCACGCGCTGGCCGCGGCCCGCCAGGTCGCAGGCCAGGCGCCAGCACACGCCGATGTCGCCGAAGTTGTCGATGACGCGGCAGAACACGTCCCACAGCAGCGGGGGCGTCGGCGCGGGTGGGGCGGTCAAGGGCATCGCGGCGATTATGCGCAGGCGACCGGTGCTTTCGCGGCGCGGCACAATGTCGGGCTGATGTCCACCTCGAAGAAGTCCTCCCCGCGCGGCGCCGATGCGGCCGTGCCCGCCGCCGTCGCGAAGAAGGGCGGCCCGACGGCGTTGCCCGCCTCGTCGGCCCAGCTCGGCAGCGCCGAGGACGTCGAGGCGTGGATCGAGAACGCGGCGCAGGAGGACACCCGAGCGGCCCGCGCCGAGGAGGCCGACCGCGCGGCGGTGGAGGCGGCGCGCGTCGCGCGCGAGCGCCTGCTGGCCGAGGTGGCCGCGCTGCCGGCGATGCCCGGCGTCTACCGCTACTTCGACGTCGCCGGCACCGTGCTTTACGTGGGCAAGGCGCGCAACCTCAAGCGCCGCGTCGCCAGCTACTTCCAGAAGGATCACGGCGGCACCCGCATCGGCCACATGATCGGCCGCATCGCACGGCTGGAGACCACGGTGGTGCGCACCGAGGCCGAGGCGCTGCTGCTCGAGAACAACCTCATCAAGACGTTGAACCCGAAGTTCAACATCCTGTTCCGCGACGACAAGAGCTACCCCTACCTGCGCCTGGTCACGCATGCGTTCCCGCGCGTGGCCTACTACCGCGGCGCGGTCGACCGCCGCCACAAGTACTTCGGGCCGTATCCGGGCGCGTGGGCCGTCAAGGAGACGATCCAGCTGATCCAGAAGGTGTTCAAGCTGCGCACCTGCGAGGACACCGTCTTCGCCAACCGCTCGCGGCCGTGCCTGCTGTACCAGATCCAGCGTTGCTCGGGGCCGTGCGTGGGCCTCGTCTCGGCCCCCGACTACGCGCGCGACGTGCACGACGCCGAGCGCTTCCTGCTGGGCGACCACGAGACGGTCATGACCGAGCTGCAGACGGCGATGATGGCGCACGCCGAGGTGCTGGAATTCGAGCGCGCGGCCGAGTACCGCAACCGCATCTCGGCGTTGTCGCGCGTGCTGCACCAGCAGTCGATGGACGAGAGCAGCCTGTCGGCGCGCGACAAGGACGTCGACATCCTGGCCGTCAAGCTGCAGGGCGGGCGCGCCTGCGTGAACCTGGCGATGGTGCGCGGCGGTCGCCACCTGGGCGATCGCGCGTATTTCCCCACCCACGTCGAGGACGCCACCGCCATCGTCGGCGGGCTGGACCCGGTGGACGACGACGCGCCGCCCGAGGCCGCGGAGCCGGCGGTGCAGGTGCTCGAGGCCTTCATCGCGCAGCACTACCTCGGCAGCGTGCCGCCGCCGCAATGGGTCACCAGCCACCCCGTCAGCAAGTCGCTGGTGGAGGCGCTGTCGCAGCAGACCGGCCTGAAGATCGCCGTGCAGCACGCCCCGCGCGAGCAGCGCCGCATCTGGCTCGAGATGTGCGAGAAGGGCGCCGACCTGGCGCTCGGGCGGCTGCTGGCCGAGGAGGGCTCGCAGCGCGAACGCACGCGCGCGCTGGCCGACGCGATCGACCTGGTGCCCGACGACCTCGACACGCTGCGCATCGAGTGCTTCGACATCAGCCACACCGCCGGCGAGGCGACGCAGGCCTCGTGCGTGGTCTACGAGGGCCACAAGATGCAGAGCGCGCAGTACCGGCGCTTCAACATCACCGGCATCGTCGGCGGCGACGACTACGCGGCGATGCGGCAGGTGCTCACGCGGCGCTACGCCCGCTTCGGCGTGGCGCCGCCGGCGGCCGCGCCGGCGCCGCTGGACGTGCAGCCCGACTCGCCGGCCGACGCCGTGGCCGACGCGACCCAGGCCGTCGCGCTGGACGCGGTCGCCGACGCGCAGTCCGACCCGCTCACCGGCGCCCCGCTGGCCGCCGACAGCGCCGGCAGCGAGGAGGCGCTGGTCGATCCCGCGCTGGCCGAGCCGGCCGCGGCGCCCGACGCGGCGGAGGCGAAGCGGTCGTCCGGCCCGCGCCTGCCCGACCTGGTGCTGGTCGACGGCGGCCGCGGCCAGGTGTCGATGGCGCGCGAGGTCTTCCAGGCGCTGGGGCTGGACATCTCGCGCATCGTCGGCGTGGAAAAGGGCGAGGGCCGCAAGGTGGGCCTGGAGGAGCTCGTGTTCGCCGACGGCCGCGAGAAGCTGACGCTGCCGGCCGACTCCGCCGCGCTGATGCTGGTGGCACAGATCCGCGACGAGGCGCACCGCTTCGCGATCACCGGCATGCGCGCCAAGCGGGCCAGCGTGCGCACCGGCTCCGGCAGCAGCAAGCTGGAGGAGATCGCCGGCATCGGCGCGAAGAAACGGGCGAAGCTGTTGCAGCGCTTCGGCGGTGTCCGCGGTGTCGGCGCCGCCAGCGTCGAGGAATTGATGGCCGTCGACGGCATCTCGAAAACCCTGGCCGAGGAGATCTACCGTGCCCTCCACTGAACACGACGGCGTGCCGCGCACGCCCGGGCGCCTGCGCCGCGTCGCCGCCTGGCTGGGCCTGTGCGCGCTGTCGGCGTGCAACACGCCGGCCCCGCAGTCCACGGCGCGCGCCCCCGCGCCCGCGCCCCCGCCGCGCGCCACGCCGGCTCCCGCGCCCGCGCCTGCGCCCTACACGCGGCCCGCGCGCACGGCCGAGGAATACAAGCGCCAGATCGCGCTGCGCCTGGTCGCGGCCAATCCGAAGATCAGCTACACCACGCGGGCGCCCGACATCCTGCTGGCCATTCCCGTGCTCGAGATCGAGGTCAACGCCGACGGCAGCGTGCGCCACATCGACGTGATGCGCACGCCCACCCAGGCCACCGATACCATCCAGATCGCCATCGACGCGATCCGCCGCGCCGCCCCGTTCGGCGACGTCACCCAGTTGCCCAAGCCCTGGAAGTTCACCGAGGTGTTCCTGTTCGACGACGACCGGCGCTTCAAGCCGCGCATCCTCGACTGAGCCGTGGCGCGCCCGGCGGGGGCACCGGATTGCGGACACCCACAAGCGCGCGTCACGCAATGCAAGGCAGAATGGACCGATGTTCTTCACGATCCCCACCCTGCTGACCTGGGCCCGCATCGTCGCGATTCCGCTGATCGTCGGCGTGTTCTACCTGCCGATCGCCGATCCGCTGCGCAACCTGGTCGCCACCGTGCTGTTCGTGGTGACGGCGCTGACCGACTGGCTCGACGGCTACCTGGCGCGCAAGCTCAACCAGACCTCGGCGTTCGGCGCCTTCCTGGATCCGGTGGCCGACAAGTTCCTGGTCTGCGCGGCTTTGCTGGTGCTGGTGCACCTGGACCGCTGCAACGCGCTGCTCGCGCTGGTGATCATCGGCCGCGAGATCGCCATCTCGTCGCTGCGCGAATGGATGGCCCAGATCGGTGCATCGAAGAGCGTGGCCGTGCACATGCTCGGCAAGTGGAAGACCACCATGCAGATGGTCGCCATCCCGTTCCTGCTGTTCGACGGCTCGCTGTTCGGGCTGATCGACACCCGGCTGTGGGGCACCTGGCTGCTGGTCGTCGCGGCCGTGCTGACCATCTGGTCGATGGTGTACTACCTGCAGAAGGCCATCCCCGAGATCCGTGCCAAGGCCCGGTGACGGCATGATCGGGATCAGGGTTTGCGCTGATCGCGCGGTCGTCCGAGTGGCAAGCCCGTGTAACGAAACCCCATACAATCGCGTCCTCCCTTGACACTGTCAGGTCACAGGGTCTGTAATCGTTCGTGGCCGTCGAGGCCCACGTTTTTTTGGCGGGTCGCCCGATTTCGGGGCGGCGCGCAGCGGTCCGTCAAGGCCGCGCTCATCCAACAATCGCCAGCGCATCCAGAGAGGGGGTTCCTTCGTGAACAAGTCAGAATTGATCGAACACATCGCCCGTCAGGCCGACATCTCCAAGGCCGCGGCCACGCGCGCGCTCGAGGCGGTCATCGGCGGCGTGAAGACCACCCTGAAGAAGGGCGGCAGCGTGTCGATCGTCGGGTTCGGCACCTTTGCCGTGACCAAGCGCGCCGCCCGGGTCGGCCGCAATCCGCGCACCAACGAACCCATCAAGATCAAGTCGGCCAAGGTGCCCAAGTTCCGTCCGGGCAAGGGCCTGAAGGACGCGGTCAACTGAAGCCCCTGCGCTGCGCGCCGGCCGCATCCGGTCGGGCGCGTCGCACGGAGGTGGTTCCAGCGGGTGCTTAGCTCAGTTGGTAGAGCAGCGCCCTTACACGGCGTAGGTCGGCGGTTCGAGCCCGTCAGCACCCACCAGCCCTCGATCGTCCTTCCAGTCCGATCGAACCAGGCGAACTCCGGCACCCGAGTTCGCCTTTGTCGTTTTTGTCGTTTGCGGTTTGCACGTCCCGTTCCAAGAGGCTTTCCATGTTTGATTTCGTCCGGTCGCACAACCGACTCCTGCAGATCGCACTCGGTCTCCTGATCATCCCGTCGTTCGGCATCTTCGGCGTGCAGAGCTACCTGTCCATGAACGACGAGCAGGCCACGGCTGTGGCCTCGGTCGACGGCCGCGACATCTCGCGTGCCGACTGGGACCTGCAGCATCGCAAGGACATCGACCAGATCCGCCAGCGCAACCCGCAGGTCGACCTGAAGCTGCTCGACACGCCCGAGGCGCAGCGCACCTCGCTGGACACGCTGGTGCGCGAACGCGTGATGCAGGCCGCTGTCGCGCACCAGGGCCTGGGCGTCAGCGACGAGCGCATCATCCAGGAGTACCGCAGCAACCCGCAGTTCGAGCAGCTGCGCGCGCTGCCCAAGGAACAGCGCGAGGCCGTGCTGGCCCAGCAAGGCCTCAGCGGCAACCTGCTGTTCGAGCGCATCGGCCAGAGCCTGGCCAGCGGCCAGGCGCTGCAGGGCGTGGCGGCCAGCGGCTTCGTGCCCGCCTCGTCGATGAAGGCGACCATCGACGCCTGGTTCGACGTGCGCGACATCCAGTGGCAGCGCTTCGACACCAAGGACTACGCCGCCGCGATCCAGCCCACCGACGCCCAGGTCGAGGCGTACTACAAGGCCCACGCCGCGGCCTTCGTCGCGCCGGAGCAGGCGAAGATCGAGTACCTGGTGCTCGATGCGGCGGCGCTGCAGCCGCAGGTCAAGGCCGACCCGACGCTGGTGCGCGGCTACTACGACGCCAACAAGTCGCGCTACACCACGGCCGAGGAACGCCGCGCCAGCCACATCCTGATCAACGTCGCGCCCAATGCGTCGGCCGCCGACGTGGCCAAGGCCAAGGCGCAGGCCGAGGCCGTGCTGGCCGAGGTGCGCAAGAACCCGGCCGGCTTCGCCGACATCGCGAAGAAGAGCTCGCAGGACGGCGGCTCGGCGGCGCAGGGCGGCGACCTCGACTTCATGCGCAAGGGCGCGATCCCCGGCGCGTTCAGCGACACGCTGTTCGCGATGCAGGACGGCGAGATCAGCAATGTCGTGCGCAGCGACGCCGGCTTCCACATCATCAAGCTGACCGGCGTGCGCGGCGGCAGCGTCAAGCCCTTCGACGAGGTCAAGGGCCAGATCGAGGACCAGCTCAAGACGCAGGAGGCGCAGAAGCTGTTCACGGCCGATGCCGAGAAGTTCACCAACACGGTCTACGAGCAGCCCGACAGCCTCGACCCGGCCGCCAAGGCGTTCCAGCTCGCCAAGCAGACCGCCACGGTGCAGCGCCTGCCGGCGCCCGGTGCCACCGGTCCGCTCGCCTCGCAGAAGCTGCTGGCGGCCATCTTCGCCACCGACTCGATCAAGAACAAGCACAACACCGAGGCCGTCGAGGCGGCCACCAGCCAGCTGGTGTCGGCGCACGTCGTCGAGTACACGGCGCAGCACACGCGTCCGCTGGCCGAGGTGCGCGACCAGGTCGTCGAGGCGGTGCGCAAGGACCAGGCGATCGCCAACGCGAAGCGGGACGGCGAGGCGCGCCTGGCCGAGGCGAAGAAGGATCCGGCCCTGGCACTGCCGCTGAGCGCCAGCGCGAGCCGCATCGACCAGAGCGGCGCCGTGCCGCGCCCGGTGACCGAGGCCGCGCTGAAGGCCGACCTGTCCAAGGGCCCGGCGCTGGTCGGCCTCGCGCTGCCCGATGGCGGCTACGCCGTGATCCGCGTGCTCAAGTCCGCGCCGCACCTGCCCGACGCCAACGAGGCCGCGCAGGCGAAGAACGTCTTCACCAACGCATTCGAGGACGCCGAGGCCCAGGCCGTCTACGACGCGCTCAAGGTTCGCTACAAGGTCAAGCTCCACGACGACCGTATCGCCCACGTCACGTCGGCGGCCTCCTCTGCCGCGAACTGAAAAAAGACGCTATAATCTTTGGTTCCGGTGGTGGCTATAGCTCAGTTGGTAGAGTCCCAGATTGTGATTCTGGTTGTCGTGGGTTCGAGTCCCATTAGCCACCCCAAAGAACACCGCTGACACCGCAGGGCCCGCTCTCCGACGAGACCGGGCCCTTCGCATTTGCGGCGTGGGAAATCTCACGCCGGGCCGCGGTGCCCGCGCCACGCGTCCGGCCGCGTTGACGGCGGTCAAGGGATTGCGCGCCGTCCTGCGCCATGCTGGCCGCCATGGCATCGGCACTCCCCACCCGCACCGCCCCAGGGCAGCTCGCGTCGCGTTCCAGCGCCGCGCGCCCCGGGTTCCGCGTTCCCTCGCGCCGCACGTCGCTCGGCGTCGGCCCGTCCGCTTGAACGGCGCGCGCATGCCGTCAGCCTTCGCGTCCGACTCCGCCCCGTACGCCACCGCGACGCGATCGACTGCCGCCGCCCCGGACCCGGCGGCCACCGCGGTCGTGCAGGGCCGCGCCGAGGTGTTGCTCGACGACGGCAGCATCGTGCGCGGCAAGCTGTTGCCGTTTCGCGAGGACGACGCCCTCGTCGAAGTCGCCACCGACGTGGACGACGCCGAGTTTCCGCCGTTGCGCTTCCGGCGCACGTCGCTGCGCGCGCTGAAGCTGGTCGGCTGGGCCAGCACGCCTGTGCTCGAGGCGGCGGCGCGTCCGTTCCGGTTCGAGTTCGACGACGGCGAGGTGCTGTCCGGACGCTGCGTGGGACTGTCCAGCGGCGCCACCGGGGTGTGGCTGCGCGTGCTGGGCGTCGACAACCTGCGCGAGACCTGGTTCGTCGACGGCCGCCGCTGCGTCCAGGCCTTGCTCGACGAGCACCCGCTGCCGCCGCCCGCGGCCCCGGGCGACCGCGGCCGTCCGCCGCGTCCGCTGAGCCTGGACGAGTTGCGCACCCTGATCGCGGTGACGCCCGCCGGCGTCGTCGACGCGCTGCCGCTGACCGAGACCTTGCTGCGGGCCGGCCACATCGATCGCCCGGCGCTGCAGCGGGCCCTGGCCGCCCTGGAGGCCCCGGGGCCGCATCCACCGCTCGAACGCATCCTGGTGGAGCACGGTGCGATCTCCGAGGATCAACTGTGCATGGCGCGCGCCGAATGGATGGGGGCCCACGTGATCGACCCGGGTGCGCTGTTGCCGGACGGGGCCGCGCTGGCCTTGCTGCCGCGCGCGCTGGCGGAACGCGCGCCGGCGCTGCCGCTGCTGCTGCACGAGGACGCGCTCGTGGTGCTCGTCGACGACCCGCTCGACAAGACCGTGCTCGATGAACTGCGTTTCGCCGTCCAGCGCCCGGTGCGGCCCGTGATGGCCATGCCCGGCACGCTGCGGCCGGCGATCCGGCGGGCCTACGCCGGCGCCGGCGCCGGCGCGGACGAGTCCGACCCCGATGCGCGCGGCCTGGCCGATGCCCTGATGGCCGCGCCCGAGGGGGCCGACGACCGCAACACCCACGTCGTCACCGAGTCCGACAGCGCCCTCGTGCGCCTGATCAACTCGACGATCGCCGAGGCGATCGCGCGCCGCGCCTCCGACATCCACGTCGAGACCGCCGAGTTCCCGCGCCACGTGCGGATCCGCCTGCGCGTCGATGGCGAGCTCCAGCCCTTCATCGAACTGCCGGCGCGCCTGCGCTTCGCCGTCGTCGCGCGCCTGAAGATCATGGCCGAGCTCGACATCTCGGAGCACCGGCGCCCGCAGGACGGCAAGATCGACTTCGCGCGCTTCGGCGGCGCGCATGTCGAGCTGCGCGTGGTCACCGTGCCGACGTCGCACGGCCTGGAGGACGTGGTGCTGCGGCTGCTGAGCGGCCTGCGCCCGCGCGCGCTGGACGACATCGACCTGAGCCCGGCCAACCTGGCCGACCTGCGCACGGCCGCCCAGCGGCCCTACGGCCTGATCCTGATCTGCGGCCCCACCGGCTGCGGCAAGACGACCACGCTGCACTCGGTCATGCGTGACCTCAACATCGATGCGCGCAAGATCTGGACGGCCGAGGACCCGATCGAGATCACCCAGGAGGGCCTGCGCCAGGTGCAGGTGAACCCGCACATCGGCTGGACCTTCGCGGCGGCGATGCGCACCTTCCTGCGCGCCGATCCCGACGTGATCATGATCGGCGAGATGCGCGACGAGGAGACCGCGCGCATCGCGATCGACGCCTCGCTCACCGGCCACTTGGTGCTGTCGACGCTGCACACCAACTCGGCCCCGGAGAGCATCGCGCGCCTGCTCGAGATCGGCCTCGACCCGTTCAACTTCTCCGACTCGCTGCTGGCCATCCTCGCCCAGCGCCTGGTGCGCCGGCTGTGTCCGCATTGCCGCGAGCCCGTCGTCCCCACCGAGGCCCAGCTCGACGACCTGGCCCGCCTGTACCTCGGCGACGGCGCCGAGGCGGCGCGCTGCACCGCGTTGCGCCGCGGCTGGCAGGCCGGCCAGGACGGTCCGCTGCGCCTGTACCGGCGCCGCGGCTGCGCGCGCTGCGACGGCCACGGCTACCTCGGCCGGCTGGCGATCCACGAGCTGATGCTGGCCGACGACGCGATCCGCGCGCACGTGCGCCAGCGCGCGGCCGCCGCCGTGCTCCAGCAGGCCGCGCTCGCGGCGGGCATGAAGACGCTGCGCCAGGACGGCATCGACAAGATCCTGGCCGGCCTGACCGACCTGCCCGAAGTCATCGCGGCCACGCAGCCATGACCGCCCTTCCACCGCCCGGCGCCAGGCGCCCTCATCCCGTACACCGTCGTTCCCAGGATCACCGCCCATGACCGTCATCGACTTCCCCGCCGCACCCGCGCCCGCCCGCCCGCTGGGCCTGGGCATCACCCGGCTCGCCCCGGACGTGCTGGCCAAGGTCGGCGAGACCTTCGCCGTGCAACTGGCCGCGCTGCAACGTGCGCTGGCCGCGCTCGGGCCGCTCGCGGCGCCGCAGCAGCCGGTGCTCGACGGCGCGCTCGCCGCGATCGGCCGGCTCGAGGAACTGGGCGTGCGCATCCAGGAACTCGCGCGCATCCTCGACGCGGACGCGCCGCTGCCCGTCGAGCGCATCGCGCTCGCCGCGGCCGTGCGCGAGACGCTGGCTACGTGGTCACCGGCGCAGCGCACGCGCGGGGTCACGCTGCGCGAGCCCGGCGTGGAGCTGGCGGTCGAGATCAACGCGGCCGTGCTCGAACAGCTGCTGAGCCTGGGCGTCGACTGCGCGCTGCGGATCGGGCCGGCCCTCGTCGTGGCGATGGAACGGCTGGGCCAGCCGGCGCGCACGATACTGTCGATCCAGGTCGACCGGCCCGCGCAGGCCCGTGCCGACGAGGACGACGGCGAGGACTTCGGTGACCTCGCCTGGACGCTGTTCGGGCTGCTCGCGCGCGCCGCCGGCCTGCTGCCGCAGCGCCTGGCCGCCGGCCGCACGGTGACGCTGATGCTGGGCTTTCCCGAAGCCGACGCGAGTGCCGCGCACGCGGTCGACGCGCGGGCCGCGGGCCTGCCGCGCACCGGCTCGACGGCGGGCCGGCGCGTGCTGCTGATCGAGCCGCGCGAGTCCTCGCGCATCGCCGCGCACGACCTGATGAACGCGGCGGGCATGCACGTCGACACGGTGGCCGGCACCGCGCAGGCCCGCGACAGCCTGCACGACGGCGCGCCCGACGTCGTGGTGACCGGCCTGGACAGCGACGACGCGCACCTGGCGGCGCTGCTGGACGAGATTCGCACGTTGCAGCCGCGCCTGCGCGTGATCCAGCTCGTCGACGACGACAGCGCCTTCGCCTTCTCCGTGCCCGGTTCGGACAATCCGGCCCAGGTCGGTCGCCACGACATGGCGCGCACGCTGGTGGCGGCCGTCGCGCAGGAGATGGACGCGGCCTGGGGCGATTGACGGTCGAACGACAGCGGGCCGCCGATGGCCGGCGGCCCGCTGCGTTCGACGGCCGCGGACGTTCAGGGGGTCGGCGCGCCCGTCAGGCCCTGCACGTACAGCGCGGCGCCGGCGACCTCGTCGGGCCGCAAGTTGTGCGCCACCACCTTCATGATGCTGCCGTCGGGTCGATCGTCGGTGCGCTGGAACACGACCAGCTGCTTGCGCACGTAGTCGCCGTGCTGGCCGGCCAGGCGCGGGAACGTCGCCAGGCCCTGGGCGCGGTCGCCGTGGCAGCCGCTGCACGCGGGGATGGCGCGGTCGGGCGCGCCCTGCGCGAACAGCGCGCGGCCGGTCTCCACCAGCGCGGCATCGCCCGCGGGTGGCTGGCGTGCCGGGGCCTGGGCGGCGAAGTAGTCGGCAAGCTGCTGGATCTGCGGGTCGGTCAACTTGCGGCTGATGCCCCACATGTACTCGAAGCCGGCTGGATCGGAGCGCGAGTGGCCGCGGAACTCGGTGAGTTGCGCGACGAGGTACTCCTTGGTCTGCCCGGCGAGATTGGGAAAGTTCGGCGACGGCGAGACGCCGGTCACGCCGTGGCACATCGAGCACACCTGCTGCGCGAGCGTGGTGCCCGACACGGCCGGGTTGAAGACGTCGCGCGAGCGTTCCAGGTTCGCACAGCCGCTGCCCAGCAGCAGGGCGGCGGCGATCAGCGAGGTTTTCAAGATCTTCATGGAATTCTCCTGGTGTCCGGCCACGGGGGCCTGCAGCATCGATTCAGTACGCGACCCACGCGTAGACGAACAGCGAGTTGTTGTCGCTCGCGTTGCGGCCGAAGCCGTCGTAGTTGTTGCGTGCCCCGTTGTAGAGCGAGTAGGCGGTGTACTGCGCGCCGACGCGCAGGTTCTGGATCGGCAGCCAGAAGGCCTCGAAGGTCGCGCCGCGGGTGGCGGGGTTGCCGCTGAGGTTGCCGCCGACGCGCGTCGACGGTGCGCCGGCGTCGGCGCTGCTGGTGATGCTCAGCGTGGACGGATCGAAGCCGGACGACTGGTTGGCCGTGTTGGTCGAGCCCTTCAGGTCGAACAGCGCCACGCTGCCGCCGTAGCGCGCGTTGTAGACGTAGGACACCTTGCCGCGCAGCAGGCTGGTGCGGTCGCTGGCCGAGGTCGGTGCCAGCGCGTTGCCTTGCGCGTCGACGAACGCCACGTCCTGCCCGGCCTGCCCGGCCGGATAGACGTGGTGCTCGCGGCTGGCCACGAGCTGCACCGTCACCACGTTCGGGTCGAGCAGGAACTGGTACTGCGCGTCGAAGATGCGATCGGTGTAGTGGTGCGTGGTCGTCGGGTCGGCGGTGTCCAGCGGATCGTCGTAGATCTGCGCGTTCATGCCGGTGGCGCCCACCATCAGCGTGTGCGCCCCGAAGGTCTGGCTGAGCGCGACGCGCAGGTACGGGTTGTTGCCGCGCAGCTTGGTGACGTCGCCGTCCTTCATGCCGGCCCGCATGAACGAGAACGCGCCCTTGGCCGTGCGGTAGGCGCCCGCCTCGACGTAGATCAGCTGGTTGACGAAGGTGTAGGCGCTGATGCCGGCGATGTTGCCGCCCGCAGCCAGGCCGGGGTAGGGCGTCGCGCCGTCGATGAACTGGCTGCCGGTCGGGCTGGGCACGGGCACGTACTGCATCCACGCCGCGGCGGTGTTCCACGGGTCGGCGACCGACGGGTTGTTGTTGACGCTGACGCCCCAGATCACGTCGCGGTGCTCGTCGACGACGCGGTCCGCGTAGCGGATGTCCATGTTGTCGGCGCCGAAGGCGCCCTTGAACTTGCCCGAGTCCGTGGTGATCGCGTACGGATCCCAGGTGAACTGCAGGAAGGCGCCGATGTTGTCGGTCAGCTTGCCGCCCAGGAAGGCGCTGGCGGTGGCGAGGATGGGCTTGTCGTTCTTCTGGAAGTCGGCCGCCGGGTCGTCGCTCTTGCTGGTGTTGGCCACATGGGACAGGCTGCCGGTGGCCATCAGCGAGAACGGGATGGTCCGCCCGCCGAGCGTGTAGCCGGTCATCTTGAACAGGCGGCCGTACGGCGTCAGTTCGGGGAACTGGCCCCCGGCGTGGCAGGCGACGCAATTCTGGCCGGTCTGGCGATTGAACAGCGGGATCGCGGCCGCCGGCTTCGGCAACAGCGTGGCCAGGGCGATGGCGGCGGCGAGAAGCGGCCAGCCGGACCGTTGGAATGACAGGAAGCGCATGGTTTATTCCTCGACTTCGGACAGGGCCATTGAGCGCGCCGCCTTCTCGCGAGCGCTTGCGATTGATCAACGGCGTCGCCTCGGTCGTCGTGCGTGCAACACTGGCTGTCGCCAAGCTTGCGGGCACGTTGTCGGCGCCGGTGTCTCTTGCGGGACGCCGTGACCGTAGCGACGGTGCTTGAATACCGGACTTCCCGGGTCGCCGCGGCGATCCCTTTCCCGATGGAGCCTCCGATGACCGCCGACCACTCGACGAAGACCCGCGACCTGCTGCAGCGCCTGCGCGCATTCTTCGACCAGCACATCCATCCCAACGAGGAACGCTACCTGCGCGAGGTGGACGCCAACCGGCGCGCCGGCGACGCCTGGATCCCGTCGAAGGTGATCGACGAGCTCAAGCCGATCGCGCGGCGCGAAGGCCTGTGGAACCTGTTCCTGCCCCATCCGTACGAAGGGCAGGGCGGCATCTCCAACCTGGACTACGCGCCGCTGTGCGAGCAGATGGGTCGCGTGATGTGGTCGGGCGAGGTGTTCAACTGCTCGGCGCCCGACACCGGCAACATGGAGACGCTGGCGCGCTACGCCACCGACGCGCAGAAGCAGCGCTGGCTCCAGCCGCTGCTGGCCGGCGAGATCCGTTCGGCGTTCCTGATGACGGAGCCCGCGGTGGCCTCGTCCGACGCGACCAACATCCAGTGCACGATCCGCCGCGAAGGCGACGAGTACGTGATCAACGGCCGCAAGTGGTTCAGCTCCGGCGCGGGCAATCCGCGCTGCGCGCTCTTCATCGTGATGGGCAAGACCGATCCCGAGGCGCCGCGCCACGCGCAGCAGTCGATGGTGCTGGTGCCGCGCGACGCGCCGGGCGTGACGGTGCTGCGACCGCTGACGGTGTTCGGCTACGACGACGCGCCGCACGGCCACATGGAGGTCGATCTGGACAACGTGCGGGTGCCGGTGTCCAGCATCCTGCTCGGCGAGGGGCGCGGCTTCGAGATCGCCCAGGGCCGCCTCGGCCCGGGACGAATCCACCACTGCATGCGCTCGATCGGCACGGCCGAGCGCGCGCTGGAGTCGATGATCGACCGCCTCGTCGACCGCGTCGCGTTCGGCAGGCCGCTGTCGGAGCAGTCGATCTGGCACGAGCGCATCGCCGAGTCGCGCTGCCTGATCGACCAGGCGCGCCTGCTCACGCTCGACGCCGCGCACAAGATGGACACCGTGGGCAACAAGGACGCCCGCGCCGAGATCGCGATGATCAAGGTGGTGGCGCCCAACATGTCCTGCAAGGTCGTCGACTGGGCGATCCAGGCGCACGGGGCCGCGGGCGTCAGCGGCGACTTCTGGCTGGCCGACGCCTATGCCCAGCAGCGCACGGTGCGCATCGTCGACGGGCCCGACGAGGTGCACCGCAACGCGATCGCGAAGATCGAGATCGGCAAGCGCGCCGCGGCGCGCCTGCCGAAGACGACGGCCTGACTCAGCGCTTGTCGCCGCCCTCCGGCCGCTTCTCGCCGCCGCGCTCGGCCGGCTGGCCTTGCGGGCGGGCGTCGCGACCTGAGGGCTCGGGGCGCACCGGCTGCACGCGCATCTGCGGGGCGGGTTGCGCCCGCTCCTGCGGGGCTGCGGGCTGTGCGCGCCCCTGCGGCGCTGCGGGCTGTGCGCGGCCCTGCGGCGCTGCGGGTTGTGCGCGGCCCTGCGGTGCTGCGGGTTGTGCGCGGCCCTGCGGGACCGCAGGCGCCTGTCGCACGTGCTCGACCTGCGGGTCGCCGAAGCCGCCCGCGCGCGGCGTCGCCGCGGTCGGCGGCACGCCGTGGTTGTTGCCCATGCGCTGCTCCGGCAACGCGATGGCGCGGCGCTCGTGGTCTGCCTGCTCGGGCGTCGGGTTGCCGTGCGGGGTGGCGTCGAAGCGGCGCTCGCTGGCGGTGGGCGGCCTGCGGTAGTGCGAATCGCCGCCGTTGAAGCTCTCGGTGGGCGCCGGGCGCTGCGCCACCGGCTTGCGATAGACGTCGTGCACGCGGCCCGCCGGGATGTTGTTGACGGCGCTGTTGTAGCGGAAACGGCGGCCTTCCCAGCGTCCGCCCCAGTAGCCGCTGCCGGTGTACCCGTAGCCGTAGTTCAGGCCGCCGTAGTAGCCCACGTGCGAGCCCCAGTAGCCGCGATGCCAGAGATAGCCGCCGCCGCCGAAGGCCCAGTACCCCGGCGTCCACAACAGCCCGTCGCCCGGCGGCATCACCCAGGTGCCCGGCACCCAGATGTAGTCGCCGCTGGCGGCGTCCCAGGCCCAGTAGCCCGGCGTCCAGAGGTAGCCGTCGCCGGGCACCGGTGGTTGCGCGTAGAGCGGCAGCGGCGGCGGGGCGATCGTGACCGACAGCGAGACCTGCGACCAGGCGGCCAGGGGCGCCATCGTCGCGAGGACGAGGGCGAGGATCGTGCGCTTGAAGTGGGGGGCGGTCATCGGAGTGCCTTTGGTCGTTGGGACGGCGCCGCGTGACGCTGCGGTGCTCGGCAGTCCATCGGGCAATCCGCGGGCCCGCGTCGGGTTGGCGGGCCGATCTTCGATACAGCGACTGCGTCAGCCGGGGCGGGGTGCGTCGTCGGCCAACGCGTCGCGCGGCCGCACCGCGCCGGCCAGCAGCGCCGCGGCCGCGGCGCCCAGGGCCGACACGCCCAGCGGGTTCTCGGCGATGGTGCCGGCGACCTGGCGCAGCGCCTGCGGACTCACCTGCTCGACGAATCGCGCCAGCTCGAACACCTGCTCGCGCGTGAAGGCGCCCAGCTCGTCCATGGGCAGCGCCGAGCCCAGGGCCCCGGCGCGGTTCAGGAGGCCGGCGAAGGCGCCCGAGGCCACGGCTACCAGCGCCAGCGGACCCAGGGGCCGCAGCAGCGTCGCCACGATGCGCGAGCGCTGCACGGCGCCCGCGCCGGCATACAGGCGCGAGGCCAGGCGCGCGGCGCGCGAGGGTTCGGTGTCGGTGGGCGGGCGCGTGGCGATGCCCAGCGCGATCGCACGGCGCGTCACCTCGGCCTCCAGGGCCGTGTCGATGTCGTTGTTCATCCTTGCGTTCTCCGCCATGTTCTCGTGCAGGGATGGAGTGGGCTCCGCGGCGCCGGTTCCGCGACAGGGCGCAAGTCTATGTAAACGACCGTATCGATTCGCGCACGCCGCTGCACGGCCACCCACGCACGGCGACCTTCGTCGACCGGCCCCTGCTGCTCGAGCGCGGTCCCGCGGTCCGGGCCCGCCGGTTGCCCCTGGCCGCGGCCGCAGGCGAACCCCGTCGCCTGCCTTTTCCGCGCGAGGAATCCGCAGTGCAGACCCCGGCCTGGCAGCAGGGCGTGCTGGACCCGCAAGGGCCGGTCGCCGATGCCCAACGCACGATCCTGTCCAACGCCAGCGCGATCATGGTGGCCGTGGTCGTGCCGGTGATCGTGCTGGCGCTGGCGTTCGCGTGGTGGTTCCGGGCCGGCAACCGGTGGGCGCGGCGCGATCCCGACTGGGCGTACTCGGGGGCGATCGAGCTGACCGTGTGGGCCATCCCGACGCTGGTCGTGCTGTTCCTGGGCGGCATCGCCTGGATCGGCTCGCACGCGCTGGCGCCGGCCCGTCCGCTGGCCGGCGGCGCGGCGCCGCTGGACGTGCAGGTGGTGTCGCTGGACTGGAAGTGGCTGTTCATCTACCCGGCGCTCGGCGTGGCCAGCGTCGACCGGCTGGTGGTGCCGGCCGGCACGCCGCTGCGCCTGCAGCTGACCTCGGCCAGCGTGATGAACAGCTTCTTCGTGCCGCAGCTGGGCTCGCAGATCTACACGATGGCCGGCATGACCACCACGCTGCACCTGCGCGCCGACCGCCCCGGCCGCTACGCCGGCCTGTCGGCGCAATTCAGCGGCGACGGCTTCTCGGACATGCGCTTCGACTGCGACGCGCTGCCGCCGGCCGGCTTCGAGCAATGGCTGGCGGGCGTGCGCGCCACGCCGGCCGTCCTCGACGCGCCTCGCTACGCCGAACTCGCCCGCCCCGGCGCGGCGGCGTCCGCGACCGCGTTCGGTCGGGTCGCGCCGGGCCTGTTCCAGGGCATCCTCGCCGGCGCCGCGCCGGCACGCGCGCCGCGGGCGCTGCAATGACATGTTCGGCCGGCTGACCGCGGACGCGCTGCCGCTGCACGACCCGATCGCGCTGGCGGCCGGCTGCATCGTGCTGCTGGCGATCGCGGGCATGCTCGCGCTGGTGACCGGCCGCGGCTGGTGGCCTGCGCTGTGGCGCGACTGGATCACCAGCGTCGATCACAAGCGCATCGGCGTGATGTACGTGGTACTGGCGCTCGTGATGCTGGTGCGCGGCTTCGTCGACGCC
The DNA here is from genome assembly GCA_964418745.1 of uncultured Vitreoscilla sp. Classification (GTDB taxonomy): domain Bacteria; phylum Pseudomonadota; class Gammaproteobacteria; order Burkholderiales; family Burkholderiaceae_C; genus Scleromatobacter. The sequence continues at coordinate 119,171 of CAYQMX010000002.1, forward strand.
CTGATGATGCGCGCGCAGCTCGCGCTGGCCGCGGGACACGCCGCGGGCTTCCTGCCGCCGCAGCACTACGACCAGGTCTTCTCGGCGCACGGCACGATCATGATCTTCTTCGTCGCGACGGCGTTCATGGTGGGGCTGATGAACTTCGCGGTGCCGCTGCAGATCGGCGCGCGCGACGTCGCCTTCCCGGTGCTGAACTCGGTGGCCTTCTGGCTCACCGCGGCCGGCGCGCTGCTGGTCAACATGTCGCTGGTCGTGGGCGAGTTCGCGCGCACCGGCTGGCTGGCCTATCCGCCGCTGTCCGAGCTGGCGTATTCGCCCGGGGTCGGGGTGGACTACTACCTGTGGTCGCTGCAGGTCGCCGGCCTGGGCACGCTGCTGGCGGGGATCAACCTGGCGACCACGATCCTGAAGATGCGCGCGCCGGGCATGGGCTACGGCCGCATGCCCATCTTCACCTGGACGGCGCTGGCGTCCAGCCTGCTGATCGTCGCGGCCTTCCCGATCCTCGCGGCGACGCTGGGGATGCTGCTGCTGGACCGCACGCTCGGCTTCCACTTCTTCACCAACGACGGCGGCGGCAACGCGATGATGTACGTCAACCTCGTCTGGGCCTGGGGCCATCCGGAGGTCTACATCCTGATCCTGCCGGCGTTCGGCGTCTTCTCGGAGGTGATCGCCACGTTCGCGGGCAAGGCGCTGTTCGGCTACCGCTCGATGGCCGCGGCCACGATGGCCATCTGCGTGCTGTCGTTCATGGTCTGGCTGCACCACTTCTTCACGATGGGCGCGGGCGCCGACGTCAACGGCTTCTTCGGCGTCGCCACCACCATCATCGCGGTGCCCACCGGGGTGAAGGTGTTCAACTGGCTGTTCACGCTGTACGGCGGCACGCTGCGCTTCGAGACGCCGCTGCTGTGGGCGATCGGCTTCATCGTCACCTTCGTGGTGGGCGGCGCCACCGGCGTGCTGCTGGCCATCCCGCCGGTGGACTTCCAGCTGCACAACAGCCTGTTCCTGGTGGCCCACTTCCACAACGTCATCATCGGCGGCGTGGTGTTCGGCGCCTTCGCCGGCTACACCTACTGGTTCCCCAAGGCCTTCGGCTTTCGCCTGCACGACGGGCTTGGAAAGGCGGTGTTCTGGTGCTGGTTCGTCGGCTTCTGGCTCGCCTTCGCCCCGCTGTACGTGCTGGGCCTGGCGGGCGCGACGCGCCGCATGCAGCACTACCCCGAGCTCGCGTGGCAGCCGTTCATGGTCGTCGCGTTCGCCGGTGCGCTGGTGATCCTCGCGGGCATCGTGCTGACGGTGGTCCAGCTGGTCGTGAGCGTGCGCGCTCGCGCGCGCCTGCGCGACGCGAGCGGCGACCCGTGGGACGGCCGCACGCTGGAATGGTCCACGCGCTCGCCGCCGCCGCCGTGGAACTTCGCGGCGCTGCCGCAGGTGGACGGGCTCGACGCGTGGCACGCGGCCAAGCGCCGCGGCGGCGCGCTGGCGGTCGCGCCAGGCGAGGGCGCGCGGCCGCTGCACCTGCCCGCGTCCAGCGCGCTGGGCGTGACGATCGCGTTCTTCGCCTTCGGCGCCGGCTTCGCGCTGGTGTGGCACATCGCGTGGCTGGCGTGCGCCGGCCTGGCCGGCATCGCGGGCGCGCTGCTCGCGCGGGCCTGGCGCATGCACACCGAGGTCGAGGTGAGCGCGGCCGCGGTCGCGGCGTTCGACGGAGCGGGGCCGTGAGCGCCGCACCCGCCGGGGTCGCCATCCCGATCTCTGAACGCGGCCCGTCCTCGCGCCCGGTGATCGTCGCCTACGGGTTCTGGCTGTTCCTGCTCGGCGACATCATCGTGTTCGCGGCACTTTTCGCGGCCTACGCCGTGCTGGTCGGGCGCAGCGCCGGCGGGCCGACCGGGGCGCAGTTGTTCCACCGCGCGACGGTGCTGGTCGAGACCGCCTGCCTGCTCGCCTCCAGCTTCACCTGCGCCTTGATGACGCTGGCGATCGGGCTGCGCCGCCGCGCCGCGATGGCCGGCTGCGCGGCGCTGACCTTCGCGCTGGGCGCCGCGTTCCTCGCCCTGGAGCTCGCCGAGTTCGCCCGCCTGCTCGCCCACGACGCGGGCCCCGACCGCAGCGCCTTCCTGTCGGCCTTCTTCGCGCTGGTGGGCCTGCACGGCCTGCACGTGGCGGCCGGCCTGTGCTGGCTCGCCACGATGATGGCCCAGGTGTTCACGCTGGGCTGGCGGCCTTTGGTGCAGGGTCGCCTCGCGTGCTTCGGCCTGTTCTGGCACGCGCTGGACATCGTCTGGATCGGCGTGTTCACCATCGTCTACCTGGGAGCGCGCTGATGGCCGGCCACGACGACCTCGAGGCCCCGGGCGAATCGGCCAACTGGCGCAGCGGCCTCGCCAAGAGCGTGCTGGGCCTGGCGGCGTCCGTCGTGCTGACCCTGGCCTCGTTCTGGGTCGCCGGCACGCAGCAGGTCTGGACGCCGGGCGTGCCGGTGCTGCTGGCCGCGCTGGCCATCGGCCAGATGGGCGTGCACCTGGTGCTGTTCCTGCACGTGTCCAGCGGCCCGGAAAGCACGAACACCATCCTGGCACTGGCCTTCGGCGTGCTGGTCGTGGCGCTGCTGGTCTTCGGCTCGCTGGTCATCATGGCCAGCCTCGACGCGGGCATGGCGGGCGCGGACGGTGCGATGTCGATGTCGATGTCGATGCCGATGCCGATGCCGATGCCGATGCCGATGCCGCGCTAGACGCGGTCGCGGCAGCAGCAGGGCAGGGTATCAACCTACTCGGCCATTCACGCCACGGTGACGTTCTGCAGGGAGAATGCCTCCCCTTTCAGGGAGAGAAGATCATCAAGCACATCCGCATCCTCGCCGCCGTCCTGGCCGGCTTCTCGATCGCCGCCCACGCGCAGTCGCCCGTCGCCAGCGCGGCGCCGGACACCCACTGGAAATTCGGCGTCCAGCTCGGGTCGGTCCACGACAACGGCCGGAGCGAGCCGGACGTCCAGCTCACGTTCGGCTACGACTTCGACAGCACGTGGTCCGTCGAAGCCCTGGCCAGCGTCAACGCGCTGTTCATCCGGGACGGGGCCTCGAACGTGGGCGCCTACGAGTTCGACAACGCCTTGGGCGCCCGGGTCCTGGCGCGACTGCCCCTGAGCGAGCGCTGGAGCCTGGTCGGCGGCCTGGGCGCCACGCAGGTCCACGAGGAACGCGGCCTGTCCTTGTACGGCGATGCGCGCTACCGCACGGGCGCGCTGGTGAGCCTGGCCGCGATGTACCGCGCCAGCCGCCGCTGGTCGATGGGGGTGGAGGCGTCGACGTTCGCACAATCGCACACGCTCAACCTGGGCCTGCGCGGCGAGCTGCACTTCTGAGCGAGCGCGCCGGGGCGCGGCACCGTCGCGCGCCATGCGCTATCGTTCGCCTTCGTCCCGCCGTGGCCGCGCGCCGCGGCATGTCTTCGCGAAGGCCCCTGCCATGACGCCTGAGTCCCTTCCGCCCGCCCGCTGGTGCCGCCCGTGAGCGAGGAACTCGTCCTCGTCACCGGCGGCTCGGGCTTCATCGCCCAGCACTGCATGCTCAAGCTGCTGGCGGCCGGCTACCGCGTGCGCACCACCGTGCGTGCGCTGCGGCGCGAGGCCGAGGTGCGCGCCACGCTGGCGTCCGCGGGCGCCGATGCGGGCGACCGGCTGGCCTTCGTCGCCGCCGATCTCACCGCCGACGCCGGCTGGGCCGCGGCCGTCGCGGGCTGCGACCACGTGCTGCATGTCGCCTCGCCGTTCCCGGCCGACGTGCCCCGGCACGAGGACGACCTGATCGTGCCGGCGCGCGAGGGGGCGCTGCGGGTGCTGCGCGCCGCGCGCGACGCCGGCGTGCGGCGCGTGGTGCAGACCTCGTCGTTCGCCGCGGTCGGCTACGGCCATCCGCAGCTCGATCGGCCCTTCGACGAGCACGACTGGTCGCGGCCCGAGGGTGCGGGCATCACCGCCTATGCCAAGTCCAAGACCCTGGCCGAACGCGCCGCCTGGGACTTCATGGCGCGCGAGGGCGGCGAACTGGAGCTGGCCGTCGTCAACCCGGTGGGCGTGTTCGGGCCGGCGCTGGGGGCCGACTTCTCGACGTCGATCGAGATCATCCGCCGCATGATGGACGGTGCGCTGCCGGCGCTGCCGCGCGTCAGCTTCGGCGTGGTGGACGTGCGCGACGTCGCCGACCTGCACCTGCTGGCGATGACCCGCCCCGAGGCCGCCGGCGAGCGCTTCCTGGCGGTGGCGGGCGACTTCGTGTCCCTGCGCGAGATCGCGCTGATGCTGCACCGCCGCCTCGGCGAGGCCGCCGGCCGCGTGCCGGTGCGCGAACTGCCCGACTGGCTGCTGCGCATCGTGGCGCTGGTCGACAAGTCGGTGGCCCAGATCGTGCCCGAGCTGGGCAAGCGCAAGACGGCCACCGCCGACAAGGCGCGGCGCGTGCTCGGCTGGTCGCCGCGCCCGGCCGAGGACGCGGTCGTCGCCACGGCCGAGAGCCTGCTGCGGCTGGGCCTGCTCAAGCACGCCAGCCGGGGCTGACGCCGATGCGCCTGGCCGTCGACATCGTCTTCGGCGTCGCGGTGTCGGCGGCCGTGCTGTATGCGGCCTGGCACTGGTTCGGGCCGGCCGGGCTCGCCTGGGCGATGCCGATACTGGGTGTCCTGGCCGCCTCGCTGGTGGAGATCACGACCCGCCTGCCGCGCTTCATGCGCCACCTGGCCCTGCGGCGGGTCGCTGGGCGCTACTTCGAATTCCGCGGCCGCTCGATGGACATCCACGTCGACGCCGAGGCGCGCTGCTGGGTCGCCACCGCCGACGCCCGCAAGCTGGTGGCGCTGCCGGCCGACGCGGTGCTCGCCCGCATGCTGCCGCTGGAATGCGGGCAACGCGGCGACCCGGTGCGCTGGCGCATCACGACGCAGGGGCTGGCGCAGTTCCTGGAACGCTCCACCGACGCCGACGTGCGCAAGTTCTGCCACTGGCTGGAGGTGGATGTCGCACGACCCGCGCGCAATCGCCGCGAACGCGGCATGCGCGCCTAGCGTTGTGTCACTGCCGCAGCCAGTCGCGCACCTGCTCGAACACCGGCAGGCTCGAGAGCAGCTGCATGTGGTTTGTCTGCTCGAAGACGCGCGTGTGCCCGGGCGAGAACTTCAACGTGCGGCGGGCGAGCCGGTGCTTGCCGAGCGCGCTGGCCACCGGCACCAGGCCATCGCCCAGGAGCCGGGCCTTGAGGTCGCCCTCGGTGGCCAGGGTCGCCGCGATCGCGTGGCAGCGCGGGCCCGCCGGCAGCGGCACGGGCACGCGGCGGTCGGTGGAACTCTCGAAGCGGTCGCCGCCGACCCAGTCCTCGTCGATCAGGTTGCCGTGGCGCAGGTCGGTGATGCCGGCGCTGCGCAGCTTGGCCAGGCGCTCGAACGGGCCGGCATAGGGCGTCGCGCCGAGCAGCATGTGCACCCCCTGGCCGGCGCGCTCCAGCGGCGCGCCATGGTGCGGGGTGCCCAGGAAGACGAGGTCGTCGAGGCGGTCCGGCCAGGCGTGGCCGGCGGCGCGGCCGTAGTGCAGCGCGCTGCGGGCGAGCAGGCCGCCCATGCTGTGGCCGACGATGGCGAAGCGGGCGATCGGCCGCGGCCACTGGTCGAGCAGCTGCGCCAGCTGGCCGGCCAGCGCGCGGCCGTTGGTGGAGACGTGCAGGCCGCTGTCGTAGTGCAGGTAGACCGGCGTGAAGCCGAGCGCCTCGGCCAGCGCCGCACCGTGGTCGTGGCCGTTCGAGCGGCGCCATTGCAGGTCGTTCATGCACAGGCCGTGGACCAGCACCAGCAGCTTCTCGCCGGCCTGTGGCAGCGCTGCCGCCAGGGCCTCGCGTTGCAGGGGCAGCGCGCGCCCGCCCTGGCGGAACGCCATGCCGATCGCGAGCGGATTGGCGGTGTTGGCGAGATGGTCGCCCAGGACGCCGTTGAGGGCGGCGAGGATGGCCTCGCGCTCGGGTGAAGGCAGCGCCGGCGGCCCGGCGCCGGGGCGCGGCGCCAGCACCGGCCCCAGCACGGACAGCAGGGCGTCCACGCTGCCACCCACCAGGCGCGTGACGCCGCGGATCGTCTTGTAGACGAAGCCGGTGATCCCGCTGGTGCGGCCGTCGGCCGGGCCGGGCAGGCCCGGCATGCTGGCGATGCGCGCGTGCATGGCCTCCACCAGGTCCGCCAGTCCGGTGGTGGCGTCGGTGGCCAGCTTCGCGGCGCCGCGCAGCGCGCGCGCGTGCGAGGCGGCCTCGGCGGCGCTGGGGCCGTCGTCTTCGCTGGGGGGAGGCGGCGCGGGTCTGGGCTTGGGCATGGGGGCTGGTCAGGGTGCGCGCGGTCGCGCGCTCGGTCCAGTGTGCCAGTACCCGGGCCCGCGGGCGGGCCGGCTCCCTGGAGTGGACAATCGAGTCCATGAACGCACTTGACCTCCTCCGCAATCGACCCGTCGCCGTGATCGGCGCCGGCGTGATGGGCCTCGGCATCGTGCAGGTGGCGCTGCTGGCCGGCCACCCCGTGCACCTGTACGACGTTCGCGATGGCGCCGCCGCCGCGGCCGCCGAACAGCTCCGGGCCACGCTGGGCAAGCTGGCCGACAAGGGCAAGCTGGCGCCCGCGGAGGTGGCGGCCGCGATCACGCGGCTGCGCATCGCGGCCGCGCTGGACGAACTGCACGACGCGGCGCTGGTGATCGAGGCGATCGTCGAGAACCTGGCGGTCAAGCAGGCGCTGATGCGCGACCTGGAGGCGATCGTCGCGCGCGACTGCGTGCTGGCGTCCAATACCTCCTCGCTGTCGATCACGGCGGTGGCGCGCGGGCTCGCGGCGCCGGGCCGCGTGGTGGGCATGCACTTCTTCAACCCGGTGCCGTTGATGCGGCTGGTGGAGGTCGTCTCCGGCCTGGCCACCGACCCGACGGTGGCCGACGCCATCCATGCGCTGGCGCAGCACTGGGGCAAGACCGCGGTGCACGCGAAGTCGACGCCCGGCTTCATCGTCAACCGCATCGCACGCCCGTTCTATGCGGAGACGCTGGCGCTGCTGCAGGAGCAGGCGGCCACGCCGGCCGTGCTGGACGCGTGCGTGCGCGGCGCGGGCTTTCGCATGGGCCCGTGCGAGCTGATGGACCTGATCGGCCACGACACCAACTTCGCGGTCACCCAGTCGGTGTACGAGGCCAACTTCTTCGACAAGCGCTACCAGCCCTCGCTGGTGCAGCGCGAGATGGTCGACGGCGGCCTGCTGGGACGCAAGTCGGGCCGCGGCTTCTACCGCTACCCCGAAGCCGGCGTCCGCACCGACGAGCTCGCCGACGATGCCGCGCCGCTGCCGGCCGTGCCGCTGGTGCTGCAGGGCAGCGGGCCGGTCGCCGACCTGCTGGCCGGCCGCCTGGCCGGCGCCGGCCTGGGGTTCGCGCGCGAGGAGGCGGGCGCGCGCGCCGAGGTCGGCCTGCGCATCGGCGCCGGCCACCTGCTGCTCACGGACGGCTGCTGCGCCACCGAGCGCGCACGCGAACTCGGCCACGGCGACGTCGCGCTGTTCGACTGGCCGGTGGGCCCGGCGGCGGCCGCGGCGGCGCCGCCGGTGCTGGCGCTGGCCTGGACAGCCGCGGCACAGGCCGCGCCGGAGTTCGCGGCGCAGGCCGCCGCGCTGCTGCGCGCGCTGGGCTGGCTGCCGCAGCGCATGGCCGACACGCCCGGCCTCGCGGTGGCGCGCACGATCGCGATGCTGGTCAACGAGGCCAGCGACGCGGTGGAGCAGGGTGTGTGCGACGCCGCGGGCGCCGACGCGGCGATGACGCTGGGCGTGAACTACCCGGCCGGCCCGTTCGCCTGGCTGGCGCTGTGGGGCGCCGACGCCGTCGTGGCGCAGCTCGACGCGCTCGACGCGTTCTACCGCGGCGAGCGCTACCGGGTCAGCCCGCGGCTGCGGCGGGCGAACTGGGCGTCGACGGCACGGCCAGCGGCACGCTGACGTCGCAGCGCACGCCCACGGGCGTGTTCTGTGTCCAGGCGATGGTGCCGCCCAGCATGCGCACGCGCTTGCGGATGCCGCCCAGGCCCAGGCCGGTGGCCCAGTCCTTGGGCGTGCCGCCCACGCCGTTGTCGGCCACCGTCAGGCGCAGCTGGCCGTTGCTCAGCTCGGCGTGGATCGTGGCGTGCGTGGCCCTGGCGTGGGCGATGATGTTGCTCACCAGCTCGCGCAGGATGCGCGTCAGGCCCGACCACTGCACCACGTTGAGCGGGATCTCGGTGTCCTGCGTGAACGACCACTCCAGCGTGCAGCCGGTGGGCGCGAGGCGCTGGGCGATGTCGGCCTTCCACTCGGCAGCCGCGTGCGACAGGAAATGCGTCGTCGCCGCCAGCCCGCGCGTGAGCGTCTTCAGGTCCTGCAGCGTGTGGCGGACGTAGTCCTCCATCTCGCTGTTGGGCGCCTTGTACATGAGCGTGAGCAGGCGCGCGCCGATGTCGTCATGCAGGTCCTGGGCGATGCGGCCGCGCTCCTCGCTGCGGCCCTGCTCGATGGCGCGGTCGTGCGCCACGGCGCGCCGCAGCTGTTCGACGATGCGGTCGGCCAGGCGCGCATCCTCGGCCGTGAACAGGCGCTTGCCGCGCTCGGCGAAGCGCAGCACGATCAGGCGCGGCTCGGGGCGGTCGCCGTCGTCGAACTGCGAGGTGGTGTCGGCATGGGCGAACGGCTCCACGGCCAGCGGCACCAGCAGCCCCGCGCCGCCTTCGTACCAGCGCGTGGTCTTCGTGAAGCCCGGCTCGTGACGCGCCACCAGCGGCTGGAACACCGCGTGGAACAGCTCCAGCTGCCAGTCGGCGGCGCGCTCGGGCTGCTCCTCGACCTTGCGGGCGATGCGCAGCAGGTGCTCGAACAGGCGCTCGGTGGTGACCGCGCGCGCGCCGATCATCTGGTCGAGCAGCCACTGGCGCGACGCCGCGTAGACCCCCAGCGCGACGAACAGCGACGTCGTGATCGAAGCGAACTGGTTGAACGAGAACACCGCCACGAACAGCAGGTCCACCGAGGTGGCCAGCGTGCTGACGCCGGCCAGCATGGCGAACTCGCGCATCATGTGCTGCGAGCGCGCGAGGAACGGCGACATCAGCAGCAGCGACGCGAAGAACACCGTCCAGATCACCGGCACGGCGGTCACCAGCGACTGCACCTCGCCGGGCATGCGGTCGTTGAGCGCCACGACGATGGTCACCAGCGCCAGGCTGCCCACGGTGACGATGGACAGGCGTCGCATCACGGTGGCGTACGGGTGCGGCGTGATGCGGTACGACCAGCCCAGCAGGCCGATCACCAGCAGCCCGGTGGCCAGGCACAGCGCCTGGCACCACCACCAGGCCTGCGGCAGGTCCAGCAGCAGCGCCGCGCCGCTGAAGACGATGGCCGCCGACCAGGTGAGCCAGGCCAGCGCGCGCCGCGGCGGCAGTGGCGTCGGGTACAGCAGCGTCGCGTTGACCAGCGCCGCGCAGGTGACGACGTCCAGCGTCATGCGCAGCGCCGCCTCGTGGCCGCCCAGCAGGCTGACGTTGCCGATGCCCGGCACCGCGTCGACAGCGGCCAGCAGCAGCTGCGCGGCCTGGCATTGCGCCATGATCGCGTACAGCAGGTTGCGCACGTCCTGGCGCACCAGCAGCACCACGGCGACGACCAGCTCCAGCGCCAGTCCCAGGCCGCTGAGCAGCCAGAAGGTGATGCCCAGCGCCGCATAGCCGCGCGGATGCGGAGTGACGCGCGCGTTCATGCGGTCGGTGAAGCCGAGCAGCACCGGCACGCCCGGTTCGAGCACGCGCGCCATCTGGCGCTGCTGGCGCGCCGCGGCGTCGCGTTCGTCGTCGGCGGCGATCCAGCGCGTGGAGTTCGCCACCCGGCGGCCGTCCACGTACAGCGGGGCGATGCCGGGCGCGACGATGACCTCCAGCGAATGACCCAGCGCGGCGCGCATCCAGGGCAGGTCGGTGGCCACCAGCTGCAGGTGGCCGCTGCCGTCCAGGCGCCAGCGGGCGTCGAGGTCGGGCGTCTGCGCGAGCGTGCGCGCGAGCACCACCACGGCCAGCGACGCGAGCAGGGCGACCGGCAGTAGCAGCAGCCGCCGCCAGCCCATCGGGCGCACGCCGCCCTGGCTCATGGGACGGCGGCCGCCGGGTGTCCTTCGAGGTTCGCGGGCCGACGCACGCTCAGACGAGTCCCTGCTTGCTCGCCAGCACGGCCGCCTCGGCGCGGCTGGAGACGTTGAGCTTGCGGTAGATCGACTTGATGTGGTCGTTGACGGTGAACCACTTGATGGACATCAGCGCCGCGATCTCCTTGATCGTGAAGCCCTTGCTGAGGAAGGTGAGCACCTCCACCTCGCGCGGCGTCAGCGCCGGCAGGTCCAGCGCCGGCTCGATCTCCACCGGCGCCGGCGCGGCGAAGGCCAGCGCGGAGGTGAAGGTCGAGGTGGCGGTGCCGGTGCGCAGCGCGTCGCGGTTGGCCTCGTCGGTGATCCGGCGGTTCATGCCCGACCTCGTGTTGGTGCGGAAGTGCCCCAGCAGCCGACGGGCGATCGCCGGCGACAGCGGCGGCTCGCCGCGCACGATCTTCTGCAACTCCTCGACGAGCAGCTCGAAGCGGTCTTCCTTGAGCAGGTAGCCGTCGGCGCCGCACTGCAGCGCCGGGAACAGGTGCTCGTCGTCCGAGTACAGGGTGGTGACGATCTTGGTGGCCGGGTACTGGCGCAACTCCTCGAGCAGTTCCAGCCCCGAACCGTCGGGCAGCTCGAGATCGACCAGGATCAGCTTGAACGGATCGACGCCGTGGTAGCCCTGCGCGCCGCCCGCGATGCGCACCGCGCGGCGAGCGCTTTCCAGGTCGCCCGCCTCGACGATGGTGATGGTGTCGCTGAAGCTCTCGCGCACCACGCGTCCGAGGAATTCCCGCGCCGCGGGGTTGTCCTCGAGGATCAATACCTTGACTGCCATGTCGTTCCCCTTTGCCTGCCTGTGTCGTCGCCTGACGGAAGTGGTCTTCCGTTCCTTGGCGCGATCCCGGGATGCTAGCGACGCGATCGCCGCGCCGCATCCCCCGTTTCGGGGCAGCCAAATGGGGGGAACTGCCTATTGGCCCCCCCCGACCGCCGGCGCGTCCATCAACTCGTCGGGCACCATCACCAGCTTGCCCAGGATCTGCCTGTTCTCCAGCCGATGGTACGCATCCGCGAGGCGCGACAGGGGAATAACTTCGTCGATCACGGGTTTGACCAGCCCCCGGGCGTATTGCGAGGCCAACACTCCGAGCATGCGGGCGTTCGCCTCGGGCTCGCGGCGCACGAAGTCGCCCCAGAACACGCCGACGATGGACGCCCCCTTGAGCAGCGGCAGGTTCCAGGGCAGCGCCGGGATCGCCCCCTCGGCGAAGCCGATGACCAGGTAGCGGCCGCGCCAGGCGATCGCGCGGAACGCCGGTTCGGCGTGCGAGCCGCCCACCGGATCGAACACGACGTCGATGCCGCGACCCCCCGTGGCCTGCTTCAGGGCGTCGCGCAGCGGCGTCGCCGCGTAGTTGATCGCGATATCGGCGCCGATGGTGCGGCACAGCGCGCACTTCGCCTCCGTTGACGCGGCGGCGATGACCGTGGCGCCGGCCGCCTTGGCGATCTGGATCGCCGCGGTGCCGACGCCGCCGGCCGCACCCAGTACCAGCACCGTCTCGCCGGGCTGCAGGGCGGCGCGGTCGACCAGCGCGTGGTGCGCGGTGCCGTAGGTGAACGCGAAGGCGGCCGCGTCGCGCAGCGGGAAGCCCGCGGGCAGCGGCATGACCTGCATCGCCTTGACGCAGGCATGGGTGGCGAAGCCGCCATGGCCGCCGAGCGCGGCCACCGCCATGCCAGGGCGCAGGTGGCGCACGTCGGCGCCCGCGGCCTCGACGATGCCGGCGAACTCGGCGCCGGGCGCGAACGGCAGCTCGGGGCGCATCTGGTACTTGCCCTGCACGATGAGCAGGTCCGGGAAGTTGAGCGAGGCCGCGTGGATGCGGATCAGCACCTCGTCGGCGGCAGGCTGCGGCGTGGGGCGCTCGCGCCATTGCAGGGCCGCGGGGCCGTCCAGCGTTTCACACATCCAGGCGTGCATGGCATCGATTCCGGTTCTTGGGGAGCCGTCCATCATAAGGACGTCGCGTGGCACGCGGCGTCGCCGGAGTGACGCCGAATGGCGCACCCCGGCAGGCGCCTGCGGTCGCGCTGCCTACAATGCGTCCATGCGCATCCTCATCGCCAACGACGACGGCTACCTCGCTCCCGGCCTGGTGGCGTTGGCGCAGGCCTGCCGCGGGCTCGGCGAGATCGACGTCATCGCCCCCGAGCAGAACGCCAGCGGCATGTCGAACTCGCTGACGCTGGGCCGGCCGCTGTCGGTGTTCACGGCGCGCGGCGGCCCGTCGGACGGCTTCCATGTGGTCAACGGGACGCCGTCCGATTGCGTGCACGTCGCGCTGACGGGACTGCTGCAGCACAAGCCCGACCTGGTGCTGTCGGGCATCAACAACGGCGAGAACATGGGCGACGACACGCTCTACTCGGGCACCGTCGCCGCGGCGATGGAAGGCTTCCTGTTCGGCGTGCCGGCGATCGCGTTCTCGATCCAGCACAAGGGCTGGGCGCACGTGGAGGCCGTCGCGCGCGGCGCCCGCCGCTTCGTCGAGGCGGCCATCGCCCATCCGTCGTTCGGCCGGCCGGGCGCGGCGCCCTGGCTGCTCAACGTCAACTTCCCCAACCGGCCGGATGCCGACGCGCTGCCCTGGGCCACGACGCGCCTGGGCCGCCGCCACGCCAGCGAGCCGGTGGTCGTGCAGAAGAATCCGCGCGGCGAGCCGATCTACTGGATCGGCCCCTCGGGCGACGCCCGCGAGGCCGGGGCCGGCACCGATTTCCACGCGGTGGCCCAGGGACGGGTGTCCATCACCCCGCTGCAGGTCGACCTGACCGATCACGCCAACCTGGGCGGCTGGGCCGCCCGACTGGGCCTGGACGGGACGCCCGCCGGATGAGCGGCGACGCCCCGCGCGCCAGGCGATTTCCGGCCCAGTGGAGCAGCGGCGGCGGAGCGTCCGCGCCCGGCGGCACGGCACGCAACCCGTTGCGCCCGCAGGCGCTGCTGCACCAGGCCGCCCAGGACGCCGCGCGCCACGTGGTGCCCACCGGCCTGGGCCTGGACAACGGCCCGATGCGCGAGCGTATGGTCGCGCGCCTGCGCGCCGAAGGCATCCGTGCGCCCACGTTGCTGGCCGCGTTCGCCGCCGTGGCGCGGCACCGCTTCGTCGACACCGCGCTGGCCATCCAGGCCTACGAGGACACGAGCCTGCCGATCGGCCTGGGCCAGACCATCTCCAAGCCCTCGGTCGTCGCGCGCCAGCTGCAGTGGCTGTTCGACGGCGCCAACGCGTCGGCGCAGGGCCACCTGGGCCGCACGCTCGAGATCGGCACCGGCTGCGGCTACCAGACGGCGCTGCTGGCCCGGCTGGCGCCGACCGTGATCTCCATCGAACGCCTGCTGCCCCTGCACCAGATGGCGCGCCGCCATCTCGACGCCCTGGGCGTGCCCGGTGTGCGCCTGGTGCACGGCGACGGCCGCCACGGCCATCCGCCCAATGCGCCCTACGACAGCATCGTCGCGGCGGCCGGCGGCGAGGCCATTCCCGAGGCCTGGCTGGCGCAGCTGGCGCCCGGCGGACGGCTGGTGGCGCCCACCGCGGTGCCGGGCCTGGCCGGGCAGGCGCTGGTGATCGTGGACCGGACGGCGGATGGCTTCGTGAGGCAGGTCGGAGAGTCGGTCACGTTTGTTCCCTTAAAATCGGGGATTGGTTGAAACAACGCAGGGAAAATATGGCATCGCTTTGGGGTCGACGAACGCTCGTGACGACGGTTTGCGTGGCGTCCGCCTGGGCCTTGATCGGGTGCAGCACCCCGAATCAGGCGCCTGTGGAAGATCATTCGGCGAAGGTGGCCCGCGCGCCCGCTCCGGCCGCCGATCCGGGCAAGACCGGCGCGACGCCGCTGGCCCCGGCCGGGGAGTCGCGCGCCACGACGTACACCGTGCAGCCCGGCGACATGCTCACCAAGATCGGCCTGGACACCGGCCAGAGCTGGCATGACCTGGCGCGCTGGAACAACCTGGCCGATCCGAACCACCTCGAGGTGGGCCAGGTGCTGCGCGTGCTGCCGCCCGCGGGCGAAGCCGCAGCGAGCCCGATCGCGGCCGCCCCGGCGTCGACGGCCGCCGCCGCCGCCACGCCGGCCGCCACGTTCAAGCCCCTGCCGCCGGTCGCGGGCAAGGCCAGCGGCGTGGCCGCGGCCTCCTCGCCGGTGGTCACGGGCAGCGCCGTGCCGCTGACCGGCGTCGCCGCCCCCCCGGCGGCCGCCCCGCGCGACAACGACGACGACCTGACCTGGGCCTGGCCCGCGGCCGGGCCCGTCGTCGCGCCGTTCGACGACGCCAAGACCAAGGGACTGGCCATCGGCGGCAAGGCCGGCGACCCGGTCTACGCGGCGGCCGACGGACGCGTCGTCTATGCCGGCTCCGGCCTGCGCGGCTACGGCAACCTGGTCATCGTCAAGCACAACGCGAACTTCCTGACGGCCTACGCCCACAACCAGGCGCTGCTGGTCAAGGAAGACCAGATCGTCAAGCGCGGCCAGAAGATCGCCGAGATGGGCTCGACGGACGCCGATCGCGTGCAGCTGCACTTCGAGATCCGCAAGCAGGGCAAGCCGATCGATCCGGCGCGCCTGCTGCCGCCGCGCTGAGCCTCGGCGACGGCCTGCCCGAAGACGCGCCCCGTGGGGCGCGTTTTTTTTCGCCTGGCCACACCGGCCGCCGGCCGTGAAAGGCGTCGCCGCGGGTCGGCGGCACGTCCAGGCGGGTGCCTTCGCGCACCGAGGTCGTGCCGGGGGAGGCCGCGGGCGTGCGCGGCGCGATCTGAACCGGAATCTTGCTATTGATTGCGGGATCGGCGTGACGGAGTGCACTCAAGAATGGCTGCGCCAGGCCGAAATCGGGCCATGACCCCTGTCAGGAGTTCTCCATCATGGTGTGGAGGCGTCCCGGCAAGGGGAGGAATCTGACCCTGATTTCTGATCCACCTGAAGGAGTTCCACATGATTCGCAATGCACGACTGACCTCGATCCGCGGCGCCCTGATCGTCTCGCTCTGCGCATTTGCCAGTGCAGGCGCGATGGCCGGCGACGGCAAATGGGTGCAGGACGCCAAGAGCTGCGCCGCCCCGGAATACCCGCGCGATTCGCTGAGCAAGGGCGAGCAGGGCACGACCGCGCTGCGCATCCTCGTCGGCGTGGACGGCAAGGCCATCGACAGCGAGATCGAGACCTCCAGCCATTCCCGCAAGCTCGACACGGCCGCCCAGCGCGCGCTGATGGAGTGCTCGTTCAAGCCGCAGCCTGCCGATGCCAAGCCCGCCCAGCAATGGGTGAAGACCGAATTCGTCTGGAAGCTCAACTGAGAATTCTCCGAACCCGGCGGTGTCGCCGGGCTGCTCGACACGCGGTTCGGATCACCGGGCGCCGGGCACGGACGTGATGGAAATTGCCTTCCGGGCCCGTTGGGGGGACCGGACGGCATGCGACTGACCAACAAATTCAACAGCCAACTTCGGAAATCCAAATGCTGACCAACCTGAAAATCGGCGTGCGACTGGCGCTGGCCTTCGGCATCGTGCTGGCGCTGCTGGCGACGTTGTCGATCATCGCCCTGGCACGCACGAGCGGCATGCGCAACGACATGAACGCGGTGACGGGCGGCATTGCCGTCGAATCGTCGCTGGCCGACCAGATGCGCCTGGCAGCGACCCAGCAGGCGGTGCGCGTGCGCAACATCCTGATGGTGTCCGAGCCCGAGGAGATGGCTGCCGAGAACGAACTGCTCAAGGCCGACATCAAGACCTACGAGGTCGCCAAGGGCAAGCTGACCAAGATGATCGGCGGCGAGAGCGACGCCCGCAAGAAGACCATCCTGGCCCACATCGACGCCACCGAGAAGGACGCGCGCGACCTGGCCGACCAGGTGGTGCAGATGGCGCTCGACAACCACAAGTTCCCGGCCCGCGGCCTGCTCGGCGAGAAGGCCAACCCTGCCCAGGCCAAGTGGATGGCCGCCGTCGACGAGATGGTCGCCCTCAACGAGAAGCTGACCGCCTCGGCGGTGGCCAGCGCCGAGGACGCCTACGGCAACACCCGCAACATCGTGCTGGGCATCTCCATCGTGGCCCTGCTGGTGGCCGCGGCGGTGGGCTACGCCGTCACGCGCTCGATCACGGTGCCGATCTCGCAGGCCGTCGAGATCGCCCGCCGCGTCGCCAACCGCGACCTGACGATCAAGGTGACTTCGCACGCCACCGACGAGACGGGCCAGCTGCTCAAGGCGCTCGCGGCGATGACCGAGAGCCTGGTCACCGTGGTCTCGAGCGTGCGCAACGGCAGCGACAGCCTGGCGAGTGCCGCCAGCGAGATCGCCTCGGGCAACGCCGACCTGTCCAACCGAACCGAGCGCCAGGCCTCCAGCATCCAGCAGACCGCGTCGTCGATGGACGAGCTGTCGAGCACCGTCAAGATGAGCGCGAGCAACTCCACGCACGCGCGCCAGCTGTCCAACGACGCCGCGGCCAAGGCCCAGCAGGGCGGCGAGGCGGTGAGCAAGGTGGTGCGCACGATGGGCGACATCGCCAACTCGTCCAAGAAGATCGCCGACATCATCAGCGTGATCGACGGCATCGCGTTCCAGACCAACATCCTGGCGCTGAACGCCGCCGTGGAAGCGGCGCGTGCCGGCGAACAGGGCCGCGGCTTCGCGGTGGTGGCCACCGAGGTGCGCACGCTGGCCCAGCGCAGCGCGACGGCGGCCAAGGAGATCAAGACGCTGATCGCCGAGTCGGTCGACAAGGTCGACGAGGGCACGCACCTGGTGGACATCGCCTCGCAGACCATCGCGCAGATCGTGAGTTCGGTGCAGCACGTGGCCGGCATCGTCTCGGAGATCACTTCGGCGACGGTGGAGCAGAGCGCGGGCATCGACCTCGTCAACGTGGCCGTGACCGAGATGGACCAGGTCACCCAGCAGAACGCCGCGCTGGTCGAGCAGGTGGCCGCCGCCGCCGACTCGATGAGCACGCAGGTGCAGCGCCTGGTCTCCGACGTGTCGGTCTTCCGCCTGTAAGCGCCGGATTTCTTTCCTCGGCCCCGGGTCGCCCTGCGCGGTCCGGGGCCGATGTCGTTGGCCCGTCGATAATCGCGCCATGAGTACAGAACAACAAGGCGGCGGACGTTCCGGCCGCGGGCGCCATCGCCGGGGCCGCGACGCCGGCCCGGCACCGGGCGTGTCCGACAACGAGTGGCTGAAGGTCACCGGCATCGACCTCGACGCGCAGGGCATCGCGCACAACAGCGAGGGCATCGTCGTCTTCATCGACGGCGCGCTGCCCGGCGAGGAGGCGCGCGTCAAGGTCGTCAAGCGCAAGAAGCAGTGGGAGAAGGCCGACCTGGTCGCGATCCGCCGCGAGAGCTCGCAGCGCGTCACCCCGCGCTGCCCGCACTTCGGCCTGCACGCCGGCGCGTGCGGTGGCTGCAAGATGCAGCACCTGGCCCCGGCGGCGCAGGTGGCGATGAAGCAGCGCGTGCTGGAGGACAACCTCTGGCACCTGGGCAAGGTGCGGCCCGAGCTGGTGCTGCGGCCCATCGAGGGCCCGCCCTGGGGCTACCGGCTGCGCGCGCGCCTGTCGGTGCGCTGGGTGGCCAAGAAGAACACGGTGCTGGTGGGCTTCCACGAGCGCAAGTCCAGCTACGTGGCCGACATGCGCGAGTGCCACGTGCTGCCCAAGCGCATCTCCGACATGCTGGTGCCGGTGCGCGCGCTGATCGAATCCATGCAGGCGCGCGAGCGGCTGCCGCAGATCGAGGTCGCCATCGGCGACCAGGTGACGGCCCTGGTGCTGCGCAACCTGGAGCCGGTCAGCGAGCACGACATGGCGCTGCTGCGCGCGTTCGGCCAGGAACACGACGTCCAGTGGTGGCTGCAGCCCAAGGGCCCGGACACCGTGGTGCGGATCGACGACGAAGGCCCGGAACTGGCCTATACGCTGCCCGAGTTCGGCGTGCGCATGCCGTTCAAGCCCACCGACTTCACGCAGGTCAACCACCAGATCAACACCGTGCTGGTCGGCCGCGCGCTGCGCCTGCTCGACGTGAAGAAGGACGAGACGGTCATCGACTGGTTCTGCGGGCTGGGCAACTTCACGCTGCCGCTGGCCACCGTGGCGAAATCGGTGCTGGGCATCGAGGGCAGCCAGACCCTGGTCGACCGCGCGCTGGCCAACGCGAGGCTCAACGGCGTCGACGCGGTCACCCGCTTCGACGCCCGCAACCTGTTCGAGCTGAGCGCCGACGACCTCGTCGCGCTGGGCCCGGTCGACAAGTGGCTGGTCGATCCCCCGCGCGAGGGCGCGTTCGCGCTCGCCAAGTCGCTGGCCGAGCTGAAGGCGTCGCCGCGCGCGGGCTGGACGGCACCCAGGCGCATCGTCTACGTGAGCTGCAACCCGGCGACGCTGGCGCGCGACGCGGGGCTGCTCGTCCATCGCGGCGGCTACCGCTGCGTGGCGGCAGGGGCGGTCAACATGTTCCCGCACACGGCGCATGTGGAGAGCATGGCCGTGTTCGAGTGGGATCCGGAGTGGGTGGCGCCCGTCGAGCCGGTGGCGATCGTCGACGAGGCGACCGGCGCCCTGGCGCCGGACGAGGCGGACGAGCCGGACGACGGCGCGAGCGCGGAGTGAGCGCGGCGGGGCGGGGCGAGGCGCCCGGCCATGAAAAAACGGCGCCCGCGGGCGCCGTTCTTCATTGGCCGCAGGCGTCGCTCAGCGGCGGTCGCCCGTCAGCGAGGTGAGGATCACCAGCAGGTTCTGGAACAGGTTGTACAGGTCCAGGTAGATGCTCAGCGCGGCCATGATGTAGTTGGTCTCGCCGCCGTCGATCACGCGCTTGACGTCGATCATCACGAACAGCGAGAACACCACCATCATCGCGGTCGAGATGGCCAGCATGGCCGCCGAGGACTGCACGAACATGTTCACGATGCTGGCGACGATGGCGATCATCACGCCGATCATCAGGAAGCGCGCCAGGCCCGACAGGTCGCGCTTGACCACGGTGGCCAGCGTGGCCATGCCGAAGAACACCGCGGCCGTGCCGCCGAAGGCGGTCATGATGAGGCTGGAGCCGTTGCTGTAGCCGCCCAGCACCGCGCCGAGCAGGCGCGACAGCATCAGGCCCATGAAGAAGGTGAAGCCCAGCAGCATGAACACGCCGGTGGACGAATCCTTGAACTTCTGCACGCCGAACATCAGGCCGAATGCGCCGCCGAAGAAGACGAGCAGCGACATGCCGGGCGACAGGTGGGCGAACACGCCGGTCTGCACGCCGATCCAGGCGCCCAGCACGGTGGGCACCATCGACAGCGCGAGCAGCCAGTAGGTGTTGCGCAGAACCTTGTGCGTGTCGACCCCGTAGGCCGACCCGCCATTGAGGACTTCGAGACGTTGCACGTTGCGATCCATGAGAAACACTCCATTCCGGGGGAAACATCCCGTCTCTTGGAGACGGTCGAGCCATTCTAGTTCCCCGTCGCCGGCGGGGACTTGATGCGCTCCACATGGTGACGAGCCGGGCCGATGACAAGGGGGTGACAAGCACGCGCCCGGCGGCTATAATTTACAGGTTTACCCGCAATCAGCCCAGTCAGCGACACAAGTCAGCGACACAAACGAGCGACACAACCTCGCGACCGCCCGAACAAGCGACGCTTCTCCGGTTCACGTCTCCCGCAGTCCGAATTCCCCCGACGCCACCCTGTCGAGCCCTGCTCGACAGCCACGCGGCGGGAGTCTCGCGAAACTGGGCACCGCTACTCCGGAGTTTCCTTTGCTGCCTGTCCTGCCCCCCGCAATCCTTGCACTCGCAGACGGCACGGTCTTCTCCGGCACCTCGATCGGCGCTCCCGGCCACACGGTCGGCGAAGTGGTGTTCAACACCGCGCTGACTGGCTACCAGGAAATCCTCACCGACCCCAGCTACTGCAGGCAGATCGTCACGCTGACGTATCCGCACGTGGGCAGCTACGGCGTCAACGAGGAGGACGTCGAGGCGTCGAAGATCCATGCCGCCGGCCTGATCATCAAGGATCTGCCGCTGCGCCACTCCAATTTCCGCGCCACGTCGTCGCTCGACGCCTACCTGGCGCGTGAAGGCACCGTCGCCATCGCCGGCATCGACACCCGCAAGCTCACCCGCATCCTGCGCACCGACGGCGCGCAGAACGGCTGCATCGTCGCCTTCCCGGTCGGCCACGAGGTCAGCGCGGCCGACCGTGCGGACGCCGTCGCCCGGGCGCGTGCCGGCGAGAACATGGCCGGGCTGGACCTGGCCAAGGTCGTCAGCTGCACGCAGGCCTACGAGTGGACGCAGACCGAGTGGAAGCTCGGCAGCGGCTACGGCACGCAGCCCGCGCCGAGGTTCCACGTGGTCGCCTACGACTTCGGCGTGAAGTTCAACATCCTGCGCATGCTGGCCGAGCGCGGCTGCCGCGTCACCGTGGTGCCCGCGCAGACGCCCGCCGCCGACGTGCTGGCGATGAAGCCGGACGGCGTGTTCCTGTCCAACGGCCCGGGCGACCCGGAGCCCTGCGACTACGCGATCGCCGCCACGCGCAGCATCATCGAGACCGGCACGCCCACCTTCGGCATCTGCCTGGGCCACCAGATCATGGCGCTGGCCTCGGGCGCGAAGACCTTCAAGATGAAGTTCGGCCACCATGGCGCGAACCATCCGGTCAGGGAAAGCGCCAGCGGCCGCGTGTCCATCACCAGCCAGAACCACGGCTTCGCCGTGGATGCCGCGACGCTGCCCGCCAACCTCGCGCCGACGCACGTCTCGCTGTTCGACGGCACGCTGCAGGGCCTGGCCCGCACCGACAAGCCCGCGTTCTGCTTCCAGGGCCACCCGGAAGCCTCGCCCGGCCCGCACGACATCGCCTACCTGTTCGACCGCTTCATCGATTCGATGACGGCCAGCAAGACCAAGAACTGATCCCAATGCCAAAGCGCACCGACCTCAAGTCCGTCCTCATCATCGGGGCCGGCCCGATCATCATCGGCCAGGCCTGCGAGTTCGACTACTCCGGCGCCCAGGCCTGCAAGGCCTTGCGCGAGGAAGGCTACAAGGTCATCCTCGTCAACTCGAACCCGGCCACGATCATGACGGATCCGGCCACGGCCGACGTCACCTACATCGAGCCCATCACCTGGCAGGTGGTCGAGAAGATCATCGCCAAGGAACGCCCCGACGCGATCCTGCCGACCATGGGCGGCCAGACGGCGCTCAACTGCGCACTGGACCTGCACAAGCAGGGCGTGCTCGCGAAGTACGGCGTCGAGATGATCGGCGCCAACGAGCATGCGATCGAGAAGGCCGAGGATCGCCTGAAGTTCAAGGTCGCGATGACCAAGATCGGCCTGGACTCCGCCAAGTCGGGCATCGCGCACACGATGGAAGAGGCCTGGGCGGTCCAGAAGCGCATCACCGCCGAGATCAACGGCAGCGGCTTCCCGATGGTCATCCGCCCCAGCTTCACGCTGGGCGGCAGCGGCGGCGGCATCGCCTACAACCCGGAAGAGTTCGAGGAGATCTGCAAGCGCGGCATCGACCTCTCGCCCACCAGCGAACTCCTCATCGAGGAGTCGCTCAAGGGCTGGAAGGAGTACGAGATGGAAGTGGTCCGCGACAAGGCGGACAACTGCATCATCATCTGCTCCATCGAGAACCTGGACCCGATGGGCATCCACACCGGCGACTCGATCACGGTCGCGCCGGCGCAAACGCTCACCGACAAGGAATACCAGCTGCTGCGCAACGCCTCCATCGCGATCCTGCGCGAGATCGGCGTCGACACGGGCGGCTCCAATGTGCAGTTCTCGATCAACCCGGTCGACGGCCGGATGGTGGTCATCGAGATGAATCCGCGCGTTTCGCGCTCGTCCGCGCTGGCGTCCAAGGCCACGGGCTTCCCGATCGCCAAGATCGCCGCCAAGCTGGCCATCGGCTACACGCTGGACGAACTGCGCAACGACATCACCGGCGGCGCCACGCCGGCGTCGTTCGAGCCGTCCATCGACTACGTCGTCACCAAGATCCCGCGCTTCGCGTTCGAGAAGTTCCCGGCCGCCGATTCGCACCTGACCACGCAGATGAAGTCGGTCGGCGAAGTGATGGCGATGGGCCGCACCTTCCAGGAAAGCCTGCAGAAGGCGCTGCGCGGCCTGGAGACCGGTATCGACGGCCTGACCGAGCGCACGTCGTGCAAGGCCTCGGACCACGAGGAGATCCTCGAGGAGATCACCAATGCCGGCCCCGAGCGGATCCTGTTCGTCGGCGACGCGTTCCGCATCGGCATGACGCTGGACGAGATCTTCGAGGCGACGCGCATCGACCCGTGGTTCCTCGCGCAGATCGAGGACCTGGTCAAGGTCGAGCAGGCGCTGCGCGGGCGCAAGCTCGAGTCGCTGTCGGCCGCCGAGCTGCGCTTCGTCAAGCAGAAGGGCTTCTCCGACAAGCGCCTGGGCCTGCTGATGGGCAGCAACCAGCACGAGCTGCGCAAGCGGCGCCACGCGCTGGGCGTGCGTCCGGTCTACAAGCGCGTCGACACCTGCGCCGCCGAGTTCGCCACGCAGACCGCCTACATGTACTCGACCTACGAGAACGTCGACGGCGAGTGCGAGGCCGCGCCGACCGCGCGCAGGAAGATCATGGTGCTGGGCGGCGGGCCGAACCGCATCGGCCAGGGCATCGAGTTCGACTACTGCTGCGTGCACGCCGCGCTCGCGATGCGCGAGGACGGCTACGAGACCATCATGGTCAACTGCAATCCCGAGACGGTGTCCACCGACTACGACACCTCCGACCGCCTGTACTTCGAGCCGGTGACGCTCGAGGACGTGCTCGAGATCGTCGACGTCGAGAAGCCGCACGGCGTGATCGTGCAGTACGGCGGCCAGACCCCGCTCAAGCTCGCGCTCGACCTCGAGTCCTACGGCGTGCCCATCATCGGCACCACGCCCGACTCGATCGACATCGCGGAAGACCGCGAGCGCTTCCAGCAACTGCTGCACACCCTGGGTCTGAAGCAGCCGCCCAACCGCACCGCGCGCACCAACGAGCAGGCGCTCGCGCTCGCGCAGGAGATCGGCTACCCGCTGGTGGTGCGCCCCAGCTACGTCCTGGGCGGCCGCGCGATGGAGATCGTGCACGGCGACAAGGATCTCGAGCGCTACATGCGCGAGGCCGTCAAGGTCAGCGAGAAGTCGCCGGTGCTGCTGGACCGCTTCCTCGACGACGCCATCGAGGTGGACGTCGACTGCATCAGCGACGGCACCGACGTGATGATCGGCGGCATCATGGAGCACATCGAGCAGGCCGGGGTGCACTCCGGCGACTCCGCGTGCTCGCTGCCGCCGTACTCGCTGTCGCCCGCGATGCAGGACGAGCTGCGCCGCCAGGCCACGCTGATGGCCAAGGCGCTCAAGGTCGTCGGCCTGATGAACACGCAGTTCGCGATCCAGGGCGAGGGCGACGACGCCGTCGTCTACGTGCTCGAAGTCAACCCGCGCGCCTCGCGCACCGTGCCCTTCGTCTCCAAGGCCACCGGCCAGGCGCTGGCCAAGATCGCCGCGCGCTGCATGGCCGGCACCCGGCTGGTCGACCAGGTGGGCCTGCACGGCAAGCCGCCGGTCGAGATCGTGCCGCCGTACTACTCGGTCAAGGAAGCCGTCTTCCCGTTCAACAAGTTCCCGGGCGTCGACCCGGTGCTGGGCCCCGAGATGCGCTCCACCGGCGAGGTGATGGGCGTCGGGCGCACCTTCGCCGAGGCGATGCTCAAGAGCCAGCTGGGCGCCGGCTCGCGCCTGCCGACCAAGGGCAACGTGGTGCTGACCGTCAAGAACGCCGACAAGGCGCGCACGGTCAAGGTCGCCAGCGACCTGATCAACCTCGGCTTCACGCTGTCGGCCACCAAGGGCACGGCGGCGGCGATCGCCGAGGCCGGCATCCCGGTCAAGCTCTGCAACAAGGTCAAGGACGGCCGCCCGCACATCGCCGACATGATCAAGGCCGGCGAGGTGCAGCTGGTCTTCACGACAGTGGACGAGACGCGCACGGCGATTGCCGATTCGCGCTACATCCGCACCGCGGCGATCGCCAACCGGGTGACCTACTACACCACGATGGCCGGCTGCGAGGCGGCCACCGAGGCGCTCAAGCATGACACCGGCATCACGGTGGTTTCCCTGCAGGAACTGCACGCGGAACTGCCCTGAAGTGATCTAAACTCGCATTTCTTCCAGTTCACCAGGGCCTGAACAGGCCCTTGGGCCGCCGCCCGCCAGCGCTCGCGCGAGAGCACTGCGGGGCGGCGGTTTGCTTTTCTCCTCTGAGTATCCCGATATGGCCACGATCCCCCTGACCCGCCGCGGCGCCGAAAAACTGAAGGAAGAGCTGCACCGCCTCAAGACGGTGGAGCGGCACGCCGTCATCCAGGCGATCGCGGAGGCGCGCGCGCAAGGCGACCTGTCCGAGAACGCCGAGTACGAGGCCGCCAAGGACAAGCAGGCGTTCATCGAGGGCCGCATCCTGCACATCGACGGCCAGCTGGCGGCCGCGCAGATCATCGACCCGGCAGCGGTCGACGCCGGCGGGCGCATCGTCTTCGGCAGCACCGTGGTGCTGGAGGAAGAGGAGAGCGGCCAGGAGGTGACCTACCAGATCGTCGGCGACGACGAGGCCGACATCAAGCTCAACCTGATCTCCATCAGCTCGCCGATCGCGCGCGCGCTGATCGGCAAGGAAGCCGGCGACACGGCCGACGTGCACGCGCCCGGCGGCTCCAAGCGCTACGAGATCGTCGAAGTCAAGTACATCTGACCTCGACCCCGCCTGCCGGAGCATCCCGGATGAGATTTTCCGAGCGCCTGCGCCGGCTGCTGCCGGGCCTGTGGTTCGGCCTGCTGCTGGCGATCGCGGCCATCGCCACGCCCGCGGCGTCGGGCGTGCTCGACCGGGCGTCGTTCGGCGCCGTGGCCCGCGTGATCTTCGCCCGCGAGGCGCCGGCCAGCCTGCTGCTGGGCGTGCTGATCCTGGTCATCGAACGCCGCGACGCGCTCGCGCGCCACCTGGGCACGGGCGTATCGCAGTTCTCGGTGGAAATGGTGCTGGCCGTGGGCGCGCTGTTCTGCACGGTGGCCGGCTACTACGGCCTGGAGCCGCTGATGGAGCAGGCGCGCACCGGGGGCGCCACGCCGCTGACCTTCATGCAGCTGCACGCGATCAGCCTGGCGTTCTTCGGCCTCAAGGGCCTGCTGGTGCTCGCGCTGGCGTGGCGGGCCACCCGGTGACCCGCCTGTGCGGTCGTTCAGACCTTCTTCTTGATGCTGGTGACGCGCTTCTTGGCGCGCTTGACCTGGCCGCCGGCGGTCACGCGCTCGTTGCCGAGCACGGTCACCTTCTTGATCTGCGGGCGGTGGTTGCCGCGCTTGGAGAACTTCAGGATCTTGACCACGCGCGGGCCGAGGTTGGTGTCGGACACGCGCGGCGCCTCCACGTCCTCCATCGGCCGCCACAGCACCAGCAGCTTGCCGATGTGCTGGATCGGCGCGGCGTTGAGCTTGTCGGCCATTTCGGTCAACATCGCCTCGCGGGCGGCGCGGTCGTCCGAGAAGACGCGCACCTTGATCAGGCCGTGCGAACGGATCGCGACCTCGGCCTCCTTGAGGACGGCGGGCGTCAGTCCATCGGCACCGATCATGACCACGGGGTCGAGATGGTGGGCGTCGCCGCGCTTTTCTTTGCGTTCGGCAGGGGTCAGTTGAATCAGGGCCATGCCCGTATTATCCCTTTGTCATGAAAATCAAGACGAAAAGCAAGAAGGTCAACAAGCAGTGGTTGCAGGATCACGCCAATGACCCCTATGTGAAGCTGGCCCAGCGCGAGGGTTTCCGGGCCCGCGCGGCCTACAAGCTGTCCGAGATCGACGAGCAGTTCAAGCTGCTGCGCCCGGGGCAACTGGTAGTCGACCTGGGCTCCACGCCGGGCGCCTGGAGCCAGTACATCCGCCGCAAGTTCGCGCCCAAGGCCTCCGGGACGGGCGGCGCGGCGGTGGGCGAGCTCAACGGCCGCATCGTCGCGCTGGACCTGCTCGAGATGGAGCCGATCGAGGGCGTCACCTTCATCCAGGGCGATTTCCGCGACGACGATGTGCTGGCCCGGCTCAACGAGGCCGTCAACGGCGAGCCGGTGGACGTGGTCGTCTCCGACATGGCCCCCAACCTGACCGGCGTGCCGGTGACCGACACCGCCCGCGTGGCCCACCTGGTGGAGCTGGCGGTGGAGTTCGCCCTGCAGCACCTCAAGCCCGAAGGAGCCCTTGTCACCAAGGTCTTCCACGGAAGCGGCTACAGTGAGCTGATGGAACTGTTCCGAGCCCATTTCCGCATCGTCAAGGCCGTCAAGCCGAAGGCGTCGCGCGACAAGTCGGCCGAAACCTTCATCGTCGGTTTCGGTCTGAAGAACCCGGGTGCGCGCTGAATCCGCGTTGCCCGACAGCACCACGGCGGGCCCCGGAAGGAGCGTTCGGCGTCGAAAGTGTGCGTTTGGCGTCCTTCCCCACCCCAGCATTCGGGTTATCGGGGTATTGACTGGCCTAGAATCATCCCCATCTGCCGTGGGAAGTGGCATTTTCTAAGAAGGAGCCGCGGTGAACAATCAATGGTTTTCGAAGATCGCAGTCTGGCTCGTGATCGCGCTCGTGCTGTTTACGGTCTTCAAATCGTTCAACACGGCGCAGACCCAGAGCGGACGTGTGGCCTATTCCGATTTCCTGGAAGAGGTGCGCAGCAAGCACATCCAGAGCGTGGAGATCACCGAAGGTAGCGGCGGCATCGACATCACCGCCCGCACCACCGACGGCAAGACCGAGCACACCACGGGCAGCCTGCTCGACCGCGGCCTGACCGGCGACCTGCTGGCCAACAACGTCAAGTTCGACATCAAGCCGCGCGAAGAGCAGGGCATGCTCACCACGCTGCTGCTGTCGTGGGCCCCGATGCTGCTGCTGATCGGCGTGTGGGTGTACTTCATGCGCCAGATGCAGGGCGGCGGCAAGGGCGGCGCCTTCAGCTTCGGCAAGAGCAAGGCCAAGATGCTCGACGAGGCCAACAACTCGGTCACCTTCTCGGACGTCGCCGGTTGCGACGAGGCCAAGGAAGAGGTCAAGGAACTGGTCGACTTCCTGCGCGACCCCCAGAAATTCCAGAAGCTGGGCGGGCGCATCCCGCGCGGCGTGCTGCTGGTCGGCCCTCCCGGCACCGGCAAGACGCTGCTGGCCAAGGCCATCGCCGGCGAAGCCAAGGTGCCGTTCTTCTCGATCTCCGGCTCCGACTTCGTGGAAATGTTCGTCGGCGTGGGCGCGGCCCGCGTGCGCGACATGTTCGAGCAGGCCAAGAAGAGCGCCCCCTGCATCATCTTCGTCGACGAAATCGACGCGGTCGGCCGTCATCGCGGCGCCGGCCTGGGCGGCGGCAACGACGAGCGCGAGCAGACCCTCAACCAGATGCTGGTCGAGATGGACGGCTTCGAGACCAACCTGGGCGTCATCGTGATGGCGGCCACCAACCGGCCCGACATCCTGGACCCGGCGTTGCTGCGCCCGGGCCGCTTCGACCGCCAGGTCTACGTCACGCTGCCCGACATCCGCGGCCGCGAGCAGATCCTGGCCGTGCACATGCGCAAGGTGCCCATCGGCACCGACGTCAACTCCAACGTCATCGCCCGCGGCACGCCCGGCATGTCCGGCGCCGACCTGGCCAACCTGGTCAACGAGGCCGCGCTGATGGCGGCGCGCCGCAGC
The DNA here is from genome assembly GCA_964418745.1 of uncultured Vitreoscilla sp. Classification (GTDB taxonomy): domain Bacteria; phylum Pseudomonadota; class Gammaproteobacteria; order Burkholderiales; family Burkholderiaceae_C; genus Scleromatobacter. Next base: position 147,226 of record CAYQMX010000002.1, read on the forward strand.
GGCCGCGTCGTCGAGATGATCGACTTCGAGAAGGCCAAGGACAAGATCTTCATGGGCGCCGAACGCCGCAGCGCGGTGATCGACCCCGAAGACCTGAAGAACACGGCGTACCACGAGGCCGGCCACGCCTTCGTGATGCTCAAGCTGCCCAAGCACGACCCGGTGCACAAGGTCACCATCATCCCGCGCGGCCGTGCGCTGGGCGTGGCGTTCTACCTGCCGGAGAAGGACAACAACTCCCCGGACAAGGAATACATGCTCGCCAACATCGCCGCGCTGTACGCGGGGCGGATCGCGGAAGAGGTGTTCATGGGCCAGCAGACGGTGGGCGCCTCGAGCGACTTCCAGCGCGCCACCCAGATCGCGCGCGACATGGTCATGAAGTACGGCATGTCCGAATCGCTGGGCCCGATGGTCTACGCGGAGAACGAGGGCGAGGTCTTCCTGGGCCGCTCGGTCACGCGCACCACCAACATCAGCGAATCGACGATGCAGAAGGTCGACGCCGAGATCCGCAAGATCCTCGACACGCAGTACGCCCTCGCGCGCACGCTGATCGAGAACGAGAAGGACAAGGTCGAGGCCATCGCCCATGCGCTGCTGGAATGGGAAACCATCTACCGCGAGCAGATGGACGACATCATGGAAGGCCGCCCGCCGCGCCCGCCCAAGGACTGGACGCCCACCATGAACCGCTCGGGCGGCACGCCGCCGCCGGTGAAGGTGGACAACGCACCGGCGGCGGTCTGACCCGCCGCCCGTCCTGACCGCACACGAACGGGGCCTCGCGCCCCGTTTCTCGTTTCCATCCCCCTTCGCGCCGTCGCGCGCCGCCGTTACCCGATGATCTGGCAAACCGGCCGCTTTCGCATCGACCTGGTGCGGCCCCAGGTGATGGGCATCGTCAACGTCACCCCCGATTCGTTCTCGGACGGTGGCCAGTTCGCGCACGCGGACGCCGCCTGCGCGCACTGCGACCGGCTGGTGGCCGAAGGGGCCGACATCCTGGACATCGGCGGCGAGTCCACCCGCCCCGGCGCGCGCGTGCCCGACGCCGCGGAGCAACTGGCCCGGGTGCTGCCGGTTCTGCGCCACGCGGTGACGCTGGGCGTACCGGTGTCGGTCGACACCGCCGACCCCGTGGTGATGGCCGAGGCGCTGGCACTCGGCGTCGACATCCTCAACGACGTGCGCGCGCTCCAGGCGCCCGGCGCGCTGGCGGTGGCGGCCGGCCATCCGACGGCCGGCGTCTGCCTGATGCACATGCAGGGCGAGCCCGGCTCGATGCAGGTGGCCCCGCACTACGACCGTGACGACGTGGTGAGCGCCGTGCATGACTTCCTCGCGGCGCGGCGCGACCGGGCGATCGCCGCGGGCATCGCGCCCGAACGCATCGCCCTCGATCCCGGGATCGGCTTCGGCAAGACGCCGGCGCACAATCTCGCGCTGGCCCGCCACCAGCGCCGGCTGCTCGACCTCGGCTGCCCGCTGTTGCTGGGCTGGTCGCGCAAGTCCACGCTGGGCCAGCTCACCGGGCGACCGGTGGGCGAGCGCACCCTGGCCAGCGTGGCCGCGGCGCTGGCGGCCGTGCAGCAGGGCGCCGCCATCGTGCGCGTGCACGATGTGGCGCAAACCGTGGAAGCGTTGACGGTCTGGCGCGCGCTCACTTCCGACTGACCCGACAATGCGCGCATTCGACGCCTTCACACCGCCTGCACGGCCGGCGAACCCAAGAAACCCACCGAGATATTTCCCATGAGCAGAACCTTTTTCGGCACCGACGGCATCCGTGGCACGGTCGGCACCGCCCCGATCACCGCCGACTTCATGCTGCGCCTGGGCCATGCCGTCGGCCGCGTGCTGCGCCGCAAGGCCCCCAAGGCGACGGTTCTGATCGGCAAGGACACGCGCGTGTCGGGCTACATGATCGAGTCGGCGCTGGAGGCCGGCTTCGCCTCGGCCGGCGTCGACGTGCTGCTCACCGGGCCGCTGCCCACGCCGGGCGTTGCCTACCTCACCCGCGCGCTGCGCGTCGACCTGGGCGTGGTCATCAGCGCGTCGCACAATCCGTTCGGCGACAACGGCGTCAAGTTCTTCTCGGCCTCGGGCGAAAAGCTGCCCGACCAGTGGGAGATGGATGTCGAGGCCGCCCTGGCCGAGCCGGCCCAGTGGGTAGACTCGGCTGCGCTCGGCAAGGCGCGTCGCCTGGACGATGCCGCCGGCCGCTACCTGGAGTTCTGCAAGAGCACGTTCTCGCAGGAACTGTCGCTAAAGGGGCTCAAGATCGTCGTCGATGGCGCACACGGCGCCGCGTACCATGTCGCCCCCAGCGTGTTCCACGAGCTGGGCGCCGAGGTGGTCACGATCGGCTGCGAACCCAACGGCTTCAACATCAACGACAAGGTCGGTGCAACCGCCCCGCAGGCCCTGATCGAGGCGGTGCTGCGCACCGGCGCCGACTACGGCGTGGCGCTGGACGGGGACGCCGACCGCCTGCAGATGGTCGACAGCACCGGCCGCTGCTACGACGGCGACGAACTGCTCTACGCGGTGGTGGCCGACCGGCTCGCGCGCGGCCAGGCCGTGCCGGGCGTGGTGGGCACGTTGATGACCAACATGGCCATCGAGCAGGCGCTGCGCGGCCGCAACGTGCCGCTGGTGCGCGCCAAGGTGGGCGACCGCTACATCCTGGAAGAGCTGCTGGCCCGGGGCTGGCAGCTCGGTGGCGAGAATTCAGGGCATCTGCTGGTACTCGATCGCCACACGACCGGCGACGGTATCGTCAGCGCGTTGCAGGTGCTGCAGGCCGTGCGCCGCAGCGGCCTGAGCCTGCCGGCGCTTCTCGACGGCGTGCAGCTGTTCCCGCAGGTGATGATCAACGTGCGCCTCGCGGTGCGCTCGGACTGGCAGAAGAATGCGACGCTGGTCGCCGAGAAGGCCCAGGTCGAGCAGGAGCTGGGTACCGATGGCCGCGTGCTGATCCGCGCCTCGGGCACCGAACCGGTGCTGCGCGTGATGGTCGAGGCCCGCAGCGCGGCGGTGGCGCGGGGCTTCGCCGAACGCCTGGCCGAGGCCGCCCGGGCTACATGACAATCGCGTGACAGGTTCTGCTGGCGCTGTCACATTCGGATTCCGTCGTCCGCGGCATGCACCGGCGGCGGCTGGCGCGGCCCGGCCTCGGAGGCTGGGCGCAAGCCCGCGCAGCGCGCCGCCACGGCAGTGTCATCGCCTTGTCACATGGCCCTTCTACATTGGCGCAGTCCCTTTAAACTGCCCCCCTGAAAGGCCAGACCATGAGTTTCCAACCGATTCGTCTGCTGAGCGCCGCCGCCGCCATGAGCGCCCTGGCGTTTTCCGCGCAGGCTGCCGATGAAGTGACCGGCGCGGGTGCGTCGTTCCCGGCCCCGATCTACTCGAAGTGGGCCGAGGCCTACAACAAGGCCACCGGCAACAAGATCAACTACCAGTCCGTCGGTTCGGGCGCGGGCATCAAGCAGATCAAGGAAAAGACGGTCGACTTCGGCGCGTCCGACATGCCGCTGAAGGACGACGACCTCGCGGCCGCCGGCCTCGTGCAGTTCCCGACCGTCATCGGCGGCGTGGTTCCGGTGATCCACGTCGAAGGCGTCAAGCCGGGCCAGCTGAAGCTGACCGGCGCCGTGCTGGCCGACATCTACCTGGGCAAGGTCACCAAGTGGAACGACCCGGCCATCACCGCGCTGAACGCCGGCGTCAAGCTGCCGGACGCCGTGATCACCCCGGTGCACCGCGCCGACGGTTCGGGCACCAGCTTCATCTTCACGAACTACCTGTCCAAGGTCAACGCCGACTGGAAGGCGAAGATCGGCGAGGGCACCGCCGTCAACTGGCCGGCCAACGGCATTGCCGGCAAGGGCAACGAAGGCGTGGCGCAATCGGTCACGCGCGCCCCGAACTCGATCGGCTACGTCGAGTACGCCTATGCCAAGCAGAGCAAGATGGACTACGTCTCGCTCAAGAACGCCGCCGGCAACTTCGTCGAACCCGACGACCTGACCTTCAAGGCCGCCGCCGCCGGCGCCGACTGGAACAAGTCGTTCTACCAGGTGCTGACCGAGCAGGCCGGCAAGGATGCCTGGCCCATCAGCGGCGCCACGTTCATCCTGATGCACACCACGCAGGACAAGCCGGCCCAGGCCACCGCCGCCCTGAAGTTCTTCGACTGGGCGTATGCCAACGGCGACAAGGCCGCGATGGACCTCGACTACGTGTCGCTGCCGGACTCGCTCAAGACCCTGATCCACACGAAGTGGGCCAGCATCAAGGACGCGGCCGGCAAGACGGTCGCGGCGAAGTAAGACCCGCCGCCGGCCCCCGGGCCGGCGGTATCCGGCGGCCGCGGTGGCCGTCGATTCCCAAGACCTGCCGGAGGCCCCTTGGCTGCCACACTCCCCGCTGACCAGACGATGCCCAGGGCCAAGGACTCCGGAAGTCCGCCCAAGCGACGACTCAACGCCCCCTGGGGCGACGCGCTGTTCTCGTTCCTGGCGCACTCGGCGGCCTGGCTGACGCTGGCCATCCTCGCCGGCATCATCGGTTCGCTGGTGATCGGCGCGCTGCCGGCCATCAAGGAATTCGGCCTGGGTTTCCTGTGGCACAGCGAATGGGATCCGGTGCAGGACCACTATGGCGGCCTGGCCATGATCTACGGCACGCTGGCCACCTCCATCATCGCGCTGCTGATCGCCGTGCCGGTCAGCTTCGGCATCGCCCTGTTCCTGACCGAGATGTCGCCGGCCTGGCTCAAGCGGCCGCTCGGCGTGGCCATCGAACTGCTCGCCGCGGTGCCGTCCATCGTCTACGGCATGTGGGGCCTGCTGGTGTTCGGCCCGATCCTGGCCACCTGGGTCCAGGCCCCGCTGCAACGCGCGTTCGGCGGCGTGCCGGTGCTGGGCTCGTTGTTTTCCGGCCCGCCGGTGGGCATGGGCATCCTGTGCGCCGGGATCATCCTGGCCATCATGATCATCCCGTTCATCGCCGCCGTGATGCGCGACGTCTTCGAAGTCACCCCGCCGATGCTCAAGGAGTCCGCGTTCGGACTGGGCGCGACGACCTGGGAGGTCGTCTACAAGGTGGTGCTCCCGTTCACCAAGACCGGCGTGGTCGGCGGCGTGATGCTGGGCCTGGGCCGGGCGCTCGGCGAGACGATGGCCGTGACCTTCGTCATCGGCAACCAGAGCCAGATGAGCCAGCTCTCGCTGTTCCAGGCCGCCAACAGCATCACCTCGGTGCTGGCCAACGAATTCGCGGAAGCCGGCGAGGGCCTGCACCGCGCCGCCCTGATGTACCTCGCGCTGGTGCTGTTCGTCATCACGTTCATCGTGCTGTCGTGCGCCAAGATCCTGCTGATGCGCCTGAAGCGCGCCGAAGGAGCCTCGGCATGACCAGCATTTCCGCAGTGTCCGGCTCCCGCCTGGCGATGCACCGGCGCCGCAAGCGCGTCAACGCGGTCGCCCTCGCGCTGGCCTTCGCGGCCATGGTGTTCGGCGTGTTCTGGCTGGTCTGGATCCTGTTCGAGACGATCGTGCTCGGCGCCAGCGGCATGTCGTGGTCGCTGCTCACCGAGGCGCAGCCGGGCCCCAATTCCGAGGGCGGCGGGCTGTCCAACGCGATCTTCGGCTCGCTGGCGATGGTGACGCTGGCCACGCTGATCGGCACGCCGATCGGCGTGTTCTCCGGCATCTACCTGGCCGAGTACGGGCAGAAGACCTGGCTCGGCTCCGCGACGCGCTTCATCAACGACATCCTGCTGTCGGCCCCGTCCATCGTGATCGGCCTGTTCGTGTACGCGCTGGTCGTCGTGCCGATGAAGGGATTCTCGGGCTGGGCGGGCGCGATCGCGCTGGCCCTGATCGTGATCCCGGTGGTCATCCGCACGACCGAGAGCATGCTCAACCTGGTGCCGAACGCGCTGCGCGAGGCTGCCTACGCCCTGGGCACGCCCAAGTGGAAGGTGGTCTCCGCGGTCACGCTCACCGCGGCGCGCTCGGGCGTGATCACCGGCGTGCTGCTGGCCATCGCCCGCATCTCGGGCGAGACCGCGCCGCTGCTGTTCACCGCGCTGTCCAGCCAGTTCTTCAGCACCAACCTGTCGCGTCCGATGGCCAGCCTGCCCAAGGTCATCTACGACTTCGCCACCGGTCCGTACGAGAACCTGCAGCATCTGGCCTGGGCCGGCGTGTTCCTGATCACGCTGGGCGTGCTCGCGCTCAACATCGCTGCGCGGGTCTTCTTCCGCAACAAGAACTGAGAAAGCCTTCCCCATGGACGCCAAGGTCGACATGCCGGTCAATGAGAAAGCCAAGCTTTCCATCCGCAACCTGAACTTCTACTACGGCGCCTTCCACGCGCTGAAGAACATCAACCTCGACATCCCCGAAGGCAAGGTCACGGCCTTCATCGGGCCGTCGGGCTGCGGCAAGTCCACGCTGCTGCGCACCTTCAACCGGATGTACGCGCTCTATCCCGAGCAGCGCGCCGCGGGCGAGATCATCCTCGACGGCGAGAACATCCTCGAGTCCGGCCTGGACGTCAGCCTGATCCGCGCCAAGGTCGGCATGGTGTTCCAGAAGCCGACGCCGTTCCCGATGTCCATCTACGACAACATCGCCTTCGGCGTGCGCCTGTTCGAGACGCTGCCGCGCGTGGAGATGGACGAGCGCGTGGAATGGGCGCTCAAGAAGGCCGCGCTGTGGAACGAGGTCAAGGACAAGCTCAACCAGCAGGGCTCCGGCCTGTCCGGCGGCCAGCAGCAACGCCTGTGCATCGCGCGCGGCATCGCCATCAAGCCCGAGGTGCTGCTGCTGGACGAGCCGTGCTCGGCGCTGGACCCGATTTCCACCGGCAAAATCGAGGAGCTGATCCACGAGCTCAAGGCCGACTACACGGTGGTCATCGTCACCCACAACATGCAGCAGGCCGCGCGCTGCTCCGACTACACGGCCTACATGTACCTGGGCGACCTGGTGGAGTTCGGTCGCACCACCGACCTGTTCATGAAGCCGAAGAAGAAGGACACCGAGGACTACATCACCGGGCGCTTCGGCTGAAGCCTTCGCGGGTCTCTCAGCCAGGCTTCAGGGATACCGGGTACCGTATAACGCGCGTCGACCGACGCGCACCGTTTGCAGGGAAAAGACCATGAGCGACAAGCATCTGTCCACGCAGTTCGACGCCGAACTCAGCGAAATCTCCAATCGCGTGCTCGAGATGGGTGGCCTCGTCGAATCGCAGGTCGCCCAGGCGGTCTACGCGCTCACCAACTTCAGCGGCGAGACCGCCAGCCTGGTGCTCGAGCGCGAGCTGCGCGTCAACCAGATGGAAGTGGAGATCGACCGCGACCTGTCGGCCATCATCGCCCGCCGCCAGCCCACCGCGCGCGACCTGCGGCTGCTGATCGCCATCTCCAAGACCATCGGCAACCTCGAGCGCATCGGCGACGAGGCCACGCGCATCGCCCGCACGGTGCAGCGCCTGATGAACTCCGGCGTCTCCAGCCGCCTGCGCCTGCCGGTGGCCGACATCGCCTTCGGCGCCAACCTGGCCACCGCGCAGCTGCGCAAGGTGCTCGACGCCTTCGCCCGCCTCGACGTCAACCGCGCGCTGGAAGTGCTCAAGCAGGACGACGAGATCGACAAGGAATTCGACGGCCTGCTGCGCAAGCTCATCACCTACATGATGGAAGACCCGCGCACGATCTCGTCGTCGATCGACCTCGTGTTCGTGGCCAAGGCGATCGAACGCGTGGGCGACCACGCGAAGAACCTGTCCGAGCAGATCATCTACATCGTCAAGGGCACCGACGTGCGCCACCACAGCGTGGAAGCCGTCGAAGACGCTGTCCGCTAACCCGACAAGGCAGCCAAACCCATGAGCCGTATCCTCGTCGTCGAAGACGAATCCGCCATCGCCGAACTGGTGGCGATCAACCTGCGCCACGCCGGCTTCGAAGTGGCCGTCGCCGAGACGGCCGACGCCGCCCAGGCCGAGGTCGACCGCGTGCTGCCGGAACTGGTCGTCCTCGACTGGATGCTGCCCGGCCAGACCGGCCTGGCGCTGGCCAAGCGCTGGCGCGCCGAGGCGCGCACGCGCGACCTGCCCATCATCATGCTGACCGCGCGCTCGGAAGAGGCCGACAAGCTGTCGGGCCTGGACGCCGGCGCCGACGACTATCTGACCAAGCCGTTCTCCACCAAGGAGCTGCTGGCACGCATCCGTGCGGTGCTGCGCCGCAAGGCGCCCGAGGCGCTGGACTCGGCGGTGGAGGTGTCCGGCCTGCGGCTGGATCCGGCCACGCGCCGCGTCACGCGCGGCGCGCAGGAGGTCAAGATCGGCCCGACCGAGTTCCGCCTGCTGCACTTCTTCATGACCCACACCGAGCGCGTGCACAGCCGCACGCAGCTGCTCGACCGCGTCTGGGGCGACCATGTCTTCATCGAGGAGCGCACCGTGGACGTCCACGTCAAGCGCCTGCGCGAGGCCCTCGCGCCGGTGCAATGCTCGACGCTGATCGAGACCGTGCGCGGCGCGGGCTACCGCCTGACGCAGCAGGCCGCGGCCACGTCCGCCTGAGCACGGCGTCCAGTCCGTTGCCCAACCTGGAACCGACGTGAGCTGGCTGCTCAACCGCGCTGCGCTGGCCATCTTCGTGACCCTGTTGGGGGCGGGGATCGGTGCGATCGTCGGCGCCCTGGTCGACGCGCGCCAGCTCGGCCCGACCCTCGGTGCCGTCATCGCCGTGTCGATCTGGGTGCTGGTGGACGGCATGCGTGCGCTGCGGCTGATGAACTGGCTGCGCGGCGACCTCGAGCGCGAGGCGCCGCGCGACCGTGGCTTCTGGGGCGAGGCCTCGTACCGCATCGAGCGCGCGCTGCGCCAGCGCGATCGCGCGTTCGTCCACGAGCAGGAACGCTTCGGCCAGTTCATGTCCGCCATCGAGGCCTCGCCCAACGGCGTGCTGCTGCTCGACGCGGCCGACCAGATCCAGTGGCTCAACGCCGTGGCCGCGACGCACTTCGGGCTCGACCCCGTGCGCGACCGCCTGCAGCGCGTGACCAACCTCGTGCGCTCGCCCACCTTCGTGGCCTACCTGCAGGCCGGCGTGTTCGACGAGCCGGTGGTGTTCGCCACGCCCGGCGGCGACTCCACGCTCAGCGTGATCGTCAGCCGCTACGGCGACGGCATGCGCCTGGTGCTGACCCAGGACATCACCGAGCGCGAGCGCACCGAGGCGATGCGGCGCGACTTCGTCGCCAACGTCTCGCACGAGATCCGCACCCCGCTGACCGTGCTGGCCGGCTTCGTCGAGACCATCGCGTCGCTGCCGCTGACCGATGTCGAGCGCGAACGCGTGCTCGCGCTGATGATGCAGCAGACCGCGCGCATGACCACGCTGGTCGAGGACCTGCTCACGCTGGCCAAGCTCGAAGGCAGCCCGCGCCCCACCTGCGACCGCTGGACGCCGGTGGCGCGCCTGTTCGCGCAGGTGGAGAGCGAGGCGCGCGGGCTGTCGGCAGGCCGGCACACGTTGCGCTTCAACGTCCAGAGCGTCGACGAGCTGGCCGGCAACGAGAGCGAATGGACCAGCGCCATCGCCAACCTGGTGGGCAACGCGGTGCGCTACACGCCGGCCGGCGGCACGATCGCGGTCACCTGGGCGCATCGCCCCGACGGCAACGCGGAGATCGAGGTGCGCGATACCGGCCCCGGCATCGCCCGCGAGCACCTCGGCCGCCTGACTGAGCGTTTCTACCGAGTCGACGGCAGCCGCTCGCGCGACACCGGCGGCACCGGCCTGGGCCTGTCCATCGTCAAGCACGTGGTGCAGCGCCACGGCGGCGAGCTCGACATCCAGAGCGAGCTCGGCCGCGGCTCGGTGTTCCGCATCGTCGTGCCCGCGGCCCGCGTGCGCCCGCTCGCGCCCGCGCAACCGGTCGCCCAGGAGCCGTCGACGGTTCGCTGAACCGGCCGCGGCGCGCGCCGGCATGGTGGTTTCCACGGCGACCGCGGCGGTCGAACTGGCCCTAGACTGCGCGCATGCCCTTCGACATCCCCACGCTGCGCACCGAGCGCCTCGACCTGCTGCCGCCCACCGCGGACTGTGCCGACCTCTACCGGACGTTCTACACCGATGCCGACGCGTCGGGGGCGTACGGCGGCCCGCTGTCGACGGTGGGGTCGTGGACGCGGCTGGCGAGCGACCTCGGCTCGTGGTACCTGCAGGGCTTCGGCGTGTGGGTGTTGCGCGACCGCGAGCGCAACGAGCTGGTGGGGGCGTGCGGCTTCTGGCAGAGCCCCGGCTGGCCGCGCGAGCTCACCTGGTGGCTGCTGCCGCGCCATCGCAGCCGCGGCTTCGCGCAGGAGGCCTCGGATGCCGTCGTCGCCCATGCCTACGAGACCTTCGGCTGGCCCTCGGTCGAGACCTACATGGTCGACACCAACGACCAGGCGCGCGCGCTCGTCAAGCGCCTGGGCGGCGTGCAGATCGAGCGCTTCGTGGCGCCGGACGGCGCCGAGCGCGACCTGTTCCGCATCCCGCGGCCCGACGCCGCCCGGCCCTGACCCGGTTCAGCGCGACGCGGCGGCGGCCGCGGCCGCGTCCACCGGCGGCGCCGTCCCGCGCAGCACCTGGGCGACCTGCTGCAACTGAGATTCGATGATGGCGATCGTGCGCAGCCGGCTGTTGAGCGTGGCCACCGTCGCGCGGGGGTCGGGCTTGCCGAGCGCGATGCCCAGCGAGATCGCGGACAGGTCGCGCGCGGCACTTTCGCTCAGCACTTCCCACATCGCCTGGGCGAACATGCGCTGCGTGGCATAGAGCTCGCTGTAGCGCACCAGGTCCGCATGCGCGAGGTAGTTCACCGAATGGTCGGAGAGGGCGGCATCCCAGGCAGTGGTCTTGAGCGGCGGCAGCGCGTCGCGGAACGAGCGGGCCGCCTCCCGCAACGTCGCCTCGAGGCCGGCATCGGTGGACTGCCCCGCGCGCACGTCGGTGACGGTGCGGTCGACCAGGGCCGTCCATTCCTTCTCGTTGGCGCGCGTGATGCGCAGCGCTTCCTCCACGGTCGTCCGGTTGGACGCGATCTCCTGCTCGATCTCTTCCCTGGCCCGCTGGCCCTCGTGGCGATGCTCCAGGTTCAGCGCCACCTGCTCCAGCGCCAGGGCGGTGAGGATGGACAGCACGATCATCGCGTAGTGCGACAGGAATTCGCGCACCGAGCGAGGCAGTTTCTCGAGGGGTTCGACGTGCATGGGCTTGTCCGGAAGAGCAGGGCGGAGCCGCGATTCTGGCAGATGAGGCGCGCGGAATTCGATGTCCGAATGCGGCCGGACGGGCGGCGCCGCGCGCCGGACACTGGCGGCATTCCTTCACTGCCCGGATCCCTGCCATGTCCTCGTTCCGCCTGGTCGGCCTCGCCGCCGACGACTTCGAACCCCTGTTCGCGCTGGATGAGCGCACGCTGGCCGAGCGCGGCGTGCGCCGCGTCGTCGCCGACCAGGCGTTCGGCTTCCCCTGCCGCGTGTCGCTGGAAGACGCCGCGGTCGGCGACGAGTTGCTGCTGCTGCCGTTCGAGCACCTGCGCACGCGCTCGCCCTACCGCGCGAGCGGTCCCGTGTTCGTGCGCGCCGGCGCCCGGCGCGCGGTGCTCGAGCCGGGCCTGCTGCCGCCTTACGTGACGCGGCGCTGGATGTCGGTGCGCGCCTACGACGCCGACGACATGATGACGGCGGCCGACGTCTGCGACGGCGCCGAGGTGCACGGCGTGATCGAGCGCCTCCTGGCGGACGATGCGGTGGCGTTCCTCCACCTGCACAACGCGAAGCGGGGCTGCTACTCGTGCCGCGTGGAGCGCGGGGGCTGAACGACGCGTTCGCTCAGGGCTTGCGGTACCCGGCCTCGATCCAGGCCGTGGCGGCGGCCAGCGTGAGCCTGAAGTCCGGTCGTACCTTCACCTGGGCGATCTGCTCGCCGAACTCGTCCTGCGCGGCCAGCAGCGCGTGCGGGTCGAACTCGTCGGGCACGATGTCCAGCGTCACCAGCACGCGGCCGGTGTCGGTGGCCACCTGGAACTGCTTGTGCATGGCCGCGTGCACGGCCTGCTCGTGGCGGCGGATCACTTCCGAGGCCGTCTTGACCAGCGTGTTGAACGCGTTGACGTCCAGCGGCTTCGGGTTCTTCTTGTCGCGGCCCATGGTCCACGGGCCCACCAGCGCGGGCTCGCGCTCGCCGTCGCGCGTCATGGCGACGGCCCAGCCGTCGTCGTCCTCGTTCTTGACGACGCGGGCCGTCCAGCCGTTGTCCGCCCACAGCCGGGGTTCGCGCACGGGCGCGTCCGAGTCGCCGCCGACGCCGCCGGCGGCGTCCTGATCTTCGATGTTCGATGCCATGCGCGCATGATACGGGTCGGGCACCGGTTCGCCGGGCGCGCAACGGGCGGCAAAGCCCTCAACAACGGCGATCCATCGGGCATGGATCGGGAGACGACTCGATGGATCTCGCGGTATCGACGTGGTGGTGGATCGTGGCCGGGGCGCTGGTCGCTGCCGAGCTGGCGACCGGCACCTTCTACATCCTGATGGTGGCCATCGGCTGCGCGGCCGGCGCGCTTGCCAGCTACGCGCTGCCCGGCTTCATGGGGCAGGCGTTCGTGGCCGCGGCGGTGGGCGGCGGCGCCGTGCTGGCCTGGCACCGGCGCGGCGCGCGCTCGGCGTCGACGCTGCCGCCGGAGGCCAACCGCGACATCAACCTCGACATCGGCGAGCGTGTGCATGTCGGCGGCTGGAACCCGGACGGCACGGCGCGCATCAGCTATCGTGGGGCGGCCTGGAACGCGCGCTACATCGGCGCGGGTGAACCCGAGCCGGGCACGCACGTCATCGCCGAAGTACGCCACAACGAGCTCGCGCTGCGTCGCGAAGCCTGAGCCAAGCAAGGAAACAGACATGGAAGTCCAGATGCTCGCCCTGATCGTGGTGGTGATCGCCGTCACGTTCATCTACCGCGCCGTCAAGGTGGTGCCGCAGCAGAACGCCTGGGTCGTCGAACGCCTGGGCAAGTTCCGCGCGGTGCTGCCGCCGGGCCCCAACATCCTGATCCCGTTCATTGACAACGTGGCCTACCGCCACTCGCTCAAGGAGATCCCGCTGGACGTGCCCAGCCAGGTCTGCATCACGCGCGACAACACGCAGCTTCAGGTCGACGGCATCCTGTACTTCCAGGTCACCGACGCGATGCGCGCCAGCTACGGCTCCAGCAACTACGTTGTGGCCATCACGCAGCTGTGCCAGACCACGCTGCGCAGCGTCATCGGCAAGATGGAGCTGGACAAGACGTTCGAGGAACGCGACATGATCAACGGCCTGGTCGTCAACGCGCTCGACGACGCCGCGTCCAACTGGGGCGTGAAGGTGCTGCGCTACGAGATCAAGGACCTGACGCCGCCGGCCGAGATCCTGCGCTCGATGCAGGCGCAGATCACCGCCGAGCGCGAGAAGCGCGCGCTGATCGCCGCCTCCGAGGGCCGGCGCCAGGAGCAGATCAACATCGCCACCGGCCAGCGCGAGGCCTCGATCGCGCGCTCCGAGGGCGAGAAGCAGGCCGAGATCAACAAGGCCCAGGGCGAGGCCGCCGCCATCGTCGCGGTGGCCGACGCCACCGCCGACGCGATCCGCAAGATCGCCGAGGCCATCCGCTCGCCGGGCGGCGAGCAGGCGGTGCAGCTGAAGGTGGCCGAGCGGGCGGTCGACGCCTACCAGTCGCTCGCCAAGACCAACAACACGATGATCGTGCCGGGCAACATGGCCGAGGTGTCGTCGCTGATCGCCACCGCGATGGCGCTGATCAAGAGCACGGCCGTCAAGCCGGGCTGAGGGGTCGGACAGGACGACGGCTCCGGCTGGCGGGCCGGCCGGGGCGCGGCCTGGCCTGGCCGTCGGGTTCGCCGTCGTGAGCTCCGGCGAGCGCGCGCTCAGGCCGGCGCGCCGTCGTCGATTTCGCCGCTGCTCGCCTCGACCCGGTTGCGCCCCGCGGCCTTGGCCCGGTAGAGGGCCTTGTCGGCGCGTTGCACCAGCGCGCCGGTCGCCTCGCCGTCGCGCCACTCGGCCACGCCGAAGGAGGCCGTGATCGGTCCTTCGCCGGCCGGCAGGATCGGCTGGTCGCCCAGGCGCTGGCGCAGCCGCTCGGTCAGCGCGACGGCCTGGCGCAGGTCGGTGGCGGGCAGGATCAGCAGGAATTCCTCGCCGCCGAAGCGCCCGACGTGGTCCTCGCCGCGCACCGAGCGGGCCAGGCAATCGGCGACGGCCTTGAGCACCTGGTCGCCCACGGCGTGCCCGTGGCGGTCGTTGACGCGCTTGAAGTGGTCGACGTCCACCAGGACCACGCACAGCGGCGTGGCGTGGCGGGCGGCATGCTGGGTCGCGACCTCCAGCGTCACGTCGATGTGGCGGCGGTTCCAGAGCCCCGTGAGCCCGTCGTGCGTGGCCAGTGCCTGGATCTGCTGGCGCGACTCGCGCAGCCGGCTGCGCAGGTTGCTGATGTAGCCCGCGGCGACGGCGAACCAGATTGCGCTGCACACCACCAGCACGGCGGTCACGGCCTCGACGCGCAGGTCGAGCACGTCACGGAAGCGCTGGAGCCGCAGCGCCAGCGCCACCGCGTAGCTGAGCAGCAGGTACAGGGTCATGCCCGCGATCTGGCGCGGGCGCAGCTGCAGCATGCCGAACACGAACAGCACGCTGTAGAACGGGGCGGCGACGAACGGCGTGTCGCGGCCCACCACCAGGATGACCGCCACGCCGGTGACGGCCAGCCCCATCTGCAGCAGCGTCAACGAGGGGTCGGCCCAGCGTTCGTTCCAGCCGCTGGCGAAGGCGAGCGCGAGGGCGACGTTGACCGCCACGAACCAGCCCCCCACGCGCAGCAGCGCGCCCACCGGCAGCAGGCCCAGCAGCGCGCAGACCGACAGCAGGGCGAAGCCCAGGACATAGGTCATCATCGCCATGCCGAAGCGCCGCAGGCGCAGGCTGCGGTAGGCGTGCTGACGCGCGCCGGCGGGGTGGGCGGCTGCCAGGGACTCGGTGGGCGCAGGGGTTGGCATCTTCGGCGGTGGACGGGCGGGCGGCGCAGGGCGATCCGTGCGGCCGTCCCGCTGAGCTTCGGCTGTCGCGGCTGGAACTTGAGGGTCGCCGCCGGTGCCGATTCTGCAGGATGTGGCGCCTGGGGCCCGACGCGAGATTGCAATTCGGTCGCCGCGTCGCGGCCGCCTGCCGGGACCGGGTTCGGGCGGCGGGCGCGCGCACCCGGCGTCCATCCCGTGGCCGGCCCCTGCCGGCTTGATCTGGCGCAAGCCCGGATGACGGCCCGGCGCGGCAGCGCTTCAGCGTCGGGCGTTTGCGCCGAAGACCTCTGGGCAGTCGTTCATCCTGGGCGGCAGGGAAGGTCGTCATTCCATGAAATCGTTCCAGTTCACCGGAGTTCGCCAGAAACTCCTCTGGAGCGTCGTCGCCACCTGCGCGGTGATGCTGGGGGTGACCATCGCCGTCACCCGCTTGCAGGTCGTCGAGGTGGATCGCATCGCGCAGCTGCAGGCGGCCTCCGTGGCGCGCTCCCTGGCCTTCGGCGCGGCGACGCAGTCGGGCTCGCTGCAGCGTTACGTCGAGGGCGTGGCGCTGGGGCACCGCCGCGACGTCTTCATCGTCGACCGCCAGCAGCGTTCCGTGGCCGACGTCGATCAAGCCGAGGTCGGCAAGGTCTATCGCGACGATCCCCAGGGCGAGATCGCGCAGACGCTGCGCGACGGCCAGCCGCGCGCGTTCGTCGAGCGCAACGCCGAGCATCCCGCCGGCATTCGCCAGATGGTGGTCCCGGTGCGTGCGGGCAGCCTGGAAGGCGACGACATCATCGGCGCGCTGGTGCTCGAGTACACCGACATCCGGGCCGAACTGCTACAGGAAAGCCTGCAGCGCATCTACACGATCGCCGGTGCGGGACTGGTGAGTGCCCTGCTGGTGGCGCTGTTCGGCGTGCGCTTCGGCAACGCGGTGTCGAGCCGGCTGGCGCGCCTGCAGGCCGGGGTCGACGCGATGGCCGCCGGGCAGTACGGCAAGCGCCTGGATGTCGACGGGCGCGACGAGATCAGTGCCCTGCAGCAGGCGTTCAACCTCATGGCCAGCGACCTGGAACGCAGCCATGACCAGCTGCTGGCCGAGGTCGAACGCGAGAAGGCCGCGGCGCTGGAGATCGAGCACCTGGCCTACTACGACAAGCTCACCGGCCTGCCCAACCGCAGCCTGTTCTCGCGCCTGCTCGAGACCGCGCTGGCCACCGCCCGCCGCCACGACCGCCGGGTCGCGCTGATGTTCCTGGACCTCGACCGCTTCAAGAACATCAACGACACCCTGGGCCACGCCGCGGGCGACGCGCTGCTCAAGGAGGTCGCCCAGCGCGCGCGCGGTGCGCTGCGCGAGAGCGACGCGGTCTGCCGGCTCGGCGGCGACGAGTTCGTGGTGCTGCTGACCGACGTCGACGGCCCGCAGATGCTGTCGGCCGTCGCGAACAAGCTGCTCGGTGCCATCGCGCAGCCGTACCGCCACGCGGACCACGAATTCCGCGTGACCGCCAGCATCGGCATCAGCACGTTCCCCGACGACGGCATCGACGAGGCGTCGATGATGAAGCACGCCGACATCGCGATGTACCAGGCCAAGGAGGACGGCAAGAACACGTTCGCGTTCTACGCCGACAACCTCAACAGCCACTCGGTGGAGCGCCTGGCCTTCGAGTCGAGCCTGCGCCACGCGCTCGACCAGGGGCAGCTGGAGGTCTACTACCAGCCCAAGGTGGACTGCGCCAGCGGGCGCATGACGGGCGTCGAGGCGCTCGTGCGCTGGCAGCATCCCGACCTCGGCCTGGTGCTGCCCGGCAAGTTCATCCCGACGGCCGAGGAGACCGGCCTGATCGTGCCGATCGGCCGCTTCGTCCTGGAGACCGCCTGCCGCCAGCAGGTCGCCTGGTGCCGCGAGGGCCTGATGCCCATGGGCGTGTCGGTCAACATCTCGGGGCGCCAGTTTGCCGACGAGCACCTGCTGGCCGACGTCGACAAGGTGCTCGCGGACACCGGCATCGACCCGGCGCGCCTGGAGATCGAGGTCACCGAGAGCGTGCTGATGCGCGACGTGCGCAAGGGCATCGAGGTCCTCGATGCCTTCAAGCGGCGCGGTATCCGGCTGTCGATCGACGACTTCGGCACCGGGTACTCGTCGCTGTCGACGCTCAAGCGCTTTCCCGTCGACACCCTGAAGGTGGATCGCTCCTTCATCCGGGAACTGGCAGTCAGCGAAGGCGACCGCGCAATCGCCGATGCCATCATCGGCATGGGCAACACGCTCGGACTGACCATCGTGGCCGAAGGCGTCGAGACCGGGGCCCAGGTGGACTTCCTGCGCGAGCGCGGCTGCGACGAGATGCAGGGCTTCTTCTTCAGCCGCGCCGTCCCGGCCGACGCCATCACGGCGTTGCTGGCGCAGCAGCCCACCGGCGTGATCGAAGGCGTCGACCAGGCGCCGGCGGACTCGGCCTTCATGGAATTCCACTGACGCTGCGGCGCGGGCGACAATCCCGGCATGAACGCCGACGACGCCCCGACATCGCCCCCGCAGGCCCAGCCGCGCAATCCCCTGCACGGCCTGACGCTGGAAGCCATCGTCACCGCGCTGGTCGATGCCTACGGCTGGCAGGGGCTGGACAAGCGCATCCCGCTGCGCTGCTTCGCCTTCGAGCCCAGCATCAAGTCCAGCCTGAAGCTGCTGCGCAAGACGCCGTGGGCGCGCGAGAAGGTGGAAGGGCTCTACCTGTACATGCTGCGCGAGCAGCGGCGCGAGGCCCAGGGGCGCGATCGCTGGTGAGCGCGCGTCACGCGCGCCCGCGCGGGCGTCAGCGCGCCAGCGCCACGCGACCGAAGTCGGCCGGACGCGGCGTCGGTGCGTTGGCGCGCTTGAACACGGCGGTCGATTCGTCGCGCTCCGACGGCCGGTGCAGGTGCGCCACCAGCGTCCATCCGGGCGGCGCCGACACCGGGTTGCGGCGGTTCTCGTCGACCAGCAGGTAGGGGCACTCGCTGGTGCGGGCGACATCGCCTTGCGCGTCGATGCGCCAGGCCGTGTAGTTCTCCAGCGCGGCCAGCGCCGAACGCGGCAGTTGCGCGGCCACGCACACGCCGTTGGGCACGTGCTGGGCGACCAGGGCCACCCAGGGGCGGTAGCTGCGCGCGTAGTCGAGCACCGGCAGGCCGAGCGTCAGCAGCAGCAGCCAGCTCAGCGCGACGCCCGCGGCCGGCAGCACCAGCGATTTCCACAGCGCATGCTGCACGCGCGCCGTGCGCCAGCGCACCAGGGCCAGCCACGCGGCCATGCCGGCCACCGCCAGCGCCAGCAGGGCGGGCGAGAAGTGCGCCTCGAAGCCGGGCAGCAGGTGGGCGATGCGCTGGGCGGGCTTGGCCGGCGAGCCGGTCATCATCGCGACGTAGAACACCCAGATGGCGATGGCCAGCGCGGTGAAGAAGAAGACGGAGAACCAGTCGATGGCCGAGCCGGTGGAGCGCTTGAGCGTGGGCAGCGCAAAGGCGGCGAGCACGGCCACGCCGGGCACGGCCAGCAGCAGCGCGCGGTCGGAGGCGCCCATCGTCAGCGACGCCACGAGCGCCACCGCCACGCCCACGCTGGGCACGGCGATGTGGCGGTAGGCCAGGTGATGGCGCCAGCGCCACAGCGTCCACAACGCCAGCAGCCAGCCCGGCCACAGGAACCAGGCGCTCAGGCGCACCAGCTCCCAGGCGGAGTTCCAGTGCATGCCCGCGCGCCAGGCCCACGCGTGGCCGGCAGCAGCCACGAGGGCGCCGGCCAGCATGCCCAGCACCAGCCAGGGCCGCAGACCGCGCGCGCCGTCGTAGCGCGACCAGTGGCAGATGACGAAGCCGCTGGCGCCGAGGGCCATCGCAATGGTCGGCGCACCGCTGGCGGCGACCACGGTCAGCGCGACGACGGCCGCGCCGGCGGCCAGGCGCGGCCGCGTCGGCGCCGCGGCCAGCACCCACATGAACAGCGCGACGCCGCTGAGCTGCACCAGCTCCGGCGTGGTTTCGTGGCCCAGCTGCAGCAGGCCCAGGCTGGCGATCGTGGCCAGCACGGCGCCATCGGCCAGGGCGCGCGCGTAGTCGAGCGGCGAGGCCTCGCCGCCGAAAGCGAACGCCACCGGCTGCGCCGCTTCGGTGCGGGCCAGGTGCTGGGTGCTGTACCAGATCAGCGCCAGCGTGGCGGCCAGCAGCAGCGCGAACGGCATGCGCGCGGCCGTGGCCGCGTCGATGAAGGGCAGCAGCTTGATGGCCAGGGCGCCCAGCCAGTAGGGGAGCAGGGCGCCGTCGCCGGGCAGGCCGGCCAGCGCGGGCGCCGTCCACGGGCTGCGGCCGTCGGCCAGCGACGCCATGTAGCCGAACGCGGTGATGTCGGCGTTCTTCCACGGCTCGCGCCCGAACTGGCCGGGCAGCAGGTAGGCGGCGCACAGGAGCATCAGGGCCCAGCGCGGCAGTCGCTGGGCCGCGCGCTGGGTGACGAGGGCGGGAGTTGGCAGATTCACGGGGGGCATCATGCCGCATGCCGAGCGGTCGCTCGGCATGCATGCTCAAATTGGTGCGTGAAGAAGTTCGAGGCCACGCGTTCGCGGACGGGCGCCTGCGCGGCGCGGGCAACAAAAAAGGCAGCCGAAGCTGCCTTTCCAGGGGAGCGGACGAATCCGGACCTTATTCCGCGGCGGCGGGGGTCGACGACTTCTTGAGGCCGACGCGCGCGAACTTGTTGCGGAACTTCTCGACGCGGCCGCCCAGGCTGTCGACGCTCTTTTGCGTGCCCGTGTAGAACGGATGGGTCTCGCTGGTGGTTTCCAGCTTGAACAGCGGCAGTTCCTTGCCGTCTTCCAGCTTGATCGTTTCCTTGCTGGTGGCGCACGAACGCGTCACGAACTTGAAACCGTTCGACAGGTCCACGAAGCAGACTTCGCGGTAGTTGGGGTGGATGCCTTGCTTCATGGGGGTGCCCTCTGTCTCGCTTTGCCGCGGTGTCGCGCCCGGCGGATGCCGGATGCGTCGACCCGCGGTGTCGTCGGAAGCCACGTGGGCACCATGCCCAGCACTTTCCGAAAGCGGAAAACCTTGGATTATATGATGGACACGGCCCCGTGTCTACCAAAGGCTGCCCGCCAGCCCTTGGCCCGGGGGCGGGGCCCTTCTCAATGACGCGAGAACGTCACTTCCAGCGGCCAGGCCATCGTTCAGGGGCGGCCGCCGCAGACGCCGGGCTTGTAGTGGGTCACGGTCAGCAGCGAGGCGACGAACTTGCGGAATTCGGCGTCGTCCGGCGCCTGGTAGACGGTCAGCGTCCGGGCGCTGCCGTCGGGGCCGACTTCCACCGCCACGTCCAGTTGCCCGCTGACGCGGTAGGCGGCGGAGCCCTTCTGGAGCGCCACCATGATCGGGCCCATGCCCTCGGCCGGGAACGGCGGTTCGTCGCCCGGCGCCATCGCCTCGTAGTGGGCCTTGATGCGCTCGCGCTGCTCCGGGGTCATCTGCTCGTAGCGCTTGTCCAGCGGGAAGTTGCCGACGGCCACGTTGCGCTTGAGCATCGCGCCGGCGAGCGGCGCGGCTTCCCTGGCCTTGGAGCCCGGATCGTCGTCGGCCGCGCGGGCGTCTCCGGCGAAGATGGCGCAGATGAAGAAAAGGCTCGCGATGGCGAGCCTTTCACGGATATGCCGCATGGTCGCTCCCCGGTCAGGAGCCGCCAGCATATCAACCCAGCCAGACCGGGCTCAACCCCCGCGACGCATCATGTCGAAGAAATCGAGGTTGGTCTTGCTGGCCTTCATCTTGTCGAGCATGAACTCCATCGCCTCGATCTCGTCCATCGGATACAGCAGCTTGCGCAGGATCCATGTCTTCTGCAGGATCTCCGGCTTGAGCAGCATCTCCTCGCGGCGCGTGCCGCTGCGGTTGATCTGGATGGACGGGTAGACGCGCTTCTCGGCCATGCGGCGATCCAGGTGGATCTCGCAGTTGCCGGTGCCCTTGAATTCCTCGTAGATGACTTCGTCCATCTTCGAGCCGGTGTCGATCAGCGCCGTGCCGATGATGGTCAGCGAGCCGCCTTCCTCGACGTTGCGCGCCGCGCCGAAGAAACGCTTGGGGCGCTGCAGCGCGTTGGCGTCGACGCCGCCCGACAGCACCTTGCCCGACGACGGCAGCACGTTGTTGTACGCGCGGGCCAGGCGGGTGATGGAGTCGAGCAGGATGACGACGTCCTTCTTCATCTCGACCAGGCGCTTGGCGCGCTCGATCACCATCTCGGCGACCTGCACGTGGCGCGCGGCCGGTTCGTCGAAGGTGGAGCTGATCACCTCGCCGCGCACGGTGCGCTGCATCTCGGTCACTTCTTCCGGGCGCTCGTCGACGAGCAGCACGATCAGGTGGATCTCGGGATGGTTGGCCACCAGCGCGTGCGCGATGTGCTGCATCATCACCGTCTTGCCCGTCTTGGGCTGGGCGACGAGCAGGGCGCGCTGGCCTTTGCCGATGGGGGCGATCAGGTCGATGATGCGGCTGGTGATGTTCTCTTCGCCGCGGATGTCGCGTTCGAGCTTGAAGCACTCCTTCGGGAAGAGCGGCGTCAGGTTCTCGAACATGATCTTGTGCTTGCTCTCCTCGGGCGTGACGCCGTTGACGCGGTCGACCTTGACCAGCGCGAAGTAGCGTTCGCCGTCCTTGGGCACGCGCACCTCGCCCTCGATCATGTCGCCGGTGTGCAGGTTGAATCGGCGGATCTGGCTCGGGCTGAGGTAGATGTCGTCGGTGGACGCCATGTAGCTCTCGTCGATGGCGCGCAGGAAGCCGAAGCCGTCCGGCAGCACTTCGAGCACGCCGTCGCCGAACACCTGTTCGCCGCCCTTGGCGCGCTTCTTCATGATCGCGAACATCAGTTCCTGCTTGCGCAGGCGGGCCACGTTGTCGATCTCGAGGGCTTCGCCCATCGTGATCAGTGCACCGATGTGCATGGCCTTCAGTTCGGAAAGATGCATTTGTGTTTTCACCCTGGGGTGTGAGCCGCGGCTGGTCCAGGTCGCCTGGCGGCGCGCCCGAACTGGAAGGGCGCACCTCGGATCAGCCGACCCGGGGAATTCAGGGCACGCGTGTGGGCGGGCACTGGCCGGGTCGAGGCCGTCGTGGCGACGTGGAACGGAAGGGGCTTGGGACGAATCGCCGAAACCGTGCGCCGGTTGCCGCCAGAGAGAGCGGAGTGCCGGGCGCGGGGGCGCAACCTTGGCTCAATGCCGGCGCCGCTGCTCGTCAGAGCGGGGCGCCAGTTCATGCACTGGCCAAGCCTGATTATAGAGGGCCGCCGAGGACGGACGTCAACTGGCAGTTGACGGCGCCGTCCCCACGCAAC
The DNA here is from genome assembly GCA_964418745.1 of uncultured Vitreoscilla sp. GTDB lineage: Bacteria > Pseudomonadota > Gammaproteobacteria > Burkholderiales > Burkholderiaceae_C > Scleromatobacter. Next base: position 169,747 of record CAYQMX010000002.1, read on the forward strand.
GCCGGCCGGGGCCGGCCGTGCGTTTTCAGGCCGGCAGATGGCCTTCGAGGAAGGACATCAGCTGCGATTTCGACAGGGCGCCGACCTTGGTCGCCGCCAGCTGGCCGTCCTTGAACAGCATCAGCGTCGGGATGCCGCGGATGCCGAACTTGGCCGGCACGTCGCGGTTGTCGTCGACGTTCATCTTGGCGACCTGCAGGCGCGGGCCGTAGTCCTTGGCCACTTCCTCCAGGATCGGGGCGATGGCCTTGCACGGGCCGCACCACTCCGCCCAGTAGTCCACCAGCACCGGGGTGCCGGACTTGAGGACGTCGCTCTCGAAGGAGGCGTCGGAGATGTGTTTGATTGCTTCGCTGCTCATGCGTTTTCCTTGGGGCACCTGGGACGGGCGTTCAGCGGGAATCTCGCTGGGCCCGCCGTCGGTGAAAAGATTCTGACACAACCGCCTAGCCCCGGCCGGCGGGAGGGGCGGCGCGGGGCCGCCGGCGGGGCTCCTGGACCCGATCTGGGGCCGGTTGCGGAAAACTGAAGGGCCGCCCGACAGTGAATTACGCACCGTTTCAGGCGTTCTTCCGCGCGCCGCGACCCGCCCGGCGGCGTTCCAATCGAGCAATCCTTCCGTCCCTCCGTTCATGGTAGCCACCGCTCCTCCCACCGCCGCCGCCGCCGCGAGTCCCGCCACGCCCAACCGCGCGGTGCGCATGCTCGGCCGCTACCAACTGCTGCGCCTGCTCGGCAAGAGCGCGCAGACGATGCTGTGGCTGGCGCTCGACACCAACGGCGACGTCGAGGTGATGGTGGCGCTGCCGCGCGTGCAGCCGGCCGATCGCGACGCGCTCGGCGCCTGGGTGGCCCGGGTCGGGCGCACCGGGCGCCTGAAGCATCCCCGGCTGGCCCGGGTGCTCGACGTCGGCGAGCACGAGCGCTGGCCCTACGCCGTCTACGAACGCGGCCATTTCGTCACCTGGGGCGAGAAGCTCACCCCCAAGGGCCTGCCCGGCCACGAGCTGACGCAGTGGAGCGTGCAGGTGCTGCAGGGCCTGGCATTCGCGCACGAGGCGGGCTCCGCCCACCGCGACCTGCAGCCGTATTCGCTGCTGGTCGACGACGCCGGCAACGTCAAGCTGCTGGGGCTGGAGATCGTCGACGCCGAGGCGTTCGCCCAGTCCTTCATCGTGCCCGCGGCCGAGACCGACGGCCAGCAGGCCGCGATGGACGAGCGCCGCATGCAGCGCCTGGCCGCCGAGATCGACGTGCTCGCCTTCGGCCTGGTGATGCACCAGGTGCTGGCCGGCACCGCGCCGCTCGAGGAGGCCGACGTCGGCAAGGTGGTGGGCCGCCTGCCGCCGTTCGGCCACGAGATGGTGCGGCTGCCGTGGACGGTGCCGCGGCCGATCGCCGAGCCGCTGCGCGCGATCGTCAACCGCGCCACCGACCGCCAGGAACGCCAGCGCTACCGCAGCGCCCGCACCTTCGAGCGCGCGCTCGAGGGCTGGCTGCAGGCCACCAGCGACCAGGACGCCGGCCCGATCACGCTGCTGCTGGGGCGCATGCGCAGCGTCGGCCTGCTGCCCGCGATGCCCGGCGGCGCCGACCGCGCCGCGCGCCTGGCGCTGCTCGAGGCCGGCCACACCCACGAGCTGTCCAGCGTCGTGCTGCAGGATTTCGCGCTGTCGTTCGAGCTGTTGCGCATGGTCAATTTCGCGCAGACCCAGGCCGGCCACAACGGCAGCGGCGCCGTGCTGGCCATCCACCGCGCCATCGCCATGGTGGGACTGGACGGCGTGCGCCAGGCGGCGCTGTCGCTGCGGCCCTGGCCGGGCCCGCTCAACGCGGAGGCCGCCGGCGCGCTCGACGCGCTGATGGGGCGCGTCAAGCGCGCCGGCGCGATCGCCCGCGCGCTGCAGCCCGCCGGCTACGACCAGGAGGTGGTGTTCCTCATCACCGCCTTGCAGAACCTCGGCTGGCTGGTCGTGCAGTACCACTTCCCGGACGAGGCGGCGCAGATCCGCCGCCTGATGCAGCCGGTGGCCGCCGCCCGGCCGGACGAGCCCGACGAGCCCGGCATGACGGCCGAGGGCGCGTCGTTCGCGGTGCTGGGCATCGACATCGACGCACTGGGCGCCGCCGTGATGCACCACTGGGGCCTGGACGACGGCGTGCAGCACATGGTGCGGCGCGCACCGCCCACCGGCCCGATCCACACCCCGAGCTCCGACGTCGACATGCTGCGCCTGGTGGCCAGCTGCGCCAACGACGTGCTGGACGCCGCCGGCCTGCCGCCGCGCCAGGCGGCCGCCGGCCTGCACCGCGTGGCACAGCGCTACGGCCGCGCGCTGGACATCACGCTGAAGGACCTCCAGGACGCGCTGCAGCTGCCGTCCCCCGGCGCCGATCGGACGGCGGCGTGAGCACCGCCCGGCTGCCCACAGGCGCCCGCACCGCCGCCGGCGGGCGGAGGGCCGCCCCGTGAGCGCCGTGCCGACGACCGCGCGCCGCCGCGTGGGCCGCTTCGAGCTCCGCAGCGAGCTCGGGCGCGGCGCGCAGGCCACCGTCTGGCTCGGCTACGACCCGCGCCTGCAGCGCGAGGTGGCGGTCAAGGTCATCAATCCCGACGCCGACGCGGTCTCGGTGGCGCAGTGGCTGGACGAGGCGCGGGCCGTCAGCCGCCTCGCGCACCCCAACATCGTGCCGGTGTTCGAGGCCGACCAGGACGGCAAGGTCTCGTTCATGGTGTTCGAGTACGTCACCGGGCCGACGCTGGCCGAGCTGATGCGCCAGCGCGGGCGGTTGCCCGAGCGCGAGGCCGCGGCGCTGATGCGCGACGTGCTCGACGCGATCGCCACCGCGCACGGGCAGGGCATCGTGCACCGGGACCTGAAGCCGTCCAACATCCTGATGGACGCCCAGGGCCGTCCGCGGGTGATGGACTTCGGCATCGCGGCGCGGGTGTCCGACAAGCACGATGGCCGCATCGCCGGCACGCCGGGCTACATCTCGCCCGAGGCCATCGGCGGGGCCGCGCCGCATCCGCTGATGGACGTGTTCGCGGCCGGCATGATGCTGGGCCAGATGATCTGCGGCCGGCCGATGCTCGTCGAGCGCGATCCGTACCGCGCGCTGGAGCGCACGCAGAAGGAAGACGTTGTCTGGCCACCCGAGATGGTGGACGCGAAGACCGGCAAGGACGCCACCGACGACGCCCTGCGCGCGCTCGTGATGCGCGCGGTCTCGCGCGACCCGGGCCGGCGGCCCGAGTCGGCGGGTGCGTTCCGCAACGCGCTGCACGAATGGCTGGAGCCCGCGCCGGTGGGCGCCGACGGCGGCGACCGCGCGACCCTGGAGTTCCTGCTGCGCCGCATGCGCCACAAGAGCGATTTCCCGGCGCTGTCGGACGCGGTCGTGCGCATCCAGCGCGTGACGCAGTCGGAGAACGCCAGCATCGCCGGCGTCACCGACGAGATCGTGCGCGACGTGGCGCTCACCAACAAGCTGCTGCGCATGGTCAACACGGCGCACTTCCGCAACGCCGGCGCCGGCACCATCGCCTCGGTACCCCGTGCGGTATCGCTGGTCGGCCTGGCCGGCATCCGCACGATGGCGCTGTCGCTGGTGCTGCTGGAGCACATGCAGGACAAGGCCCATGTCGCCCGCCTCAAGGAGATGTTCCTGATGGCGATGATGACGGGCACGCTGTGCGACGAGCTCAGCCCGCTGGCCAAGGCGCACGACGAGCCGTTCCTGGCCGGCATGATGTCGCAGCTGGGCCGCATGCTCACCGAGTTCTACTTTCCCGAAGAGGCCGCGCTGATCCGCCGCCGCGTGGAGCCGTCGGCGCAGCGCGGCGAGTGGTCGCAGGCCGTCGAGGATCGCGCCGTCGGCGAGGTGCTGGGCCTGTCGTACGAGCAACTTGGCGTGGGCGTGACCAAGGTCTGGGGCCTGCCCGACTCGCTGCGGCGTGCCATCGCCCGCCCCGAGGGCGAGCCGCCGACGCGCGGCGTCGAGTCGGGCCCCGACCGGTTGCGCTGGTGCGTGCAGGCCTCGGCCGAGCTCGCGCAGGCGCTGATGCAGGCCCCGACGGAGGCCGCCGCGTCGCGCATCGCCGCCATCGGCGAGCGCTTCGGGCGCGCCCTGAACCTGCCCAAGGATCGCTTCGAGTCGGCGGTGCGCAGCGCGCAGTCGCACCTGCAGTCGATGTCCAGCGACCTGGGCATCGACCTCAAGGCCGATTCGAAGGCGCGCCGCCTGCTGCCGCAGCCGCTGGCGGTGCCCACCGGCGACGTGGTGCCGCTGCCGGCCGTGGCGCCGGTCGCCGCCGTGCCGGCCAACGACGCCACGCTGATGTTGCCGGCGCCAGCGGCGGAGACCGCGCAGGCGGCTGCCGCCGCGCCCCCCGCCGTCGATTCGGCGGCCCGCATGCTGGCGCTCGAGCAGGGCATCTCCAGCGTGACCAGCGCGCTGGCCGGCGACAGCTTCAAGTTGAACGAGGTGCTGCGCACCATCCTGCAGACCATGCACGATGCGCTCGGATTCCGCTGCGTGGTGTTCGCCATGCGCGACCAGAAGACCGGCGTCATCACCGGCCGCCTGGGCCTGGGCGCGGCCGCGGCCGCGCTGTCGGCGCAGTTCCGCGTCGACGTCAATCCGAACGGCCCGGTCGACCTGCTGTCGGTGGCCTGCAAGAAGGCGGCCGACACGCTGATCTCCGACGCCGCGGCCGACAACGTGCGCACCCGCCTGCCCACCTGGCTGCAGCGCGAGAGCGCCGCGCGCAGCTTCGTGCTGCTGCCGATGACGATGAAGAGCGCGCCGTTCGCGCTGATCTACGCCGACTGCGCCACGCCGGGCGGCATCGTGCTGGGCGACCGCGAGCTGAGCCTGCTGCGCACCTTGCGCAACCAGGCCGTGATGGCGTTCAAGACGGCGGGCTGACCGTCCGCACCGGCGGCGTGCACGGCAGGGCGTCCGGTGCGTCCGCCCCGCCCACCTGCCAGCGGATGTCGGCGAAGCTGGCCACGAACGGGCGCGCGGTGTCGATCGCGAACGGGGTGTCGACCGCCGAGAAGTCGACGCCCTGGTCGACGAAGCACTGCAGCGGGATCCGCAACGTGGCCTTCGCATGCAGCGGCAGCGCGCGCAGGGCCTTCGTCACGTCGACGGCGCCGCCGCACGGATGGCCGCAGTCGATGCGCACGTGCACCGGCCCGGCCGGCGTGCGCTCGACCACCACGTCGAACGCCAGTGCCGCGCGGGTGCCCAGGTAGCCGCCGTAGTCCTGGCCCACGCTGGAGTCCGCCGAGAACTGGCCGTCGCCGGCGAACGCGATCCGGCGCGCGTCCTGCTGGACGTAGACCTGCGCGGTCGCGGCCCGGACGGCGCCGTCGCTCGTGGCGACCACGGCGGCGAGCGCGGCGACGATCGTCGGATCCTCGGAAAAGCCATCGTAGGTGCGGCCCCAGCGGTCGTCGCGCACCACCGCCACGGTGGGCGCGAAGGTCCAGTCGATGCCGGTGGCGCGCACCTGGGCGGCGACCGCCTCGCCGATGCGCTCGACCAGCGCCGGATCACGCGCGGCGCCCAGGCCGATGTTGTGCGGGAACAGCGTCATGCCGTAGACGTTGTTGTGGCCGTGGACGGCGTCGGTGCCCCAGATCGCCGGCACCGGCACGGGCAGGCTGGCCCCGGTCGAGGCGTCCCACCAGGCGTCGGCCAGCGCCAGCCAGTCGGCCAGCGACGCGTGCTTGTCGTTGCGCGGCCAGGCGCCGCCGCCGTTGAGCACCGAGCCGATCGCGTACTGGCGCACCTCGGCCGGCGTGATCGCGCGGATGTCGGGCTGCGTCATCTGGCCGATCTTCTGGGCCAGCGTCATGTGCTCGACGATCGCGCGGATGCGCGCCTCCGCGGCGGGATCGCGCACGAACGGGCTGGCGATGGGTGCCCGCGGGGCCGCCGGCACCACCGGCCCGGCGTCGCCCGGCGTCGCCGCGGCCCGCGGCATCGGCGCGGCCAGCAGGGCGGCGAGCAGGACGGGGACGCCGAGGCGGCCTGCGCTCCTCGATGGCATGGGAACTCCCGGATCCGTTGCTGTTTGGAACCGATTCCAACCCAGGAGGGTGACTGTAGGATCGCCGGCCGGGCGCTGCCACTGGGTGTACTACCCATTCCGGCACCCGGCGGCGGTACAGTGTCGTCCCATGAACGACGACGCCATCCATTTCCTGCAGACGTACGCCGCCGGCGCCGAAGTGGCGGGCGGCTGGCTGTACGGCAAGGCCCTGCAGCAGGCCGCGCTCGACTACAGCCCCGACAGCCTGAAGCGGCTCGATGCGCTGCTCGCGCAGGTTCGCGACCGTGTGAAACCGTCGCGCGACGTGCTCGATTCACCGCCGGGGCGCAACTTCGCATCGCTGCTGGCGTTCTACGTGATCGAGATCGCGCGCCGCCTGAGCGGCGCCGACATCGACTGGCTGGATCGCGCCGGCGTCGCGCGCGTGCTGCCGCCCGGCAGCGTGCTGCCCGACACGCCCGCCGCCCGCCTGGTGGCCGGCGCGCTGGACCACGGGCTGGTCTTCACGCCGCTGGGCTGGCTGGAGGCGCAGTTGCTGCCTGACGGCCAGGCGATCCCCGCCGGCGACTACGTGGCGAGCGTGGTGGCGCAGATCCAGCGCGACGGCCCCGTCGAGTGGTGGCGGGCGGCGCGCGAGATCGGCAAGCTGGGGTCGTGGCAGATCTCGCTGGCGGTCGAGCAGCGACCGCTGTGGCCCGCCCTGGTGAGCCAGGCCGCGCCGTCGACGTTGATGGCCATGCCGCCCGGCGACCTGCGCGTCGCGGTGCAGACCGGCGATCGGCTGCTCGAGACGAATCCCGAGGGCGCCGCCTGGCAGGTGTTCGCCTATGCCGGCTACAAGGAGCAGGACGGCGCGCGGCTGGATGCGGTCGTCGTGATCGGCGCCACCTATGGCGCGATGCCGATGCGCATGAAGGTGGCGTTTCCGTTCGTGCCGGCGCGCGAGGGCCGGCGCTTCGCCATCCTGCGGCCCGCGCTGGTCGAGGCCAACCTGACCGTCGAGACCTGCGGCAAGCTCGGGGGCGCGATGGAACGCGGCATCCGCGACAGCGCCTGGACGGTGGGCGGCGGCTGGAACGCGATGTACGTCGGCTAGCGTCCGGCCGCGCTTCCGGCCGGCGTGCCGGGGCAACCCGATGGCGTATGCGCCGGATGACCAAGCGACGACGCGTCGCCAGGCTGTCGATCCGTGCCTTGCCGCCGATCCCGCGGCCCGGGCTCAGTCGCGCAACTGGCCGACCATCGCCTTGCGCTGCGTCGTGTAGGCCCACCACGGGGCCGGTGGGGCACCGTTCATGAAGTCGACGACGGCCAGCAGGGTGTCGAGCACGCACGGATCGTGGCGTTGGCCGGTGGCCGCGCACAGCGCGCGGTAGAGCTGCAGGCCGTCGCGGCCCTTCAGCGCCTGTGGCGTGTGGATGTCGAGGCGCCGCAGGTCGGCGGCCATGGCCGGGCCGACGTTGGGCAGCTGTTCCAGCGTGAGGCAGTCGGCGGCGGTGGCGGCCTTGGGCGACTTCATTTCGCGGCGCGACGAGGACCCCATGGCGCGCTCCGGTTCAGGCTCGCGCGCACCGGCGCGCGCGGGCGATGCGCGGGGCCGGAGCGGGCGCGCCGCGGGCCACGGTCAGCTCATCATGTTGTTGCGCACCAGCCCGACCGCGATGCCTTCAAGCTCGAAGTCGACGTCGCCGAACGGCACGATGATGGGCTGGAAGTCGGGGTTCTCGGGCAGCAGCTCGATGGTGGTGCGGGTGCGGCGGAAGCGCTTGACCGTGACCTCGTCGCCCAGGCGCGCGACCACGATCTGGCCGTTGCGCGCCTCGCGACTCTTCTGCACCGCCAGCAGGTCGCCGTCGATGATGCCGGCGTCGCGCATGCTCATGCCCTTGACCTTGAGGAGGTAGTCGGGGCGGCGCGGGAACATCGTGGCCTCGAGCAGGTAGGTCTGTTCCACGTGCTCCTGGGCCAGGATGGGCGAGCCGGCGGCCACGCGGCCCACCAACGGCAGCGACAGCTGCGACAGGCTGGGCAGCGGCAGCGAGTACTGCTTGCCGCGCGCCTCGTTGAGGGCGCGCAATGTGTCAGACTTCAGCCGGATGCCGCGCGACGTGCCGCCCACCAACTCGATGACGCCCTTGCGGGCCAGCGCCTGGAGGTGCTCCTCCGCCGCGTTGGCCGACTTGAAGCCCAGTTCGTTGGCGATTTCGGCACGGGTCGGCGGGGCGCCGGTGCGTTCGATCGCGCTCTGCACCAGATCGAGGATCTGTTGCTGGCGGGCGGTGAGCTTCGGCGATTCGATTTCCATGGCGTCCCGATCAGGCAGGAGACTCGCGTCCCGTGGCCGACATCTGGTTGTTCATACAGGTCTGTATTTTTATCCAAGGTTGCCAAGAATGCAAAGCCCCATGCCGCTTGTCGTGATTCTCGCAACGGGCGGGACGATCGCCGGCACCGCGGCGTCGAGCACCGACACCACCGGCTACCGGGCCGGCGCGCTGGGCGCGGACGCGCTCGTCGCCGCGGTGCCGGCGCTCGCCGGACGCCGGCTGGAGAGCGAGTCGGTCGCCGCCATCGACAGCAAGGACATGGACGTCGCCACCTGGCAGCGCCTGGCCGCGCGCGCGGCGCACCACCTGGCGCGGCCCGAGGTGGCCGGCGTCGTCGTCACGCACGGCACCGACACGCTGGAGGAGACCGCGTATTTCCTGCACCGCGTGCTGGCGCCGGCCAAGCCGCTGATGCTGACCGCGGCGATGCGCCCGGCCAGCGCGCTGTCGCCCGATGGTCCGGCCAACCTGCTCGATGCCGTGACCGTGGCCGCCACGCCCGGGGTCGCCGGCGTCGGCGTGGTCTTCGCCGGCGCAGTCTGGGCCGCGGTGGGGCTGCGCAAGGTGCACACGCTGCGCACGGGCGCGTTCGAAGGCAGCGACTGCGGCCCGCTCGCGCGGCTGGAAGGCGGCGTGCTGCGCGCGTTCCGCGCCTGGCCCGCGGGCGTGCCCCTTGGACTGGCGCGCATCGGCGCGGCGGCCGAGGCCTGGCCGCGCGTGGAGATCGTGCTCAACCATGCGGGGGCCGACGGCCGCCTCGTCGACGCAGCGGTGGCCGCCGGGGTGGCGGGCCTGGTCGTCGCGGGCACCGGCCACGGCAGCATCGGCGAGCGCCTGGAGGTGGCGCTCGAGCGGGCGCGCGCGGCGGGGGTGCGCGTCGCGCGCGCGAGCCGCTGCGCCTTCGGCCCGGTGCTGCCGCGCGCCGCCGACGACGCCGAGGCCGCCGGCGAGCTCAGCGCCGTCCAGGCGCGCGTCGAGCTGCAGCTGGCCCTGCTGGCTCAGTGATCGCCGGGCAGGGGCCGCGCGTCCTGCGCGAGCTGCTGTCCTTCCGAGACCGCCCGTGCGATCTGGTCGGCGCCCAGGCTGCTGCCCATGCGCTGCGTCACGCTGTCGGCGTTGGCCAGCACGGAACCCGGGGCGCCCACCAGACGCTGGCGGCATTCCATGTACGCGACCCAGTAGGCGAGCGCCTTGGCCCGGTCCTGCGGCACGCCCAGCCCGTTCTCGTAGCTGTCGACCCGGCTCTCCAGCGAATCGGGATCGCAGGTGTGCACGCCGGCGTCGAGCGCGGCCTCGATGCGCTGCTTCCAGGGCGCGTTCTCGGGCGCGTCGATGTCCGAGCTGCCGCTCACGCCCAGGCCGTCGGGGCCTTCCTTGAGCATCTCGGTGGCCGCGTGGTGCACGCCGGCGGCCGCGGCGCGCTCGAGCCAGCGCAGCCGGCTCTGGACCTGGTCCGAGGCGATGTCGCCGCAGGCCTGCTGCGTCGTCGGCAGGAGTTCGCGGTCGCCGGGCAGGATGTGGTGCGCCATCCAGCCTTCGTGGTCGCGCGCCCAGATGCAGGCGGTGACGAGCTGGTAGGCCGCGAACGCGTCCACCGGGTCGGCGGAGCGGCCCAGGCGATCCACCTTCTGTGCCAGCGTCTCGGCGATGCCGGACACGCGCGACGCGGCCGTTGCCGGCACGGGCGTGGCGGTGGCGGTCGGGGTGGCGGGCGCGGCCGGCGGCTCGATCCCCACGGGCGCCGATGGCGGCGCGCTCACCGCGGCCGCGGCGCCGTGGCCCAGCCCATGGACCAGCGCGCCACCGGCGAGGGCGGCTGCCAGGGTCGAGGCGACGAGGAAGGGCCGGCGATGGTGCACCGCGGCATGATAGGGGAGGGTCGCCCGACCCCTGTCCGGGAATGCGCGCAGGCCCGCGCGCGGCGGGCCTGTTCGGTGACATCCTTCACTGCCGGACGCGGCGCGTCCGGGCGCACGACGAGGCTCAGACCACCGTGAGCGTGACGTCGATGTTGCCGCGGGTGGCGTTCGAGTACGGGCAGACCTTGTGCGCCGTGTCGACCAGTGCCTGGGCGGCGGCCTTGTCCATGCCGGGGATCGAGATGCGCATGTCCACCCGGATGCCGAAGCCGCCGGGGATCTGGCCGATGCCGACGTCCGACGTGATCGAGACTTCGCCGGGCAGGGCGATCTTCGGGCCGCCGGTCATGCCGGAGGCCACGGCCTTCATCGCGCCGATGAAGCAGGCCGAGTAGCCGGCCGCGAACAGCTGCTCGGGGTTGGTGCCGGTCGCGCCGTCGCCGCCGAGCGCCTTGGGCGTGGTCAGGGTGACGTCGAGCACGCCGTCGGAGGACTTCGCGGTGCCCGAGCGGCCGCCGGTGGCGGTGGCAGTGGCGGTGTAGAGGATCTTTTCGGGTGAGGCCATGGCTTGCTCCTGAGGGTTGGTCGAGCGCGGCGGCTGGCGCCGCGGTGGGGGGAAAGGGATTCAGTGGCGGGCGTGGCGCGACAGCGCGTCGCGCATGGTCGTGAGCTGGCGCGTGAGCTCGACGATCTCGCCGAGCTCGCAGCCGCTGGCCCGGCCGATCGCCATCGGCACGCCGCGGGCCTGCAGCTTGAGCTTGCGGCCGGCATCGGTCAGGCGCACGATGACCCGGCGCTCGTCCGCGGCGTCGCGTTCGCGGCCGAGCCGGCCCTGGGCTTCCAGGCGCTTGAGCAACGGCGTGAGCGTGCCGGAGTCGAGCGCCAGCTTGTCGCCCAGCGCGCTGACCGTCTGCCCGTCGCTCTCCCACAGCGCCAGCATGACGAGGTACTGCGGGTAGGTCAGGCCCAGCGGCGCGAGCAGCGGCTTGTAGACCTTGGTCATGGCGAGCGAGGCCGAGTACAGCGCGAAGCACAGCTGCTTGTCGAGCGCGAGCCAGGCGTCGGCGCGGTGGCCGGCGGCGGTCGGTGGGGAGGCGTTGGCGCGGGGCATGGGATGAAATGTAGTGCACAGTTAAATTGCACACAATCGAAATGGTCATTCCGGCGCCGTCCCCGATACTGGACGCCTGGCCCGGGCTCCGGGCCGCATCCGGCGAGCGCATCGCCAAGGGAACCCGCCATGACCTCGCCGCTCTTCGCACCCAGCACGACCCACGGCGATTTCTCCATCAACCGCGTCTGCGCGGCGTCGCCCGCCGACGTCTACGCGGCCTGGGCCGACGTCGACGCCAAGGCGCGCTGGTTCGTCGGGCCCGAGGGCTGGACCGTCGTCGCGCGTTCGCTGGACCTGCGGGTGGGCGGCAGCGAGATCCTGCACGGGCGCATCGCGGCCAGCGCGCTCGAGACGCTGTCGAGCGCGCGCTACCACGTGGTCGATGCGGGGCAGCGGCTCGTCTACGCCTACGACCTGCACCTGGACGGCCGCCACCACTCTGTCTCGCTGGCGACAGTCGAGTTCATCGGCGATCCGCAGGGAACGCGGCTGCGCTTCACCGAGCAGGTCACGTTCCTCGACGGCACCGACGGGCGGGACGGCACGCTGTCGCGCAAGCGGGCCACGGCGGCGCAACTCGAGCGCATGGCCGGCGGCCTCTAGGTGCCTGGCGCTGCGCCCGCCGGCGATCGGGCCGCCGCGCTACAGCTTCGGGATCCGGATCCGCGAGATCATCAGGGAACCGGACAGCGCGAACATCAGCACCAGGGGATGGAACCGGAACCCGCCGAACTCCAGCTGCCCCCACCACAGCGCCTCGCCGACGCTGCCCTGCGCCGCCGCGACGGCCAGCACCACCACCAGCAGCAGCGAGGTCGGGATCGGCGTGCCCTCGAAGTACTTCACCTTGTCGCCGCCCTCGGACAACTTCTCGGCCGTGACGTTGTAGCGTGCCAGCCGCGACACGCCGCAGACGACGAAGAAGACGAGCACGATGCGGTCGTACAGCCCCTGCATGCCGCAGCCGTAGGCGATGGCCGCGGGCGCCACGCCGAAGGAGATCACGTCGGCCAGCGAGTCGAGCTCGCGGCCGAGTTCGGAGCTCTGCTGGCGCCAGCGCGCGACGCGCCCGTCGAGCACGTCGAACACCAGCGCCGCGGGGATCAGGCCGCAGGCGAAGTAGATGTGGCGCACGTCCCCGGTCTGCAGGAAGGTCATCACGGAGAACAGCGCCCCGACGCCGCAGAACGCGTTGGCGAGGGTGAACCAGTCCGCGAGGTGGAATTCGCGGATCATCGAGAACGGCTTCGGTTTGTCCATGTTCGCAGGATACGGCAGTCCGGCAGCGGCGGGACGAACGCGTCCGCGCGGCCCTCAGCCTTCCTCGGCCTCGATCACCAGCCGCACCCGGCGCGTCGCCTTCGCCTCCGTCTTGACGACGATGCGCAGCGGGCGGCCGGCGGGCAGTTCGCGGCGGAAGTGGTAGTCCATCGAGTCGGTCTGGCCCGGGTTCTCGGTAGGCGCGCGGCGCGTCCATTCGAGGGCGCCGTCGACGTCCACCCGCATGCCGTGGCGCGCGCCCGCGCCCAGCGCCGTCACGACCAGGCGGCAGTCGATCTCGAAGTGGCGCGCGCGCCAGGAGTCGGCGGGAATGACCAGCGTGGCGACGTCGGCGTCGCCGGCGTCGATGCGCCAGCGCTCGGGCTGGCGGGCCGCGGCGCCGGCGGGCGCGGCCAGGGGGGCTTTCTTCATGGGGCGACATCTTGACGCAACGCGGCCAGGCCCTGCTTCATCGGGGCGACACGCCGACCCGGTACACTCCGGCGCTTTGCGCGCTCCGACGCCGATGGTTGCCGACTCGACAGTGATTCCGTTTGCGTTCGAACTGAAAGACACCAGCCTGCCGCTGGTCACCGTGGTGCTGTACCAGGCCGATGCCGCCGTCCTCGCCGACGAGTTGCAGCAGCGCCTGGGCGAGACGCCCAACTTCTTCGACGACGACCCGGTGGTCATCGACCTCGCGCCCGTGCGCGAGCGCGACGACCCGCTCGCGTTCGCCGACATCGTGGCCGCGCTGCGCCGGCACCGCATGCGCCCGGCGCTGGTCGCCGGCGGCAGCGCGCAGCAGATGGCCGACGCGCTGGCCGCGGGCCTGCCCGCGGCGCCCGCGGCCGCGCCGGCACGGCCCCCGCGCACGGTCGAGGTCGAGCGCGAAGTGATCCGCGAGGTCGTGCGCGAGGTGCCGGTGCACGTACCCACGCTGGTCGTCGACAAGCCCCTGCGCTCGGGCCAGCAGGCCTACGCCAAGGGCGGCGACCTGGTCGTGCACGCCGCCGTCAACGCCGGCGCCGAGGTGCTGGCCGACGGCAACATCCATGTCTACGGCCCGCTGCGCGGCAAGGCCATCGCCGGCGCGCGCGGCAACACCGGGGCGCGCATCTTCACCACCTGCCTCGAGCCGGAACTCGTCGCCATCGCCGGCGTCTACCGCACCACCGAGACGCCGCTGCCCGCCGACGTGGCCGGCAAGCCCGCGCAGGTGCGGCTGGTCGACGGCGTGCTGGTGATGACGCCGCTCAAGCTCTAACTTCTCACTCAGGATTCCACTTCCATGGCAAAGATCGTCGTCGTCACCTCCGGCAAGGGCGGAGTCGGCAAGACCACCACCAGTGCGAGCTTCTCGTCGGGCCTCGCGCTGCGCGGCCACAAGACGGCCGTGATCGACTTCGACGTCGGCCTGCGCAACCTCGACCTGATCATGGGCTGCGAGCGCCGCGTCGTCTACGACCTGATCAACGTGATCAACAACGAGGCCAACCTGCACCAGACGCTGATCAAGGACAAGCAGTGCGACAACCTGTTCGTGCTGCCGGCCTCGCAGACGCGCGACAAGGAAGCGCTGACCAGGGACGGCGTCGAGCGCGTGCTCAAGGAACTCGCCGAGATGGGCTTCGAGTACATCGTGTGCGATTCACCGGCCGGCATCGAGACCGGCGCGCTGCTGGCCATGCACTTCGCCGACGAGGCGCTGGTGGTCACCAACCCCGAGGTGTCGTCGGTGCGCGACTCCGACCGCATCATCGGCATGCTGGGCAGCAAGACGAAGCGCGCGATCGACGGCGCGGAACCGATCAAGGAGCACCTGGTCATCACGCGCTACAACCCGGCGCGCGTGGAGGAAGGCCAGATGCTGTCGGTGACCGACATCCAGGAGATCCTGCGCATTCCGCTGATGGGCGTGATCCCCGAGTCGGAGAGCGTGCTGCAGGCGTCCAACCAGGGCACGCCGGCGATCCACATGAAGGAGTCGGACGTGTCCGAGGCCTACACCGACCTCGTGGCCCGCTTCCTCGGCGAGGAGCGCCCGATGCGCTTCGTCGACCCGGTCAAGGCGGGGTTCTTCAAGCGGCTGTTCGGAGGCAAGCAGTGATGTCGCTGTTCTCCTTCCTGCTCGGCGAAAAGAAGAAGACCGCCTCGGTCGCCAAGGAGCGGCTGCAGATCATCCTCGCGCACGAGCGCGGCGGGCGCTCGAAGGCCGACTACCTGCCGGCGCTGCAGCGCGAGCTGATCGCGGTGATCTCGAAGTACGTGTCCATCGCGCCCGAGGACATCAAGGTGCACCTGGAGCGCCAGGACGACCTCGAGGTGCTCGAGGTCAAGATCGAGCTGCCCGACTCGGCGCGCTGAGTTCGGGCGCACACTGTCGGCATGTGCGTTGCCGGCGGGACTGCATGGGCGAATTCGTGATCAGGCTGCGCGTGGACCCGGCCCTGTGCGCCGGGCTCGCACCGGCGCGCGGCCCCGGGGCGCCGGCGTCCCGGGTGCGGCGCGTGCAGGCGCACGGCGCCGAGGTGCGCTGCACGCTGGAGGAGGGCGCGCCGGCGGACGCCGCACGGGCGACGCCGGCCTGCACGGTCGAGCTCGCGTTCGAGCGGGGCGATCCGGCCGGCCTGTACCGGCTGGCCGCGGACTGGATCGCCGCCTACGGCCTCTGGATCGATCCGCTGCCGGCGCCCGAGCGCGCGGCGCTGCCCGTCGCGCGACGCGGCTTCCTGCGGGCGTGCAAGGCGACGCCGCCGACGTGGGGCCGGCAGGCGGCCGTGGCGCTGGGCGGCACCGCGCTGTTGCGGCGCATGGTGGGCGATTGCCTGGCCCAGGTCGTCGCGAATGCGGGCGAGATCGCCGCCGGCAGCAACGCGGCCGAGCATGTGCACCAGTTGCGCGTGGGCCTGCGCCGCCTGCGGTCGGCGGCGCGCGGCATGAAGCGTTTCGCGGGCGGATTGCCGCCCGACTGGGAAGCGGCGACGGCGCCGGTGTTCGCGGCGCTCGGGCGCTCGCGCGATGCGCAGGTGCAGGCGCGCGCCATCGCGCCGGCGCTGCGGCACGTCGGCGCGCCCGCGTGGGACGCGCACGGCCGCGCGCTCGCCGGCGCGCTGGCGCAGGCGGTGCGCGATGCGGACTTCCAACGTGCACTCGTCGGCCTGCTGGCCTTCGCGACCGCGGCCGACGACGCGGGTGCGGCCGACGGCTCGGGACTCGCCACCCTGGCGCGGGCGCTGCGCCGGCTCGGGCGCCAGGTGGCCCGGGACGCCCCCCATGTCGAGGACTTGTCGTTCGCGCACCTGCATGGTCTGCGCAAGCGTCTCAAGCGCCTGCGCTACCTGGCCGAATTCGCCGCGCCCGCGTTCGATCCTGCGGCGGTGCGGACGTGGCTGGCCGTCGCGGCGCCGGCGCAGGACGACCTGGGCCAGGTGATCGACCTCGTGCAGGCCGGCGCGCGCTTCGCCGCGATGACGCCGGACCCGCCCGATGCGCGGTTCGCGCGGCGCTGGCTGCGCGAGCGCGAGAGGCGCGCGCTGCGCGCGGCCGCGAAGTCGCTGGCGCGGTTGAGGCGCACCCCGGGCTTCTGGGCCGATTGATGCTCAGTCGGCCAGCGGGCGGCGGCACAGCGTGATCAGGTGCTCGCTGTCCGGCCGGAAGCGCGAGAAGTCCCAGCCGCCGTACTGCGCGACGATCTCGAAGCCGGCGGCGGCCAGCAGCGCCGCGATGTCGTCGGGGCCCGTGAAGCGGCATGCGATGCGGGTCGTGCGCACCTGCGCGATGGCGTCGGCGTCCTGCCAGCGCCGGTACGTCGTCCAGTGCACCACGCCGGTGGCGGCGTCCCAGCGCTGGCTCGATGTCAACAGGACGCGGCGGCCGCGCACGTCGACGTAGTCGATCTCGACGGGGCCTTCCGCCTCGTCGCCCAGGGCATGGGCGGCGGGGTTGCGCGTCTCGAAGCCGAACACGCCCTCGGGCGCGAGGTGGCGGTGCACGGTCGCGAGCAGGGCCCGCTGGTCGGCCTCGGCCAGGAAGGCCTGGAACGCATTGCCGGTGAGGATCGCGAAGCCGAAGGGGCGCGGCAGCGCCAGCGTGCGCACGTCGGCGTGGATCCAGCGCACGTCGATCCCCGCGCGCTCGGCCTTGGACCGGGCGTGGGCCAGCATGGGCTCGGCCAGGTCGACGCCGGTGACCGCCAGGCCCATCGCCGCGACCGGCAGCGCCACGAGACCGGTTCCGCAGCCCAGGTCCAGGACCGGCCCGCCGAACTGCGCGGCCATCCGGCACCAGAACGCGATGCGGGCCTGCGAGCGCGGGCCCTGCTCGAGATCGTAGTTGGCGGGGTCGCCGAACTCTTCGAGGTTGTCGTTCGCAGCCATGGTCGACGGTTGCATGCCCGCCAGTGTAGGCCGCTCGCGCCGCGGGGTGCGCCGGGGCTGGCGGGCGCAAGCCAGCCGCAAGGCGGCCCCGCGCGGCGCCGGTCGGGATGGCCTCCATAATCGGCCACGGTCAGCCTCCGCCATGTCGACACGTCCCCTGTCATCGGACCCTGCGTGCGGCGCCCCCGCGCCGGAGCGTGGCTTCGCGGCCGGTCGCTGGATCGCGCGCGGGTTGCTGGGCACGGTCCTCGAGCGCCGCGGCCCGCTCACGCTGACCCTGCTGGCGGTGCTCGTGTACCTGTTGTTCGCGCTGGTCGTCGCCTGGGAGGTGCGGCTGGGGCTGATGGACGCGAGCGACGGCCGCGCATGGTCGGCGGTCAGCATGTCGGGCATCGGTGGTCGACGAGCTGACGCGCCTGAGCAACCGCCGCCACATCCTCGAGCTGCTGGACACCGAGCACGCCCGCTGCATGCGCTCGGGCGAGCCGCTGAGCGTCGTGCTGATGGATCTCGACCACTTCAAGGCCATCAACGACCGCCATGGCCACGCAGTGGGCGATGCGGTGCTGCGCGAGTTCGCGCAGGCGCTGCGGGCCGGCCTGCGCGAGTCGGACTTCGCCGGCCGCTGGGGCGGCGAGGAGTTCCTGCTGGTGCTGCCGCGGATGCACGCGGGCGCGGCGGCCGCGCTGGTCGATCGCCTGCGCGAGGCGGTGGCGACCATCCTGTTTGACCCGGGCCTGCCCGAGCTGCGGATCGGCTTCTCGGCGGGCACCGCGACGTGCGCAGCGGGCGAGGCGACGCCCTCGACCATCGAGCGTGCCGACCAGGCGATGTACCTGGCCAAGCAGGGTGGTCGCGGCCGCACCGTCGTGCACGGCCGCGACGCCGGCTGATCAGAGGCGCGGCTCGCCGTTGCCGTTGACCAGGATCGTCGGGCCCGGCGGCAGCGTCGTCTGCACGTGGTGGCGCACGCCGTGGTACCAGTAGGACACGTCGTAGTGGTCCGGGCCCTGGTTGGACGGCACGCTGGCGCAGCGCGTGACGGCCTGCGGCTGGTTTGCGCCGCGCGCGATCTGCGAACCGATGACTGCACCGGCCACGGCGCCGCCGACGGTCGCGCCCTCGCGGTTGCCGTCGCCGATCTGGTGGCCCAGGATGCCGCCGATGATCCCGCCCACCACGGCGCCACCGGTGCGCGCGTTCGCCGGCGCGGCCGACTGCTCGACCCAGCATTGCTGCTGCGGCGCCGCGTACACCACGTGCACCGACTCCACCGGCACGGCCTCGACGTATTCCTGCGGGCGCCGGCGCCAGTCGTAGACCGGTTGTGGCGGCGGCGCGTAGCGGTCGTCGTCGAAGCGGGCCTCGCGGTGGACGCGGCGCACCGACGAGATCAGGTCGTTCATGCCCATCGCGCCGAGGTCGGGGTAGCGGCCCGGGCGCAGGATCATGCAGCGGCCGTTGAAGTCGGCGTGCTCGCAGACCTCCCAGCGGCCTTCGAAGACGATCACCGACGACGCGCGGTCATTGAAGCCGACCTCGTTCATGTTGTGGATCTCGCCCGAGACACCGACGTCGTGGCCGTGGAAGCCGGGCTGCGAGAAGAACACGATGTCCCCCGTGGCTTCGGGCGGCGGCGGCGGCGGCGGCTCGCGCCGCGCGGGGCGCGCCGACGACAGCAGGTCGCCCAGGCCGGCCGCGGCGAGATCGGGGTAGCTGCCCGGCACGAGGATCGCGCAGCGGCTGCGGAAGCCGACGTCCTGGCACACCTCCCAGGGCTCGCCGTCGACGATCACCGAAGACGCACGATCGTTGAAGTTGAATTCGCGGAAATCGGGCGCCGGCTGCGTCAGCGTGACGCGGGCGCCATGGAAGTTCTCGTGGCCGAACAGCGTGATGGCGGCGCTCGCCTGGCCGGCGGCGGCGACGAGCGCGGCCAGGGCGAGGGCGCGGGGGAGAATGCGTGTCATCGGGTCTCCTGGAGGGATTCGTGGGTTGGCGCCGCGACGTCGCGCGGCCCCCTGGCGTTCTAACGCGCGAGAGGCCGATCCGCATGACAGGCCGACAGTAACTTGACGTATCGGCAACATTCGACCTCGTTCGTCTCCACCATCCCCTCACCGCATGCCCCACGCCGTTTCGCTGCTGCGCGCCGCCCGTCTCGCCCGCAGCGCCAAGCCCTTCCTCGCCCGCGGCGGCTCGCGGCGGGAGAAATGCGCGGGCTGCCGGCTGCCGCTCACGCACTGCCTGTGCGCCGCGCGGCCGGTGCTGCCGGTGCGCGCCGGCGTGTGCCTGCTTATGGCCGACATCGAGCCGCTCAAGCCCACCAACACCGGCTGGCTGGTGGCCGACGTCGTGCCCGACACCTTCGCCTTCGGCTGGGCGCGCACCGAGGTCGACCCGGCCTTGCTGGCGCTGCTGGCCGATCCGCGCTGGCAGCCCGTCGTGGTGTTCCCGGGCGAGTACGCCGAGCCCGCGCGCGTGGTGCACGCGCTCGCGCCGCCTGGGGACGCGGGCCGGCGCCCGCTGTTTGTCGTGCTGGACGCCACGTGGAACGAGGCGCGCAAGATGTTCCGCCGGAGTCCGTACCTCGATCGCTTCCCCGTGCTGGGCCTGCAGCCCGAGCAGGTGGCGAACTACCTGCTGCGTCGCTCGCGCCGCGACGACCACTTCTGTACCAGCGAGGTGGCGGCGTTGTGCCTGGAAATGGCCGGCGAGCCGCGCGCGGCGCGCGCGCTGGAGGCCTGGCTGGACGTCTTCACGCACCACTACGTGCAGGCGCGCCACCAGTTGCCCGTCGCCTGGGACGGCGACGCGCACCAGCGACTGCGGGCGCTCGCGCGCGCGGAGTCGCCTCAGTAGGCACCCATGAAGTCCTTCTTGCCGATGGCCACGCCGTTGTGGCGCAGGATCGCGTACGCGGTCGTCGCATGGAAGAAGAACTGGGGCAGGCCGTAGCTGGACAGGTAGGCCTGGCCGTCCAGCTTGCGCTCCTTGGGGGTGCCGGGGCGCAGCACGATCTCGCGGCGCTCGCTGCCCTCGAACTGCGCGGCGTCCAGGCCGTCGAGGAAGGTCAGCGTGCGCGCCAGCAGCGCGTCGAGGTCGGCGAAGCTGGTCTCGTGGCCGTCGAAGACGGGCACGTCGACGCCGGCCAGGCGCGCCGCGACGCCGCGCGCGAAGTCGGCGGCGATCTGCACCTGCTTCAGGAGCGGGAACATGTCGGGGAACAGGCGGGCCTGCAGGAAGGCCTCCGGGTTGATCGACCTGGTGGCCACGTCGGCGGCGGTCGTCGCGAGGATCGTCCGCATGGCCGTCAGCAACTGCTTGAAGACGGGGACGGAGTTCGTGTACATCGGGCTGGTCATGGTCGTGTCCCTGGCAGGAGCGGGGCAGCGCCCCGCGAGTGGCGCCATTGTCGCGCCCGCGCGCCTCAGCGTGCCGTGGCCTGGCGCACGGCGTGCTCCCAGTCGGCCATCAGCCCGCCGGCCTGTTCGCGCGACATCGTCGGCACGAAGGTGCGCTCCACCTTCCACTGGGCCGCGAGCTCGTCGAGGTTGCGGTACAGGCCGCACGACAGGCCGGCGAGGTAGGCCGCGCCCAGCGCGGTGGTCTCGATGACCTGCGGCCGCACCACGGGAATGCCCAGCAGGTCGGCCTGGAACTGCATCAGCAGGTCGTTGACGCAGGCGCCGCCGTCGACGCGCAACTCGGCCACCGGCGCGCCGCCGGCGGCCACCGCGTCGCGGCTCATCGCCTGCAGCAGGGCGGCGCTCTGGAACGCGATGCTCTCGAGCGCGGCGCGCGCGATGTGCGCCACCGTGCTGCCGCGCGTCAGGCCGACGATCGCGCCGCGCGCGTCGGCGTCCCAGTAGGGCGCGCCCAGGCCGGTGAAGGCCGGCACGAACATCACGCCGCCCGAGCTGGGAACGCTCTCGGCCAGGCGCTGCACCTCGCCGCTGCCC
Source organism: uncultured Vitreoscilla sp. (assembly GCA_964418745.1). Taxonomy (GTDB): domain Bacteria; phylum Pseudomonadota; class Gammaproteobacteria; order Burkholderiales; family Burkholderiaceae_C; genus Scleromatobacter. The sequence goes on from CAYQMX010000002.1 coordinate 190,715, forward strand.
TGGATCGCGCGCAGGCCGTCGCGCAGCCACTGCACGACCGCGCCGCCGATGAACACGCTGCCTTCCAGCGCGAACGCGGGCGTCGCGTCCAGCTGCGCGGCGCTGGTGGTGATCAGGCCGTTGGTGGAGCTCTGGAACGTGGCGCCGGTGTGCATCAGCATGAAGCAGCCGGTGCCGTAGGTGTTCTTCGCCAACCCGGGGCGGAAGCAGGCCTGGCCGAACAGCGCGCTCTGCTGGTCGCCGGCCACGCCGCCGATCGGGATGCTGGCGCCCAGCAGCGCGGGCAGCGTCGCGCCGTAGGGGTGGCTGGACGGATGCACCTCGGGCAGCAGCGCCCGCGGCACGTCGAGGATCGCCAGCAGCTCGTCGCTCCAGGTATTGGTGTGCACGTCCAGCATCAGCGTGCGCGACGCGTTGCTGACGTCGGTGGCATGCACCCGGCCGCCGGTCAGGTGCCACATCAGCCAGGTGTCGACGGTGCCGAACGCGAGCTCGCCGCGGGTGGCCGCGGCACGCGCCCCGTCCACGTTGTCGAGGATCCACCTGAGCTTGGTGCCCGAGAAGTAGGCGTCGACGATCAGGCCCGTCTTCGCGCGGAACGTCGGCTCCAGCCCGCGCTCGCGCAGCTCGGCGCATGTGGGCTCGGCGCGCCGGTCCTGCCAGACGATGGCGTTGTAGACCGGCTCGCCGGTGGCGCGGTTCCACACCAGCGTGGTCTCGCGCTGGTTGGTGATGCCGATGGCCGCGATGTCGGTCGCCGCCAGGCCGGCCTTGGCGAGCGCCGCCCGCGCGGTGGCCAGCTGCGACTCCAGGATCTCCTTCGGGTCGTGCTCCACCCAGCCCGGGCGCGGATAGATCTGGCGGAACTCGCACTGGGCCATGGCCAGGATGCGGCCGTGGGCGTCGAAGACGATGCTGCGCGAGCTCGAGGTGCCCTGGTCGAGCGCGAGCAGGTGGGTGGGCGGCCCGGAGCGAGTGGTCATTCGGATTCTTCGTTGCAGTTGACCAGCGTGACGCCGGCCTGCGACAGCAGGGTGGGGAACGGGTCGGGCGGCACGCCGTCGGTGAACAGCATCTCGACCTGGTCGAAGCGCGCCATCTCCACCATCGCGGGCCGGTTGAACTTGCTGTGGTCGGTGGCCACCCAGACCTCGCGCGAGTGCTCGAGGATGGCGCGCGCCACCTTCACCTCGCGGTAGTCGAAGTCGCGCAGCGTGCCGTCGGACTCGATGCCCGAGATGCCGATCAGCCCGATGTCGACCTTGAACTGCTCGATGAAGTCCACCGTCACCTCGCCGATGATGCCGCGATCCCTGGCGCGCACCACCCCGCCGGCCACGATGACCTCGCAGTCGGCGTTGTCGGACAGGATGGCCGCCACGTTCAGGTTGTTGGTGATCACGCGCAGGCCCTTGTGCTGCAGCAGCGCGCGGGCGATCGCCTCGGTGGTGGTGCCGATGTTGATCAGCAGCGACGAGCCGTGCGGCACGCGCCGCGCCACCTGGCGCGCGATGCGCTGCTTGGCCTGGGCGTTGAGCTGCTGGCGCTTGCGGTACTCGATGTTCTCGGTGGTCGAGCCGGGCATGCGCACGCCGCCGTGGAAGCGGGTCAACAGGCCGGCGTCGTTCAACTGCCGGATGTCGCGCCGCACCGTCTGCAGCGTGACGCCGAAGCGCTCGGCCAGCGCCTCGACCGTCACGTTCTGCAGCCGGCGGACTTCCTCGATCAACTCGAGCTGGCGCGGAGAGGGATTCATGGCGAGCGAATCTAAACGATCAAATGCGAATCCATCCAAGGGTTTTCCTTGACCTAAAACGAAAACGAAACGAACAGAATCGCTGCCATTCGAACGAGACAACGCTGAAAGTTCAGCGACAAGAAAGCACTGTGCAAGCCACGCCGTCCTCAGCGAACAACCCGCCGGGCCCGATCCCGTCCTCCTGCGACGTCCTGGTCGTGGGCGGCGGCATCAATGGCGCCGGCATCGCGCGCGACCTCGCCGGCCGCGGGCTCAAGGTGGTGCTGTGCGAGAAGGACGACCTGGCCCAGGCGACCTCGTCGTCCAGCACCAAGCTGATCCACGGCGGCCTGCGCTACCTCGAGTACAACGAGTTCTCGCTGGTGCGCAAGGCGCTGGCCGAGCGCGAGGTCCTGCTGCGCAGCGCGCCGCACATCATGTGGCCGCTGCGCTTCGTGATGCCGCACGACCCTGGCATGCGCCCGGTGTGGATGATCCGCATCGGCCTGTTCCTGTACGACCACCTGGCCCGGCGCGAGGTGCTGCCGCCGTCGCGCACGGTCGACCTGCGCCGCCACGTCGCCGGCGCGCCGCTGCAGCTGCGCTTCACCAAGGGCTTCGTCTACTCGGACGGCTGGGTCGACGACGCCCGCCTGGTCGCGCTCAACGCGGTCGACGCGGTCGAACGCGGCGCCACCGTGCTGACCCGCTGGCGCTGCCTGGATGCGCGGCGCGGCGCCGGCGGCTGGGACGTGTCGCTCGACAACCCGCAGGGCGGCACCCACGCGCTGACCGCGCGCGCGCTGGTCAACGCCGCCGGCCCCTGGGCCGCGCAGTTCCTGGGCGAGCACGCGCACGTGCCGCGCGCCAAGTCGCTGCGCCTGGTCAAGGGCAGCCACATCGTGGTGCCCAAGCTGTTCGACCACGGCCACGCCTACATCTTCCAGAACCCCGACAAGCGCATCATCTTCGCGATTCCCTACGAGCACGACTTCACGCTGATCGGCACCACCGACGTCGAGCACCACGGCGCCATCGGCGCGGCGAAGATCGACGAGTCGGAGACGCGCTACCTGTGCGAACAGGCGAGCCGCTACTTCGCCAAGGCCGTCACGCCGCAGGACGTGGCGTGGTCCTACTCGGGCGTGCGCCCGCTGCTCGACGACGAGTCGGGCGACCCCTCGGCCGTCACGCGCGACTACGCGCTGGAGCTCGACACCGCGCAGGCGCCGTTGCTGACCGTGTGGGGCGGCAAGATCACCACCTTCCGCCGCCTGGCCGAGGATGCGGCCGACCTGCTGATGCAGCCGCTGGGCGTCGACCCGGCCCGCGGCGCGTGGACGCACGGCGCCTTCCTGCCCGGCGGCGACCTGGACAAGTGGATCGGCCCGGCGCGCCGGCCGGACACCGACTTCGAACGGTTCGAGCAGGCGGTGCGCCTGCGCTTCCCGCAGTTCGACGCCGCCGTGCTGCACCGGCTCGCACGGGCCTACGGCGCACGCATCGACCGCGTGATCGGCGACGTCGGCGCGCCGGGCGCCGAGGTGGCGCCGGGCCTGTTCGAGTTCGAACTGCGTTACCTGCACGACCACGAATGGGCCCGCAGCGCCGACGACGTCCTGTGGCGTCGCAGCAAGCTGGGTCTGCATTACAGCGCCGAAGAGCGCGCGGCCGTCGCGGCCTGGTGCGACGCGCACTGGGGCGGCGCCGCCGTCCAACGGATACCGGAGACCTCATGGAACTGATGCTCGAACGCATCGAACAGCGCGCGGGGGCGCACACGCACCTGTACCCGCTGGACCTCGTGCTCGTGCCCAACGCGATCACGGTGCTGCTGGGCGCGACCCAGGCCGGCAAGACGACCCTGATGCGCGTGATGGCCGGCCTCGACAGGCCGCACGGCGGGCGCGTGCTGGTCGATGGCGCCGACGTCACCGGCAAGTCGGTGCGCGAGCGCAACATCGCCATGGTCTACCAGCAGTTCATCAACTACACCTCGATGACGGTGGCCGACAACATCGCCTCGCCGCTGAAGCTGCGCAAGGAGGCCAATATCCAGGCGCGCGTGCTGGAGATCGCCCGCAAGCTGCGCATCGAGCCCTTCCTCGAGCGCCTGCCGGGCGAGCTCTCGGGCGGCCAGCAGCAGCGCGTCGCGCTCGCCCGCGCCCTGGCCAAGGACGCGCCCCTGATGCTGTTCGACGAGCCGCTGGTCAACCTCGACTACAAGCTGCGCGAGGAACTGCGCGACGAGCTGTCGACGCTGTTCGCCGCGGGCCGCTCCACGGTCGTCTACGCCACCACCGAGCCCACCGAGGCCCTGCTGCTGGGCGGCTACACCGCGGTGCTGGACGCGGGCGAACTGCTGCAGTACGGCCCGACCGCCGAGGTGTTCCACAAGCCGAAGTCGATCCGCGTGGCGCGCGCGTTCAGCGACCCGCCGATGAACCTCGTCGCCGGCGATGCGTCGCCGGCCGGCGTGGCCCTGCCTGGCGGCGCCGTGCTCGCGTGCGCGCTGCCCGCGGGCACGGCGGGCGCGGTGACGGTGGGCGTGCGCGCCGGCGCGCTGGGCGTGCGCGAGCGGCCGGGCGACCTCGCGTTGCCCGGCGCCGTCGAACTCGCGGAGATCTCGGGTTCCGACACCTTCGTGCACGTCAAGACCGTCATCGGCGAGCTGGTGGCGCAGCTGACCGGCGTGCACGTGTTCGCGCTCGGCTCGGCCATCACGCTGTACCTGAGCCCCGGCCAGGCCTACGTGTTCGGCGCCGACGGCGCGCTCCTTGTCGCCGGGGGGCACTGACATGTCCCGCATCGACCTCGACCTCGCCCACGCCTACAAGGCGAACCCGCAAGCCGACGCCGACTACGCGCTGCTGCCGCTGAAGATGACCTTCGACGACGGTGGCGCCTACGCGCTGCTGGGCCCGTCGGGCTGCGGCAAGACCACGCTGCTCAACATCGTCTCGGGCCTGGTCAAGCCCTCGCAGGGCAGCGTGAAGTACGACGGCGTCGACGTGACGGCCCGCACGCCGCAGCAGCGCAACATCGCGCAGGTGTTCCAGTTCCCGGTGATCTACGACACGATGACCGTGGCCGAGAACCTGGCGTTCCCGCTGCGCAACCGCGGCGTGGCGCCGGCGCGCATCAAGGAGCGCGTGGGCCGCATCGCCGAGATGCTGGAGATGAGCCACCAGCTCGACGCGCGCGCCGCCGGCCTGGCCGCCGACGCCAAGCAGAAGATCTCGCTCGGTCGCGGCCTGGTGCGCGAGGACGTCAGCGCGGTGCTGTTCGACGAGCCGCTGACCGTCATCGACCCGCACCTGAAGTGGCAGCTGCGGCGCAAGCTCAAGCAGATCCACCACGAGTTGAAGCTCACGCTGATCTACGTCACGCACGACCAGGTGGAGGCGCTGACCTTCGCCGACCAGGTGATCGTGATGACGCGCGGCCGCGCGGTGCAGGTGGGCAGCGCGTCCGACCTGTTCGAGCGCCCGCAGCACACATTCGTCGGCCACTTCATCGGCTCGCCGGGCATGAACCTGCTGGCCGCGCGCTCGAGCCAGCGCGGCCTGGAAGTGGCCGGGCGGCTGGTCGTCGACAGCGACGGCGCCGCCGCGATCAAGGGCGCGACGCTGCTGGGCGTGCGGCCGGAGTACGTGACGGTCGCCGCGCCCGAGACGGCCGGCGCGGTGCCGGTGGTGGTCGAGCAGGCGCAGGACATCGGCACCTACTGGCTGCTGACCACGCGCGCCGCCGACGGCACGCTGATCCGTGCGCGCCTGCATCCGCACCAGGCCATCCCGAAGGCGGGCGAAGCCACGTGGCTGCTGGTCAACGGCCCGCACACCTGCTTCTACGAGAACGACCTGCTGATCGCCGCCAGTGGCGGCGCCGGCCGAGGAGTGCACCCATGAAACCCGTCAACCAGAAGGCCTGGCTGATGATCCTGCCCGTGGTGATCTGCGTGGCGTTCTCGGCCATCCTGCCGCTGATGACCGTGGTGAACTACTCGGTGCAGGACATCATCTCGCCCGAGCGCCGCGTGTTCGTGGGCACCGAATGGTTCAAGCAGGTGATGCGCGACGACGACCTGCACGAGGCGCTGCTGCGCCAGATCGGCTACTCGCTGTCGGTGCTGCTGGTGGAGATCCCGCTGGGCATCGGCCTGGCGCTGGCGATGCCGGCCAAGGGCTGGCGCTCGTCGGCCGTGCTGGTGCTGGTGGCGATCTCGCTGCTGATCCCGTGGAACGTCGTCGGTACCATCTGGCAGATCTACGGCCGCACCGACATCGGCCTGCTGGGGGCCACACTCAAGCGGCTCGGGATCGACTACGACTACACCGGCAACCCGCACCACGCGTGGCTGACGGTGCTGACGATGGACGTCTGGCACTGGACGCCGCTGGTCGCGCTGCTGTGCTACGCCGGCCTGCGCGCCATCCCCGACGCCTACTACCAGGCCGCCAGCATCGACGGCGCCAGCAAGCTCGCCGTGTTCCGCTTCATCCAGCTGCCCAAGCTGCGCGGCGTGCTGATGATCGCGGTGCTGCTGCGCTTCATGGACAGCTTCATGATCTACACCGAGCCCTTCGTGCTGACCGGCGGCGGCCCGGGCAACTCCACCACCTTCCTGTCGCAGTACCTGACGCAGAAGGCCGTCGGCCAGTTCGACCTCGGCCCGGCCGCGGCGTTCTCGCTGATCTACTTCCTCATCATCCTGCTGCTGTGCTTCATCCTCTACACCTGGATGCAGCGCATCGGCACGGTCACCGAAGGAGAACAGTCCAATGGATGACCACCGCTTCAAGAAGCGCACGCTGTTCCTGTTCGCCTACCTGGTCTTCGCGATCCTCCCGGTCTACTGGATGATCAACATGTCGTTCAAGACGAACGAGGAGATCCTGGCGGCGTTCAGCCTGTGGCCCAAGCACTTCACCTTCGCCCACTACAAGCTGATCTTCACCGACGAGTCCTGGTACTCGGGCTACATCAACTCGCTGATCTACGTGGCGATCAACATGGTGATCTCGCTGGTGGTGGCGCTGCCCGCGGCCTACGCGTTCTCGCGCTACTCGTTCCTGGGCGACAAGCACGTGTTCTTCTGGCTGCTGACCAACCGGATGACGCCGCCGGCGGTGTTCCTGCTGCCGTTCTTCCAGCTCTACACCACGCTGGGGCTGATGGACACGCACATCGCGGTGGCGCTGGCGCACCTGCTGTTCAACGTCCCGCTGGCGGTGTGGATCCTCGAAGGCTTCATGAGCGGCATCCCGCGCGAGATCGACGAGACGGCCTACATCGATGGCTACTCGTTCCCGCGCTTCTTCCTCACCATCTTCGTGCCGCTGATCAAGGCCGGCATCGGCGTGGCCGCATTCTTCTGCTTCATGTTCAGCTGGGTCGAGCTGCTGATGGCGCGCACGCTGACCAGCGTCAACGCGCTGCCCATCGTGGCGGTGATGACGCGCACGGTGTCGGCCTCGGGCATGGACTGGGGCACGCTGGCGGCCGCCGGCGTGCTCACCATCGTGCCGGGCGCCATCGTGATCTGGTTCGTCCGCAACTACATCGCGAAGGGTTTCGCGATGGGCAGAGTATGACGACCCCCGGTCGCTCCGCGACATGCCCCCCGCGGGGGCTGGCCGGCTTGCTCCGGAGCGGCCGCGCGCGCGCCGGCCTGGGAACTGCTCTTCGTTCAATGGAAAGGGGCACGTGATGTTTGAATGGATGGCATGGACGCTCCCAGTGGCTGTCTTCTTCACCTGCATCGTGCTGATGCTGGTGGGCATGACCCTGTGGGAGATCAGGTCGCCGACCGTGATGCGGCGCGGCTGGCTGCCGATCGCCACCACGCGTGGCGATCGCCTGTTCATCGGCCTGATGGCCGCCGCCTGGGTCAACCTGGGCTTCGTCGGCCTGAGCGAGAAGGCGATGGGCTGGTTCAACCTGGAGCAGGAGCCGTCGATCTGGATCGGCCTGGTCGTGTCGATGCTGCTGCTGGCGCTGATCATGCGCAAGGGATAGATGTCGGCCCCGCTCCGATTCAAGAGGCACCGGCTAATCCTTCCCAGCCGGTGTCGTGGGACCAAAGGGAAGGCACACAGGAGACAAAGATGAAACAACGCTTGCATGCCGTGGCCTTCGCCGCCGCCGCCCTGGCCCTCGGCCAGAGCGTGTGGGCCGGGGAAGCCGAGGCCAAGAAATGGATCGACACCGAGTTCCAGCCCTCGACGCTGAACAAGGATCAGCAGATGGCCGAGATGAAGTGGTTCATCGAGGCCGCGGCCAAGCTCAAGGCCAAGGGCGTCAGCCAGATCTCGGTCGTCTCCGAGACGCTGACCGTGCACGAGTACGAATCGAAGACGCTGGCCAAGGCCTTCGAGGAGATCACCGGCATCAAGGTCAAGCACGAGATCATCCAGGAAGGCGACGTGGTCGAGAAGCTGCAGACCTCGATGCAGTCGGGCAAGTCGATCTACGACGGCTGGATCAACGACTCCGACCACATCGGCACCCACTACCGCTACGGCACCGCCCTGGCGCTGACGGACCAGATGGCCGGCGCCTGGAAGGAATACACCAACCCGGGCCTGGACCTGAAGGACTTCATCGGCACCAGCTTCACGACGGCGCCGGACCACAAGATGTACCAGCTGCCCGACCAGCAGTTCGCCAACCTGTACTGGTTCCGCGCCGACCTGTTCGCGCGCCAGGACCTCAAGGACAAGTTCAAGGCCAAGTACGGCTATGACCTGGGCGTGCCGCTGAACTGGAGCGCCTACGAGGACATCGCCAAGTTCTTCAGCGAGGACGTCAAGACCATCGACGGCCACCCGATCTACGGCCACATGGACTACGGCAAGAAGGATCCGTCGCTGGGCTGGCGCTTCACCGACGCGTGGCTGTCGATGGCCGGCGAAGCCGACATCGGCATCCCGAACGGGCTGCCGGTGGACGAGTGGGGCATCCGCGTGGCCGACGACAAGTGCACGCCGGTGGGCGCGTCCGTCGAACGCGGCGGCGCCACCAACTCGCCGGCGGCCGTCTATGCGCTGACCAAGTACATCGACTGGATGAAGGCCTACGCACCGAAGGAAGCCACCGGCATGACCTTCGGCGAGGCCGGCCCGGTGCCGGCGCAGGGCCAGATCGCGCAGCAGATCTTCTGGTACACCGCGTTCACCGCCGACATGATCAAGCCGGGCCTGCCGGTGGTCAACGCCGACGGCTCGCCGAAGTGGCGCATGGCCCCCGGCCCGAACGGCCCGTACTGGAAGCAGGGCATGCAGAACGGCTACCAGGACGTGGGCTCGTGGACCTTCCTGAAGTCCAACGACCCGAACCGCGCCGCGGCCGCCTGGCTGTACGCGCAGTTCGTGACGGCCAAGACGACGTCGCTGAAGAAATCCATCGTCGGCCTGACCTTCATCCGCGACTCGGACATCCACGCCGACTACTTCACCCAGAACGCGAACAAGTACGGCGGCCTGATCGAGTTCTATCGCAGCCCCGCGCGCGTCGCGTGGACGCCCACCGGCAACAACGTGCCCGACTACCCGAAGCTCGCGCAGCTGTGGTGGAAGAACGTCGCCGTGGCCGTCACCGGCGAGAAGACGCCGCAGCAGGCGATGGACAACCTGGCCAACGAGATGGACGACGTGATGGCCCGCCTGCAGCGCGCCGGCATGGCGCATTGCGCGCCCAAGCTCAACCCGAAGGGTCCGGCCAGCAAGTGGCTGAGCAACAAGGGTGCGCCGTGGGCCAAGCTGGCCAACGAGAAGCCCAAGGGCGAGACCATCGCCTACGACACGCTGCTGAATGCGTGGAAGGCCGGCAAAGTTCGCTGACCGCTTGTCTCCCAGTCCGGTCGGCAGGCCGGACTCTTCGAACGCCCCGGTCGCCCTCGAGACGCCCGGGGCGTTATTCTTCGCCACTCATGAAGATCACCTTCCGCTGCGACCCCGCCCTGATCGACCTGCTGCCGCGCCCGATCCCCGCCGGCGCCGCCTTGCCCGAGTGGGTGCGGGCACTGGCGCCGCGCGTGCCGTCGGCCGTGCACGGCCGCGAGATCCGCACCGTCAAGCAATGCCCGCCGTTCGTCGACGCGATGCGCCACGGCTTCATGATGGTGCTGCCGTGCGACGTCGCCGTCGCCCCCGGCATGCAGTTCAGCTGGGACTGGCCGCTGCCGGAACTGCGCGTGCAAGGCCATCCGCGCGCCCCGCTGAGCTTCCACGTGGCCGAGCAGGTCGCCGGCTCGCCGCTGGCCCGCGGCCAGCGCTCGGCGCTGAAGTTCAACAGCTTCTGGACGGTCGAACTGGAGGACGGCTGGTCACTGCTGGCCACCCATCCGTTCAACCGCGACGACCTGCCGTTCCGCACCGCCACCGGCCTCGTCGACGCCGACCGCTTCAACGAGGTCGGCATCAATTTCCCGGCCATCTGGCTCGACGACCGGTTCAGCGGCGTGCTGCCGCGCGGCCTGCCGATCGCGCAATGCTGCGCGGTACCACGGTCGGCGCCCGAACTGGTGGTCGAGGAGATGGGCGACGAGCGCATCGCCGGCTACGACGCGCTGGCCGCGCGCCTCATGGCCGGGCCCGGCGTCTACCGCAAGGACTTCCGCGACAAGCCCGGGCGCGGCTGAACCCGGCGCGGGGGCGCTCAGGCGCCGCGGGTGCGCAACTCGGCGCGCAGCGCGTCAAGGTCCAGCCACAGCCGGCCGACGGCCGGCGTCGCCAGCGCATGCGCGATGCGGCCGAAGGTGTCCTCGCGCAGGCGGTACGCGCGCCCGTACGAATCCAGGGCCTCGTCCAGGCGGCCGGCCTCCTGCAGCACGATGCCCCGATTGACCAGCGCGTCGACGCGCTCGGGCTGCGCGGCCAGCACGCGCGCCAGTGCCGCGATCGCGCCGTCCAGGTCGCGCAGGTCCTGGCGCACCAACGACACCTTGAACCACGCCTCGGCCTGGTCGGGCGCGAGCACGACCGCCCGTTCGAGCGCCTGCGCGGCCGCCGCCAGGTCGCGCTGCGCCAGCGCGGCGTCGCCCAGAAGCAGCAGGGTGGGCACGTGGTCGGGACGCAGCTTCAGGCTCAGCGCTGCGTGCGCCTGCGCGTTGGCGGGCTGGCCGGCCTTCAGGTCGAGCACGGCCAGCATCTGGTGCACCGCCGGATGCGGCGGATACGCCGCGACCGCCTGCTGCGACACGATGCGCGCCCGCTCGAGCTGGTTGGCGTTGACGAGCCGGACAGCCAGGGCGATGAGGTCGGCGATGTGGGGGGTGGCCATGGGGCGGTCCTAGTGGCCGCGCAGGGGCGTCACGGCAGCTCGACCGCGAGCAGCGGGGCCATGCGCGCGTCGCCCACGAGATCCATCTGGTGGCGAACCAGGTCGTCGTTCATCGTGTCGCACCACGCCACGCGCTCCGCCTCGGACGCGTCGGGCCGCGGCGTCAGTTGCGCCAGGCGCGCACGTCCGGTCGCGCGCAGCAGGTCGCGCTGCTCGGCGGTGAACCGGGCGAAGGTGACGCGGTTGCTGCGGTCCAGGATCTCGCCGTTGCGGTCGCGCCAGTTGCGCACGCCGGTCCGATAGCGTTCGATGAACGTGGGCCGCACGCGCGAGCAGGTCTCCACCAGCGTCTGCACGAAGAACTGGTGCACGAGGACGGCGAGCACGGCATCCGGGAGCCCGGGCGGGAACGGCTTGCCGGTCACGTCGACCGGCAGCACCACGCCGTCGGCCAGGGGGACGGCGACTCGGCTGCCGGGCGGCAGCGTGGCGAGCGTGTGCAGTTCGAAGGGCTCCCGGCCGGCGCTCACCAGCGGGGCCGTCTCCTTCTGGCCGAGCTGGCGCGTCTTCAGCTGGGGGTCGGTGGGCTTGCGGTCGGAGTACGTGATCTTGCCGTCCGGGCCGACGATGCGGTAGGTCTGCGCAGCGGCGGGCAGGGTTGTCCCGGCCCCCAGGAGGGCCGCCAGTGTCCAGCTCGTCAGCGCGCGGTGCAGGCGTGTCATCGATGAGGCGGTTTGCATGCGTTCGTTGGCGCCATTGTGGGGCCACCCGGCCGCATTTTCACGGCCGCGCCCGCCGCGGCCCGCGCCGGTGGTTACCGGATGTCGCGCCGGCCCGGCCAGGGCGCTCAGGTTCCCGCCTGCAGCGCCTCGATCTGCTCGGTCAGTTCCAGCCAGCGCTCCTCGAGCTTCGCAAGCTCGGCACCGACGTGGGCCAGGCGGCGCCCGGCGTCGGCGATCTCCGGGCCGCTGAGCTTGCCGGTGGCCATCGCGGCCTCGAGCTCGGCCTTCTCGGCACCGAGCTTGTCCATGCGCGCGTCGATCTGCTGCACCTCGATGCGCAGCGGCCGCGTCTGCGCGGCGACCTGCGTGCGCGCCTGGGCCGACTGCTTGCGGTCGTCGTTGCGCGCCGCGCCGGGCTTCGTGTTCGCGGCTGCGAGGGCCGGGACCGGCGCCGCGACGGGTGCGGCGGCGTTGGGGTCGATGTAGGGGCCCTTCTTGCCGCCCTTGGCCGGCCTGGCTGCGGCTGGCGCCGGCGCCGCGGAGGGCGGCAGCAGGTCGTTGAGGTTGCCCGGCAGCGGCGGCGCGGGCAGGCCGCGCGAGATGGCGCGCGAGGTCTCGAGCAGCCACTTCTGGTAGTCGTCCAGGTCGCCGTCGAACGGCAGCACGGCGCCGTGCGACACCAGCCAGAACTCGTCGCACACCTCGCGCAGCAGCGCGCGGTCGTGGCTGACCAGCATCACGGTGCCTTCGAACTCGTTGAGCGCCATCGACAGCGCCTCGCGCGTGGTCAGGTCCAGGTGATTGGTCGGCTCGTCCATCAGCAGCAGGTTGGGGCGCTGCCAGACCAGCGAGGCCAGCACCAGGCGCGCCTTCTCGCCGCCCGACAGCGTGCCGATGGTCTGGTGCACCATGTCGCCGACGAAGCGGAACTGGCCCAGGAAGTCGCGCAGCTCCTGCTCGCGCCCCTCGGGGCCGACGGTGCGTGCGAGGCGCACCATGTGCTGCAGCGGCGTGTCGTCGGCATGCACGACGTCCATCTCCTGCTGCGCGAAGTAGCCGATCGACAGGCCCTTGCCTTCGGTCACCTCGCCGCCGAGCGCGGGCATGCTGCGCGAGATCGTCTTGACCAGCGTCGACTTGCCCTGGCCGTTGGCGCCCAGGATGCCGATGCGCTGGCCGGCGAGCACGCTCTTGTTGATGTTGCGCACGATCACCTTGCGCACCGGCTCGGTGTCCGGGTCGACGTCGTCCTGCACGTAGTAGCCGCACTCCATGTTGCTCATCGCGAGCATCGGGTTGGGCAGGCTCCTGGGCTCCTTGAACTCGAACGAGAAGTCCGCCGAGGTCAGCACCGGCGCGATGCGTTCCATGCGGGCGAGCGCCTTGACGCGGCTCTGCGCCTGCTTGGCCTTGCTGGCCTTGGCCTTGAAGCGGTCGATGAAGCGCTGCAACTGCGCCACGCGCTCCTGCTGGCGGCCATGGGCGGCGGCCTGCTGCGACAGGCGCTCGGAGCGCATCTCCTCGAACGTCGAGTAGTTGCCGCCGTAGCGCGTCAGCGCGGCGTCCTCGAGGTGGATCGTGACGTTGGTGATCGCGTCGAGGAACTCGCGGTCGTGGCTGATCATCACGATCGTGCCGGTGAAGCGCTGCAGCCAGGCCTCGAGCCAGACGAGGGCGTCGAGGTCCAGGTGGTTCGTGGGTTCGTCGAGCAGCAGCAGGTCGGCCGGGCACATCAGCGCGCGGGCGAGCTGCAGGCGCATGCGCCAGCCGCCCGAGAAGCTGTTGACCGGCGCGTCGACCTGCTCGGCCTTGAAGCCCAGGCCCATCAGCAGGGCCTGCGCGCGGGCGCGGGCGTCGAAGCCGCCGACCTCACCGATCTTCATGTGGGCGTCGGCCATCGCGTGGCCGTCCTCGGCCGCCTCGGCGGCGGCCAGCTCGCGCTGGGCCTCCATCAGCGGGATGTCGCCCTCGAGCACGAAGTCGGTGGCCGCGTCCTCGGTCTCGGGCATGTGCTGGGCCACCTCGCCCAGGCGCCAGCGCGCGGGGATCTCGAAATCGCCGGCGTCGGCCTGCAGGCGGCCGGCCAGCAGCGCGAACAGGCTGGACTTGCCGGCGCCGTTGCGCCCGACCAGGCCCACCTTCTCGCCGGGGTTGACGTTGACGTTGACGCCGTCGAGGACGATCTTGGCGCCGCGGCGCAGTTGCAGGTTGCGGAGCGTGATCATGTCAGCGCCGCCCGGCCGCCCGAAGGCGCTGAGCGCCCCCTCCGGGGGGCAGCGAATGGAATGAGCGTGGGGATGGTTTTCATGATTTCTTGGGCAGTCCGGCGTCGAGCATCGCGCGGGTGACGAGCAGCACGGCGTCGTCGGTCAACTGGGTGGGCAGCCAGACGACGTCGAGCGCCGGAAAGGCGGCCTCGAAATTGTCGCGCTCGTTGCCGATCTCGAGCACCAGCACGGCCTCGGGGGTCATGTGGGCGACGGCCTGCGCGAGCAGCGTCCGGATGAAGTCCATGCCGTCGACGCCGCCGGCCAGCGCCAGCTCGGGCTCGGCGCGGAACTCGGCCGGCAGCGCCGCCATCGAGGTGGCGTTGACGTAGGGCGGGTTGCAGAGGATGACGTCGTAGCGACGGTCGCGCCGCACCGCGGCCAGGCCGTTGCCCTGCAGCAGCGCGATGCGCTTGCCCAGGTCGTGGCGCTCGACGTTGACCTTGGCGACCGCCAGGGCGTCCGCCGACAGGTCGGCGGCGTCCACGGCGACATCGGGCCAGGCCATCGCGGCGAGGATGGCCAGGCTGCCGTTGCCGGTGCACAGGTCCAGCACGCGGTGGATCTCGACCGGCATCCAGGCGTCGATCACGCCCTCGGCCAGCACCTCGGCGATCAGCGAGCGCGGCACGATCACGCGCTCGTCGACAGTGAACGGCACGCCCTGCAGCCAGGCCTCGCCGGTGAGGTAGGCGGCCGGCTTGCGGGTGGCGATGCGCTGCTCGACCAGCGCGTCCAGCGTGGCGATCTCGGCGGCGTCGAGCTCGCGCACGGCCACGGCGTCGAGGTCGTCCAGCGGCACGCCAAGGCGCCACAGCACGAGCCAGGCGGCCTCGTCGAACGAATTCGTGGTGCCGTGCCCAAACGAAACGCCCGCCTCGTCGAGGCGGGCGCTTGCCCGGGAGAGATAGTCGGTGATCTTCATGATGGCGTTGCGGACGCCAGCAGGCGCTCCATGGTGCGACGGTAGATGTTCTTCAGGCGGGGGACGGCGTCCACCGCCACGTGTTCGTCGATCTTGTGGATCGTGGCGTTGACGGGGCCGAACTCCACCACTTGGGGGCAGATGCGGGAAATGAAACGGCCGTCGGACGTGCCGCCGGTGGTCGACAGCTCGGCCTCGACCGCGCCGCCGGCGTCCTGCGCCGTCTCGTCGCGGATCGCCTGCACCAGCGCGGCGCTGAGCGTGCCCGGTCGGGTGAGGAACGGCGAGCCGCCCAGCGTCCACTCGACGCGGTGGGCGACGTCGTGGCGGGCCAGGATGTCGGCCACGCGCGCCTTCAGCGACTCCGGAGTGGACTCGGTGGAGAAGCGGAAGTTCAGGTCGATCACCGCCTCGCCGGGAATGACGTTGGTGGCGCCGGTGCCCGCGTGCAGGTTGGAGACCTGGAAGCTGGTGGGCGGGAAGTGCTCGTTGCCGGCGTCCCAGCGCGTGGCGGCGAGCTCGGCCAGCGCCGGTGCCACCGCGTGGATGGGGTTGCGCGCCAGGTGCGGATAGGCCACGTGGCCCTGCACGCCCAGCACGATCAGGCGCGCCGACAGGCTGCCGCGGCGGCCGTTCTTGATCATGTCCCCCAGGCGCTCGACGCAGGTGGGCTCGCCCACGATGCAGCAGTCCAGCCGCTCGCCGCGCGCCTGCAGCGTGTCGACAACGCGCACGGTACCGTCGACGGACGGGCCTTCCTCGTCGCTCGTGAGCAGGAAGGCCAGCCGGCCGCCATGCCGCGGATGGGCGGCGACGAACTCCTCGGCGGCCACCACCATCGCAGCCAGCGAGGCCTTCATGTCGGCCGTGCCGCGTCCATACAGCTTGCCGTCGCGGTAGGTGGGCACGAACGGCGCGCTGCGCCACTGCTCGTGCGGGCCGGTGGGCACGACGTCGGTGTGGCCGGCCAGCACCAGCGTCGGGCCGGGGCGCGCGCCGCCGCGCACCGCCCACAGGTTGTCGACGCGGCCCTCGGCCGGACCGAACGGCAGGTGCTCGCACGCGAAGCCGAGGGCCTCCAGCCGTTGCGCGATCAGCGCCTGGCAGCCGGCGTCGTCCGGCGTCACCGACGCGCGGGCGATCAGTTGTTCCAGCAGCAGGAGGGTGGCATCCATCGGCAGGGGGACGGGTTCAGCCGTGCTTGGATCGGTGCAGATCCATGCCGGGCAGGCGCTGGCGCGGCGCGACCGGCGGCGCCTCGGGCAGCACGTCGAGCGTGATCTCGGTGAACGAGGGCGCGTCGGACTCGACCTTGACGGCCTGCACGCGCGAGACCGGCGTCATGTCGTTCTGCAGGCGCCACAGCAGGTTGGTGGGCGAGTCGGCGCCCAGCAGGCCTTCTTCCTGGGTGACCAGGCCCATGCTGATCAGGCGCGCGATGTCGGCCTCGAACATCTGCGAGCCTTCGGCCAGCGACTTGTCCATGGCCTCGCGCACGCCCTGGATGTCACCGTTCTCGATCAGCTCGGAGACGAAGCGGCTGTTGAGCAGCACTTCGACGGCCGGCACGCGGCCGCCGGCGGTCGAGCGCAGCAGGCGTTGCGAGACGATGGCCTTGAGCGCCGCGGCCAGGTCGCCCAGCAGCGCGGGGCGGGCTTCCGGCGTGTAGAACGACAGGATACGGCCCAGCGTATGCGAGCTGTTGTTGGCGTGCAGCGTGGCCAGCACCAGGTGGCCCGAGAGCGCGTACGAGATCGCCATCGACATCGTCTCGCGGTCGCGGATTTCGCCGATCATGATGCAGTCGGGCGCCTGGCGCAGTGCGTTCTTCAGCGCGATATGCAGCGAGGCGGTGTCGCGGCCGACCTCGCGCTGGTTGATGATGGAGCGCTTGTTGGAGAACAGGAACTCGATCGGATCCTCGATGGTGAGGATGTGGCCCGACAGCTGCGAGTTGCGCCACTCGATCATCGACGCCAGCGAGGTGCTCTTGCCGTTGCCGGTGGCCCCCACCATCAGCACCAGGCCGCGGCGCTCGAGCGCCAGCGACGCCAGCACCGGCGGCAGGTTGAGCGTGTCCATCGACGGGATCTTGTGCGGGATGCAGCGGATCACGGCGGCGATCGAGGCGCGCTGCTTGAACGCGGACAGGCGGAAGCTGCCGACGGCGCGGATGCCGATGCCCAGGTTCAGCTCGCCCGTCTGGTCGAGCTCCTCCAGCTGCACCGGCGTCAGCAGCTCGGCCAGCAGCGCGCGCGGCTGGCCGGGGGTGAGGATCTGGTCGGACACGGGCACCAGCTGGCCGTTGATCTTCAGCTGGATCGGCGAGTTGGCCGTCAGGTAGACATCCGATGCGCCCTTGTCGGCCATCAGATGCAGCACGCGTTCCATGTTTCCGCCGTCCATCGAGCGTCTCCTGGTGGCGCCTGGGTTCCAGGCGCGGGGTTCAAGTGCGTGCCGCGGGTCGCGGCGCGTGTCCACAGGGTCAGTATCGGCCTGGGCCGGCGTGCTTCAAGCGCGCAGCAGTTCGTTGATGCTCGTCTTGGCGCGGGTCTGCGCGTCGACGCGCTTCACGATGACCGCGCAATAGAGGCTGTACTTGCCGTCGGCCGACGGCAGCGAGCCGCTGACCACCACCGAGCCGGCCGGCACGCGGCCGTACGTGACCTCGCCGGTGGCGCGGTCGTAGATCTTGGTGCTCTGGCCGATGAACACGCCCATCGAGATGACCGAGTTCTCCTCGACGATCACGCCTTCCACCACCTCGGAGCGCGCGCCGATGAAGCAGTTGTCCTCGATGATGGTCGGATTGGCCTGCAGCGGCTCGAGCACGCCGCCGATGCCCACGCCGCCCGACAGGTGCACGTTGCGGCCGATCTGCGCGCACGAGCCCACGGTGGCCCAGGTGTCGACCATCGCGCCCTCGTCGACGTAGGCACCGATGTTGACGTAGGACGGCATCAGCACCACGTTGCGGGCGATGTAGCTGCCGTGGCGCGCCACGGCCGGCGGCACGATGCGCACGCCGGTGGCGCGCAGCTCGGTCTCGTCGAGATGGGCGAACTTGGGCTCGACCTTGTCGAAGTACTGCAGGCCGCCCGACTGGATCGGCTTGTTGTCGTTCAGGCGGAACGACAGCAGCACGGCCTTCTTGACCCACTGGTGCACCGTCCACTCGCCCACGCCGGTGCGGTTGGCCACGCGCAGGCGGCCGGCGTTCAGGTCCTCGATGACCGACGACACGGCGGCGCGCACGTCGGCGGGCGCGTCGGTGGGCGAGAAGCGGGCGCGGTCTTCCCACGCGGCGTCGATGATGGCTTGCAGGCTGGCGGTCATTGGATGTCTTGAATGTAGGCGAGGATGCGTTCGGCGGCCGCGACGCATTCGTCGGTGTCGGCCACCAGCGCCAGGCGGATCCGGCCGGCGCCGGGGTTGGCTCCCCCGGATTCGCGGGCGAGCAGGCTGCCGGGCAATACCGTCACATTGTATTGAGCCAGCAGGCCGAGTGCGAATGCGACGTCGTCGCCAGCGTGCAAATGAGACGGAATGCCCGCCCAGAGGTAGAAACCGGCGTCCGGCAGGCGCACGTCCAGGCGGCTGGCCAGCAGCGGCGTCACCCGGGCGAACTTGCGGCGGTACTGCTCGCGGTTGTCTCGCACGTGGGCCTCGTCGCTCCAGGCGGCGGCGCTGGCCGCCTGCACCACCGTGCTCATGGCGCTGCCGTGGTAGGTGCGGTACAGCAGGAAGGACTTCACCAGCGCGGCGTCGCCGGCCACGAAGCCCGAGCGCAGCCCGGGCACGTTCGAGCGCTTGGACAGCGAGGTGAACACCAGCAGGTTGCGGAAATCGGCGCGGCCGAGCTGGCGGGCGGCGTCCAGCGCACCCAGCGGTGCCTGGCCTTCCGGGGCGAAGTAGATCTCGGAGTAGCACTCGTCGCTGGCGATCACGAAGCCGTGGCGGTCGCTCAGCGCGAACAGGGTGCGCCATTCCGCCAGCGGCATCACGGCGCCGGTGGGGTTGCCCGGCGAGCAGACGAACAGCAGCGCGGTGCGGGCCCAGGTGGCGTCGTCGATGCTGCCCCAGTCGGCGGCGAAGTTGCGCGCCGGGTCGCTGTTGGCGAACGCGGTCTGCGCGCCGGCGAGCAGGGCGGCGCCCTCGTAGATCTGGTAGAACGGATTGGGACAGACGACCACCGGCGCCAGGGCGCCCGGGCGCGCGCCCCAGGTCGGGTCGACCACGGTCTGCGCGATCGCGAACAGCGCCTCGCGCGAGCCGTTGACCGGCAGGATCTGCGTGGCCGGGTCCAGCGCGACGCCGTAGCGCCGCTGCACCCAGGCCGCCATCGCCTCGCGCAGGAACGGCTCACCGCGGGTGGCCGGATACCTGGCCAGGCCGTCGAGGTGGTGCGTGATCGCATCCTTGACCAGGGCCGGCGTCGGGTGGCGCGGCTCGCCGATGCCCAGGCTGATCGGGCGATGGGCGGGCGACGGGGTGACGTCGCGCGCGAGGGCGTGCCAGCGTTCGAACGGGTAGGGGTGGAGCTTGCCGAGCAGCGGATTCATCGGCCGATTATCGAGGGTGGGCGGCGCGCGGGGTTCCGGCCCTCGGCAGGGCTGCCTTCGGCGATGGACGACCGTGGCGCCGCCATGGGCATGGCCATGGGCTCCGACGCGTTCTTCCGCTCGGGCTGGAAGCGCTTCTGCCTGAAGCGGTACGGTGAGGAGCTGGCGTCCGTCCGCGCCGCGCGTCCGCGCACGGGCGAGCTGCCGGCCCGCATCCAGCGACCGGGTGCTGCGCTCCGCCACCGAAGCTCAAGGCCAGCCGCCGACGCCTGGGCCACCGGTCCAGATGGGTGGCGATCCTCGGCGGCCTCTACCGGGCTTCTCTTCGTGGCTTTGCCGACGCTGCCCCGGTGTTCACGGCTTCGCGAGGGCCGGCCCCGACGCCTGCGGCAGCGCGCGCAACGCCGGCACCGACGGGATCTCCGTCCACGCCATCAAGGCCTTCTCGATCGGGATGTCGTTGACCTTGAACCAGGCGCTCGCCTCGGCATCGGGCTTGATGCCCTGGATGCGGTGCGCGTAGGTGACGGCGAGGCCACCGGCTGGCGTCAGCATGAACCGCGTGAACACCATGGTGCGCACGCCCACGTCCGACAGCACGGCCACGATCATGTGCTGCGCAGGACGGCCCGGCGTGGCGGGCAGGGAGTTGGTGCGGATGATCAGACCGACCTTCTGCGATGCCAGCAGCACGTCGTTGGCGACCTTGCTGAGCTTCTCGCCGGTGTCGACGCCGTCGTAGACCTGCAGGGTGAGGATGTCTCGCCACTTGGCCAGGTCGGACTGCGGCAGCGGGGTGTAGTCGTTCTGGCCGTTGGCGGACCACCGGTGCAGGTAGGGCGTGCCCATGAAGGTGAGCGCCGTCGGTGGCGTGGCAGCCTCGGCGGCGAAGCCGGGGCGCGCGACCGCGGTGGCCAGGGCACAGGCCAGCAGCAGGCGGCGGCAGGCAGGAGGAAGCGTCATGGCCGCATTGTCGTGCAGGCGCGCCCGGCGGTGCGGGCTCAGGCGCGCGCCGCGCTCACCAGCTGCTTGAGCGCGTTGGCCAGGTTCATCGGCCGCACGGGCTTGTCGAGGGTGGAGAAGTTCCACTGCGCCGACAGCGCCAGCAGGCTTTGCTCCATCTCGGAATCGGCCACCAGCGCGCCCGTGACGACGACGATCGGGATGCGGGCCCGGTGCCGCCGGATCTCCTCGACGATGCCCGCGGCGGTGCCGTCGCCCAGCAGCCAGTCGAGCACGTAGGCGTCGAAGCGGCGGTGGGCGATGGCCGCGCTCAGCGACGCGCTGTCGGCGAACGGCGTGGCGACGATGCCCAGCGGCCGGAACGCCTCGACCAGGGCCTCGGCGGCGCGCGCGTCGTCCTCCAGCAGGGCCACCTGCAGGTGCGGGTGGCTGCGCACCGTCAGGGCCTCGATGGCGTGGCGGCGCGCACCGAAGGGCTCGTCGCCGTTGACGTGGATCTCCCACGTCGCGCCGACGCGGATGGCCACCAGGTCGCTGCTCTCGCCCGGCGCCAGCTCGGCGCCCGGCACCAGCAGCCCGCTGGGCGGCAGGTGCGCCACGCGGATGAGGGCCGGCACCGCGTCGCCGCCGGGCTGGGCGTAGCGGGCGAGGTCGTCGCGCGGCAGCAGGTGGTCGTCCGGCGCGCCGAAGTGGTGGGCGATGGCCCGCAGATCGGTATGGCCCCACGCCACGTCGCCCTTCAGGCGCCGGTACGACTGCGAACGGTCCACGTTGATGATGCGGGCGATCTCGGAGGCGTGGTTGTGTTCCTTGACGCCGTGCGCCACCAGGAAGCGGCGCACCGCGACGCTGGTGGCGGGCTCGGCCGGGCCGTCGAGGTCCAGCGGCGGGCGGGCGTGCAGGGAGTCGTCCATGGGGTCCGGTTGCCAAGCTAGGGGGAGCGCGTAGTTTAGCGCGTAGCACACCAAAATGCCCACAATTGGCCGATTGATGGGGTGAAAATTGTGTGTCACAGTTCCTTCAAGCCAACAAACAGGCCATCGATTTGAAAGTGTGGCGAACAGCCACAACAGATGGCCGGCGATGTCCAACTTGCGCCAAGCAAGGCAATCAAGAGGGTGGAACACGATGACGCAGACCGGTGTGGCCAAGGGGCCCAGCGACCAGAAGACGCTCAACGAGGAGCTGATCGAGGGCCTGGTGGAAGTGGCGCGACGCAACCCGCAGCACGCGGTGGAACTGTTCGGCGTGCCGCTGGGCGTGGCGATGCGCCTGGCCGCGCTGCCCGACGCCCAGCTCGACGACCTGGCCACCACCCCCGTGGCGCTGTGGCGCCCCGCGCTCACCGAACGCCTGGTGCGCCGCCTGCCCGAGCGCCGGCCCATGCTGACGCCCGACCACGAGGCCTACCGCCCGCTGGTCAAGCGCATCAACCGCCTCGCGCTGGCCACCTTCGTGCGCTACGCCGACGACCCCGCCAGCGCGGCCCTGGTGTGCGACATCACCGATCGCGGCGTCATCCGCGCGCTGCAGGAGCTGCCGGCGTTCGCCTTCCTCGAATGGGGCGGCAACCCCGGCACGCTGCTGGCCGTGCCGCGCCTGAGCGAGGCGCTGATCGACCGTCTGCTGCGCGCCGACGACGACGGCGTGGAACCCGGGCTGCGCGGCCTGCTCGCGCTCACCCAGTGCTGCGAGCAGGAATTCGCGCTGATGCGCCACGCGGTGCAGCAGGAGGGCGCCGCATGGCGCGAGGCCGGCCGCATCGCGGTGAGCAAGCGCTCGGGCCGGCCGCCGGCCAGCTTCCTGATGCCCGGCACCTCCAGCCTGATCCTGGCGATGCTGCGCCACCAGATGCGCCCCACCGAGGTGGAGGACCGCATGCTGGCCACCAGCGACGTGCGCGCCGCGCAGTTGCGCGGCATCGCGCAGGCGCTCAACCCGCGGCCCAAGCGCGACAAGGGCGCCCCGCGCGACCGCACGCGCGACCACCGCGACCTGTGGGGCAGCGCCCATCGACGCCTCAGCGCCACGGCCATCTTCTGCCTGCACCGCCGCCTGGTCGACGCCGGCGTCGAGGCCTTCGAGGCCATGGTGTGGGCCTACGACTACTACGCCTGCACCTACGATCCCGACTGCGGCGTCTCGCTCAGCCGCATGCTCAAGGACGTCTTCACGCCGCTGCGCGAAGCCACCGACACCCACCTGGGCCACTGCCCCAAGTGCGGCGTGGTGCACCTCGCGCACGAGGAGAAGATCGGCATCATCGAGTGTCCCGTGTGCGTGCTCGCGCGCGCTGGCCGCTTCGGGCAGCGGCGCGCGCGCGCCGACAAGGCCGACCCCCCGCTGCGCGACTACCGCGCCTGGCCGCCGGCGGCCGGCTGGCCGACCGCGGGCGCGGGTTCGCAGCGGGCGTGACGGCGGCTCGGCGGGCCGGCCCCGCGACGACGGCGCGTCAGCGCGGCCACACCATGTCCACCAAGGTGTCCACGTCCGGCTTGATGGCCGCCGCCTTCGCGGCATCCTTCCATTCCTGCGGCGCCGGCGCGTAGGCCTTGGGCGGCTTGTCGCTCCACACGCTCACCCGCAGGGCGAACACGATCTCGCCGCTCTTGACGGGCATCGTCGGCGTGGTCTCCACGGTGCGGGCGAGCGCGGCCATCGTCTCGGGGGCCAGCGCGGGCTTGAAGTCGAACCAGGTGCGCGTCAGGTTGCCCGGGCGCACGGCCACCACGATGAATCCTGCCGCCGGAATCTGTGTCGGATGGGCGCGCATCGTCTCCACCTCGGCGTCGCCCAGCGTCTTCAGGTAGGCCGCCATGGCATCGGAGCCGCCGTCGACCCGCTGCTCGATCAGCTCGCCCTTCTGCAGCAGCACCACGTCGTGCTGGCGCAGCGGCTCCACGGCCTGGGCGGCGCATGCGGCCAGCACCAGGGCGGCGGCGAGAAGGCGGTGCGAAGGACGGGGCGCGGGGCGGCGGGCGGCACGAGAGGTCGTCATGGGGCGATTTTCACATCCCCGCGCGGGTCGCCCCGGCGGGCGGATCGGTTCCAATACGGGCATGAAACCTGCGAACCCCAACGGCGGCCTGGTCTATTCGACCGAGGCGGGCCGCATGTGTCCCGCCTGCCGCCAGCCGGTGGCGCAATGCGTGTGCAAGAAGGCCGTGGCGCCGCCCACCGACGGCGTCGTGCGACTGTTCCTCGAGACCAAGGGCCGCGGCGGCAAGGGCGTGACGGTCGTGCGCGGGCTGGGCCTGGCCGAGCCCGAGCTGGGCGCGCTGGGCAAGAAGCTCAAGGCCGCGTGCGGCGTCGGTGGCACCGCCAAGGACGGCGTGGTGGAACTGCAGGGCGATCATCGCGACCGCGTGCTGGCGCTGCTGAAGGCGCAGGGCTTTGCCAACGTGAAGAAGGCCGGCGGATAGGGCCGTTTCATCCGGGCGCGTCGGGCGGTGCCTCGCGCAGCTGGATCATGTTGCCCTCGGGGTCGCAGCCGTCGCACACGCGCAGGCCCTGGAAGTCCCATTCCTTTTCGGGCGGGTTCAGCTCGCCGCCGGTCTCGCGGGCCGCGGTGCGCGCCTCGACCAGGCTGGGCACGGCGAATGCGAGCTTGAACGCGGTGTTCTCGCGCCGCACCGGCGGCGTGGCGATGGCGATGCGCGCAGCGGTGGCGGCGGGGATCGCCACCACGACCAGCTCGTACGTCTCCGATTCGAGCACCACGTGGTCGGCGACCTCGTGCACGATCTCGAGATCCGCCACGGCGGCGTAGAACCGGGCCAGGCGTGCGATGTCCTTGGCGTAGACGATCGCGCCGGCGTTGAAGGGGTTGGCCACGGGCGGTTCCGGTGAGGGCGATGCGTCGCAGTATGCCAACTCGGCCGCCGCGCGGTCGATGGGCGCCGGGTAGACTGGCCGGCCGCCGATGCCACCACCCTGGAGCCGCCGATGACCTATTCCCTGCTGAACGTCGACCCCGCCCTTGACCTCGTGCTGGAACGCGTCGTCGCCGTGCCGCGCCACCTGGTGTGGGCGGCGTGGACGCAGCCGCAGCACCTGGTGAAGTGGTTCTGCCCGCTGCCCTGGAAGACCACCGATTGCCGGATCGACCTGCAGCCCGGCGGCGTGTTCCAGACGACCATGCAGGGCCCGGAGGGCCCAGGCTTCACCAACGCCGGCTGCTACCTGCAGGTGGTGCCCGAGGCACTGCTGGTGTGGACTGGCGCGCTGGGCCCGGGCTTCCGTCCGCTGGCCAAGGACGCCGCGGCGGCCCATCCGTTCCTCATGACGGCCGTCATCGCGTTGCAGGACGTCGAGGGCGGCACCCGCTACACCGCGCTGGCTCGCCACGGCGACGCGCCGGCGCGCCAGGCGCACGAGCAGATGGGCTTCCATGCGGGCTGGGGCAAGGCGCTGGACCAGCTCGTGGAGCACGCCCAGGCGGGCCACTTCGGCCCGTTGGACTGAGACCGGCGGACGGCGCCGGCCCGCACGCACGCGCCCGAAGTGAGAGAAATCTGGCAAACCGGCCCGTCTTGCGCGGGTTGACGCGCGCGGCGCCCCTGCCGTGCGGTCCAGAATCGATTCACTTCCGGCGCGGCCCCGTCGCAGCGTCATCGACTTCCTCAACCAAGGGACTCCCCGCCGTGGCCATCCACCTCTTCACGTTCGGCCTGATGGTTGCCGTCTCGCTGATCTACGGCTCCAACCTGGGCTGGCGGCTCGTGGTGGCGTTCTGGGGCGCGTTCCTGGCCACCGCCTTCGTGGTGGGCGGCGTGCTCCATGCGGCGTTGATCGCCTTGCTGCTGAAGCTGGTCATCGCGGTGGCGATGCTCGTCAAGGGCCGGATGGGCAGTTCGTCGTTCAGCTGAGTTCCCGCGCGAGCGCGGGCGTCGGGCCCGGCCTCAGGCAGGGGAGGCGCCCGCTGGCCGCACCCACTTCAACACCATTGCCGCCAGCGCCTCGCGCGCCAGCGGCTTGGCCAGGTGGTCGTTCATGCCCGCGGCCAGGCACAGGTCGCGGTCGGTGGCCATCGCGTTGGCGGTCACCGCGATGATGGGCAGGCGGCGGGCGCCTTCGGCGCGGATGTGGCGCGCGGCCTCGTAGCCGTCCATGCCGGGCATCTGGCAATCGAGCAGCAAGGCGTCGAAGTGGCCGTTGCGGCACTGCGCCACGGCCTGTGCGCCGTCCAGCGCGCAGGTCACGCGCGCGCCCATGCCCTCGAGCATCGCGACGACCACCTGCAGGTTGACCGGGTTGTCCTCGGCCACCAGCAGGTGCAGGCCCGCCAGGCGCAGGTCGCCGGTGCCGTAGTCGGGCGCGGGAGCCGCCGGGCGGTGTACCGCCGGCGACGCGGCCAGCGCCAGGTCCACGCGAAAGCTCGACCCGGCGCCGGGCGCGCTGACGACCGACAGCGTGCCGCCCATCAGCGCGACCAGTTCCTTGGTGATCGCCAGCCCGAGCCCGGTGCCGCCGAAGCGGCGCGTGGTCGATTCGTCGGCCTGGGTGAACGGCTCGAACAGCCGGTCCTGCGCGGCCGGGCTGATGCCGATGCCGCTGTCGCGCACCTCGAACGACAGCCGGTGCGTGTGCTCGTCGCCGCCGGTGCGGCGCGCCTGCAGGCACACCTGGCCGCCGCGCTCGGTGAACTTGACGGCGTTGTTCAACAGGTTGGTGAGGATCTGGCGCAGCCGCGTCGGGTCGCCGCGCACCATGGCCGGCAAGGCGTCGTCGAACGCGCCCTCGAGCGCGATGCCGGTGGCCGCGGCCGTGGCGCGGAACAGCGCGAGCTCGTCGGCCAGCAGGCGCTGCAGGTCGAAGTCCAGCTGCTCCAGCACCACCTTGCCGGCCTCGATCTTGGAGACGTCCAGCACGTCGTTGAGCACGTGCAGCATCGTCTCGCCCGAGGCGTGGGCGGCCGCGGCGAGCTCGCGCTGGCGCGCGTCCAGCGGCGTGCGCAGCAGCAGCTCGGTCATGCCCAGGATGCCGTTCATCGGCGTGCGGATCTCGTGGCTCATGTTGGCCAGGAAGGAGGTCTTGGCCTGGCTCGCGCTGTCGGCCGCCGTCAGCGCGCTCTTGAGCTGGCGCAGGATCTCGCGTCGGCGCCGCAGCAGGCGGGCGATCCACAGCGCCAGCGCCACCAGCACGGCGTCGAAGGCCAGTGCCACCGCGACGAGCGCGATCGTGGTGCGGTACCAGTGCGCCAGGATCAGGTCCTCGGTCACCAGCAGGGCGACGACGGTGGGATAGACATGCGACAGCGTCGGCGCCACCAGGCGCCGGCGGGTCTCGGAACGGTCGACCACGCGCGGCCCGTCGATGAACGCGGTGCGTGGAACGGCGGCGCCCGACTGCTCCAGCAACTTGAAGACCGGGCCTGCCGCGAAGCTCTTGCCGACGAAGGCCTCCAGCGGCGGCTGGCGCGCCAGCATCACGCCGTCGCGGCGCAGCAGCAGCACCGTCACGCCCTCGCGGGCCGAATCGATGGACTCGTAGAAGCGCTGGAAGTACTCGCACTCGATGCCCACCAGCGCGATGCCCGCCAGGCGGCCGTCGACGCCGCGCAGCTTGCGCGCCAGGTAGAACGTCCACTGGCCGCTGCCGCGGCTCTTGACGGGGGCCGACAGGAACACCTCGAGCCCGTCGTCGGCCAGGTGGGCCTTCAGGTAGTCGCGATCGGCCAGGCCCACCGTCGGCGTCGGGTAGGCGCGCGAGTAGTTGATCAACTGGCCCGCGGGGGTCAGCACCGACAGGACGCCGATCTGCGGCAGGTCGCCCTGGCGGCGCCGCAGCGTCTCGTACATCTCGCGCGTGCCGGCCTTGGCCACCAGGTCGGCGGCATCGGCGGGCGCGGTCTTGGCGACGTCGTCGACCACGCGTTGAAGCACGCCGTCGGCGGCGGCCAGCGTCTGGTCGGCGTGCTGGGCGGCCATCTCCGACATGTTGGCCAGGAAGAATCGCCAGTCGTCGATCGCGTCCTCGCGCCCGCGCCAGCACGCGAAGGCCACGGCGGCCCAGGTGAGCAGGACGACCGCGACCGTCGTGGCGAACAAGGCCCGGTCGCGCACGGGCGGCAGGACGATGGCGGACGGCGCGGCGTTCATGGCAGGGATGCCGTCAGGGCGACGGGCGCCGCCGTGACACCCGGCGCGCGTCGACACCGTTCGCCACGGTGGCGATCGACGCGGCATGGCGGG
Source organism: uncultured Vitreoscilla sp. (assembly GCA_964418745.1). GTDB lineage: Bacteria > Pseudomonadota > Gammaproteobacteria > Burkholderiales > Burkholderiaceae_C > Scleromatobacter. The sequence goes on from CAYQMX010000002.1 coordinate 218,370, forward strand.
GAGGGCGCATCGGCCGATTGTGAACCGCTTTGAGCCTGCGGCGCATCGCCGAGGCGTCGATCTTCGCATGCCGCCGGCCCTTGAAATCGCGCCATCGGCCACCCACTTGGCTGCTCGAAGGAGAACGACATGGGTGCCAACGACGCCTTCCTGCAGGACGCCTACTCGCGCACGGTCAGCGAGGTGGTGGAGCGCGTCGGGCCCAGTGTGGCCGCGGTGCGCCTGCACGACGCCGGCGGCGCCGGCGACAAGCTGGGCGGCGGCTCGGGCTTCCTGTTCACCCCCGACGGGTACGTCCTGACGAACTCGCACGTGGTGCGCGCCGGCCAGCCCGCGGCGGCCGCCCGGCCCGCGTTGCGCCACCGGCTGTCGCTGGCTGATGGCCGCGAGTTCGACGCGCGCTGGGTCGGCGACGACCCCGACACCGACCTCGCGGTGCTGAGCATCGACGGCCTGTCCAAGGGCGCGCTGGCGCACGCGCCGCTGGGCCGCTCGGCGGGCCTGAAGCGCGGCCAGATCGCCATCGCCATCGGCAACCCGCTGGGCTTCGAGCACACCGTCACCGCGGGCATCGTCAGCGCGCTCGGGCGCAGCATGCGCACCAGCACCGGCCGGCTGATTCCCGACGTCATCCAGACCGACGCCGCGCTCAACCCCGGCAACTCGGGCGGCCCGCTGCTCGACTCGAACGGCGAGGTGATCGGCATCAACACCGCCATCATCCGCGGCGCGCAGGCGATCTGCTTTGCGGTGGCGGTGGACATCGCCGGCTGGGTCATCCCGCAACTGTTGCAGCACGGGCGCGTTCGCCGCGGCTACCTGGGCGTGGCCGGCCAGACGCAGGAACTGCACCGCCGCGTGGTGCTCGCCTACGAGCTGCCGAACGCGAGCGGTGTGCGGGTGATGAGCGTCGAGCCCGACAGCCCCGCGGCGCGCGTGGGCGTCAAGGAGGGCGACATCATCGTCGGCCTCGACGGCGTGCCAATCGCCAGCGTCGACGCGCTGCACCAGACGCTGGACGCGAGCCGCGTCAACCGCGACTGCGTGCTCAAGCTGATCCGCGGCGTGCGCACCCCGGCGCCGATGTACCTGACGGTGCGCCCCCAGGAGGTACTGCGCGCCTGAGGATGCTGCGTGCTAATATACGATCTGTATATGGAACGTATAAGGACTGCCGCGATGGGCATCGTCAAGATCTCCGACCTCATGCATGACAACCTGCGCGACGCCAGCGACGCGCTGAGCCGCTCCATCAACGCCCAGGCCGAGCACTGGCTGCGCGTGGGCATGCTGTCCGAGCTGCACCCCGAGCTGACCTACGGCGACATCTGCCAGCTGATGCTGCGCAGCGCGCGCACCGGCGCGGCCGAGCTGTCGTTCGTGCGGCCCGAGGTCGCCGTGGCGGCGTCGGTGACGGCCCGCAAGGTGCTGCGCAAGGCGGCCCGATGAAGCGCGGGGCCAGCCTCGTCAAGACCCCGGCCGAGATCGCCATGGCGCGCGCCGCGGGCGCGCTCGCCGCCGACGTGCTGCGCATGATCGCGCCGCATGTCAGGGCCGGCGTCACCACCGACGCGCTCGACAAGCTGTGCCACGACCACATCGTCGAGGTGCAGAAGGCCATTCCCGCCAACATCGGCTACCACGGCTTCCCCAAGACGCTGTGCACTTCGGTCAACCACGTGGTGTGCCACGGCATCCCGGGCGACAAGAAGTTGAAGGACGGCGACATCGTCAACATCGACGTCGCGGTCATCAAGGATGGCTGGTACGGCGACTCCAGCCGCATGTACTTCGTGGGCACGCCCGGCGTGCTCGCCCGGCGCCTGGTCGACACCACCTACGAGGCGATGTGCGCGGGCATCCGCGAGGTGCGCCCCGGCGCGACGCTGGGCGACGTCGGTGCCGCCATCCAGGGCGTGGCCGAGAAGGCGGGCTTCAGCGTCGTGCGCGACTACTGCGGCCACGGCATCGGCCAGATCTACCACGACGACCCGCAGGTCTGCCACTTCGGCCGCCGCGGCGAGGGCCTGCGGCTGCAGGAGGGGATGGTGTTCACCATCGAGCCCATGGTCAACGCCGGCAGGTCGGGCACGCGCGAGCTGGCCGACGGCTGGACGGTGGTCACGCGCGACCATTCGCTGTCGGCGCAGTGGGAACACATGGTGGCCGTCACGAATGACGGATTCGAGGTATTGACGCCGTGGCCGGACGGCTACGGCGACTACCCGCCCGTCTGAGGCGTCGCGGTGGGCCGCCCGCCTGCAGGCCGCCACGACGTCGGGCAGGCCGGTGCTGCTGCGCGAGGACGGCGGCCAGGACACCGCCGAACGCACGGCCGACGCGTGGAGCTTCCTGCTGTGGCAGTTCGCCGACCCGCGCTTCCAGCCGGCGCCCTGAGGCACGCGCGCCGCGGCGCCGGGCCCATGCGCCAAGCCCCTCGCACGCGTGGGCCCTCGTCCGGCGCGCCAGCGGCCGCGCGTCGGGCGACCCACAATGCGGCTCCCCCGTCACCGAGAGAGACCGCCGAATGACCTCGCACCGCCTTGCCAGCCTGGCCCGCGCCACCGCCCTGGCCGCCGCCGCCGCCTTCTCGACGCTCGCCATCGCGCCGGTCCAGGCCGCGGCGCCGATGGTGCGCACCCAGGCTCCCGGCTTCTACCGCATGAGCCTGGGCGATTTCGAGGTGACCGCGCTGTACGACGGCAGCTTCGACCTGCCGGTGGACAAGCTGCTCAAGCAGCCCGCGGCGAAGACCGCGGCCGCGCTCGCGCGCCACTTCCAGGGCCTGCCGGTGGAGACCTCGGTCAACGCCTACCTGGTCAACACCGGCAGCCGGCTGGTGCTGATCGACGCCGGCACCGGTGGCTACAGCGGTCCGACCTCGGGCACGCTGCTGGCCAACCTGAAGGCGGCCGGCTACCGGCCCGAGCAGGTCGACGACATCTTCATCACCCACATGCACGGCGACCACATGGGCGGCTTGTCGCACGAGGGCGTGGCCGTGTTTCCCAAGGCCGTGGTGCACGCGGGCAAGGGCGACGTCGACCACTTCCTGAGCGCCGCCGAGATGGCCCGCGCCCCCGCCGAGGAGCGCGATCGCTTCACGAGCGCGATGAGCGCGTTCGGTCCCTACCAGGCCGCGGGCCGCCTGCAGCCCGTCGCCGCCGACGGCGAGATCGTGCCGGGCGTGCGCGCCTGGGCCACGCCGGGCCACACGCCGGGCCACACCAGCTACGTCGTCGAGAGCAAGGGCGCAAAGCTGATCGTCGTCGGCGACCTGATCCACGTGGCCGCCGTGCAGCTCGACGACCCGACCGTGACGATCGATTTCGACAGCGACAACCGGGCCGCCGAGGCGATGCGCCTGAAGGTCTTCGCGCAGGCCGCCCGCGAGCGCACGCTGATCGCCGCGGCGCACCTGCAATTCCCGGGCATCGGACACCTGGCCGTCAACGGCAAGGGCTACACCTACGAGCCGGTGAACTACCAGCGCGGCCAGTGAGTCCGAGGCCGCGCGTCGCGCTGGCTAGCGCCTGACGGTCGACGCCGCCTGCGCAGCTGCAGGCGCAGGCGCGGCGGACGCCGGCGCGGAGGCCGAAGCGGCCGCCGCTGCCGCGAGCGTCGGCCCCGGGGCAGCGGCCGGCACGCCCGCCGCCCGCAGCTCCGCCATCGCACCCTCGTACTCGTGGAAGTTCTGCGGGCACTCCTGGACCGCCTGGCGCAGCAGCGCGACGGCGTCGCCGCGCCGGTGCAGCAGCGAATCCTCGGCCAGGTAGAAGTGCGCCTCGCAGACCTGCGACAGGTTCTGCGTGTCCTGGGCCTTCTTCGCCTCGGCCAGCAGGGCGGCCGAGTCGATGCTGCCGTGGAAGTAGTCGACCACCGGACCCGGCCAGGGCGCGGTGGTGCCCGGTGCCGTGCCCGGACCGAGGCTGCCGCTGGCGCGTTCGACGCCGCCCACGCGCGCCAGCGCCAGGTAGCGCCACAGCCGCCAGTAGGTGCCGTCGGGAGCCGCGGGCGGCCGGCGTGCCAGCGTGTCGGCGGCGGCGCCGAACTGGCGCTGCAGGAACTGGGTGGAGCCGATCACGAACGGGTCGTCGGGACGCGGGGCGAGCGTGTGGGCCGCCTCGAAATCGGCCAGGGCGCCGGCGTGGTCGCCGCTGTTGTTGCGCAGCACGGCGCGCAGGCGCAGCGCCACCGGCGACTTCGACTCCAGGCGCAGGGCCTGCTCGGCATCGCGCCGGGCGGCGTCGAAATCGGGCCGCGCCACGTTGGCCGAGGCCCGCATCTCCCAGGCCAGCAAGGCCTCGGGACGCTTCGCGAGCACGCGATCGATGGTGGCCAGGGCGGTGGCGAAATCCTTCTTCGCGATGGCCAGCTCGGCACGCATCATCGCCAGGCCGATGTCGTCGGGCGTCGCCGCGGCCGCCGCCTCGATGCCTGCGGGCGTCAGCTGGTTGGCGACCTTGAGCGCGAGGCCGGCGTGCGCCATCGCGAAGCGCAGGTCCTCGGGCGCGAACTGGTCGGCGCGCGCCAGCGCGGCGAGCGCGGCGTCGTTGTGGCCGGCTCCGCGCTCGGTCTCGGCCTGGCGTGCCAGGCCGACGGCGCAGGCATGGTCGGCGGCGCGATCGTGGGACGGGGCGAGGCACCGGGCCGGGGGCGCCGGCTCGTCGGCCGCGCCGGCGGGCAGCGTCAGCGCCAGCGCGAGCAGGGCGCCGGCGGCTCGGGAAACGACATTCATGCGGTAGGGTTCGAAAGCTGGCACGTCGGTGCCGACGCGGTCGATCTTGCCATGCGCATGTAACCGGGCAGCGCCGGGCCGGGCCAGGCCGGGCGCTGTCACGGCGCGGGCATGGAAGGCGGCGATAATCCGCGCCTTGCCCCAGCGGACCGGAAGACGGCATCGACGAACATGGACATCCGATACGGCTCCGATCCTAACGGCCTGATCTGCGGCTACCTCTTCGCGGGCGGCTGCGCGGGCACGGCGATCGATCTCGCCGGCGCGCTCGCCTGGCTCGCCGACGAGCCCGCGGCCGCGCCGGGCGATTTCATCTGGCTGCACTTCAACCTCACCGACGCCGGCGCCGAGCCGTGGATCGCGGCCAACCTCGGCGTCGCGCCGGAATTCTTCGAGGCCCTGCACGAAGGCTCGCGCTCGACCCGGATCGAGGACGCCCGCGACACGCTGGTGGCCGTGGTCAACGACGTGTCGTTCGAGTTCTCGTTCGACCCGTCGCAGATCGAGACGCTGTGGGTCAACGTGGGCCCGCGCATGGCGATCACGGCGCGCGTGCACCCGCTGCGCTCGATCGACCGCCTGCGCCACGCGGTGCGCCAGGGCATCGTGTTCCGTTCCTCGCTGCTGTTCCTCGACCGCCTGCTGCGCGACCAGGGCGACGTGCTGGTGCGCATCGTGCGCCAGGCCACGCTGCAGGTGGACGACGTGGAGGACAAGCTGCTGCTGGGACGGCTCGGCGACAAGCGCGAGGATCTCGGCAAGCTGCGCCGGGTGCTGGTGCGCCTGCAGCGCCTGCTGGCGCCCGAGCCCGGGGCGCTGTTCCGGCTGCTGCGCCAGCCGCCCCCCTGGACCGGCGAGGCCGACCTCGACGCCCTGCGCCAGGCCACCGAGGAATTCTCCCTGGTGCTGCGCGACCTGGCCGCGCTTCAGGAGCGCATCAAGCTGCTGCAGGACGAGATCGCCGCGCAGGTGGGCGAGCACACCAACTCCAGCGTGTTCACGCTGACCGTGGTGACAGTGCTGGCGCTGCCGATCAACATCGTCGCCGGCCTGCTGGGCATGAACGTGGGCGGCATCCCGCTGTCGCAGGACCCGCACGGGTTTCTCTGGATCGCCGCGCTGGTGGTCGCCTTCACCGGACTGGCCGGCTGGCTCGCGTTCCGACGCCGCGACTGAGGATCCCCGTCGCGGCGTCGCGGACCTGTCAGGCCAGGGCCGGGTAGTCCGTGTAGCCCTTGGCACCGGGCGTGTAGAACGTGTCCATGTCCGGCGCGTTCAGTGGCGCGTCCACCTTCATGCGCGCGACCAGGTCCGGGTTGGCCAGGAACGGGCGCCCGAAGGCCACCAGGTCGGCCTGGCCCTCGACCAGCACCTGCTCGGCGCCGCGATGGTCGAAGCCGCCGGCGAGGATGAACGGGCCGTCGAAGGCGGCGCGCAGCACCGCCTTGATCGCGGCCGGCACGGCGGGCGCGCCCATCGCCGAGTGATCGAGCACGTGCACGTACAGCAGGCCGAGGGCGGACAGGCCGTCGACCAGCGCCTTGTACTGCGCGTCGACGTCGGCGAAGGGCCCGGTGCCGTTGAACACGCCGTACGGCGACAGGCGGATGCCCACCTTGTCGGCGCCGATGGCGGCGGCCGTGGCGCGCGCCACCTCGAGCGCGAAGCGGTTGCGGCCTTCGGCCGTGCCGCCGTAGCCGTCGTTGCGGGTGTTGACGTTGGGGTTGAGGAACTGCTCGATCAGGTAGCCGTTGGCCGCGTGCAGCTCGATGCCGTCGAAGCCGGCCTCGATCGCCAGCCGGGCCGACTGCGCGAACCCGGCCACCGCATGCGCGATGTCGGCCTCGGTCATCGCGTGGGGCACCGAGTGCGGTTGCATGCCCTGGGCATCGGTGTACATCTGGCCGGGGCAGACCTCGGCCGTCGGGCCGACGACCCGCGCGCCGGCGGGCAGGTTGGCGACGTGCGTCACGCGGCCCGTGTGCATCAGCTGCACCACGATCCTGCCGCCCTTGGCATGCACCGCTTCCGTCACCAGCTTCCAGCCGGCGACCTGCTGCGCGTTGAACAGCCCCGGGATGCGGGCGTAGCCCAGGCCGTCGGGCGACGGCGACGTGCCCTCGGTGACGATCAGGCCGGCGCCGGCGCGCTGCGCGTAGTAATCGGCCATCAGCGCGTTGGGTGTGTTGGCCTCGACGGCGCGGCTGCGCGTCATCGGCGACATCACCGTGCGGTTGGACAGGGACAGGTTGCGGATCTTGATCGGGTCGAACAGCATGGGGTGGTTTCCTGCAGGAGGGTGGACAAGCGTCGAGCGATGATAGGGTCGCCGCGACAGCCCCCACGCGCCGTCATGGCTTTGGTTTTCGTGCAGCGAAAGGCAGCGGGCCGCGCCTCCGTCGAAGGCGCGGCCCGTGCTGCGGAGTCGGCGAGGCCTAGCGGCTGCCGTAGACGTCCGGCACCATCATTTCCTCGGGCACCGCCTGGCGCGAGTAGTGCTCGTGGCGCAGGCGCTCGGGCAGGACCACCGGCGGATGCTCGACCTCGGTGTACGGGAACTGCGCCAGCAGGTGATGGATGCAGTTCAGGCGCGCCAGCTTCTTGTCGACGGCCTGCACCACCCACCAGGGCGACTCGGCGCTGTGGGTGCGCTCCAGCATCACTTCCTTGGCCTTGGTGTACTCCTCCCACAGGCGGCGGCTCTCGAGGTCCATCGGGCTGAGCTTCCACTGCTTGAGCGGATCGTGGATGCGACCCAGGAAGCGCAGCTCCTGCTCGTCGTCGGTGATCGAGAACCAGTACTTGATCAGCTTGATGCCCGAGCGCTGCAGCATGCCCTCGAAGGCCGGCACCGAGCGGAAGAACTCCTCGACCTCGTCGTCGGTGCAGAAGCCCATCACGCGCTCGACGCCGGCGCGGTTGTACCAGCTGCGGTCGAACAGCACGATCTCGCCGGCGGCCGGCAACTGCGAGGCGTAGCGCTGGAAGTACCACTGGGTGCGCTCGCGGTCGTTGGGGGCGGGCAGGGCGACGGTGCGGCACACGCGCGGGTTCAGGCGCTGGGTGATGCGCTTGATCACGCCGCCCTTGCCGGCGGCGTCGCGGCCCTCGAACAGGATCACCACCTTCTGGCGCGTGTGCGCCACCCAGTCCTGCAGCTTGACCAGCTCGCCCTGCAGGCGGAACAGCTCGCGGAAATAGCGCACCCGCTCGGCGGCGTCCTCGCCGCTGGCGTCCAGCGGGTCGGCGACGAGGCGGTCCTCCATCTCCATCTCGATTTCCTCGTCGTAGCCGTCGACGAGCTCGCGCTCGATGCGGCGGCGCATCGCGTCCTGGTCGAACAAGGCGTTCATGGCGTCGGACTCCGGTTCAGAACAGTTTCGTGAACAGCCAGTACAGGCTGCCCGAGAGCAGGATGGCGGCCGGCAGCGTCAGCACCCAGGCCATGGCCAGGTTGCGGATCGTCGACCACTGCAGGCCCGACCGGTTGGCCGCCATCGTGCCGGCCACGCCCGACGACAGCACGTGGGTGGTGGACACCGGCAGGCCGAAGGCGTCGGCCGCGCCGATGGTGAGCATCGCCACCAGCTCGGCCGACATGCCCTGCGCGTAGGTCAGGTGCGACTTGCCGATCTTCTCGCCCACGGTCACCACGATGCGCTTCCAGCCCACCATCGTGCCCAGCCCCAGGGCGATGGCCACCACCACCTTCACCCACAGCGGGATGAACTTGGTGGCGGCATCGATGCGCTTCTTGAACCCCAGCAGGTGCGTGCGGGTGTCGGGGTCCAGCGCGATGTGGGCGTCCTTGTCGACCAGGCGGATCGTCTCCGAGGCCAGGTACATGTCGTTGCGCACGTTGGCGACGGCGGCCGCCGGCACCTTGGCCAGCGTGTCGTGCTGGCGCACCTGGTCGCCGATCGAGCCGGCGACCACGGCCAGCGCGGGCAGCGTGGACGGCTCGACGGCCCTGGTGCGCACGTAGCGCGACAGCGTCGCCCGCGCGTCGGCGGGCGCGAACCCGGGCGCCGTGCGCTCCAGCGAGGCCTGCGCCACGTGCGCGATGGTGGCGAACTCCGCGGTCTGGTCGGCCGGCATCGCGCGGTTGAGCGCGTACGAGATCGGCACCGTGCCCACCAGGATCAGCATGATCAGGCCCATGCCCTTCTGGCCGTCGTTGGAGCCGTGCGAGAACGACACGCCGGTGCAGGTGAGCACCAGCAGCGCGCGGATCCACGGCGGCGGCGGCGCCGACCCCTTGGGCGCCTCGTAGAGCGCCTTGTTCCTGACCAGCGCGCGCAGCGCGAGCAGCAGCAGTCCGGCGCAGGCGAAGCCCACCAGCGGCGACAGCAGCAGCGAATAGCCGATCTTGACCGCCTGCGCCCAGTCCACGCCGGCGGTGCCGTCGCGCCCGTGCATCAGCGCGTTGGCCACGCCCACGCCGATGATGGAGCCGATCAGCGTGTGCGAGGACGAGGCCGGCAGGCCCAGCACCCAGGTGCCCAGGTTCCAGACGATGGCCGCGATCAGCAGCGCGAACACCATCGCGAAGCCGGCGCTGGAGCCCACCTGCAGGATCAGCTCCACCGGCAGCAGCGAGATGATGCCGAAGGCCACCGCGCCGCTGGAAACGAGCACGCCCAGGAAGTTGAACAGGCCCGACCACAGCACCGCCACGTGCGGCGGCAGCGAGTGGGTGTAGATGACCGTGGCCACCGCGTTGGCCGTGTCGTGGAAGCCGTTGACGAACTCGAAGCCGAGCGCGATCAGCAGCGCCAGACCCAGCAGGATGAACGGCCAGACAGTGGTGGCGCTCTCGCCGCTGCCGGCATAGTCGCTGGCGATGCTCCAGGCCGTGTAGCCCAGGCCGGCCAGCAGCAGGAACGCGAACAGCGCCCAGGTGCCCTTGCCGGACTTGTGATCGAGGCGCGGGCGGCCGGCGGCGGCCTGGCCGCCTGGCAACGCGGCGGAACCGACGTTCGAATTCATGGGCGCGGACTCTCTCTGGATGACAAATCGTGCATCCTGGAGGGCGCGCGTGACAGGGGGGTGACAGGCCGGCTCGAGCGCGGGGGCGGGCCGGCGCCGCACCCGTCAGGCAAACCCTGAGTCGGCCCCCGTGACTTGCGCGCCGCTGTCGAGGACAATGCGGCCACCGCCACCACACGCCATCGAATGCGCATCGTCATCCTCGGCAACGCCGGATCGGGCAAGTCGACCCTCGCGAAGTCGCTCGCGCGCACGCAGGGCATGCCGATGCTCGATCTCGATACGCTGGTCTGGGAACCCGACCAGGTGGCCGTGCAGAGGCCCGACGAGCTCGTCTTCGCCGACCTCGCGCAGTTCTGCCGCGAGTCCGACGACTGGGTCATCGATGGCTGCTACGGCGACCTGGTCGAGGCCGTGCTGCCCAACGGGCCGCTCCTGATCTTCCTGGAACCGGGCGAGGACGTCTGCGTCGCCAACTGCCGCGCGCGTCCCTGGGAGCCGCACAAGTACCGCAGCCAGCAGGAGCAGGACGACCACCTCGAGCACCTGCTCGGCTGGGTGCGCTCGTACTACGACCTCGACGGCTCGATGTCGCTCGCCGGCCACCGGGCCGTCTACGACGCGTACGCCGGCCCCAAGCGCCTCGTGACCCGCCTGGCCGAGCTCGACGTGATGCAGAGCGCCTGGCTGGCCGCCGCCGCCACCTCGCGCGCCCGCACCCGCACGCACGCGGGCTCGCTCGGGCGCTGAGCGCGTCCCGCGCGCGCATCCGCCCCGCGCCCTCGCCCCGCGCCGCGGCGGGCCTGGCGATTGCCGTCGAACCTCGACGACCCTCTTCCGAGCCGCCCCATGATTCCTGTCTTCGACCGCATCGACCACATCCACCTGTATGCGGGCAACCGCGCCAAGTCTGAGCAGTGGTATGCCGACGTGATGGGATTCGTGCGCGTGCCCGAGCTCGAATCGTGGGCCGACGGCGGGCCGCTGACGCTGGCGAACTCGTCGGGCACCGTGCACATCGCGCTGTTCGAGGCGGTGCCGCAGCCGTGCCGCAGCGTCATCGCGCTTGCGGTGGGCGCACAGGAGTTCGTCGCCTGGCGCGACCACCTGGTGGCGACGCTGCGCCGTCCGGTCGAACCGGAAGACCATCGGCTGGCGTGGTCGCTGTACTTCGAGGACCCGGACGGCAACCCGTGGGAGATCACCACCTGGCAGCACGCGGTCGTCGCCACGCTGCTGGGGCCGACCGGCACGTGAAGCCGGCGCGGCCGCTGCCGCGCCGTCGTCGGGCCGTCAGTTGCTCAGCAGCGAGTCGAGGGTGATGCCCGTGGCCACGGCCGTCGGCGTCACAGCTCGTCGATGACCGCCCCCGCGGCGTCGCAGGCCTTGGCCACCGCGGCGAACGGCAGCTCGAGCAGGCCCTTGGCCACCTTGTTCGCGGTCGACAGCGTGGTCTCGACGCCGTCGACCACCGCATGGGCGCCGCCGGCGATCGCGTCGCCGACGTCGGCGACCGCCGTGGCGATGCCGCTCTTCAGGCTCTCGTAGACCGAGCCGTCGTGCGCGGCGGGCGTCGGCGCCGCCGGGGCGGCGCCCGGCGACGTCGTCGACGGCGTCGACGACGGGTGGTTCGCCGCGGCCATTGCGCTGAGGGCCTGCGGGCTCAGCGTGACGGTGGCGCTGGGTACGTCAGCGGGCCGGGCAGCCGGGGCCGCGGCCGGCGTCGCGACGGGGGCCGGCGCGGGCGCCACGGCCTTCGGCGGCACGGTCGGCTGCGGCAGGTTGAGGGTGGGGGTGACCATGGGCATGCTTGCACTCCTTTAGCGCCAGCAAAGTCTAGGGTCGGCCGGCGGCCGCGTCCGGCCGATCAGGGCCGTCATTGCCGGCCATTCCCGCCGCGTGGGCGCCACGGTCGCGTTGCCGGGGCGCGCCGCGGGCGAAATACGGGCGGTTGCGGGTGTTGATGCACGCATCGACGCCCGCTTGCGTCTCTAAGATTCATCGGAATCGAGCCGCCCTTGCGGCCCGGAAGGACGAAGGGATGGATCGAGTCGACGCCGCCGCCGGGGCCTCCGTTGCCCGCCGAATCGCCCTGCTGGGCTTCGCCTGCGTGGCCCTGGCCGGGTGCGCCGGGGTGCGCCTGGTGCAGCTCGAAGGCCTGTCCGCCATCGCGATCGTCTGCGGCGTGCTCGGGGCGGCCGCGGCCGTGCTGAGCTTCTCGCTGCACCGCTACCTCGCGCGCTCGCTGCTGCCCTTGCAGGCGAGTGTCGATGCGATGAAGCAGGGCGACCTGTCGGGCCGCCTCGAGACCCGCCGCCGCGACGAGTTCGGTGCGATCGCCGCCTCGCTCGACGAGATGAACGCCAGCATGTCGGCCCTCGTGGCCGACATCCGCAGCGAGGCGACCTTCGTCTCGCAGGCCAGCCAGTCGCTGGCGGCCGGCACCACGGAGCTGGCGCAGCGCACCGAGCGCCAGGCGGCCAGCCTGGAGCAGACCACGGCCAGCGTGCAGGACCTGAGCGGCTCCGTGCGCCAGAACGCCCTCGACGCCCGCGCCGTGGAACAGCTCGCGAGCCGGGTGCACGAGATGGCCGAGTCGGGCGGCAGCCGCATGCGCGAGGCCGTCGAGACGATGCACGCGATCCGTACCAGCTCGCAGCGGGTGCACGACATCATCGGCGTGATCGACGGCATCGCCTTCCAGACCAACATCCTCGCGCTCAACGCCGCGGTGGAAGCGGCGCGCGCCGGCGAGAACGGCCGCGGCTTCGCCGTGGTGGCCGCCGAAGTGCGCACGCTGGCCCTGCGCAGCGGCAGCGCGGCGCAGGAGATCAAGGCGCTGATCGCCACGTCCAGCCAGCAGGTGGCCTCGGGTGCGTCGCGCATCGACGAGGTCGGCGCGCTGCTGGCCAACGTCGTCGCCGGCATCGGCGAGGTGGCCGGCAACGTGCGCGCGATCACGTCGGCGGCCGAGCAGCAGAGCAGCAGCCTGGGCCAGATGTCGGAGGCCATCGCCGGCCTGGACGGCATCACGCAGGAGAACGCGACGATGGTCGAGCAGACCTCCTCGGCGTCGGCCGGCCTGGGCGAGCGCGCACAGCGGCTCGCCCGCACGGTCGGCACGTTCCGGCTGCGCCAGGGCACCGCCGACGAGGCGCACGCGCTGGTGATGCGCGCGCTCGAGCTGTTCAAGCGGCGCGGCCCCGCCTGCCTGGCCGACATCACCGACGCGGCCAACGGCTTCTGCGACCGCGACATGTACGTCTTCGCCTGGGATCGCGGGCTGGTCTACCACGCGTTCGCCGGCAAGCCGCAGAACCTGCGCAAGACGGGCGCGCAGATCCTGGGCACCGACGTCACGCAACTGGGCCGCGACGTGTGGGCCGCGGCCGCCAAGGGCGGCGGGTGGGTGGACTACGACTTCCTGAACCCGGCCACGGGCAAGGTGGCGCCGAAGACGTCGTTCATCGTGCCGGCCGGCGAGGGCCTGGTGCTGGGGTGCGGGATCTACAAGACCGTCCAGCGATCCTGAGTCGTCCCCGTTCCCGGTTCAGGCCTTGGGCGCCAGGTGGCTGCCCGGCGTGGACCGCATGATCGCCAGCTCGTCCTCGCTCATGTCGGCCGGGATGTCCGCGAACAGCGGCGTGCTCAGGTAGCGCTCGCCGGTGTCGGGCAGCATGCACAGCACCACCGATCCCTTCGGCGCGGTCTTGCAGACCTCGAGCGCCGCCGCGAAGGTTCCGCCGCTGGAGGTGCCCACGAAGATGCCTTCCTGCTGCGCCAGCTGGCGGCTCCAGTGCATCGATTCGGCGCCGGTGACCGTGACGATGCGGTCGATCACGTCGGAGGCGACCGCATCGCGCGTGAGCTTGCCGATGAAGTCGGGGCTCCAGCCCTGCAGCGGATGCGGCTTCCAGGACGGATGGCTCACGCTGCAGCTGCCGTCCGGGTTGCTCTCCTGCGGCAGGCCGCTGGTGAGCATCGGCGCGTCGGCTGGCTCGCAGACGACGATCTTCGTGTCCGGGCGCTCCTTGGCCAGAACGCGCGAGACGCCGCGCAGCGTGCCGCCGGTGCCGAAGCCGGTGACCCAGTAGTCGAGCCGCTGGCCGGCGAAGTCGTCGACGATCTCGCGCGCGGTGGTGCGCGAGTGCATGTCCGCGTTGGCCTCGTTCTCGAACTGGCGGGTCAGGAACCAGCCGTGCGCCGCGGCGAGCTCGACCGCCTTCCGGACCATGCCCGTGCCGCGCTCGGCCGCCGGGGTCAGCACCACCTTGGCGCCGAGGAAGCGCATCAGGCGCCGGCGCTCGACGCTGAAGGTCTCGACCATGGTCACCACCAGCGGGTAGCCCTTCTGGGCGCACACCATCGCCAGGCCGATGCCGGTGTTGCCGCTGGTGGCCTCCACCACCGTCTGGCCGGGCTTGAGGGCTCCGCTCTTCTCGGCCGCCTCGATCACGCCGAGCGCCAGGCGGTCCTTGACCGAGCCCAGCGGATTGAACGATTCGACCTTGACCCACAACTCGACACCCTCGGGCGCCAGCTTGTTGATGCGCACCACCGGAGTGCGGCCGACGGTCTCGAGAATGTTGGCAAAGCGGGTCATGTCAGGCTCCTTCGTTGAGCGCGAATCGTAGCGCTGAACGGCGCGCGGGTCTTGCCCTAAAGTCAGGGCCGTTGTCGGCGCGCAAGGCCTCGCCCCGGCCACCGGCGTCGCCAAGAAAGGAAAGCGGAGACATGCTGGCTTTTCAACACCTCGCAGCGCGGCGCCTGGCCGTCGCCGCGTTCGCCGCCGCCTGCGCCTGGCCGGCGCTCGCCGCCGCGCCCGACGGGCCCGGCGTCTGCGACCGCCGGGCCCGCGACTGGCGCAACGGCGCGGTCGTCTACCAGGTCATCGTCGACCGCTTCGTGCCGGCGGCCGATCTCGAGGCCAAGCGCAGCGCGGCGACTACGTGAAGTCGCTGGGCGCCGACGTCCTCTACCTGAACCCGATCCACCTCGCCTGCACGAACCACAAGTACGACGCGCTCGACTACCGCCAGATCTCGCCCGAGTACGGCACCCACGCCGCCTTCCGCCGCCTGGCCGACGACGTGCACGCGGCCGGCATGAAGCTGGTGCTCGACGGCGTGTTCAACCACATGGGCCGCACACGCCGCGCTTCAAGGACGCGTTCGCCAACCCCGCCAGCCCGTGGCGCGGCTGGTTCGCGATCGGCCCGCAGTACCGGGGCGGGGCACGCGTGTGGACGGGCTTCCAGAACCGCGGTGATGGGCTTCAACCTGCGCCTGGTGCTGCTGGCCGCGCCCGGCAGCGCGCCGGTGACGACCATCGGCTCGGGCTTCGTCACCGTCACGGTGCAGGCGCGCTCCGCGCTCGTGCTCGCGCCCAGGGAGCGCGACCTGGGAGGCTACAGCCGCTGCAAGGGCGTGCCCTGGATGACGCAGCCCTGACGACCGCGGACCGCCAACGATTTCACGGCGGGACGGCCTTCGGCTGGCGCTGACCGGCAGAGGCGCGGCACTTTGATGCCGCTCAACGCGGCGAGCCTGCGAACGACCTCCAATGCACTGCTGGGCCTGGTGGCGCGAAGTCGGGGGGTATCTGGACCCCCTTTGCGTGCACGGGTCCCACGGACATGAATTCGCCGAGCCTGTCGATCGGTCGATTCGTGACGATCGACAGCGTCTTGCAAAGGAATTGGTCATGAGCGCGTTGGACACATCCCATAAGCATCCCTTCGTCATCGAATGGCGGGACAGCTTCCGGGTCAACATCCCGCAGGTCGACCTCGAGCACCGGCACCTGTTCCAGCTGGTCAAGGATCTCGACCTGGGCACGATCGATCGCACGGTCGAGGAATTGCTGGACTACGTGGTCATGCACTTCTCCAACGAGCAGGACCTGATGGAAAGGAGCGGCTACCCCGGCTTCGACCAGCACCTGCGGCTCCACGAGCAGTTCGGCAGCCAGGTGGCGGAATTCCTCGGCAACGGCGACGCGTGGACGATCGCCCGCGTCGAGACGGTGCGCCGGTTCCTGAACAAGTGGCTGATCGGGCACATCATGACGCACGACCTGCGGTTCGGCCGCTGGTACCTGGACCAGGCCAACAGGCAGCCCGTGCACGCGGCCGTGCCGATGCGCCCCCAGCCCGGCTTCTTCGCCCGCCTGTTCGGCCGCGCCGCCTGAGACGCCGGACGCGCTGCCGCGCTCAGGGCGCCCTGGCCAGCGAATCGCGCATCACCACCGTCGGCACGAACTTGCGCGAGACCGCGAGGCCGGAGCCGAAGCGGGTGTTGAGCAGCATGCGGCACGCGTTGAGCGCCATCTCGGCGATCGGGATGCGCACGCTGGTCAGGCGCGGCGACAGGAAGGCAGCGACGTCGGAGTCGTCGTAGCCCATCACCGACCACTGCTGGGGCACGCGGATGCCGTGGTGGCCCAGGTAGCTGATCGCGCCCATCGCCATCTGGTCGTTGGCGCAGAACAGGGCGGTGATCCGGGGCTTGCGCGCCACCAGGCGCTCGCACGCGGCCCAGCCGGACGAGGCGCTGAAGTCGCCTTCCTCCATCAGCACCGAGTCGGCCGCGATGCCGGCCTCGCCGAGGCGGTCGAACAGGCCCTGCAGCCGCTGCTTGTTGTCGCCGACGTCGGCCGGCCCGGCGATCACCGCGAGGCGGCGGTGGCCATGGGCGAGCAATGCGTCGGCGGCTGCGCGGCCGGCGGCGCGATGGTCCACCGTGAAGCAGTGCGTCTTCATGCCCTTGACGTCGCGGTTGACGATGGCCAGGTTGGCGAAGGCATCGCGCAACGCCACGAAGTCGGCGTCGCGCAGCGCGTTGCTGCACAGGATGATGCCGTCGCACTCGCGCTCGATCAGGAAGCGCACGCCGTCCAGCGACTGCTGGCGGGTGTCGTCGGTGCCGCAGCCGTTGGCGGCCACCATGTGGCGGTCGTGCAGGCGCAGCTCGGCGTCGATGGCGTCGAGCAGCGGGCCGTAGAACGGACCCTTGAAGTCGGGCACGAACACGCCGATGGTGCCGGTCGACTGCAGCGACAGTGCGCGCGCGATCGCGCTCGGGCGGAACCCGAGCTGGCGCGCCGCCGCCTCCACGCGCGCGGCGGCGGCCTCGGAAAACGAGCCCTTGCCGCTGATCACGCGCGAGGCGGTGCCCACGCCCACGCCGGCCAGCCTTGCGACGTCTTTAATGGTTGCCATCTGCCCGTCGATGATAGAACGCCGCCGCGTGCGCGGCGATGCGTTCTTGCGACACCGGGTCGAACACGCACGCGCGGTCCAGGTCCATCTGCACGCCCAGCCGGTCGCCGATCGCGTGCACGCCGGTGGCCGGGGCGATGGCGGCCAGCTTCTGGCCCTGCATGTCCAGCCACACCACCTCGTGCGCGCCCATGGCCTCGACGAGCGTCACTTCGGCCTCGGGCCAGGGGCCACCGGCCGGGTGCAGCGCCAGGTGCTCCGGCCGCACGCCCAGCACCGCGCCGACGGGCGCCGCGCCGCCATCGGCGACCACCGCGCCCTCGATGAAGTTCATGCTGGGCGAGCCGAGGAAGCCGGCGACGAACATGTTGGCCGGCCGCGCGTAGACCTCGCCCGGCGTGCCCACCTGCTGGATGCGGCCGCCGCGCATCACCGCCACGCGCGAGGCCAGCGTCATCGCCTCGACCTGGTCGTGGGTGACGTAGATCATGGTCGCGCCGAGGTCGCGGTGCAGCGCCTTGAGCTCGCGCCGCAGCTCGGTGCGCAGCTTGGCGTCGAGGTTGGACAGCGGCTCGTCGAACAGGAACACCTGCGCCTCGCGCACCAGCGCACGCCCGATCGCCACGCGCTGGCGCTGGCCGCCCGACAGCTGCGCGGGCTTGCGCGCGAGCAGCGCGTCGAGCTGCAGCATCGTCGAGGCGCGCGCCACGCGACGCGCGATCTCGGCCTTGGGCAGCCCGGCCACGCGCAGGCCGAACGACATGTTGTGCTCGACGTTCATCGTCGGATACAGCGCGTACGACTGGAACACCATGCCGATCCCGCGATCCTTCGGGTCGGCCCAGGTGACGTCGCGCGTGCCGATGTGCACGCTGCCGGCCTCGGTGTCGACCAGGCCGGCGATCGCGTGCAGCAGCGTGGACTTGCCGCAGCCCGACGGCCCCAGCAGCACCAGGAATTCGCCGTCGACGACGTCCAGGTCCAGGTTTTCGATCACGGGCGTGGCGCCCATGCGCACGGCGAGTTGGCGGAGGGAGACGTTCAAGCTAGCCTTTCACGGCGCCGGCGGCGATGCCGCGCACGAACCAGCGTCCGGAGACGAGGTACACCGCCAGCGGCACCAGCGAGGTCAGCAGCGTGGCGGCCATGTTGACGTTGTACAGGCGCTCGCCGGTGGTGGTGTTGATGATGTTGTTCAGCTGCACCGTCATCGGCAGCCAGTCGTGGCCGGCGAACACCAGCCCGATGAGGAAGTCGTTCCAGATCGCCGTCACCTGCATGATGGTGGCCACCACGACGATGGGCAGCGACATCGGCAGCATCAGCTGCACGAAGATGCGCCAGAAGCCGCCGCCGTCGATGCGCGCCGCCATGAACAGCTCGTGCGGCACGCCGGCGTAGTAGTTGCGGAACAGCAGCGTCATCACCGGCATGCCCAGCAGCGTGTGGATCAGCACCACCCCGGGCAGCGTGCCGAACAGCCCCAGTGCGGCGAGCGAGCGGATCAGCGGGAACAGCATCACCTGGTACGGGATGAAGGCGCCGGTCAGCAGGACGACGAACAGGGTGTTGGCCCCGCGCGGCCGCCAGAACGACAGCGCATAGCCGTTGACGGCGCCCAGCAGGATGGACAGCGCCGTGCTGGGCAGCACGATGGCCACCGAGTTCATGAAGCCCGCGCGGATGCCGTCGCACGCCAGGCCGGTGCAGGCCGACATCCAGGCCTGGGTCCACGGCGCCAGGGTGACGCGCACCGGCAGCGCGAACAGGTTGCCCAGGCGGATCTCCTCCATCGGCTTGATCGAGGTGGCCACCATCACGTACAGCGGCAGCAGGAACAGCAGCGCCGCGGTGGCGAGGAACACGTGCAGCCCGATGCGGGCCGGTCGCGGCAGGGCGCTGCCGGGACGGCGGCGCGCGCCGCGGCGGCGTTCGGCGATGGCCTCCTCGCCCAGGCCGTGGCTGGGCACGGCGGGCGCGCCGGCGGTGTCCGTCATGCGCCTCCCTGCAGCGGTTCGTCCGCGCGCAGCGCGCGCACCACGCGCTCGTCACGGCGCGCGCCGCGCGCGCGGGCGTAGAACCAGGGCGCGAGCAGGGCCAGCACGGTCGCCAGCAACACGGTGGAGGCCGCCGACGCCAGCCCGATGTTGGCGCGCACCAGAAGGTTGTCGATGATGAACTTGGCCGGCACCTCGCTGGCCAGGCCCGGCCCGCCCTGGGTCATCGCGACGACCACGTCGAACACCTTGACCACGCTGACCGACAGCAGCACGAACGCGGTGCCGAACGACGGCCCCATCATCGGCAGCACGACGCTGGCGTAGACGCGCCACGGCGGGATGCCGTCGATGCGCGCGGCCATCCACAGGCTCGCGTCGATGCCGCGCAGGCCGGCCAGCATCAGCGCCATGACGAGGCCGCAGGCCTGCCAGATGGCCGCGATGGTGATGGCGTACATCACGGCGTCCTGGCGCACGATCCAGTCGAAGGTGAAGCCGGCGAAGCCCCAGCCGCGCACCGTGGCCTGCAGCCCCAGCTCGGGGTTGAGCATCCACTGCCAGACCAGGCCGGTGGCGACGAAGGACATCGCGTAGGGGTACAGGAACACCGTGCGCAGCAGGCCCTCGCCGCGCACCCGCTGGTCGATGAACACCGCGAGCAGGAAGCCGATCGCCAGGCAGCCGGCGATGAACAGCACGCCGAACAGCGCCATGTTCTGCAGCGACAGCGTCCAGCGCTCGGTGTCGAACAGCCGGATGTACTGCCTCGCGCCGACGAAGTCGGCGATCGGCAGGGTGCGCGAGCTGCTCACCGAGATGCGCACCGACCACAGCACGCTGCCGACGTAGACCCACAGCACCGTGGCCGCCATCGGCGCGAGGGCCAGCCAGGCGGCGGCGTGGCGCAGGAGCGGGCGGCGCGCTCCCACGTCAGCCGTTCCTGAGCGCGGCGGCGATCGCCCTGGCGGCGTCGTCCACAGACTCGCTGGTGTTCCAGAACTTGGTGACGACGTCCTGGAGCGCGCCCTCGAGGTCGGGCGAGATCAGCATCTCCGGCGTGGGCAGCTGGCGCGAGACGTCCTTCATGATCGTCACGCCCGTTTGCGCGCAGGCGTCGAGGCCCTTCAGGTCGACGTCGGTGCGGATCGGGATCGAGCCCTTGCGGTTGCTGAAGGCCACCTGCGTGGCCGGCGCCGTGAACACGGTGGCCAGCAGCTGCTGCGATTTCACCTGCGCGGCATCGGACGTCTTCGGGAACACGAACACGTCGCCGGCGACCAGGTAGGGCGACTTCGGGCCGAAGCCCGGGAAGCAGCCGAACTCCTTGCCCGCGGTCTGGTGCGCGGCGGCGAACTCGCCTTTGGCCCAGTCGCCCATGATCTGCACGCCGGCCTTGCCGGAGATCACCATCGCGGTGGCGTCGTTCCAGTTGCGGTTGGGCGAGCCGGCGTCGACGTAGTTGTGCAGCCGCTTGAACGATGCGAGCAGGGCCTTGAACTGCGGCGAGAGCACCATCGCCGCGTCCTTGTCGCGGTACAGCTTGAGGTACATCTCGGGGCCGCCCACGTGCGCGACCCAGGCGTAGAACGTCACCTTCTCCTGCCACGGCTGGCCGCCGAAGGCCAGCGGCACCAGGCCGGCGGCCTTGAGCTTGTCGAGGTCGGCGAAGAACTCGTCGGCCGTCTTCGGTTCGGCGGCGATGCCGGCCTTAGCGAACGCGGCCTTCGAGTACCAGAACCAGGCCGGCATGTGGATGTCCACCGGTACCGCGTAGTAGTGGCCCTTGATGCGGATCGAGTTCAGGATCGGCGCGGGCAGGATCCTGTCCCAGTTGTTCCTGGCCGCCACCGCGTCGACGTTGTTGAGCATGCCCTGGTCGATCAGGTCGAGGAACTGCTTGGACGTGTTGAACTGCGCCGCGGTCGGCGGCTTGCCGCCCAGCATGCGGTTGATGGCCTCCGAGCGCGCCTGCTCGCCGCCGGCGACGGCCGAGTCGACCCAGGTGCCGCCCGCCTGCGTGTAGGCGGTGGCGAGTTCCTTGACGGCCGCGGACTCGCCGCCGGAAGTCCACCAATGCAGCACCTCGGCCCGGTTGGCCTGCGCGAGCGCGCCGGCGGGCGTGCCCAGGAGCGCGCCGCAGGTGAGGGCGAGCACGACGGCGAGGCGAGGGGTCTGGGGGGTCATAGGTGGTCTCCTTGCGGTGTCGTTCTGCGTTCGACGCGACCTGCGGCCCGGTCGCTCGGGGGGGTCACGCGGCGGCATGCCGCGCGGCGAGGAACTGGCGGAAGGCCAGCGCGCTGTCCTTGGGGGTGCGCACCTGCGTGGCGTAGTCCACGTGGACGATGCCGAAGCGCTTCTCGTAGCCGTACGCCCACTCGAAGTTGTCCATCAGCGACCACGCGAAGTAGCCGCGCACGTCCACGCCCTGGCGCATCGCCGCGTCGACGGCGGCCAGGTGGCTGTTGAAGTAGCGCGTGCGCTGCGCATCGTGCACGCGGCCGGCCACCACCGCATCGGCGCTGGCCAGGCCGTTCTCGGTGATGTAGACCGGCGGCAGCGACGGGTAGCGCCGCCTGAATTCCAGCAGCAGGTCGCGCAGCCCCTCGGGATGGACCTCCCAGCCCATCTGCGTGCGTTCGACGCCGGGCAACGGCACCACCACGAAGCCGTGGTCGCCGTCGCTGGCGACGGCCTGGCGGAAGTAGTAGTTGATGCCCAGGAAGTCGAGCGGCGTGCCGATCGTGGCCATGTCGCCGGCGCGGACCGGCGCCACGGCCTCGGGCCAGAGTTCGCGCAGCGGCGCGGGATAGCCGCCGAGCAGCAGGGCGTCGAGCACCCAGTGGTTGGCGCCGGCGGCCGCGCGTTCGGCGGCCAGCCGATCGGCCGGGCCGTCGGTGGCGGGGGTGACGGCGCAGACGTTGGCCACCAGGCCCACCGGTGCGGCGTCGTGGGCGCGCAGCGCCTGGGTGCCCAGGCCGTGCGCCAGCAGCAGGTGGTGCATCGCCTCGACGCCGTAGCGCACGTCGGTCATTCCGGGCGCGTGGCGACCCTCGGCGTGGCCGACGTAGGCCGAGCACCAGGGCTCGTTGAGCGTCATCCAGCCGGCCATGCGGCCCTGGAAGATGCGGCCCATCGCCGCGGCGTAGTCGGCGAAGCGGTGCGCGGTGTCGCGGTTGAGCCAGCCGCCGCGATCCTGCAGCGGCTGCGGCAGGTCCCAGTGGTACAGCGTGGCCCAGGCCTGCACGCCGTGGGCGTCGAGGCGGTCGAGCAGGCGGCGGTAGAAGTCGACCCCGCGCTCGTTGACGCGGCCGTCGGCGTCCATCACGCGCGGCCACGCGATGGAGAAGCGGTAGGCGTCGAAGCCGAGGTCGGCCAGCAGCGCGATGTCGGCGGCGTAGCGGTGGTAGTGGTCGCAGGCGACAGCGCCGCTGTCCCCACGGTGCGTCTTGCCGGGCGTCGCGCAGAAGGTGTCCCAGATCGACGCGACGCGGCCGTCGGCGCCCGTGGCGCCCTCGATCTGGTAGGCCGCGGTCGCGGCGCCGAAGACGAATCCGCGCTCGTGCATCGCCGAGCCGGGCGGCGGTCCAAGGGGGGCGACGACGTTGCTCAAGTCAGGCCTCGGGGAACGGTTGGGGGGTATAAGGTGGATTCCGGCTTCCGCCATGCAGGCGACATGGAACCGGTTCCATGTGGCGCGATTCTGCCCGTCGGGCCGGGGCGGCGTATCGGTGGAAACACCGAAGGCGGGACCCGGCTCCGGCACGGCGCCTGTCCTGGCTCCGGGCCCGTGCCGCCGCCATCCCATTCCTGAAGGAGCATCGTTTCCATGCGCAACCATCCTCTCGGCCGCACCGGCCTGTTCGTGTCCGAGCTGTGCCTGGGCACCATGACCTTCGGCGGCACCGACGGCATCTGGGGCAAGATCGGCGACCTCGGCCAGGCCGACGCGGAGCGTCTGGTCGGCCAGGCGCTGGACGCCGGCATCAATTTCATCGACACCGCGGATGTCTACTCGGGCGGCGTCTCCGAGCAGATCACCGGCCAGGCCCTGAAGAACCTCAAGGTCCCGCGCGAGAGCGTGGTCGTGGCCACCAAGGTGTTCGGCGAGACCGGCCCCGGCGCGAACGCCCGCGGCGCCTCGCGCGGCCACATCATGGACGGCGTCAAGGCCAGCCTGGGGCGGCTGCAGCTGGAGCACATCGACCTGTACCAGATCCACGGCTTCGATCCGGCCACGCCGATCGAGGAGACGGTGCGCGCACTGGACCAGCTGGTGCGCCACGGCCATGTGCGCTACGTGGGCGTGTCCAACTGGGCCGCCTGGCAGATCGTCAAGGCGCTGGGCATCGCCGAGCGCCTGGGCCTGGCGCGCTTCGAGTCGCTGCAGGCCTACTACACGGTGGCCGGGCGCGACCTCGAGCGCGAGCTCGTGCCGATGCTGCGCAGCGAAGGGCTGGGCCTGATGGTGTGGAGCCCGCTGGCCGGCGGCCTGCTCAGCGGCAAGTACCGCACGGATGCCGGCGCCGAGGCCGGCAGCCGTCGCCAGAGCTTCGACTTCCCGCCGGTCGACCGTGCGCGGGCCGACGTCGTCATCGACGCGATGCGGCCGATCGCCCAGGCCCGCGGCGTGTCGGTGGCGCAGGTCGCGCTCGCGTGGCTGCTGCACCAGCCACAGGTCACCAGCGTGATCGTCGGCGCCAAGCGCCCCGACCAGCTGGCCGACAACCTGGCCGCGACCCGGGTCGCGCTCACCGCCGACGAGCTGAAGGCGCTGGGCGACGCGGGCGCGCTGCCGGCGGAGTATCCGGGCTGGATGTTCGAGCGCCAGGGCGAGGCGCGCCGCCGCCAGCTCGCCGACGCCGGCCGCTGACCTGCGGCCTGCCCGACCGCGGCAGGATTCGTTACCTTTATTTCGTCGCGAGAGCCAAGGTCGGGCAGGCGGTGGGCGATCATGGCCGCCCGACCCTGCCGACTTCGCCGCGTCCTGCGCACGCGGCCCGAGAGACCCGTGAGATTCCCGCCGTACCGCCCGAGCCGTCCCTCCCTTCATCGATCGGGAGGGCGCCGCGCGTGAACTACCTGCCCTTCGTCTCGGCGGAATCGTCGCAGCCGGCGCGCCGCGGCGCGCGCTGGCAGCGATTCGCGCTGTGGTTCGTGTTCTGCTGGTTCTTCTTCGGCGGGCTCGCGCACTTCGCGTTCACCGACCTCGAGGCGCGCATCGTGCCGCCGCAGATCCCCGACGCGCCCGACGTGGTGCTGGTCTCCGGCATCCTGGAGCTGGCGGGGGCGTTCGGCCTGCTGCTGCCGTGGACGCGGCGCGTCGCCGGCTGGGGCCTGGTGCTGCTGACGCTGGCGGTGACCCCGGCCAACATCTACATGCTGCAGATCCACGACCAGTTCCCGGTGCCGCTGTGGCTGCTGTGGCTGCGCCTGCCGCTGCAGCTCGTGCTGCTGGCGCTGATCGTCTGGGGCAGCCGGTGGCGCACGGCACGCCGGCACTATTGACCGGGCGCGCGGCGCTCAGGTCAGCTCGTTGAGGACCTTGGCGCCCTGCTTGACCACGTAGGTGCCGTAGCTGGCCGCCGTGCTGGCGATGCTGCCGACGCCCGAGAGCACGGCCTTGGCGCCCACGCCCACGTCGGTGGCCGCGTTGCCGAGGTTGGTGACCACGACCTCGGCGTCGTCGCCCAGCGTCGTGGCCAGCGTCGTCGCCTTGGCGGCGCCGGTGGTCGCCACGCCCCAGGCGTCGGACAGCGCATGTTCCAGGTGCACGACGCCGTTGCCCAGGTACCCGACCGTGTCCTCGATGCCTGTGATCGTGCCGTGCACGCCGGCGCCCAGGGCGCTCTCGATGCCCTTGGCCACGTCCACGACGCCGGTGCCCAGCGCCTTGGCGGTGTACCAGGCGGCCTGGCCGACATCCTCCACGCCGGTCACCAGGGCCTTGCCGATCAGCGCTCCGGTGTTCTCGAGCGCGTGCAGCGCCTCTTCGCCGAAGGTCACCTGGG
Organism: uncultured Vitreoscilla sp.; assembly: GCA_964418745.1. Classification (GTDB taxonomy): domain Bacteria; phylum Pseudomonadota; class Gammaproteobacteria; order Burkholderiales; family Burkholderiaceae_C; genus Scleromatobacter. The sequence goes on from CAYQMX010000002.1 coordinate 243,324, forward strand.
TCCCGGGCGCGGGCTTGCCGCCTGCGCCCGCGGCGGGCTTGGCCGCGACGGGGTGCGGGGCGGCGGTCTTCGCCGGGGGCTGGCTGGCCGCCTTGGCCTTGCCCTTCGACACGGGGGTGGCGAAGGGGGCCTGCGCACCGCCCGAAGAACGGACTTGGGTCATGGTGGGACTCCGGTTTCTATGCTCGAATCCTAGGCGCGCCGGCCGGCGCGAATTCCCCGATGAACACCCGAAACGCCGTGCTATATCGACTCGGACACATGACAGCAATGTCCGGATAAGGGGCGGCCGAGCGCCTCATTTCGCCGCGGACCAGCGTCCGTCCTACGTCGAGCGGAAGAACGGGCGCGTATCGTGAAGGCCAGACGGGGCCGCATCGCGGCCCCTATTCCTACTCGACAGGAGGTGCCCGATGAAGAAACCGTTGTCCCCCAAGAAGGCCGATGCCGCCAAGACCCGGCGCGGCGCCGCCATCGCCACCCCCACCGACCTCGGCGCCAAGGCGACGCGCGACATCTCCGGCGCGCTCAACGCGATCCTGGCCGACGTGTTCGCGATCTACCTGAAGACCAAGAACTTCCACTGGCACATGAGCGGGCCGCATTTTCGCGACTACCACCTGTTGCTCGACGACCAGGCCGACCAGCTCTACGCGATGACCGACCCGATCGCCGAGCGCGTGCGCAAGGTGGGCGGCATCACGCTGCGCTCGATCGGCCACATCGCCCGGCTGCAGCGCGTGTCCGACAACGACGCCGAGTTCGTGACGCCGCTGGACATGCTGGCCGAGCTGCACCAGGACAACAAGCAGCTGGCCGCCAGCCTGCGCACCGCGCACGACGCGTGCGACGAGCACAAGGACATCGCCACCGCGAGCCTGATCGAGAACTGGATCGACGAGACCGAGCGGCGCAGCTGGTTCCTGTTCGAGGCGAGCCGCAACGCGGACACCGGCGGCCACTGAGCGCCACGCCGGTTGCGCTGCACCGGACGTGATCGCCCGGTGCGGAGGCACCGCCAGCGGCCCGCTCAGGGCGTCGGCGCGTCCTCCAGTTGTCGGTAGACCTCGGCGGACACCTGCGTCAGCGCGGCCCGGTCCGCCGCCGCGGTGATCGCGTAGTGGAACGGGCCGTCCATCCAGTAGAAGACGTTGACCGATCCCTCGCTGACGAAGCGGAAGGCGGTGTCGGCGCGCTTCGCATCGGGCTGGCGCAGGTCGGCATGGGCCAGGCCGCGTTCCGCCACCGCCGGCTTCTCGTTGGAGACGTAGAGCGTCAGCCGATGGCCCGCGCCGTCGCGATACATGAACTGCGCCACCGGCCCGCGCTCGCCGGGCAGCAGGCGTCCGCCTTCCAGCGCGTAGCCCAGCGCCTGCAGGTGCGGCGCGCGCATCGTCGCCCCCATGCGCTTGGACAGCCAGGTGACGAGCTGGTCCTCGTGGGCGCCGTCCACCTCCACCGGGCGCCGCACCTCGGGCGCATAGACCACGTGGGCGATCGCCGCACGGGCGGCGAACGCGTCCGCGCCGGCGGGTGCGAGGGCGGCCACGGCCGTGGCGTCGCGGGCGCCGCGCAGCCCCCAGCCGGCGCCGCCGGCCGCCAGCATCAGCATCACGGCCGCGGCGGCCGCGACGGCGGGCCGGCCGAACCAGGGCGCGCGGCGGGCGGCGCGCCGCTGCAGCGACGGCGGCACCGCTTCCGCGAGCACCGGGTCGAACAGCACGCGCAGGTCGCGCTTCTGGTCCTGCCAGGCGCGCACCCGGGCCGCCTCGTCGGGACGGCGGGCGAGCCAGGCGGCGACCTCGGCGGTGCGCTCGGCCGTCAGCTGGTGGTCGGCGAAGGCGTGCAGTTCCGCCTCGGACGCGGGCAGGTCGGCGGTCGGCGGCGGTGGAGTGGCAGCGGTCATTTGACGACTTTCAGGCGCACGGCATCGGCGCCGGGCGCGGAGGGCGCGCTGTCGAGCAGCAGGCGCAGGCGTTCGCGGCCGCGCGCGAGGCGCGACATCACGGTGCCGATCGGGATGCCCAGCGTGCGGGCGATGTCGGCATAGGACATGTCCTCGAGGGCGACCAGCAGCACGATCTCGCGCTGCTCGGGCACCAGGCGGTCGAGCGCGGCCTGCAGGTCCGCGACCGCCAGCCGCTCGCCCTGGGTCGGCGCGAGCGCGCCTTCGGGGGTGTCCTCGTCCATGGCCACCGTGGCCAGGCGACCGCGGCGCAGCGCATCCACGTGCAGGTTGTGCATGATGCCGAACAGCCAGGCCCGCATGTCGGCCACGCTGCGCCACAGGCTGGCGCGCGTCCAGGCGCGCTCGAGCGTGTCCTGCACCAGGTCGTCGGCGTCGTCGCGATTGCCCGCCAGGGCGCGCGCGTAGCGGCGCAGGCGCGGCACCCAGGCCAGCAGGTCGCCGGCGTCGCCCGTGTCGTCGCTCATCGCCGGGCGCCGGGGTCGTCGTCGAAGAAACTGTCGGGCCACGACGAGGTTGCCTGCCCGCCCCGCGGCGGCCCGCCGCGCCGGCTCGCACCGGCCAGCAGCGCCTTGATGCGCGCCTGCAGACGGACGCGGTGCGTCGGCGGCGCGGCGGGCGCGGCGTCGGCATGCGTCAGTTCGGCGTCCCACGGCGGCGACGCGTCGCCCGCCGCCGGGGGGCGGTCGGCGGGCGGAGTCGACGTCGGGGGGCGCGGCATGCGGCTCAGCCCTTGACCACGTGCCAGACGTCCTTGAACTTGTCGCCGGTCGTGTCGCCCGGCTTCGCGTCCTTGGCGTAGGTGTACAGCGGCCAGCCCTTGAAGGCCCACTGGCGGCTGCCGTCGTCGCGCGTGACGATCGTCCAGTCGCCGCTGGCCGCGTCGCCGGCCTGCGCGGCGACCGGCGGCCACAGCGTGGCGCACGGACCGTTGCAGGCGCTCTTGCCGCTGTTGGCGGTGTCCTTGTCGAAGGTGTAGACGGTGGCGCCGGACGGCGTGGCCAGCACGCCGTTGGCGGGTGCGGCAGGGGCCCCGGCGGCCAGCGCCACGACGGCGGACAGGGCGGTGGCGGCGGCGATCAGGCAACGCTTGAACATGGAGTCTCCTCGGTCTGGGTTGTACCGCGATGCGCGGCACATGCGGGGGTGGACGCGCGGCGCGTCGCGTTTATTCCCGCCGGCGCGACATTCTTTTCGGCGACGCTCGCGCGGCTCCCGTCAGCCGCGCGTCGGGCGCCTCCCGTATGCTTGACCGCACGAGAGCGCCGCCCGACGACGCGCCGACCAGGACAACCGCCGCCGCCGGCACGCCCGGGGGACGGTGCATGGAGACAAGCCGCATGACCCCAACCGAGCGCCCCGGCGCCGCCGCCTTCTTGGCCGCGCGCGATTTCCTGCTTCGCCACCGCGAGGACTACGCCACCGCCTGGCGCGACTTCCGCTGGCCGCGACTGGACGAGTTCAACTGGGCGCTCGACTACTTCGACCCCCTGGCGCGCGGCAACGACGCGCCCGCGCTGTGGATCGTCGACGAGGACGGGCGCGAGGACAAGGTCTCCTTCGCGCGCATGGCCGAGCGCTCGGACCAGGTGGCCAACTGGCTGCGCGCGCTGGGCGTGGGGCGCGGCGATCGCGTGCTGCTGCTGATGCCCAACGAGGTGGCGCTATGGGAGTCCATGCTCGCCTGCATGAAGCTGGGCGCGGTGATCGTGCCCACCACCACGCTCGTGAGCACCGACGACCTCGCCGACCGGTTCGACCGCGGCGCGGTCCGCCACGTGGTCTGCACCGCCTCGGCCACGGCCAAGTTCGACGCTTTCCCCGGCGGCTACACCCGCATCGCGGTGGGCGCAGCGGCGGGTCGGGTGCCCGCCGGCTGGCACGACTATGCCGGGGCGGCCCGCCAGTCCCCGGCCTTCGCGCCCGACGGCCCGACCCGCGCCGGGGACCCGCTGTTCCTGTACTTCACCTCGGGCACCACCTCCAAGCCCAAGCTGGTGCTGCACAGCCACCAGAGCTACCCGGTGGGCCACCTGTCGACGATGTACTGGATCGGCCTGAAGCCCGGCGACGTGCACTGGAACATCAGCTCCCCGGGCTGGGCCAAGCACGCCTGGAGCTGCTTCTTCGCGCCGTGGAACGCCGGCGCGACGATCTTCATCTACAACTACGCGCGCTTCAACGCGCCGGCCGCGCTCGAGGTGCTGGTGCGCCACCGGGTGACCTCGCTGTGCGCGCCGCCCACCGTCTGGCGCATGCTGATGCAACAGGACCTGGGCAAGTACAGGACCGCGCTGCGCGAACTGGTGGGCGCGGGCGAGCCGCTGAACCCGGAGGTGATCGACATCGTGCAGCGCGCGTGGGGCATCACCATCCGCGACGGCTTCGGCCAGACCGAGACCACCGCGCAGATCGGCAACCCGCCGGGCCAGAAGCTCAAGCCCGGCTCGATGGGGCGGCCGCTGCCCGGCTACGCGGTGGCGCTGCTGGACGTCGACGGCCAGCCCGCGCAGGAAGGCGAGATCTGCCTGGACCTGTCGCCGCGGCCGATCGCGCTGATGCTGGGCTACCAGGACGACGACGAGAAGACATCCGAGGCGATGCGCGACGGCCACTATCACACCGGCGACGTGGCTGCGCGCGACGCCGACGGCTACATCACCTACGTGGGCCGCGCCGACGACGTGTTCAAGGCGTCCGACTACCGCATCAGCCCGTTCGAGCTCGAGAGCGTGCTGATCGAGCACGAGGCGGTGGCCGAGGCGGCGGTGATCCCGTCGCCGGACCCGATCCGGCTGGCGGTGCCCAAGGCGATCCTGATCCTGCGCGCCGGCTTCACGCCGGGCCCGGAGCTGGCGCAATCCATCCTGGCATTCGCGCGTTCGCGCCTGGCCTCGTACAAGCGCATCCGCATCGTCGAGTTCGCCGATCTGCCCAAGACGCTGTCGGGCAAGATCCGCCGCGTCGAACTGCGCCAGCGCGAGAACGCGCGCCAGCCCGGCGAGCTGTGGCCGCTGGAGTTCCGCGAGCCCGACAAGGGCGAGTAGACCGCCCGGTGGCCGCGCTCAGCGCTGGCCGACCGTGGCGCCCTCGAACAGGTCCTTGTACTCGCGCGGCTGCGAGCGCCAGTACTGCTTCGGGGCCTGCACCCGGGCGCCCAGCGCCGCCGCGGCGTGCCAGGGCCAGCGCGGGTTCCAGAGCATCGCGCGCGCCAGCGCCACGGCGTCGGCCGCGCCGCTGGCGACGATGTCCTCGGCCTGCGCGGGCTCGGTCACCAGGCCGACCGCGATCGTCGGCAGGCCCACCGCGGCCTTGATGCGCGTGGCGAACGGCACCTGGTAGCCGGCGGCCAGCGGAATCTTCTGCAGCGGCGACACGCCGCCGGTGCTGACGTGGATGGCGGCGCAGCCGGCGTCCTTCAAGGCCTGCGCGAAGGCCACGCTGCTGTCCAGGTCCCAGCCGCCGTCGACCCAGTCGGTGGCCGACAGCCGTACCCACACCGGCCGGTCGGCGGGGAAGGCGGCGCGCACGGCGCGGAACACCTCCAGCGGGAAGCGCATGCGGTTGGCCAGGCTGCCGCCGTAGTCGTCATCGCGCCGGTTGGCCAGCGGCGACAGGAACTGGTGCAGCAGGTAGCCGTGCGCGGCGTGGATCTCGAGGCCCTCGATGCCCAGCCGGGCCGCGCGCCGCGCGGCCTGCGCGAAGCCGTCGCGCACGCGCGCCAGTCCGGCCGCGTCGAGCGCGTGCGGGGGTTCCTCGCCGGGCGCATGCGCGAGCGCCGACGGCGCGACCGCCTGCCAGCCCCCCGCGGCGTCCGACGCGATCTGGCGGCCACCGTCCCACGGCGCCTGGCTGGACGCCTTGCGGCCGGCATGCCCCAGTTGCATCCCCACCTTGATCGGCGAGTTCGCGCGGATCGCGGCCAGAACGCGGGCCAGCGCGGCCTCGTTCGCGTCGGAGTACAGGCCCAGGTCGCCGGTGGTGATGCGGCCGTCCTCGGTCACGGCGGTGGCTTCGACGATCAGCAGCGCCGCGCCCGACAGCGCGAGCTGTCCCAGGTGGACCAGGTGCCAGTCGCCGGCGCTGCCGTCGACCGCGGAGTACTGGCACATCGGCGCGATCACGATGCGGTTCTCGAGTTCGAGTCGGCCGATCGTCAAGGGCTGGAACAGGGCGGGCATGGACACTCCGGCAGGTCGCGTGGGAAAGCCTATTGCAACCCAAGCAGGAAAGCCTTGCCGGCCCGGGCCCATGCCGCTCGTCGCGTGCCGCTGCGGCTCGTCCGCGTGGCGCGCCGGACCGTCGCGCGGCCTTTGCCCGGACCGGGCCGCCGGCCTACGCTGTGGACACTTCCAGGAGACCCCGATGCCCGCCACCCCGTTCGCCCGATCGCGCCACGCCCTGGCCGCCCTGGCCGTCTTCATGGCCGCCGCCGGCAGCGCCGCCGCCGCGGGCCTGGACATCCATGCCGACGCCGACGCCGCCGACGTGGGCGTGCCGGCCTATCCCGGCGCGGTCAAGAAGGCCGAGACCAGCGGCGACCCGTCGGGCTTCTCGTTCGGCATCTGGGGCCAGTCCTTCGGCATCAAGCTGGCCGTGGTCAGCTACCGCAGCTCGGACGGCGTCGACAAGGTCGCGGCGTTCTACCGCGACGCGCTCGCCAAGTACGGCCCCGTGCTCGATTGCAGCCGCAGCGCGGGCAAGCCCGATGCCGCGCCGAAGTCCCCGGAGCAGAAGAAGGCCGACCACGACAAGCCCGTCACCTGCGGCGACGACACCATCGAGCCCGGCGGCCGGCTCTACAAGGTGGGCACCAACGGCGCACAGCGCGTGTTCAAGGCGACGCCGTGGCACGAGGGCGCGAAGTTCGAGCTGCTGCGCATCGAGCAGCACGGCACCGACTAGGTGTGACGTTCCAGGAGGTCGTTCACCCCTCCGCGATTCGAGAAGCTGGAGCGCCACCCCTCGCTCTTGCCGCTCTCCCGGTTCGGCTCCTCGACAGACTGCGGACCTCGCGGCGCGCAGGATGGCGGCGGTTGCACATCGCGCCGTCCTGACTTCCGCATCGGACCAGGTCGATGCCGTTGCACCGCGCCTTTTCGGACCGGCGTTCGACGACTGAAGAGACGAAGTCGGTTCACGGTGATGCGGCATGGGCTGCCGCATGCCTGCGGCTACCAGGCACCGCGGTCGGGTCTGCGCCCGAAGCAGTCGCACGTGGCGATCGCGATCAAATCGGCTCGAAGTTCCACGGGGGCCAGGCTCGGCGATCGCCGTCTGGCATTTGCGTACTGCGGTCATGACCGCGAGAACGCAGCTGCGAGTGGCCCGTCAGCGGCGTCGATCGGGGTGTCCTGGCGCGATTTCACCTTGAGCACCGAGCGAGCGACAGCTGTCCGGCAGCGCGATCGGCTGTTTCCGACCCAAAGCCGCCCTTTAGCATTCCTTCAAGCAGACATTCGCTACTTGGGAAACCATCGAATTCACTTCTAGGGACGCAGCCTTTTTAGCGCAGCAATCGCGGGGGCATAGCCTTGGTTTGAAGACGCTTCATAGAGAGAAATTGCCTTTTCGAGGTTTTGCTCAGTGCCAATGCCTTTTTCGAAGCAAAAACCCAATTCGAACTGACCAACCATGTGGTTGCGGTCTGCGGCCATTTCATAGAACTGAAATACAAATTGATCACGGCTCTTCGGAGGAAGGCTCTTCATCAGCCCCCCATCATCTCGGGCCATTTCGGCGATCATTACCATAGCGTTGGCGTTTCCTAGCCTTGCTGCTTTCTCACACCATCCATAGGCCGCGCGATCATCACGGATGACGCCAAGGCCATAGTGGTACATATTGCAAATGTTACCCATGGCCATTGCGGATCCAAGATCTGCCGCCACCAGGTAGTAGGAAAGTGCTTTTTGGCGGTCCATGGCAACTCGCCCGCCAGAAAAATATTCGTACCCGAGAAGTAGGTTAGCGTCCGGATCGCCGCCTTCAGCCATTTTTTCTAGTTTCGATATTTCCAGACTGCGATAGTGTTCGGTGAGGCCCTTCACTTGTTGGCTAGATGCGCTCATTGAGATCGCTAGACCGACAACAAGAATGCCGAAACACAAATGCTGGCGCATCGAAGGCAGTGATCGCGCACGAATCAACCCATTGACGACGAGTGACCAAACCAACGGCTCAAGAATTAGCCCTACGCTCGCCTGGAACTTGCGCTTCAGATTCATTTGGATCCGCTTCCAATCGCGTGAGAGGTTTGGCTCTGCCCTTTTTACTTGGGTTCGCCTCATAGCGGACGTCCGCTTTGGGGCCATCCTTTGGAAGTCCGCAGTTGGCCGACAAGAGCCGTTGTTCTAAGCGGCAGGTATCGAAGCCTGCACCCCTTGCGGGGACGGTTGTTACCGTGCGTCTACCATTCCGCCACGCTGTTCGGCAGCATATCAAAGGCTGTGGCATCACAACGCAACGCCTCAAAGCCGCATGTCACGAGTGCCTGCTTCTGGCCGACAGGGGCCTGACGGCACTGCCGGCCGGCCTGATCGAGACGTCATCGACAATCGCGCGACGGAGACGGGCCTCCGAGCAAGACTATCGCGACTATCCTCAGGCGGCAATCAGGCGGCATCGGCCGCCCGTGCCGCCCGCTGCGGCACCACCGCGACGCACAGCACCAAGAGGAGGAGCAAGGCAAGCGACGCATATAGCCGGCTGAGTTGGAGGCCACCTTGCGAGCCAGGCTTGTCGAGGAAATCGCCAAGCGTGGCACCGAGTGGCCGCGTGAGCACGAACGCCGCCCAGAACAGGAGGGTGCGCGATAGGCGCGTCCAGAAGTAGAGCATCGCCATCACGACCAACGCCCCGCCGAAAATCAGCGCAGCATGCTCGTAGCCGAGCGCGAGGCCGCCGCGATCCTCATCGGCCGTCCAGTCACCCAGCGCGGTACCCAGCGTCTGCGAAAAGAGAATCGTGGTCCAGTAAAACCATTCGGCGCGCGGCGTCGTGATGCTCTGGATCGAAACCGTGCCCTCGACGCGGTACCAGACAAACAGGCTTGCTGCCAACAACGCCGCAATGATCGCGCTTCCCCCCGGATACTGGAGACCGACAGAGCGGTCGAAGAAGTCCGCCATCGTTGTTCCAAGCGTCGTCGTCGCGACGATCGTGGCCCAGTAGAGTACGGGGTGGAAGCGCGAGGCGCGCACCTGAAAGTAGACGAGCGCAACGAACAGCGCCGCGAATATGCCCGTGCCGACGAGGTAACCCAGGTTCAGCGACATCGTCACCCAATCGCCGCCTGTCTCGCCCAACGTGGTGGCGGCGACCTTGGCGATCCAGAAGCCCAGCGTCACTGCGGCGACCTTGGCAGGTGCGTTGTCGACCGGTTGCTGAGTAGGGTCGGTCATGCAGTGTCCTGGTTGTTTCCAGCCACAAGGGCAACGCGCATGCCGTAGCGCGGCACTGAGCGCTCGTAAGGTCGCCAGGCGGGCCCGGCCGTGCATCCTTGAACCGCATTCTGGCGCATGAAGAACAAACCCCAGAGCTGCCGCTGACGTGCGTCAGCAAGTGGCCGAAAGCGTCATCCCGAGACGATGGCCTAACCGTACTGGGCGTCGATGTGCCTGACCGAATGCAGCTGATCCATGGCAACGGCCCCAATCCAGAGCACTGCGACCGCAAGCCAAAGCGCCAGCGCCACGCCGCGTCCGAGGGCTCGTGGTCGGCGGACGATAACAGACAGCACTATCGAATTCAGCACAGCGAAGATAGCAAGTACTGGAACCAGTATCAGCAGCCAGTAGAAGGCATCGCCTGGCCCGCCTGGCGTCCCTTCCTCGCCGGGTCGCACCCACAAGGCGGATGCCAGCTTCAGATAGACAGCCATGCCGAGCAGATTGAGGGCAAGCCAGAGCGTCCGGCGCCAAAACAGCGATTTCATCTGGTGCTCACATTAGGTGACCTGGAACCAGCCTACCCCAAAGCGGTCGACTGTAACCGTCGGCTGCTGGCCGACATGCGTCCTGGGGGCCGAGGACATGCGGTCGCTCTGCTCACCCTCAGGCTCGATAGAGCCCCGCGGCATTTCATTCACGCTGCGAGTCGGCCGCCGGCAAGCGCCTTCACGATTGTTCAGTTGTCCTCTGCTTCGGACTGCCCTGGTCGGGTAGGCCGGCCTGCCGAATCCGACAACCCTCTGTCGGCGTCCGAATTCGAGAAGCCGCGATCATTGCCAGGTCTTGCCATTCCATTTGTCAACTCTTGAGTTGCATCAACGATTCGACTTCATCTCCGGCGCATTCTCCGACCGGTTGGAATTTCAATGGTACTGGTGAGCAGAGTGAATGACGACCTATCGCCTGATGCGCTGGCTTCAACTCAGCGGTGATCTTGATCAGTTGAAGTTCCGGAGGGCGCTGACCGCCATGTCAGTTGGACGCGTGACGAAGCGACAGCTCCGCGAGGCCAGCGGACTGCGACGAACGGATGTGGCGCTGCTTCTGGTGGCACTTTCGACAGCCGGCGCATTGGACGTCGAGCCAGACCTCAAGCCTGCGGCCATCGAGCATCTTGAACTGACCAGAACATGCGACATTGATCTGCCGCTGGATGCAAGCGTCAAGGCCTGTGCGACCCAGGCGACAGCCACTTCCAGGTGAGCATCCGCAGGCGGAGCGATGGTCTCCTGCTTCCAGAGTTCCCTTGAATGCGATCGGCGAGTCTGTCCAAGCCGCGAAGTTGGTGGGGTGCGGTCGGGCTTGCGAGAGTGCAGTGGCGGACGCAGCGCACGTTCAACGACTTAGGGATTTCACGGACCGTGTTGACGGCGAACAAAGTGGTGGCACGCACAGCAGCGCAACATGCAGTCGTCGGGGCCATTTGCCAGCCCATCGAGTGCGCTTGGACTGGGCGCACCGACCTCCTGTGAACTGGCCCAGCAGCTTTTCCACAGTATGGAGGTTCACCATGAAGCGCAACACCCAACTCTCCCTCAGGCTCCTCGGCGCGGCATTGCTTGCCGCAGCCACGAGCGCCTGCGCGCCCGTCTCCGGAACGCAGACGGTCGCGGGCTCGGGCTATGACGCGGAGGCCGCCAAGGCTATGGCACTGAAGGACAGTTGCCTGCGCTGCCATGGCCTGAACAAGCAGAAGGAAGGCCCGATATACAGCGCCGTTGCGAAGAAGTACTACGGAAATCCAAATGCCGAGGCTCGGCTCTACGAACACCTGACGACAGGTGAAGCGGCGAAGATGTCCGATGGACACATCGAATTCCACAAGAGCATTTCGGATCAGAACCCGAAGGAAATCCGCAACCTGGTGCGTTGGATCCTCGCTCAATAGACCTGCCCAGGGGATCGCACAGCCGTCCAAACCTGCCAGGCAACGGAAACCGTGATCTGCACACGAGCATCACAAGCCTCGCCCAAGGCGGCGCGAATGCTCTCCTCGCTGTAGGACGACGACGCTGATCACTGACTCGAACCAGGCGCGGTTGCGTGTCTCGAATGCGAGCAGTTCCTCGGCATCCGCAAGGCAGGGAGCCTGAGCTTCCAGACCCGGCATTGTCATACTCCCGGCGGCGGAGTGTGCCCCCAGTCTTGGCCGCTCCTAGTGAGCCAGCATGGATTCCTCAGTCCGCCGACTGCTGGCCTTCGACGTGCATGCCGCAACAGGCGAAGGCAAAGGCCACGAGGCGGTCGCCATCGAACCGATCGGCGGGAAAGCCCGGCGAGTAGCCATACGCCTCGCGCGTGGCAAGGGCGATCTCTTCGTCATGGCGAAGCGCCATCCACTCGTCCGCGAACCTCAACTCCTGGATGCGCACGGACTGACGCAGTTCGACTTCGGTATGCCGAGGATCGGCGGCGATGCGTGCATAGCGCTCCCGGATTCGAAAGGCATCGCCCTCCAGGACCTGCAGGAAGTGGCCGTCGATGAGGATGAGTGCACCCGTCAGGCCGTAGCGGCTGTTGCGGTTGTGCGAGACGCGGATGATGTCGTACGCGTCCCGGGCCGTGATGCCAGTTGCGGCGCGGCTGACATAGACGAGGCGCTCAAGCACGATTCGGGGACTCCAACCCCTGAAATGCGGCGGGTCTGCCCTGGGCTGCGGCGGCCACAATCATCTGCGCCACGTCCGAAACCGGACGCGGTCGGCTGAACAAGTAGCCTTGCACCTCGCGGCAACCTTCGCGCCGCACTGCAGCAAGTTGCCCCAGAGTTTCCACGCCTTCCACAGTGATGGCCATGCCAAGGCTGGAGCCGAGGCCGGCAACGGCACGCACGATGGACTGCGCGTCGGCGTTGGTCTCGATGTCATGAATGAACGAGCGGTCAATCTTGATTCGGTCGAACGGAAAGCTCCGCAGATAGCTCAGCGAGGAATAGCCGGTGCCGAAGTCATCCATCGCAACGCGCACACCGTGTTGCCGCAGTTCGCGCAGCATCAGCAGGGCCTGGTCGGCGTCACGCAAAAGTACCGACTCGGTGATCTCCAACTCCAATCGCCCCGGTTCCAGCCCGGAATCGCCCAGCGCGCGCATCACGTCGCGCACCAGCGAGCCACCGGCGAACTGCACGGCCGAGACGTTGACGGCCACGCGAACCGCGGACGACCAGCTTGCTGCGTCGCGACATGCTTGGGCCAGTACCCAACTGCCCATTGCGACGATGAGGCCGGTCTCTTCGGCCACCGGGATGAACTCGGCCGGCGAAATACTGCCGCGCACGGGATGCTGCCAGCGCAGCAGGGCCTCGAAGGCGGTGACGTTGCCGTTGTCGGTGTCCACTTGCGGCTGGTAGGCCAGGTGGAACTGCATCACGCCCGCCGCATGGCGAAGATCGGCCTCGAGCGCCCGGCGAGCCTGGACCTGTGCGTCCATGGCTGGCTCGAAGTAGCGCAGCAGGCCACGGCCGTCGGACTTTGCGCGGTAGAGCGCGAGGTCGGCGTTCTTCAGCAGCAACTCGGGCTCTTCGCCATCGAAAGGTGCGATCGCGATGCCCACGCTGCCTCCGATGTGTGCGCGCTGGCCATCCAAGTCGAAAGGCGTGCCAAGCGCGGCGATGATCCGGCGCGCCAGGGCCGTCGAACTGGCCGGTTGAGGCGTGCCGCATTGCAGCACCGCAAATTCATCGCCACCCAGCCGCACGACGAAGTCGGTTTCGCGCGCGCACTGGCGCAAGCGCTCCGCCACTTGTCCCAGCAGCGCGTCGCCTGCCGGATGACCCAGGACATCGTTGACGTGCTTGAAGCGGTCCAGGTCCAGGCACAGCACGGCCACATCCTCTCCGCGCTTGTTGCGCGCCAAGAGTCGCAGCAACTCGTCGCGCAGCGCGCCACGGTTGGGCAGGCCAGTCAAGGCATCGTGTGTTGCAAGGTAGGCCACCTGAGCCTGCGTGCGACGCTGCTCGGTGATATCTTCATGCAGCGCGACACAGCTTCCATCGGCCATCCGCGTGACGGTGACCTCGATCAGCGTGCCGCTGTCGAGCTGCCATTCGCGATGCCGGGTCCCCATGCTGCCCGCTGCAGGACACGGCTGGGCCCGGCTGGTCGCGGTTTCGACACCACGCGTCGCGGCCATGATCTCGGCGAAAGACGTGCCAGGCAGCAGAACCTCGTCGGGCAGGTTCCAAAGCGACTGGTAGAGGCGGTTCGACAGTATGAGCCGATCGTCGCCATCGAACATGCTCATGCCGTGTGGCAGTTGCTCCAGGGCCAGCCGCAGCATCGTGCATTGGTCGGCCGGGATCTCTCCTTGCGTCACTCTCGTTTCCTGCGCACTCGCCGCGACGCAGCCTGACGCATTTGCCCGCTGGGACGGCAGGGACTTCGGTTCCGTCAGGGTGTCTCTGATCGGCGATCGGCTGGACATCAGGTGCAGTGTAGAGATTGGAGTGGGTGGCCTCGTCGTTTTCGGCCCCGGTTGTGGCGACTTGAGCAGCAATGCGACCAGTCTGGATTCCCGGTGATGTTTTTCACGGCGCCGCTCAACCGATGGTGTAGAAGAGAGTGCCGGTTGGATGGGCGGCTCCGGCTATCGACTTCGACGCGCCCCGCCCGCGGTTCAGCCGCCGGGCAGCAGCACGATCTTGCCCTCGCAGCCACCGCGCTCCAGGCGCTGATGCGCATCGGCGACGCGATCGAATCCGATGCGTTCGGCCACTCGCGGGCGGATCGCGCCGCGTCGTGCGAGCTTCAACAGTTCGGCCAGGTCCACGCGAAACCACTCAGGGTGCTTTCGGCGCATCGTGGTGATGGAATAGAAGCTGGTGGAACGATCGCCTGCAAAGTGATTCCACGCCCACAGCCTGGCGAACCAGAGGCCGACGCGCATGAACGGAATATTGCCCTGTATGGCCGACGAGACGCCGAATGCCGACAGGTGCCCGCGCGGGCCGACGGCGCGCCAGGCGCGCGAGAACCCTTGTTCGCCGATCCCGTCGAAAACGGCATCGAAACCTCCGGCGACCAGCGTCGTGTAGTCGGAGCCATCGCTGTCAACGTAAGTCGCCCCAAGTTCGCGCACGAGATCGGCATGCCGCGCCCGTGCCGTGCCCCAGACCTGGCAGCCTGCCAGTTGGCCGAGCGCGACCAGGGCTTGGCCCACGGCGCCCGCCGCCCCGATGACGAGTAGCCGTTGGCCCGCCTTCACGTTCGCGTCGCGATGCAGGAGCTGATACGCGGTCGTCCAGCTCAGCACGAGCGTAGTCGCCTCGCCCGGATCCAGGGAAGGATCGACAGGCGTGACGCGATCCGCCTTCAGGATGCGGAACTGCGCGTAGGAGCCCGTGGTCGTCAAATCGGCGACGCGTTGGCCGACGCGTAACGACTCGACGCCGGCACCGAGCCGGACGATTTCTCCGACGAGGTCATAGCCGAGCACGAGCGGCGGCTTTTCCTTCAGGTCGGGATAGCGTCCCTTTCGCAGCATGACGTCGGTGAACTGAACGCTAGCGGCAAGAATCTTCACCAGCACCTCGCCGGCTGCTGGCTCCGGAATCCCGGCCTCGGACACGACGAGCCCCTCGGTGCCGCCGAACTTCTCCAGCAGCAGGACGGTCTGGCGCAACGCTGCGCTCATGGTGCGAGTCTCATCGCGCGATCTTAGCTGTGAAGGTGCCTTGCTGTAACGCCCGAAAGCCGACCTCTGTAACCGTCGACTCCTGGCCGCCAGCGGCGCGGCAGGCAATTCGTCGATCCTGGCGCTGCCGAAGGTAGCGACCCCATGCTGCGACTTCATCCGGCGGCCAGCCTGCGGCCGTTCATGCAACCGTCGAGCCACGGTTAGCGGATCTGACCCAAGGACACATTTTCTGAACGGCAAGCCAATGTGGCACGCAACTCCTACAGTCGCGGCTCCATCGAAACGAAAGGACGTCCTGCATGGCCATCGATTCCACCCATCGCGCCGCCGCCCTGGCTCGCGCCGCACGCCGGGATGCCGAGCGCCGCGCCGTGCGTCCGCACTCCTTCCTCACGCTGGACGACATCGACGCGCGCGCCCTCGCTCACTTGGTTGACCACGGGCTCGAGATAAAGCGCTACCCGGGCCAGCATGCAGCCGCGCTGGCCGGCCGCGCCGTCGCGCTGCTGTTCCAGAAGACGTCAACACGCACCCGCTGCTCGTTCGCCGCGGCCGCGCGCGAGTCGGGCGCGCAGGCCGACTACCTCGACTGGTCGCGTTCGAACTTCGTCCTGGCCGAGCTGCGCGACGAGATCGCCGTGATGTCGCGCTACTACGACCTGATCGTCGCCCGCGTTGATTGCCACGAGTCGCTGCGCGTGATGGCCGCCCATAGCGAGGTGCCAATCGTCAACGGCCTGTGCGACCGCCACCATCCCTGCCAGGCCGTCTCCGACATGCTGACGCTCAAGGAATACTTCGGCGCCGACTTGCGCGGACTGCGCCTCGCCTATGTCGGTGACGGAAACAACGTATGCCGTTCGCTGGTGCAGGCCGCCACGTGCTTCGGCGTCGAGGTTACGTTGTCATCGCCCGTGGGCCATGAACTGGACGACGTCTCTGCCAGCCAAGGCGGCGCGCTGGTACGGCACGTGGCCGACCCGCGCGCCGCCGTCGAGGGCGTGGATGTCGTCTACACGGACACCTGGGTCTCGATGGGTCAGGAGGCGGAGCTCGAAGCCCGCCAGGCAGCGCTAGCCGGCTGGCAGGTGGACGCGAGCCTGATGGACGCGGCGCCGCGCAACGCGCTGTTCATGCATTGCTTGCCCGCGCATCCCGGCCTGGAGGTAACGGCCGAGGTACTGCGTTCGCCGCGTTCCATCGTTCTGGACCAGGCTGAGAACCGGAAACACGCGCAGAAGGCGCTGTTGGCCTGGCTTGTGCGCGCCAACGCCCGCCCGACCGAACGGGCCGCGCCCGTCGCCGCGCTGGCGGCCTGACCATGCCATCATCGCATCGGGCAACAACGAGGGGCAGGCCGCTTGCTTGACCGGGAACAACTCGAGACCTTCGCGACCATCGTCGAACTGCAGAGCTTCGAGCGCGCCGCCGGCGCGCTGCGCATCACGCGCGGCGCGGTCTCGCAGCGCATCAAGGCGCTGGAGCAGTCGCTCGCGGCCGTGCTGCTGGTGCGCGACAAGCCCGTGGTGGCGACGCCGGCCGGCGAGACGCTGCTGCGCCACGTCCAGGCGTTGCGCATGCTGGAGGGCTCGACCCTGCGCGAGCTGGGCCCCGCCGTGGGCGCGGGCGAGACGGTGCCCATGGCCGTGAGCGTGAACGCCGACTCGCTGGCCACCTGGTTTCGCGGCGTGCTGTGGGCGCTGCTGCGCGAGCGCGGCGTGGCCCTGGAGGTGATCGTCGACGACCTCGACCACACCGCCGCGCGCCTGGCGCGCGGGCAGGTTGTGGGCTGCGTCAGCTCCGACGCGACGCCGGCCTCAGGGTTCGCAGCACAAGCGCTCGGCGAGATGGAATACCGCTGCTACGCGAGCCCCGGCTTCGCGGACGAGTTCTTCGCCGGGGGCCTCGCGTTGCCCGCGGTGCTGGCGGTTCCCGCCGTGCTGTTCGATCGCAAGGATTCACTGCACGATCGCTATCTGGCGCAATGCCTTGGCTTCGCAGTCGACCGCTATCCTCGCCACTACCTGCCATCGCCGGACGCCTTGATGGAGGCGATCGAGCAAGGCGTGGGCTATGGGCTGCTGCCTGCTCGCCAGGCGGCCTCACGCGTCGCCGACCGGGTGCTGGTGGAACTGGCGCCGCACCTGGCCGTGCGTGTGGCGCTGTACTGGCATCACTGGGCGTTCCAGCCGCCTTTGTGCAAGTCGCTGACCGAACTCGTCGTGGAGTTTGCGCGAGCCTGAACGCTGCGGCCTTGGCCCCGGATTCGTCGTGTGATCATCGTGGCGCTTGCGGCGGTGTTGCCAGCCGATCCGGGCCCTCGGTTCGGCGCCTCATGGCCCGAGGCCCGTCACTCGCGACCGGCAGGAAATGGCCGACAGCGTGCCTGACATCTGCTGCTTGCTCTCGAGCAACGATGAACACGAAGGCAAGTCCGCCAGCAGTCATATGGCCGGATTGACGCGATCCGGTAGCGCGCCTACGATCATTTCAACGATCAGACGAGGGATGGGATCAACATTGAAGACGATATCGAGGATGGCGGCGATCGCATTTTTCGGCGCAGCCTGCGTGTGCGCACAGTCGGACGCTGCCGACTGGAGTCGGGTCGAGAGCGATCATTTCGTCATCACCACCGACGGGGCCGCGCGCAAGGCCGAGTTCTACGCGAACAGCATCGAGGCCTTCCGCTACGTGGCGTTGATGATGCTGGGCACCGATCCCGCCAGCAAGCGCGCGCAGGCCAAGTTCGACATCTACCTGCTGCGCAACCAGGCGCAGATCCGAAAAGTTCGCCCGACCTTCTCGCAATGGGTTGCAGGCGTGTATTTCCCTTGCGACGAGGGCTCGCTTGCCTACGCCACGTTGCAGGACAACTGGACCCACGACGGCACCGACATCGGCCTGATGACCCTGTTGCATGAGTATTCGCATCACCTGATGTTCCAGTCCAGCCCGGCCTACTACCCGGCCTGGTACGTCGAGGGCTTCGCGGAGTACATGAGCACTGCATCGACGGACGATGGCCAGGTTTCGCTCGGCAATCCGCAGCCGGGGCGGGTGCGCACGCTGGGGCAGGACCGGTGGCTCAAGTTCGAGACCGTCTTGTCGCCGCCCGCCCTGAACAGCGGTGACAAGGCCAATGACGAGCGCGTCGTCGAGAGCTTCTACGCCCAGTCGTGGCTGCTGGCGCACTACATGCTCAACGACAGCGAGCGCACGAAGAAGTTCAACGCCTATTTCGTCCGCGTGGGAGCAGGCGAGGATCCGGTGGCCGCCTTCGAGCCGGCGACGGGCATTCCCGTCGGCAGTCTTGAGCGCCTGCTCAAACACTACCTCGAGGCGCTTCCGGTGATCACGGTCCACAGCAAGGATATTCCGAACTTGACCCCCAAGGCGCGGGCGCTGCCCAAGGACATGGAGGATTGGCTGCTGAACGCGTCGCTGCTCAGGACCTGCATGGCCAAACCTCAGGGCGAAGCTGTGCTCGCGCAACTGCGCACGCTTGCGAGCGCTCCCGCGGGCGTCTCGGCCGATCTACGCCTGGCGCGCGACCGCGCCGAGATTCTGTTCGGCGACGCCAAGGCAGCCAGCGACGACTTGGTCGCACACGCGGCTGACGACGAATCCAACTTCGACGCGCACTACTTGATGGGACGGGCCTTGTTCCTGCGCGCGCAGGGACTCCAGGGTGAGGTTCGTTCCGACATGTTCGGCCAGGCGAAAGAGCAGTTCCTCAAGGCCTACCGCTTGCGCAAGGTCGATGCCGCCAACCTCTATTTCCTGTCGTACGTCCTGCCCGGTGGCGGCACCAACGTCAACGTCGTGAATGCGGCGCGCGGCGCCCACTCGCTGGCCCCGGGAATCGGCAGCTACGCGATCCACGAAGCGCTGGTCGATCTCGACGCCGACGAGCGCGACAAGGCCCTCCAGGCGCTGGCACCGCTTGCCTCCAGCATGCACGATTCGAAGCGCGCCGCCCGCATGCGTGCGGCCATTGATGCAATACGCGCTGGCAAGAACCGCGTTGAAGTCGAGCACGCGATCAATGCGGATTAGTGGCGTGGCTCAGTTCAGT
Source organism: uncultured Vitreoscilla sp. (assembly GCA_964418745.1). GTDB lineage: Bacteria > Pseudomonadota > Gammaproteobacteria > Burkholderiales > Burkholderiaceae_C > Scleromatobacter. The sequence continues at coordinate 262,453 of CAYQMX010000002.1, forward strand.
CACCGACTCGACGTCGTGGCCTTCGAAGAGACGCATTTCCATGTTCGGACTCGTTGATCTTGCAACCGTGGACGCTGGCCGGCTGCGCCTCGGGTACCCAGGTCACGCCGCCACTGTATCCTCCCGTGCAGATGAGCCCCCCTTTTCTCGCCCGATTCTCAGCCCTCGGAGTGCCTTTCCTCTGGTTGCTCGCGAGCGACGCGTTGACTCTGCTTGCGCTGATGGTTGGACAGGTTGCGCTGCCCTGGTGGATCGCAAGCGCTGGTGGTGCGCACGACTTGGCGCTGTACAGCGTGGTTACTTCCGCATTCGCGGTCGTCGCCATGCCTTGTCTGTCTCCGCTTGGTGACCGCATCGCGAAGCGCCGGCTCATTCAGGCTGCGTTGATCGCGTTTGCACTGGCGTCCGCCGCCGTGGCCGGCCTGGCGTCTGCAGGCCGGTACGACCTGCGCGCGTTGACGCTGCTGGGAGTCGTGCCCGTGCTTGCAATGGCGGCGTTGATTCCCTCGATCAGCAGCTTCGTGACCGAGCTGGTAGCGCCGGGCGGTCTGGCGCGAGCGATGGGCCTGCAGCAGAGTGCACAGGCGACCGGCCGCATGATCGGCCCAGCCATCGGCGGTGCTGTGCTCGGGGCGGCCGGCACGGCGGCCGCTCTATGGCTGAACACGGCGCTGCTTGTATTTGCCGGGTGGGCGGCGCGACAGCTCCCGGCCGGCGTGCCTCCGCGTCACGGCCGTCGCGCGTGGCGGGCAGATCTGGCCGCGGGCATGGCGGCGAATTGGCGCATTCCGCTCGAGCGCGGCTGGATCCTGGTCAACTTCGTGTCTTGGATCTTCCTGTTTCCTGCCTTCACGATGCTGGTGCCGCTGAAGGTGCAATCGCTCGGGCTCAGCGGCACGTGGCTCGGGCTGTGCGAGGCGGGCCTCTCGCTGGGCATGCTGCTCGGGTCGCTTGGCGGTTCTGCCTGGCTGATCGCGCGCCTGGGGCGGTATCGCACCCGCGTGGGGGCGGCAGTGCTTCAGGGCGCCGCGCTCGCCTGCGCGGGAGCCACCGGTAGCGGGCCGTGGCTGGTGGCTTGCTTTGCAGCGGCAGGATTCCTGAACGCCGCCATGGTGCTCGTTGGACTCACGCACCGGATGCTCGCGCGCCCTCAGGCATATCGTGCGCGCATGGTCGCGGGCGCCGTGACGACCACTTACGTTGCCAGCGCCATCGGCCCCGCGCTTGCGGGTGTGGCCTTGCTGCACGCCAGCGTGAGCGCGATCTTCATGGCGTTCGGGATGTTGGGGGCGCTGGCCTCATTGGGGCTGGCCGTCGTGCCCGGATTTCGCGCGTTCATGGCACTCGACCATGAGGCGGTGGCCAATTTCTACGAACGGACTTTTCCGGCAGCGTTCGTCGATCCAGCCTGAAGCGAGGGGCATCCCCCAAGGCAGTAGCGCGCGGTCGGCTGCTGCGCCTCTTCGCCTCAGCTCACCAGCGATGGTGCACCTTGTCGCGTGCAAAGCGCGCGTAGATGGCGGCGACCGCTGCCATTGCGTCGGCGGACAGGGGCGGCAGGTCGGCCGCGCGCATGTTCTCGTCGACTTGCGCTGGTTGTCGGCCGCCAGGAATTGCGCATGTGACGGCGTCATTCATCAAGATCCAGCGCAGGGCAAACTGTGCCATCGTTTGCGTTGGTGGAACCCGGGCCCGGAGCTCGTCGACGGCCGCAAGTCCGGTAGCGTAGTCCAGCCCGGAAAATGTCTCGCCCTTGTCGAAGGCTGCGCCATCACGATTGAAATTGCGGTGGTCGTCTGGCGCGAATGCGGTTTCAGCACCCAGGCGCCCAGAGAGCATGCCCGACGACAGCGGCAGCCGAGCAAGAATGCCCACGCGGCGCGCGAGCGTCTCCCGAAACAGCAACTCCGCAGGACGCTGGCGGAAGATGTTGTAGACGATCTGCACCGATTGAACGCCGGGATACTCGATCGCCTTCAGAGCCTCCTCGACCTTCTCGACGCTGACGCCGTAGTGGCGGACCTTGCCAGCGCTCGCGAGGTCGTCCAGGATGCCGAAGACCTCGGGCATGTAGAACACCTGCGAAGGCGGGCAATGCAGTTGCAGAAGGTCGATCGCTTCGACGTTCAGGTTGGTCAGGCTGCGTTCGACGAACGCGGTCAGGTTCTCGCGGTTGTAGCCCTCCGCAACGTGCGGCGCGAGCCGTCGGCCCGCCTTGGTCGCGACGTAGAAGGGCTCGCCGCGTTCGGCCCGCAACCGGGCGATCAGCCGCTCGCTGCGGCCGTCTCCGTAGACGTCCGCGGTGTCGAAGAAGTTGACGCCCAGATCGAGCGCGCGGTGCAGGGTGGCCATGGCGTCGGTCTCGTCGGTCTGCCCCCAGGAGCCGCCGATCGCCCATGCTCCGAAACTGACAGTGGAAACCTTCCACCCAGTACGGCCGAGTTCACGATATTTCACTTGATCTCCCAGACTCACGCGGATTGAGACCGTGGGCGACATCGTCGCCCGCCCCGGCTGCTGCTACGCGCCGTACTCGTGGCACATGAACCAGTATGTGTAGCAGAACGAGAACACCAGCACCGCGTTGCCCTCTCGACAGGCCTTCACGTACGGAGCGAGCCGCGGAAGGATCTTGCTGTCGTAGAGACCGAGCGAGGTCTGGTTCGGCACGCCCGTGTTGATCGAACTGGCCACGCCACTCAAGTCGACGTACTTGAAGCTCACACCCTGGAAGGTGATGTCCCGCTTGTACACGGAGAAGTGCGAGTCGTCGGTCTTTCCAGGGTAGCCCGCCTTGCAGGTGCAAGCCAGGGCTCCGGCCGTTGCCGGCGTGGCCTTGACGGCCGTGCAGGTTCCATGATGGCCCTTGCCGTGGCATCCGCCCACGATGTAGAGCGACCGCTTGCTCGCGCTCGCGTACTTGAAGATCAGCGGGATGTCGTTCTCGAACTCGCTTTTCATCGTCGTCGAGGCGTACGCGAACATCGACCCTTCCTGATTCCAGTCTGCATGCAGCATTCCGGTCCGGTTCTCTCCCTTGACCGAAAGGAACGAGAAGTTCTTCTGCGGATTCGCCATGGAACGGACTCCTCTGTCGAGCGATGGAAAAAGCAAGGACGCTTCGAGCGCGATACGGGTGTGGGCACCGTAGCGGCAGGCGTCGCGATCGGTCGACCGCGCTGCGCGCTGCCGGCCCACTCGTTCAGGCCGGCCAAATTCTTGCTCTTGCCAACGGTTCGCGCAAGGGGCGCGCCGGGCGGCTGCTGGCCGAACGGCGTCTCCAGGGCTGGCGACTAGGACGCCCTCTTCGCGAAGCGCAGGGTACCGTCGGCGATGCGCGACCAGCGCAGGGTGACCAGGTCCAGCAGGTAGTTCTGGTACAGCCGCCACGGTGCCTTCGCCCCCTGTTTCGGCATGAAGCCCGTGGCGCGCTGCACGTAGCCCGAGGTGAAGTCGAGGAAAGGCCGGGTCTCGAGGCCGGCGCCGGCCTGCGGCGTCGCGCTGGCCAGCCCGTGCCTGTCCATGTAGTGGAACAGGCGCGAGGCGTAGTTGGCGGTGAGGTCGGCCTTCAGTGTCCACGAGGCGTTGGTGTAGCCGAAGGTGTAGATCAGGTTGGGCACGCCGCTGAACATCATGCCCTTGTAGCCCACGCTCCGCGTGAAATCCACCGGCACGCCGTCGAGCGCGAAGGCGACGTCGCCGAGCAGGCTCATCTCCAGGCCGGTGGCCGAGACGACGATGTCGGCCGGCAGCTCGCGCCCCGAGGCCAGGCGGATGCCGGCGGGGGTGAGGCGGTCGATGCGGTCGGTCACCACCTCGGCGCGGCCGCTCCTGATTGCCTCGAACAGGTCGCCGTCGGGCACGAAGCACACGCGCTGGTCCCAGGGGTCGTAGCGCGGCGTGAAGTGGGTGTCGACGTCGTAGCCCGGGCCGAGCGCCTGGCGCACCATGCCGACCAGGTTGGCCTTGACCTTGGCGGGCCAGCGCCGCGCGAGCTTGAAGAACAGCATCGCCACGCCGATGTTCTTGGTGCGCGTCAGGCGGTAGGCCAGCATGCGCGGCAGCCGGCGCCGCAACGCGTCGGCTACCGGGTCGCGCGCGGGCAGCGACAGCACGTAGGTGGGCGAGCGCTGCAGCATCGTCACGTGGGCCGCCGTCTTCGCCATCTCGGGCACCAGCGTGACGGCGGTCGCGCCGCTGCCGATGACGACGACGCGGCGGCCGGCGTGGTCGAGGTCGGCCGGCCAGAACTGCGGATGCACCAGCCGCCCGGCGAAGTCGGCCGCGCCGGGGAATTCGGGCGCGTGGCCCTGCGCGTAGCGGTAGTAGCCGCTGCACGCGAGGAGGAAGTTGCAGCTGATGCGCGAGCGGCGCACGGTGCCGGCGGCGTCGGGCGCGTGCTCGATCTCCAGCGTCCAGCGCGCATCGGCCGACGACCAGTCGGCACGCACCACCTTGTGGCCGAAGCGGATCTGGCGGTCCAGCCCGTGCTCCACGGCGGTCTCGACGATGTAGTCGCGGATCGCCGGTCCGTCGGCCAGCGACTTCGCCTGCGTCCACGGCTTGAACGCGTAGCCGAGGGTGAACATGTCGGAGTCGGAGCGCACGCCGGGATAGCGGAACAGGTCCCAGGTGCCGCCGATCGCGCCGCGGCTCTCCAGGATCGTGAAGCGGCGGCCCGGGAAGTCGTTCTGCAGGTGCACTGCGGCGCCGATGCCCGACAGGCCGGCGCCGACGATGATCGCGTCCAGGTGCTCGACGGCTGCGGGCGTGGCGGCCTTCAGGAACTCGGCCGCGCGATCGACCGAGCGCCGTGCCTCGGGCACCTGGGCGAGCAACTGCCACGCGTGCGGCACCACCGGCCACACCGTGGTCTCCACCAGCACGCCGGCGGCGCGCGCGTTCTCGGCGAAGCGCAGGCCGTCGTCGCGCAAGGCCTCCTCGGCGCTGACGTGGACCAGCAGCGGCGGCAGGCCGCGCGGGTCGCCGTACACCGGCGAGACGAGCGGGTTGGTCGCGTCGCCGGCGGCGCCCAGGTAGGCGTTGCCCAGGTTGGCCAGCGACGGGCCGTGGAACATTGCGTCGCGCTCGCCGTTGCCCTCGATCGACGGGCTGCCGCCGGCCAGGTCGGTGGCTGGCGAGAACAGCGCCGCCGCCTCCGGCAGGCGCTCGCCGGCGTCGCGCAGCGACAGCATCAGCGCGAGCGCGAGATTGCCGCCGGCGCTCTCGCCGGCGAGCACCAGGCGCTGGCCAGGCGAGTCGGCATCGTGCTGCGCGCGCAGCGCTCGCCATGCCGCGACCACGTCCTCCAGCGGCGCCGGGAATGGATGCTCCGGGGCGAGCCGGTAGTCGGGCGCGAACACGCGGAAGCCGCGCAGCGCGAAGGCCGCGGTGATGGGGCGGTGGGTGCGCGGCGAGCAGCCGACGAAGCCGCCGCCGTGGACGTACATCAGCGTCGGGCGCGGATTCGTCGCGATGTCGGCGGCGTCCTCGCGCTCGACCCATTCGCCGGGCACCCCGCCGAGGGTCGCCGGCGTGTAGCGCGCGCCCTTGGGCGGCGGCAGCGCCTCGCTCATGACCTTGCGCACGCGCATCAGGTCGCTCATGTCGCCGAGCGCCGGGCGCACGCGCTTGCGGACGATGAATCGGGCCACGCGGGCCTGCCAGCTTGCCATCGCGCCCCCTACTTGCGCTTGACGCGGCGCGCGATGTCGCGCGCGACGTGCTTCCAGTAACCCACCGGGAACAGCCGCTGGACGATCGCGGCGCCCTTGGCGTCGCTGCCCACCAGCACGCGCGGGGCGCGCGCCTCGATGGCGCGCGCGATCGTCTCCGCCGCGGCGGCCGGATCGAGGGCGAGCAGGCGGCGCCAGTTGGCGCGCTCGCGCTCCACCTCGGCGCCGTCCAGGCCCTTGGCCAGGCGCGCGTTCTCGGAGATGGCGGTGCGCACGCCGCCCGGGTGGACGAGGGTGAGCCCCACCGGCGAGCCGGCCATCTCGAGCTCGTGGCGCAGGGATTCGGAGAAGCCGCGCACCGCGAACTTCGACGCCGCGTAGGCCGTCTGCCCGGGCGGCGCGATGATGCCGAAGATGCTGGACACGTTGACCAGTTGCGCCGCGCGCTCGCGCGCGAGCACGGGCAGGAACGCGCGCGTCAGGCGCACGGTCGCGCCGAAGTTGATGTCCATCAGCCAGTCGAAGTCGTCGGCGTCGACCTGCTCGAACAGGCCGCCGAGCGCCACGCCCGCGTTGTTGACGAGCACGCTGACGCGGCCGTGCTGCGCCAGGACGGCCGCGGGCAGGGCGGCGACCGCGGCGCGGTCGGCCACGTCCATCGCGTGCGTGCTCACCGTGACGCCGGCGGCGCGCGCCTGCGCGGCGGTGGCCTCGAGCCCCGCGGCGTTCAGGTCCACCAGCGCCAGGTGCGCGCCGCGGCGCGCGAGGTTGGCTGCCAGGGCAGCGCCGATGCCGCTCGCCGCGCCGGTGAGGACGACGACGCCGCCGCGCAGCGTCCAGGGTGTCAGGCCGGCCATGCCGTCTCCGTTCGTTCTTGGGGTGTGTCGAAAAAGTGACGACACGTGTCGTCAGATATGCCCGGGATCGTAGGCGGGGCGCCGTTTCGTGTCAAATGGGGGGATGCCCGCTTCGGTGCCATCGACCCCGGCGCACGCCCGCTCCTACGGCGGCGTGGCGATGGAGGCGCGCGTGGCCGCGCGCCGCGCCCGCTTCGTCGAGGCCGGCATCGAGCTGTTCGGCACGCAGGGCTTTCGCGGCGCCACCGTGCGCGGCATCTGCGCCGCGGCCGGGCTCACCGACCGCTATTTCTACGAGTCCTTCGCCACGCTGGAGGACCTGCTGGCCGAGGTCTACCTCTCGCTGACCCACGGGTTCGCCACCCGCCTGACCGAGGAGTCGATCCGCTCGGAGGCGTGGGGCGGCGACGCCGCCGCCATCGAGCGCCAGGCCACCGTCGCCTACGAACTGTGGTTCGACACCGTGCGCGAGCCGCGCTTCGCGCGCATCGTGCTGGTGGAGGTGCTGGGCGTCAGCCCGGCCATCGACGCGCTGTACGAGGACTCGGCGCGCGCGATGGCCGAGCTCACCATCGCGCCGCTGGCCGCCACGCAGCCGGCGTTGCGGCTGTCGAAGGCCCGCCGCGCGCTGCTGGGCCGCGCGCTGGTGGGTGCCGGCCTGCAGGTGGCCAAGATGTGGATGACCGGCGGCTACCGGCTGCCGCGGCGCGAGGTGGTGCGCACCTGCGTTCTGGTGGCCACCGGCACCCTGGCCGCGCTGCGCGCCGAGGCCGCGGCGGCGCGCTGAACCCGGGCATGTCGAATGCTCGCCGATCGACCATGAAGATCGCCACCTACAACGTCAACGGGGTCAACGGCCGCCTGCCGCGCCTGCTCGAATGGCTGGACGAGACGCGGCCCGACGTCGCCTGCCTGCAGGAACTCAAGACCTCGAACGAGACCTTCCCGCTGCCGGCGATCCGCGACGCCGGGTACGGCGCGGTCTGGAGCGGCCAGAAGTCGTTCAACGGCGTGGCCATCCTGGCGCGCGACATGACGCCGGTCGAGCGCCGCCGCGCGTTGCCCGGCGGCGAGGACGATACGCACAGCCGCTACATCGAGGCCGAGGTCGACGGCCTGGTCGTCGCGTCGCTGTACCTGCCCAACGGCAACCCGCAGCCGGGCCCGAAGTTCGACTACAAGCTGGCCTGGTTCGAGCGCCTGAACCAGCACGCGAAGTACCTGCTCGCGCAGGGCAGCCCCGTGGTGCTGGCCGGCGACTACAACGTGGTGCCGACGGACTTCGACATCTACGACACCCGCTCCTGGCGGGACGACGCGCTGCTGCAACCCGGGAGCCGCGCGGCCTATGCGGCCCTGTTGAAGCAGGGCTGGATCGACGCCCTCCGCCAGCGCCACCCGGACGAGCGCCTCTACACGTTCTGGGACTACATGCGCAACCGCTGGCCGCGCGACGCTGGCCTGCGCATCGACCACCTGCTGCTGTCGCCCGACCTGCTGCCGCACCTCGTCGACGCCGGCGTCGATCGAGCGCAGCGCGGCAAGGACAAGGCCAGCGACCACGCGCCGGCCTGGGTGGTGCTGGGGCGATGACCCTGGACCTGTTCGCCGCGGACGCGCCGGCGCTGGACGACGAGCCGCTGTCGCCCGGCGCCGTGGTGCTGCGCGGCTTCGCGACGGCGCAGGCAGACGCGCTCAAGGCGGCGGTCGACAGTGTCTCTGCCGCGGCGCCGTTCCGCCACCTGGTCACGCCGGGCGGCCAGCGCATGTCGGTGGCGATGACCAACTGTGGCGAACTGGGCTGGGTGTCGGACCGTCGCGGCTATCGCTACGACCCGGTCGACCCGGAGTCGGGCGCGCCCTGGCCCGCGCTGCCCGAGCCGTTTCGCGAACTCGCGCACGCCGCCGCTGCACGGGCCGGTTATCCCGCCTTCGCGCCCGACGCCTGCCTGGTCAACCGCTACGCGCCCGGGGCCCGGCTGTCGCTGCACCAGGATCGCGACGAGCGGGACCTGCGCGCGCCCATCGTGTCGGTGTCGCTGGGCTTGCCGGCGGTGTTTCTGTGGGGCGGCGATGCGCGCGGGGATCCTGCACGCCGCGTCGCGCTGCACCACGGCGACGTGGCGGTGTGGGGCGGCCCGTCGCGGCTGCGCTTCCACGGTGTGCTGGCGCTGCGCGACGGCGAGCACCCCTTCGCCGGTGCGCAGCGCATCAACATCACCTTCCGCAAGGTCAGGCCCTGACCGGTCGTCCTGGCTGTAAGCGAATGATTCCGGCGCACGGCTGTCGCGCACAGCGATGGGGCGCCGCGGGCCGGATGGCCGATTCCGCAGCCCCTGATCATGGCAAATTCATGACAGTGCCCGCTGCGCGGGCAATCCAGGAAAAAGCACGGAAATTGGCGGTCTGTACGCGGCTCGCACCGCGTTTTCCACAGGCTTGTCCCCAGACGCTGTGGAAAACCTGTGAGGCGACGTTCAAGCGAGGGGTTGACAAGCCAGGCGTCGCGCGCAGCCGTGCCGCCGCCCCCCGTTTCGGCGGGGTCGCGGAGGCGGTTCGGACGCGCCCGCTGCTCAGCCGCGGCGGCGACGGCGCTGCAGCGCCAACAGGCCCAGGCCCGCGGCCATCAGTGCCAGCGGCGCCGTCTCCGGCACGGCGCTCACGGTGACGGCGGCCACGGCCAGCGCCGACGTGTCGTTGAAGTCGCCCACGTCGACGACGCCGAAGGCGACCGTGTGGGTGCCGCCGTTGGCGAACGTCGCGGTGTAGTCCGTCCAGCCGGTGTGCGCGGCGTAGTCGCCGCCGGCGATCGGGGTGGTGGCGGCGAAGGCGTCGGCGAGCCGGCTCGCCTGGCCGTCGATGACGATGAACGCGTAGTCGGCCTGCGCCGGGTCGCGCTGGTCCAGGGTGCTCAGGTCCCACCTGAACGACAGCTGGCTGCCGGCGGCGGCCGTGAACGTCTGCGAGGCGGCCGAGCCTTCGTAGGCGTAGGCGCCCGTGGCCGGCACGTCGAACGCGCCCGGCGGCACGCCGGCGAAGGCCTCGAGGCTGCCCGCGCCGCTGGCCACCGGCAGCGGCTCGTTGCCCGAGACGTTGCGCGCGCCGGCGGCCAGGCCGGCGTCGAAGTCGTCCTGCCAGGTCGCCGACGCCGTGGTCAGCACCAGCTGGTTGCCGGCGGCGGCGGCGTCGCCGCCCGTCGTCCAGCCGGCGAGGCCGTCGAACGTGCCGTTGACGACCTGCGCCCCGGCGGGCCCGGCGGCGAACGCCAGGACGAGGGCCGACAGTGCGGCGTAAGCGGTGGAGCGTGTGTTCATGGCGGTTCTCACTTGGATTTCGCGGCGCTGCGCAGGACGGCCGCCCTGGCCGAGGCCTTGATGGCGGTGGCGACGACGGCGGGCGCGCCCAGGCCGAGGTCGCGTGCCGGATCGATGCTCGCCGGGCTGACGCCCAGCAGCGTGACCAGCGGCCGCGCCAGGCCGGGGCCGGCGCTGCCGTCGGCGTCCACCAGCACGACGGTGTTGTTGCCCGAGGCCGCCAGCTGCACGACGCCGGTGGACCACGCCGTGGCGGCATGGGCGCCGATGCTGGCCAGCAGCGCACCGAGGTCGAGGCGGTCGTCGTTGGGTGTGAAGTCGGTGATCGTGTCGCCGGCGTCGCGCATCGTGCCGTAGACGAACACGTCGCGGCCGCCGTTGCCGGTCAGCCGGTCGGCACCGGCGCCGCCGGTGATGACGTCGTCGCCGGGCGTGCCGAGCAGCGTGTCGGTGCCGGCGCTGCCGTTGATCGCGTGCACCAGGTTCAGGCCGACGACCAGCGGGTCGTGGTCGGACGCGCGGTACGGCGTGGCGGTGTAGTAGTCCGGACCGCAGCCGGGGCAGGCCGGCTGCTTGAACTCCTGGTTGTAGTCGATGACCAGCGGTTCGTCGGCGTTGATGTGCCACTCGAGCGCACCGCTGACCTTGGGCGACAGCGTGTTGTTGGCGATGGCGTGGTCGAGGCGGCCCGACGTGCCGTTGAACACGTACGAGTAGCCGAACGCGTTGTAGTGGCCGATCTGGTCGACGAAGCCGTTGCCGGTCAGGTCGGCGATCGGGTCTTCCTGGGCGTAGGCGTTGAAGTCGCCCAGCAGCAGCGTGTCGGCCACCCCGCTGGTCGCCTGCACCGTGGCCACGAAGGCGCGCAGTTCGTCGGCCTGCTGCACGCGGCGGGCGTTGAAGCAGCCCTGCAGGTCGCCCGCGTCGGCGTCGCCGGGGCCGGCCGCGAAGTCGCTGCAGCCCTTGGACTTCAGGTGGTTGGCCACCAGGTTGAACTTCTCGCCGTTGAGTGCCTTGAAGGTCTGGGCCAGGGGCGCGCGGTTGTTGATGGCGGCGGTGTCGCTGAGCGCCGGGCCCACCAGCGCGAGCCGCGCCGGCTTGTAGATCATGCCGACCTTGATGGCGTCCGTGCCGCCGCCGGTGGCCGCATCGGGCACGCGGGCGTAGACCGGGGCGCCCAGGCGCGCGTTGAGCGCGTCGACGAGGTTCTGGATCGCGACGCTGCCGTTGTTCTGCAGCTCCATCAGCGCGACCGCGTCGGCGTTCAGGCCCGCCAGTTCCTCGACCACCTTGGTGCGCTGGCGGCTGAACTCCGTGGCGTTGTTGGCGCCGCGGCAGTCGTCGGCGGTGTTCGACGGCGGGCACAGGTTGCTGCCGTCGTTGAGCGTGGTGAAGAAGTTCTCGACGTTGGCGCTGCCCACGCGGAGGTTGCCGCCGACGTCGTCGGCCAGGGTCGTGCGCGGATTGGCGCGCACGATGACCGGTGCGACGGTCGGGTGGATCTTGTAGGCGCCGGCGTCGGCGTTGGACGACGTGGTCAATCCGTAGTCGACCACGCCGGTGAGCGCGGCGATGGTGTCGCCCGCGCGCACCGTGTTGTCGGCGGCCAGGTAGGGCGTCGGGTTGGGGTTCTGCACGCTGCTGCCGTCGTCCAGCAGGATCGTGCGGCGGCGGTTGTCGGTGTCGAGGGCCTGGGCGGACGCGCCGGGACGGTAGAGGTTGGTGGGCGTCTGCAGGCGGCCGCCGGCACCCAGCGTCAGCTCGCCGTAGCGACCGAGGAAGTAGTTCTGCTGCACGGTGAACGGGCCGGCCAGCGTGACCAGCATGCCTTCGTAGCGCTCCAGCGCGTCCCGCGTGGCGAGCGGGAACGCCACCGGGGTCGGCGCGATCGTGTAGCCGCTGCCGATGACGTCGAGGGCGCTCAGGGCGGTGAGTTCGGTGACGGTGTGCGCGGCGGTATCGGCGTTGGCCGCCGCGCCGGTATTGAATTCCGTGACCGTGCCCGCGACCTGCACCAGCTGGCCCACGGCGACCGCGGGCGTCGTGCCGGTGAATGCGAAGATCCCGTCCGACGTGGCCGGATCGCCGTCGCCGTTCTGGTCCTGCAGGAAGAAGCCGTTGTTGTCCACCTTGGTGACCACGCCGGTCGTGGTGACGGCCTGGCCGGCGTACGGGCTGGTCGCGCCGCTGCCCTGGATCTGGTAGATCGCGGCGGCCGGCGGGGCGGGTGGCGGTGGGGGCGGCGGCGTGGCGCCGCCCGCGCACGGCGCCGGCGCGGTCAGAGAGTTGCGCGGCGCCGGCGCGCCGGTGGCGAAGTCGGTGGCGTTGTTGCCGGTGTCGGTGCAGCCGTTGCCGGCGCGCAGCAGTGCGGTCGTGCCGGACGGCGCCGCCGCGGCACTGCCCTCGAAGTAGTTGGCGCTGCCGTAGCCGACCAGGTCGACGATCTGCGCGCTCTGCGTCGCGTTGCAGGGCGATGCGGTCGACCCGTTGCAGGCCAGCCCGGTCGAGACGTTGGCGAGGATGAGCTTGCCGCCCGTGGCCGAGAGGTTGACCGTGCCCGACGCGTCGGCCGCCGGCAGGGCCGCGCCGGTCGTCGTGGCGAGCTTGACGAGCCAGTACTGGCCGGCCTGCAGCACGCCGTTGAGCGTCGTCACGCCATTGCCGGCGAAGGTGCCGGTGCCCGTCGCGCTGCTGTACTGGATCGACCAGCCGGAGATCGAGACAGGATTCGCACCGGCATTGAACAGCTCGACATAGTCGGACGCGTACGTCCCCCCGTTGCCGCCGTAGACCTGGCTGATGACCACACCTGACGTGGAGGCGCACGCGGGCAGCGTGGCGGTGGCCAGCAGCGCGGTGGCGCCGCGAGCGATCGCGGAAAGACGGTGGGGAAAGGCCAGGAGCATGACGTGTCCTTGTGGGATGCGGATGGAATGACCGGGCGCAGTCTGTCCGGGGCGGATGACGATACAGTGACGGGTATGTGACTCGAACGGCCGATACCCTGTTCACGGGAGGCAGGGCCCGGACATGCCCTGGGACCACGCGTACTTTCACGCGGGCGACACGCCCTGCGAAGGGCCGCGCATAATCGCCGGCTCGACCCTTCCCGGGCCTTGACTCGACAGGAGAACCCCGGTGTCCCCAGTCCGCTTCGTCCGCCGTGCACCGATGGCGGCAGGCGTCGCTCTCGTCGTCCGGGCGGCGCGATGACCGCGCCGCGTGTCCGCGTCGGCCTGGTCGGCTACGGCTACGCCGGCAAGACCTTCCACGCGCCGCTGATCGCGGCCGTGCCCGCGCTGGACCTGGTGGCGGTGGCCAGTTCCGACGCGGCCAAGGTGCACGCCGACTGGCCCGCCGTGACGGTGTACGCCACGCCGGCCGAGCTGGTCGCGCGCCCCGACCTCGACCTGGTCGTCATCGCCACGCCCAACGACACCCACCATCCGCTGGCGCGCGCCGCGCTGCTGGCCGGCCGGCACGTCGTGGTCGACAAGCCGTTCACCGTGGCGCTGGACGATGCGCGGGATCTGGTCGCGCTGGCGCGCCAGCGCCGCCTGCTGCTGTCGGTGTTCCACAACCGGCGCTGGGACGGCGACTTCCTGACGCTGCGCCGCCTGGTGGCCGACGGCACGCTCGGCCGCGTGGTGGAGATGAACTCGCGCCACGACCGCTACCGGCCGACCGTGCGCCCGCGCTGGCGCGAGGGCGCCGGCCCGGGCGCCGGCCTGTGGTTCGACCTCGGCCCGCACCTGGTCGACCAGGCCCTGCAGCTGTTCGGCCGCCCGCGCGCGATCGCCCTCGAGCGCGACCTCGTGCGCGACGGCGCGCTGGCCGACGACTGGTTCCACGCCAGCCTGCGCTACGACCGCCTGCACGTGCACCTGCACGCCAGCATGGTGGTGGCCGCCGGAGCGCCGCGTTTCGCGGTGCACGGCACGCGCGGCAGCTTCGTCAAGCACGGGCTGGACACGCAGGAGGACGCACTCAAGGCGGGCGTGCGGCCGGGTTGGCCGGCATCGCCCGACTGGGGCATCGACCCCGGGCCCGCCGCCCTCGTCACCCGGCCCGAGGACGGCCCGGTCGCGAGCGAGCCGCTGGCGCTGCAGCCCGGCCGGCACATGGACTATTTCGCGGCGATCGCCGCGGCCATCCGCCACGAGGCGCCCAACCCGGTGCCGCCGGAGGAGGCCCTGGCGGTGATGGAACTGATCGAGCTGGGCATCGCCAGTGCGGCGCAGCGCCGCGAACTCGAGTGGCCGGTGTCCTGACGGGCACGGGCCTTACGCAATACTTTCCTCAAGGAGTCATCATGGACATCGGCATCATCGGTTCGGGCATCGTGGCGCAGACGCTCGCGGCCGGATTCCTCAAGCACGGCCACGGCGTGATGCTGGGCACGCGCAACACGCAGCAGCTGGACGAATTCGCCGACGCCCATCCGCACGTGCGCATCGGCAGCGGCGCGCAGGCCGCAGCGTTCGCCCAGGTGGCGGTGCTCGCGGTCAAGGGCACGGCCGCGCTGCAGGCGGCCTACGACGCCGCGCCGCACCTGGACGGCAAGACGGTGCTCGACACCACCAACCCGATCGCCGACGCCCCGCCGGTCGACGGCGTGCTGCCCTTCTTCACCGGCCCCAACGAGTCGCTGCTGGAGCGCCTGCAGCGCGAGTTTCCGCGCGTGCGCTTCGTCAAGGCCTTCAACTCCGTCGGCTCGGCGCGCATGGTCGACCCCGAGTTCAAGGGCGGCCCGCCGTCGATGTTCATCGCCGGCGACGACGCCGGTGCGCGGGCCGAGGCTGCGCAGCTGGTGGCCGGATTCGGCTGGGACGTCGCCGACATGGGCCGCGCGGTCGCCGCCCGCGCCATCGAGCCGCTGTGCATGCTGTGGTGCATCCCCGGCTTCCGCGAGAACTCCTGGACGCACGCGTTCAAGCTGTTGCGCTGAAGGCCTGCCCGGCCCCCCCCCCCGCGAGCACGAAACCGGCGCGCGCGGGATACTGCGGGCCATGCAGTCCATCCTCTCCGTCAAGAACGTCTCCAAGACCTATGCGTCCGGATTCGTCGCCCTCCAGTCCATCGCCCTGGAGATCCGCAAGGGCGAGATCCTGGCGCTGCTGGGGCCCAACGGCGCCGGCAAGACGACGCTGATCGGCATCATCTGCGGCATCGTCACCGCCAGCAGCGGCAGCGTGACGGTGGACGGCCACGACATCGTCGCCGACTACCGGCTGTCGCGCTCGCTCATCGGCCTGGTGCCGCAGGAGCTCACCACCGACGCGTTCGAGACGGTGTGGGACACGGTGTCGTTCAGCCGCGGCCTGTTCGGCCGCGCGCCGGACCCGGCCCACATCGAGAAGACGCTCAAGGCGCTGTCGCTGTGGGACAAGAAGGATTCGCGCATCCGCACGCTGTCGGGCGGCATGAAGCGCCGCGTGATGATCGCCAAGGCGCTGTCGCACGAGCCCCAGGTGCTGTTCCTGGACGAGCCCACGGCCGGCGTCGACGTGGAGCTGCGGCGCGACATGTGGGAACTGGTGCGCGAGCTGCGCGCCACCGGAGTGACGATCATCCTGACCACTCACTACATCGAGGAGGCCGAGGAGATGGCCGACCGCATCGGGGTAATCGCCAAGGGCCGGCTGCTGCTGGTCGAGGACAAGGTCGCGCTGATGACCAAGCTGGGCAAGAAGCAGGTGACGCTGGTGCTGCCCGAGAGCCTGGCGGTCGTGCCTGCCGCGCTGGGCGACTACGACCTGGCGCTTTCGAAGGACGGCAACGAATTGACCTACACCTACGACACGCGCAGCGAGGCGCGCGGCATCGTCGACTTCATGAAGCACGTCAACGACGCCGGCATCGCGTTCAAGGACCTGCGCACGAAGCAGAGCTCGCTCGAGGACATCTTCGTCAGCCTGGTCGAAGGAGGCGCGCGATGAACACGCCCGTGGCCAACCCGAACTGGCACGCCGTGCGGGCGATCTACAACTTCGAGATGGCGCGCACCTGGCGCACGCTGATGCAGAGCATCGTCTCGCCGGTCATCTCCACCTCGCTGTACTTCATCGTCTTCGGCGCGGCCATCGGCTCGCGCATCCCGCAGGTGGGCGGCATCAGCTACGGGGCGTTCATCGTGCCGGGCCTGATCATGCTGTCGCTGCTGACGCAAAGCATCTCGAACGCATCGTTCGGCATCTACTTCCCCAAGTTCACCGGCACCATCTACGAGCTGCTGTCGGCGCCGGTGTCGTGGTTCGAGATCGTGCTGGCCTATGTCGGCGCGGCGGCGTCCAAGTCGATCCTGCTGGGGCTGATCATCCTGGCCACCGCGGCGCTGTTCGTGCCGCTGCGCATCGACCATCCGTTCGCGATGCTGCTGTTCCTGGTGCTCACCGCCGTCACGTTCAGCCTGGTGGGCTTCATCATCGGCATCTGGGCCGACGGCTTCGAGAAGCTGCAGGTGATCCCGCTGCTGATCGTGACGCCGCTGACCTTCCTGGGCGGCAGCTTCTATTCCATCTCCATGCTGCCGCCGTTCTGGCAGACGGTGGCGCTGTTCAACCCGGTCGTCTACCTGGTCTCGGGCTTTCGCTGGGCGTTCTACGGCGCGGGCGACGTCAGCGTGGGCCTGAGCGTGGCGATGACGCTTGGCTTCCTGGCGGTCTCGATGGCGGTGGTGGGCTGGATCTTCAAGACCGGGTACCGGCTGAAGAACTGAGCGGGCGGCGGACGAATCCGACGCACCGGGCCCGCGCTCACCGCGCGACGAACGCGAGGATCGCGTCGACGATCGAGGTGCTGTCGCCGATCCACCAGAAATGGTCGACGCCGTCCAGCGGCGCCCACGTGGCGCCGGGGATGCGGCTCGCCAGGTGCTCGCCCGCTTCGAAGCGTACCGCCCGGTCGCCGCGCCGATGCATCACCAGCGTGGGCGCGGCGATGCGGTGCAGATCCGCACGCAGGTCGGCGTCGCGCAGCCCGCCGAGGATCGCCGCCAGGCCGCCGGGCGAGGCCGCGTGCCGCACGAGGCGGGCCCACCACGCGCGCTCCGCCGGATCGTCCTTGGCGCTCGGCGCGAAGGTCTCGATGCCGACGGGCCCGCCCCAGCCGGCCACCAGGCGCTGCAGCCAGACGTCGTAGGCGGAGGCGGGCAGCGCCCAGGGGTAGTCGGACGCCGCCGAGCCCTTGGCGAGCGACCCGAACAGGCACAGCCCCGCCACCCGCCGCGGCGCGTCGATGGCCAGGCGCATCGCGCCCAGGCCGCCCTCCGACGACGCGAACAGCCAGGTGCTGTCGATGCCCTCGTGGTCGAGGATCGCCGCGATGTCCGAGGCCAGCGCCGCGGGGGTGCTGGTGACGCCCAGGCGCTCGGACAGCCCGACGCCGCGGCGATCGAACAGGACCACCCTGCAGCGCGCCGCCAGCGACTCGAGCAGGGCGCGCAGGCGCGGATGGGCCAGCGCGATCTCGATGTGGCTCACGAAGCCGGGCGCGATGACCAGCGCCGGCCCGTCCTCGCCGAGCACCGTGTAGGCCACGGCCCCGAGCTCGCCCAGGGCGTAGCGCACGCCCGGCGTCTCGGCGCGGTTCGGCGACGGCCGCTTCAGCGACTCGGACAGCCGCAGCCAGGCCGCCTCGGTGCGCGGCCCCGGCCGGATGCCGAACTCCGCGCGCAGGCACTCCGCGCAGCGCAGGTAGGCGGCCTCGACACCGGCGGCGTCGCCCTGCAGCGCGTGCAACTGCATGAGGCGCACGTAGCTCGGTTCGCGGAACGGATCGAGCGCCAGCAGCGCCTCGGCCTGCTCCCGCGCCGATGCGAATTCGCCGCGCCGGCCGAGTTCGTCGACCAGGCGTTCGAGCAGGCGCGCCAGCAGTTGCTCGTGCTCGATCGAGACGGCCTTGACCCAGTCGTCGAACGCCTCGGAACCGAAGTCCAGGCCTTGCATCAACGGGCGCCCGGCGGGCACGCACCAGTCGCGCGCCCGGGTCAGCGTGGCGTCGTCCAGGGCGGGGCCGGCGACCGCGGTACGCGCGAATCGCGCGAACGCGAGCGCGTCGATCTCGAGCGCCTGCGCGGGCAGCGCCAGCGTGTCGCCCTCGGCCGCCAGGAGGTCGTCGCCAAGCACCTGCTCGATGGTCCACGCCAGCCGGCGCAGGCGGGTGCGCCCGGTGGCCTGGTCCGCGTCGGGCCACAGCAGGGCGGCCAGGTGGGCCCGGGGCACCGGCCGCGCGGCGAAGCCGAGATACGCCAGCAGCGCGACGGCGCGCTTGAGCGCCAGCCGCGCATCGCCGGCCCGGGCGACCGCCGCGGGAACGCCGAAGACCCGAAGCTCCGGGGCGGGCAGCGGGCGGCGGGCGGTCATCCATCGTTTATAGCAGGGCGCCCGCGCGACAAGGGACGCGCAGGGGACGGCCCGCCTCTACGCTCTCGTCGTGACGCCCTTCCCGCGGCAGCGCCGGCGGGGCCGCCAGTCGCCCGCCCGGGCGCCCGATTCCACCAGGGAGACCACCTTGCACCGATTCCTCATGACCCTGTATGCCGGCGCGGCGTACGCCTTGTTCCTCGCCGTCTCCGTATGGCTGGTCGGCTTCGTCGGCGACTATCCGTTGCCACGGACGATAGACGCCGGACCGCCCACGCCGCTGGTCCAAGCCATTGCCGTCGACCTGCTGCTGATCGCGCTGTTCGGGCTGCAGCACAGCGTCATGGCCCGCCCGGTCTTCAAGCGGGCGTGGACACGGCTCGTGCCCGAGCCGATGGAGCGCAGCACCTACGTGCTGGCCACCTCGCTGGTGCTCGCGCTCGTCCTGTGGCAATGGCGACCCGTCGCGGCGCCGGTGATCTGGGAGATTCGGCAGCGCGCGGGCGTCGTCTCGATGACCGCACTGGTGTGGATCGGTTGGGGCGTGCTCGTGCTGAGCACGTGGCTCATCGACCACTTCGAGCTGTTCGGGCTGCGCCAGGCCTGGGCGCACCTGCGCGGCCGCACGCCGGAGCCGCTGGGGTTCGTCACGCCCGTGTTGTACCGCCACGTGCGCCATCCGATCTACCTGGGCTTCCTGATCGCCTTCTGGGCCACGCCGCGGATGACCCTGGGGCACCTGCTGTTCGCCGCCGGCTTCTCGGTCTACATCCTGGTGGGCATCCGCTACGAGGAGCGCGACCTCGTGGACCGGTTCGGGGACCGCTACCGCCGCTATCGCGAAGAGGCGGGCATGCTCTGGCCCGCGCTGCGGCGCAGGCGGCCTTGAGCGAGGGCGACCGGAGCGCGGCGTCCCGGGGCAGGCGCGGGCGCGCGGCGGCCCGCGTGGATGGGAAGTCGTTCCGGGACTATGCTGTCCGAAAACCACGGAGACCGCTCTTGATCAACCTCACGTTCAAACCCGCCTACCTCAACTCGCTCATGACCGCCGGCGCGGACCTCGAGGTGCCGTACAACGACCTGGCACCGCACGCCAACGAACGCCTGGCCGCCGCCCTGGAACTGGCCAAGCACGCCAGGGAAACCGAGCGGCACCTCAAGTTCGTCGCGATCAGCGCGGGCACGTCGGGTATCAAGCAGCTGGCCGAGGCGGGCGCCGGCTTCGTCACGTTCGCGCTCGTGCATTGACCGGCCGTCCGGCGGCGACGATCGTCGCGTGCGTCGCCGGCTGCGCGCTGGCGTGCGCGGCCTGGGTCGTCCCTGCCGCGCCGGGCGACCGGATCCGGGTGGACGTGTCCGGCCAGGATCGCGACACGCTGCGCCTGGGCGACGCCTGGACCCGGGCGCCCATCGCCTGCGACCGCGTCCCGGGCGAGCCGCTGCGCGACAGCCTGGTGTCGCCCGACGATGCCGTGGTGGCGGTCCGGCACGGCGCGCGCGACGACGGCGACAGCCTCGCCGCCTACGCCCTTGCCTGGACGGTGGATCCCGCCACCGGCGCGAGGGTCGGCACGGTGGCACGCGTGCTGAGCTACCGTCCCCGCGACGGCCACCTGAGCCTGACGCTGCGGCAGGTTCCGAATGGCACCGTCCTGGAAGCGCGGACCGGCCGCCATCCGCCGCTATGGACCAAGGTGTTCTTCCACGATCGCGCCCGCGACACCTGGTACGAATGGCCACGGGCGCTGGCGCCGCACGATCCGACGGCCGGCGTGCCGACGACCGTCGGCGCGACGGACACCGGCGACCCCTACGCGGCGTGGCTGCGCCGGATCGATCCGCACTGCGACTAGCGGGCAGGAACGCCCGCGATTGCGCACGCAGCCCATTGTTCGCGGGGCGGGCCGATGGGGTCGACCGGGCGCTTCCCGCCATCGGACCGGCGCCGCAAAAAAAAAGAGCCTCGCAACGGGCGAGGCTGTGAAGGAGCCGGCCAGCGCCAGGAGGCGCTGGCGGCGCTGGTTCAGGCGTTGGCGCGGTGGCCGATGACGGTCACGTGCTGCACGGCGACATGCGTCAGGCCGTAGGGGGCCATGGCCAGACTGTCCGCGGCCGCGTATTGCTGGGTCGCGATGCCGTTCATGCCGGCGACGACGGCCAGGGTCATGAGGAAGGACAGGGCGAGGGCGGCGACTTGGGGGGTGGTCTTGGTCATGGTGGGCTCCTGGTGTCCGGGTTGATCTGTCCGGAACGCGTTTCGTGTTCCGATGGATGGACTATCGGAGTTGCGCGCCGCGCCGCCAAACGGCTTGCGACGACCGGCAAGGTGCCCGGAACGAATTGCAGCCAGCTGCGACGAACCGTCGGCGCAGTCGCCTCGACACGGGGAACGCCGCTTGCCGAATCCTGGCTGGCGCGGCCGGTCGGCCGCGCGACGCGTTGCGCGAGAGGCACCCGATGGACATCAAGCACGATCCCAATTCGATCCCGAACTTCAACTCGGGCGGCCGGCTGGGCGAGTTGCAGCCCAACGAGCCGGAACAGGCGCAGTCCAGCGTCGAGCTGGATCCGACGGCCGGCGGCGACGGCGCGGCCAGCGAGGCGGGCGAGACGGCCGAGCATGCGTCGCTGCTCGACGATGGCGGCGAATCGGCCGCGCAGCGCCCCGACAAGTCGACGACCGGCGCCGGCGCGATCGACGGGCTGGTGGGCGCGCCCTGAATCGGGTTCAGCCCGGCGCCCGGTCCAGTCGCCGCCGGCTGGCGAAGCGCCGCGCCGCGCCGGTCAGCGGATCGGTGAAGGCGATCTCGCGCGCCAGCAACTGCAGCGGCTGCGTCCAGTCGGGCGCGGCGCCCGGCGCGGGCTCGGGCCACAGGCGCGGATAGATGCGGTCGCCCACCAGGGGCAGGCCCAGCGCGGCCATCTGCACCCGCAACTGGTGGGTCTGCCCGGTGCGCGGGGTCAGGCGGTAGTGCGCGAAGGCCTCGTGCGGCGCGGCCAGGCGGCCGATGAGCTCGAGGCGCATCTCGGCATTGGGCTCGCCGGGCACCACGTGCACCTGCATGAAGCCGGCGCCGGCGGGCTTGTCGAGGCGGTGGCGACAGTCGAGGGGCAGGGCCAGTTCGGCGCGCCACGGCGCGATCGCCTCGTAGACCTTGTGCACCCGGCGCTCGCGCAGCAGCGCGTTGTAGGCCCCGCGCGTGGCCGGCTGGACCACGAACACCAGCACGCCGGCGGTCTCGCGGTCGAGGCGGTGCATCGGGGCCAGGGTGGCGATGCCCAGGTCGTGGCGCAGCCGCGCCAGCACGGTCTCCCGCAGGTGGCGGCCGCCGGGCGTCACCGGCAGGAAGTGCGGCTTGTCGACGACGACGAGGTGCTCGTCGCGGTGCAGCAGCTCGATCTCGAACGGCACGCGGGGCTCCGGCGGCGGGTCGCGCCAGTACCACAGCAGCATGCCGGCGGCGCAGGCAGCGTCGGCGGCCAGCGGGCGGCCGACGGCGTCAAGCACGTCGCCGCGCGCCAGCCGCGCGGGCCAGTCGGCCACGGCCGGGAAGCGCGCGGCCAGGAACTGCAGCACGGTGGCGTGGCGCGCGTCGGGGACGCCCACGCGGCTGGCGCCGACGCCGTCGCGCAGCGGAGGCACGAACACCTCAGCCGCCCCCGGACTCGAGCTGGCGCGCGCGCCGCAGGCGCCACGCCTCGTCGGGATGCGCCGGGTCGAACACCTGCGCCGGCGTCGTGGCGGTCTCGCGCAGGCCGGTGTCGAGCGCCACGCGGTTGTCGAACACGAAGCACTCGCCCTGCCAGTCGCGTTCGGCGTCGTCGATCGCCTGGAAGTAGCCCAGCACGCCACCGTCGAGCTGGCGCACGTCCAGGCCCAGGCTGCGCAGCCAGGGCGCGGTCTTGTCGCAGCGGATGCCGCCGGTGCAGTACATCGCCACTGGCCGGCCCGCCGCGCGCCAGGCCGGCGCCTGCGCCTGCACCCAGGCGACGAAGTCGCGGAAGTTGTGCACGCCGGGGTCGACGGCCCCGCGGAAGTGGCCGAGCCGGTATTCGAAGTGGTTGCGGTTGTCCAGCAGCACCACGTCGTCGCGCTGCAGCAGCGCGCGCCAGGCCCGCGGCGACAGGTGGCTGGCGTCGCGCTCGTCGGGAGCGTCCTGCGGGCCGGGGAGGCCGAGCGCGACGATCTCGGGCTTGACGGTCACCTTCAGGCGCCCGAACGGCGCGGTGGTGCAGGCGCTGTGCCTGAAGGCCATGCCCCGCAGCGCGCCGCCGAGCACGTCGGCACGCTGCAGCGCGGCCTCGAAGGCGGCCACCGCGGCTGGCGCGCCGGCCACCGTGCCGTTGACGCCTTCGCCCGCGACCACGACGCTGCCGCCCAGGCCGGCCGCGAGCGCGCGCAGCGTCGCGGCCGCCGCGTCCGGGTCGGGCAGCGGGGTGAAGCGGTAGAAGGCGCTGTGCAGCAGCGAGGCGTCGGACATCGAGGCCGATTCTCGCAGCCGCGCCGAGCGCGGCCGGGCCGGCGGCTATTGCGCAGCGTGCGCCAGCGCCTCGGCGGCCTCGTGGTCCATCAGCCGCGACTGCGACGCGTCGGCCTGCAGGCCCAGCTCGCCGTGGCCCCAGGCGAGCGCCAGCGCCTGCAGGGCCGGCGCGTAGTCGGCGTCGGCGGCTTGCTGGTACAGCGCGAGGGCGCGCGCCTCGTCGCGCGGCAAGCCCTGGCCCGCGCGCAGCAGGTTGGCGTAGAGGAACATCGCGGGCACGTCGCCTTCGGCGGCGGCCTGGCCCAGCAGCGCCGCGGCGCGCGCGGCGTCGGACGGGCCGTGCGCCGTCGCGAGCGCCCGCAGTCCCAGCAGTCGCGACGCGGCGGGCACGTGGCCGGCGCTGCCTTGCGCGAGCAGGCGCGCCACGCGGGCGTCCTCGCGCGCGGCGGGCGCGCCGGCGCCGGCGAGCAGCTCGGCCAGTTGCGTGGCCGCGACCGCGTCGCCCGCGGCGACGCCGTCGTCCAGCACCTGCGCGAGCCGCGCCCGCGAGGTGGGGTCCGGACGGTGGGCCAGCAACGCGGCATAGGCCTGCCGCGCCTGGACGTTGCCGCGCGTCGACCAGCGCGCCAGCGCGGCCTCGGCGGCGCCGTCGCGGCGGTCGGCCGCGTCGTGCAGCCAGGCCTGCGCCCGCGCCGCGTCGGGCGCGGCCCACCATGGCCGCGCGACGACCGCGCCCGCCGTCGCCGCGAGGGCGGCCGCCAGGGTCGCCCCGACGAGCCGTCGCCTCACTGCACGCCCAGGTCGATCTGGTAGACCGCCAGGCCCTTGCCGCTGCCGTCGTCGGCCTGCACCTGCGTCACGCCCGGGATGCCGTCCGTGGCGGCGAGCGCCGCGTTGCCCGGCGCCGACGTGAACTGCACCGGGCCGGCCGTCGCCACGCGCGTGAAGTGCCAGCTGCGGTCGTTGCCGTTGGTCGCCCGCGCCAGCGTCGCCGCGGCCTTGATGTAGCGGATCAGCACGTCGCGGTTGGCATCCGGGCTGGCGTAGATCGTCTTGCTGCCGTTCAGGCCGGGGAAGTTGCCGCCCCCGCTGGCGCGGTAGTTGTTGGTGGCGACGATGAACTGCGCCGCCGGGTCGACCGTCGTGCCGTTGTACGTGAAGTTGCGGATGCGGCTGCCCTGCGGCTGGGTGACGTCGATCTCGTACTTCATCGATCCGTCGCCGTCGAGCACGTCGAAGTTGTAGCCCGGGAAGCTGCTCACCAGCGACTGCGCCGTCGTCTTCGTCGGGTCGATCTGGTTGAAGCGCGTCGCCGCCGTCTCCAGCCACGCCTTCAGGTCGGCGCCGGTCACCAGCACGGCCTGGATCGTGTTCGCGTACAGGTACAGGTCGGCCGCGTTGAAGATGGCCAGGTTGCCGCTGGCGACGTCGGTGTAGTCGGTGCCGCCGGCGAAGCCGCTCTTGAACGGCGCGCTCACCGACAGCACCGGCAGCGACTTGTACTGCGGCAGGTTGGCGCTCACGTAGTCCTTCACGTAGGCGGCCTGGGCCTGGTTGACGACCTGGATCGCGGTGGTGTCGCCCACGTCGGCGAAATAGGTGCTCAGGCGGTAGTCGGCGGTGCCGATGGGCGTCTTGACGTAGGTGATCGTGCCCTGGTGCTCGGCCTGCACCAGCGGCGCGATGGTGGCGTCGGCGGCCACGTAGGTCTTGTCGGCGTTCTGGGTCGACAGCGTGGCCGTGGTCGTCGCCGTCCTGTCGACGGCCCAGCCGCCGGCCGCGTACTTCAGCTTCAGGTTGACCACGCCCAGGTTCTTGCCCCAGAAGTTGGCCATCACGGCGGGCACGCCGGCCACGGTGCCGGCGGCCTTGTCGACGCCGGCGATGTTGAACGCGGCCACGGTGCTGGTGGCGTTCGGGAACACCTGGTGCATGTGACCCATCAGCAGCACGTCGATGCCCGGCACCTGCGCCAGGTACAGGTTGCCGTTCTCCATCGTCGCCGAGTAGGCCGCGCCGTCGGGGCCGCCGTGCGAGATCGCCACGATGATGTCGGCGCCCTTGGCCTTCATCTCGGGGATGTACTTCTGCGCCGTCTCCTGCAGGCCCGTGGTGGTGACGTTGCCGTCGAGATTGCCCTTGTCCCACGACATGATCAGCGGCGGCGTGAAGCCGATGACGCCGATCTTCACGGGGACGCTCACCGCCTTGCCGTCGGGCGTCGTCGCCGCGAGGTTGCGCGTGAGGATCACGTACGGCTCGAAGAGGGGCTTGGAGTCGGTGGTGCTGACCACGTTGGCCAGCACCTGCGGGTAGGCCGGGCCGGCGCACTTCGCCTGGGTCGAGGGTGCCGGCAGGTTCTTGACGTTGAACTGCCGGTTGGTCACCTGGCCCAGGTAGGCCAGGCCGTAGTTGAATTCGTGGTTGCCGATGGTGCCGGCGTCGTAGCCGACCGCGTCCATGGCCTTGAAGATGGCCAGCTTGTCAGTGCAGGGCACCTTGTTGACCAGCGCCTGGTAGTCGCCCAGCACGGTGCCCTGGATGATGTCGCCGGCGTCGAACAGCATCGTGTTGGCGTTGGCGGCGCGCACCTGCCTGACCAGCGTGGCGGTGCGCTCGATGCCCACCGAGTTGTCCGCGGCCAGCTTGTAGTAGTCGTAGCCCAGGATGTTCTGGTGCAGGTCGGTGGTCTCCATCAGCGTCAGTGCGACGCTGGTGCCGACGGCCGGGGCGTTGCCGGCGCTCTTGTCGCCGCCGCAGGCGGCGAGGGTGGCCGCGGCGACGAGCGAGGCGACGAGCGCGCGGTGGCGCGCGGGTGTCGCGTCTGTGAAGAAGTTCATCGGGATTCTCGTGGTTCGACAAAGACGCGGACGTTAGGGGGCGCCCGTGACGATGTCGTGACTTGCGCGTGAACCCCCGGCCGTATGCAGGGCGCGGGCGCCCCACCGTCGAGCACGGGTGCGTCAGCCGCGCCGCGCGTGCTCGAGCACGAGCTGCACCAGCGTCGCGCGCTCGATCGGCTTGACCACCCGGGCAAGCATGCCCGCCGCCAGGCACTGCGCGAGGTCCTGCGCCATCGCGCGCGCCGTCTGGCCGACCAGGGGAAGCGTCGGGTCGACCACGTGCAGGCGGCGTGCCGTCTCGTAGCCGTCGATGCCGGGCATCTCGATGTCGAGCAGCGCGATGGCGTAGCGCGCCCCGGCGGCGACGCGGGCGACCGCCTCGTGGCCGTCGCTGGCCATCTCGGGGTTCGCGCCTTCCAGCCGCAGCAGGCCGTCGAGGACCAGCCGGTTGATCGGGTTGTCCTCGACAACCAGGACGCGCAGCCCCTGCAGCGCGGCGCCGGGCGGCGGATCGGGCAGGGCGAGTGCCATGGCGGCGGTCGCGCCGGCCGGTGCCGGCTGCAGCGGCAGCCGCACGGTGAACGTGGACCCGGCCTCCTGCGCGCTCGAAAGGGCGATCGTGCCGCCCATCAGGGCGACCAGGTTGCGCGTGATCGTCAGGCCCAGGCCCGAGCCGCCGTGCCGGCGCGTGACCGACGCGTCGCCCTGCTCGAAGGCCTCGAAGATGCGCACCGCCGCGGCGTCGCTCAGCCCGCAGCCGGTGTCGGCCACCTCGAACACGAGCTGCCCGGCCGCGCGGCGCACGCGCAGGTCGACCCGGCCGGCGTCGGTGAACTTGACCGCGTTCGATGCCAGGTTGAGCAGCACCTGCTGCAGCCGCAGCGGGTCGACGACGACGGCGTCCGGCACGTCGGCCGCGACCTCCGCGCCCAGCACCAGGCCCTTCGCGGCGGCGGACTCGCGCAGCAGGTCCAGCGCCTGTTGCACCACGTCGCGGATGTCGGTCGGCAGCGGCTCGAGGCGCAGCTTGCCGGCCTCGATGCGCGAGACGTCCAGCACGTCGTCGAGCAAGGTCTGCAGCAGCTTGCCCGACTGCAGGATGCGGTTGAAGCGCTGGCGCGCGAGCGGCGCCGTGGCGGGGTCGCGGAAACCCACCTGGGCGAAGCCCAGCACGCCGTTGAGCGGGGTGCGGATCTCGTGGCTCATGTTGGCCAGGAACATCGACTTCGACCGGTTGGCCGCCTCGGCCTGCGCGCGCGCGACGCGCAGCTGGTGCAGCGCGTCGGCCTGCGCCTGCTCGCGGCGGCGCTGCATCAGCAGCAGCGCCGCCGCCCCGCACGCCAACGCCAGCCAGAACGCGATGGCGATCCGCACTTCCCGCAGCCAGGGCGCGAGGATCTCGTCATGGGCAAGGCCCACGAGCACCCACGCCGGGTAGTCGCCCACGCGCCGGATCATGGTGGTGCGCGCGACCTGGTCGATGGAACTCACGGTCGCGTAGGTGGCCACGGGCCGGCTGGCGGCCAGGGCCTGCAGCAGGGCCGGGGCCGTGAGCCGGCGCGGCGGCTGCGCGTCGAGCTGCTCCAGGTGCGGCCGCCGCAGCAGTACTTCCTGGCGGTCGTTGAAGATCGTGATCGCGCCGCGCTCGCCGACCTTGAGCTCGTCGAGGATGGCGATGAAGTCCTGCATGTCCAGCAGGATGTAGACCACGCCGGCCAGCGCGCCGTGTGCGTCGCGCAGCTGGCGCGCCACGGGCAGCACCCAGCGCTTGCTCAGGCGCGAGCGCACCGGGACGCCGAGCACCAGGGCGGCGTTGTGGCGCGTGTCGATGAAGTAGGGCCGGTCGGTGGCGCTCAGCGGGGCTTGCGGGTCCGCGCCCTCGCCGTAGACGATGCGGCCCGCGGGGTCGGTCGCCCGCATCGGCGGATTCTCGGGCAGGTGCTGCTGCAGGCGTTTCAGGATGGGCGTGAACGACGCGGGGTCGGGGTTGGCCAGCGACGCGTATTCCTGGGCCGCCGACTGCAGCACGAGGTCCGCGGCCTGCAGCCGGGTGAAGTAGTAGCGCTCGAGGTTGATCGACAGGTTCTGCAGTGCGTCTTCGGCGCTCTCGTCGATGCGCTGGCGGCTGGCCTGCAGCGCGAAGGCCAGGAAGACGCCCACGGCCAGCAGCAGGGCGGCCAGGCCGAGCGCCAGCCGCACGAACCCGCGCGACCATTCCCTGGCCGGCGGCCCCTCCGCGGCGTCCGCGTCGTGCGCACGGGGTTCGTCGGTCATCTTGGCAAGGGCGGGCCGGGGCGGGCCGGGGTGGTGTGCATCGGGCGGCGACCGCGTCGGGACGAGGGTCGCGGCGGGCTCCGGACCATGGTACCGCGCGGCCCTCCCCTGTCGAACAATCGTTCAGCTCGCGCGCCCTGGCCGCCGCCGCGGCCAGCGCTCCGCCCCCGATCGGGCGAAGACGCCCGCTGCGGCCGTACCACAGATCGCCCCCGTTTCCGCGCTCGGGGAGGGAGTAGACTCCGCCCTTTTTTCCACTGCGACCGTGTCTGTCAGCCTGGCGCGCGATGCGCGCCGCCCCCCTCTCACCGGCTCGGCGTTCATCCGCGCGCTGGCGGCGCTGGACGACGTCCCGGCGCCGGCCGCGCCCGACGCGTTCGCGCAGCGCCTCGCGCACTGGTTCGACTGGACCCACGCGTTCTCGTTGTCGGCGGCGCTGGGCGAGGCGCCCGCGCGCCCGGACAGCCCCGCCTTCGGCGGCCAGGGCGCCCTGGCCGCGGACGAGCGCGAGTTCGCCCGGGTGCGCGCCGCGCTCGCGCGCACGATCGTCGACGCCCCCGGCGGCGCCGCGCCGCGCCGCCTGGGCCGTCCGCTGGCCGGTGCGGTCGCGCCGGCCGCGATGCCCGTCGACTTCGCCACCTACCGCCAGCGCTACTCGGCCTGCCAGCTGGCGATGGAGACCCAGATCGTGCCGCTGCGCCGCCGCCTGCGCTCGACGCTGGCCGACCGCTCGGCCGCGCTGGCCAAGCTGGCCGAGCTCGACATCGTGATGGAGCAGGTCGTCGGCGCGCAGGAACGCGCGCTGCTGGCCACCGTGGCGGGGCGGCTCGAACCGCGCTTCGACCGCCTGCGCGCCACGCAGGACGCCGCCGCGGCCACCGGGCCGCCCGGGCCGTGGCTGGCGCAGTTCCACCAGGAGATGCGCGGCCTGCTGCTGGCCGAGCTCGACCTCCGCCTGCAACCCCTCGAAGGCCTGCTCGAAGCCTGCCGCCAGTCGATTTCGCCAAGCTCATGAACCAATTCCTTCGCCACGCCGCCGCCCTGGCGGGCGCGGCCGTCATCGCCTGGGTCGGCGCCGGCTACCTGCTCACGAACCCGCTGGCCCTGGTCGTCACCGTGCTGATCGCCGCCTTCTACGCGATGGGCGTGCTGGAGCTGCGCCACTTCCGCCAGTCCACCGCCGCGCTGGCACAGGCGGTCGCCGAACTCGCGCAGCCGCCGGCCGGCCTCGGCCCCTGGCTGGAGCGCGTGCCCGCCGGCCTGCGCAACGCCGTGCGCCGCCGCGTCGAAGGCGAGCCGGTGGGCCTGCCCGGCCCGTCGCTGGCGCCGACGCTGGCCGGCCTGCTGGTGCTGCTGGGCATGCTGGGCACCTTCCTGGGCATGATCCTGACGCTGCGCGGCACCGGCGCCGCGCTCGAGACCGCCACCGACCTGGTGGCGGTGCGCAACTCGCTGATCGCGCCGGTCAAGGGCCTGGGCCTGGCCTTCGGCACGTCGGTGGCCGGCGTGGCCGCCTCGGCCGCGCTGGGCCTGCTGTCCGCGCTGGCCCGGCGCGAGCGCGCGGTCGTGGCGCAGCAGCTCGACGCCCGCATCGCGACCACGCTGCGCGAGTTCTCGGTTGCCCACCAGCGCGAGCAGTCGCTGGCGCTGCTGCAGCGCCAGGCCGAGCTGATGCCGGCCCTGGTCGACCACCTGCAGGCGCTGATGGCCGGCCTGGAACGCCAGGCGGAGGCGTCCAGCGCCCGCCTGCTGGCCAGCCAGGAGCGTTTCCAGGGCCAGGCCGAGGCCGCGTACACGGGCCTGGCGGCGTCGGTCGACCGCACGCTGCAGGCGAGCCTGACCGAAGGCGCGCGCATCGCCGGCGAGACGATCCGGCCGGTGGCCGAGGCCACGCTGGCGGGCATCGCGCGCGAGACCGCCGCGCTGCACGCGGCGCTCGCCGGCACGATGCAAGGCCAGCTCGACCAGCTGTCCGCCCGCTTCGCGGCCAGCACGACCGCCGTCGCCGACACCTGGCAGGCCCTGCTCGCCCGCCACGAGCGCGCCGGCGACGCGCTCGCCGCGACCCTGGACGAGTCGCACCAGCGCTTCGCCCGTACCTTCGACGAGCGCTCCGCGGCGTTGCTCGACGACGTGGCCACCCGCCACGCCGCCTGGCAGGGCGAGATGGCGACGTCGCTTTCGGCCATGGCGCGCGACACCGCGACGCTGCAGCGCACGGCGGCCGAGGCCGCCGCCACGCAGCTCGATGGCGCGGGCGCCCGCCTGGACGTCGCCCTGCAGCGCGTGGCCGAGGCCTGGAGTGGCGCGCTGGCGCAGCACGAGAGCGCCAGTGCGCGCCTGGCGCGCGAGACCGGCGAATCGCTCGCCGTCGCGGCCGCCACGTTCGAGCGCCATTCCGCATCGCTGCTGGCCACCGTGCAGCAGTCGCACGCCGAGCTGCAGACCGCCTCGGCCACGCGCGACCAGGAGCGCGTGGCCGCGATGGCCGCCGCGCTCGAGACCATGGCCGCGTCGCTGCAGCAGCACTGGCAGCAGGCCGGCGCGCGCTCGCTCGAACAGCAGCAGCATGTGGTCGAGACGCTCGAGCGCACCGCGCGCGACGTCACCGCGCAGGCACAGACCCAGGCGCGCGCGACGATCGCCGAGATCGAGCGCCTGGTGCAGGCCGCGGCCGAAGCGCCGCGCGCGGCGGCCCAGGTCATCGCCGAGCTGCGCCAGAAGCTGGCCGACAGCATGGCGCGCGACAACACCCTGCTCGACGAGCGCGCCCGCATCCTCGAGACGCTGGGCACGCTGCTCGATGGCGTCAACCGCGCCGCCGGCGAGCAGCGCGGCGCGATCGACGCGCTGGTGACCTCGGCGGCCGCCGTGCTCGAGCGCGCCGGCGCCCGATTCGACGAGCAGGTGCAGGCCGAGGCCGGCAAGCTGGCCGGCGTGGCCGCGCAGGTCACCGGCAGCGCCGTGGAAGTGGCCAGCCTGGGCGAGGCGTTCGGCGCGGCGGTGCAGGTCTTCAGCGAGTCGGGCGACCGGCTGGGGGCGCACCTGCAGCGCATCGACGGCGCGCTCGACGCGCAGATGGCGCGCAGCGACGAGCAGCTCGCGTACTACGTGGCGCAGGCGCGCGAGGTGATCGACCTCAGCATCCTGTCGCAGAAGCAGATCATCGAGGAACTGCAGCGCCTGGCCGGCCGCCAGGCCGCGGAGGCGCTGGCGTGATCGCCGACGACATCGACGCCGACGGCGCCGCGCCGGTCTGGGCCGTGTTCGGCGACCTGATGGCCGGCCTGCTCGGCGCGTTCGTGCTGATCCTGCTGTTCGCGCTCGCCTCGCAGCTGGAGCTGGTGACCCGCCTGCAGGACGAGATCCGCCAGCACCAGCTCGACGAGCAACGCCGCGCCGCCCTCGAGCGCGCGCTGGCGGTGCCGATCGCCGCCGGCCGCGTCACCCTCGTGCACGGCCGCATCGACATCAACGGCAGCGTGCTGTTCGCGTTCAACTCCGCCGAGCTGCAGCCCGAAGGCCGCGCGCTGCTGAAGACGCTGGCCGCGCCGATCGCCACCTACCTGAAGGCGCGCGACGAGGTGCTGATGGTCAGCGGCTTCACCGACGACCGCCAGGTGCGCGGCGGCAACCACCAGTTCGCCGACAACTGGGAGCTGTCGGCCCAGCGCGCGCTGACCGTCATGCGCGCCCTGATCGACGAGGGCGTGCCCTCGTCCGACATCTTCGCCGCCGCCTTCGGCGCCGAGCAGCCGGTGGCCAGCAACGCCGACGCCGACGGCCGCTCGCGCAACCGCCGCGTCGAGATGGCCCCGACGCCGCGCGCCGTGCGGGCCGGGGCCGGCAAGGGCGCCGCCAGCGCCGCGAGCGCGCCGCATGCCTGAGACGCCATCCGCCGCGGTCGACGCGCTCGCCGCCTTGCGCGCGAGCGGCGTGCCCGCGCGCGACCCGGTGCGCTGGCGCCTGGCCGAGGGCCTCGCGCGCCGCGCGGCCGCGCACGCGGGCCCCGTGCGCCGGGTGCTCGACGACAAGCTGGCCGCCTTGCTGGCCACGCTGGCGCAGGCGTGCGGCGACGATCGTGGCCTCGCGGCGGCGCCCGCGCGCCCGCGCTCCACGGCGCTGGGCGAGTTGCTGGCCCACGCAGCCCGGGCGAAGGGCGGCCCCGTGGCCGGCGTCCCCGCCCAGCCGCGCGCGCCCGGCCCGCCGCCGGCGGCCGCTGGCGCGGCGGCGGACCCGCACACCGTGCAGTTCTTCAAGCGCACCTGGTCGCGCCTGAGCGCCGACCAGCGCCTCGCGCAGTCGCGTGCCGCGCTGCCCGAGAACGCCGGCCCGCTGAACTCGCAGCACCTGGTGCACCGCGCGCTGACGCTGATGCACGGGCTGTCGCCCGAGTACCTCGAGCGCTTCGTCGGCTACATCGACGCGCTGCAGTGGCTGGAGCAGGCCAACGCGGCGGCGCCGGCGGAAGGCGCGGGCGCGGCCCGCCCGGCGGCGGTGCGCAGGAGCCTGCCCGCGCGGCGCTGAGGCGAAGGCGGCCGCGGGCGAGGGTGGGCCCGATCCTCCCTTTTGGGGATGGTGGCGCGGGCGCAACGCTCCGATGATCCCGAGGCTTACCGCCGGGGTCGCCCTTTCCGGGGCGCGGCGTCCACCAGTCTTTCATCCAAGGAAGCACCATGAACGTGATCGAACGGACCAAGGCCATCCTCCTCAAGCCCGCGCAAACGTGGCCCGTCATCGATGCCGAGCCCGCCACGGTGGCCTCGATCTACAAGGACTGGCTGGTCATCATGGCCGCCATCCCGGCCGTGTGCACGTTCATCGGCCTGTCCATCATCGGCGCCGGCATGTTCGGCTACGGCTTCCGCATCCCGATCGGCTACGGGCTGGAGAGCATGGTGCTGCGCTACGTCATGTCGCTGGTGGTGGCGTTCGTGATGGCGCTGATCGTCGACGCGCTGGCGCCCAGCTTCGGCGGCACGAAGAACCAGGTCGCGGCACTGAAGGTGGTGGCCTACGGCGCCACCGCCAGCTACGTGGCCGGCTTCCTCTCCATCCTGCCCTCGCTGGGCATCCTCGGCATCATCGCGGCGTGCTACTCGATCTACCTGATCTACCTGGGCCTGCCGGTGCTGATGAAGTGCCCGCAGGACAAGGCCGCGGGCTACACCGCGGTGGTGGTCATCGTCGGCATCGTCGCCGCGATCGTCATCGGCTCGGTGTCCGCGCTGTTCATGCCCGGTCGCGGCCTGCTGTACGGCGGCCACGGCGGCGGCGGCTCGTTCACCTTCAAGACGCCCGACGGCGAGACGACCGTCGACACCGACGCGGTGGCCAAGCGCATGGACGCGGCCCGCGAGCGCATCGAGGCGGCCCAGAAGTCGGGCGACCCGGCCTCCGCCGGCGCGGCCCTCGGCGAGATGATGGGCGCCCTCACCGGCGCCGGCGGCACGCCCATTCCCGTGGCCGACCTGAAGGCGCAGCTGCCCGAGACCCTGGGCGCGCTCAAGCGCGAATCGTTCGAGACCAGCGGCGGCTCGGCGGTGGGCATCGCCAGCGCGGTGGCCAAGGCCGGCTACGCCGGCGGCGACCAGCACGCGCAGCTGACCATCACCGACCTGGGCGGCCTCGGCGGCCTGGCCTCGGTGGCCACCTGGGCCAACGTCACGGTGGACAAGGAGACCCCCGACGCCATCGAGAAGACCTACAAGGACGGCGGACGCACCGTCCACGAGGAGTACCGCAAGGACGGCAGCCACGCCGAGGTCACCGTGATCCTGAAGAACGGCGTGATCGTCGAGACCACCGGCGATCACATCGACGGCGCGACGCTGAAGTCCATGGCCGCGGCCGTCAACCTCGACGCCATCGAGGCGATGAAGCGGCCGGCCAAGTCCTGAGCCGCGGCGCTACAGTCGGGTTCATCGCCACAGCCTGAAGGTCTTCATGTCTTTGCTCACCCGCTACTCGAACGAGGGCAGCGCGGCCAGCCGCAGCACGCTCGTCCGCGACGGCCTCGTCGCCGTCGTCGTGCTGTTCCTGCTGGTGTCGTTCTGGCCGCTGCGCACGGTGCCCACGGGCTCGCGCGGCGTCATCACAGTGGGCGGCGCGATCCGCGGCCTGCAGAGCGAGGGCTTCACGCTGGTGGCGCCGTGGCAGAAGCTGGACGTCTTCAGCATCCGCGCCGAGCAGGCCGACATCGAGAACGCCGAGGGCTCCACCTCCGACACGCAGCCGGTGAAGGTCAGCCTGACGGTGCGCTATTCGATCGCCCCCGAGCGCGTGACCGAGGTCTACGAGAAGTACAGCCACGACGGCAACCTGTCGAACTACGTGCAGACGGCCACCCAGGAGGTGTTCAAGGCGGTGACGGCGCGCTACACCGCGCCCGACCTGATCAGCCAGCGCGCGGCCGTCTCCAACGACATCACCTCCGCCCTGCGGGCCAAGCTCGCCAACTACGGCGCGCTGGTGATCAGCATCGACATGCGCAACTTCTCGTTCAGCGAGAGCTACATGCGCGCGATCAACGACAAGGTCACCCAGGAGCAGCTGCGCCTGGCCGCCGAGAACAAGCTCAAGACGGTGGAGGCCGAGCAGAAGCAGAAGGTGGCCATCGCCGAGGCCGAGGCCAACGCCGTCAAGGCCACCGCCGACGGCGACGCCTACGCCAAGATCAAGGTGGCCACCGCCGAGGCGCAGTCGCTGCAGGTGCAGAACGACGCCCTGGCCAAGAACAAGGAAGTGCTGGAACTGCGCCGCATCGAGGTGGAGCTGACCAAGGCGCAGAAGTGGAACGGCGCGCTGCCGACCTCCATCTACGCAGGCGCCCCCATCCCGTTCATGAACGTGGGTACGGGCAGCGGCAAGTAGTCGTCGGGAGACGACGGCGCCGGGCTTGCGGGCCCGGCGCGACGCCAGGAAGAAATTCGCATTTGCTCATGCGCCGTGCCAGCGCGGCCGGCCGCTTAAGCAACGCCACAAACCTTCTTTCTCTTGGCGGCGACATCTGTCTAACCTGTGGTTTGGTGCCTATGGCCACCAACCGACCAGGAGAAACCCATGTCCGCACAAGTTGCCCCCGCCATCGAGGACGCGATCCTCGAGCAGGCGATCCGCGACGCCCATTTCGCTGGGCTGCCCTACGCCGGCAGCATCTCACCCGTCGACGCCTGGACGCTGATCCAGGCCGAACGCGCCCTGCTGGTGGACGTGCGCTCCGCCGAGGAACGCAAGTTCGTCGGCTACGTGCCCGGCAGCATCCACGTGGCCTGGGCCACCGGCACCAGCCTGACGCGCAACCCGCGCTTCCTGCGCGAGCTCGAGGCCAAGGTCGACAAGGACGCCATCGTCCTGTTGCTCTGCCGCAGCGGCAAGCGCTCGGCACTGGCGGCCGAGGCCGCCGCCCGGATCGGCTTCGCCAACATCTTCAACGTGACCGAGGGCTTCGAGGGCGATCTCGACGAGCAGAACCGGCGCGGCTCGGTGGGCGGCTGGCGCCTGCGCGGCCTCAAATGGGTGCAAGACTGATGGCTGGCGGACCCGATCGGAGCCGGAGAGCGCCATGAGCCTCCAGGAACAGACCCGGGTGGGCGCCAAGTCGCCCGCCGCGCCCGCCGAGGCGCCCGCGGATCCGCACGCGCCCGACGCCGCGCTGGACCTGCCGGCCATCGTCAGCCAGCTCCGCCAGGCGCGCGAGCGCTGGCGCGTCGGCCAGGGGCGGCCGCGCGAGACGAGCGGGCGCGAGCTGCCCGCCCGCGAAGCCCTGGCCGGGATCCTCGCCGGCCTGCGCGGCGCGCTGTTCCCGATGCGCCTGGGGCCGCCCGACCTGCGCCAGGAAAACGAGGACTACTTCGTCGGCCACACGCTCGACACCGTGCTGCACGCCCTGCTGGGCCAGGTGCGCCTGGAGCTCACCCACCAGGCACGCGCCCGCGGCGAGCCGGGCCACCGGATCGACGAGCAGGCGCTGCAGGTGGTGCGCGATTTCGGCGCCGCCTTGCCCGCCATCCGCGAACTGCTCGACACCGACGTGCTGGCGGCCTACCGCGGCGACCCCGCGGCACGCAGCGTCGACGAGGTGTTGCTCTGCTACCCCGGCCTGCACGCGGTGATCCACCACCGCATCGCGCACCGGCTGCACGAGCTGGGCGTGCCGCTGCTGGCGCGCATCGTCGCCGAGCTCGCGCACGGCGACACCGGCATCGACATCCACCCGGGCGCGCGCATCGGCTCGCACTTCTTCATCGACCACGGCACCGGCGTCGTCATCGGCGAGACCGCGGTCATCGGCCGCAACGTGCGCATCTACCAGGCGGTCACCCTGGGCGCCAGGCGCTTCGAGACCGACGGCGACGGCCAGCTGAAGAAGGGTGGCGCGCGCCACCCGATCGTCGAGGACGACGTCGTGATCTACGCCGGCGCCACGGTGCTGGGTCGCGTGACCATCGGGCGCGGCGCCTCCATCGGCGGCAACGTGTGGCTCACCCACAGCGTGCCGGCGGGCAGCCGCATCGCCCAGGCCAATGCGCTCGACGACCGTGTCGTCGACGCCGCCGGCGTCGGGGGCTGACGATGGAGCGCCTGCCTTCCGAGCGCTTCGGCGCGGTCGTCCGCCAGTTGCGCAAGTCGCGCGGCTGGTCCCAGGAGCGGCTCGCGGCCGATGCCGGCGTCAACCGCTCCTACATGGGCGAGATCGAGCGCGCCCGCGCCGTCCCCACGCTGGCGACGGCCGAGAAGCTCGCCCAGGCGCTGGACGTGCCGCTGTCGGCGCTGATCGTGCGCTGCGAGCTGCCGCCGGTGGCGTCCCGCGCCGCGGCCTGGCCCGGCGCGGCATCGGCCCAGGCCGACCACGTCGAGAACGTCGGCTGAATTGATGGGTATAGCCGGTTGAGGTGGGCCGGTCACCCTCGGATACTTGTTCAATCGTTTAGCGAATAAACAAGTTCATTTTTCTCATTGGATTTATTCCCCATGGCAAAAGACCACTCGCACCACCCGATGGCCCTCGGCGACAACGCCGCCAGGCAACTGGCGAATGCCACCAAGACCACCCCGACCCTGTCCACCATCAGCCCGCGCTGGCTGACGCATCTGCTGCAGTGGATTCCCGTGGAAGCCGGCATCTACCGCCTGAACACGGTGAAGAACCCGCAGGACGTGCAGGTGCTGTGCGCCAAGCGCGACGAGGCCGAGCTGCCGTCCACCTTCGTCGACTACGACGACAAGGCGCGCGAGTACTTCCTGAACGCGGTCAGCACGATCGTCGACGTCCACACGCGCGTCTCCGACCTGTACAGCAGCCCGCACGACCAGATCAAGGAGCAGCTGCGCCTGACGATCGAGACGATCAAGGAGCGCCAGGAAAGCGAGTTGATCAACAACGCCGACTACGGGCTGCTGGCGGCGTGCGCCGACGAGCAGATCATCCACACGCTCACCGGCGCGCCCACGCCCGACGACCTGGACGAGCTGCTGACCAAGGTCTGGAAGGAACCGGCCTTCTTCCTGACGCACCCGCTGGCCATCGCCGCCTTCGGCCGCGAGTGCACCCGCCGCGGCGTGCCGCCGCCCACCGTGAGCCTGTTCGGCTCGCAGTTCCTCACCTGGCGCGGCATCCCGCTGATCCCGTCCGACAAGGTGCCGGTGTCCGACGGCAAGACCAAGATCCTGCTGCTGCGCGTGGGCGAGAAGCGCCAGGGCGTCGTCGGCCTGTTCCAGCCGGGGCTGGCGGGCGAGCAGAGCCCGGGGCTGTCGGTGCGCTTCATGGGCATCAACCGCAACGCCATCGCGTCGTACCTGATCTCGCTGTACTGCTCGCTGGCCGTGCAGACCCCCGACGCGCTGGCCATCCTCGACGGCGTCGAGGTCGGCAAGTACCACGAGTATCCGGACACCTACCGGTAAGACGCGCGATGTCGACTCCTGATGTCGCGGCCGGCAGCCCGCCGGCCGGCCTGCCCGATCTCGCGACGCTGAATCGGCTCGCGGGCGAATTCTTCAGCGCGCTGCCGGGTTCCTATTCGGCTGGCGGCGTGCCGGTGCCGTCCAACCCGCAACCGGCCGGCCTGACCTTGCCGCCGGGCTCCAGCGGACCGGCCACGCCCGCGGCGGTGCCCTTCGGTGCGCTGCCGCCCGGGGCCAACCTCGCGCCGACCACGCCGCAGTCGCCCGCCAATGCTGGCGCGTCGCTGCCCGCGCTGCGTCCGCACGCGGTCGCGCCCACCGGCGTACCCGATCTGGTGCTCGAGGCCGCGCCCGGCTACGACAGCCGCCTGGGCGGTCCGACCCAGGGCGTGCCGCAGGCGGTCGCCCCGGCCGCTCCGGCCGCCGCGCAGGCGCCGTACTACTTCCTGTCGGAGACCGGCGTGCCGGGGGGAAGCGGGTCGGCGCCCGAGTTGTCCGAGCTGCCCCGCAACGACCGCCTCGACGCCGAGAGCTTCGGCCTGCCCGGCGCGGACGCGCTGCGCGCGCTGCTGGGCGGCGGGCCGAAGACGGCCGCGGTGCCGAGCGCGCCGCCGCCGTCGGCGCCCGGCTTCTACTTCATCGAGCCCGCATCGCCGACGGCGGTGCCGCAGCAGTCGCCGGCGGCGCGGCCGCCGTTCGACGTCAACGCCGTGCGGCGCGACTTCCCCATCCTGCGCGAGCGCGTCAACGGCCGGCCGCTGGTGTGGTTCGACAATGCGGCCACCACGCAGAAGCCGCAGGCGGTCATCGATCGCCTGGTGCATTTCTACGAGCACGAGAACTCCAACATCCACCGCGCCGCGCACGAGCTGGCGGCGCGCGCGACGGATGCCTACGAGGGCGCACGCGAGACGGTGCGCCGCTTCATCGGCGCCGGCGCGGTCGAGGAGATCGTCTTCGTGCGCGGCACCACCGAGGCCATCAACCTGGTGGCCAAGACCTGGGGCGTGCAGCATGTGGGTGCGGGCGACGAGATCATCGTCTCGCACCTCGAGCACCACGCCAACATCGTGCCCTGGCAGCAGCTGGCCGCCCAGAAGGGCGCGCGGCTGCGCGTGATCCCGGTCGACGACTCGGGCCAGGTGCTGCTCGACGAATACCAGAAGCTGCTCAATGACCGCACCAGGATCGTGTCGGTCACGCAGGTGTCCAACGCGCTGGGCACCGTGGTGCCGGTCAAGGAGATCGTGGCCATGGCGCGGCGCGCCGGCGCGTGCACGCTGGTCGACGGCGCGCAGTCCATCTCGCACATGAAGATCGACGTGCGCGAGCTCGATTCGGACTTCTTCGTGTTCTCGGGCCACAAGATCTTCGGCCCGACCGGCATCGGCGTGCTGTACGGCAAGAAGGCCGTCCTCGACGCGATGCCGCCGTGGCAGGGCGGCGGCAACATGATCGCCGACGTCACCTTCGAGAAGACGGTCTACCAGGCGCCCCCCAACCGCTTCGAGGCCGGCACCGGCAACATCGCCGACGCGGTGGGACTGGGCGCGGCGCTGGAATACGTGGAGCGCATCGGCATCGAGAACATCGGCCGCTACGAACACGGGCTGCTCGAATACGCCACCCACCACATGTCCGCCATCCCCGGCGTGCGGCTGGTGGGCACCGCGCGCGACAAGGCCAGCGTGCTGTCCTTCGTCCTCGACGGCTACACCACCGAGGAAGTGGGCAAGGCGCTGAACCAGGAAGGCATCGCGGTGCGCACGGGCCACCATTGCGCGCAGCCCATC
This sequence comes from uncultured Vitreoscilla sp., assembly GCA_964418745.1. GTDB lineage: Bacteria > Pseudomonadota > Gammaproteobacteria > Burkholderiales > Burkholderiaceae_C > Scleromatobacter. The sequence continues at coordinate 301,959 of CAYQMX010000002.1, forward strand.
CTGCGCCGCTTCGGCCTCGAGACCACGGTGCGCCCGTCGCTGGCGTTCTACAACACCTGCGAGGAAGTCGATCGCATGGTGGCGGTGGTCAAGCGGCTGGCCAGCGCCAAGGGCTGAGTCGAAGAGACGGCGCAAGGGAGCTTGCGTCGGCGGGCGCTGTGGCATCATCGCGCGGGCACTCGAGCGGTGCCCGTCCGGGGTACCCGCGCGGCTGGCGCCAGCCGGCCGCCCGGGTCGCCGTCCCTGCCTGCAACGCCTGCCCGTCGCCCTGCCATGAGTGTCGCCAACCTGCTGGAGATCGACGCCCTCGTCACCTCCTTCACGACGCCGCGCGGCCTGGTGCGCGCGGTGGACAGCGTGAGCCTGGGCGTGGCGCGCGGCCAGACGGTGTGCATCGCCGGCGAGTCGGGCTGCGGCAAGAGCGTGACGGCGCTGTCGGTGATGGGCCTGCTGCCCGATCATGCGCGCGTGGACGGCGGGGCGATCCGCTTCGAGGGCGTCGACCTGCTGGCGTTGCCGCCCGCCGGCCGGCGCGACCTGCGCGGGCGCGCGCTGGCGATGGTTTTCCAGGAGCCGATGACGGCGCTGAACCCGGTGCTGAGCGTCGGCCGCCAGGTCGCCGAGGTGTTCGCGATCCACGGCACGGCCAGCCGCCACGAGGCGCGCGCCAAGGTGCTGGCACTGCTGCACCAGGTGCGCATCGCCGAGCCCGAGCGCCGCTACGACGAGTACCCGCACCAGCTCAGCGGCGGCATGAAGCAACGCGTGATGATCGCGATGGCGCTGGCCAACCGGCCCGGGCTGCTGATCGCCGACGAGCCCACCACCGCCCTGGACGTCACGATCCAGGCCCAGGTGCTGCAGCTGCTGCGCGAGCTGCAGCGCGAGCTGGGCATGGGCATCCTGTTCGTCACGCACGACCTGGCCGTGGTGGCCGAGATCGCCGACCGCGTGGTGGTGATGGTGGCCGGCCGCGTGGTGGAGCAGGGCGGCGTGGCCGACGTGCTGGAACGGCCCGCGCACCCCTACACCGTCGGCCTGCTCGCGGCGCGCCCGCGACCGGGCCAGACGCGCCGTGACGGCCATCGCCTGGCGGTGATCCCCGGCAGCGTGCCCTCGCCGCTGGAGCGCATCGACGGCTGCCGCTACCAGGGCCGGTGTGCGCGCGTGCAGGCGCGCTGCCGCGTCGAAGCGCCCGTGCTCGCGCGGGTCGCGCAGGGCGGCGACGACGGCCATGCCGCGGCGTGCCACTTCCCGCACGGGGCCGCCGGATGACCGCCGCGCTGCTGCAGGCCGATGACCTGTCGGTGGAATTTCCGGTGCGCCGCGGCCTGCTGCGGCGCGCGGTGGCGCGGCTGCGCGCGGTCGATCGCGTCAGCGTCGCGGTGCGGCCCGGCGAGGTGCTGGGCATCGTCGGCGAGTCGGGCTGCGGCAAGACGACGCTGGGCCGCGCGCTGCTGGGCCTGCGGGCACCCGATGGCGGCACGCTGCGCCTGGACGGGCGCGACGTCGCCACCTTGTCCGCCGAGGAGCGCCGCCGCATGACGCGCGACGTGCAGATGGTGTTCCAGGATCCGTTCGCCTCGCTGAACCCGCGCAAGCGCGTCCGCCAGATCCTGGCGCTGCCGTTCGAGGTGCACGGCCTGCTCGCGGGCGCGGCGCGCGAGGCGCGCGTCCGCGAGCTGGCCGGCCTCGTCGGCCTGGCGCCGGAGCACCTGGATCGGTGGCCGCACGAGCTCTCGGGCGGCCAGCGCCAGCGCGTGGGCATCGCCCGCGCCCTGGCGCTGCAGCCGCGCGTGGTGGTGCTGGACGAGCCGCTGTCGGCGCTCGACATGTCGATCCAGTCGCAGGTGCTCAACCTGCTGGTGGACCTGCAGGAGCGCCTGGGCCTGGCCTACGTGTTCATCTCGCACGACCTGTCCATCGTCGAATACCTGTGCGACACCGTGGCCGTGATGTACCTGGGCCGCGTCGTCGAATCGGCGCCCGCGGCCACGCTCTTTGCCGCGCCACGCCATCCGTACACGCGCGCGCTGCTCGATTCGGTGCCCCGTCCGCTGCCACGCCGCACGCACGCCGCCCGGCCGGTCGACGGCGACGTGCCGGCCCTGCGGCAGGCGCCCGCGGGCTGCAGCTTCCATCCCCGCTGCCCGCTGGCCGAGCCGCGCTGCCGCGTGAGCGTGCCCGAGCTGCGCACCATCGACACCGCCGGCCTGCACCGGGCCGCGTGCCACCTTCTTTGAGCGAGAGACCGCGATGAACCCGATGCGCCGCTTGCCGCGTTGTCTTGTCCTGCTGCTGGCCGCGGGACTCGCGCCGCTGGCCGCCGCCGCCGAACCCACGGTGCTGACCATCCCCCGCTGGGCCCAGTTCGACACGCTGGATCCGACGCGCTCGTTCGATATCGCCTCCGACCAGGTGCTGCGCGAGGTCTACAGCACCTTGCTGACCTACGCCTACCTCGAGCGCCCGTACAGGATGGTGCCCGACCTGCTCGAGTCCCTGCCCACGCTCTCGGCCGACAAGCTCACGCTCACCTTCAAGCTGCGCCGCGGCGTGCGCTTCCACGACAACCCGTGCTTCCCGGGCGGCAAGGGCCGCGAGGTGACGAGCGACGACGCGCTCTACATGTTCAGGCGCTTCGCCGATGCCCGCGTCAACGACAAGAGCTGGTTCGGCATGGACGGCGCGGTCGTCGGCCTCGACGCGTACCACGCGGCCACGCTGAAGGCGGCGCCCGGCTTCGACCTGGTGCCCGGCGACGTGGCGGGCCTGCGCAAGGTCGACGCGACGACCTTCACGGTCCGCCTCACGCACCCCAACCCGCTGTTCCTGTACGCGCTCGCGTTCACCTCCACCGCCATCGTGCCGGTGGAGGCGGTGCGCTTCTACAAGGATCGCTTCAGCGTCAACCCGGTGGGCACCGGCCCGTTCCACCTCGACCAGGAGGCCGATCGCAAGGGCGTGCTGCGGCTGCTGAAGAACCCGGACTACTTCGGCGTCTATCCGAGCACCGGCGAGCCGGGCGACGCGGCCCGGGGCCTGCTCAAGGACGCCGGCAAGCGCCTGCCCCTGGTCGACGTGCTGGAGATGCCGCTGATCGAGGAGAACCAGCCGGGCGCGCTGAAGTTCCTCCACGGCGAGCTCGACGCGCGCATCCTCGACCGCGCGAATTTCGCCAAGCTGGTCCGGCACGAGCGCGACGGCAGCTTCCGCGTCGCCGACGAGTACGCGGGCAAGTTCGGCGTCACGTACGCGACCGTGCCGGGCATCGTCTACGTCGCGCTGAACATGAAGGATCCGATCCTGGGCCGCAACAAGGCGCTGCGCCAGGCGCTGGCCGCGGCGATCGATCCGCAGGCCGACATCGACACGCTGCTCAACGGCCGTGGCCGCACGCTGGACAGCATCGTGCCCTACGAGCTCGCGGGCAACGAGCGCGACACCGGCGCGCCGCCGCACCGCAAGGACCTCGCGCGCGCCCGCAAGCTGCTGGCCGACGCCGGCTATCCGGGCGGCGCCGGCCTGCCGCCGCTGACGATGCGCTTCTACCTGACCGATTCCGACACCCACAACCGGTTCGACCTGCTGCGGGCCGAGTTCGCCGCCATCGGCGTCCAGCTCAAGTCCTCGTTCGCCGACGTGCCCACGTTCACGAAGGCCATCAGCGCGGGCAATTTCCAGCTCGCGTACTACGACTGGACGGCCGACTACCCGGACGCCGAGGACTTCTACCAGCTCCTGTACGGCAAGAACGTCACGCCGGGTCCCAACATCGGCGCGTACGCCAACCCGGCCTACGACAAGGCGTACGAGGCGTCGCGGCTGATGGTCAACGGCGCGCCGCGCTTCGAGTACTTCAGGACGATGAACGGGTTGATCGCCGACGACGCGCCGCTGATCGGCCTGTTCAACCCGATGCGCTTCGCGATCCACCAGAAGTGGGTCGGCAACTACAAGCGCAATCCGCTGGTGGTGGAGTTCCCGTTCCTGAGCGTCGACGCGGTGGCCAAGAAGAAGGGCCTCTGATGGGAGCCTACGTCGCCCGGCGCCTGCTGCAGGCCATCCCGACGGTGTTCGGCGTGGCGCTGCTCACGTTCCTGCTGTTCAACGCGTTCGGGCCCGACCCGGTGCTCAACGCGCTGGGCCGCCACGCCACGCCCGAGTCGGTGGCCGCGCTGCGTCACCAGTGGGGGCTGGACCAGCCGCTGGCGCTGCAGTTCCTCGACTTCCTGCGCCAGATCGCGACCTTCGACTACGGCAAGTCCTTCGTCACCGGCGAGGACCTGGGCACGCAGCTGAAGGCCGGCGCGCTGGTGAGCCTGTCGGTGACGGTGCCGCCGTTCGTGTTCGGCGCCGTCGTCAACGTGGCGATCGCGCTGTTCATCGCGCGCCACCACGACGGCGTCGTCGACCGCGCGGCGCGCGCGCTGTTCGTCGCGGCGATGAGCGTGTCGGCGCTGGTGTACGTGCTGGCGCTGCAGTACCTGCTGGCGTTCCGGCTGGACTGGTTCCCGATCAACGGCTACGAGGGCGGCTGGGCGGCGGTGAAGTACCTGGGGCTGCCGTGGCTGATCCAGCTGCTGCTGCTGATGGGGCCCGACATCCGCCTGTACCGCACGCTGTTCCTGGCCGACATGGGCGCCGACTGGGTGCGCACCGCGCGCTCCAAGGGTGCCGGCGAGGGCCGCGTGCTGCTGCGCCACGTGCTGCCCAACGCGTGGATTCCCATCATCACGCAGAACGTCACGACGATCCCGTTCCTGATCCTCGGCTCGTTCCTGATGGAGCGCTTCTTCTCGATTCCCGGTCTCGGCAACCTCACCATCGACGCGCTCTCGCGCGGCGACCTGCCGATCCTGAAGGCGGTGACCGTGCTGGGCGCGCTGGCGCTGGTGGCGTTCAACCTGCTCAATGACCTGCTGTACGCGGTCGCCGACCCGCGGGTGCGGCTGGCATGACGATGGCCGCCTTCCCGCGTCCGCGTTCCGCCGCCGCCGAGGCGCTGGCGGCGCTGTGGCGGCGGCCGCACGTGCGCGCCTGCCTGCTCGTCGTCGGCCTGTACCTGCTGGTGGCCGTTGCCGGCTACGCCCACCTGCTGCCCGATGCGGAGACCGCCGTGGGCGACGCACAGCAGGCGCCGAGCTGGCACCCGGCCACGCTGCTGGGCACCGACCTCCTGGGCCGCTCCGTGCTGTGGCGCGTGCTGGCCGGCGCGCAGACGGCGGTGACCATCGGCCTGGCCACCGCCGCGCTTGCCGTGCCCTTCGGCACCGCGCTGGGACTGGCCGCGGGCTATGTCGGCGGCTGGGTGGACGCGCTGGTCAACTGGGTCTACTCGGTGGTGGCGTCGGTGCCCGACATCCTGCTGATCACCGCCATCTCGTACGCGATGGGCAAGGGCCTGGCGGCGATGTGCGTGGCCATTGCCGCCACCAGCTGGGTGGGCATCATGCGGCTGGTGCGCGGCGAGGTGCTCAGGCACAGGGACAGCGACTACGTGCTGGCGGCGCGCGGGCTGGGCGCCGGGACGCGCCGCATCATGTTCTCGGAGATCCTGCCCAACGTCCTGCATGTGGCCATCGTCACCTCGTCGCTGGTGCTGCTGGCGGCGATCAAGGCCGAGGTGGTGCTCACCTACCTCGGGCTGGGCATGCAGGACGGGGCCAGCTGGGGCCTGCTGATCGCGGGCGCGTCGCAGGACCTGATGAGCGGCACCTGGGGGCCGCTGGCCGGCACCGTGACGGCGATGTTCCTGCTGATCTACGCGCTCAGCGCGATCGCCGATGCGCTGCGCGACGTCCTGGATCCGCGCCGCGGCTGAAGGACGGACGTGCCGGCTTGTCGGGGCGCTGTCAGGCGAACGTGGGATAGTCGGGGCAATTCAACGCGGTCAAGGCCGATCCATGCTCTCTCCAGCGCAGTGGCAAGCGTGCAAGACCGACATCGTGCAGCGCTACGCCGACCCCAGCGACCTGCGCGGCGCGCTGCAGTTCCTGTCGGTGATCGCGCCGATCGCCGGACTCTGGTTCGTCGTCGCCCGCACCTGGGACGACTCGCCCTGGCTGTGCGCCGCGGCCACCTTCTGCCTGAGCCTGATGCTGCTGCGCGGCTTCGTGCTGATGCACGACTGCGGCCACAACAGCCTGTTCCGCAGCCGGCGCCTGAACCGCCTCGGCGGCTTCCTGCTGGGGGTGCTGGCGGGCATGCCGCAGCCGGTGTGGGCGGAGAACCATCGCTACCACCACACCACCAACGGCAACTGGGCGAAGTACCGCGGGCCGTTGAACGTCGCCTGCGTGACCGACTACCTGGCCATGGATGCCGGTGCGCGGCGCCGCTACCGCTACACGCGCGACATCCTGATGTCGCCGCTGGCCGGCTGCCTGTACTTCCTGGTCAATCCGCGCGTCACGTGGCTGCGCGCCAGCGCCTTCCTGCTGCGCCGCCGGGTGGGTCGCCGGGGCGGCAGCGAGTCGCCGGCCGACGCGCCGCTGCCGTACTGCGGCTCGATGGCGCACTACCGCCACATGCTGTGGAACAACGCCGTGCTCCTGTCGGCGTGGGTCGCGATGGCCTGGGCAGTCGGCCCGCTGCCGTTCTTCGCCTGCTACGTGGTCAGCGGTTCGCTGGCCGGCGCCTACGGCATCGTGCTGTTCACGGTGCAGCACAACTTCGAGCATGCCTACGCGAGCGACGACGAGGGCTGGAGCCGCGACGAGGCGGCCCTGCGCGGCACGAGCTTCCTGATCCTGCCCGGGTGGCTCAACTGGATCACCGCCGATGCGGCCTACCACCATGTGCACCACCTGTGCGCCAGCGTGCCGAACTACCGGCTCGCGGCCTGCCACCGGGAGCACGAGCGCTTCTTTTCGGGCGTGACGCGGGTGGGGCTGTTCGAGATTCCGGCGGCGCTCAAGCACGTCCTGTGGGACAGGCCGCAGCGCAGGCTGGTGTCGGTGGCGGAAGTGATGGCCCGCGGGGCCGTCTAGGGCCGCGCGTCGGGCGGGCAGGGCCGGGGCGGAGGACGCGTCGCGCGGGGCCCGGGCCGGTGGATCGATGTCCGGGTGGCGTCAGGCGCGCGCCGCGGCGGCCGCGGCCTCGCCGAAGAAGACGCGGAAGATTTCCGGCTCGTCGATGTCGCGCATCGACAGGCCCTCGAGCGGTTCGCGAAAGACCACCGGCGCCTCGAGCGCGTCGAACTCGACCGGCATCGTCTCGGCCCACGTCGGGGTGTCGTCCGTGCGGACGACGCGGTGCTGGAGCGACGGCTGGAACTCCCAGTCGATGCTCATGTCCGGCGTCCTCTTGCCGCGCAGCGACGAGATCTTGAAAGCGTTGTTCATGGCGATTCCTCTGATGGTGCGAAGGTACGCCCTGTTACGGCACGGGATGGACCGAAAAGCTGCGGCATTGCCGCCCAGTTCGGCCCCGAGGGCGTGCGCCCCCAACTGGGGGTGAAACCCGGGCCATTTCTGTCCACCGAAACTGTGGACAACTCTGTGGGCCGAACCGCCGGATCGACCGCCAGGCCGCGCCAGTGCTGGATGTCAAGCCATGTGCTGCGCGATTGGGCAGCGCCGGTGCAATCTTTTTCGGCGGGTCATCCGACCCACGGATCGGCCGCGAACGCAAGCGCGACCATCAATATTTTCGGCACCTCGATGGGGCATGCCGCTCAGGATGCGGGGGCCGGCCGGGCGCCGGCGCGGGCCGCCGCCAGCGCCTCGCGCAGCACGTCCAGCGACCCGACGTGGTTGGCCAGCAGCAGCACCAGGCGGGCGTTGAGGGCGTGGCTCTCGTCGGCGTCCAGGCCGTCGTGGGCGGCGAGCAGCGCCGCGTAGAAGTCGTCCGGCGATTCCAGGTTCGGGGCGGTGTTCAGGGGCATCGCGGGGCTCCTTGCGGCAGGCAGAGCGCGCGCCGCATGCCCGCCTCCACCTGGGCGCGCGTGGGGGTGCGCCAGCGCGCGCAGACGTGGGCGTCGGGCCGCAGCAGCACCACGCTGCCGGGCTGCAGGTCGTAGCGGTGGGCGACGGCGCCGTCGCGGTCCACCAGCACCTCGCGCGCGGCGTTGAGTCCGGGCGTCGGCGCCACGGCCACCAGGTCCAGCGCGAAGCCGTCGACGACCAGCCCCTGCAGCGCTGCCTCGGTGGCGGCGTCGTGTCCCACGAGCGCGGTGAAGCCGTCGCCGATGCGGCGCAGCAGCCAGTCGTCGCGGCCGTCGGCCCGCGTGACGGGCGCGTCGGTGGCGGCGGCGCCGGGCACCATCGCGCCGGCGAAGGGCTGCGCGTCGGCCGTGTTCAGCGGCGAGTCGGCCAGCGTCGTCGCCGTCGACAGGCGGCCGCTGTTGACCAGGGTGCGCGCGAACGGCTGCGTGCGCGCCAGGCTCAGCACGGCGTCGCGGAACAGGTGGCTGGCGGCGCTCTTGGGCGTGATGAAGTCGGTGGCACGCGTGGAGTGGCGGATGTTCTCGTCGGCGGCGGCCTCGCGCTCGCGGGCGTAGGTGTCGAGCAGCGCATCGGGCGCGCGGCCCTGCAGCACCGCGGCGAGCTTCCAGGCCAGGTTGTCGGCGTCCTGCACGCCGGAGTTGGCGCCGCGCGCGCCGAACGGCGACACGCCGTGCGCCGCGTCGCCCGCGAACAGCACGCGGCCGTGGCGGAAGCTGTCCATGCGCTGGCAGGAGAACGTGTAGACGCTGGCCCATTCGAGCGTGAATTCGGCGTCCTTCATCGCCGAGTGCGCGAGCAGCGCCTTGACCCGCGGGATGATGTTCTCCGGCTTCTTCTCCTCCTCCGGATCGGCGTCCCAGCCCAATTGGAAGTCGACCCGCCACACGCCGTCGGGCTGGCGGTGCAGCAGCACGCTCTGGTCGGGATGGAAGGCCGGGTCGAACCAGAACCAGCGCTCGGCCGGCGCCTCGTGGCGCATGCGCACGTCGGCGATCAGGAAGCGGTCGCGGAAGCTGCGGCCCCGGGCCTCCAGGCCCAGGTGGCGGCGCACCGCGGAGCGGCTGCCGTCGCAGGCGACGACGTAGGCGGCGTCGAGGGCGTACTCGCCGTCCGGCGTGGCGATGGCCAGCCGCACATGGTCGCCCTGCGGCTGGGTCGCGACGACCTCGTTGCGCCAGCGCAGGTCGACCCGCGGGAGCTGCGCCGCCCGTTCGACGAGATACCCCTCCAGGTAATACTGCTGCAGGTTGATGAATGCCGGCCGCTCATGGCCGGCCTCGGGCAGCAGGTCGAAGCGGTAGACCAGTTCGTCGCGCAGGAACACCTTGCCGACGTTCCACGACACGCCCTTGGCCAGCAGGCGGTCGCCGCAGCCCAGGCGGTCGAAGATCTCCAGCGTGCGCTTGGCGAAGCAGATGGCGCGCGAGCCGGCGGACAGCCGGTTGTCGTTGTCCAGCACCACCACCGGAACGCCGCGCTGCGCGAGGTCGATCGCGAGCGCCAGGCCCACCGGACCGGCACCCACCACCACCACCGGCCGGTGCACCGGCACGGGCGCGCGCTGGTCGGGGTGGGGAGCGTAGTCGAACGTGAGCGAGGCGTAGTCGACGTCGGCCATCAGCGCGTGCTCCTCAGCCTTCCAGCGTCTCCCACATCTGGCGGTCGCGTTCGGCCGTCCACACCCGCGGGTCGGCGTACTGCGTCATCTCGTCGTAGCAGCGCGTGACGTCGAAGGGCATGCAGTGGTCGAAGATCACCCAATGGCCGTACTTCGGCTTGAGCCTGGCGAAGGTGTCCTTGTAGACCGCGTTCAGGTCCTTGCCGGCGGCCACGCCGGCCTCCACGCTGGCGCGTACGTCGGCGATGAAGGCGGCGGTCGAACGCAGACCCTCGGCAACCGGCCCCGCGCCCTTGAGCGCCGGGCCGCGGCCGGGCACCAGCGCCAGAGGCTCGAGCGCCGCGACATTGGCCAGCGTCTGCGGCCAGTCCTTGAAGTAGGCGTCGCCGGCATAGGGCGTGGCGTCGAACTCCACCAGGTCGCCCGAGAGCAGCGTGCGCTCCTGCGGCAGCCACACCACCGTGTCGCCCTTGGTGTGGCCGCGCCCGAGCTGCAGCAGCTGCACCTCGAGCTTGCCCAGCCACAGCGTCATCTTGCCGCGGAAGGTGAGCGTGGGCCAGGTCATGCCGGGCGGCACCGTCTCGACGTTGCTGAACAGGCGCGGGAAGCGGCCGATCTCGCTGGCCTTGTCGGCCTCGCCGCGCTCGACGATCAGGTCGTAGGTGTCCTCGCTGGCGATCACCTGCTGCGCGCCGTAGGCGCTGGCGCCCAGCACGCGCACCGCGTGGTAGTGCGTCAGCACGACGTACTTGATGGGCTTGTCGGTGACCTCGCGGATGCGGCGGATCACGTCCTGCGCCATCGCCGGCGTGGCCTGGGTGTCGGCCACCAGCACGGCGTCGTCGCCGACGATCACGCCGGTGTTCGGGTCGCCCTCGGCGGTGTAGGCCCAGGCGTGCTCGGACAGTTGCGCGAAGGTGACCTTCTTTTCCTGCAGGTCGGCCTGCGAGGCGAACTTCTTGGGGGCGTTCATGGCGGTCTCCGGGAGGGCGCGTGGGCGGCGGGCGTGGGCGCAGGGTGATGATGCCATTGTCCAATGGTCGAACACGCGGGCCGCATCGTGCTGGCCGGGACCGCCATCGGCCCGGCCGGCATCTTCGACCTGGCCTGGAACGGCGCGATCGCTCGCGGGGTGCAGGCGCGCGCCGCGCAACTCGGGGCCGCTGGGCGCCGCCGGCCAGTCGGGCGCCGAAGGTCGGCAGCATCAGGCGCCGCAACGACTGGTCGACGAAGCCGTCGCCCGAGCGGTGGATGCGACAGGTCGAACCCGAGGCCGAGGGAGAGCACGAGACACGCACGCGGGGACTCCTGCTGCGGGTGCGCACCGAGGCTGCGCGTTGCGGGAGCCCGACCTTTCCGCAAGCCGCGGGGCTTGTCCATTGAGCGGGCGCTCGGCGCCCGGGCGCGGACGTCCGGTCCGGCGCGCCGGCGGTCAGTGGCGCAGGTGCAGGAAGGGCGCAAACGGCTGGTCGAGCGTCGCGAGCCGGCTGCGGAACCAGTCCAGTTCCTCGGACAGTTTCAGCTCGGCCTCCATCCGCAGCGACCCTTCCAGACGCCGCGCCTCGTTCGCCTCGACCGTCAGCCGCGAGCCCCGCTGCAGCACGTCGCGGACGATGTCCTGGATGTGGTCGTCGAACAGGAAGTTCGCGCCGGCGATCGCGTCGCTGAAGGCCTGCACCTCCGGCTCGCCCGGCGGGCCGACCTGGGTGATGCGCGACATGTAGACCACCGCGGCCCGGTAGACGTCCCACCGCTTCTCGAACAGGTCCAGCTTGAGCCGGGCCTTGCTCGGTTGCCACTGGCGCAGCGCGATGAAGGCCACCGCGAGCGCCACCAGCACGAGGGCCGCGGCCTGCGCGATGCCCAGCCAGCTGGCGTCGAACGGCAGCAGGGGGAGGGCGTGCGGATGCGCCGGCACCGTGGTGGTTGAGCCGTGCGGGTCGAGGTCGAAGTTCATGCTCGACAGGATAGCGGCAGCGGATCGGCGGGCCACCGGGTGGTTTCATCACGAGCGGTCGCCTGCTCCGCCTGCCGCCGGGCCTTCGCGAGGCAAGCAACTGCCCGCGCGCAGTGCGGGCCATCGAACCCCCGCGCATTGAACCAACGAAAAAGCCCGCACGGGGCGGGCTTTCTGGTTTCTTGCCAACTCGTTGAATCAGCAAGGAATTCTGGTGCCGGAGAAAGGAGTCGAACCCTCGACCTTCTCATTACGAATGAGCTGCTCTACCAACTGAGCTACACCGGCGTTTCAGCAACACCCCACGAGTGGGATACCGCGAAGCCTGCCATTCTAGCGCAAGTTTTTCGGCGCGGGCAAGCCGGGCTTGGGATGCGGCGTGGCGCCCCGGGAACGGGCGCGTGGTCGCGCAGACAGCCGGCCCGGCGGATGCGACGATGGGGGCGTGGAGCCTGCCCGAATCCTTGTCGTCGGCGACGCGATGCTGGACCGTTACTGGGACGGCAGCGTCGACCGCATCTCGCCCGAAGCCCCGGTGCCCGTGCTGCGCGTGACGCGTCGCTACGAGCGTCCGGGCGGGGCGGCCAACGTGGCGGCCAACTTGGCGGCGCTGGGGGTGGCGGTGAGCCTGGTGGCGCTGGTGGGCGAGGACGAGGACGGGGCGCGGCTGGGGCGGCTGATGGACGACGCCGGGGTGGCGTTCGACCGCGTGGCCGATCCGGGCTGGGCCACGGTGGCCAAGATCCGTTGCGTGTCGCGCCACCACCAGATGCTGCGCGCCGACTTCGAGACGGCGCCGCCGCCGGCGATGCGCGCGCGGCTGGCCGAGCGGTTCGCGCGGGCGCTGCCGGTGCACGACCTGGTGCTGCTGTCGGACTACGCCAAGGGCGCGCTGGACGACTGCGGGCCGCTGGTGCAGGCCGCGCTGGCCGCGGGCAAGCCGGTGCTGGTCGATCCGGCCGGGCGCGACTGGGCGCGCTACGCGGGCGCGACGCTGCTCAAGCCCAACCTGGCGGCGCTCGATGCCCAGCTGGGCGAGGTGGCCGACGAGGCCGAGCGCGCGCGACGAGTCGCGGCGCTGCGCGAGCGCTTCGGCTGGCGCCACCTGCTGCTCACGCGCGGCGAGGGCGGCATGACGCTGTTCGACGACGCGGGAGTGACGCACGAGCGCGCCCGGGTGCGCGAGGTGCACGACGTGACGGGCGCGGGCGACACCGTGCTGGCGACGCTGGCCTGGCGCCTGGCCGAGGGCGACGACGCGCCACGCGCGATGCGCTGGGCCACCGTGGCCGCGGGCCTGGCGGTGCAGGCGTTCGGCACGGCGGTGCTGTCGCGCGACGCGCTGGTCGAGGCCTGGGACGCGGCTCGCTGAGGCTGGCGCGCGTCAGGCGTGGCGCTTCTGCTCGTGCTCCAGCAGCCAGCGTGCGGCCTCGCCCAGGTTGGCGCAGGTGAAGTCGGCGGGCGGATCCTCGAAGTCGCACGACACGTGGTCGATCGCCTCGGCGATGCGGATGCACGCGGCCACGCCGGCGGCGCGGCCGGCCAGGATGTCCGAGGGCTTGTCGCCGATCATCACGCTGGCGTCCAGGTCGAGCCGCAGGTCGCGCGCGGCGCGGCGCAGCATGCCCGGCGCGGGCTTGCGGCAGTCGCACTGGCGGCGCCAGGCGGCCAGCGGCGCGTCGGGCAGGTGCGGACAGTGGTAGACGCCGTCCAGCGCGACGCCGTGCTGCGCCAGCTCGCTGTTCATCCAGGCGGTGAGGTTCTCGTACTCGGCCGGCCCGTACAGGCCGCGCGCGATGCCCGACTGGTTGGTCGCCACCACCAGCGCCCAGCCCGCCCGCTGCAGCGCCCGCAGCGCGTGCATCACGCCCGGCAGCCACTCGAAGTCCTCGGGCCGGCTCACGTAGCCGCGGTCGTGGTTGAGCACGCCGTCGCGGTCCATGAAGACGGCTCGCCGCAGCGTGCTCATGCGCAAGTCTCCGCGCTGCGCCCCGGGCCGGGGGCGATCGTTGCAACGACGCGGCGGGCGGCCGCCTGTGCCGCGCCGCGCGCTCGTTCGGAGGTCCGGGTGGCGCTCATGACGCGTCGGCCGGTGCGAGTCGCGTGCTGGCGCGGATGCGGTCCATCAACGACGTGGTGGAGAAGCCCTCGACGAACGGCAGCGCCACCGCGTGCCCGCCCCAGCTGCGCACCAGCGCGCTCTCGGCCAGCTTGTTGATGTCGTAGTCGCCGCCCTTGACGTACACCGCGGGCCGCAGCCGCGACAGCAGCGCGATGGGCGTGGGCTCGTTGAAGATCACCACGGCGTCGACGCTTTCCAGCGCCGCCACCTGGAACGCGCGATCGCCCTCGGGGTTCATCGGCCGGTCGGGACCCTTGTCGAGGATGCGGGCCGAAGCGTCGCTGTTGACCGCCACGATCAGCCGGTCGCCGAGCTGGCGCGCCTCGGCCAGGTAGGCGATGTGGCCGCGGTGCAGCAGGTCGAAGACGCCGTTGGTGAACACCGTGCCGGGTTGCGACGCGAAGCGGGCCACAGCCTCGTCCACGTGCATCAATTTCCTGAGCGGATCGAATCGGTTCATTGCAGTCTGACGGTAACGGATGCGGTGCCTGCGTCCTCCTGGACGACATGGCGGTGCGCGGGGTCGGGGCCGGCGTTGTCTCCGGGCCAGTGTGGCGCCGCAGCAGCGGCGCGGGCGCGTCCGGAGGCGCAGCCGGACGCGGGTTCGCGGATCGATTTCACGATCCGTGCGGGTTTGAAGGGCGGGCAATCGGCTTGCCCGGCAGGGGCTCGCGGCCACCGTCCAGGCTTGCTTCAGGCATCAAGCATGCGCTGCGGCGAGAGCCCGCGCCGGCAGTGATGCGACTGCCTCGTGCAGGGCCTGCGCGACGCGCGCAAGAACGTCCGTCCAGTCGCCGGCGCGGGCCTGCCGGAACAGGCGCATCGACGGGTACCAGGCGCTGGCGTGCGGGTCGAGGCCGTAGCGCCAGTCGGGCGCGTGCGGCAGCATCACGAAGGTGGGCTTGCCGAGCGCGCCGGCGAGGTGGGCGACGGCGGTGTCGCAGGTGACCACGATGTCGAGCTGGGCGATCGCGGCGGCGGTGTCGTCGAAATGCGCGATGTCGGAATCCAGGTCGACGAACCGGGGCGGCAGGGCGCGGCCCGCCAGGTCGGCATGGCCGGCGCCCTTCTGCAGCGAGAAGCAGCGCACGCGGGCGATGTCCGCCAGGCCGCGCACGACCTCGAAGCCGGGCGAGCGCGCGCGGCTGTTGCGCAGCGCGGGGTTGCCGGCCCAGGCCAGCCCGATGGCGAGTTCGCGGCCGGGCCGGTGGCCGGCGGCGGCAAGGCGGTCGCGCCAGCGCGCCGCCAGCGCGTCGTCCGCGCGCAGGTACGGCGCGTCGGCGGGCGCGGGGGCGAGGCCCAGCCGGTGCGGCAGGCTCATCAGCGCCACGTGGGTGTCGAACGGCGGCGGCGCCGCGCCGCGCACGCTGACCGCGGCGACTCCCGGCACGCGCGCGGCCAGCCCCTGCAGGCCGTCCGGCACCTCCAGCAGCACGCGGCCGCCGCACCGGGCGAGCGCGGGCACGAAGCGCAGGAACTGCAGCGCGTCGCCGAAGCCCTGCTCGGCCCAGACGAGCAGGGTGCGCCCCGCCAGCGCCCGGCCGTCCCACACCGGCTGCACGCAGGCGCGCGGCGCGGGCTCGCCGCGCGCGAAGCGCCATTCGTAGCCGCGAAAGCCGTCCTCGAAGCGGCCCGCGCGCAGCAGGCCCAGCGCGGCATTCCACTGCGCGTCGACGTGCGCCGGATCGCACGCGATGGCGGCCTGGAACGCGGCGAGCGCGCCGTCCCACAGGCCGAAGCGCTCCAGCGCCACGCCCAGGTTGTAGGGCGGCTCGGGCGAGCGTGGCGCGCAGTGCATCGCCTGCTGGAACGCGCACAGCGCGCCGGGGCGGTCGTCGCGCGCGGCCAGCAGGTTGCCCAGGTTCGTCCAGGCGTCGGCGTAGCCGGGGTGCACGCGCAGGGCCTCGCGGTAGGCCGACTCGGCCTCGCGCGGCCGGCCCAGGCGGTGCTGCAGGATGCCCAGCAGCGTCCATGCGTCGGCCCGCAGCGGCAGCAGGGCGACGGCCGCGCGGGCCGGCGCCAGCGCCTGCGCATCATGGCGCTGCAGGAACAGCGCGTGGGCGCGGCCCAGCGCGTCGGCACGGCGGGCGGGCAAGGGCGTGGCTGTTTCCATGTTCGCAGGGTAGGGCGCCCGGCGTTCGCGCGGTGCGGCGAAAAGACCGCCCGGGCCGCACCTTCTTCGCGCGCGGCTTTGCGAGAATGGCCCGCGGCGCACGGGGCGCCGGGAGCAGCGACGATGGGCAAGGGGCGGTTCGAGGCGTTCAGCGATGGCGTGCTGGCCATCATCATCACGATCATGGTGCTGGAGCTGAAGGTGCCCCATGGCGAGACGCTGTCCGCGCTCGGCGCGCAGTGGCCGGTGTTCCTCAGCTACGTGCTGAGCTTCGTCTACGTGGGCATCTACTGGAACAACCACCACCACCTGCTGCACGCCACCACCAGCGTGACCGGCGGCATGCTGTGGGCCAACCTGCACCTGCTGTTCTGGCTGTCGCTGTTCCCGTTCGCCACCGGCTGGATGGGCGAGAACCACTTCGCCCCGGTGCCCTCGGCGGTGTACGGCGGCGTGCTGCTGATGGCCGCCCTCGCCTGGTTCATCCTGCAGACGCTGATCGTGCGCGCGCAGGGCGAGAACGGCCTGCTGCGGCGCGCGCTGGGCGCCGACTGGAAGGGCAAGCTGTCGCCGCTGCTGTACCTGGCCGGCATCGTGGCCGCGTTCTGCGTGCCGGGCCTGGCGCAGGCCATCTACCTGTTCGCGGCGCTGATCTGGCTGGTGCCGGACCGGCGCATCGAGAAGGTGCTGGCGCACGAGAAGCCGTGACGCCACGCGGGCCGGCCGCGTGAGCATCGACGCGCACCGACGCTGACGCGCAGCGCCCGGCAAACGGGGCGATTTCCAGGCGTTCGGCGCCGGGCAGTGCGGCGCGTGCGCTCGCAGAATCGTCTCCACCATGAGAGCCGATTCGTTTCCCCGTTCGATGCCGCGCACCGTGCTGCTGCGCGCCTTCAGCGGCGCCTTGTTGTTGTCCGTCGTCGGCAACGCGCTGAGCCTGCCCGGCCGGCGCTTCGTCGGCACCTACGACTTCGGCTACGCGATCCGCGGCGACAAGGCCGCGCGCCCGGCCCAGGTGTTCTCCGACGGCGGCGGCAAGGTCTACTTCGAGGCGCGCCCGGGCCAGCCGATGCCCGCGGTGTTCGCGGGCCGGGAACCGGCGCTGCTGGTGCTGCAGCCCGAAGGCCAGTACTTCACGGCGCGCTCGGCGGCCGGCGAGTTCACGCTCGTGCTCGGGAGCGCCCGCGCGCAGGTGCGACGCGGCGACGCCGCCCTCGGCGAGGAGACGGTGTCGCTGCGCGACGATGGCGCGCGCCTGCTGGCCACGGCCGACAGCGGGCTCACGGCGGGCGTCGACTACGGCCTGTCCACCAGCGTGCAAGCGTTCCGCCAGGCCGCGCACGAGCAGCCGGTGGTCTTCGCGCCGGGCAGCGCGGCGTTCACGCCCGAGGTGCTCGACGCATTGTCGGCGCTGGCCGTGCGCATCGGCCGCACCACGCCGATCGAGGTTGTCGGCCGCGGCGACGACGGCGGGCCTGGAGCGCTGGCCAGCCTGCGGGCACAGGCGTTGCGCAACGCGCTGCTGGCACGCGGCGTCGCCGCGAACCGCCTCCGGCTCTCCGAGGGCGATCCGGCCGACTCGCCGGCGGCGCCGCGCGCCTCGGTGCTGCGCTGGCGGAGCGCCGTCGGCGGCACCGAGGCACCGGGTGCGAGCCCGCCGCCCGCGGCATCGTTCGACATCGCGCCGGCGGACACCGACATCGCCGTGTCGCTGCGTCGCTGGGCGCGCGCCAGCGGCTACGACCTGGTGTGGGATGTCGACTGGGTGGCGCCGGTCAACGGTGCGCTGCAGGTGCAGGCGCCGTCCTTCCTCGACGCCGTCCGCCAGGTGGTGGCGGGGCTGCGCGCGCAGGGCTATCCGGTGCAGGCCCAGGCCTATGCCGACCGTGTGGTGCGCTTCACGGCGAGGCCATGATGGCCGCAGCGGGTTTCGCCGATCGAATCGACGCGCGCCTGCCGGCGGCGTCCTGCAGGAGGGTGCGCATGAGATCCGTCGTCGTTGGTGCATTGGCCGGGCTGTTCGGCGCGGCCGCGCTGGCCCAGTCGGCAGAGTCGGTGCCGCTCGAGGTTCCACCGGGCCGCGCGGCGCCCGGGCTCGTGCTGCCGGTCGCGCCCTATGCCGGCGCGACCGGGGCGACGGGGGCGGCCACGCACTGGAGCGTGCTGGTGGCCGACATCACGCTGGCGCGCACCCTCGAGCGCTGGGGCGCGCAGGCCGGCTACCGCGTGAAGTGGGATGCCCGCCGCAACTTCCTCGTCGGCGCCCCCGACAGCGTCGACGGCAGCTTCGAGACCGCGCTGCAGGCCATCCTGGGCTCGGCGGGCATCCGCCAGAGCGACTACCCGCTGGAGGCCTGCATCTACGCCAACACGCCCCCGCTGGTGCGCATCACGCGCCAGGGCGAGCAGGCGCGCGAGTGCGAGGCGCCATGACCCTCGCCCGATTCCTCGCCGCGGCGTCGCTGGCCGCCACCCTGGCCAGTTGCGCGGAGCCCGGCGTCACCGCGCATGTGCAGGCCGACCACGCGCTGGGGTTGACCGGCACCTCGTCGCTGCACGCCGACCGCACCCTGGCGCAGCAGGGCGGGGCCGCCGCAGGCTCGCAGCTCGATGCCGACCGCCGCGCCGCCGAACAGGCCGCCCGCCCCGTCCTGCGCCGCTCGCGCAGCCCCTGGGTGGGCTCGGTCAGCGTGCCGGTGGGCAGCGGGGAGCGGCTGCCCAGCATCTTCACCGAGCCGGTGAAGTTCAGCTTCGACGACGCCGCCAGCGGCGGCAAGGTGAGCCTGCGCACCATGGCCGACCGCCTCACGTCGCTCACCGGCGTTCCGGTCCGCCTGAAGCCCGATGTCTTCGCCGGCGTCGACCCGGGCGGTCGTGCGCAGCCCGTGGCCGCCGCGCCGCCAGGGGCGCCCGTGCCGTTGCCCACGTTGCCGGGGCGCACGGGCGGCGGCGCCGAAGCGGTGGCGGTGCCGGTGCCGCCGGTGCTGCCGCCCGCGCCGCGCGAGACCTCCGTCAACGCGGTGGCCATGCGCTGGTCGGGATCGCTGGAAGGCTGGCTCGACCGCATCACCGACCAGCTGAGCCTGTCGTGGGAGTACCGCGACGGCGTGGTGGTCATCGAGCGCCTGCGCACCGAATTCTTCGAGATCGCCGCGCTCGAGAGCGAGGCCGACTACCACCTGGGCCTCAGCGGCGCCGACCAGGCCAACGCCACCAGCTCGGGCAATGGCGGCGGCGGCACCAACAGCAGCGCCAGCTCCAGCAACGAGGTCAGCGAGCACGGCAAGTCCAACGCCGTCGCTTCCATCCTCGCGGCGGTCGGCCAGATCATCAAGGACGTGCCGGGCTCGTCGGTCGTGCGCTCCGACGGCTCGGGCCGCATCGCGGTCACCACCAGCCGGGAGACGCTGTCGAAGGTGCGCGACTTCCTGCGCGTCGAGAACGAGAGCCTGCTGCGCCAGGCGCAAGTGCAGTTCGACGTCTACAGCGTCACCCGCCGCGAGTCGGACGAGCGCGGCATCGAGTGGGACGCGGTGCTGTCCGCGCTCGGCGGCGCCTACACCGGCTCGTTCGCCGCCCCCGCCACGCTCGCCGGCGCCAGCGCGGCCAACATCGGCTTCGCCATCCTGACGCCGGCGCAGTCGGGCGTGGCCACGTCCGCCACCACGCACTTCGGCGGCAGCAGCGCGCTGCTGAAACTGCTCGCCGAATACGGGGTCTCCACGCAGCACCGCGAGGTGAGCCTGCTGGCCCTGAACCGCACCTGGGATCGCAAGTCCAGCCTGGGCGGGCGCGCCTACGTGAGCGCCACCATCCCGGGGGCGGCCAGCACCACCGGCGTCGGCGCGCCGGGCCTGGTCACGTCCACGGTGACCACCGGCGACCGCTACCTGGCGCAGCCCTTCATCCTCGACAACAACACGGTGCTGCTGAAGTTCGGCATCGGCCTGTCGTCGCTGGTCAACCTGGTGAACTTCACCTCCGGCACGGGCAGCGCGCAGCAGACCGTGCAGACGCCCGAGACCACCGCCATCAACGACCAGTCCACGGTCGCGCTCAAGGCCGGGCAGATCCTCGTGATCACCGGCCTGAGCCGGCTCGTCTCCAGCGATGACCGCCGCACGCTGACCGACGACGCGCCCATCGGCGTGGGGGGCAGCAAGACCCAGTCACGCCTGCGCGAAGAGTTCGTGATCTTTGTGCGGCCCACCATCCTCTGACCGGACCGGGACGATGAACGTCATCGAACGACTGATCGCGAGCACGCCGCAGGGCGACCTGCTGGGCGGGTTGTCCTGGCGCGCGCCTACCGCGGGGCAAGGCCGCGGCCGGGCCCTGGCCGAGGCGCGTGCCCTCACCAGCGATGCCACGCACTGGGCCCAGGCGCAGGTGGGCGCACAGGTGCGCTACGGGCTGTTCCAGCCGCGCGCCGCGGAAGAGGGCGTGCGCCTGCCCAAGGGCACGCTGTCGGCCGCCGCCTGCTTCTCCCGCCTGGTGGGTTCGCGTGCGCCCAACGCGGCGCTGGTGCTGGCGGTGCCGGCCGCTGCGCAACGCAAGGAGGACAAGTACTTCGTCGTCTGCCTGGAGGACGGCGTGCCGGTGATCGACGTGCTCAGCAACGAGGTCGACGCCCGCAACGCGCTGGGCGGCGAAGACCGGCCGATCTGGAGCGACAACGCCGTCGCCTATCCCAACGGCGAGGCGGCCGACTTCGCCTGGCTGGCCGCCGGCGGCGATCGGCAGGCGCGCCTGCAGCCGATGCCCGTCAATCCGTGGCCCTGGGTGGGTGCGGGACTGGTGGCAACGGCCTCGCTTGGCGGGTGGCTGCTGGTGCAGCACCTGCAGCGCATCGAGGTCGAGCGCAGGACGACCGCTGCCGCGCGCGCAGCCGACCCGGTGCCGCGCTACCTCGCCGCGCTCGCGGGCCAGCAGGGGGTGATGGCCACCGATCGCGCGACGTTCGTGGCCGCCGTGCGCGAGTTCTTCGGCTACCCCACCTGGGTGCCCGGCTGGCGCCTCGCGGCCGCCGAGTGCAGCGCACGCGCCCAGGCCTGTTCGCGCGACTGGGTGCGCCGGGGCGGCAGCTTCGACGACCTGCGGAGGGCGCTCCCCGACGAGGCGCTCGAGATGCTGGTACCGCAGGGCAGCACGGTGCCGGCACTCGACGTCGCCCGCACCCGGCATCCGTTCAGGGTGGCCCGCCACTCGATGCTCGATGCGCGCCATCCGCTGCGCTCGCTGCAGGCCGCCTTCTCCGAAGCCGGGCCCCAGCTGCAGCGCTGGGCGACGGCGGATGTCGTGCTCGAGCTGAAGAAGCCCGCGCTGTGGCCGCACGTCGCCGACGTGGCCACGAGCTTCCAGCATCCCGCCGCGGTGCTGGCGGGCGCCGCCGACCTGCACGACGTTCCGGGGCCGTTCATCGTCGAGGCGCTCGATGCGGCGCCGGACTTCGTCAGCTGGGAATCGGTGCGCGTCGATCTCGGCGAGGGCTCGGACGCGCGGGGCCTTCTCAAGTTCTCGGCAGCGGGCGTGTTTTATGTCGCGGCACGCTGAGCGCCTGACAGCCTGGGTCGCAGGCGCCGCATGCTGCCTGCTGGCCGGTGCGGCATCGATGGCCGGCGCGCAGACCATCGCCGACTACAGCCGCGCCCAGCGCACGTGGCTCGAGAACGCGATGGCCCAGGCCGCCGCGCGCTCGGCCGGCCTGGGCGCGTCGGCGCCGGCGGCAGCCGCGGCGTCGGCGCCGGTCGCTCCGCCCCCCGCGGTGGCGCGCATGCCGCTGCCGGCGTGGTCGCCCGCGGTGCAGGTCAGCGGCGTCTTCACATTGCGGGGCGGGGCAGTGGCGGAGGTCGTGGTCGACACCACCGCCTACCTGCTGGGCGCCGGGCAGGGCGTGCCGGGCACTGGCTGGCGGGTGGACACGGTCGCCATCGACCGGGTCGTGCTGAGCCGCCACGGCGACGTCGCCGGCGCCGACGATCCGGGGGCGCGCAAGGTCTTCGCGCTGCCGGCGCTGCGCTGAGCCCGGCCATGGGATTGTTCGAGATGTTGCGTCGTCGTGAGCAAGCCGAATCGGTGGCGGCCGCGGCCCCGCCGGTGCGGCGTCCGGCCGCGGGCGGCGATCCGCGGCCGCACCCGAGTCTGCGCGAGGGCGAAGTCGCGCCGCGGCTGGCCGCGGCGCCGGGGTCGACATCGGTGCGCTCGCCCGCGGCGCGCCTCGAGCGTCGCCTGGCCGGCGTCGCGCCACCCCGGCCCGCCGTCCCGCGCCCGGGATTGGCTGCGGCCGGCGAGCAGTCCGGCGACGCCGGGCCCATGCCCGTCTTTAGCGACACCGAGGTGCACCAGGAGGTGCTTGCGCACTTCCACCAGTTGCCCGCCTACCAGGCCTTGCTCACGATCGGGCCCGAGGCGGTCTATCCTTTGCCGGCCCCGCTGCACGACAAGCTGGTCGCCCTCGATTGCGGCGCCCGCCAGGCCCGCCTCGTGCGCGCCACGATGCCGGCCGCCGACCGGCTGGCGCTCGAGGCCACCGCCAAGGCGGTCAAGGGCGCGCTGCGGGCCCGCGGCTACGGCGTGGTGGGCGACCTGGTGGCCGAGCCGCCGGTGCTCAAGGAGATCCTGCGCAACGCCGGCGCGGCGGGCAAGGGCGGGGCACGCGGGGGGCCGATGCAGTTGTTCGAGCGCTGGATCGCGCTGGCCGTGCCCACCGGGGCGACGGACCTCCACATCGAGGTGCACCGCAATACCGCGAGCGTGCGCATCCGCGTCGACGGCCGCATCGAGCCCCTGCCCGACGGCCAGGGCGGGCGCTACAGCCGCAAGGAGGTGGTCGACGCCATCGCCGCGGGTTACAACAGCACCCGCAAGGGCAACAACGTCTCGCAGTACAACGCCGACCAGTTCGTCGACTGCATGATCGACCTCGACCTGCCGGGCACCGCGGGCCAGCTGCGCTACCAGAACGTCAAGGGCCGGCTGGGCCCGAAGACGGTGGTGCGCATCCTGCGCACCGGCGACGAGAACCGCATCCGCTTCGACGCCGCCGGCTATGCACCCAGCCACCTGCGCCTGCTGCGCCTGGCCGGTCGTGCAGGCAAGGGCATCGTGCTGCTGTCGGGCGTCACCAGCTCCGGCAAGTCGACCAGCCTCAAGAGCTTCATCGAGACCCTGCCCGGGCTGGCCCAGAAGGCCATCTACACCGTGGAGGACCCGATCGAGTACGAGATCGCCGGGGCCCATCAGATCGAGGTGCTGCGCGACATCGCCAACGACGACGAGACGCGCCGCCGCTATGCCGAGGTGATGCGCGCGCTGATGCGCTCCGACCCCGACGGCGTGATGCTGGGCGAGATCCGCGACAAGCTGACGGCGCTGTTCGCCCTGCAGATCGCCGAGACCGGCCACCTCGCGATGGGCACCGTGCACGCGCACCTGATCTCCAACATCATTCCCCGCCTGACCAACGACCAGATCGGCGTCAGCCGCCAGGCGCTGACCGGCCCCAACATCCTGAACCTGCTCGTCTACCAGGCACTGGTGCCCCGCCTGTGCCGCTGCTGCGCGCTGCCCACGGCCCTGGCGGTGCGCCACGACGCCGACGCGCGCGAGATCGAGGAAGTGCTGCGGCGCCGCTTCGGCCTGGCCACCGCGCGCCTGCGCTGGACCCGCCCCGAGGGCTGCCCGGCCTGCCAGGGGCGCGGCACCTTCGGCAAGACCATCGTCGCCGAGATGCTGCAGCCCGACCGGGTCTGGCTGCGCCATGTGCGCAACAACGACGACGACGCGGCGCTCCAGCATTTCCGTTCGGCCGGCAACCGGCAGTTCGACAGCGCCGACATGACGGGCAAGACGGTGTTCGAGCACGCGCTGTACAAGGCCTTGCAGGGCGAGATCGACGTGCGCAACTGCGAGGAGTTCGATGGCTTCGAACGCTTCGAGATCCTGCCTTCGCCGCGGCCATGAACTTGCCTCGTCTGCTTGCCAACCGGCTCGCGCTGGTCGACTTCCGGGCCGCGCGCGCCGAGTTCTACCGCGACTTTGCCGAGATGTACGAGCGCAACGAGGCGCTGGTCAGCTTCCTCGAGGGCGAGATCGCCAACGCGACCCTCACCCGCCAGCGCAGCCGCGCCCGGGCCCTGCGCATCGTGCTGCGTCGCCATCACGACGGCGAGCACGCCAGCCGGGTGTCGCACCTGCTGGAGGGCGTGGTGCCGCGATCCGACGCCCTGCTGCTGATCGCGGTCGATCGTGCCGCCGACAAACCCCAGGCCTTGCGCGCGCTGGCCGACGCCATCGACAAGCAGCGGCAGATGCTGCGGCTGCTGCTCTCGCAGGCCGCGCTGCCTGTCGTCACGATCCCGATCTGCTACGCACTGATCGGCCTGCTGGGCAAGGTGATCCTGGTGATCGATGCCGCCACGCCGGTCTACGCGCAGGAGGCGCTGTGGGACGGCATGAACGGCTGGGCCCGCGCGATCGCCACCTTCGCGGACGCCTGGGGCACGCTGGCACTGCTGGCACTGGGTGTCGGCCTGGGCGCCGTGCTGTGCTCCTTGCCGCGCTGGCGTGGTGCCGCCCGCCTGCGCGTCGAGGGCTGGCCGGTCTACGGCCTCTACCGCGACTTCCAGGCCGGCATGCTGTTCAGCTCGATGGCCATGCTGCTCAAGACCGGCGAGACCCTGCAGGGCAGCATCGACGATCTCACGCAGCGCGCGTCGCCGTGGATGCGCTGGCATCTCGGCCGCGTCGTCGATGCCCTGCAGGACAACCCGAACGCCACGCTCGACGCGTTCCGGCGCGGACTGCTCTCGCCGCACCTGCTGTCGCGCGCGGCTACGCTCCATCGCTCCAGCGAGTCGTTCTCCGACGTGCTGATCCAGCTCGGCACGACCGAAGGCGAACGTGTGCTGGCGCGCGTGCAAAAGGCGGCGGTAATCGCCAACTTCGCGCTGGTCAGCTTGTTCGCCTCCGTGGCAACCTTCATGGGCGTCGCGTCGATGACGGTGCCCGGCAAGTTCGCGTCCCTGATGGAGCCTTCCAACCTGATGACACTGCGAGCCCTCTACGACGCGGCGCACCCCGCGCACTGAGGGCGGCATTGTCGGCCCGGCCCATGGCCACGCGCGCGATGGCCCGCATCCCGAACCCCCGCGTCCATCCATCCGACCAAGGAGATCGACAGATGACCCCGTTCCATCGCCGTGCCCCGTCCGGGGCCCCCACGTGCAGCCGCCAGCGCGGCAATGCACTCGTCTTCAGCATGCTGGGCCTGGTGATCGGCGGCATCGTGCTGGCCCTGGGCATCAGTTACTACCAGAGCTCGCAGGCCAACGCGCAGGTGCAGGGCACGATCAGCGAGATCAGCGCCATCATCGGCGGCGCGCAGCAGAACTACGGCCAGTACGGCTACAACGGCCTGACAACGGCCGTCGCTGTCGGCTCGCGCGTGATCCCCGACACCCGCGCCGATGCCGGCGGCGCCACGGCCACCAACAGCTACTCCGGCGCCATCACGCTGGTCGACAACTCCGCCACGACGCCCAGCACGGCCAAGCTCAGCTACGCCAACGTGCCGGCCGCGCAATGCACCCAACTGGTCAATGGCGCGCAGAGCCTGGCCCGCCGCGTCACGATCGGCACGACCGACGTCAAGCCGCTGGACGGCGCGATCGACATCGTGCGCGTGAACACGCAGTGCACGTCGGCGGCCAACGTGGCCATCGATTTCGTGTTCGGCCGGACCTGAGCGGGCCGCTTCCATGCCCACGTCTCGCCGTTCCTCGCGTGTCGGTGTCGCCCGGCGACGCCAGCGCGGCAACGCGCTGGTGTTCGCGTTGCTGGGCCTGCTGGTGTCCGCGCTCGGCGCGGCGGGGGTGCTCCAGGGCGCTCGCCTGCAGGCCCGGCACGAGGCGGGCAACGGCGAGGCGACGATCCTCGAGGAGCTGCGCATCGCCACCAACAACGCCATCTTCGAGAGCCTGGGCGCGATCCAGAACGGCGCGGCCTTCGGCAAGAACGGCCAGACGGTCGCGCCGGTCGATGTTGGCGGCGAGCTGGTCTGGCGACCCGGCGTGGCGCAACTGGCGGCCATGGGCTACCTGCCCCCGGGCTGGACCGCGACCACGTCCGCACTGAACAACGCCCCCTATGGCATCGAGTTCAGGCGCGTGCCGCCCGGCTGCGTCGCGGCCGCCTGCAATGTCGAGGGCCATGTCGTGCTGCAAGGGCCGATCCGCAGCGGCCCCACCGAGAGCGACGGCGCGGTGATCGGCCCGATCCTCGCGCGCATCGGGGCCGACTCCGGCGTCTCGCTGCCCACCGACCCGACCACCCTCCAGGGCTTCGGCAACACCTGGCGCCACGACAACCCGGTCAGCGGGCAGCCCGCAGGCGTCGTGGCGGTGCGCGTGGGCAGCGCGTCGTCCGGCTTCGGCCAGTTCGTGCGCATCGGCGACACCCGCGATCCGAACCTGCAGGGTGACCTCACCGTCGCCCGCAACACGCTGTTCGGCGACGGCACGACGCGCAGCGAGTTCCGCTCGGCGCTGCAGGTCGACGCCCAGCGTGTCGAGCTCCGCGATGCGAGCGGCAACCCCTGCGTGTCGCTGCGCCCGGACGGCGTGGTCGACATCCAGTGCAACGGCGCGCTGTCGGCCACGTCGGGCCTGTTCCGGGATGCCTCGGGCCACGCCACGACGATCGCGGCGGCCGGCCTGGTGACACCCGGCAGCGTGGCCGCGGAGGGCGGCCTGTCCACGAGCGCGATCACCGCCTTCGGCGCAGACGATCCGCAGGCGTTGGTGGTCAAGGCGGGCGACCTGTTCGTGCGCAACCCGGCCGGCACGGCCTTGTTGCGGGTGGCCGCCAATGGCGACGTGAGCGCCGGCAACGACGTCGTGGCGACCAGCGCGCTGCGGGCGCCGCGCCTGACCCTGTCGGGCTCGGTCGACGAGGGCGACGCCTGCAGCCCGGGCGATGTGGCCATGATGAGCGCCGGGGGCCTGGCCACCTGCCAGGGCACCGTCTTTCGCGCGACCGCGCGCCACGCGCGACTGGGCGCCGCGTGCGCGGCGGCGGGCCTGCAGGCCGTCGACGCGGCGAGCGACGACGCGCTGGTGTGCCGCGGTGGCTACTACGCCAGCCAGTCCGCCCTGACGTCCTCGCGTGTCTACATGGCCGGCTTCGCCGTGCATCACGGCGACTTCGTCGCCGCGGCCGCCGCACTGCCCAATGGCTGTCCCGCCACCGCCGGCCCGGTCGCGCCGCAGGCCACGATCTTTCTGCTGCCGCAGACCGACGTCGAGACGCCTGGCAACCCGGTGCTCAATCGCAACGCCCAGTGGACCGGGCAGGGTTGGAGCATCTCGCTGACCGACGGCACCGGCGCGCCCACCACCAGCAACGTCGTCGCGGAGGTGTACTGCCTGTATCCGTGAACGCGGCAGGCTGATGGATCGCGGACACCGCTACAAGTCGGACGCCAAACAGCCGATCCGCGACCGCTGCCGCACGCTGTACACGGCGATGGGCGCCACGCCGTCGCATGAACCGAACGGCGTCGACGACGACTCGCTGATCGACTTGCCGGAGATCGGCGGCAAGCTGTATGGATCGGCGTTCGAGGCCTGGTTCGTCAAGCAGGATCTGGGAACGCGCTTCCTGTTCCGCCTGGCCGAGGAGACCGGTGTCGTCCTGTTGCACGGCAACGGGACCGAAGTGGTCAACACGCCGGCCCGTGTCTCGCTCCCCAACTTGACCGAGTTCGAGTACGCCGCGATCGGCCGCTTCACCCGACAGGTTCTCGACGACTGCCAGAAGGATTTCGATGCCATCTCGATGTGGCACCGAATGCGGGCGGATCGCAGCGGTGCCAGGATGGGCTGACCGGGCGTTGTTGCGCGGCCCATCCGCGTTGGGTGCCTCCTCAGCGGCCGAACGCCGGCGTTCCCGCCGCCGCCAGCTTCCGTTTCAGGCCCGGAATATCGGACGTCTCGCGCATCGCCTCGCTCGCCTCGATCTCGCCGCGGCGTACCAGTTCGACCAGGCGGTTGTTCATCGGGACCCACTCGCTGGCGCCGAGGCGGTTGTCCTCGCGGATGGCGCTCTCCAGGCCGATCCAGTCGCCGCGCTCGATGAAGGCGGTCACCTTGCCGGCGTTGAACAGCACGTCCGCCGCCATCAGGTAGCGCTTGCCGTCGCGCGACGGCACCAGCGCCTGGCGCACCACGGCGATCAGGTTGCCGGCGAGCACCGAGCGCATCACGTCGGCACTGGTGCCGGTGTACGACAGGATCTTGCGCATCGTGCCTGTGACGGACTTGCCGTGCGTGGTCGCGATCATCAGCGAGCCCGATTCTCCGCCCTGGATCGCCTGTTCGGCGGTCTCGGCATCGCGGATCTCGGAGGTCAGCAGCACGTCGGGGCTCATGCGCAAGGCCTCGCGCATGCCGTCGGCGAAGCTCAGCACGTCGTAGCCGACCTCGCGTTGCGTGACGATGGACTTGCGCGGCGGGATCTTCTTCTCGACCGGATCCTCGATGGTGAGGATGTGTCCGGAATGCTGGGCGTTGTGCCAGTCGAGGATGGACATGGCCGTCTCGCTCTTGCCGGAGCCGGTGGGTCCGGTGACGATGATGAAGCCGCTGGTGGACTCGGTGAGCGTGGACACCAGGTTGTGCGGCAGGCTGAGGTTGGTCAGCGGAGTGATGTCGGGCGGCGTGATGCGCATCACGAGTGCCAGTTCGCCGGTGCCGTGCATGAACAGGCTGTAGCGCAGCGAGTGGCCGCCGCGGCCGTCGAGCCGGATGTTGACCGAGCGCTGGCGTGCCAGCACGGGCTTGATGCGCGTGTCCCAGTAGGCCTGAACCGACTGCTGCTGGCCGTGTTCGTCGCGATGCGGGCGCATCGCGCCGTCGACGTAGCCGGCCAGGTAGGTGACGATGTGCTCGCGCGTGACCATGAAGGGCGGGATGGCCGAGAAGAGCTGGTGCAGCGGCAGGGTGCCGCGCGCGGATTTCGCGCGGATGACCTGGCCCTCGTGGATCATGATGTCGGTCATCGAGGGCGCGAACATCAGCGCGTGCTTGACGGCGGCGCCGATGCCGTGCTGCTTGTCGGAGGGCAGTTGCAGCGGTTGCTGGAGCGTGGGGATGTCGGGCATGGCGGCTTCGCGGGGTGGGCGTGGCGTGGTCAGCGCGTGGGTGAAAGGTAGGCGAGCTCGCTGAACCCGGTGGGTTCAGCGGCGGCCGACGGGCCGCGCGGGGCCGCGGGCATTGGTGCGGCCAGGGCGCGTGCGCGTGGTCCCGGAGGGCGTGCCGGTGCCGGATCGCGGGGCGCGTCGGCGGCGAACGGCAGCGCCCCTGGCGGCAGCACGCGCCAATCCATCAGGATGGCGGCGATCCGGTCGGCGTAGCCCGCGGCGAGCGCCGCCGTGCGCGAGTGGTAGGCCCCTACGGCCTGCCAACCGTTACCCAGTCGCTCGACCTGGCGGCGGTAGTGCCAGGCCGCGACGTCGGCGCTGACGCAGCCGTCGGCCAGGGCCGCGCGATCGATGCCGAAGCCGCGGAGTTCGCCCAGGTGGACGCTGTTGATCTGGAACGCGCCGACATCGACGCTGCCGTTGGCGTTGCGGCCGATGGCCGCGGGCTGCAGCCGGCTCTCCTGCCAGCCGATGGCGCGCAGCACGTCGGCGTTGACCTGGTGGCGTGCGGCGGCATCGGCGATGCAATCGGCGCGGGCGGGCAGGGCAGCGACGGCCAGCGCGAGGGCCAGCGCGCGCTCGAGGGAGGGAGGAATCGTCGGCATGGTTCGGTGACGGGGTCGCCGGAAGTGCACACCGATCGATTCTGGTGGGCGCGGCAAGATCTCCGCCGCGCCGATGCCGGCATTTCGGGCCCGCTCGGCGCCCGACGGCCGGTGCATCGGGCACCGGCCGGTCCGCCGGGCTCAGCGACGATGGCCCAGTGCGCGCGCCGGCAGGAACAGCAGCGCCGTCAACAGCGCGAACACGGCGCCCACGCTGATGCCCACCAGGCGGAACGGCAGCGTCAGCAGCCAGACGAGGGGGTACAGCACCAGTGCCAGCAGGGCCAGCGGCCAGCACAGGACGAACAGCAGGCACCAGAGCAGGAACGTGAGCATGGCGGACCTTCGCGGGCGGAGCCACGAGGCCCCGGAGGACGCCACGATGCGACAGGCGTGTCTCGGCGTCAACGCCGGCGCGACGAACCGCCGCGTCGGCCCGACAGGCTGCTGCACTCGCCGACGCGCCGTGGCAGGGTGGCGCCGGCTCGCGCAGAATGGCGTATCCCCGCCTCCGCCCGCGCGCACCACGCCACCATGACCGCACCGACCGTCACCGAACTCAACCGCATGGGCGCCGACTGCCTGCCCGGCCACCTGGGCATCGCGATCACGCACGCCGACGCCACCGAGGTGCGCGCCGAGCTGCCCGTCTCGATGACGCTGATGGCGCCCAACGGCTACCTGCACGCGGGCAGCGTGGTGACGCTGGCCGACACGGCGTGCGGCTACGCCTGCATCGTCAACCTGCCCGAGGGCGCGACGGGCTTCACCACGATCGAGCTGAAGTCCAACTTCCTGGGCACGGCGCGCGAAGGCACGCTCGACTGCGTGGCGACGGCACAGCATCGCGGCCGCACCACGCAGGTGTGGGACGCGCTGGTCACGCACCGCGAGACCGGCCGCAGCATCGCGCTGTTCCGCTGCACGCAGATGATCCTGTGGCCGCAGTCGGCCTGAACGCGGGCACGCCATGACCGAACCGTCTGCCGCGCCACGGCGCCTGGTCGAGATCCGCGCGTACCGGCTCAAGCCCGGCACGTGCGCCGACTTCCACGCCGCGGTGACGAACCGGGCGCTGCCGATGGTGCGCGCGTCCGGCATGGACGTGGTCTCGCACGGCCCGGTGCCCAACGACGAGAACGGCTACTACCTGGTGCGCTCGTTCGCCAGCCTGGCCGAGCTGACGGCGCAGGAGGACGCGTTCTACGGCTCGACGGCGTGGCGCGAGGGCCCGCGCGAAGCGCTGGTCTCGCGCATCGAGACCTATGTGGATACGTTGCTGTGGCTGGGCCCGGCGGCGATCGCCGACCTGCGCTCGGGCAACCTGCCGCCGCCAGCCCCTTGAGCCGGGGCCGCCGCGCGCGGCATTCGACGGGCGGTCTGGCCGCGGGCCGGACCGCTGCGCGCGCGCATGCGTCCCGCATGCGCTGCGCGCCCCCGCACGAGGCTCAGGCGGCCGGCGCCTCGCCTTCGGGCGCTGCCGGGGCCGGCGGCTCCTGCGCGGCATTGCCGTGGTGGCTGGGGCCATCGCTGGACGACTTCTTGTTCGCCTTCTCTTCCTTCTTCTTCTTCTTTTCGAGTTCGCGCTGGCGCTTCTCGTACTGGTAGTTCGGCTTCGCCATTGTTTCCTTTCAGTGGATGGTCACACGATACCCGATCGCGCTGGCTCGCTCGATTGTCGTCGCGATGGGCGCATCAGGGGTACTGCGGCCATGCGCAAGCTCAAACAATCGAATTAAAGCTTGCGTTGGCGCCGCGCGGCCCCCACAACGTGGCTGGCAAGCCACGCGCGGACAGCCCGGATTCGTCACCGGATCGTCATGCCTTGTCCACCGGTGCGCCCTGGTCGCACTTGCGGCAGGGCAGCAGGCGGCCGAGCGCGGCGGCGCGGCCCGCGGCCGTCTGCGTCCACGGGCGGTTCGTCCACGGCGGGTCGTGGCGCACGTGCTGGAAATGGCCGCAGGCGAGCTCGGCCACACCATCGTCGTGCTCGTCGACGTGGAAGCCGACGATGGGCTGGTCCATCAACGCGCCGTGGCCGACGCCGCCAGCGCCTGCAGCGGCGCGGCCGGCGCGGCGCAGCCCAGCGCCTGGCCGACGCCCTTGAGGAAGGCGCGGCGCACCGAGCCGGCGGCGATGGCGGCGGCCACTTCCTTCGAGTGGCGCTCCGCGCCGTCGAGCTTGCGCACCCAGCCGCGGAACGGGATCACGCTCTCGGCGGCGCCGCGCAGCGCGTCGTTGGCGGCGTCGCCCGCCATGTTCGTGCCGCGCTCGACCAGGCCGGGGTTGGCGGCAGTGGGCGGGGTGTCGAGGTCGGCGCCGAGCGCGGCGTCGAGGGCGTTCACCTCGTTGACGAGGTCGGGACAGGCGCGCTGCGCGGGCAGGGCGTAGGGCGCCTTGACGGCGGCCTCGAGCACCGCCGGAATCTTCTCGCGCACCAGGTTCAGGTCGGCCAGCGGCGCCTCGACGGCCTTCTGCAGCTGGACGCCTTCCCTGGCGGCCCCCTTGGCCGTATCGGGTGACGCGCAACCGGCGACGGACAGGGCCGCGACGGCGGCCAGGAGAGCAAGGGCGGTGGACTGGTTCATCGCGCGAAGCGTACCAGTGTTGCGCGGCTGCTCGACAGCCGGTCCCACGACCGAAGGTCAGAACAGGAACGGCACCAGCGCCTTCACCCGCGCGCGGTACGCGGCGTAGGCCGGGCCGAAGCGCTCGTCCATCCAGCGCTCCTCCAGCCGGTACTTGCGCAGCAGCGACAGGTGGACGATGGCCACGGCGAGCAGCCCGCGCCACTGGCCCAGCGCGATCGCGCCGCCCAGGAAGCCCGCCAGCAGGCCGCTGTAGATCGGGTGGCGCACCAGCGCGTAGGGCCCGCTGGTGACGAGCTCGTGATCCTGCTTGAGCGTGACGATCGCGCTCCAGTTGCGGCCGATGTGGCGGCGCGCCCAGACGGCGAACGCCAGGCCGGCGCAGGTCAGGCCCGCGCCGGCGCCGAACTGCCATGGCGCCCACGGCATGAAGCGCGCGTCCAGCGCCGCCACGCCCAGGCGCGGCGTCCACAGCAGTGCGGCCGCGACGACCAGCGGCCCCAGGTGCAGCGCGCGCGACAGCCAGGACTCGCGGCGCGCGGTCGCCTTCACGTCGAGCGAGGTGATCCACCAGTAGAGCGCCCACGTCGCCCACAGCGCGGGAAAGAGCCAGCGGTGCAGCGTGGTGGCGAGGTCCGGAGTCATGGGTGGGGTGGGTTTCGGAAAGCCGTCATGACGGGCGCCGCCACTCGTAGCGCAGGTCGCCCAGCTGCATCGCGGGCTCGAAGCCGCGCTCCACGACGGCGAAGCCGTGGCGCTCGTAGAAGCGTTGCGCGTTGGTGTTGGTGACGAACGTGTAGAGCCACAGCCGGCCCTCGGAACCGGCCTTGGCCAGCTCGAGCAGGCGGCTGCCGATGCCCTGGCGCAGGTGGTCGACGTCGACGTAGAGCTGCATCACCGACGCGGGCGTGAAGGCGCCGAAGCCGAGCAGCGCACCGTCGCGCAGCGCCAGGGTGACGCTGGTTTCGGCGCGCACGTGCTCGTCGAAGAACCGCCGATGGTTCGCGACGTCGGTGGGCACGGGCGCGCCCACGCCCCGCGCGAAGCTGGCGCGCCACAGCTCGACGAGCCGGTCGCGGAATTCCGGTCGGTAGGGGGTGAGCTCGACAGGGGAAGGCATGGTTTCGGCAGGCGCGGATCGGGTCATTTTCGGGCTTTCTGCGCAGAGGCGGGCGGTGCCGTCGTCCGCACGTGCAGCAGGACTTGCGCTGCCTGAACCCGGGGCCTAGACTGTATTTAAACACAGTCACAACGAAGGGCGATGGTGCTCTTCCGCGGTCTGAACCGCGTCCGGCTGGCCGGACGCCTGCGCCTGGAAACGTGCCTTCCGCCGTCCCTGCCGCGTGCCGGGGTCCGCACGCCCGGCCGTCGTCTCCCGGGTCGTCCGGCCGGGGCCGGCCGCTCTCCGCCTTTGTCTTGCCTGTCCACCGCGGATCTTGATCCGCGGACCGTCACCGTCTCTCCGTCATGGCCACGCTACCCGCCTACGCCGAACTGCACTGCCGCAGCAACTTCAGCTTCCTCACCGGCGCCTCGTCGCCCGAGGAACTGGTCGACCGCGCCGCCATGCTGCGCTACACCGCGCTGGCCATCACCGACGAGTGCTCCCTGTCGGGGGTGGTGCACGCCTACGAGCAGGCCACCGAACGCGGCCTGCACCTGATCATCGGCGCCGAGATGCGGCTCGAACCGGCCGTCGGCGGCGTGGCCATGCGGCTGGTGGTGCTGGCCACCACGCGGCGCGGCTACGGCAACCTGGCGCAGTGGATCACCGTCGCGCGCCGGCGCGCCGAGAAAGGGCGCTACGAGGCGCGCACCGGCGACCTGGAAGGCCGGGTGCCCACGCTGCCGCACCTGGCGGGCCTGCCCGATTGCCTGGTGCTGCTGCTGCCCACGGCCGGGCCGGTGCCCGGCGGCGCGTTCGGGCCGGGCACCGCCCCGGCGGCGGGCGCCGCCGCGGCGCGCGCGGCCGACGGCGAAGGGCGGGCCGCGGGG
>CAYQMX010000003.1:0-196617 GCA_964418745.1 uncultured Vitreoscilla sp.
GCCGCGCCGGCCGGCGCGCCGGTGGCGGCGGCCCCCGTGGCCGTCGCGCCGCCGCCGGTGGTCGCCCCGCGCCCGCTGCCGACCCCGGCGCCCGCACCCCTGCCCGCTGCCGCGCCCGCGGCTCCGCTGATGCGCACGCCCGCCGCGCGTGCGGTGGCCACCGCCACGGTGTCCGACGACGAGCCGCCCTGGGGCGACGAGGAGCCCGACGTGCTCGTCGACGACC
This sequence comes from uncultured Vitreoscilla sp., assembly GCA_964418745.1. Classification (GTDB taxonomy): domain Bacteria; phylum Pseudomonadota; class Gammaproteobacteria; order Burkholderiales; family Burkholderiaceae_C; genus Scleromatobacter. The sequence goes on from CAYQMX010000003.1 coordinate 227, forward strand.
TGCCCGCGCCCACCCGGGCCCGCGGCAACGGGAACGCACCGCCGCCGGTGCAGCGAGCCCGCCCGACCCTGGCCGAGCTCGAGCCCGAGGTCGACGACGAGCCCGCGGCCGCGCCGCGCGCCGGCGCGCAGGCCTTCGCGCCGCCGCCCGCGCTGCCGCCGTTCGAGCGCACCGAGCTCGGCACGCGCTGGTACGGCCTGATCCACCAGTGCGCGACGGCCGGCAAGCTGGTCGCGATGGTGCGCGCGCTGGCGATGCAGTCCGAGCTGATCGAGTGCGAGACCGCAGGCGAGGCGCCCACGTGGCGGCTGCGCGTCGGGCTCGAGACGCTGCGCAACCCGGCGCTGGCTGACAAGCTGGCGGCGATCCTGAACGAGCTCACCGGCCAGGCGCTGCAGCTGGTCGTCGAGCTGGGCGACCCGCAGGACACCCCGCTCAAGCGCGACGCCGCCGAGACCGACCGCCGGCAGCGCGCCGCCATCGACGAGATCCAGTCCGACGCCACGGTCCGTGCCTTGCTGGCGCAGTTCCAGACGGCGCGCATCCTGCCCGGCTCGGTCAAGCCGCTCTGATTCCTTCCCCGGGGCCGCCGCGCGGTCCCACCCGAACACACAAGACGAAAGGTCGTATCCCATGATGAAAGGTCAACTCGCCGGTCTGATGAAGCAGGCCCAGGCGATGCAGGACAACCTGAAGAAGGTGCAGGACGAGCTCGCCACGATCGAGGTCGACGGCCAGGCCGGCAATGGCCTCGTCAAGATCACGATGACCTGCAAGCACGACGTGCGCCGCGTCACCATCGACCCCAGCCTGCTCGCCGACGACAAGGACATGCTCGAGGACATGGTGGCCGCGGCGTTCAACGACGCGCTGCGCAACGCCGAGGAGGTGAGCCAGGCCAAGATGGGCAAGGTCACCGCCGGCATGCCGCTGCCCCCTGGCATGAAGATGCCGTTCTGATGACTTCGTTTCGCCGTCGGCGCTGCCGCTCGGGCGGAGACCAGGAAGTTCGAGGGAGCGCCGGAACCGGCTTCGCCGGGCCGGTCGCGGCTGCCCCCCGCGGGGGGCAGCGACCAGCGGGCGCGTGGGGGCCCCATGAGTGAGGCCCGGCTGGTCTCGCTCGTCGAGGCGCTGCGCGTGCTGCCCGGCGTCGGCGTGAAGTCGGCGCAGAGGATGGCGTTCCACCTGCTGCAGCACGACCGCGAGGGCGCGCTGCGGCTGGCCTCCGCGCTCGACAGCGCGGTGCACGACATCCGCCACTGCGCGCGCTGCCACACCTTCACCGAGCACACCCTGTGCGACGTCTGCGCCGACCCCGCGCGCGACGCCAATGTGCTGTGTGTGGTCGAGACGCCGGCCGACCAGTCGGCGCTGGAGCGCACCGGCAGCTACAAGGGTCTGTACTTCGTGTTGATGGGGCGGCTGAGCCCGCTCGACGGCGTCGGCGTGCGCGACATCGGCGTCGAGCCGCTGCTCGAGCGCATCGAACGCGAGCCGGTGGGCGAGGTCATCCTGGCCACCAGCTTCACCGCCGAGGGCGAGGCCACGTCGCACGTGATCGGCGAGGCCCTGAAGGCCCGCGGCATCACGGTGTCGCGGCTGGCGCGCGGCGTGCCGGCCGGCAGCGAGCTGGAGTACGTCGACCTGTCGACGATCGCCCACGCGCTGGCGGATCGACGCTGAGGTCCGGCTAACCGGCGTTCGCAGCGGAACGACGCGGACCCCGGGAATCCCCGGTGTCCATGGCGGGAGGGCGGGCCGCGCCGGCGCCCGTTCCTCTGCCAGAATCGTCCGGCACCGCCCGTTCGCGGCGGTGAGCCGACCTCACTGGGCCGCCTGCGTTGAGCCGTTCACCTTCCCCGCCCGCCATCGCAGCGCCGCGCCTGCCTGCCATCCGCCTCAGCGACCGCCTGCTGCAGCGCCTTCAGCGCGGCGTGGCGGCGCGCCCGTATCTTGCGGGCGCCGTCGTCGTGCACGCACTGCTGGTGCTGCTGCTGCTCAACGTGGCCGCCTTCGATGCCCGCAAGAGCGCCCAGGCGGCGGCGGCGGAGGCCGCGAAGACGGCTCAGCGCATCGCGCAGACCCGGCAGCGCGACCTGCGCCACCGCGTCGAGCGCATGGAGGCCATCCTCTCCGAGCTCGAACCTGCGGCCGCTCCGCTGCCGCCGGCCGGCGCCGACGCCTCGGCCGCCGCGCTGGCCGAGCGGGCGCAGGCGCTGGCCGACGCCATCGAGGCGGCCGACCGCGAGATGCGCGCCGCCGAACTCGCCCGCCTGACCCAGCTGACCCCGGACGAGGCGCGTCGCAAGCTCGCCATCGAGGCTGCGGCACAGGCGCTGCCGCCGCCGCCGGAGTCCGCCGTGCAGAAGATCGCCCGCCTGGAGCGCCGCGCGCGCGACGTCGCGGAGGCCCGGCGCGCGCGCCTGGACGCGCAGCGCGAGGGCCTGCGCGTGACGAGCGCGCCCGCGCACGCGAAGCCGCGCCGCCACTACGAACCCGACAAGGCGCTGGCCCACACGGCGCCGGCCTCGGGCTCCACCGGCCAGGCCCATGTGGCCGACGGCATCCCGCGCTCGGCCGCCGAGCAGTTCGCCGCCATCGTGCGCCTGGGCGGCCCCCAGGGCCGCGTGGGCGTGGTGGGCACCGAGGCGGGGTTGTCGGTCAACCGCGAGCACGTCAAGGGCATCGCCGGCGGCCGCAACGCGGGTGCGGACGACTTCGGTCGCGACTCGGACACCGCCGGCAAGCGGCGCGCGGTCGTGCTCGAGGGCCAGCGCGAGCAGCGCGGCCGCGATGGCGGCATCGGCGACCACGGCGCGGGCGCTTCCCGCCAGGGTGGCCGGGCCGAGCCGCCTGCGGCGCCTGCCGCGCCGCGCGGCCTGGCCGCGGTACGCATCCCGGGCAGCAGCCTCGACCTCACCGGCAACGCCGAGGACGGCCGGCACCAGTTCGTGCGCTACGCCGCGCCGCCGACGGTGGACGTGGCCACGCTGCACACGGCCGCCGGCCGCGTGTTCGGCGCCGGCGGCACCTACGCCGAGCGCGTCTACCTCGACACCTGGTACGTGATCGGCCCGTTCGCCGGCCAGGGGGACGAGTCGATGCAGCACGGCTATCCGCCCGAGGACAACGTCGACCTGGACGCCGTCTACCCGGGCCTCGACGGCCGCACGCTGGCCTGGCAGTTCACCAGCCGCGGCTTCTACCCGTTCATTCCCCCCGACCGCGCCGAGAACGCCGTCTATTACGCGTGGACGGAACTGCGCGTGGACGAGGACCGCGACGTGTGGCTGTCCATCGCCGCCGACGACGACTCGATGCTGTGGCTGGACGAGCGCCTCGTCTGGGTCAGCTCGCCCGGCGACAAGCCCTGGTACCACCCGCCGTACTACCTGCGCGACGAACTCGTCGGCAGCCTCGCGCTGACCGAGGGCCAGCGCCGCGTGCACCTGGCCGCGGGCGTGCATCGCCTGCTGTTCAAGCTCCACAACAACACCGACAAGACGTTCTTCTCGGTCGTGCTTTCGTCCTGAGGAGGGATTTCCTTGCAATTCAACCTGTTCCAGCAACTGGCCACCGGCGGCGCCGGCATCTGGGTCATCGGTGCGCTGTCACTGCTGATGGTCACCGTGGCCATCGAGCGCTTCCACCGGTTCCGCATGGCGGCCATCGTGCCGCCCGGCCTGGTCGACGAGATCGTCCCGCTGTGGCAGGCGGGCCGCTTCGACGACCTGCAGCAGGCGCTCGCGCGCTACCCGAGCGTGCTGGCCCGTGCGATCGCGTTCCTCGCCGCCAACCGCGCGCGCTGGCCGGCGGAACTGCTGGGCGAACGCGCCGGCGAACTTGCCTCGCGCGAGCTGCGCCAGCAGCAGCAGCGCGCCTACCCGCTCGCCGTGGTGGCCACCGTGGCGCCCATCGTCGGCCTGCTGGGCACGGTGGTCGGCATGATCGAGGCCTTCCACGTCATCGCGTTCACCGGCGGCATGGGCGACGCCTCGCTGCTGGCCGGCGGCATCTCCAAGGCCCTGGTCAACACCGCCGCGGGCCTGAGCGTGGCGCTGCCCGCCCTGGCGCTGCACCACTTCTTCCGCCACCGCCTGACGGTGGGCGGGCTGGCGCTCGAGGAACAGCTCGAGCGCGTGCTCGACGACTGCGTGCGCGACGGAGGCCGCTGATGCGCATCGACGTCGGCGAGGAGGAACAACCCGAGATCAGCCTGATCGCGTTGATCGACTGCATCTTCTTCCTGCTCATGTTCTTCATGGTGGCCAGCTCGTTCCAGAAGCAGGCCGAGGGCAAGGCGCAGAAGAACCTGCCCATCACGCTGCCGGAGTCGGCGGTCTCGCTGGACAAGGCCGGCGCCGACCCCAGCCCGCTGGTGATCGGCGTGGACGTCAAGGGCGGCGTCTATTGGGGCCGCGACCCGGTCACGACGGTCGAACTGCGCGACCGGCTGCACGCCGAGGCGCAGAAGGACCCCAACCGGGCGGTGCGCATCGACGGTGATACCCAGGTGCCGTACCAGGAGGTGGTGCACCTGCTGGACCTGTGCCAGTTCGAGGGGTTGACGCACATCTCGATGCGCACGCGGGCCGGGCGCTGATCGGCCGCACGAGCGACCTCAGGAGGCGCCGCCGAGGTCGCGCAGGCGGGCGTGCAGGGCGTCCGTGGCGTCGGCCGGCACGCTCTGCTTCGCGCGCAGGTAGCGCTCGCTGAACACGTCCAGCCAGGCCTCCAGCGCCTGCGCGGCATCCGGCTCCCCGGCCTGCGCCAGGCACAGCGCGGCCACCTCGGAGGTGCAGAGGTGGTGGCCGTGCCAGGAGCGCCGCAGGCGGTAGCGCGAGAGCTGTTCGGGGCGCAGGGCCAGCACCGGAAAGCGGTCGAGGATCGGGCTCTTGCGGAACATCTTGCGTGCCTCGGACCAGGTGCCGTCGAGCAGGATGAACAGCGGGCGGCGCGCATCGTCGACCGCCGTGGAAGGCCAGCGCTCGACCACGCGCGCGGGCGGCGCGAACTCGCCCGGGAAGACAACCACCGGCTGCCAGCGCGGGTCGTCCAGCAAGGCGAGCAGCGCGGGGTCGACGGCGGTGCGCGACCAGCCGAACGCGAAGGTGTCGGGCACCACGTCGGCCACCAGCCAGCCCGTGTTGCTGGGCTTCAGCGGCTCGTAGGGCGCCATCAGCAGGCACACCCCGGCGCGCGTGGGCACGACGAGCCGCAGTGCGCACGCGCAGTGGCTGGGCGGCAGGCGGCAGGCCGCGCAGCGGGTCCTGCGCGGCTCGCCGCGATCGAGCCAGGGCCGGGTCGCGTCGTCGGCGAGGCTGGCAGCGCGCAGGCGGGCGACGGCGTGGGGCGGCGGCGTGTCGTCGGGGAGCGGGGTCATGCCGGCATGATGCCCCGACGCGCCGCGTGGCGGGCTCAGGCGGCGGGCCGGGACGCCGCCTGCAGCATCTCGCCCATCTTCTGGTGGATGACGTTGATGGCCTTGAGCGGGCGCAGCATCACCTTGAACTCGACGATCTGGCCGGCGGCGTTCCATCGGACGATGTCGACGCCGTTGACCAGGATGCCGTCGATCTCGGTCTCGAACTCCAGCATCGCGTCGCTGGCGCCGACGATCTCGCGCACGTAGCGGAAGCTCGGGTTGAAGAACACCTGGAAGGCGGCCGACAGGTACCTCACCGTCAGCGCCCGGCCGCGCTGGGCCGAGTGCACCACCGGCGACCAGAACACGGCGTCCTCGGCCACCAGGCCGGGCAGGTCGGTGGCGTCGTGGGTGCGCACCATGCGGTGCCAGGTCTCCAGCGGGCTCGGGCTCATGTCGGATCTCCGTGTGGCGGCGCCGGCGTCGCGGCGCGCGGGCTCAATGCTGGGCGACCTTGGTCTTGGCGGCCTGCCGAGCGGGCGTGCCGCCGGCGGCCTTGTGCGCGACCACCACCTTGGCCTTGTGCGGGGCCTTGGACGTCGCCACGTGCGCGCCGCTGCGCGCATTGCCGGTCAGCACGACGCGCGGCCGGACGACCGGGGCCTTCGCGACCTTGGTCGGCGCCGCGTGCGTCGGCGCGCGCGCCAGCGAGGTCGTGCGCGGCAGGAACAGCACCGCGGTGCTGCCGGCGGCGAACTTGCCGCCGGACGACACGTGGTTCCACGAGGCCACATCCGAGGTCGTCACGTGCCAGCGGCGCGCCACCGAGGCCACGCTCTCGCCGCCCTTGCCGATGCGCATGTTCACGCGCCGGGTGGGCGGCAGGTCGGGCGCCAGGGTCATCGCGGCGGAGTCGGCCACGGCCACCGAGACGTCGGCGATGTGCTGCGCCGAGCGCGGCACCAGCAGCGTCGAGCCCGACTTGACCAGCATGCGCGCGGGGATCCGGTTGACCGCGCGCAGCTCGGCCTCGCTCATGCCCACCACCTTGGCGGCCTCGGCGGGGCGCATCGTCTTGCCCACCACGTACACCGTCCAGGTGGCCAGGGGGCCGTCGTGGGCCTTGACGGCGCGCACGAAGTCGTCGGCGTTGTCGTAGGGCAGCAGCACCTGCGGCGTGCCGGCGGCCAGGATCACCGGCTTGTCCAGCTGCGGGTTGAGCATGCGGAACTCGTCGATGGGCACGTTGGCGAGGCGGGCCGCGGTGTCGACGTCGATGTCGCGCTCGATCGGCACGCTCAGGAAGTACGGGTGGTTGCCCACCGCGGGCAGCGTCAGCGCGTAGGCCTCCGGGTGCATCACGATGTTCTTGACGGCCTGCAGCTTGGGCACGTACTCGCGCGTCTCCACCGGCAGGTTCAGGCTGAGGTAGTCGGTGGGCAGGCCGGCCTTCAGGTTGCGCGCGATCGCGCGCTGCACGTTGCCCTGGCCGCAGTTGTAGGCAGCCAGCGCCAGGCGCCAGTCGCCGAACATGTCGTGCAGGCGCTGCAGGTAGTCGAGCGCGGCGCGCGTGGAGGCGAGCACGTCGCGGCGGTCGTCGCGGAAGATGTTCTGCTTCAGGTCGAAGTCCTTGCCGGTGGCCGACACGAACTGCCACATGCCCGAGGCCTTGGCCACCGACATCGCCTGCGGGTTGAACGCGCTTTCGGTGAACGGCAGCAGCGCGAGCTCGGTGGGCATGTGGCGGCGCTCCACCTCCTGGGTGATGTGGTACAGGTAGCGCGAGCCGCGCGCCGTCATGCGGGCGACGTAGTCGGGGCGCGATGCGTACCACTGCTCCCAGTTCCGGACGTCGGCCGTTTCCATGTCGGGGATGGCGAAGCCGTCGCGCACGCGGTGCCACAGGTCGGCGCGCGCCGCGCGGTCGTCGAGGTCGACCCGGGTCTCGGGTTGCAGCGGGTCGAACGGCGGCAGGACGGCGGGCGCCGGGCCGATCTTGGCGGCGGCGTCGTCGTCGTCGGCGTCCATCGCGTCCGCGGCCGCGGCCGTGGCGGCGCCGGACGGCGCGCTGGCGGCGACGCTCGCGACCGCCACGGGCGGGGCCTCGGAGGCGGCCGCGGCGGGTGCGGAGGCCGCATCGACGGGGGCCGCGGCGACGGCGGTGACGACGGGGGCGCCGCCGGCCGCGGAGGGCGGCTCGGCGGTGGCGCAGGCCGCCAGTGCCAAGGCGACGACGAACGGGAGCGCGCCCAGCAGGGGCAGGCGCGGCTTCGGGGGAGTCAGGTTCAAAACGTGTTCTTCCATTCGCGCAAGGCGGCCAGGATGTCGGTCGGGGCGCTGGAGGCGGCGCCATGGGTGAGCGCCGAGTCGATCACTTCGGGTTCCCGGACGCGCAGGAACGGGTTGATGGCACGTTCCGTGGCGATCGTCGAGGGCAGCGTCCACGCGCCTTCGGCGCGCAACGCCTTGCAGCGGGTCTCGTAGTCGGCCAGGGCCGTGTTGTCGGGCTCGACCGTGCGCGCGAAGCGCAGGTTCGAGAGCGTGTATTCGTGAGCGCAGCAGACGCGCGTGTCGCCCGGCAACGCGGCGAGTCGGGAGAGAGAGTCGTGCATCTGCGCCGGAGTTCCCTCGAACAGCCGGCCGCAGCCGCCGGAGAACAAGGTGTCGCCGCAGAACAGCCACGGCGCGCGGCCCGGCTCGGTCACCACGTAGGCGATGTGACCGGCGGTATGGCCGGGCACGTCGAGCACGTCGACGCGGGCGCCGAGCAGTTCGAAGGACAGGCCCTGCGACATGCGCTGCACGGCCACCGGCATCGCCTCGTGCGCCGGGCCGTAGACGGGGCCGTGCAGCAGCGGCGCGAGCTCGACCAGTCCGCCGACGTGATCGCCATGGTGGTGGGTCACTAGAATGGCCGCGAGCCGCAGACCCCGCTCGTGCAACGCGTTCCTGACAGGCGCCGCCGCTCCGGGATCCACCACGACGGCGTCGTTGCCGTCGTGAAGCATCCAGATGAGGTTGTCGGCAAAGGCGGGTAGGGCGATCAGATCCATGGAGACAAGCGCTGCGATTATAGAGTTGGGCGGCTGGCTGAAGACGCCGCCGGGCGAGGTGCTGCTCGCCTGGGAGCAGGAGCGCATCGACACGGCCGTGTCCGACATCTTCGGCTACCACGCCTTGCAGATGGGCCTGCCCGAGCTCGACGGCCTGCGCGCCAATCGCATGCCCCACCGCTGGCTGGCCAGCAGCAGCCTGGTCAATCCCGAGCCGCTGGCCATCGCCCCGCCGCGCGACAGCGAGATCTCCACCCGGCCGCTGCGGGTACCGGTGGGCCTGCACTGCGACGCCGAGGCGTTGCCGTTCGCCTCCAACAGCCTCGACCTGGTCGTGATGCCGCACACGCTGGAGATGGCCGAGGATCCGCACCAGGCGCTGGCCGAGGCTGCGCGCTGCCTCGTGCCCGAGGGGCGGCTGGTGATCGTCGGCTTCAATCCGATGAGCCTGTGGGCGTTGCGCCAGCGCCTGGGTCGCACCGGCCACAGCCTGAAGATGGCCGACGAGGACCTGTTCCTGCCGAGCGCGGGCGAGTTCATCGGCTACTGGCGGCTGCGCGACTGGCTGCGCCTGCTCAGCTTCGAGATCGAGGTCGGCAAGTTCGGCTGCTACCGGCCGCCCTGGGCGTCGCAGAAGTGGCTGCAGCGCTTCGAGTGGATGGAGCCGCTGGGCGAACGCTGGTGGCCGGTGCTGGGCGCCGTGTACTTCCTGGTCGCGGTGCGGCGGGTGCGCGGCATGCACCTGATCGGCAAGCCGCGCCGGGGGCGCCTGAAGACGTCGGCGGCGCCGGCGGTGGCGAGCACGCATCGCCGGCGATGAATCGCCGGGCCCCCGGCGCCGCCCGGGTACGATGCCGGCCATGACAGAAGAAGTTTCGACCGAAGTGACGATCTACACGGACGGCGCCTGCAAGGGCAACCCCGGGCCGGGCGGCTGGGGTTGCTGGCTGTCGGCCAGCGGCAAGGAGCGCGAGCTGTTCGGCGGCGCGCCGCAGACGACCAACAACCGCATGGAGCTCACCGCGGTGATCAAGGGCCTGTCGGTGCTGACCCGGCGCTGCACCGTCGCCATCTACACCGACAGCGAATACGTGCGCAACGGCATCATGACCTGGATCCACGGCTGGAAGCGGCGCGGCTGGAAGACGGCCGACGGCAAGCCGGTGAAGAACGTGGAGCTGTGGCAGCAGCTCGAGACGCTGGCCAACGCGCACGACGTCCAGTGGCACTGGGTCAAGGGCCACGCCGGCGATCCGGGCAACGAACGCGCGGACATGCTCGCCAACAAGGGCGTTCAACTGGTGCTGGACGGCAAGGCCGCCTAGGTTTCGAGGTCGGCCGGGGTGTTGACGTTGGCGAAGGCGTCGGCGTCGCCCGCCGCGTCGAACAGCACCGGCAGCGCGTGGGCCGCGACCCAGCCCTGCACCTTGCGGCCGCCCTCGGCCAGGTAGCGCGCCAGGTCGGCGGCGAGCGCGGTAGACAGCAGGCAGCACACCGGTTCCAGCCGCAGGCCGTCGGCGCCGCGGTCGCGCTGCACGACCGCGCCGGACGCGTCGGCCAGGCCGCGCGCCAGGCGTTCCACGAGGTCGACCGGCAGCCGCGGCGTGTCGCAGGGCACGACCGCCAGCCACGGCGTCGGCGCGGCGCGCAGGCCGGCCAGGATGCCCGCCAGCGGGCCGGGGTGGTCGTCGGTGGCGTCGGCCAGCACGCACGCCGCCCGCGCCGCGTAGGCGGCCTCGTTGCGGTTCGCGCTGATCATCACCTCGCCCACCTGCGGCGCGAGGCGCGCCAGCACGTGGTCGACCAGCGGCAGGCCGCGCCACGACTGCAGGCCCTTGTCCAGCCCGCCCAGGCGCGCGCCGCGCCCGCCGGCCAGGACCAGGCCGGTGATGGCCGCGCGCGTCGGGGCCGCGGCCATCAACCGCCGATGTAGTGCATCTCGACGCGGCGCTCGTCGCCCGCGCCGCCGCGCGCATCGACCGCCGGCGTGGCGGCGCTGCGCAGCGCCGAATAGCGGTCGTCGCGGCTGGCCCAGAGGTGGTCGACCGCGGCGGCGATCGCCGCATCGTCGGCCCCGCCGCGCAGCAGCGCGCGCAGGTCGTGGCCCTGGCTGGCGAACAGGCACAGGTACAGCTGGCCGTCGGTGGACAGGCGGGCGCGGTTGCAGCTGCCGCAGAAGGACTGCGTCACGCTGGAGACCAGGCCGATCTCCTGGCCGCTGTCGACGAAGCGCCAGCGTTGCGCCGTCTCGCCTTCGGACGTGGCCGGCAGCGGCTCCAGCGGGCCGATCTCGCGCAGGCGCGCGAGCACGTCGTGCGACGGAAGCACGTCGTCCAGGCGCCAGCCGTTGGTGCTGCCGACGTCCATGAACTCGATGCAGCGCAGCACGACGGCGTGGCCGAAACGGGCGTGCAGGGCGCGCGCCAGCGGAACGATCTGGTCGTCGTTGCCGCCTTTCTTGACCACCATGTTGACCTTGACCGGTGCGAAGCCGGCGGCGATCGCGGCCTCGATGCCGAGCAGAACGTCCTCCACCGCGAAGCCGACGTCGTTCATGCGCCGGAAGGCCTCGTCCTCGATGGCGTCCAGGCTCACCGTGATGCGGTCCAGGCCGGCCGCCTTCAGCGCCGCGGCCTTGCGGGCCAGCAGCGAGCCGTTGGTGGTGAGGGTGAGGTCCAGCGGCTCGCCGGCGGGCGTGCGCAGCGTGGCCAGCATCGCCACCAGGGCCTCGAGGTTCTTGCGCAGCAGCGGCTCGCCGCCGGTCAGGCGCAGCTTGCGCGTGCCGGCGTTGGCGAACACCTGCGCCAGCCGCGCAATCTCCTCGAAGCTGAGCAGCGCCGACTGCGGCAGGAAGGCATGCTGGTGGTCGAACACCTCCTTGGGCATGCAGTAGCTGCAGCGGAAGTTGCATCGATCGGTCACCGAGATACGCAGGTCGCGCAGCGCACGGCCGCGCGCATCGAGGCGGTCCTCGCCGCGCTGTAACGCAATCGCGCCGGGGCGTGCCGGTGCCGGTGCGAGGCCGCGGCGCAGGTCGTTGATGGCGATGATCTTGTCCATGCCGCGATTGTGCCCGGCCGGCGCGTCGACGCTGCCAGTCGGGGCATCGCCGGAAACGACACAGCCCGCGCGCGGGCGGGCTGTGGCCGGGGAGTCGGGGCTGCTCAGCGCTCGGCCATCGGGCGTGCGAAGGGCGCGTGCATCGGGCCCAGCGAGGTGGGGCCGGTGGACGGCAGCGTCGGCAATGCGCTGCCGGTGTGCAGGCCCGACGGGTTCAGCGACGCGGCCAGCGGCGTGGCCGCGGTCGCTGCGCCGCCGCCCTGGCCGGACAGCCGCGCCGTCAGCGAGGCCAGCATGGAGCCGCCCGCTGCCGTGGGATTGCCGCCGGCGTCGGCCAGTTCGGGCACGCGGCGCGCGCCGGTGAAGTGGCGCGCCCAATAGGAGATGTTGATGTCCTCGATGCGCACGGACTCGCCGGTGCGCGGCGAGTGGATGAACTTGCCGTCGCCCAGGTAGATGCCCACGTGCGAGAAGGTGCGGCGCATGGTGTCGAAGAAGACGAGGTCGCCGGGCTTGAGGTCCTTCCTGTCGACCTTGGCGAGTTCGGGTGCGTTGGCCTGCTCGTCGGCGCGGTGGGGCAGCACGCGGCCCAGGCTGTTCTCGAAGACGTAGCGCGTGAAGCCGGAGCAGTCGAAGCCGGTCTCGGCGGTGTTGCCGCCCAGCTTGTAGCGCACGCCCAGGAAGTTCATGGCCGAGTCGACCAGGCCCGAGGCGCCATCGCGCACCTGGGAGATGAGCTGGGAGCTCTTGCTGGCCACCGAGGTGGCCACTGAATCGAGCAGGCCCTGGTCGTCGACCGGGCGCATGGCGGGTTGGCGAACCGAGGGCGGGGCGGCCAGTGCCGTGCCGAGCGGCGCCACGAGCGCTGCCGACATCACCAGGAGCCCAACGAATCGGGGGAGGTGGCGCGACGGCTGGCTGGCCGCGGCCCCTCGACGGTTCTTGATTGTTCGCACCGGGCCAGCATACAGGATGCCAGCTTCGGGGGTCAACCGTGGCCTGGGGTAAAACCTGAGCAAATACAAAGACTTGCACGCGGTTACGTGCTGTCCGGGTGAGCCGGAACGACTGTTTCGGACGCGTAAATCTGCAACTCGTCACAACGTGGTCGGAAATTCCCTCTACGCGCAGTGACAATCGGCGCGGCCGCCAGGATGGCGGCCGGCAGCCGGTCGAGCAGGGTTGCCGCCACCCGGAGACCCGATGCAGAGAACGAACGTGATGTCCGCCGCGCTGGCGCTGGCGGCCGCGCTGGCCCTGGCCGCGGCGCCGGCCGACGCGGCGCCGCGCCGGCACGTGCCCGCGCACCCGAAGCCGATCCCGGTCAAGCCGGTGGTCGAGAACCCGGTGGCCGATCTCCCGTTCCCGGCCTTCGAGCGCGGCCCGCAGGTTGCCTCGGCCTGCACGACGGGCCTGGAAGGCGCGATGCTGCGGGTCAAGGAGCTCGAGAAGCGCAAGGCCGGCGCCGACTGGCTCAAGGGCTGGGAGGCGCTGTACGACTGGGAAGAGGACCAGAGCGGCGCGCTGATCTTCCTGCAGAACGTGCACCCGAACGCCGAGCTGCGCGCGGAGGCCGAGAAGTGCGAGCAGCGCTGGAGCGACTTCCAGGCCGGGCTCGGCCAGAACGCGCTGGTCTGGCAGGGTGCCCGCCAGAGCGTGGCGCTGCTCAAGGATCCGGTCGACCGCCGCGCCGCGGAGCTGGCGCTCGAGGCCTTCGAGGATGCCGGCGTCGCGCTGCCCAAGGACAGGCAGGTCAAGGCCAAGGCGATCGCCGACAAGCTCGCCACGCTGGGCCAGCAGTTCAACCGCAACATCCGCGACGCCCATGTGCGCGTCGCGTTCGCCGACGCCGAGCTCAAGGGCGTGCCGGAGGCGGTCTGGAAAGACCAGCCGCGCGATGCCGACGGCAAGGTGACGCTGCCCATCGACGGCCCCGCCTACGCCACCGTGATGCAGACCGCCGAGGATGCCGGCGCCCGCGAACGCCTGTGGCGCGCGAAGACCAACGAGGGCGGCCCCGACAACCTCAAGCTGCTTGCCCAGATCGAGCAGCTGCGCCTGGACCAGGCCCGCCTGTTCGGCCTGTCCAGCTATGCCGACTTCGTGCTGCGCCGGCGCATGGTCGAGACCCCGGCGCAGGCCGCCCGCTTCCTGGACGAGGTCCACGCGGCCGTCGCCGAGGACGACCGGCGCGACGTGCTCGAGCTGCGCCAGGCCAAGGCCCGCCACCTGGGCCAGACGCTGGAGGCGACCCGGCTGCAGCGCTGGGACACGATGTTCTATTCGGAACGCCTGCTGCGCGAGCGCTTCGCCGTCGACGAGGAGGCCTTCCGGGCCTACTTTCCGCCGCAGGAGAGCCTGCGCTTCGTGATGCGCGTGGCCGAGAAGATGTTCGGCGTGCGCTACGACAGGGTCGACGGCAAGTGGTGGGCGCCCGAGGTGCAGGCCTGGGCCGTCACCGACGTGGCCGGCAACCGCAAGATCGCCACGCTCTACGTCGATCCCTACCCGCGCGACGGTAAGTACAACCACGCCGCGGTCTGGAACTACCGCAATGGCGCCAGCGCCGTGCCGCGCCAGGCGCAGTCGGCGCTGGTGGTGAACTTCGACCGCCGCGGCCTGACGCTGCGCGAGCTCGAGACGCTGATGCACGAATTCGGCCACACCCTGCGCAACAGCCTGTCGGCCACCCGCTACGCGAGCGACGCGGGCGAGAACGTGGCGCAGGATTTCGCCGAGGCGCCGTCGCAGATGCTGGAGGACTGGGTCTACGACAAGAAGGTGCTCAAGGTGTTCCAGGAAGTCTGCCCGGCTTGCAAGCCGGTGCCCGACGACCTGGTCGACAAGGCGCGCGCCGCGCGCGAGTTCGGCAAGGGCATGCAGGTGGAACGCCAGCACCTGTACGCGGCCTACGACCTCGCGCTGCACGGCCCGGGCGCGCCCGACCCGATGGAGACCTGGGAGAAGATGGAGGGCGCCAGCTCGCTGGGCTACGTGCCGGGCACCACCTTCCCCTCGGGCTTCGCCCACATCGCCGGCGGCTACGGGGCGGGGTACTACGGCTACCTGTGGAGCCAGGCCGTGGCCAGCGACATGCGCACGGCCTTCGTCGGCGACAGGCTCGACCCCAAGGCGGGGGCGCGCTTTCGCGCCACCGTGCTGGGGGAGGGGGCGCAGAAGGCGCCGCAGCAGGTGGTCAAGGATTTCCTGGGGCGCGAGGCGGGCTCGCAGGCGTTTTTCGACTACCTGAAGAAGTAGCCGGTCCGGGGAAGGCGCGTCGGAGGCGCGGTTCCCCCGCGCGCTGCAGGATTCACGGCGCGTGAAACGCGCCACAAATGCCGCGGCATGCACGGTGGCGCCCGCCGGCACGTTGAGCGACGAGCCCCGGGTGCGGCACACTATGGCCAACATGTCCGATTCCCTGAACACCCGTCCCGGCGCTGCGCACTCGCCAGAAGAGGGCGGCGACGCGCTGGCGGCCGGCACGCGGCTGGCGGAATTCGAGATCCGCCAGGTGCTGGGCACCGGCGGCTTCGGCATCGTCTACCGGGCCTGGGACGAGGCGCTGCAGCGCGACGTCGCGCTGAAGGAATACATGCCGGTCTCGCTGGCCGGGCGCGGCGCGGGCGAACGGGTGACCTTGCGCTCGCGCAGCCAGGAGGAGAACTTCGCGCTGGGCCTGCAGTCGTTCGTCAACGAGGCCCGGCTGCTCGCCCGCTTCGACCAGCCGGCGCTGGTCAAGGTGTTCCGGTTCTGGGAAGCCAACGGCACCGCCTACATGGCCATGCCGCTCTACCAGGGCCGCACCCTGCGCCAGCTGCGCAAGGCGGCGACGCCGGGCACCTTCGACGACGCCTGGGCGCGCGCGCTGATCGAGCCGCTGCTGGGCGCGCTGGCGGTGATGCACGACGCGGCGGTCTACCACCGCGACATCGCGCCGGACAACATCCTCTGGTGCGACGACAACCGCCCCGTGCTGCTCGATTTCGGCGCGGCCCGCCTGGTGCTGGCCGACCGCACGCAGAACGTCACCGCCATTCTCAAGCCGCAGTTCGCGCCCATCGAGCAGTACGCCGAGACGCAGTCCATGCGCCAGGGCCCGTGGACGGACCTGTACGCGCTGGCGGGCACCTGCTATTTCATGCTGACCGGGCGCGCGCCGCTGCCCGCCACCGCGCGCCTGATGGGCGACGAACTGGAGCCGCTCGCGCACCTGGCGCCGCCGGGCTGCTCGCCGCACCTGCTGCAGGTGCTGGACTGGGCGATGGCCGTGCGGCCGCAGGATCGGCCGCAGTCGGTGGCCGAGTTCCGCGATGCGCTGGCCGGGCGCATCGACGTGCCGCTGCGCATCGGGCCGAAGCCGCCCGTGCTGCCGGCCGCGCCGGTGCCGTCGTCCGCGGCCTACGAGAAGACCATCCAGGCGACGACGCGGCTGGGGTCGACCCGGCGCGCGCCGGCGTCGGCCGCGTCCGCTTCGGCGGCCGCGCCGGGCGCGCGGCGCCCGCACGCGCACGATCTCGAGACGCCGGAGCGCAGCGTGGTGCTGCCGCCCAAGTCCGGGTTGCCGCTGAAGTCGGTGTTGCTGCTGCTGGTCGTGGCCGCGGCGGCCGCCGGCGCGTGGACGACGCGCCTGCAATGGCTGCCGGCGCTCGGGCTGCGCAGCGCGCCGCTGGCCGTCGCCGCGAGCGCCGCGGCCGCCGAGCCGCCGGCCAGCGCGGTGGTGGCCGCGGCGTCGGCCCCGGTGCTCGACGCGGCCTCGGCGGTGGCCGCGGCGCCGGTGGCCGTGGCGAGCGACGCCGCGGCCAGCCCCGTGCCGGCGCCGGTCGCCGACGCCGCGTCCGCCGCCGCAGCACCCGTCGCCGCAACACCCGTCGCCGTGGCCGCGGCCGAGGCGCCGCCATCGCATCCGGCACGCGCGAAGCCGTCCGCGGCGGCGCGCAACAAGGCGCTGGAGGCGCGCATCGCGGCGCTCACGCTGCCGCCACCGGTGCTGCCGCCTGCCAACGAATCGCATGTGGTCGCGCCGGCGCATTCCGTGGGCGGGGCGCCCGCCGAAGCGGCGGAGCCGACGGCCGCGTCGGCCGCGCCGCGCGAGCTCGGACCGCGCGAGGCCTGCGCCGACCAGGGCCCCACGAAGATCGCCGCCTGCATCAAGCGGCTGTGCGAGACCTATCCGCGCTTCCAGCGCTTCCCGGTGTGCCAGCGGGTGCATCGGCAGGAAGAGCAGCAGACGCAGGGCGCGGCGCAGTAAGCGGACGTCCGCGCGTTGCGGCCGGCACGCGTCGGCGCCGGGGGCCGGGCGGGCAGATCTTTCACGGCAACGCAGGGCAGACCGTTCCATGGATCTGGACATCACGCATCTCGTCGCGCTCGCCGCGGCGCTGGGCTGGGCCAGCGGCCTGCGCTTGTACGCGGTCGTCTTCCTGACGGGCATGGCGGGCCATCTCGGCCTGGTGAGCCTGCCGCCCGGCTTGCAGGTGCTCGAGCGGCCGATGGTGCTGTGGGCCAGCGGCGCGATGGTGGCCATCGAGTTCGTCGTCGACAAGGTGCCCTGGCTCGATTCGCTCTGGGACGCGCTGCACACGCTGATCCGCATTCCCGCGGGGGCGATGCTCGCCGCGAGCGTGTTCGGCGGCGACCACGAGTCGTGGCGCGTCGTCGCCGGATTGCTGGGCGGGACGCTCGCCGCGACGTCCCACGTCGCCAAGGCCAGCACGCGCGCGGCCGTCAACACGTCCCCGGAGCCGTTCTCCAACATCGCCCTGTCGCTCTCCGGCGATGCCACGGTGCCGTCGATGCTCTGGCTCGCGTGGGTCCACCCGGGGGTATTTCTCGTCGTGCTGGTCGTCGCCACCGTCGCGATGGTGGTGATGACGGTGCGGCTGTTCCGGTTCGTGAACCTGACGGCCAGCCGGATTCGACGACGCCTTGCGGGGGCGCCGTCTTCCGCAAGTTCCCGCGGTCGGTGATCGCCGCGGGCGCGCAGCCGGGTCAGGCTCCGGCGTGCTCCTTCCGGTACCTGGCAGGGATGGCCGGCCTGGTGCGCGGAGCGATCGCCCGTCACCGGGGTCGCGTCGATCGCCTCATACACACCCCCCGTATCGAGGGCGGTATCCCGCGCCGCCGTCCTGGCCGCGCTCGGCCGGCGCCGGCCTCCCCGTGATCTCCTGACCGGCGCGTTGAGCAGACTCAACTCGCGGCACGGCCAGCGGCAGAGGATCTGGGCGGTTCCGGGTGCAACGCGAGGGACACCGCCCGCAGTGGCGGTTCCGTCCGCACCCGGCGGTTCTAGGCCAAGCGGTCCGATTGGCGGGCTGCACCGTGCAATGGAGATGACATGTCCGACGACCCCACTGGCGACAAGCTCTATCAAATGATCATCGACAAGGTACTCGCGATCGTCACGGCGGTGCCGCGCGCTGGCGCCGACCTGCCGGCCGACGCGCAGGGCAGCAATCCACTGCAGCCCGACAACACCGTCGTGCAGCTGGCGATCCCCGGCATCCCGCTCTACAGCGAGGATTTCAAGAACATGTTCCATCCAGCCAACACCGCGGGCGACTCGGCCAAGACGGCCCTGTTCTCCTGGCTGGTCGATGCCATTCCGGCCGCGGGCACGCTCGACTACAAGCAGACGCCGCGACGCGTCTCGCTGGCCTACCAGGCCATCGTCAACGCTGCCAACGCGCATGGCCCCGACATCAGCCCCGCGGTGAAGGCGGAGCTGGACCGGCACAACGCGGTACTCTACGCGGCCGACGGCAGGCAGACGGACGACTTCAAGGAGTACCAGAAGCGCGAGGACGCCCTGGACGATGCCCAGGCCGCCCTGCGTCATGTCTCCAAGAAGGCCGAGGACCTGGCTCTCCAGTACGAAGAGGACTACGCGCCGGACTTCGGGAAGAAGCCGGAGGACGAGCAGAAGCGCATCGTCGCGCTCTACAAGCGCAAGGCACAGGACTACTTCAGCGACGCCTATCCGGCGGCGAAGCGCTCCGTGTTGCGTGCGCTCGACGGCCTCGACGACGTCCGCATGAACCGGGTCGAGGAGGCGCTGACCTTCATCCGCACCCATGGCAAGGAACTCTCGGCCCACGTGCTGGACAACATGAAGCGCCAGTTGCAGCTCATCGAACCCTACACCGACCAGACGTTGAAGGTGCCGGTGATGCTGTCCTTCCCGAGCTCGACCGCGTTCGCCCGTCCCGACAGCGATTCGGGCTGGATGCCGATCACGATCAACACCGCCGCCTACGACGAGAAAGGTTCCGAGACGGCCAAGCGCACGGGTGGCGGCGGCGGCGGATCATGGGTGCTGTTCTTCATCCGGGCCGGTGCGAGCCAGAGCGAGATGACCGCGCACCAAGAGGTCAGCGCCAGGGATTTCCAGATCAGCTTCGACCTGGCGGTCATCAACATCCTGCGCCCGTGGATGGACGCCACGCTGTTCGGCGAGAACCTGCTCTGGGATGCCGGTCGCGACCAGAAGGAGGCCACGGTGTCCACGGGCAAGTACGCCACGCAGAACGATAGCCTGCTGCTGCCGTTCGTGCCGACGCAGATGCTGGTGGCGCGCAACGTCCGCATCACGGCGACATGGAACGCCAAGGAGCAGGACTTCTTCAAGCAGCACATGGAGGCGGGCGGGCGCATCGGCTGGGGGCCGTTCTCCGTCGGGGCCGACCACTCTCAGGACACCGCGACATTCAAGAAGCGTGGCGGAAGCGGCGCGGTCGCGCTGGAGCTCCAGGGCATCCAGTGCATCGGCTTCGTCTCATGGGTTCCGCCACGGTGCGCGCCATGCGCCGGCGATACCGATGCCCGTTCCGATCGCCATGCGCTGGTCCTGCCGGACGCGAAGGAACTGCAACGGCGCAAGGCTGCAGCCGAACAGGTGGTCGCGCAACTCGCAACGCCGCCGAAGCAACGCGCCGCCAAGGCCTGAGCCGTGGCCCGGCGACTCGCGGGACCGGGCACCGCGCTCGGCCTGTGGGCTTGCGCCCTGGCCTGCCTGGCCGGCTGCGCAGCCGGCCCCGGCACGGCAGGCCGCCGGTCCGAACCGCCGGCCCGGCTGGAGGCGGCCGACCTGGCGGGGCTGGACCAGCGCCTGGGCGCAGCCCTCTCCGCGATCGCCGGGTTGGCCGGGCCCGACTACCTCGCCGTGGTGACGCTGCCCCTGGCCAGCGAGCCGGCGCTGGCGGACGACGGCGCCGGCCCGGCCGACACGCTTGCCAGGCACGACCTGTTCCTGCTGTCGGACGGGGTGGAGGCCTTCAGCCCCGCGCGCAGCGTGCTGGGCAACTACCGGGCGGTGCTGGCGTCCGCCCGCTGCCTCCCATGGGCCGTGCAGGCTCCGGCCGGGTGCAGGCTGCTGGAGACGGCGAAGCGGCAGTTCGAGGGCGCCCTCGACCAGGTGCCGCCCTACACCCGGCCGGACTTTCCCGCTTGGAAGATGGTCAGCGCGGAACCGCCGGACTGGGCGCGGGCCGGCCCGTCCTGGTCCGCGGCGCGCGTGAGCGTCGACCGGTACGTGCTGCAGATGGACAGCCTGTTTGTCCGCTTGCAGCGCCCGTGGCTGTCCGACGGCTTTCTCGTGGCCGACGGCTGGTACCTGGCCGGCGCCTGCAAGGGCGCGGTCTCCGCGGGCGACACGGGCGTGGTCGCCGGCCGCCCGGGCCGCGAACTCCTGCCGCAGTACCCGGCGGGCCTGCTGCTGGCGCGCAACCTGACGCTGAGCGCCGCGGGCGATCCGGCGGAGCGATCCCTGGTGTCGTGGGAGGCGCCGCGCGTGATCGCCTGGGTCTACCGACGCCTGCCGCCGAGCCCGCTGAATTCCGACCCCTGCCGCGCCGACTGCGCCGACGCCGCTCCGCGGGGCTGTTCCGCCCGCCCCTGAACGCGAGGACGCGGTCGGCGGCGGCAGGGCGGCGCGGCGAACCGTGCGAGTCGACGGGTCGAACCCACAGGCATGCTGCAGGAACAGGAAGGGCCGCGAGATGCGGCCCTTCGAGGCACATGAACGAAGGACTTACAAGGCGTCGGACGCGAAGTCGGCCAGGCGCGACCGCTCGCCGCGCGCCAGCGTGATGTGCCCCCCGTGCGGCCAGCCCTTGAACCGGTCGACCGCGTAGGTGAGGCCCGAGCTGCCCTCGGTCAGGTAGGGCGTGTCGATCTGCGCCAGGTTGCCCAGGCAGATGATCTTCGTGCCCGGGCCGGCCCGCGTGATGAGCGTCTTCATCTGCTTGGGCGTCAGGTTCTGCGCCTCGTCGATGATGACGAACTTGTTGAGGAAGGTGCGGCCGCGCATGAAGTTCAGGCTCTTGACCTTGATCTTCGAGCGCACCAGGTCCTGGGTGGCCGCGCGGCCCCATTCACCGGCGCCGCCGTCGCCCTTGGACAGCACCTCGAGGTTGTCGTCGAGCGCGCCCATCCACGGGCCCATCTTCTCTTCCTCGGTGCCCGGCAGGAAGCCGATGTCCTCGCCCACCGGCACGGTGACGCGGGTGACGATGATCTCGCTGTAGCGACGCTCGTCCATCACCTGGGCCAGGCCGCAGGCCAGCGTGGCCAGGGTCTTGCCGGTGCCGGCGGTGCCGGTCAGCGTGAGGAAGTCGACCTCGGGGTCCATCAGCAGGTTCAGCGCGAAGTTCTGCTCGCGGTTGCGCGCGGTGATGCCCCAGACGGCGTTCTTGGCGTGCGTGAAGTCGCGCAACGTCTTGAGCACGGCCGACTTGCCGGTGATCTCGGTCACGCGCGCGTACAGCGGCGCTGCGCCCGGGGTCTCGAGGTAGACGAACTGGTTGATCAGCAGCGAGGGCACCAGCGGGCCGACGATGCGATAGAACGTGTGGCCGCCCTGGTTCCAGCTCTCCATCGTCTTGCCGTGCTTGTCCCAGAAGTCGGGCGGCAGGGCCAGGACGCCGGTGTAGAGCAGGTCGCCGTCGTCCAGCGTCTTGTCGTTGAAGTAGTCTTCCGCGGGCAGGCCCAGCGCACGCGCCTTGACGCGCATGTTGATGTCCTTGGACACCAGCACCACCTCGCGCGGCGCGTGCTGCTCGCGCAGCGCCTGCACCACGGCCAGGATCTGGTTGTCGGCCTTGCCCTGGGGCAGGCCGGACGGCGCCTTGGCGTCGAGGAACTGGGTCTGGAAGAACAGCTTGCCGCTGGCCTCGCGGTGGCCTGTCTTGGCCAGCGGGATGCCGGCGGCCGGGTCGAGCGAGCCGTCGGTGGCCAGGCCGTCGAGGTCGCGCGAGACCTGGCGCGCGTTGCGCGCCACCTCGGTCATGCCCTTCTTGTGGTTGTCGAGCTCCTCCAGCGTGATCATCGGCAGGTAGACGTCGTGTTCCTCGAAGCGGAACATGGACATCGGGTCGTGCAGCAGCACGTTGGTGTCGAGCACGAACAGCCGCGACGGGCCGCCGGCGCGCGCACGCCGGCGGGCGCCGCCGACGTTGGCCTTGGCCTTGGTGGCGGGCGGCGGGGCGATCGGATAGGCCGCCGGCGCCTTCACCGGCAGGCCGGGGGAGGCGGGCGCGCGTGCCGCTGGCGCGGGACGGGGCGCCGCCTTGGCGACGGCCGTCTCCGCCCGGTCGTCGTGAAGGTCCAGCAGCTTCGACTTCGGTTCCGCGGCCCTCTGGCTGCGGCGGCTCGGCTTCGGAGCCGATTGCGATTCGTAGTCAGCAGCCGACAGAAGAGCTGCGCGAGTGGCGGGAGGCTTCGGAAGTGGCATGTGGGGGCGTACGAGTCGCGGTGGTTGGGAAATGGGAAACAAAAAAGCCGCGCAGGAACCTGGGCGGCTTTTTGGCTGGAATTGCGCGGTCGCGGTACACGGGCATGAAACCCATTATGCACATTCCGGATGTCCGGTTCCCGCACCGCTTCCGTGGACAAGTCCGGCTGGCTCCGGAAGGGGCGCGCCGGTGTCCGCTTCAATTTGAAGTTAGTCCTCAGGCCGCGCAGGCCGCGCAGGCCGCCTCGACGTCGGCGCGGCTGCGCGCGATGTGCGGCCCGAGCTCGCGGCGGCCTTCGGCGGTCACCAGGATGTCGTCCTCGATGCGGATGCCGCCGAACGCGGCGTGCCGGTCGAACATCGCGTAGTCGATGAACCCCGCGTGGCGGCCCTCGGCCTTCCAGCGCTCGGTGAGCCAGCGGTTGATGTAGACCCCCGGCTCGATGGTGACGACGAAGCCCGGCCGCAGCGCACGCGCCAGGCGCAGCGACTTGTGCCCGAACAGCGCGCTGCGCTCGAAGCCTTCGCCGTAGCCGACGTCGTCCTCGCCCAGGCCTTCCATGTCGTGCACGTCCAGGCCCATCATGTGGCCGGTGCCGCACTGGAAGAAGATCGCGTGCGCGCCGGCCTGCACCGCCTCGGCGGCGTCGCCGCGCATGAAGCCGAGCGCGATCATGCCCTCGACCATCGTGCGGCAGGCGAGTTCGTGGATGTCGCGGTAGGGCACGCCGGGCGCCACCGCGGCGATCGCCCGGGTCTGCGCGTCCAGCACGAGGTCGTACAGGTCAGCCTGCAGGCCCCGGAAGCGGCCGCCCACGGGAATCGTGCGCGTGATGTCGGAGGCGTAGCCGACCGGCGAATTGGCGCCGGTGTCGTTGACGATCAGCTCGCCGCCCTGCAGCGTGACCGAGTGGTCGTGGTTGTGCAGGATCTCGCCGCGGCTGGTGAAGATGGACGGGTAGGCCAGCCGGCGGCCGTGCTGCAGCGCCAGGCCCTCCATCGCGCCGACCACAGCCTGCTCGACGACGCCGGGGCGGCTCAGGCGCATCGCCAGGTGATGCAGGTCGCGCGTGACGTGCAGCGCGTTCTCGATCTCCGCCACCTCGGCCGTGCTCTTGACCGCGCGCAGCGCGATCGTGGCCAGCGTCAGCGCACGGCTGGCCGCGGCGTCGAGCTGCGCGTCGGCCAGGCCCAGCCAGGCGCCGAGCGCCAGGCGCGTCTCGCCTCGGAAGGGCTTGAGGAAATGCACCGGGCGGCCCGCGGCGCGCGCCTGGGCGAGCGTGCCGAGCAGCTGCGCGTTGCTGGCCGTGGCCTCGATGCCCGACTGCGCGGCGCGCTCTGCCACGCTGGGCAGCGGCCCCGTCCACACGAGGTGGTCGATGCCGATGTCGTCGCCATGCAGCGTCGCGGCGCCGGCGTCGATGTCGATCACCAGCGCGAGTTCGGGCTGCTGCAGGCCGCAGAAGTACAGGAAGCTCGAGTCCTGGCGGAAGTCGTAGGCGTTGTCGCGGTAGTTCATCGGGCTGTCGACATGGCCCGGCAGCAGCACGAGGCCGCGCGCGCCGGCGTCGTGCAGTCGCTGGAGCAGGGCGTCGCGGCGCGATCGATAGGTGGCGGCGGGGAACATGGCCATGCGGCGTCTCCTGGAATCTCGGCTCGGAAGGCGTGAATTATCACGACCTGGCGCCGCAGGAAGTTCGGTTGCGCGGTGCTTCTACGCGTTATCTCGGGCGCGCCGGGCGGCCGCTGCTGCGAGAATCCGCCCCGCGAACGGCGCGCGGCCACGAACCGCACGCCCCCGAACATCGACCACGACTCGACTCCCATGGCCCTGCTGCAACTCGACGACCATCAGATCAAGACCTGGACCCGCACCCAGAAGGACGAATGGTGGCTGGCCAACGTCTACCGCGGCGACATGCCCCAGCTCACGCTGCGCTCGGCCATCACCGGCTTCCTGCTCGGCGGCATCCTCGCCGCGACGGCGCTGTACATCCTGCCCAAGACGGGCATCGGCATCGGCGTCGGCCTCACCTCGGTGCTGCTGTCGTTCGCGATGTTCCGCAGCCTGTCCGGCGCCGGCATCGCCCGCGACTTCACGGTGCTGGAGAACAACGCCACCCAGTCGATCGCCACCTCGGCCGGCTACGTGATCGCGCCGCTGGGCGCCGGCCTGACGGCCTACATGGTGATGACGGGGCGCGTGCTGTCGTGGTGGCAGATGGTGATCTGGCTGATCGTCGTGTCGATCACCGGCGTGCTGATGGCGTTCCCGATGAAGCGCCGCTTCATCAACGAGGACCAGCTGCCGTTCCCCGAAGGCCGCGCCTGCGGCGTGGTGCTGGATTCGCTCTACACCGGCGGTGCCGACGTCGGCCTGTTCAAGGCGAAGCTGCTGTACGTGTCGGCCGCCATCACGGCCGCGTGGGAACTGCTGGTGCTCGACGGCTGGCAGCGCCTGATCCAGTTCAAGATCCTGCGCATGGATGCCTGGGCCGGCCTGAAGGAGCCCTGGTTCCTGCACGAGCACCTGGACGACTACTACTACATGTGGCTCGCGCGGCTGCACATGGCCGCGCCCAAGATCCTGGGCACTGACATCCGCCAGCTGGGCCTGCGCTTCTCGCTCGACTTCTCGATGCTGGGCGTGGGCGGCCTGATGGGCGTCGCGGTGGCCAGCAGCGTGCTGCTGGGCGGCATCATCAACCTGGCGATCCTGGCGCCGGTGATGATCCAGCACGGCGACATCGTGGCGCGCACGCTCGCCAACGGCCACGTGGTGCCCATCTCGCGGGCCGAGATCGTCAACCAGTGGTCGATCTGGTGGGGCGTGTCGATGATGGTGGTCGGCGCGATGGTGGGCCTGTTCGCCAGGCCCGACCTGTTCACCAAGGCGTTCAAGTCGATGTCGCGCATCGCCGGCGCGCCGGCCGCGGGCACCGACGTGCTCGCGCACATCGAGGTGCCGCTGTGGGTGTCGTGGATCGGCGTGCCGGTGTTCGGCCTGGCCGGCGCCTGGGTGACGCACGCGTTCTTCGACGTGCCGTGGCTGCTGTCGCTGGTCTCGCTGCCGCTGATCTTCCTGCTGACGGTCATCTGCGCCAACTCGATGGCGCTGACGTCCTGGATGCCGATCGGCCCGCTGGCCAAGATCACGCAGTTCAGCGTCGGCGTGGTCGACCGCGCCAACCCGGCCAGCAACCTGCTGCCGGCGTCGATGACCTCGCAGATTTCGATGAACGCGGCCAGCCTGCTGTCCGACATCAAGCCGGGCTACATGCTGGGCGGCAAGCCGCGCCACCAGGTCTGGGGCCATGTCATCGGCATCGTCTCGGGCGCGATCTTCTCCGTGCCGCTGTTCTTCCTGCTGTTCCTGCGCCCCGACGCCTCGGGCGCGGTCGATGCCACGCGCATCGTCTCCGACGCCTTCCCGATGCCGGCGGCCGTGCAGTGGCGCGGCGTCGCCGAGATCATCGCCAAGGGCTTCCACGGCGCACCGACGACGGCGGTGTGGGCCGCCGGCCTGGCGGCGGTCGCGGCGATCCTGATGGAGGTGGCGCGCCTGGTCACCAAGGGCCGGTTCCCGCTGTCGGCGGTGTCGGTGGGCCTGGGCGTGGTGCTGCCGTTCGATTCCTGCGTCTCGATGTGGATCGGTGCGATGGGCTTCTGGATCATGGGGCGCCTGTACCGGACACCCGGCACCAAGGCCCACCAGATCTGGGTCGAGGGCGCCGAGCCGCTGTGCGCGGGCCTGATCTCGGCCGCCGCGCTGATGGGCATCTGCGACGCGTTGATCAACGTGTTCGTCGACTGAGCGCTGCCGGCGCTCCGGGATGCGGCGGCCGCGGCCGCCTCCCTCACGCGGGCTGCAGGGCGCGGTAGTCGCGCGGGCTCAGGCCGGTGCTGCGCCTGAACTGCCGCGTGAACGCGCTGTGGTCGGCGTAGCCGCAGGCGTGCGCGACGGCCGCGATCGAGGTGTCGCCGGCCAGCAGCGCCAGGGCCGCATCCAGCCGCGTGCGGGCGAGCAGCTGGCGCGGCGTGACGCGGTACAGCTGCGCCACGTGGCGTTCCAGTTGCGCGACGGACAGGCCGGCCTCGCGCGCCAGGGTGCCGATCTGCAGCGGCTCGGCGTAGTCGCGCTGCAGGCGCTCGACCACGCGTGCGACCCGCGCGTAGGTGGCCGGCGGCGTGGCATGGCTCAGGCCCGGCGTGGCCAGGTCGCGCGACAGGCCCACCAGGCCGACGATGGCGCCGCGGCGCCGGCTGCCGGCGGGCGCCGGCTCGCGCCACGCCAGCTTGTGGGTCAGGCACCAGCCGGGCGCGCGGTTCGGGTACAGGTGCAGCTCCAGCTGGCCGACGATCTCGGTGCCGTCGCGCAGCACGCGCTCGTCCTGCGCGCGGTAGCGCTCGCCGAGCCCGCCGTGAAACAGCTCGTCGGTCCGGCGTCCCACCAGCTGTGCCCGGTTCGTCAGTCGCAGCCGGTCCAGCAGCGTCTGGTTGGCATGCGTGTAGCGGCCCCCCGCGTCCTTGGCGAAGAACACGACGTCGGGCAAGGCGTCGAACAGGCGCTCCAGCAGCGGCAGCGGAAGCCGGTCGGCACCGGCCAGGGCGGCGAGGGCAAGGTCGTCGGTCATGCCACCATTGTGCTGAAATCGTCATTCCGATGCGAGCATTCGATCAAGCCCGGCGGGCGTCGCGGTTCCAGAATCGGGCCATGCACAAGATCGTCGTCGTCGATTCCCATACCGCCGGAGAGCCCACGCGCGTCGTGCTCGACGGCGCGCCGGCGCTGCGCGGCGCCACGCTGGCCGAGCAGCGCGCCGACTTCGCGCGCCACCACGACGCCTTCCGCAGCGCCGTGGCCTGCGAGCCGCGCGGCAGCGACACCATGGTGGGCGCGCTGCTGGTCGAGCCGCGCGCGCCCGGCTGCGTGGCGGGCATGATCTTCTTCAACAACGTGGGGCTGCTGGGCATGTGCGGCCACGGCACCATCGGCGTCGTCGCGACGCTGGCGCACCTGGGCCGGATCGGGCCCGGCCGGCATCGGCTCGACACGCCCGTGGGCCCGGTCGAGACCGAGCTCCACGCCGACGGCCACGTCACCGTGTTCAACGTGCCCGCGTACCGTCACGCCGCCGCGGTGACGCTGGACGTGCCCGGCGTCGGGCCGGTGACCGGCGACGTCGCCTGGGGCGGCAACTGGTTCTTCCTGGTCGACGCGGCGCAGTTCGATCCGGTGCCGGTGCTCGCGCTGGCCCACGTCGAGGCGCTCACCGACCTGGCCTGGCGCATCCGCGGCACCCTCGAGGCCCGGGGCGTGACCGGTGCGGACGGCGCCGAGATCGACCACATCGAGCTGTTCGCGCCGTCGCCCACGGCCGACGCGCGCAACTTCGTGCTGTGCCCGGGCAAGGCCTACGACCGCTCGCCGTGCGGCACCGGCACCAGCGCCAAGCTGGCCTGCCTGGCGGCCGACGGCCACCTGGCGGCCGGCGCCCCCTGGGTGCAGGAGAGCGTGATCGGCAGCCGCTTCGAGGGGCGCTGGACGGCGCTGGAAGGCCAGCCCGGCCGCGTCCTGCCGGCAATCAGCGGGCGCGCCTGGGTCACGGCGGAGGCCACGCTGCTGCGGGCGGCCGACGATCCGTTCCGGGACGGCATCCGCGGATGATGCCCGCGGCCGCCCTGGACGTCGCCATCGTCGGCGGCGGCATCGTCGGCTGTGCCTGCGCCCGCGCCGCGGTGCGGGCCGGCCTGCGCGTGGCCGTGTTCGAGGCCGGACGCGTCGGCGCCGGCGCCACCGCGGCAGCCATGGGCCACCTGGTGACCATCGACGACGACCCCGCCGAGTTCGCGCTGGCCATGCTGTCGATGCGGCTGTGGCGCGAGTGGAGCGGCTGGCAGGCGATCGAACGGCGGCCGACGGGCACGCTGTGGCTGGCCGAGACGCCCGCGCAGCGCGACGCCGCGCACGCCAAGCTGGCGCGTCTGTGCGCCGCGGGCCTGCAGGCGAAGTGGCTGGAGCCCGACGCGCTGCGCGCCGCCGAGCCGCGGCTGGCGCGCGACCTGGCCGGCGCGCTGTGCGTGGCGGGCGACGAGGTGGCCTACGGCCCGGAGATGGCGGCCCGGCTGGCGGCCGAGGTGCGCGCCGCCGGCGGCCGCATCGAGGAAATGTGCCCCGTGGCCGCGCTGCGCGACGACGGCCTGGCGCTGGCCGACGGTCGCCGCGTCGCCGCGGGCCACGTGCTGCTGGCCGCCGGCTGCGACAGCGTGCGCCTGTGGCCTGGTCCCGCGCCGCTGGCGCTGCGCCCGCGCAAGGGCCAGCTCGCGATCACCGACCGCCACCCGGGCTACATCGGCCACGCCCTGGTGGAACTGGGCTACATCGATGCCGCGCACGGCGACGCCGACGAGTCGGTGGCCTTCAACGCGCAACCGCGCGCCTCGGGCCAGGTCCTGCTGGGCTCGTCGCGCAGCTACCGCGACACGACGTCCGCCGTCGACGCTGCCGTGATGGCGCGCCTGGTGCGCCGCGCGCAGCGCTTCCTGCCCGACATCGGCGCGCTGCAGATGCTGCGCTGCTGGGCCGGCTTCCGACCGGCCACGCCCGACGGACGGCCGGTCATCGGGCGCGTGCCGGGGGCGGTGCGCGCCAACCAGTGGGTGGCCACAGGCCACGAGGGCCTGGGCCTGACCACCGCCACCGGCACCGCCAGCGTGTGGCTGGACCTGCTGCTCGGGCGCACGCCGGCCATCGACGCCACCCCCTACGCGCCGGAACGCTTCGTGCAGGCGTTCGCATGACGGCCACCGTCACGGTGTCGATCGACGGCCGCCTGCTGGCCGTGGTCGCGGGCACGCTCGTGGCGGCGGCCGTCGAGATCGCCCGGCCCGGCCACGGCGCGCGGGTCGCCCCCGGCGGTGCGCGGCGCCAGCCGCTGTGCGGCATGGGCGTGTGCGGCGAGTGCCGCGTGACGATCGCCGGCCGCCCGCAGCGCCTGGGCTGCCAGGTCGTCTGCATGCCCGGCATGGAGATCCTGACCGATGCCTGAGCAGGACACCGTCGCCGTGCGGCAGGCCGGCCTGGTCGTGGTCGGCGCCGGGCCGGCCGGCCTCGCCGCCGCCGAAGCGGCGGCACGGGCGGGGGTCGACGTGCTGCTGCTCGACGCCGCGCCCGCGCCCGGCGGCCAGGTCTGGCGCGCGCGCCAGGGCGTGCCCGAGCCCGCGGTCGCGCGCACGCTGGCACGCCTGGGCGACACGGGCGTGCGCGTGCTGGCCGGCACGCGCGTGGTGATGCCGCTGCCCGGACGAACGCTGCTGATCGACGGCCCGGACGGGGCGGGGCGGCTGAACTGGCAGCGCCTGGTACTGGCCACCGGCGCGCGCGAGCGGCTGCTGGCGTTTCCCGGCTGGACGCTGCCCGGCGTGTTCGGCGCGGGCGGCCTGCAGGCGCTGGCCAAGGGCGGCTGGCCGATCGCCGGGCGCCGTGTGCTGGTGGCCGGCAGCGGGCCCTTGCTGCTCGCGGCCGCCGCGACCCTGCGCCGCGACGGCGCGCGGCTGGCCGGTCTCGCGCAGGAGCCGGGGCCGCTCGCGCTGGCAGGTTTCGCCGCCGCGCTGGCCGCGCGGCCGCGCCAGGGCGCCCAGGCGCTGCGGCTCGGCGCCACGCTGGCGGGCGTGCCGTGGCTTGCGGGCTGGCGCATCGTCGCGGCCGAAGGCGCCGGGCGGCTCGAGCGCGTCGTCCTGGCGCGCGGCGGGCGAACCCGCACGATCGCCTGCGACGCGCTGGCCGCCAGCTGGGGGCTGGTGCCGCAGGCCGAGCTCGGCGAGGCGCTCGGCTGCGCCCTCGCGCCGCGTTTCGGCGCCCCGGCGATCGTCGTCGACGCCGCCCAGCGCAGCAGCGTGCCGGGCGTGTTCGCGGCCGGCGAATGCGCCGGCGTGGCGGGCGCCCGGGCCGCGCGGCTGCAGGGCGAGATCGCCGGCCGCATCGTCGCCGCCGAGCTCGCCGGTGCCGGGCCGGTGCCCGCGCGCCTGGCCCGGGCCCTGGCCCGTGAACAGGCATTCGCCGCCGCGGTCGCGCGCGCGTTCGCGCCGCCGGCCGACTGGCGCGCGCGCCTGCGCGACGACACGCTGGTGTGCCGCTGCGAGGACGTGCCCTGGTCGGCGCTGCGCGACCAGGCCGACCTGCGCGCCGCCAAGCTCGCCACCCGCTGCGGCATGGGGCATTGCCAGGGGCGGCTGTGCCATGACACGCTCGCCACCGTGATGCACTGGCCGCGCCTGCCCCTTCGCCCGCCGCTGGCGCCGACCCCGCTCGGCAGCCTGCTGGCGGCGCTCGACGACCCGCCACCCCCTGTTTCCACCGAGGAGCCTGCCCCATGACCATGACCTGGACCGGCGTGATGCCCGCCATCACCACCCCCTTCACCGCCGACGGCGACGTCGACCACGAGTTCCTGGCGCGCCATGCGCTGTGGATGGTCGAGGCCGGCTGCACCGGCATCGTCGCGCTCGGCTCGCTCGGCGAGGCGGCCACGCTGTCGGCCACCGAGAAGCTGGACGTCCTGCGCACGCTGGCCAAGGCGCTGCGCGGCCGCGTGCCGCTGGTGGCCGGCATCGCGGCGCTGTCCACCGACGAGGCCTGCGGCCTGGCGCGTGCGGCCGCCGACGTCGGCTGCGCCGGCCTGATGGTGCTGCCGCCCTACGTGTACTCCACCGACTGGCGCGAGATGCGCGCCCACGTGGCGGCGGTGATCGAGGCCACCGCCTTGCCCTGCATGCTCTACAACAATCCGATCGCCTATCGCACCGATTTCAGGCCCGCGCAGGTCGCCGAGCTGGCGCGCGCGCACGGCAACCTGGTGGCCATCAAGGAGTCGAGCGCCGACATCCGCCGCATCGCCGCGATCCGCCACCTGCTGCCAGGTCGCCTGGACATCCTGGTGGGCGTGGACGACCTGATCGTCGAGGGCATCGCCGCCGGCGCCACCGGCTGGGTGGCGGGCCTGGTCAATGCGATGCCGGTCGAATCGGTGCGGCTGTTCGAGCTGGCCACGCGCGCCAATGCGCCCGACGCGGAGCCGGCGGCGCAGGCCCGCGCGCGCGCCGCGACCGACGAGCTCTATCGCTGGTTCCTGCCCTTGCTCACGCTCGACACGGTGCCCAGGTTCGTGCAGCTGATCAAGCTCGTGCAGCAGCGCGTGGGCCACGGCACGGAGCGGGTGCGCGCGCCGCGCCTGGTGCTGGAGGGCGAGGAGCGCGAGGCCGCGCTGGCCTTGATCGCCGAGGCGCTCGCCACGCGGCCGGGCAACGACGCCTGATGGGCGCCGATCGCGGCAACGCCGCCGACGCGCGCTTCGCGCAGCTGGCCGCCGACGAATGGGCCTGGCGCCTGGGTCAGTTCCCGCAGCTGGCCACCAGCGTGGGCGACGCCTCGCACGACGACCGCCTCGAGCGCGTGGACGCCGCCAGCCGCGCCGCGCGCCTGGCCTACTGGCGCGAGGTGCGCGCGGCACTGGCGGTGATTCCGGTCGACCAGATGTCGGCTGCGGCGCGCATCGACCGCGCGGTGTTCGACAACCAGCTCGACGGCTTCATCGGGGCGATCGAATCGCACGCGGACCGCATGCCGCTCAACGGCGATTCCAGCTTCTACGGACCGCTGGCGGACCTGTGCGACGCGCAACCGCTGCGCGACGTCGCCGACCATCGCCGCTACCTTGCGCGCCTGGCCGACATCCCGCGCTTCCTGCGCGAGCACATCGAGCTGATGCGCGAGGGCCTGGCCACCGGCTACACGGTGCCCCGGGTGGTGCTCGCCGGCCGCGACCAGCCGCTGGCCGCCATCGCCGGCGCGGCCGATCCCGTGGCCACGCCGTTCTGGCGTCCGTTCGCGGCCTTGCCCGCCGGCGTGCCCGCCGCCGAGCAGGGCCCGCTGCGGGACGCGGCGCGCCGGGTCATCGGCGAGCAGGTGCTGCCCGCCTACCGCGAGCTGCTGGCCTTCCTGCGCGAGGTCTACGTGCCCGGGGCGCGCACGACGACGGCCGCCTGCGACCTGCCCGACGGCGACGCGTTCTATGCCACGCAGATCCGCCACTACACGACGCTGGCGCTGACGGCCGACGAGATCCACGAACGCGGCCGGGAGGAGGTCGCGCGCATCCTCGCCGAGATGCACGACGTCAAGCGCCAGGCCGGCTTCGACGGCGACCTGCCGGCCTTCCTGCACTTCCTGCGCACCGACCCGCAGTTCCATGCCCGCACGCCGCACGAGCTGCTCGCGCAGGCGGCCTGGATCGCCAAGCGCGTCGACGGCCTGCTGCCGAAGTTCTTCGGCCGGCTGCCGCGCCAGCCCTACGGCGTGGCCCCGGTGCCCGAGGACATCGCGCCGTTCTACACCGCGGGCCGCTACGTGCCCGCGCCGCAGCCCACCGGCTTTGCCGGCACCTACTGGGTCAACACGCACGCGCTGGATTCGCGCGCCCTGTACGCGCTGCCCGCGCTGACGCTGCACGAGGCCGTGCCGGGCCACCACCTGCAGATCGCGCTCGCCGGCGAGCTGGACGGCCAGCCGCCATTCCGGCGCCACGGCTTCGTCGACGCCTACGGCGAGGGCTGGGCGCTGTACGCCGAGCACCTGGGCGACGAGATGGGCCTGTACGCGACCCCGTACGAGCAGTTCGGTCGCCTCGCCTACGAGATGTGGCGGGCGGCGCGGCTGGTCGTCGACACCGGCCTGCACGCCAGGCGCTGGAGCCGCGAGGCGGCGCAGGCCTACCTGCTCGAGCACACGGCCCTCAGCGCGCACGAGGTCGTCACCGAGGTCGACCGCTACATCGGCTGGCCCGGCCAGGCGCTGTCGTACAAGATCGGCGAGCTCCGCATCCGCGCGTTGCGCGCGCGGGCCGAGCAGCGCCTGGGCGCCGGCTTCGACCTGCGTGCATTCCATGACGCCGTGCTGGAGCTGGGTTCGGTACCCTTGGGCATCCTCGAGCAGCAGGTGGACGCGTGGATCGCGCACCGCCTCGCCGCCTGACCCCGACCGCCAAGGAACCCCGTGCCCCCTCGCTCCCATCCCGTTCACCGCTCCGCCTGCGCCGTCCTCGCCTGCGTGGTCATGACCGGCGCCCTGGCGCAGGCGTCCGCGCCCGCGCCCGCCGCCTCCGTGCCCCGGGTGCGCACCACCGCCGACATCGTCCGCGAGGCGCCGGCCAGCGCCTGGCGCCGGCCCGACCCGGACAACGTGCTGGCGATGACGCTGCCGTCGGGCATCGTCTGGATCGAGCTGGCGCCGCGCTTCGCGCCGCACCACGCGGCCAACATCCGCACGCTGGTCGCGCAGCACTACTTCGACGGGCTGGCGGTGATCCGGGTGCAGGACAACTTCGTGGCGCAGTGGGGCGATCCGGCGGCCGCTGGCGACGACGAATCGAAGCTGCGTCCGCTCGGCGCGGCAGCCGCGAAGCTGCAGCCCGAATTCTCGATCGCGGACCGCGGCCTGAAGATCACCCGCCTGAAGGATCGCGACGTCTGGGCGCCCGTGACCGGCTTCGTCGACGGCTTTCCCGTGGCCGCCGACCCGAAGACCCATCGCGCCTGGATCGCGCACTGCTACGGCACGATCGGCGCGGGCCGCGGCGACACGGTCGACAGCGCCAACGGCGCCGAGCTGTACGCGGTGATCGGCCAGTCGCCGCGCGGGCTGGACCTCAACATCACGCCGGTGGCGCGCGTGCTGCAGGGCATGGAGCTGCTGTCGTCGCTGCCGCGCGGCGGCCAGAACATGGGCTTCTACGACAAGCCCGAGCAGAACGTGCGCATCACGAAGGTCGAGCGCCTGGCCGACATGCCCGAGGGCACGCGGCCCGATGTCCGGGTGTTCCGCACCGACACGCCGCAGTGGAACGAGATGATCGAGTCGCGCCGCAACCGCCGCGACAGCTGGTACGTCCACAAGGCCGGGGCGATCGACCTGTGCAACATCACGGTGCCGGTGAAGATCGCACCGCGCGCCGCGGCGAACTGAGCGGGGCGGCCGCCCAGTGGAAAGGCCGCCCGGAGGCGGCCTTGTCGGGGGCGGGGGCGCAGGGCGCTCAGGCCTTCTTCAGGTCCTTGACGGCCTTGAGGACTTCCTCGACATGGCCGGCCACCTTGATGCCGCGCCATTCGGCCACCAGCACGCCGCTCGCGTCGATCAGGAAGGTGGAGCGCTCGATGCCCTTGACCTTCTTGCCGTACATGATCTTGTTCTTGACCACGCCGAACATGTGGCAGAGCTTCTCTTCGGTGTCGGCGATCAGTTCGTAGGGCAGCTCGAGGCTTTGCTTGAACTTGTCGTGCGACGCCATGTTGTCGCGCGAAACGCCGAATACGACCGCTCCGGCCTTGACGAATTCGGCGTGGTGGTCGCGAAACTGCATCGCCTCGGTGGTACAACCGGGCGTGTGGTCCTTGGGGTAGAAATACAGCACCACGGCGCGGCCCTGGAAGGCATGCGGCGTGAACTTGACACCGTGGGTGGCGAGTGCTTCAAATTCAGGGAGCGCTTTGTTCAGTGCAGGCGTCATGTAAGGTCTCGGTCGAGCCGTCGGTCGATCTGGGTGCGTGACGTGGTGGGGGCCTTCGCGATCCGGGCCGAGATGACATCGGTTCCGGATCAGGCACAACCATCGATTATAGAGTGAACTGCCCATGTGCCCCGGCCGGGCCGCCATGGGCGTGCGCGACGGGCGGTGCCCGACAGGCGAAACGGCGCGCGAGGCGCGTGTTTCCGCCGCGTGAAGGCGCTCAGGCCGCAGGGGCCAGCAGGATCGCCGCGACCACCCGCCGGCCTTCATTGGCCAGCACGGTGTAGGTGCGGCAGGCGGCGCCGCTGTCCATCGTCTCGATGCCGATGCGCCGCGCGATCAGGCTGCGGTAGAGCGCCGGCGACACGAACTTCAGCTTCGCGCCGCTGCCGAAGATCACCACCTCGGGGTCGAACTCGAGCAGGGCATCGAAGTGGGCCTGGGTCAGCCCGGCCACGTCCACCACGTCCCACGCCCGGGCCTGGCCCACCCACGGCACCAGCACGCTGGTGGTGTGCAGGTCGGCGTTGACGCGCAGGTTGTCGCCGTCGTAGCGGGTGATGCTGTTCACGCCGGCGAGCGTGTCGGGCTGGAATTTCAAGGGGTCGTCCTGGACGGCGGAAGGCGGGACACGACCTTGGCGGATTCCCCGGCCATGCCGCCCGATTATAGGAAAGCGGCTTATCCCGAACGCCGAAAGGCTCATGCGCCCGGTGTATCGGCGTGTCACACCGCGTGGCTCAAATGCGTCTCGCGGTGCCGGGGTCTGCCGGGCACCAGATCACGCCACACCCAATCCAAGCTGGAGCTTCCATGGTTCAAATCCGCAATCGGCTCGGCGCACTCGCCTGTGCCGCCGCGCTGTCTCTCGTTGGCACGGCGCACGCCGCGACTTTCGACCTGACCTACACGTTCACCTCGGGCGACGTGATCACCGGAACCCTCGAAGGGACCCTGAACGGCTCGTTCGTGGAAGACCTGCAGGCCGTCACGCTGAGCTTCGACGGCGCCGCCTTCACCGGCACGACGGTCGCGCAGACCTGGGATCCGGCCAGCAGCGCCTTCAGCGCCGACGCGCCGCGGCTGTCCACCGATGCGGCGAGCAACGAGATCGTCTTCACGACGACCGACGGCGCGTTCAGCTTTGGCATGGTCAACGACGCCGCGAACTTCGGCGGCCAGCTCGCCTTCGCGACCAACCAGAACTCGCTGGACCACAGCGCCGCCTCCGACATCGCAGGCGCCGGCACCTGGTCACTGGTGCCCGCGGCCGTGCCGGACGCCCCCGCCTTCCCGATGGTGCTCGCGGGCCTCGGCCTGCTCGGCATCGTCGCCCGCCGCCGCGCCCAGTGAACCCGGAGAACCCCATGAACAAGCACAGCCGTTTCCAGATCTCCACCGTCAGCGCCGCCATCGGCCTGGCCTTCGTCGCCGGCGTGGCCCACGCGCAGACCGCCTCCACCGTGCGCGGCACCGTCGCCGGCACCTTCTTCACGCCGCCGGCCGGCAGCACCGCCAGCACCACGGTGGCGTCCACGTACCAGGGCGCCACCGTCTGCTTCGACACCAACAACAACGGCGCCTGCGATGCCGGCGAGCCGTTCACCACCACCGCCGCCGACGGCACGTTCACGCTGGCCACGCGCGCGCTGGCGCCGCTGGTCGCGCAGATCTCCACCGCGGCCACCAACGGCGGCCACGCCGTCGCGCAGCGCAACGTGCTGCGCGTGGCAGCCGAGCAGATCGCGGCCGCGACGATCAATCAGGCGCTGCCGGCGGTCGTCGCCGTCACGCCGCTGAGCACCGAGATCGCCCGCTCGATGGACGCCGACGGCCTGGGCTTCGTCGCCGCGCGCCAGAAGCTCGCGTCGCGCCTGGGCGTGACCACCGCGCAGGTCACCAGCGACCCGAACAAGGTGGCGGCCGGCGCCGCGCGCACCGCGGTGCTCGCCGAGTCGGTCATCCTGACCAACCGCTTCGGCTTCGCCGCCAGGATGGTCGACCGCGGCGACGTGGCGTCGATCAAGGACGCGCAGACGGCTGCGATGAACGTCGAAGGCATCCCGCGCTACGACCACGTCTTCATCGTGATGCTGGAGAACAAGGCCACGTCGTCGATCCGCGGCTCCGCCTACGCGCCCAAGATCAACGCCTACCTGAACGCCAACAACCAGTTCACCAGCTACTTCGCCACCGGCAACCCGAGCGAGCCGAACTACACCGCGCTGGGCGGCGCCGACGATTTCGGCATCACCGACGACTCGCAGTGGAACTGCGACGCCACCGGTGCTGCCGCGGTGCAGGACCTGCCGGTACCCGACAAGACCCAGCCGGGCCTGGCGAGCTCGCCGTTCGCCGCCACCTGCACGCAGGCCGCGGCCGTGGCCCACAACATCGTCGGCCGCCCGAACCTGTTCAACGCGCTGACCGCCAACGGCATGAGCTGGCGCACCTACAGCGAGTCGATGAACCCCGGCCAGGATGTGCGCACCGACAGCGTGGCCGACGCCGCCGTGCAGGCGCGCGACGACATCTACCCGCCGGGCACTCTGGCCGGCAACACGAC
This sequence comes from uncultured Vitreoscilla sp., assembly GCA_964418745.1. Classification (GTDB taxonomy): domain Bacteria; phylum Pseudomonadota; class Gammaproteobacteria; order Burkholderiales; family Burkholderiaceae_C; genus Scleromatobacter. Next base: position 37,560 of record CAYQMX010000003.1, read on the forward strand.
GACGATCGGCAACGCGGCGCTGATCCTGCCGCTGCCGGCCGGCACGTACAAGACCAAGCACCATCCGGGCATGGCCTACCAGAACGTGCGCAGCGCGCCCGAGTTCAAGACCAGCAACCGCACGCTGGGCGGCGGGCAGTGGGACGCCGCGCTACTGAACAGCAGCGCCTACGCCGTTCCCGCGGGCTACGACGTCGACCAGTTCGGCACCGACCTGCAGTCCGGCGACATCGGCACCGTCAACTTCGTCGTGCCCGACCAGTGCGACGACATGCACGGCATCTCGGTCACCGGCAAGGTCAACGGCGTCACGACCACGGCCAGCGACTGCAGCAGCGTCGCCAACAACGTGCCCGTGGCCACCGGCGGCAACATCATCACGCGCGGCGACAACTACGTCGACTACCTGGTCAGGAAGATCGAGGCCTCGCCGATCTGGAAGAACGACAGCAAGCGCGTGGCCATCGTCCTGATGTTCGACGAGGGCAACGCGACCAGCGGCTTCAACTCCTGCTGCGGCTGGAACCCGGGCAACAGCACGGTGGCCAGGCCCCTCGTGCAGAACCCGGACGGCACGTTCTCGGTGGACACCTCGGTCAACAACTACACCAAGGGCAACCGCGGCCACGGCCAGAGCGTGTTCGGCGTGATCACCAACCAGGCGAACGCGCCCAAGCAGGTGCAGGACTCGGACGTCTACAGCCACTTCTCGTTCGTGCGCACGCTGCAGGACATGTTCCAGCTGGCCGATCCGGCGCTGCCGGGCTCGTACATGAACCGCTCGAAGTACACCGAGTCGTTCATCGCCGCCAACATCCTGAACCTGCCGGAGTACGCCTCCAGCGCCGACACCCACTTCGACGCGGTGCGCCCGATGAACCACGGCTACGTAATCCCGGCGGCGTACACGCAGCGGCAGTCGGCCGACCGCACGACCCCGCCGCAGGTGGGTCCCGACGCGACCCAGGCCAACGTCTGGGCGCTGAAGTAAGGCCGCGGGCGCGCCCGCTCCGGCCGGGGCGGGCGCCCCGCACGAGGTTGCCCCGGGGCCGGCTCGTTCGCGGCCGGCCCCTCGTGCGTGGACCCTGCCACGCGACCCCGCCGTGTTCCCGAGATCGATTCCCATGACCTTGCGTGAAGTTCCGATCCGCGTCGCCCTCGGGTTGCTGCTCGCCCTCGTGGCCGCGCTTGCCCGGGCCGATGGTCCGAGCCCGCTGGCCGCGCTGGGCCGCCAGATGTTCTTCGACAGGACGCTGTCGGCATCGGGGCGGCTCGCCTGCGCGAGCTGCCACGACCCGGCCTACGCCTACGCCGCGCCCAACGGCCTGGCCGTGCAGGCGGGCGGCGCGCGCATGACGCGCGCGGGCGTGCGCGCCGTGCCCTCGCTGCGCTACAAGGAGGCGACGCCGCCGTACGCCGACCTGCTGGACAACCCCGACGGCATCAGCACCCCCGGCCCGGGCGGCGGCCTGACGCAGGACGGCCGCGCCGCCACGCTGGCCGAGCAGGCGCGCATCCCGCTGCTCAACCCGCTCGAGATGGCCAACCGCGGCCCCGCCGAGGTCGCCGCGCGGATCCGCAGGTCGAGCTATGCCGACGCGTTCCGCGCGCTGTTCGGCGCGCGCGTGTTCGACGACAGCGCGATCGCGTTCGACGACGCCACCCGGGCACTGCAGGCATTCCAGCTGGAAGACCCGAGCTTCCACCCCTACAGCAGTCGCTACGACCTGTACGCGGCCAACAAGGTCGGCGGCACGATGTCGCCCGCCGAGGCGCGCGGCTTCGCGGTCTACAACGACCCGGACCGCGGCAATTGCTTCGCCTGCCACTACAACGGTGCCGGCCTGGGCGGCAGCGTCGCGCTGTTCACCGATTTCACCTACGCGGCGATCGGCGTGCCACGCAACGACGCCATCCCGGCCAACCGCGACCCGCGCCACGTCGACCTGGGCCTGTGCGCCCGTCCCGACCACGCGGGCAAGGCCAACGAGCGCTACTGCGGCGAGTTCAAGACGCCCACGCTGCGCAACGTGGCGACGCGGCGCGTGTTCTTCCACAACGGACGCATGAAGTCGCTGGCCGAGGTGGTCCGCTTCTACAACACGCGCGATACCGAGCCGCAGCGCTGGTATCCGGTCGTCGGCGGCCGGGTGCGCAAGTACGACGACCTGCCGGTGCGCTACCGCGCCAACATCGACACCCAGAAGCCGCTGGACGGCCGCCCGGCCGGCAGCAAGCCGCCGATGACCGACCAGGAGATGCGCGACCTCGAGGCCTTTCTCGAGATGCTGACCGACCGCGACGTGCTGGCCCTGCTGCCCGGTTCCGCGGCCGCCGGCGGCCGAGTCGCCGCGACGGCCCGATGACGAGACCCCTGCCCATGAGAACGACCTTCCTGAGCCTGGCGCTGGCCCTGGCCGGCGCGCCCGCCGGCGCCGCCGGGCCGCCCGCGTTGCCCGACACCGCCGCGGCCGCCGCCGCACTGGTGCGCTACCTGGCCGATCACGGCGACTTCTGCCTCGGCAAGATGGACTGGCCGGTGGAGCTCAGCGCGCTGGACGAGCGCGCGCGCGGCCGCGACGTGTTGCAGATGCCGGTGCTCGAGGCGCTGGGCCTGGTGCGCTCGGCCGCGGCAACGGCGATGCGCGTGGAGGGGCCGGACGCGGAGGAGGGCGCGCCGCCGCGGCCGGTGGCGGTGCGGCGCTACGAGCTCACCTCGCTGGGCGAGCGCTTCATGCACGAGCGCGACGTCGTCGTGCCCGGGCCGCAGGGCGACCGCCACGTGCGCCGGCGCGACCTCTGCGCCGCCCACCTGGCGCTGGCGCAGGTGGTGGCCGTCGCCCCCGGCGACGCGCCGGGCAGCTTCGTGGCCACCTACACCTACGACGCGCGGCCGGCCGACTGGGCCGCGGCGGCCGATTTCCAGCAGGTGTTTCCGATGGCCGCGCGCGTGCTCGCCGGCTCCCGCGCGTTGCAGCTCAAGCAGGCCTTCGCCTGGGTGGATGGCGCCTGGGTGCCCGCGGGACTGGCGAACTGAGGCGGGGTCGGCAGCTCAGGCCGACACGAAGGGCCGCTCGCGCATCCACTTCGTCAGCACCCATTTCTCGCCGGCCTCGACCGCGGCGGCGGCGTGCACCGACTGCAGGTCGAGGTCGCCGCGGCCGTCGACGTACTCGAAGTGCACGGCGTGGCCCTGGCGCGGCGTCACGGCCAGGCCGATCTCGGGGAATACCGTCTCGCCGCCACGCTCGACGTCGTTCAGGTACATCACCAGCGTCGACACGCGCTGGCCGCTGCGCGCCAGCGAGTCGTCGTTGGCCGGCGTGCCCGGACTCAGGAAGTCGAAGTGCGGGGCGCTGGCGCCCCCGGGGTGGTAATGCAGCAACTGCAAGCCTTCGCCATTGTGCAAGGGACAGTTCATCAGCTCGGCCACGCGGCGCTCGATCGCGGCGATGAACGGTGTTTCCTGCGGCCGGAAGAACATGCCCTCGCTGCTGCGATGTGGCGCCACGGTGTCGCGGCCGGTGCCGGGGTCCATCACGGTGGATGGGCGCAGGCGCGGGCGGCCCAGCGCGACGATCTCCCGGCACTCCGCGGGCGACAGCACGTTGGCCAGCAGGGCCAGCGCGGGACGCTCGACGCGCAGCGCGACGACGATGTCGCGGTCGAAGGTGCGGATCACCGGGCCGGGCGCCAGGCGGGGCGGCTCGTCGATGCGCAGCGCGATCTCGCCTGCGGGCGGCGGCAGGCCATCGCGCCGCGCGTGGACGACGGCCTCGACCAGCGCCGCCGCCAGCGCGGGGTCGAAGTCCTGCGCCAGCATGGCCTGCACGACGTCGGGCGCGGCGCAGCCGCGGTCGAGGTTGTGGGCGATCCAGGCGCCCAGTTCGGGCGCCAGCCTGACGTGCATGTCCATGGGGTGGGGAGCCTAGCCCCGCACCGTGACAGGGCGATGGCGGGCGGCGCGCCCCCCGTCGCCGCGCCGGAATGGGGCGCGCCCTATGAGAAACTTGGGGGCTACGACGAACAGTCGGCGTCCTCCTGCCCGGAAGACGCCCCGATTTCTTTTTTGCACAGGGATACCGGCCGTGAAGCCGATCGCCAAGTCCAGCAAGCTCGCCAACATCGGCTACGACATCCGCGGCCCGGTCCTCGACAAGGCCCGCCAGATGGAGGACGAGGGCCAGAAGATCATCAAGCTCAACATCGGCAACGTGGCCGCGTTCGGGCTCGAGCCGCCCGACGAGATCGTGCAGGACATGATCCGCAACCTGCCGCACGCCGCCGCGTACACCGATTCGAAGGGGCTGTTCGCGCCGCGCAAGTCGGTGGTCCACTACACGCAGGAAAAGAAGATCGCCGGCGTCACCGTCGACGACGTCTACCTGGGCAACGGCGCCTCCGAGCTGATCGCCTTCAGCATGAACGCGCTGCTCGACTCGGGCGACGAGGTGCTGATCCCCTCGCCGGACTACCCGCTGTACACGGCCGTCGTCGGCCTGTCGGGCGGCACGCCGGTGCACTACGTGTGCGACGAGCAGTCCGGCTGGCTGCCCGACATCGCCGACATCCGCCGCAAGGTCACGCCGCGCACCAAGGCGATCGTGATCATCAACCCGAACAACCCCACCGGCGCGCTGTACCCGGTGGAGGTGCTGCAGGAGATCGTCGAGATCGCGCGCCAGAATGAACTGGTGGTCTTCGCCGACGAGATCTACGACAAGACGCTGTACGACGGCGAGACCCACACCAGCATCGCGTCGCTGGCCGACGACGTGCTGTTCGTGACCTTCAACGGGCTGTCGAAGAACTACCGTTCGTGCGGCTACCGCGCCGGCTGGATGGTGGTCTCGGGCCCGAAGAAGCACGCCAAGGACTATATCGAGGGCCTGAACATGCTGGCCTCGATGCGCCTGTGCGCCAACACGCCGGGCCAGCTCGCGATCCAGACCGCGCTGGGCGGCTACCAGAGCATCAAGGACCTCGTCGCCCCGGGCGGTCGCCTCGCGCGCCAGCGCGACCTCGCCTACGACCTGCTGACGCAGATTCCCGGCGTGAGCGTCGTCAAGCCCAAGGCCGCGCTCTACATGTTCCCGCGCCTGGACCCGAAGATGTACCCGATCGCCGACGACCAGCAGTTCGCCTACGAGCTCCTGGCCGAGGAGAAGGTGCTGATCGTGCAGGGCACCGGCTTCAACTGGGCCCAGCCGGACCACTTCCGGGTGGTGTTCCTGCCCAACGCGGACGACCTCACCGAGGCGGTGACGCGCATCGCGCGCTTCCTCGACGGCTACCGCAAGCGCCACTCGGCCTGACCATGCGCCGGGTCGTCCTGTTCCTGCTCGCCGCGCTGGCGTGGCCGCTGGCCGCGGGCGCGCAGTCCTTCGAGAGCCAGGACTGGCAGCTGGCGTGCGACAACACGCGCACCTGCCGGGCCGCCGGCTACCAGCGCGAGCACGACGTGCCCGCGGTGTCCGTGCTGTTCACCCGCCTGGCGGGACCGCGCGCGCCGCTGTACGCCGAGCTGCGGCTGGCCACGCCGGAGGGCAGCCCGCATCCGGGCAGCGTGCGCATGCTGGTCGCCGGCAAGCCCGGTGCCACCATCGCGCTCGACCGCGACAACCACGCGCTGCTGGGCGGCGCGGCGGTGGACGCGCTGCTCAAGGCGCTGGCGGCCAACGCCAGCGTCGCGTTCACCGCCGGCAAGGCCACCTGGCGGCTGTCGGCCGACGGCGCGGGCGCGGTGCTGCAGAAGATGGACGACCTGCAGGGCCGCACCGGCACCGCCACGGCGCTGCTGCGGCGCGGCACGCTGGGCGACGACAACGTGGTGTTGCCGCTGGCGCTGCCGACGGTGCAGGCCGTGCGCATCGCCGCGGCGCGCCCCGGCGACGACGAGCTGGCCGGGCGCATCGTCGCCATGATCCCGCACAACGACGACTGTCCCCTGCTCGACGACGGCCAGGCACGCCAGGATCCGCACAACGCGCCCCGGCTGTGGCACCTGGACGCCAACCGCGTGCTCGTGACCGTGGCCTGCTGGCGCCGCGGCGACGCGAGCGGCGCCGGCTACTGGATCGCCAACCTGCGCCCGCCGTTCGCGCCGCGCGTGCTCACGCTGTCGGGCAGCGGCTTCGACGAGGCGAGCCGCCTGTGGGCCACGCAGAAGGCGGGCGGCGGCGACTGCGGGAGCGCCGACGTCTGGACCTGGAACGGTTTCGAGTTCGAGCTGACGCGCTCGTCCACGCACGGCCTGTGCCGCGGCGTCGCCGACGGCGGCGCATGGGAACTGCCCACGGTGGTCGCCGAGGTGATCCCCGTCAAATGAGAATGCAACACGAGGTGAAATGAAGATGAAAGCGATCCAGGTCGGCCTGCTGGGCATCGGAACCGTCGGTTCCGGCACGTACAACGTCCTCACGCGCAACCAGGAGGAAATCCGCCGCCGCGCCGGCCGCGCCATCGAGATCACCATGGTGGCCGACCTCGACGTCGCGCGCGCCAAGACGATCGTCGGGGACCATGTGAAGGTGGTGGCCGACGCCCGCGAGATCATCGCCAACCCGGACATCGACATCGTCGTCGAGCTGATCGGCGGCTACGGCGTGGCCAAGGCGCTGGTGCTGGAGGCCATCGCTGCCGGCAAGCACGTGGTCACGGCCAACAAGGCGCTGCTGGCGGTGCACGGCAACGAGATCTTCGCCGCCGCGCGCGACAAGGGCGTGATGGTGGCGTTCGAGGCCGCGGTGGCCGGCGGCATCCCCATCATCAAGGCGCTGCGCGAAGGCCTGACCGCCAACCGCATCGAATGGATCGCCGGCATCATCAACGGCACGACCAACTTCATCCTGTCCGAGATGCGCGACAAGGGGCTGGACTTCGACGTCGTGCTCAAGGAGGCGCAGCGCCTGGGCTACGCCGAGGCCGATCCCACGTTCGACATCCAGGGCATCGACGCGGCCCACAAGGCGACGATCATGAGCGCGATCGCGTTCGGCATCCCGATGCAGTTCGACCGCGCCCACGTCGAGGGCATCGTCGGCCTGCAGGCCGCCGACATCAAGCACGCCGAGGCGCTGGGCTACCGCATCAAGCTGCTGGGCATCACGCGCCGGCGCACCGACGTCGGCGGCATCGAGCTGCGCGTGCACCCGACGCTGGTGCCGGCCAAGCGCCTGATCGCCAACGTCGAGGGCGCGATGAACGCCGTCGTGGTGCAGGCCGACGCGGTCGGCACCACGCTGTACTACGGCAAGGGCGCGGGCGCCGAGCCCACCGCCTCGGCCGTGGTGGCCGACCTGGTCGACATCACGCGCCTGCACACCGCCGACCCCGACCACCGGGTGCCGCACCTGGCGTTCCGCGCCGATTCGCTGGCCGACACGCCCATCCTGGACATCGCCGACGTCATCACCTCGTTCTACCTGCGCCTGTGCGTGGCCGACGAGGCCGGCGTGCTGTCGAAGATCACCACCACGCTGGCCGAGCACGGCATCTCCATCGACGCCGTGCTGCAGCGCCCCAGCCCCGACCGCAAGGACGGCCAGCAGGACCTGATCATCCTCACGCACAACACGGTGGAAGGCAGGATGCGCCAGGCGATCGCGCAGATGCAGGCCCTGCCCACCGTGCTGGCGCCCATCGTCAGCCTGCGCAAGGAAGACCTGGCCTGACCGACATGACAACCCCCACGCTCCTGCCGTCGCTGCCCCCCAAGGGGGAGTTCATCAGTTCTCGGGAGACCCTCGCCCGATGAAATACATCAGCACCCGCGGCGACCTGACCCCGCGCAGCTTCAGCGAGATCCTGCTCGAGGGCCTCGCGCCGGACGGCGGCCTCTACCTGCCCGCGCACTATCCGCGTGTCGACGTCGCCACGCTGGCGCGCTGGCGCGGCCTGTCGTACGCCGAGCTGGCGTTCGAGATCCTGTCGCTCTACATCGACGACATCCCGGCCGCCGACCTGAAGGCGCTGGCCGCGAAGACGTACACGGCCGAGGTGTTCGGCAGCGCGGCCATCGTGCCGCTGAAGCCGCTGGAGCCGGGCCTGCAGCTCGAGGCCCTGTCCAACGGCCCGACGCTGGCGTTCAAGGACATGGCCATGCAGCTGCTGGGCAACCTGTTCGAGTACGAACTGGCCCGCCGCGGCGAGACGCTCAACATCCTGGGCGCCACCTCGGGCGACACCGGCAGCGCGGCCGAGCATGCGATGCGCGGCAAGCACGGCGTGAGCGTGTTCATGCTGAGTCCGTACGGCCGCATGAGCCCGTTCCAGCAGGCGCAGATGTTCAGCCTGCAGGACGCCAACATCCACAACCTGAGCGTGGAGGGCGTGTTCGACGACTGCCAGGACATCGTCAAGTCCGTCTCCAACGACCTCGCGTTCAAGCGCAAGTGGCGCATCGGCACGGTCAACTCGATCAACTGGGCGCGCCTGCTGGCCCAGGTGGTCTACTACTTCGCCGGCTATTTCCAGGCCACGAAGACCAATGCCGAGCAGGTCAGCTTCGCGGTGCCGTCGGGCAATTTCGGCAACGTTTGCGCCGGCCACGTGGCGCGCATGATGGGCCTGCCGATCGCGCAACTGGTGGTGGCCACCAACGAGAACGACGTGCTCGACGAGTTCTTCCGCACCGGCACCTACCGCGTGCGGGCCTCGGCCGAGACCTTCGAGACCTCGAGCCCGTCGATGGACATCTCCAAGGCGTCCAACTTCGAACGCTTCGTGTTCGACCTGCTGGGCCGCGACGGCGAGCGCACCCGCGCGCTGTTCGGCGCCGGGCTGCAGCGCGACGGCGCGTTCACGCTGTCGGCCGACGAGAAGGCGCGCATCGCCGCCTTCGGCTTCGTGTCGGGCCGCAGCACGCACGCCGACCGCCTGGCCACGATCCGCGACACCGATGCCCGCTTCGGCGTCGTCATCGATACCCACACCGCCGACGGCCTGAAGGTGGCGCGCGAGCACGTGCGCGCCGGCGAGACGATGCTGGTGCTGGAGACGGCGCTGCCGGTGAAGTTCGCCGAGACCATCCAGGAGGCACTCGGCCGCAGGCCCGCGCTGCCCGCCGCGCTGGCCGACCTGGAGTCGCGGCCCAAGCGGTTCACGGTGCTGCCGGCCGACGTGGCCGTCGTCAAGGCCTTCATCGAGGCGCACGCCCCGGCGCATTGAGCGCGACCCGTCCCGCCGCGCCCGTCACGCGGGCGGACGGCGCGCCGGCATCCCTGCCAGGGCCAGGCCCCGGCGACCTGTTGCATCATCGCGAAGTCATGAGCACATCTCCCGTTCCCGCCGCGCCCGCCCGCGGCGCCTCGATCAGCGCCGAAGACGCGCTCGCGCGCCTGCTGGCGGCCGTCGCGCCGCTGGGCCGCAGCGACGATGTCTCCACCCCCGACGCCTGGGGCCGCGTGCTGGCGCGCGACGTCGTCTCCGGCGTCGACGTGCCGCCGGCCGACAACAGCGCGATGGATGGCTACGCCGTCCGCCTGGCCGACCTGGGCGGCGTCGCCGGCACGCTGCTGCCCGTCAGCCAGCGCATCGCGGCCGGGCAGGTCGGCGTGCCGCTGGCTGCGGGCAGCGCGGCGCGCATCTTCACCGGCGCACCGGTGCCCGCCGGAGCGGACGCGGTGGTGATGCAGGAGCATTGCGAGGCCGTCGCGGCACACGGCGCCGACGATCCATTCGGCGGGGTGCGCGTCAACGAGCTGCCGCGGCCGGGCATGGCCATCCGCCGCCAGGGCGAGGACGTGGCGCGCGGCCATGTCGTGCTGCAGGCGGGCCAGCGGCTCGACGCCGCCGCCATCGGCCTGGCCGCCACGGTGGGCATGGCGCGGCTGGAGGTCGCCGCGCGGCCGCGCGTGGCCCTGTTCTCCACCGGCGACGAACTGGTGATGCCGGGCGAGCCGCTGCCGCCCGGGGCGATCTACAACTCCAACCGCTTCATGCTGGGCGCGCTGCTGCGCGGCCAGGGCTGCCTGGTCACCGACCTGGGCAACGTGCCCGACCGGCTGGACGCCACGCGCGCGATGCTGCGCGCGGCCGCCGCCGACCACGACCTGATCCTGAGCTCGGGCGGCGTGTCGGTCGGCGAGGAAGACCACCTGAAACCGGCGCTGGCCGCCGAAGGCCGGCTCGACCTGTGGTCCATCGCCATCAAGCCGGGCAAGCCGCTGGCGTTCGGCGCGGTGCGGCGCGCGGGCGGGGAAACCTGGTTCATCGGCCTGCCGGGCAACCCGGTGTCCAGCCACGTCACCTTCACGTTGTTCGTGCGGCCGGTGCTGGCGCGGCTGCAGGGCGCGCTGGTGCTCGCGCCGGCCGGCATCCCGATGCGCGCCGACTTCACCTGGCCCAGGCCCGACCGGCGGCGTGAGTTCCTGCGCGTGCGGCGCAACGCCACGGGCGGCCTGGACCTGCACCGCAACCAGGGCTCCGGCGCACTGACCTCGCTGGCCTGGGGCGACGGTCTGGCCGACATCGCACCGGGCCACGCGGTGCAGCCGGGTGACCTGGTGAACTACCTGTCGTTGGCGGAGCTGGCGCCATGAGGCTCGAACTGAAGTACTTCGCGTCGCTGCGCGACGCCCTCGGAGCGGGTGGGCCGCTCGACTGGACGCCCGCCGGGGCGCCGACAGCGGCGGCGCTGCGCGCCTGGCTCGTCACGCAGTCGGACGCGCACGCGCGGGTGCTGGCCCCGGGGCGCGCGGTGCGCGTGGCCGTCGACCAGGCGCTGGCCGACGAGGCCACGCCGCTGCACGACGGCGCCGAGGTGGCGTTCTTCCCGCCGGTCACCGGCGGCTGACGACGATGGTGCGCGTCCGTATCCAGGAGGCCGACTTCGACGTCGGTGCCGAGCTGGCGGCGCTGCAGGGCGCGCGCACCGACGTCGGTGCCGTGGCCAGCTTCGTCGGCTGCGTGCGCGGCCACACCCGCGACGACGACGTCAGCGCGCTGACGCTGGAACACTATCCCGGCATGACCGAGCGCTCGATCGAGCAGATGATCGCCGCCGCGCAGGCCCGCTTCGGCGTGCTGGACGCGCGCGTCGTCCATCGGGTGGGGCGGCTGCTGCCGGGCGAGCGCATCGTGCTGGTGGCGGTCCTGGCCGGGCACCGCCACGACGCCTTCCAGGCCTGCGAATTCCTGATGGACTACCTGAAGGCGCACGCGCCGTTCTGGAAGAAGGAAACCACGCCCGAGGGCGAGCGCTGGGTCGACGCGCGGGTGGCCGACGACACCGCGCTGGCCCGCTGGGGCGTCGCCTCGGACAACGCGGGCGGAGCGCCGGGCCGCCCGGCCTGAAACGGATCCGCCGCGGCGCGTTCGCCCGGTTCGGCAGCGCCGGCGCGCCCCGCGGCCGGCGCTGCCTGCGACAATGGGCCGACCCCCCCGCGCGCCGCGCCGCCCGCCGAACCTCCTGCCAGCCCCTCCATGAGCGCCCCGCCCCTCGTTCCCACGCCCGCGATCCTCTCGTCCCTGTCGCCCTTCGCCCAGGCCGTCGCCGTGGCCGCCGGTGGCGCGCTCGGCTCCGTGCTGCGCTGGCGGCTGGTCGTCTGGCTGGGCGGGCTGCAATGGCCGATCGCCCCGGGCATCCTGGTGGCCAACCTGGTGGGCGGCCTGTGCATCGGCTTTTCCATCGTCGCGTTCGAGCGCCTGCCCAGCGAGGGCCTGCGCCTGCTGCTGGTCACCGGCGTGCTGGGCGGGCTGACCACGTTCTCGTCGTTCTCGGGCGAGTCGCTGAGCCTGATGATCAAGGGCCAGTGGGGCGTGGCGGTGATGCACACGCTGGTGCACGTGTGCGGCGCGCTGCTGGCCGCCGTCCTCGGCTGGCAGATCGGCCGCTGGGTGCTCCATTGAGCGGCGCGGACATGGCCGACGACCGCGGCGCACCGGTGCCGGTGCCCGAACTGGCCGCGGCCGAGCTGGGCCCGGACGAACTGCGCCAGGCCCTTGGCCGCTTCGTCACCGGCGTGACCATCGTCACCTGCCGCGACGAGCACGGCGCCCCGGTGGGCCTGACCGCCAACTCGTTCAACGCGCTGTCGCTGGATCCGCCGCTGGTGCTGTGGTCGCTGCGCCAGGCCAGTTCCACCATCGGCGCCTTCAGCGCCGCGAGCCACTTCGCGGTCAACGTGCTGGCGGCCGACCAGGTGGACCTGTCGCGCCGCTTCGCCCGGCCGTCGAGCGCCAAGTTCGACGCCGGCGAGTGGTCGGACGGGCAGGGCGGCGCGCCGCTGCTTGCCGGCTGCGTGGCCGTGTTCGAGTGCCGCCGCCGCAGCCATCACGCCGCCGGCGACCATGTGCTGTTCATCGGCGAGGTCGAGCGCATCGGCGGCTCGTCCGCCACGCCGCTGGTCTACCACGCCGGGCACTACCGCACGCTGACGGACGCCGAATAGGCGGCCGCGCGCTGCGGTCGACGCCGTCTCCGGCGTTGACATATCGCATTGAACGGATCGCCCCCAAGGCCCAGACTTTGCCGGTACGCCCGCGTTCGCGGGTGCCGAACGGCAGGCGCGGGGCGGGCGCTTGAAAACTCGACCGCCGGGCCCATGTGCCTGTCAGTTTGAAAGGAATTTCAAGATGCGACTCGAAAAGCTGACCACCGCGTTCCAACAGGCCCTGGCCGACGGCCAGAGCGCCGCCGTGGCGCGCGAGAACCCCTACGTCGAACCGGCCCACGTGCTGGCCGCGATGCTGGTGCAGGCCGACGGCCCGAAATCCCTGCTGGAGCGCGCCGGGGCGAACGTCGCCGGCCTGAAGACCGCGATGGACAACCTCGTGGCCGGGCTGCCGCAGGTGCAGGGCGGCGGCCAGGTGTCGGCCAGCCGCGACCTGGTGCACCTGCTGCAGCAGGCCGAGAAGGAAGCCGGCAAGCGCGGCGACGAATTCGTCGCCAGCGAGATGTTCCTGGTGGCGCTCGCCGACGCCAAGACCGACATCGGCGGCATCGTCCGCGGCCACGGCCTGGTGCGCAAGGCGCTCGAGTCGGCCATCGACGCGGTGCGCGGCGGTGCGACGGTGGACTCCGCCGAGGCCGAGGGCCAGCGCGAGGCGCTGAAGAAATACACGTTGGACCTGACCGAGCGCGCGCGCAAGGGCAAGCTCGACCCGGTGATCGGCCGCGACGACGAGATCCGCCGCACGATCCAGGTGCTGCAGCGGCGCAGCAAGAACAACCCCGTGCTCATCGGCGAGCCGGGCGTCGGCAAGACCGCCATCGTCGAGGGCCTGGCGCAGCGCATCGTCGCCGGCGAGGTGCCCGAGACGCTGAAGAACAAGCGCGTGCTGGTGCTCGACATGGCCGGCCTGCTGGCCGGCGCCAAGTTCCGCGGCGAGTTCGAGGAGCGGCTCAAGGCCGTGCTCAAGGAAGTGGCCATGGACGAGGGCCGCATCATCCTGTTCATCGACGAACTGCACACGATGGTGGGCGCCGGCAAGGCCGAGGGATCGATCGACGCCGGCAACATGCTCAAGCCCGCCCTGGCGCGCGGCGAACTGCACTGCATCGGCGCGACCACGCTCGACGAGTACCGCAAGTACGTCGAGAAGGACGCCGCGCTGGAGCGCCGCTTCCAGAAGGTGCTGGTGGCCGAGCCCACCGTCGAGGCGACCATCGCCATCCTGCGCGGGCTGCAGGAGAAGTACGAGGTCCACCATGGCGTGGAGATCACCGACCCGGCCATCGTGGCCGCGGCCGAGCTGAGCCATCGCTACATCACCGACCGCTTCCTGCCCGACAAGGCGATCGACCTGATCGACGAGGCGGCCGCCAAGGTCAAGATCGAGATCGACTCCAAGCCCGAGGTGATGGACCGGCTCGACCGCCGCATCATCCAGCTGAAGATCGAGCGCGAGGCCGTGCGCCGCGAGACCGACGAGGCCTCGCAGCGCCGCATGGCCCTGATCGAGGAGGAGATCGCGCGCCTGGGCCGCGAATACGCCGACCTAGAGGAGATCTGGAAGTCCGAGAAGGCCGCCGCGCAGGGCTCGGCGCACCTCAAGGAAGACATCGACAAGATCCGCTTCCGCATCGAGGAGCTCAAGCGCAAGGGCGACTTCAACGCGGTTGCCGAACTGCAGTACGGCAAGCTGCCGGAGCTGGAGAAGCGCCTGGCCGAGGCGCAGGCCACCGAGGCCGGCAAGACCAAGGCCGGCAACGTGCCGCAGCTGCTGCGCACGATGGTCGGCGCCGAGGAGATCGCCGAGGTGGTCTCGCGCGCCACCGGCATCCCGGTGTCCAAGCTGATGCAGGGCGAGCGCGACAAGCTGCTGAAGATGGAAGACAAGCTGCATGAACGCGTGGTGGGCCAGGACGAGGCGATCAAGGTCGTCGCGGACGCCATCCGCCGCTCGCGCGCCGGCCTGTCCGACCCGAACCGGCCGCTGGGCTCGTTCCTGTTCCTCGGCCCCACCGGCGTCGGCAAGACCGAGCTGTGCAAGGCCCTGGCCGGCTTCCTGTTCGACAGCGAGGACCACCTGATCCGCGTCGACATGAGCGAGTTCATGGAAAAGCACTCGGTCAGCCGCCTGATCGGCGCGCCCCCGGGCTACGTCGGCTACGACGAGGGCGGCACGCTCACCGAGGCGGTGCGGCGCAAGCCCTACAGCGTGGTGCTGCTCGACGAGGTGGAGAAGGCCCACCCGGACGTCTTCAACGTGCTGCTGCAGGTGCTCGACGACGGCCGCCTGACCGACGGCCAGGGCCGCACCGTGGACTTCAAGAACACGGTCATCGTGATGACCAGCAACCTCGGCTCGCAGATGATCATGCAGATGGCCGGCCAGAGCACCGAGGCGATCCGCGCCGCGGTGTGGGAAGAGGTCAAGGCGCATTTCCGCCCCGAGTTCCTCAACCGCATCGACGAGACGGTGGTGTTCCACGCGCTGGACCGGGCCAACATCGAGTCCATCGCCAAGATCCAGCTCGCCACGCTGGAACAGCGCGTGCGCAAGATGGACATGACGCTGGAAGTGTCGCCCGCGGCCCTGCGCGAACTCGCCAAGGTCGGCTTCGACCCGGTGTTCGGTGCACGTCCGTTGAAGCGCGCGATCCAGCAACGCGTCGAGAACCCGGTCGCGCGGCTGATCCTGGAAGGCCGGTTCGGCCCGAAGGACATCATCCCGGTCGACCTGGTGGACGGCGAGTTCAGCTTCGGGCGCGTGGTGCACTGAACGCCGGCGCGCGGGGCGCCCGCCCCGGACGAACCCGCCACGACGGCCTCGGACCTTGCGGTCCGGGGCCGTCGCACATGGGCGCGGACGTCGGCGACGGCTCCGCG
The DNA here is from genome assembly GCA_964418745.1 of uncultured Vitreoscilla sp. Classification (GTDB taxonomy): domain Bacteria; phylum Pseudomonadota; class Gammaproteobacteria; order Burkholderiales; family Burkholderiaceae_C; genus Scleromatobacter. The sequence goes on from CAYQMX010000003.1 coordinate 52,835, forward strand.
CCAGCTTTGCCCTGTCGGGTCGGGCTACATTAGCCTATGTTGAACGGCGTGGCCAAGACCACCGCCGGGCCGGCCTCGAGCACGGCCGAACAAGAATATCGGTGCGTCCGCAGGGAGGAACAATGATTCGATTCAGGAGCTGGGCCGCGGCCCTGGCGGTCGCCGTGGTGGCGGCTGGTTGCGGCGGGGGCGGCTCGTCCGCCTCGTCAAGCCCGCCCATCGTCGTCACCGTCTCGCCGAAGACGGTCGCGCTGGCCGGCACCACCACCGGGCCGGCGCCGAGCGCCAGCGTGTCGCTGTCGGCCACCAACATGCCCGACGCCGGCCTGTACGTCCGCGTGCGCGGCACCAAGGGCTACGTCACGGCCACCTTCGACGGACAGGGCGTGACGGTCAACGGCGTCGCGCCAGGCTCGCTGGCCGTCGGCACCTACCGGGATTCGGTGGCCATCGACGTCTGCTACGACGCCCAGTGCGCGCGCCCGATCAGCGGCAGCCCCCTGGCCCTGCCGGTCACGTACACGGTGACGCTGGGCGATCCGGCCACCTCCGTGCCCATGATCACCCAGTTGTCGCCGGCCTCGGTCGTCGTCGGCAGTCAGGGCTTCGTGCTGGTCCTGTCGGGCAACAACTTCGCCCCGACGTCCTCGGTGGCGTGGAACGGCCAGGTGCGGGCGACGACCTACGTGTCGGCGAACACGCTCAACGCGCAGATCAACGCGTCCGACGTGGCCAGCATCGGGACGGCCAGCGTGACCGTGTCCAACGCGTCGACGGGCGGCGGGGTCTCGCTCGGGCAGTCCCTGGCCGTCACCGCGGTGGTGCCGGTGGTCACGACGGTGAGTCCGGCGTCGGCGGCCACGGGCGGGTCGGCCTACACACTGACCGTCAACGGCACCGGCTTCGACAGCCTGGCGCAGGTGACGTGGAATGGCAGTCCTCGCACGACGAGCTACGTCTCGCCCACCCAGGTCACGGCGCAGATCACGGCGGCCGACATCGCCTCCGCGGGCAACTTCCCCGTGGGCGTCTACAACGCGGACAACGGCGCGATGGCCTCGAACACCGTGCTGGTGAGCGTGGCCGACGCGCCGCTGGCGCTCGTCACGCTGTCGCCGCCGTTCGTGGTCGCGGGCGGCCCGGCGTACATGCAGACGGTGATCGGCACCGGCTTCAACGCGACGTCCACCCTGCGGTGGAACGGCAGCCCGCGCGTGACGACCCTGGTCTCGACGACGCAGCTGCGGGCGCAGGTCAGCGCGGCCGACATCGCCAGCGTCGGCACGGCCACGCTCACCGTGGTCAATGGCGGCAGCACGCCGGGCACCAGCGCCGGGCAGGCCCTGACGATCGGCTTGCCGTCCACCGAGGCGGTCGCCTTCCAGGTCAACCCCCAGCACAATGGCGCGATCCGTTTCGCGACCGTCGTCGCGCCGTCGGCGTTGCCGACGTCGCCGACCTGGACGGCCGCGCTGGACGGCACGGCGTCGTACCCGCTGATCGCCGGCGGACGGGTGTTCGTGACGGTGGCGCGCAGCGGCGGCGGCTCGGAGATCGTGGCCCTGAGCGCCGCCTCCGGCGAGCTGGTGTGGGGGCCGGTCGCGCTGGCCGGCACCGCGAACGCGACCTATGACAACGGCCGCGTGATCGTGCTGTCCGGCGGCTTCGGCCCTGGCATCCTGACGGCCTTCGACGCCGCCACCGGGTCCCAGTTGTGGAGCACCGCGCTGACCTCGCAATACTCGTTCTCGGCCCCCCCGACGGCCGCCAACGGCATGGTCTACACGGGCGGCGCCGGCTCGGGCGGCACCCTGTACGCGGTCAATGACGCCACCGGCGCGCTGGTGTGGAGCGCCACCGTCTGGAACGGCGACGCGAGCTCGCCGACGATCACCGCCGATGGGGTCTACGTGACCTATCCGTGCCAGACCTACGACTTCGGCCCGCTCACCGGCGCGCTGCTGTGGCACAACGACTCCGGCTGCGAAGGCGGCGGCGGTGCGACGGGCACGTTCGGCGGCGGCGTCTACTACTCGCCCAACCAGCCCGCGGGCTACAGCGGCATGTCCTTCGACGCCGAGACCGGTGCGTTCCTCTCGGCGTACACGGCCAGCCAGCCACCGGCCCTTGGCGCGGCCATCGGCTACTTCCTGCAGGCCGGCACGCTCAGCGCGATCGGCCTGTCGGACAACGTCATCCGCTGGACGTTCGCGGGCGACGGCACGCTCGCCACCGCTCCCATCCTCGTCAACGGCTATGTGTTCGTCGGCGGGAGTTCCGGCCGGCTCTACGCGCTCGACGCCACCACGGGCGCCACGCTGTGGCAGACCTCCCTGGCGGGCGCCACGAACGCGAGCCCGTGGATGCAGCTGGGTCAGTCGGGCATGGCCGCGGGCAACGGCATGCTGGTGGTGCCGGTGGGCAGCACGCTGGCGGCGTTCACGCTGTCGAACAACCCCTGAGGCGGCATCGCCCGCAGGTCGCGGATTACCAGTTGGCCGACATGAGCTGCAACGCCCAGCTCGACTGCACCGACCGGTAAACCGCGATGTTCGGGTAGATCTGCTCGCCCGACGGCGCGAACCGCATCTGCTGGTTGACCCGGGTCACCGGCTCGATGCGCTTCAAGGTCTGCACCAGCGTGGCGGGCTCCAGGCTGCGGCCCTGGCGCGCGGCGTCCGCCAGCGCGTAGACCGCGTCGTAGGCGTACTGCGCCCCCCAGACCGGATCGCTGCCGAAGCGCTTCTGGAAGCTGGCCAGGAAGGTCTTGCCCTCGGGGAACTCCTTGGCGTCGATGGCCGTGGCGGTGGCGTACAGGCCCTTGATGGCGACGGGGCGCTGGGCGAGGCTCTTGTTGCGGATCACGTTGGTGCCGACTATCGTCACGTCGAGCCAGCCGGTCTTTTCCAGCTGGTCGAGCAGGCCGACGAGCTGCGGCTCGCGGTCCAGGAACAGGATCGTGTCGACCTTGGCGGCCCGGAAGCTCGTGATCGTCTCCTGCGTCACCGGGCTCTTCTCGGCGACCTCGGCGGAGATGACCGGCGCGAGATGCAACTTGTCCAGGCCGGCCAGGACGGCGGTATCCAGTCCATGGCCGTAGTCGCTTTTCTCGATGATGATCCCGATGCGCGTGGCCTTCAGGGTCTCGGCGGCGAACGAGGCCACGGCCCGGCCCTGCTGGTCGTCGTTGGCGAGCAGGCGCAGCACGTTGCCCTTGCCGAGCGTGGTCAACGAGGCGCTGGTGGCCGTCAGCAGCTCGGGCAGGCCCTTGGTCGCGACGATCGGGATGGCCGCGGCGGCCTGGTTGCTGTTGACGGGGCCGATGACCGCATTGACGCCGGCGTCGACAAAGGCCTGCGCCTCGGCTTTCGCGCCGTCGACGTCGCCGTGGTCGTCGGCCGCCTTGATCTGGATCGTCAGTGGCTTGCCGTCGACCTTGAAGTCGGCATGGTTGATCTCCTCCGCGGCCAGTGTGGCGCCATTGAGCAGGTCCTTGCCGCGGGCACCGGAGGGGCCGGACTGCGCGACGAGCACCCCCACCGTGAGGACCGGCGGCTTGCTGTCGCAACCCGCCAGCAGCAGGACGGTGGAGGCCAGAAGCCAGTTGCGCGAGACGGGCATGATCGTTCCTGTTGTTGGCTATGACGAGGGCGAACTGTGCCCTTGCTGGCCGGAAATGCAATGCGCCGTCGCAAGCCGTCCGCGCGAAAAGCGGCGGGCAGCGGTACTTTTCAACGGGTTGCGCGACGCCCGTCAGGGGCCGACCGCTGGGGCAATCGCCCGGCATTGCCGTGCGGCGGAACCGGTACGGCCGATCGGCGAAGCGCCCGACCTGGCCGGCCTCGCGGCACGCGCGGTCGCAAGGGAATCGCCGGGTTCGTAGAATCCCCATTCCGGGTGCGCCGCCGCGCGCCATGCACCCGGCGTCGCCCGCAACGGCTCCCGCCGTTGCCGCCCGCTTCGCGCTGCTGCCCCGAGACCCGATTCCATGCCCTCATCGTCCGCCTCCGCTTCCGCCGCCACCGGCCCCGTGGTCATCGTCGGCGCCGGCCTGGCCGGCCTCACCGTGGCGCTGCACCTGGCGCGCCATGGCCGGCGCGTGGTCGTGCTGGCCAAGCGCGGCCTGAGCGAGGGCGCGACCGCGTGGGCGCAGGGCGGCATCGTCGGCGTGCTGGGATCGGACGACTCCATCGAGTCGCATGTGCGCGACACGCAGGACGCGGGCGCGGGCATCGTCGACGAGCACACGGCGCGCTTCATCGCCGAGAACAGCGCCAAGGCGGTCGAATGGCTGGTCGACAACGGCGTGCCGTTCACGGCCGACGCCGACGGCCCGCTGGGACTGCACCTCACCCGCGAGGGCGGGCACGCGGTGCGCCGCATCGCCCACGCCGCCGACGCCACCGGCCGCGCGATCCACGAGTCGCTGCTGGCGCAGGCGCAGGCCCACGAACTCATCACGCTGCGCGAGCGCTGGATCGCGGTGGACCTGGTCACCTCGCGCCACCTCAAGCGCGACGAGCTGCCGCGCGTGTACGGCGTCTATGCGCTCGACATCGATTCGCGCAGGGTCGAGACGATCGCCGCTTCGGCGGTCGTGCTGGCCACCGGCGGCGTCGGCAAGGTCTACCGCTACACCAGCAACCCCGACACCTCCACCGGGGACGGCATCGCGATGGCCTGGCGCGCGGGCTGCCGCGCCGCCAACATGGAGTTCATCCAGTTCCATCCGACCTGCCTGTACCACCCGCAGGAGCGCAGCTTCCTGATCACCGAGGCGCTGCGCGGCGAAGGCGGCCTGCTCAAGCTGCCGGACGGCACGCGCTTCATGCCCGCGCACGACGAGCGCGCCGAATTGGCGCCGCGCGACATCGTCGCCCGTGCGATCGACTTCGAGATGAAGAAGCACGGCATCGACCATGTCTGGCTGGACGCCACGCACCTGGGCGAGGCGTTCCTGAAGGAGCACTTCCCGACCATCCACGCGCGCTGCCTGTCGCTGGGCATCGACATCGCCCGCCAGCCGATCCCCGTGGTGCCGGCCGCGCACTACACCTGCGGCGGCATGGTGACCGACCTCAGCGGCCGCTCCGACCTGCCGGGCCTGTTCGGCGTCGGCGAGACCACCTACACCGGCCTGCACGGCGCCAACCGGCTGGCCAGCAACTCGCTGCTGGAGTGCGTCGTCATCGGCCACACCTGCGCCGACGCGATCCTGGCCGACGGCCCGCAACCGGCGCAGGTGCTGCCCGAGTGGGACGAGAGCCAGGTCGACGATGCCGACGAGCAGGTGGTGATCGCGCACAACTGGGACGAGCTGCGCATGCTGATGTGGAACTACGTTGGCATCGTGCGCACCACCAAGCGCCTGGAGCGCGCGCTGCACCGCATCGAACTGCTCAAGGCGGAGATCGACGAGTACTACGCGCACTTCCGCGTCACGCGAGACCTGCTGGAGCTGCGCAACCTGGTCGTCTGCGCCGAGCTCATCGTGCGCTCCGCGCTGAACCGCCACGAGAGCCGCGGCCTGCACTTCAGCCGGGACTTCCCGCGCACGCTGCCGGTCAGCTTCCCGACCGTGCTGACGCGGCCGGCGACGAGCCGGGCGCCGGGCTGAGCACGCGGCGCCGCGCGCTCAGGCGCGTGCGCGCATCGCGTTGCGCGCCTGCACGAAGCCGAAGGCGAACTCCACCGCCTCGGCGATCGAGCGCTCGGTCTCGGTGCGCTCGCGGTCGGTCTGGAAGAACGCGAAGTCGACATCGTGGCGGATGTAGCGCGGGGGCAGGCGGTTGAGCGCGACGCAGGCGATGTCGGCCAGCATGTCCTGGTTTTCCTTGATGTGCGGAAAGTGCTCCGCCATCTCGTGCACGCACGCGAAGACGGCCTTCTCGTGGTTGTTGTGGATCGATGCGATGTCCATGGTCTTCGGGTCCGGGTAGGCGAGGGCGCCGGCGCGCGGCCCGCCGGCGTGTTCATCCCTCCGAGTTTGCCCCGCCTCGTGCCCACCGTGGGCCGCAAGAATGCGACAAATTCGGCTAGTCGAGCACGCGCATCGAGAAGTCGGTGGCGGCCACGTCCTTCGTGAGCTTGCCGATGGACACCCGGTCGACGCCGGTGGCCGCGATGTCGCGCAGCGCGGCCAGCGTGACCCCGCCCGAGACCTCCAGCACCGCGGCGCCGGCGGCGACCTTCACCGCCTGGCGCATGTCGGCCAGCGTGAAGTTGTCCAGCAGCACGCTGGTGGCGCCGGCGGCCAGCGCCTCGCGCAACTGGGCGATCGATTCGACCTCGATCTGGATGTCGACGCCCGAGTGCAGCGCGAAGGCCTGCGCCATCGCCTGCGCGATGCCGCCGGCCGCGGCGATGTGGTTCTCCTTGATCAGGATGCCGTGCCACAGCGCCAGGCGCTGGTTGCGGCCGCCGCCCACGCGCACCGCGTACTTCTGGGCCTGGCGCAGGCCGGGCAGCGTCTTGCGGGTGTCGAGCACGGCGCAGCCGCGTGGGCTGGTGGCGGCGCCTTCGATCGCCTCGACGTGGCGGCGCGTCACGGTGGCGGTGCCCGACAGCAGCTGCAGGAAGTTCAGCGCCGGCCGTTCCGCCGACAGCAGCGCGCGCGCGTTGGCCTCGATGATGCAGACCTCGGAGTCGGCGGACATCGTCGCGCCTTCGCCGTACTTCCAGTCGATCCGGCTGGTCGGGTCGAGCGTGTTCAGGCACGAGCAGAACCAGTCGCGACCGCACAGGATTGCGCTCTCGCGCACCCGCACCACCGCGCGCACGCGCTTGTCCGCGGGAATGAGCAGGCCGGTCCAGTCCTGGCGGCCGATGTCCTCGTAGAGGGCGTCGCGCACGTTGCGCGCCCGCGCCTCGGCCAGGGTTTCGTCGTGGTCGAACATCATGTGTCTCCGGTGCCGGTGCGCGGGCCTGGCGGTCCGCTCCGGCTTGTTGTGGTCATGCGGTCATGCCGCCCCGATGCCGGGCACCAGGCCCGGGAGGTCGTTGCTTTGCTTGGCGGGCCGCGCGATGGCGGCCGGGTTGGCGGCGACGAAGTCGAGCATGCGCTGGATGCAGCCCAGCGCCGCGCCGCGCACGGGTTCGTCCACCTCGATGGCGCCGCTGCCGGTCTCCAGGCAGTCGACCAGGCCCTGCAGGCTGTTCATCGCCATCCACGGGCAATGCGCGCAGCTCTTGCAGGTGGCCGAGTTGCCGGCCGTGGGCGCCTCGATCAGCGTCTTGCCCGGCGCCAGCTGGCGCATGCGGTGCAGGATGCCGTTGTCGGTGGCGACGATGTACTCGCTGGCCTTGCCCTCGATCACCGCGTTGAGCATCTGCGAGGTGGAGCCCACGACGTCGGCCATCTGCACGACGCTCTTCGGCGACTCCGGGTGCACCAGGACCATCGCCCCCGGATGCTGCTGCTTCAGCAGCTCGAGCTCGAGGCCCTTGAACTCGTCGTGCACGATGCAGGCGCCGTTCCACAGCAGCATGTCGGCGCCGGTCTCGTCCTGGATGTAGCGGCCCAGGTGGCGGTCGGGCGCCCACAGGATCTTCTGGCCCTGCGCCTTCAAGTGCTCGACCACGGCCAGCGCGCACGAGCTGGTCACCATCCAGTCGGCGCGCGCCTTCACGGCGGCGCTGGTGTTGGCGTACACGACGACGGTGCGGTCGGGGTGGGCGTCGCAGAAGGCGGCGAAATCGGCGGCCGGGCAGCCGAGGTCCAGCGAGCAGGTGGCGTCGAGGTCGGGCATCAGCACGCGCTTGTGCGGCGACAGGATCTTCGAGGTCTCGCCCATGAAGCGCACGCCGGCGACGACCAGCGTCGTCTGTGGCGCCGCGCGGCCGAAGCGGGCCATCTCCAGCGAATCGGCGACACAGCCGCCGGTCTCCAGCGCCAGGTCCTGCAGGTCGCCGTCGACGTAGTAGTGGGCCACCAGCGTCGCGTCGTGCTGCCGGAGCAGTTCCTTGGCGCGCGCGCGGAGCCGCTGGCGTTCTTCGGGGCCCGGGGTGGGCATCACCTTGGCCCAGGCGTTGGCGGTGCAGGTGGCGCCGGTGGCGTCCTGGAGGGAGTATTCGTACGTGGCTTGTGTCATGGCTGCGACCGCCGTCGAGGCGGTTCGCCATCGTAGCCCATGGGCGGAAGGACGCCGGCGCGCAGGGACACCGGCGCGCTCAAGCGCCGATCCACGCCTCGTACAGCTGGTTCCAGACGTTGGTCACCGAGCGGGTGAGCGGGCGGGCGTGCAGCAGCGTCGGCCGGTTCGGCCAGTCGCGCGCCTCGATCAGGTCTTCCAGGCCGCGGTGCTCGGCGGCGAGGTAGAACAGCCAGCGCGTGGCGCTGGCGAAGGGCATCTGCGCCAGGCGATGCATCTCCTCGATCAGCGTCACCGCCTCGTGGCTGGGCATCGGGCCCACCAGGACGGAGCAGATCTGGGAGTGCGACAGCAGGGCGCCGAAGATGGCGCGGCGGTCGACCGGCTTGGCGTCGCCATGCAGGCACCGCACCAGCCGGTGCGGCCCGTTGCCGGCAGGCAACAGCGTTTCGTCGACGACCGCGCGGATCTGCAGGCCGCCGCGCGAATGCACGCGCAGGCGGTCGATCGGCGAGCCGGTGGCGTCGGACAGCGTCTGCATCATGCCGTGGGCCCACATGCCGGCCGGGTCGATGATCAGCATCGAGCTGACTTCCGGCGAGGAGGCCAGGTGCGCGTGCAGGGCCAGCGCGCCTTGCTCGCTCTCCGGCACTTCCACGGTGACGCCCAGTGCGCCGGCGGAATCGAACATCGACGCCGGGCCCGATCGCTCCTTGCTCGGCACCACCAGCGGCGCGAACTGCGCACGAAGCTTGCGCAGCGGAGCCGGGAAGGGAATGACGGAGGGGCGGGACATGGGAGATGAGCTTACTCGGAGAGTCATCGGCGGCCGGGACCAAGTTGTTTACGGATGTGACTTCCTTGTCGCGAACACCAAAATCCTCTATTGCGACGCATTTTCGATTGGCAAGCGCCGTTCCCACGCGGGCACGCCGCAGCCGATACCATCGCGGTTCCGCCACGACCCACCGGTGCCTGCCATGTCCCCAACTGCGCCCGCGGCCAGCCCCCGGCTGGCCGGCCACGCCCTCGTCGAGGCCCTGGTCGCCCAGGGCGTCGACACGGTCTTCGGCGTGCCGGGCGAGAGCTTCCTGGCGGCGCTGGACGGCTTCCACGAGCACCGCGACCGCATCCGCTTCGTCGCCTGCCGCCACGAGGGCGGCGCCGCCTTCATGGCCGAGGCCCACGGCAAGCTGACTGGCCGGCCGGGCGTGTGCTTCGTCACCCGCGGGCCGGGCGCCACCAACGCCAGCATCGGCGTCCATGTCGCCTTCCAGGACTCGACGCCGCTCGTCCTGCTGGTGGGCCAGGTGGCCGCCGACCAGCGCGATCGCGAGGCGTTCCAGGAGATCGACTATCGCCAGATGTTCGGCCCCGGCACCCTCGGCCTGGCCAAGTGGGTGGGCGAGGTGCAGGCGCCCGACCGGCTGCCCGAATACGTGGCGCGCGCCTTCCGCACCGCGGTGCAGGGCCGGCCCGGGCCGGTGGTGCTCGCGCTGCCGGAGGACATGCTGTCGGCGCTGACCGCGGCCCCGGTGCTGGCGCGGGTTGAGCCGGTGCGTGCCCATCCCGACCCGGCCGCGCTCGCACGCCTTCGCGAGCTGCTGGTCGCGGCGCAGCGCCCGTTCGCGATCGTCGGCGGCAGCGGCTGGACGGCGGAGTCGGCGGCGGCCTTCGAGCGTTTCGCCGAGGCCTGGGAACTGCCGGTGGGCTGCGCCTTCCGCTTCCAGGACGTGTTCGACAACCACCACCGGCTGTACGCCGGCGACGTGGGCATCGGCATCAATCCGGCGCTGGCGCAGCGCATCCGCGAGTCGGACCTGGTGCTCGCCGTCGGCGCGCGGCTGGGCGAGATGACCACCGGTGGTTACACATTGGTGGACGCCCCGGCGCCGCGCCAGCCCCTGGTGCACATCCACGCCGGTGCCGAGGAGCTGGGGCGGGTCTACCAGCCCGCGCTGGCACTCCAGTGCGCGATGGCCGCCGCCGGCGGCGTGCTGGCGGGGGTGCTGCCGCCGGCGCCGCGCGCCCCGGCCGCGGGCGTGCAGGCGCATGCCGACTACCTTGCCAACCTGCAGGCGACGCCCGTGGCGCCGATGGACCTGGCCGCGGTGGTCAAGACCCTCGAGGCTCTGGCCCCGGCCGACGCGGTCTGGACCAACGGGGCGGGCAACTACGCCGGCTGGCTGCACCGCTTCCACCGCTACGCCGGTCTGCGCCACGCGGGCCGCACCCAACTGGCGCCCACCGCGGGCGCGATGGGCTACGGGGTGCCGGCCGCCATCGCCGCCAGCCTGCTGTTTCCGCAGAGGACGGCCATCGCGATCGCCGGCGACGGCGATTTCCTGATGACCGGCCAGGAACTGGCCACCGCGAGCGCCCACGGGGCCGGGCGGGGCGCCGGCAAGCTGGTGGTGGTGGTGGTCGACAACGGCAGCTACGGGACGATCCGCATGCACCAGGAGCGGGACTACCCGGCGCGCGTCAGCGGCACCGCGCTGACCAACCCCGATTTCGTCCGCCTGGCGCAGGCTTACGGCTGGCAGGCCGAGCGCGTCGAGGCGACGGCGCAGTTCGAGCCGGCCTTCGCGCGCGCCCTGATCGCCGCCGCGCCGACGCTGATTCACGTGCTGCTGCCCGAGGACGTCAGCACCTCGCGCACGACGCTGGGCGCGCTGCGCGCCGCCGCGCTCCAGCGGCGCCAGGGCTAGCTCGGCCAGGGGCAACAGATGTATCCGGGCACGCGGGCGCGCCCTTGTCCTACACCGACGGCCCGCCGCTGCGCACACACTGCAGTTCTCCGGCGGCGCACCTCCTCCCTCCCTCCTCTTTGGTCGCCGGTCTCAGCCCGGCCTCGTGCCGGGCTTTTTTCTGGGCGCGACGCGAAAGCGGGTTAGGCTGGCATCCCTTTCCACCCGCCTGCCGAGATCCCTCCATGGAACCCATTGCCTTCGACCTGCGCGGCGACCACATCGCGCTCGACGCGCTACTCAAGGCCAGCGGCCTGGCCAGCAGCGGCGGCGAGGCCAAGACGCTGATCCAGCAGGGCGGCGTGCGCGTCAATGGCGAGGTCGACGTGCGGCGCGGCCGCAAGCTGCGTTCCGGCGACGAGGTGGCAGTGGGCGAGCGCCGCATCGCGCTGCGCGCGGCGGCCTGACGCGCCGGCACGCGGCTTGCGAGTCCGCGCCCGGGCGTCCGTCGACGCCGAGGAGCCCCGCATGTCCGCCGATGCCCGCAACGAGTCCGCCCCCACGCTGCTGATCCGCAACGCCGCCTGCATCGCCACCTTCGACGACGCGCGCCGCGAGCTGCGCGATGCCTCCGTCCTGGTGCGCGGCCACCGCATCGAGGCCATCGGGGCCGCGGCCGACCTGCCGCAGCAGGCCGACGCGGTGATCGATGCGCGCGGCCACCTCGTCCTGCCGGGCCTGGTCAACACGCACCACCACATGTACCAGAGCCTGACGCGGGCCATTCCCGCGGTGCAGGACGCCGAGCTGTTCTCATGGCTGCGGGGCCTCTACCCGATCTGGGCCGGCCTGACGCCCGACATGGTGCACGCTTCCACGCAGCTGGCGATGGCGGAGCTGCTGCTGGCCGGCTGCACGACCAGCAGCGACCACCTCTACATCTATCCGAACGGCGTGCGGCTGGACGACTGCATCGATGCGGCACGCGAGATCGGCATGCGCTTCGTGGCCACGCGCGGCAGCATGAGCGTGGGCGCCTCGCAGGGCGGCCTGCCGCCCGACGCCGTGGCCGAACGCGAGGACGCGATCCTGGCCGACACGCGCCGTGTGATCGAGCGCCACCACGACCACGGCCACGGCGCGATGGTCAACGTGGCGGTGGCGCCATGCTCGCCGTTCAGCGTCAGCCGCGACCTGATGCGCGAGTCGGCCCTGATCGCGCGCGCCTACGGCGTGCGCCTGCACACCCACCTGGCCGAGAACGACCACGATATCGCCTACAGCCGCGCGAAGTTCGGCTGCACGCCCGCCGAATACGCGCAGGAGCTCGGCTGGGTGGGGCCCGACGTCTGGCACGCGCACTGCGTCAAGCTGGACCCAGCGGGCATCGCGCTGTTCGCACGCACGCGCACCGGCGTTGCCCACTGCCCGTGCAGCAACATGCGGCTGGCCTCGGGCATCGCGCCGATCCGCCGCATGCTCGACGCCGGCGTTCCGGTGGGCCTCGGCGTGGACGGCAGCGCCAGCAACGACGGCGCGCAGATGGTGGGCGAGGCGCGCCAGGCCCTGCTGCTGGCCCGCGTGGGCCGCGCGCTGGAGCCGTTCGGCTGCGACCACGGCCCGGCCGAGATGACCGCGCGCGATGCGCTCGCGCTGGCCACGCGCGGCGGCGCGCAGGTGCTGGGCCGCACCGACATCGGCCACCTCGCGCCAGGCATGTGCGCCGACCTGGCGCTGTTCGACCTTCGCACCCTGGCGATGGCCGGCGGCGCGGTGCACGATCCGGTGGCCAGCGTGCTGCTGTGCGCGAGCCCGGCGGCCGCGTACACGGTCGTCAACGGTCGGGTGGTGGTGCGGGAGGGGAGTCTGGCGACCGTCGAGCTGGGGCCGCTGGTGGAGCGGCACAACGGATTCGCGAGGGCGCTCGCGGCGGGTGCCTGAGCGGCGCGCCGGCGGCGCGGGTTGAATGGTCGGGGCGACACGATTCGAACGTGCGACCCTCTGGTCCCAAACCAGATGCGCTACCAAGCTGCGCTACGCCCCGAAGCTGGCCATTCTACCTGCTCGGGGCCAGCAGGCGTTCGAGCAGCGTGCCGTCCAGGTGCTCATCGACGAGATCGGCCAGCAACTCGAAGCTGTCCTCCAGCGCCGGTGCGCCGGCGCCCCACAGCGCGCGCAGCAGCGCCGGCGACTCGAACAGGCCGTGCGCGTAGACGCCCAGCACGTTCCCGTGCTGCCAGCCGATCGCCTCGCCCTGGTCGTCGCGCAGGGCCACGACCGGGGCGGGCAGGTCGGGGTGGGGCGTCGTGACGCCGCAGTGGATCTCGTAGCCCGCGGCGGCGACGCCGGCCCAGGGCGCCCACGCGCCGGCGGTGGCGCCGAAGCGCAGGGTCGTTCGCCGCACCCGCTTGTCGCGCTCGTACCGGGTGACCAGTGGCAGCAGGCCCAGGCCGGGGCCGTTGAAGCCCGCTTCGCCATCGTGGCCCTTGGGGTCGACCAGCGCCTCGCCGAGGATCTGCAGGCCGCCGCAGATGCCCAGCACCGGCCGGCCGGCGGCGGCGTGGCGCGCGATCGCGGCGTCCAGCCCCTGGCGACGCAGCCACGCCAGGTCGCCGCTGGCCTGCTTGGAGCCGGGCAGCACGATCCAGTCGGCGTCGTGCAGTTCGGTCGCCGAGCGCGCCCACGCGAGCTGCACGCCGGGCATTCGGCGCAGCGGCTCGAACTCGTCGAGGTTGCTGATGTGCGGCGGGCACAGGACGGCGATGCGCAGGCGGCCGGCCTTGGCCGCAGCCGGGTTGCCGGCGTCGAACAGGCCGTCCTCGTCGGGCAGGCCGTGGCTGCGCACCATCGGGATCACGCCGGCCAGGGGCACTCCGGTCATGCGCTGCAGGTCGGCGGGGCCGGGCGCCAGCAGCGCGGCATCGCCGCGGAAGCGGTTCAGCACGAAGCCGGCGAGCGAGCCGCGCAGGTCGTCGGGCAGCAGGGCCCAGGTGCCGAACAGGTGGGCGAATGCGCCGCCGCGGTCGATGTCGGTCACCAGCAGGCTGTCCAGCGTGCCGATCTCGCGGGCCTGGCGCGCGGTGCCCAGGTTGACGAAGTCCTGCGGCGCGAGGTTGATCTCGGCCGGCGAGCCGGCACCCTCGATGACCACCAGCTCGCACGTGGCGGCCAGGCGCTGCAGGCTCTGGCGTGCGGCGGCCGCCAGCGTGGCGCTGCGCTCGCGCCAGCCCATTCGACTCAGGACGGCATCGACGTGCCCGTGCACCACGACCTGGCTGGCGGTGTCGCGCTCGGGCTTGAGCAGCACCGGGTTCATGTCGACGCCGGGCTCCACGCCGGCCGCCAGCGCCTGGAAATACTGCGCGGAGCCGATCTCCGCGCCCCCGCCGTCGAGGCCGGCGACGACGCGCGCGTTGTTGCTCATGTTCTGCGCCTTGAACGGTCGCACCACGGTGCCGCGGCGCGCCGCCGAGCGGCACAGCGCCGTTGCCAGCCAGCTCTTGCCGGCGCCGCTGGAGGTGCCCCACACCATCACGAAGCGAGTCATGGTGGCGTCCACGGGTCGAAAGGAGGGGTCGGGGCGGCGCTTGGAATTTGCAGGACAGAGGCCATGGGCGAGGCCCGAAAATAGCACATGCGCCGGCGTGGCCGCGGCCGCAAGCGAGCGGCAGGACCGGCGCGTGCACGCTGCCTCGTCGACACCCCGTGTCGGGAGGTCTCGACTCTCTTGCGCCGTTCGGTTCGCGATGGCCAGCCAGGATAGACTCGGACCCTGATTGGCGCAGATCCCTCGCCGACGGCAACGCCGCACGATCAATGATGCGGAGCGCCGTCGAAGATGGATACCCTGGTGTCGTTCCTGGGCTGGAATGCAATTCCGCCGCAGGAACACTTTCGCGTCCTGCTCGTCGCGGCGCTGCCGACCTTGTGCATGGCCATCGCGCTCTGGCTGTCGATGCGGCGCACCGCGAAGCGGCCCACCCTGCAGCAGTTGCGCAGCGCGACCGGCACGCTGGAGACCGAGAGCCGCGCGCGCCGGGCGGCCGAGGAACAGCTGGCCGCGCTGAGGCAGAGCCTGGCCGTGACGCTGGCCAGCGTCGACGCCGGGTTCATGACCACCGGGAGCGACGGCCGGATCACCTTCATGAATGCGCGGGCCGAGGCCGTCACCGGGTGGTCGCTGGGCATCGCGGCAGGTGTCGCCGTCCAGCAGGTCTTCGACCTCTGGCGGTTCGACGAGGACCCGGATCGCGTCACGCCGCTGGTACCGGCGAACCTGCTGGCCGCGGCGCTCGAGGACGCGGGCCCGGTGGACGCCTGCGAGCGCGTCGTGTGCATCGCGCGCAACGGCAAGCACACGTCGCTCGAGGTCACGGTCGCCCTGGTGCGCGGCAGCGACGGCCAGCGGGCCGGGCTGGACGTGGTGCTTCGCAGCATGTCGCGCATCGACGAGGCCGAGGCCGAATCGCGACGCCTGGCCGCCATCGTCGAATCCTCCAGCGACGCGATCATCGGCAAGACGCTCGACGGGCGGATCACCAGCTGGAATGCCGGGGCCCGGGCGATCTTCGGCTACACCGCGGCGCAAGCCCTCGGACAGCCCGTCCAGATGCTGATTCCGCCCCGGCTGCAGGACGAGGAAATGCGCATCCTGGCGGAGCTGGCGCATGGCAAGTCCGTGCCGGCCTTCGACACCGTGCGCCTGCGGCGCGGCGGCGAACCCCTGGACGTGTCGATCACGATCTCGCCGATCCGCGATGGCGAAGGCCGCGTCGTCGGGGCCTCCAAGATCGCGCGCGACATCTCCGAGCAGCGGCGCGCCGAACGCGCGCTGCGCGACAGCGAGGAGCGCCTGCGCTTCACGCTGGAGGCTGCGCACATCGGCGACTGGAACCTCGACCTGTCCACCGGCGTCATGCAGCACTCCGCGCGGCACGACCAATGCTTCGGCTACTCCGGGCAGCAGTCCGACTGGAACTTCGACAAGTTCATCGAGCACGTGCTGCCGGAAGATCGCGCCGAGGTCGAGCAGACCCTGCACGTGGCGATCACCGAACTGCGCGACTGGCGAATCCAGTGCCGCGTCGTCTGGCCCGACGGTTCCGTGCACTGGATCAGCAAGCACGGCAGCGTGCAGCGCAAGGGCGACAAGGCCACGCGCATGCTGGGCATCGTCAGCGAGATCACCGAGCAGCGCCAGGCCGAGAATGCGCGCCTCACCGCCCAGCGGCTGGAGGCGGAGAACCGGCAGATCCAGGAGGCCAACCGGCTCAAGAGCCAGTTCCTGGCCAACATGTCCCACGAGCTGCGCACGCCGCTCAACGCGGTGATCGGGTTCGCCGACCTCCTTCACTCCGGTTTCGTCAAGCCGGAGTCGCCCAAGCACCACGAATACCTGGGCCACATCGGCACCAGCGGGCGGCACCTGCTGCAGCTGATCAACGACGTGCTCGACCTGTCCAAGGTCGAGTCCGGCAAGTTCGACTTCTTCGCCGAGCGCGTCGACCTGTCGGTGCTGTTGAAGGAGGTCATGGACGTGCTGCACACGGCCGTCACCCGCAAGGACATCCGCATCTCGACGGACATCGATGCCGGGCTGGGCGACCTGACCCTGGACCCGGCGCGGCTGAAGCAGGTCCTCTACAACTACCTGTCGAACGCGATCAAGTTCACGCCGGCCGGCGGCCGCGTCATCGTCCGGGCGGTGAGCGCGGGGCCCGAGCATTTCCGCATCGAAGTGGAGGACAGCGGCATCGGGATCTCCGCCGCCGACCTGCCGCGCCTGTTCACCGAGTTCCAGCAACTCGACGCGGGCTACAGCAAGCAGCACCAGGGCACCGGCCTCGGCCTGGCCTTGACGCGCCGGCTGGTGCAGGCCCAGGGCGGCCAGGTGGGCGTGCGCAGCACGGTCGGGCTCGGCAGCGTGTTCTGCATCGTGCTCAACCGCACCCATGGCCTGGACATCCAGCGGGCCGAGGCGGAAGCGGCGGGGCTGCTCGAACGCGAGGCGGACCGCGTGCTGGTGATCGAGGACGACCAGCGCGACCAGGCGCTGCTCGTCGAGGCGCTCTCGCAGGCGGGCTTCGCGGTCGACGCCGCCGCCGACGGTCCCTACGCGCTGCGGCGCGCACGCGAGATCGCCTATGCGGCGCTGACGCTGGACCTGAGCCTGCCGGACAAGCGCGGCCTGGAACTTCTGGACGACATCCGCAGCGGCGGCGCCAGCCACGCGGCGCCCGTGCTCGGCGTGACGATGCCCGCCGACGTGAACAACAGCGCCGCGTTCGCCATCGCCAACGTGTTGTGCAAGCCCCTGCGAAGCGACGAGATCTCCTCCGCGATGGGCCGCTTCCGGCTGCACGGCGAAGCGCGCGCCAACGTGATGGTCATCGACGACGAGCCGCTGTCGCTCGACCTGATGCGCGCCATGCTCAAGAGCCTCGGCATCGACGCGGTCTGCTTCCAGGACGGCCGCATCGCGATCCAGGAGATCGACCACCATCGTCCCGACGCGATCGTCCTCGACCTGATGATGCCGGCCTTCGACGGCTTCCAGGTGCTCGATGCCCTGCAGCGCCTGCCGGCGTGGCGCGAAGTGCCGGTCTTCATCTGGACCAGCATGCTGCTGACCGACGAGGAATACGCGATCCTGGCGCGCTCGGCGCGTGCGATCCTGATCAAGGGCGGCGGCACGATGGAAGCCGTGCTCGAGAGCGTGCGGCGCTGGCGCCAGCCGTTCCCGGCACGCTCGGAGGCGAAGTCATGAGCGCAGGTCCGGCCGCTCCGAAGTGCGCTCGCACCGCAGGCCGCAGGACGGAGGTTGCTCCATGAGCGCGCTGCGGGTGCTGATCGTCGACGACAACACGATGAACATCCTGATCGCCCAGGACGTGCTGCTGGCCGAGTCGTTCGAGGTGGAGACCGCCTCCGACGGCTTCGAAGCGATGCGCAAGGTGGCCTCGTTCCGCCCGGACCTGATCCTGATGGACATCCAGATGCCCGGCAAGGACGGTCTCGAGGTGACGCGCGAGCTGAAGGCCGACGCCGCGACACGGCACATCCGCATCGTCGCCTTCACCGCCTTCGCGATGCGCGGCGACGAGGCCAGGATACTTGCCGCCGGATGCGACGGCTACCTGTCCAAGCCCATCGACGTGAAGAAGTTCGGCGCGCAGGTGCGCGCCTGCCTGCACGACACGGCCGGCTGCTCAGGAGACCTGGACTCCCGGAGCGACTGCCGGAGTCTGCGAACGACGCGAGATGCTCCATAGCGCCGACGCTGTCAGAGCCACCATGAGTGCCGACAACACCTGCGGCGCCAGTGAAAAATGGACGACGCTGACCCCCGCGTTCGCCAACTGGAGCGCGAGCAGGTAGATGGTCAGCGAACGGACAAGCCGCGGGCTCTCCTCCACGAAACCCGCGATCCGCCAGGCGAGCAGCGCGGTGAAGACCAGATAGGCGCTGACATCGAGGCCAAAGCCGCGGTAGAAGCCACCGTAGCTGTAGACTCGCCGCCGACGCTGTAGGCCGAGCCGCCGGCCGCCTTGCCATCCGCGCGCCAGGAGCCGCCCACGCGAACATCGGCGGACCAGGCGGTGGTGTGGTACATGCTGGAATCGCCCCACCACTGGACGATTTCGTCGCTGGACAAGGCTTTGAAGACGCGTTCGGGCGCGGCGCCGATGTCCACGGTGGCCAGGATCAAGCCGCCGGACAGGTCAGCGATGGAACGAGGAACCGATCGATGGGTCATTGCGTATCCTCCAGGTGACGCTTCAGGTTGGCGAGACTGACGAACCAGAAGGATCGATAACCTTCGATCCAACCGGAGACTTTCTGCAGCGGCAACGGTTGCAGCTCGTAGATGCGCTCGCGTCCGGCGCGCTGCTCCCGCACCAGTCCCGCCTCACGAAGAACCCGCAGGTGCTTGGATATCGCGGGGCGCGTCTGTTCGAAATCGGCCGCCAGCGCGTTGACCGCGGCAGGGCCGGCGCGAAGGCGATCCAGGATGGCGCGTCGCGTCGGAGAACGCGATTGCAGAAGAAGCGGCAGTCCACCCATGGTGACTGGACGATCGGATTTCTCGGGCCCGGAGGGACTCGAACTAGTCGACGAGTACCGCGCCGATGCTCAGAAATCGCCGTGTGGTTTCTGATTGTTCCCCGGTCTGTTCCCCTGGATCTGAAAGCTCAACAGGGGGTCGCGGGTTCGAGGTTGGAATTTGCTCGGCGAACGGACTTCTACAGACAGAAAATTAGCACGTTCTGAGGTAGCGGCCAGCAGAACCGATTCGCACGCGATGACCAGTGATCGACCACAGAGCGGGCGAAATGTCGGCTTTGAGAGGACACCGGCCCTGCGGTGCTGCGCGCGCTTGGCGTGTGCGGATTTTCATGCGGCGATACACGACGTCGAGGTCGTGTCAGCTTCCATCGCGTTGCGGTCATCGCGGCATTCCCATGGCGATTTTCGTGCTCTCACCGGCGACGTTTGGTACGTTTCGGCGCCAGTGGCATCTGAATCTGGATGAGTCGGTCATCGAGGTAGGGTTGCAGGCGGCTCCATGAGACATGTTGCACCCAGCCGTACATTACCCGATTCCGGACAGTCCCGACCGACCGCACCTGGCCGACCGCGGGCCTCCCCGTATGCGTCGGCCCGCGGCCTGTTGACGGGAGCTGTCAGACTTCGACCAAGTGTCGTAGCAAGGGAAAGTCGACGCGCCAGGACTTTCCGTTGTCGGCCGCGACCGACGCTGTGCGCCGGTTGATCTTCGCCACCATACCGATGATCGTATTCCCTTTGCCGTCGTCGAAGCTGACCCGATCGCCGAGCGCGAAACCCGTGGGACCCGTCGGCCTGGTCGGCTCTGGCGGGGGATCGTAGGCCTTGGCGGTATTTCCAGGCGTGATCTCGGCAGCCGCGATCGACACGTAAGGGATCTTCCAACTGCGGCGTACAGCCTCCTCGAACACTGTCGCCTGCGTTGGGTGCTTCGCGATCACCTTGCCCTGGCGCAACTGGCCACTGCGGAAGTCGACGAAGTGAACTGCCTGTCCTAGGTGCAGGCTCGCACAGGCTTCCATCGTTCGCTTCGGGTCGGCCAGCATGCCTTCGATGAGCGTCTTTAGCTGGTAGAGCTGCAGGTTCGACGCGCCATCGAGCGCGTCGATCATTCGGGCGGCGATATCGTCTTGTGCCACGGCGGGTTCCATGCGCTGAGCTATTGGGGAGGTGCGCTATACGCGGTGGGGCGGGAAGCTGAATCCTTCAATTCAGCCCAGCTGCGGTTCCCACAAGCGGGTCAGGTCGTCACAATTTCGAATCCATCTGCATCTGTCAGGGCGCGCGGCGCAGCACAACCGGCTTGATCTTCAGGCGAAGTGCATTGCGGCTCAGGACGTCGTCCAGGGTCGCCATCTGCTTCGCCCCCGCAGCCTCCGCACACGCCAGATGCAGGGCGTCGCCGGCGCGCAACGCGCTCGACGCGTCGAGCACCAGCTCAGCCGCGCGATGGAAGTTCGTGGGTTCGACCGGAAGGAGCTTCAGGTCGGCGGCGACCATGCGTTCGAAGCGCGCCCAAGCTCCCTGGGCCTGCTGCGCGTCGATGGCGCCGGTGCGCTGCTTGATGCCGAGGGCACTGGCGAACTCCGGAATGCACCAGGCCGCGGCGACCAGTTCTCCCTTCTCGCTCGCATACCAGTCGGTCGCCGCTACGCTGTGCGGCTCGTTCAGGAACAGCGGTACGAGCACGCTGGTGTCGACATAGACCATGTCAGTACCGCGCACCGCTGCGCAGTTCCTCCATCACCGGCTCGCTCATGGGCATGGAAATGCGGGCGTCACTCAATTCGAGGGCGAAGGCCTTGCGATTCCACTGGGCAGGCCGAATGGACAGGCTGCCGTCGACGGTGAGCTGGGCCTCAACAGTTGCGCCTTCGCGCAGGCCGAGCTGGCGCACGATTTCCGAGGGAATCCGCAGGGCAAGACTGTTGCCCCATTTCGCGACTTGTAGATCCACGATGTATATCCTTTAGTGTGTATACATCGTACCCGCTGAGCGTCAGATGTCAAGTAGCCGCGTCGGAGAGCTCACCAGCTAATGACGGAAGGCGGGTCGACTTCCAAAGCCCAGGCGGCGCCGGTCACCGCAGCGGGCTGCAACTGCCTCGTTGGACTTCCCCATAGCCGACGTCTGTAACAGGCTGGTATTGGCGACAAGCGTCCTTCGGACACTGGCAGCCAAATTCGACGAGGGATCGCACGCGATCATCGCAGGTCGGCTGACCGGTGCCATAACGCCCCCGCCGCTCGCTGAAGCTCGGCGGAGCAGGTGACCTGCAGGGCCACGCGTTGGGCGCCATCGAGCGGGCCCTCTGGGGCAACGATGGCGGAGCCGCTGCACAAGAAAAGGTACAGCGCTGCCAGCTCCTCAAGGCGAGATGACGCCGAATCAACCCGAAAAAGACGAGCATCGTGTTCGCTTGCCTCGATCGTCACCGGGGGCTCGCTGCGCGTTCGATCTGCGATGTACAGCGAAGTCCAGGTACGACTGTTGGCCGGATGAGAATTCCCCTCCGTATCGACGTTCCATCCGCGGCCGAACAGCAAGTCGATGAAGACTCTGAAGTCAGGCCGTTCTCTGTCGACCTTTACCAGGTGCATTCGCTGACAGTTCCAAAGGTAAGCTCGAGAAGCAATACGATCCGCTCGCCGAGGTGACTTGGTGGAAGATCGAGCAGGGCCAGGTGATCCCCTCGGGGTTGCAACTGGTGTTCGATGGTGAACCTCCCGGCCATTGCACGCTCACCGTCGAACGCCCGATGACGCTGTCGGCCTTCCTCGAGCTGGTCGCTCTCGTGCACTTCCAAAATGCGGGCACTGAGTTCTACGGCACCGCGAAGCAGTGAAATCAATCATGCTCAACCCCCAAACCATTCAACTGACACCGCTTCAGGCTTCTCACGCGGTCATCGCTGTCCAGGCCTACATGCAGGCTCTGCTCAAGAAGAATCGCGAGGAACCGGACGGTGACGAGATGAACGACTATTTCGTCGCCCAAAGTATCTTGAACATCCTCATGAAGGCTGTAGATTCGAAAGATTCCGGCGGCGCCCAAGGGTGAACGCACAGCGTAGCCGATCACGAAGGCCTCGTCCTGCACGAAGAGCCCGCGGCCAATCAGGACATGGATCAGGTCGTGGCGCAGCAGCGTGCAGCGTCCCTTGAGCGCCACCGGGCTCTTCGGGCTTTCCAGCAGCAGCACAATCCACGGATAGGAGTCGAACTCGTAGGTTGGCAAGCTGGCGTACACCTCACCCAGGGTCATTTGGCCGTTTTCCAGGCCGGGGTTCCAATCGGCCCAGGCGGTCGGCGAGGGTTTAGAAGTCTTGTCTCTACTCATGTTTTCTCCCTTGTGGCCGCGATGCGTCTCGAGTTCGAAAGCGTTGCGGCGCAGCGCGATTCTGGACAAGTGACCGCGCGCCTGCCATCGCCTGGCGAGATATCTGGAGGCTGCTCCAAAAGCGAATTCGATGGATACCACGCCCTGTAGTACGCGTGTATAAACTTCACAGGCTGCGCAGGACATCAAGGAACTCGAATGACACGGGACCGGATCGGATTCACCACAGGCATCGTCCATGCGGACAGGCTCGCTGGCGTCGAGCACGGGGGCGTTCACCAGGCGATCCACACGTCCGCACAATTCGGGTTCGAGCGCGTGGAAGACCTGATCGGCGTGTTCCAGGGAACGGTCAAGGGCTCGTTCAACTACGCACGCCAGGGCACCCCCACGACGGCCGCGCTCGAGGCGAAAATAACTCAGCTGGAGCAGGGCTGCGATACGGTCTGCTTCGCGACTGGCATGGGCGCGCTGGCCGCCGTATTCCTCACCTTGTTGAAGGCCGGGGACCACCTGGTTTCGAGCCGCTTCGTCTTCGGCAACACCACCAGCCTCTTCGGCACATTGCGCGATCTCGGCATCGAGATCACGCTCGTCGATCCGAGCTCAGTTGGCGCGGTGGCGGCGGTGGTGCGCCCCAACACGCGCATGGTGTTCGTCGAGACCATCGCCAACCCTGGCACGCAGATTCCGGACTTGCCCGGCATCGGCGCACTGTGCCGGCAGGCCGGGCTGCTCTACGTGGTGGACAACACCGTCACGTCGCCTGCATTGTTCGTCCCTCGCCGCGTCGGTGCGAGCCTTGTGGTGAACTCTCTGAGCAAGACCTTGGGTGGTCACGGCGCCGCGCTGGGCGGTGCCGTGACGGACACCGGGGAATTCGACTGGCAGGACTATCCGAACATCTTCAGGAACTACCGGCGCGGCGATCCCGCGTACTGGGGGCTGCAGCAGATCCGCAAGAAGGCGTTGCGCGACATGGGCGCCTCGTTGTCATCGGAGCAGGCGCACCAGATCTCGCTCGGCACCGAGACCTTGGCGCTGCGGGTGAACCGGAGCAGCGCGACCGCCCTCGAACTCGCACGCTTCCTGCGCTCGCACCCGGCAACGAGCGCCGTCCATTACCCCGGACTCGAGGAACATCCGCAGTTCGACCTCGCGCGCGAATGGTTCGGTGCCGGATCGTGGCTGCTCTCGTTCGACCTGCGCGATGTCCATGCTCTGACAGGCGTGATCGATGCCCTGCGCATCCCTATCAAGGCCACCGGATTAGGTGACACGCGGACGTTGATCATTCCCGTGGCGCCGACGATCTTCTGGGAGGCTGGGCCTGAGGTCCGGCGCGACATGGACATCGCGGACGGGATGATCCGAATTTCGGTCGGTCTCGAAGAGTCGTCCGATTTGCTGCAGGATTTCGAACAGGCGCTGAGATTGGCCTGAGGCATGGCCTGCAGCAGCTCGACCAAGGTGCAATTCACCGGCGTGAGAGCCCAGCCACTGGCAAATGCATGCGTCGCCATGCTGTGATCGCCGATGAATTCGGTAGCGCCCCGGGAAGACCAATTAGGACACGAACGGCCCATGGTGAGGCCGCCACGTACCCGACAGAGATCGCCGAAGCAGCCGTTCGCGAGCGGCTGCTTGTGGCCGACATGAGCCGCCCAGGTGGTGCCGACAAACTCACGCAGGACGTGCCCGACGTCAGTGGCGATAGTCTTCTTCGCGCTGATGTCGAACAGCGCCAACGACTACGTCGACGCCGACAATTTCGAACAGGACAACGTAGCCCGCGCCGCCGAACGGCACGATCAACTCGCGCGAGCGGCCGTTGCCCAGTTCCGCCTTGCGGCAAGTGTATGGTGACCAGGACAGTAGACGCATTCCCTCGCTGATCGCGTCGAGCGCGCGCTGGGGCGTCGTCCAATCCGGTACTTCGCTCGCGAGCTCGCGCTCGATGGCGAAGTCCTCCAGGCGCTGAAGGTCCGCAACGGCTTCTTCAAGCAGCTTGACGGTGTAGACGGTCGTCACTTGCCTGCGCGCTGGGCCGCTCGACGCTTCGCGTCGTCGAGCCGGTCCTGCAAGCCGGCGATGACCTCGTCGACAGTTCGCGCACTGCCTTCCCGCTTCCAACGCTCGATCGCGGCTTCGCCACGATTGACGAACTCAGCTTGCACGCGGCGCCAAGCTGCGGCCGCGACGACGGCCTCCTCGATGAACTGGGTCAGCGACTCGCCTTCGCGCAAGACGGCCTCGACTTCGGCCCGGACCTCGGGTTCGACGCGGATGGGAGGAAAGGTCGCGGAGCGCATTCCCGCAATGTATAGCAAACGTGCTACGCCCGCAATCTGGCCGTCTGGGCGTCCTCAGGCAGACAGCCATGAAAGGCAACGCATGCCCGACGAACCCTCAGATCAGCGCGGCCTGTTCGAAAGCTGGCCAGATGCTGCGTGCGTCCCATGCTCGACCGGGCTCTCCGTTCTGGGCGTTGCACGTCGCCACGAACGCTGGCTGAGTTGAACCGCCTGCATGCCACGGATCCGGCGTGCGTGGCATCGCTGATGGACGGTGAGCGTCCCGTCGCGCGCGCAGCCGTCGCGATGCTCCAGGCGCGTGATGAGGCGGGCGCCGATCCCCTCGTCGTTGCGGCGCCAATTGATCGACACGGAAAGGCATCGCACCGATTTGACGAAGGTCGGTCAGCGACACAGGGGAACAAACGCCTGGTCGGGACCCAATTTGCGCTCTGTTCCCCTTCTTGTGCCCCTTGTTCCCCTTCGATCGTATGGAATCGAATGGAACGCCATCGCACAAAAAAGCGGCAGTCTACCTATGGGAAATGGACGATCCGGGATTTCCCGGGACGTCCCGAAACGCCAAGATGGCCTGCCCGGAGGGACTCGAACCCCCGACCCCCAGCTTAGAAGGCTGGTGCTCTATCCAGTTGAGCTACGGGCAGTCTGTGTGGCCCGCGATTCTATCGGGTGGCTTCAGCGGCGCGCGTACTGCGTGCGGCCGAACAGCATCTCGCGCGCCTTCGGGTCGTCGTCCAGGGGCCGGCGCAATCCGGTGAGCACGTCCACGCCGCGGATCACGGCGGGGCGGGCGGCGACCTCGTCGAACCAGCCCTTGAGGTGCGGGAAGTCGGCCCAGGAGATGCCCTGGTTCTTCCATGAACGCAGCCAGGGGAAGACGGCCATGTCGGCGATGCCGTAGTCCTTGCCGCCGATGTAGCGCGACTTCGCGAGCCGCTTGTCCATCACGCCGTACAGGCGGCGCGCCTCGTTGGTGTAGCGGTCGATCGCATAGGCGATCTTCTCGGGCGCGTAGACGCGGAAGTGGTGCGCCTGGCCCAGCATCGGGCCGACGCTGCCCATCTGGAACATGAGCCACTGCAGCATCTCGTAGCGCTCGGACACGGTGGCCGGCAGGAAGCGGCCCGTCTTGCCGGCCAGGTACAGCAGGATCGCGCCCGACTCGAACAGGCTGATCGGCTTGCCGTCGGGTCCGTCGGGGTCGACGATGGCCGGGATCTTGTTGTTCGGGCTGATCCGGAGGAAGTCCGGCTTGAACTGGTCGCCCGCCCCTATGTCCACCGGAACCACGCGGTAGGGCAGGCCGCATTCTTCGAGCATGATGTGGACCTTGTGGCCGTTCGGCGTGGCCCACGAATACACTTCGATCATGGCAGGATGCCTCCTCGAGGGGCTGGTGACGAACAATACAACATCATGCTGGACGCGGTGCGACGATGGTTGACATGGGGAAGAACCCTCCCTGCCTGGGCCGAGTTCGCCGCCTGGGCACCAGCGCATCATTGGACGCTCAAGCGCACCATCGCGCACGACGGCTGGGCGATGGACCACAACCCGCGCCACGCAGGCTGGCGCATCGAGTGGGGCCCGTCGCAACGCAGCTTCATGAGCAGCCACGAGTTCCGCATCCGCTTCGAGGTGGCGCTGAACTCCGACGTGCAGGCGCTGGTGCTCGATCGTCCGCTGCTCGCCCGCCTGGACCACGAGGTCTACGCGCAGTTCACCGACAGCGTCAAGACGCGGCTGGACGAGGAGACGCCCGAGGAGATGCGCTGGCTCGCGATGCACGCCAAGCTCAGTCCCAACCAGATGGGCGTGCCGCTGCGCGACCGCTATGGCGCGATCAGCAACGACACGCTGTGGGTCTCGCGCTGGCTGGCCGGCCCGATCGCGGCGGCGCTCAAGCAGCGCGCCGACGTGATGCCCATCGAGGCGGTGGCGGCCGAGCCGTTCCTGCTGCGCCTGTCGCGCGGCCAGGTTGTGATCCGCCAGTCGGCCAGCGTGCCGCGCGTCCAGGTGCTGGAGAGCTGCATCGCGGTCGCGCAGGCGGTGGACGAGGCGCTGCGCAGGAGCGCCTGAGCGCGCCCCGGGGTCAGCGCGCGGCCAGCTTGCGCAGCTCGATCTTGGCGATCGAGTTGCGGTGCACCTCGTCGGGGCCGTCGGCGAAGCGCAGGGTACGTGCCACCGTATAGAAATAGGCCAGCGGCGCGTCGTCGGACATGCCCATGGCGCCGAACAGCTGCATCGCCCAGTCGATCACGCGGCACGCCATGTTGGGCGCCACCACCTTGATCATCGCGATCTCCGACTTGGCCGACTTGTTGCCCGCCACGTCCATCATCCAGGCCGCCTTCAGCGTGAGCAGGCGCGCCATGTCGATCTGGCAGCGCGCCTCGGCGATGCGCTCCTGGGTGACCGACTGGTGCGCCAGCGGCTTGCCGAACGCCACGCGCGTGGCGGCGCGCTCGCACATCAGCTCCAGCGCGCGTTCGGCCAGGCCGATCAGGCGCATGCAATGGTGGATGCGGCCCGGGCCCAGCCGGCCCTGGGCGATCTCGAAGCCGCGGCCTTCGCCGAGCAGGATGTTGGACACCGGCACGCGCACGTCGTCGAACGCCACCTCCATGTGGCCGTGCGGCGCGTCGTCGTAGCCGAACACCGGCAGCGGGCGCAGAACCTGCACGCCCGGGGCGTCGGCGGGCACCAGGATCATCGACTGCTGCGAGTGCGTCGGCGCCGTCGGATCCGTCTTGCCCATGAAGATGTAGACGGCGCAGCGCGGATCGCCCGCGCCCGAGGTCCACCACTTGCGGCCGTTGAGCACGTAGTCGTCGCCGTCGCGCACGATGCTGGCCTGGATGTTGGTGGCGTCGGACGAGGCCACCGCGGGCTCGGTCATCGCGAAGGCGCTGCGGATGCGGCCCTCGAGCAGGGGCTCCAGCCAGCGCTCCTGCTGGGCCGGCGTGCCGTAGCGCACCAGCACCTCCATGTTTCCGGTGTCCGGCGCCGAGCAGTTGAACACCTCGCTGGCCCACGGCGTGCGGCCCATGAGTTCGGCCAGCGGCGCGTAGTCCTGGTTGGACAGGCCGGCGCCGCGTTCGCTGTCGGGCAGGAACAGGTTCCACAGGCCCGCCGCGCGGGCCTTGACCTTGAGTTCCTCGATCAGCTGCAGCGGCGTCCAGCGCCGGCCGGCTGCGGTGTTGGCGTCGATTTCCGCGAAGTAGCGCGGTTCGGCGGGCAGGACGTGTTCGGCGATGAAGGCCTGCAGGCGGGCCTGGAGGTCGAGCGTGCGCGCGGAGTAGGCGAAGTCCATGTCAGGCTTTCTGTGCGAATTGCCAGGCGAGTTCGGCGAGCGGGCGGGCGCCCGCGCCGGTGGCGCGCGCCTGCGCGCTGGAGGCGGTGCCGTCGACGACCCGGCGCGCGATGCCCTGCAGGATCGCGGCGAGGCGGAACAGGTTGTAGGCGAGGTAGAAGTTCCAGTCGGCCAGCAGGGCGTCGGGATCGGCGCGGCCGGTGCGCTCGCAGTAGCGGCGCACGTAGTCGCGCTCGGACGGGATGCCGAGCGCGGCGTGGTCCAGCCCGGCGATGCCGCGGAACGTGCCCGGCGGGATGTGCCAGGCCATGCAGTGGTAGCTGAAGTCGCCCAGCGGATGACCCAGCGTGGACAGCTCCCAGTCGAGCACCGCCAGCACGCGCGGCTCGCTCGGGTGGAAGATCAGGTTGTCCATGCGGTAGTCGCCGTGCACGACGGACACCTGCGACTCGTCCATCGCGCTGGCGGGCATGTGTGCGGGCAGCCACTCGATCAGGCGATCCATCGCCTCGATCGGCTCGGTGACCGAGGCCAGGTACTGCTTGGTCCAGCGGCCGATCTGGCGCGCGAAGAAGTTGCCGGGCTTGCCGTAGTCGGCCAGGCCGACCGCGTTCACGTCGACCTTGTGCATGGCGGCGATCACGCGGTTCATCTCGTCGTAGATCGCACCGCGCTCGGCCGGCGTGGCGCCTTGCAGCCCCTGGTCCCAGAACACGCGGCCGTCGACGAACGCCATCACGTAGAACGCGCGGCCGATCACCGACTCGTCCTCGCACAGCAGGAGCATCTTCGCCACGGGCACGTCGGTGCCCGCCAGCGCGTCCATCACGCGGTACTCGCGCTCGACCGCGTGGGCCGAGGGCAGCAGCTTCGCCACCGGCCCCGGCTTGGAGCGCATCACGTACGAACGCCCGGGCGTGACCAGCTTGTAGGTGGGGTTGGACTGGCCGCCCTTGAACTGCTCGACGGCCAACGGGCCGGCGAAGCCGGGCAGCCGCGCCGCCAGGAAGGCCTCCAGCGCGGGGATGTCGAAGCGGTGGCTGTCGGCGACCGGGCGGGTGCCGGTGTTCTGTTCGGTCTGGTTCATCGGACTTGTCCCGGTGCGTTGTTGTAGTGGGCACCGAGACGTTGTCCGATGCACGTCATCGTTCTGCGGCGTGGACCAGCTTCTCGCGCGACAGCACCACGATGCGCGTCGGCTCGATGCGCAGCGCGCCTTCGCGCTCGAGCTCCTTGAGCTCCTGGTTGACGCGCTGGCGCGACGCGCCGACCAGCTGCGCGAGATCTTCCTGCGCCAGCTGCAGGCCGATGCGCACCTCGTCGCCCTGCGTGATGCCGTAGCTCTTGGCCAGCATCAGGATGTTCTTGGCAAGCCGCGCGGACAGCGGCCGCGTGTTCAGGTCCTCGACGAGGTTGAACATGATGCGCAGCCGGCGGCAGTTCAGGCGCAGCAGCGCGTCGTAGAGCTCCACGTGCTGCGCCAGCAGGTCCTTGAAGTCGGCCTTGCGCACCGACAGCAGGGTGGTGGCGCCGTGCGCGTCGGCGTCGTGCGTGCGCGGCAGCCCGTCGAACAGCGCGATGTCGCCGAACCAGGTGCCCGGCTCGACGTAGGTGAGCGAGACCTGCTTGCCCGACATCGACACCGAACTGATGCGCACCGCGCCCTTGGCCACGCCGCACCAGTCTTCCGCCGGCGAGCCGCGCGACGCGAGCGGCGTGCCGTCCGCCAGCCGACGCACCACCGCACGCGACAGGATCGCGGCGCGCAGCGCTTCGGAAAGAGTGGAGAACCATGGGCCCGCGTCGATGTTGTTCTGTTCGTCGATTGTAAGAATCGGGTTGTTCATTCCTTGTCCCTGAAGCGACAGCAGCACACCCGCCAGGCGCGGGTCTTCGATTGTCGTCTCAAACCGGGACGTCCCCCGCGCGCAGGTACTGCGCGAGCAGCTTCTCCATGGTCGTGTAGCGCTCTCGCTCCTGCAGCCATTGCGTGGGCGCGAGATTGGTGGCGCGCACGACGATGTCGGTCGCGCCGATGTCGAGAACGTTGATGCAGGCCGGGGCCTGTTCCAGGCGGCCGAGGAAGGTGCGCCCGCCGGTCAGGGCGCGGCCCAGCAGCGCGCGGTTGATGCCGCCGTGCAGCACCAGCAGCGCGCAGTTCCACGACGCGTCGGCCAGCAGCTCGTCGAACGCGGGCAGGCAGCGATCCATCATGGCGCCCACCGTCTCGCCGCCGAGGAACTGCAGCGATTCGACGTCGGCCGCGGCGCTGAAGACGCCGGTGAACGCGGCGCGCAGCTGGTCGGGGGCGATGGCGTCGAGACGGCCGGAGCGGATCTCCTCGAGGCGCGCGTCGTGGCTGATCGCCACGTCCTGGCCGGCGGCCGCCAGCACCCGGCGCGCGGTCTCGACGGTGCGCGCCAGCCCGCTCACCAGCGTGCGGTCGAAGCGCACGCCCGCGGCGCCGAACAGCGCGCCGGCCGCGTCGGCCTGGGCCCGTCCGGCCTCGTTGAGCGGCACGCCGAGGGGCGGCACCGGGGTGCCGTCGGGCTTGAAGTAGTCGACCGACCCATGGCGCATCAGGTAGAGGCGGCGGCGGGCGGGCGGGCGGATGGGCGCGTTCGGAATCGGGGCAGGGCGGTCGGCGGACAAGGAGGTTCCGTTGTATTTCTGTTGAAGGCGCCGCCCCGTGCAGGTCAGCGAAAACTCGGCGGCCGCTTCTCGAAGAACGCCTTCAAACCCTCGTCGCCGTTGTCGTGGAACAGGTTGACGATGAATTGCCGGCGCTCCGCCTCCAGGTGTTCGGCCAGGGGCGACAGCGCGGCGCGGGCGACCAGTTCCTTGGCCCCGGCCACGGCGTTGGGAGCCATCGCGGCGAGCCGGTCGGCCAGGGCCAGAGCTTCGTGCAGCGCCTGGCCCTTGTCTGTCACGCGGTTGACAAGCCCGAGCGTCAGCAGCCGCTCCGGCTTGACCGGGCCGGCCAGCCACAGCAGCTCCAGCGCCAGCGGCCGCGGCAGCAGTCGGGCGAGGTGCCACGAGCCGCCCCCGTCGGGCGTCAGGCCCACCTTGCCGTAGGACATCCCGAACCTGGCGTCCGCCGCCGCGACGACCAGGTCGCAGGCCAGCGCCAGCGACATGCCGCCGCCAGCCGCGAAACCCTCCACGGCGGCGATCACGGGTTTCGGGAATGCGCGCAGCGATTCGATCAGCTGGTGGAACAGCGCAATCGATTCGGACTGCGCCTGCGGGCCCGTCTTGCGCAATCCGATGATTCGATTCAGGTCGCCGCCGGCACAGAAATGCTCGCCGTCGCCGCGCAGGATCACGGCGCGGATGGAATCGTCGGCTTCGGCCACGTTCAGCGCCTCGACGCCTGCAGAGTAGACCTGGGGTGACAATGTGTTGCGGGTGGCGGGATCGCTGAGGGTCAGAATCAGCGTCGAACCCTCGCGGGAGGTCAGGAGTTCACTGGGCATCGCATCGGCCTTGAAGTGGAATACGCGAACTGGCCAAACCGGAGATATTCACGGTTTGAGTGTTGAACCATATGTCGGGTCTGCGCATCATTCTCCCTGGATGCCGCCACGGCAGTTTCTGTAAGCAATCGTGTTAGAGTCGATCGGGTAATCTGTGGCGTCCACAGGAATGAAAAAACACTTTACCGCGCACATCATTTTCGCCACGACCGCATTGGCCTCACAGCAAGTCTGGGCGCTGGGTTTCGGGCGGACGGTTTCCGATGCGGTATTGGGTCAGGCGTTCACATTCACGGTACCCGTCAATGTCGATGCCGGCGAGCGATTCGGCCTCGATTGCATGGCCGCGCAGGTTTATTACGGCGAGAACGAACTGCTGCCCAACGTCATTCGCACGGATCTGCAGCGGGGCCCTGTCGATAACACCTGGATCTTGAGAATCACGGCGGCCGCGCCGGTGGACGAACCGATCATCGAAGTGTCGATCAGCGCTGGTTGCGAGCGACGTTTCACGCGACGCTTCTCGATATTCGCCGATCCGCCCACCCTGGGTAACACGGCAGCGCAGTTGCCGCAGGTTGCCGCGCCGGCGGCGCCGGTCCCGGCGACGGCCGGTGCCGCCGTGACGGACGCGTCGGCCAGCGCCCCCGTGGCACGCGGCGACGGCGCGCGCCGTGGCGCCGCCGCTGCGGGCAGCGGCCGTCCGCGGGTCGTGCGCAAGGGTCCGACGATGGCGCTGGCCAACGAACTCAACACCCCGCCACCGCCCGCCCCGCACCGGGTCGACGCCGGCAGCGCCCGCAAGCCCGGGCCGCGCGCGCCGGTGCCGGCCCCCGACGCCGCGGCCCGGTTGGTGCTCGAGCCCGGTGCCCCGCACCTGCGGCTCGACATGGAGGAGCCGGTCATTCCGGCGCCCGCCGCCGCCTCCGGCGCCACGATCGGCCTGTCGGAGCTCGACGACCCCGACACCCGCCAGCTCAAGGCGCTCGAACAGAGCATCCAGGCCATCCGCCACGACAGCCAGGTGCAGCACGACCAGGCCGCGAAGCTGCAGTCCGAGCTCGCCGAGGCGCAGTCGCGCAGCGGCTGGCTGCCCTGGCTGCTGGGACTGCTGGCCATCGCGGTGGCGGCCATCGGCGCGCTGGCGTGGAAGCTGCGCCAGCAGAACCGGGTCGCGCACAGCGACTGGTTCAATCAGTCGCAGTTGAACGGCGTGGCGGCGCCCAGCCCCGCGGCGCACGCCGACGAGCCCGACGAGCCGGCCGAGCCGGTCCCGGCCGCCGACCTGCGCGACCGCGCGCCGGCGCCCGCTCTCCTGACCGACGCGCTGGACGCGGCACCGGCCGACGACGCCGACGCGACCTACGTCGACCAGACGGCGACCCGGCCGTTCGATCGTCCGCAGGTCGCCGCGCCCCCGAACCGCGAGGCCGCGCCGCGCGAGGTCTCGGTGGAGGAACTGCTCGATCTCGAGCAGCAGGCCGACTTCTTCATCGCGCTGGGCCAGGAAGACGCCGCGGTCGACCTGCTGATGTCGCACCTGCGCAGCGCCGGCGGCCAGAGCCCGCTGCCCTACACCAAGCTGCTGGAGATCTACCGCCGCCAGGGCGACCGCAGTGCCTACGAGCGCACGCGGGCGCGCTTCAACCGGCGCTTCAACGCCTACGCGCCCGACTGGGATACCGGCCCGTCGTCCGGCCGGTCGCTGGAAGACTACCCCGACACCGTGGCGCTGCTCGAGAAGGCCTGGCCGTCGCCCATCGACGCGATGGCCATCCTCGAGGCGCTGCTGTTCAAGCGCGACGACACCAGCGAGCTGTTCGACCTGCCGGCCTACCGCGACGTGCTGGTGCTGTACTCGCTCGCCCGCGACCTCTGGCAGCACGGCGGCGGCCACGGCAGCACCCAGATCGACGTGCTGCTGCCGCTGGACGACGCCGGTCCGATGGCGCCGGCGCCGAGCTACCCGAGCGCGCGCGAGGTCAACGAGCGCGGCCTGCCCGAGCACGATGCCGGCCTCGACCTGGAGTCGGTCGACGTCGAGGGCGATACCCGGGCGGGCATGCTGACCAGCTTCGAGATGACCGGCTTCGACCCCGGCCACGGCGGCGGTCGCGTCGACTTCGAGCTGCCGGGCGGCGACGACGTGCACGCCGTGCTCGACGAGGCGCAACTGGCATCCCCGAAGAAATCGCCGCTCGACTGGCACGACGGCGACACACCGGACTCCGAACTGCCCACGAAGCGCTGACGGCTCAGGCCTGCAGCGCCTGCAGCCGCCGCAGCGCCTCGTCCAGCGTCGATTCCTTCTTGGCGAAGCAGAACCGGATCACGCGCATCTCCGGCGGCTGTTCATGGAACGCCGACATCGGGATCGCGGCGACGCCGACGTCCGTGGCCAGCCATTCGCAGAACGCCAGGTCGGACTGGTCCGACAGCGCCGAATAGTCGACGCACTGGAAATAGGTGCCCTCGCAGGGCAGCAGCTTCAACGCCGTCGACGCGAGCCCGGCGCGGAAGCGGTCGCGCCTGGCCTCGTAGAACGGCGCCAGCGACTGCCACCGCGACGCGTCGGCCAGGAAGGCGGCGATGCCGTGCTGCATCGGCGCGTTGACCGTGAACACGTTGAACTGGTGCACCTTGCGGAACTCGCGCATCAGCGGCGCCGGCGCGGCGACGTAGCCCACCTTCCAGCCGGTCACGTGGAAGGTCTTGCCGAAGCTCGACACCACCACGCTGCGCGCAGCCAGCTCGGGCAGGCCCGACACGCTGGCGTGGGCGACGCCGTCGAACACCATGTGCTCATAGACCTCGTCGGACAGCACCAGCGCGCGCGTGGGCGCCAGCAGCGCCGCGAAGCGGGCGAGCTCGGTGGCGGTCCACACGGTGCCGCTCGGGTTGTGCGGCGTGTTGACGATGACCAGCCGCGTGCGCGGCGTCAGCGCCTGCGCCAGCGCGTCGAAGTCGGGGCGCCAGGTGCCCGGCGTCAGGGGCACGCGGATCGTGTTGCCGCCGGCCAGCGTGACGGACGGGCCGTAGCTGTCGTAGCAGGGCTCCAGCACGATCACGTCGTCGCCGGGATGGACGAGCGCCAGCACGGTCGACAGGATGCCCTGCGTGGCGCCGGCGGTGATCGTGATCTCGGTGTCGGGGTCGTAGCGATGGCCGGTGGTCAGCGCCACCTTGTCGGCCACGGCCTGGCGCAGCGCCGGCACGCCGGTCATCGGCGGGTACTGGTTGTGGCCGGCGCGCATCGCGGCGGTGACGGCATCGACCAGGGCCGGGTCGCAATCGAAATCGGGAAAGCCCTGACCCAGGTTGATCGCCCCGGTGCGGGTGGCCAGGGCCGACATCACGGTGAAGATGGTGGTGCCGACCGCGGGCAGGCGGCTGGGGCCGAGCAGTCGTTCGAGGTCAGAGGTCATAGTTCTCTCCGGCGCCGCCGAGCGCGCGCAGCAGCAGCGGCCGCGTCAGGCGGTCCGACAGCAGCTCGGCGAACGTCAGGACATAGCCGCGCAGGTACGCGCCGCGGCGGAAGGCCACGCGGGTGACGTTGCTGCCGAACAGGTGGCCGGCCGGCCGGTGCACCAGCTCGCCGCCGGTCGGGTCGTCGCGCACCGCCATCTCGGCGACGATGCCCACGCCCAGGCCCGATTTGACGTAGGTCTTGATGACGTCGGAATCGATTGCCTCGAGCGCGATGTTGGGCTTGATGCGACGCTGCGCGAACGCGGCGTCGATCCGGCGGCGGCCGGTGAACGCCGGGTGGTACGAGATCAGCGTCTCGCCGGCGAGCTGCTCCAGCGTGATCTTCTCGACCTCGGCCAGCGGATGCTCGGCGCGCATCACGATCACGTGCTCCCATTCGTAGCAGGGCAGCGAGACCAGGTCCTCCGGCTCGGACAGCGATTCGGTGGCCAGGCCGATGTCGGCGGTGCCGTCCAGGAGCATCTGCACCACCTCGGCGGGCGAGCCCTGGTGCAGGCTCACCTGCACCTTGGGGAAGCGCCGGCGCAGCTGGGCCACCGGCTCGGGCAGCACGTAGCGCGCCTGCGTGTGGGTGGCGGCGATCGACAGCGTGCCGGCGTCCTGCTTGGAATACTCCTCGCCGATGCGCTTCATGTTGGCCACCTCGCGCAGGATCACGTCGATGGCCTTGAGCACCTGCTGCCCGGGCTCGGTGACCCGGCGCAGGCGCTTGCCGTGGCGCACGAACAGGTCGATGCCCAGCTCCTCCTCGAGCTCGAGGATGGCCTTGGAGATGCCCGGCTGCGACGTGAACAGCGCCTTCGCGGTCTCGGTCAGGTTCAGGTTGCGGCGCACCGCCTCCTGCACGAAGCGGAACTGGTGCAGGTTCATGGGGCGGTACCGTGCGGGGTAGAGGGGGCCGGCGCGGCGGCCAGTCCGGCGAGTGCGACGGCGGTGTCGGCCAGCGCGGCGATGACCGCCGCCGACTCGCCGAGGGCGGCGTGCAGCGTCCAGGCCACGCCGGGATGGGCCGCTTGCAGGCGGGCCAGCTGATCCGGCACGTCGCGCCGCACGTGGCCGCCCATGCCGAGGAAGACGGGCACCACGTCGACGCGCGCGCAGCCGAGGCCGGCGAGCTCCTGGCCGACGTCGTCCAGGCGCGGCGTCATCAGCTCGAGGAACGCCAGCCGCACCAGCGCCGCGGGCGCCTGGGCGCGCACGCGCGCGACGACGGCCTCGAACGGTGTCGCCCATGCCGGGTCGCGGGCGCCGTGGGCCAGCAGGATCAGTCCGCGTGTGGTCATCTAGCGGTACCGTACCAGCCACGCGAACGCGGACATCGACATCAGCAGGTAGACCACGCTCGGCACCGAGGCGGCGATCCAGGGCGTCCACTCGTGCAGCAGGCCCAGGTGGCCCACGACGTTGTTCAGCAGCACGAAGCTGATGCCCAGCATGATGCCGCCGAACACCTTCACGCTGACCCCGCCGGCGCGCGCATGCAGGTAGGCGAAGGGCAGGGCCAGCGCCACCATCACCAGGCAGGCGAACGGGTAGAGCACCCGCTTCCAGAACTGGATGCGGTAGGTCTGCGCCGACTGTTCCTGCTCGGTCAGGTGGGTGCTGTAGCGCCACAGGTCCAGCGCACCCATGCTCTGCACCGGCAGCACCGCCGCGGCGGCCACCGAGGCGTCCAGCGTCGTCGGCCAGGTCATCTGCTCGACCTTCTTCACGTCGACCCGCGGCTCGGCGGCGCCGGTGCGCGGAACCCAGGTGGTCACGGTCACGTCCTGCAGGGCCCACTCGTGCACGCTGCGCGTGCGCGGGACGACGGCGTGCTCGGCCACCAGGCTGCGCAGCTCGCGGCCGTTGGCGTCCATCTCGTAGATGCGCACGCCGGTGAGCTCGCCGTCGCGGCCGACGCCGCGCACGTTGACGGTGATGCTGCGCTCGCCTTCGGGGTCGGCGCGGTGCTCCTTGAGCCAGGCGCCGGTGCGCCCGATCGCCAGGCCCATGCCGAAGCGCGCCTTCAGGAAGGCCGCCGCCTGCTCGCTGTGCGGGGTCACGTATTCGCCCAGGCTGAACGTGAGCACGCCGAACAGCAGGCCGATCACGCCCAGCAGGCTCAGCGCCCGGCCCGGGCCGAGCCCGGCCGTGCGCAGGATGGTGAACTCGGACGACTGCGCCAGCCGCGCCATCGAGTAGATGGTGCCGATCAGCACGGCGATCGGGAACAGCTCGTAGACGTGGCCGGGTTGCTCGAGCAGGGTGGCCAGCGCGGCGGCCGACAGCGTGTAGCCGTTGCGGCCGACGCGGCTCATCTCGTCGACGAAGTCGATGAAGAAGAACAGCGCGACGAAGAAGATGGTGACGAAGAACACCGACCACAGCACGTCGCGGTAGAGCAGGTTGCGGACGGTCTTCATCGGGCGGACCGGCGCAGCAGCAGCTTCATCGGGTGGATGACCGTGGCGTGCACGCGCCACCAGATCAGCCCGAGCGCCAGCAGGAAGGCCGCGCCGTGCAGGCCGACGAGGGCGACGGCGACGTTCAGCCGCCCGCTGCCGACCCAGGCCTGGGTCAGGTTGAGCAGGTTGTAGTAGATGACGAAGGCCAGGGCTGCGAACAGCAGGCCCCAGTTGCTGGCGCGCCGCGGGTTGGCCGCCGACAGGCTGATGCCCATGAACAGCAGGTTGGTCGCGCCCAGGATCAGGCCCAGGCGCCAGGTGAGCTCGCCCATGTAGGCCGGGCCGCCGCCCAGCACCAGGTCGACGGTGTCGACCGCGCGCGGCGACGGCGTGCCGGCGGGCGGGCCGCTGCTGGTGCCGGCGTGGACGCGGTAGTTCCTGAACTCGACGTGGGTGTGCTCGCCGGAGACCTTGTCGTCCTGTTCCATGTGGCCCGAGTCGAGCACCAGGAAGCGGTCGGTGCCGACGTTCTCGAGCTTGCCCGACTGCGACACCGCCACCGATTCGCGTGTGCCGGCGTCGTTCATGATGAAGACGTTGCGCCCGCCGCCGGCCGCCGCGCTGGCGGCCTTCTCGACGAAGAACACGCGGTGGCCGTCGCCCGAGGCCTGGAACTGGCCGGGCGCGGCGCGCAGCACGTCGGCGCGCTGCTCGAAGCGCTGGCGCAGGTCGTTGTACTGGCTGTAGCTCCACGGCCAGACGAACAGCATCAGGATGGCCACCAGCACGATGACGGGCCAGCTGGTGGACAGCACCGGCCGGATGAAGCGCGCCAGCCCGACCCCGCTCGAGAACCAGATCGCCATCTCGCTCTCGCGGTACATGCGCCCGAGCGTGATGATGACCGCGGCGAACAGCGACAGCGACAGGATGGTGGGCAGCGTCTGCAACGCCAGCAGCGTGAAGATGAACACGACGTCCTGCGCGGCGACCGCGCCATTGGCGGCCAGGCCCAGCGTGCGGATGACGAGGTTGGTCATGAAGATGGTCAGCAGCACCATCAGCGTCGCCGCGAAGCTGCGCGCCAACTCCTTGCGGACGGTCGAATCGAATAACATCGGTCGATTATCTCCAATCGAAACGAATTACCCACCATGGACTTCCAAACCCTGGCTCTTCCCGAAGCGGGCGTCGTCGGCATCGCCGCCGATGCCCTGGTCGTCGTGCTGCCGGCCGCCGGCGACCTGCCCAAGTTCGGCAGCGTCGTCGACGCGGCGCTGGCCGACGCGCTCAAGGGCGGCGACCTGGAACGCAAGGCCGGCAAGTCGGTGTACCTGCCGCGCCTGGCCGGCGTGAAGGCCGGCCGCGTGGTGCTGGTCGTGGCGCGCGACACCTCGCCCAAGGCCTTCAAGGCGGCCGTCGCGTCGGCGCTGGCCGTCCTCAAGTCCGGCCCGGTCAAGCACGTGGCCGTGATCGGCGGCGAATCCACCGCCGCGCACGCCGAGGCGCTGGCCGTCGCCGTGGGCGACGCCACCTACCACTACACGAAGACCAAGCCGAGCGCGGCGCCCGCGCCCGCGCTGGCCAAGGTGTCGTACGTCGTGCCCAAGGCTGCCGTGGCCACCGCCAAGGCGGGCCTGGGCATCGGCGCGGCCATCGTCTCGGGCATGAACCTGGCGCGCGAATGCGCCAACCTGCCGGCCAACTTCGCCACGCCCACCTTCCTGGGCGAGCAGGCGCTGGCCATGGTCAAGACGCACGGCCTGGACGTGCAGGTGCTCGATCGCAAGGCCTGCGAGAAGCTGGGCATGGGCTCGTTCCTGTCGGTGGCTCGCGGCTCCGAGGAGCCGCCGAAGTTCATCGTCATGCAGTGGAAGGGGGGCGCGAAGAAGGATGCCCCGGTGGTGCTGGTGGGCAAGGGCATCACCTTCGACACCGGCGGCATCTCGCTGAAGCCGGGCCCCGAGATGGACGAGATGAAGTTCGACATGTGCGGCGCCGCCAGCGTGCTGGGCACACTGCGCGCCGTCGCCGAGCTCAAGCTCAAGGTCAACCTGGTCGGCCTGATCCCGACCTGCGACAACATGCCGTCGGGCAAGGCCACCAAGCCGGGCGACGTCGTCACCAGCATGTCCGGCCAGACCATCGAGATCCTCAACACCGACGCCGAAGGCCGCCTGATCCTGTGCGACGCGCTGACCTACGCCGAACGCTTCAAGCCCGCCGCCGTCGTCGACATCGCCACGCTCACCGGCGCCATCGTCATCGCGCTGGGCAACCACAACAGCGGCCTGTTCTCGCCCGACGACGCCCTGGCGGCCGACCTGCTGGCCGCCTCGGCCGCCGGGCTGGACCCGGCCTGGCGCATGCCGCTGGACGACGAGTACGACGACCTGCTCAAGAGCAACTTCGCCGACATGGCCAACATCGGCGGTCGCGCCGGCGGCTCGATCACCGCGGCCAAATTCCTGCAGCGCTACGCGTCCAGGTTCCCGTGGGCCCACCTCGACATCGCCGGCACGGCGCACCGTTCGGGTGCGGCCAAGGGCGCCACCGGCCGGCCGGTGCCGTTGCTGACGCACTTCGTCATGTCCCGGGCCAAGTGAGGCCGCGCCTGCCTTGACCGACGTCGCCTTCCACACCGGCATCGCCAATCCGCTGGATTACGCGTGCCGGCTGCTGCGCAAGGCCTGGCGCTCGGGCGCGCGCGTGGCCGTCCATGGCGAGGCGGCGCTGCTCGACCGGCTGGACCAGGCCCTGTGGACCTTCGAGCCGCTCGAGTTCGTCCCCCACGTGCTGCTGCCGCGCGACGCCGCGGACGCCGGTCGGCTGGCGCTGACGCCCATCGTTCTGGTCAAGGACGCGGCCGTCGCCCCGCCGGCCTGCCGCATCGGCGTCAGCCTGGCGGGTCACCCGGTGCCGGACGTCGGCGGCCTCGACCGCCTGATCGCCATCGTCGGCCTCGATCCCGAGGCCCGCGAAGCCGGTCGCCAGCGCTGGCGCGAGTACGAGCGGGCCGGGCACGCGGTCAGCCACGTCGCCAAGCCGGCGGCCGGCGAGGGCTGACGGACGCGGGCGTGCCCCGCGGGCTGCGAAACGGCGGCCCCAATGAAAACGCCCGGCGCGAGGCCGGGCGTTCTCTCATCCCGAACGCGCCGGCGAGCCGGAGCGATTCAGGAGGCTCGAAGATTACTTCGAAGCGGCGGCCGAAGCGGCAGCAGCCTTCTTCTCGGCCTTGTGTTCGGCCTTGGCCTTCTTGGCGGGAGCCGAAGCGGGGGCCGAAGCGGCATCAGCGGCGAAGGCGCCGACAGCGAACACGGAAACGATCAGGGCGGCCAGGAGCTTGGTCATTTTAAGGTACCTTAAAAAATGTTGAAATTGCTTACCCGTCAGGGCGTAGCAGCCCTCCAACGCGGGGCACTGTCGAGCGGTTGACAGTTTTTTGTGAACTAGAATTTATTTTTTTCCTGGGCGCCGCCCGGTGCCCCGGCCAACGAGAACAACACGGAGCAAGCTCAATGAGCCAACATGTCACGGTCCCGGTCGGCGGCCAGAAGATCACGGTCAACCCTGATTTCTCGCTCAACGTGCCCGACCAGCCGATCATCCCGTACATCGAGGGAGACGGCACGGGCGGCGACATCACGCCGGTGATGCTCAAGGTGGTCGACGCCGCGGTCGCCAAGTCCTACGGCGGGCGGCGCCAGATCCACTGGATGGAGATCTACGCCGGGGAGAAGGCCACCCGCGTCTACGGCCCGGACGTCTGGCTGCCGGACGAGACGCTGGAGATCGTCAAGGACTACATCGTGTCGATCAAGGGCCCGCTCACCACCCCGGTGGGCGGCGGCATCCGCTCCCTCAACGTGGCGCTGCGCCAGCAGCTCGACCTGTACGTCTGCCTGCGCCCGGTGCAGTACTTCAAGGGCGTACCGTCGCCGGTGAAGAACCCGGAAAAGGTCGACATGATCATCTTCCGCGAGAACTCGGAAGACATCTACGCCGGCATCGAGTACGAGGCCGAGAGCGACAAGGCGAAGAAGCTGATCAAGTTCCTGCAGGAGGAAATGGGAGTCACCAAGATCCGCTTTCCCGCCACGTCGGGCATCGGCATCAAGCCGGTGTCGCGCGAAGGCACCGAGCGCCTGGTGCGCAAGGCCCTGCAGTACGCGATCGACAACGACAAGCCCTCGGTGACGCTGGTGCACAAGGGCAACATCATGAAATACACCGAGGGCGGCTTCCGCGACTGGGGCTACGGGCTGGCGCTGAAGGAATTCGGCGCGCAGTTGATCGACGGCGGCCCGTGGGTGAAGTTCAAGAACCCGAAGACCGGCCGCGACATCATCGTCAAGGACGTGATCGCCGACGCCTTCCTGCAGCAGATCATCCTGCGGCCCGCCGAATACTCGGTGATCGCCACGCTCAACCTCAACGGCGACTACATCTCCGACGCCCTGGCGGCCCAGGTCGGCGGCATCGGCATCGCCCCCGGTGCCAACCTGTCGGACACGGTGGCCATGTTCGAGGCCACCCATGGCACCGCGCCGAAGTACGCCGGCAAGGATTACGTCAATCCCGGCTCCGAGATCCTGTCGGCCGAGATGATGCTGCGCCACATGGGCTGGACGGAGGCCGCCGACCTGATCATCGCGTCCATGGAACGGTCCATCCTGAGCAAGAAGGTCACGTACGACTTCGCGCGCCTGATGGACGGCGCGACGCAGGTCTCGTGCTCGGGCTTCGGGCAGGTGATGATCGACCACATGTGAACGCGGCGCCGGTTGGCGTCGAATTCACTTGGGATAAAAGCCCCAGATCGTTGATTCGACTGGGGTTTTGCAATTTCAACGTCCGTCGGATTTGTGGCTGCCGAGCATCGACGCCGGCCGATGATTCTATAATTTGCTTTAACAAGTAGCGGTAACTGCATGATTCGTCAGATGGTGGTGCGTTCCCCAACGGAATTCACGATGCACCGACGTCCACGGACGGGGTGAGTCGCCGATTGATCCTAGACTGCGGCGATGCTCGAGCATTGCCCCAAGTGCGGCCACGCGCCGCTGCCCGCCGACCAGGCGTTCCCCGCCGAATGCCCGGGCTGCGGCGTGATCCTGGCCCGCGTCGGCGTGGCGGCGCCGACGCGCCGGTCGCGGCAGCCGGCGCGCGACGCTGCGCTCGGGCCGTCGTTGCTCTGGGCCGTGCCCGAGCGGGTGGATTCGACCGCATGGAGGCTGCGCGTCGCATTGCTGGCCGTGTTCGCCGCCTGGGGCCTGCGCCTGTGCTGGATGGACTATCGAGAGGGCGACATGGCGGCGTCCTTCATCCATGGTCCGCTGCTGGTCTTCCACGAGGCCGGCCACGTGATCTTCCGCGTGTTCGGCGAGTGGGTGGGGGTGCTGGGCGGCACGCTGGGCCAGTTGCTGATGCCGGGCGTCCTGTGCGGGGCGCTCCTGTGGAAGAACCGCGACCCGTTCGGCGCGGCGA
Organism: uncultured Vitreoscilla sp.; assembly: GCA_964418745.1. Taxonomy (GTDB): domain Bacteria; phylum Pseudomonadota; class Gammaproteobacteria; order Burkholderiales; family Burkholderiaceae_C; genus Scleromatobacter. The sequence goes on from CAYQMX010000003.1 coordinate 95,489, forward strand.
TCGGGCTGTGGCTGGTGGGGGTGTCGGTGCTGGACGTCTCGCCCTACATGTACGACGCGCCGGAGCCGCGGCTGACGCTGCTGGGCGGCGGCACCGGCAACGACAGCTTCCACGACTGGATCTACCTGTTCGACTCAGTCAACCAGCTCCACCACGCCCACGCGATCGGCGCCTTCACCCACGCCGCAGGCGCCGCGCTGGTGCTGCTGGCGCTGGCCTGGGGCGCCGGGGTGCTGCGGCGGCAGAAGAACAACGTGGGGGACGGCGTGCTGATCGAGCGCTAGCCCATGGCGCCCTAGAATGAGCGACTGCCCCCGACCGACAGGCCCGCCCCGCGCGGGCCTGCGCGTCTCCGTCCCCCGCACCCGTTTCCTTCCCGCACCGTGAACATCGTCGTCCAAGAAGACCTGAAGTCCTACATCGACCCGCTGACGCCCGACGAACACGACGCGCTGGAACGCAGCCTGCTGGCCGAAGGCTGCCGCGACGCGCTGGTGCTGTGGGGCGACATCCTGGTCGACGGCCACAACCGCTACGGTCTCTGCCTGAAGCACGGCATCGAGTTCCGCACCGTGCAGAACACCCGCTTCAAGTCCATCGACGACGTGCACCTGTGGATGATCGACCAGCACCTGGGCCGGCGCAGCGTGTCGGACTTCCAGCGCGGGGTGCTCGCCCTGCGCAAGAAGGAGATCGTCGCCGAGCGCGAGGCAGCCGCCAAGGCGGCGGCCCGGGATGCGCACCTGCGCGCCGAGGTGCTGGGCGAGGCCGAACCGGTGTCGGTCATCGACGGCGCCCCGGCAGTGGCGGCCGAGCCGCCCCTGAAGTCGCGCGAGGCGGTCGCCCGGGCCGCCCGCCTGACTGCCGGCCAGGTGACGATGATCGAGAAGATCCAGAAGCAGGCCGCGCCCGAGCTGGTGGCGGCGGTGCGCGCCGGCACGATCTCGCTGAACGCCGCGGCAGCCGTGGCCGGCCTGCCGGTGGAGGAGCAGGTGGCGGCCGCGAGCGCCGGCAAGGACGAGCTCAGGCAGGCCGCCCGCCGCGCCCGCGACGCCCAGCGCAAGCCGCGCGAAGAGGGCGCCGATGCCGGCGGCGGGCCGGTCGCGCCCGAGGTGCAGGCGCTGCAGGATCGCGTCGCGCAGCTGACGGCCGAGAACGAGTACCTGCGCGGCCAGGTGGCCGAACTGCAGTCCCGGCTGGCCGGCTGACACCCGCCGGCGGCGGGCGCGTGGCGAATTCGACGTCAGGTCATCACAACACTGGCCCATGAGTGGCGCGCGACGTGCTACCTTGAGGCCATGCCGATCGCTCCTTGTGTCCTGCCCGCCCGCCCCGGATGGCCGGAAACGGGACGCCCGCAAGTTATCCAGTACGATCGTCTTGAAATGAACCCGGACGTCCCGAGATGCATCGCCTGAGCAAGGCTTATTCCGCAATGCTCGACACCCTGTCAAGGCGACGATATGGGCCATCGTGCCCAGATGCGCGCGAGTCTATAGAATCAATTCATGCCCGAGGAAAACCCTCCACCGCCGCCGCCCGCATTGCCCAAGCCGAGTCTGCCCGACTCGGGCCAGGGCGCGGTCGTCGCCGAACGCAAGGCGGCCCGAACCCGGCCGCCGCGCATGTACCAGGTGGTGCTGCTCAATGACGACTTCACTCCGATGGAATTCGTCGTCATGGTGCTTCAGGAATATTTCAAGTTGGACCTCGAAACCTCCACGCAGATCATGTTGAAGATCCATCATGAAGGACGTGGCGTGTGCGGACTGTTCACCAAGGACATCGCCGCCACGAAGGTCGAGTTGGTGCTGGCCGCCGCACGTCGCTACGGACACCCGCTTCAATGCATTATGGAGGCCGCATGATTGCGCAAGAACTGGAAGTCAGCCTGCACATGGCGTTTGTCGAGGCGCGACAGCAGCGGCATGAGTTCATCACCGTGGAGCACCTGCTGCTCGCGCTGCTGGACAACCCGTCTGCCGCCGAAGTCCTGCGCGCCTGCGCAGCCAACATCGAGGACCTGAGGAAGAGCCTGTCGACCTTCATCCGCGAGAACACGCCCACCGTGGGCGGCTCCGAAGAGGTCGACACGCAGCCCACGCTGGGATTCCAGCGGGTGATCCAGCGCGCGATCATGCACGTGCAGTCCACCGGCGGCGGCAAGAAGGAAGTGACCGGCGCCAACGTGCTCGTCGCGATCTTCGGCGAGAAGGATTCGCACGCGGTGTACTACCTGCACCAGCAGGGCGTCACGCGCCTGGACGTCGTCAACTACATCGCCCATGGCATCAAGAAGTCCGACCCGCCGGAGCCGCCGAAGGCCAGCGGCGAGACGGGCGGCGAGCAGGCCGAGAAGGACGATGGCGGCGAAGGCAAGGGCTCGCCGCTGGACCAGTTCACTCAGAACCTGAACCAGATGGCCCGCGACGGCAAGATCGATCCGTTGATCGGCCGCGAGCACGAAGTCGAGCGCGTCATCCAGATCCTGTGCCGCCGGCGCAAGAACAACCCGCTGCTGGTCGGCGAGGCCGGCGTGGGCAAGACCGCCATCGCCGAAGGCCTGGCATGGCGCATCACGCAGAACGACGTGCCGGACGTGCTGGCCGACGCGGTCGTCTACTCGCTGGACATGGGCGCGCTGCTGGCCGGCACCAAGTACCGCGGCGACTTCGAGCAGCGCCTGAAGGGCGTGCTCAAGCAGTTGAAGGACCAGCCGCGCTCGGTGCTGTTCATCGACGAGATCCACACGCTGATCGGCGCGGGCGCCGCCTCGGGCGGCACGCTGGACGCCAGCAACCTGCTCAAGCCGGCGCTGTCCAACGGCACGATGAAGTGCATCGGTGCCACCACGTTCACCGAGTACCGCGGCATCTTCGAGAAGGACGCGGCGCTGTCGCGGCGCTTCCAGAAGGTGGACGTCAACGAGCCCACCGTCGAGCAGACCGTCGAGATCCTCAAGGGCCTGAAGTCGCGCTTCGAGGAGCACCACAGCGTCAAGTACGCCATCGGCGCGTTGCAGGCCGCGGCGGAGCTGTCGGCCAAGTACATCAACGACCGTCACCTGCCCGACAAGGCGATCGACGTCATCGACGAGGCCGGTGCCGCCCAGCGCATCCTGCCCAAGAGCCGCCAGAAGAAGACGATCACCCGCAACGAGGTGGAAGAGATCGTGGCCAAGATCGCCCGCATCCCGCCCGCCAGCGTCACCTCCGACGACCGCGACAAGCTGCGCACGATCGACCGCGACCTCAAGAGCGTGGTGTTCGGCCAGGATCCGGCCATCGACGCGCTTGCCGCGGCGATCAAGATGGCGCGCTCAGGACTCGGCAAGCCCGACAAGCCGATCGGTTCGTTCCTGTTCTCGGGCCCCACCGGCGTCGGCAAGACCGAGGTCGCCAAGCAGCTCGCGTTCATCCTGGGCATCGACCTGATCCGCTTCGACATGTCGGAGTACATGGAGCGCCACGCGGTCAGCCGCCTGATCGGCGCGCCCCCGGGCTATGTCGGCTTCGACCAGGGCGGCCTGCTGACCGAGCAGATCACCAAGAAGCCGCACTGCGTGCTGCTGCTCGACGAGATCGAGAAGGCGCACCCGGATGTCTTCAACGTGCTGCTGCAGGTGATGGACCACGGAACGCTGACCGACAACAACGGTCGCAAGGCCGACTTCCGCAACGTGATCATCGTGATGACCACGAATGCGGGCGCCGAGACCATGAACAAGTCGACGATCGGCTTCACCACCACGCGCCAGCAGGGCGACGAGATGGCCGACATCAAGCGCCTGTTCACGCCGGAGTTCCGCAACCGCCTCGACGCGATCGTCAACTTCAAGGCGATCGACGAGGAGATCATCCTGCGGGTGGTCGACAAGTTCCTGCTGCAGCTCGAAGGCCAGCTGACCGAGAAGAAGGTCGAGGTCACGTTCTCCGACGCGCTGCGCAAGCACCTGGGCAAGAAGGGCTTCGACCCGCTGATGGGCGCGCGGCCGATGCAGCGCCTGATCCAGGACACGATCCGTCGTGCGCTGGCCGACGAACTGCTGTTCGGCCGCCTGGTCGACGGTGGCCGCCTGGGCGTGGACATCGACGACAAGGGCGAGGTCGTGCTCGATATCCAGTCCGGCGGCAAGGCCGACAAGCCGAAGGCGGAAGCCACGGCGATCTGACGCTGGCACGCAAGAACGAAAGCCCGGCGCGACGCGAGTCCCGCCGGGCTTTTCATTTTCCGCGTGCGCTCAGGAGGAGGCCGGATCCTGGCGGAAGTAGGCGGCGAGCAGCTCGTACATGGCCGGCGATTCGTCCCTGAACGGCTGCGCGGCGACGAAGAACGCCTCGACGCTGACGGCGAAGAATTCCTCCACCCCCTCGGCACCGTAGGGGTCGACCACCGTGTCGGCGCCGCTGTCGACGCGTTCGCAGAACGCCTCCCAGGCCGGATCGATCACCGCGATCCAGCGCTCGCGCGCCGCCGCGTCGGGCAGCGGCGGCACCCCGTCGGCCGCGCCGGCGGCCATGTCGATGACGTGGGCGAACTCGTGGATGACCACGTTGTAGGCCCAGTCGGCGGCCTTGGCGGCGTCGCGCACGTCGGCCCAGGCCAGCATCAGCGGGCCGCCGCTCATCGCTTCGCCGGTCAGGTTCTCGTCATACTCGTGGACGATGCCGTCGTCGTCCATCACGCTGCGCCGGGCGACCACCTCGTCGGGGTGGACGACGATGCCGACGAAGCCGGCGTAGTAGTCCAGCCCCAGCCGCAGCACCGGCAGGCAGGCCTGCGCGGCGATCAGCAGCGCCATGTCGTCGGTGACCTCGAGCCCGCCGGCACCGTGGAACTGCTTGCGGTCGAGGAACAGGCTGCACAGGCGGCGCAGCTCGGCGCAGTCGGCCGCGTCCAGGCGGGCGAGGAAGGGCAGGCGCAGCAGGGTCAGCTGCCACAGGTCGTCGGGGATCGCGCGCCGGGCGAGCGCACGCCGTTCGCGCCACGCGCCCAGGCGCGCCAGCGGGGCGCGCCACCAGGCGGGCGGGGCGATCACGAGGCAACCTCCGTCCTGCGGACTGCGGTGCGAGCGCGCTTCGGAGCGGCCGGGCGCACGCTCACGCCGGGCAGGCGCGGTCGGGCGCCAGCCGCTCGAAGCCGGCGGCCGTCCAGCGCAGCACCTGGGCGCGCCGGGCCTCGGCGACGGGCGTGTCCTGGTCCCAGTCGCTCAGGACGTGGCGCGTCCAGCCGTCGCGCACCTGCGTGCCCGGACGGTGGGTGTGGCCGTGGACCATCGTGTCGGTGCCCGCGCGGGCCAGCCAGGCCTTGGCCAGCGTCTCGTCGACGTCGGCCCAGGTGACCGGCTCGTCGTGGCGGGCCATGCTGGCCGCGCGCATCTGCGCGGCGAGCGCCAGGCGCGCCGCCAGCGGCTGGGCCAGGAACTGCTGCTGGTAGCCCGGGTCGCGCACCTGCCGGCGAAACTGCTGGTAGGGCACGTCGTCCACGCACAGCTCGTCGCCGTGGGTCAGCAGCAGCGTGCGGCCGAAGGCCGTGACCGACGCCGGGTCGGCCAGCAGCCGCGCGCCGGTGGCGGCGGCGAAATCGGCGCCGAGCAGGAAGTCGCGGTTGCCGTGCTGCAGCCACACCGGCACCCGCGCCGCGGTGGCGGCGATGGTGGCGGTGCAGCGGGCCTCGAACGGGCGCGTGCGGGCGTCGTCGCCCACCCACACCTCGAAGATGTCGCCGAGCAGGAAGACCGCGTCGGCGTTCGTGCCGGCCATGTAGCGTTCCCATGCGGCGGCCGTGGCCGGCATGCTCTCGCTCAGGTGGATGTCGGAGAGGAAGTCGACGACGCGGATGTCGTCGCCGAGCGCGAGCTCCGAATCGAACGTCGGCACCAGGCTCAAGCCGGGACTTCCTCGGCCTTGACGATCAGGATGTCGTCCACCGGCACGTCGTCGTGGAAGCCCTTGCGGCCGGTCTTGACCGAGCCCAGGTCGTCGACCACGGACTGGCCTTCGACGACCTTGCCGAACACCGCGTAGCCCCAGCCGTCCTGCGCCTCGGCGTTGTTCAGGAAGCCGTTGTTGGTGGTGTTGATGAAGAACTGCGAGCTCGCCGAGTGCGGGGCCGAGGTGCGCGCCATCGCCAGCGTGTACTTGTCGTTCTTCAGGCCGTTCTTGGCCTCGTTCTGGATGTTGGCGTCGGTGGGCTTCTGCTTCATGCCCGACTCGAAGCCGCCGCCCTGGATCATGAAGTTGCGGATCACGCGGTGGAAGATGGTGCCGTCGTAGAAGCCCTTGTTCACGTAGGACAGGAAGTTGGCGACGGAGATCGGGGCCTTCTCGTCATCGAGCTCGATGCGCAGGTCGCCCTTGGTGGTGGTCAGCTTCACGTATTTGGTCATGCTCATTTCTCCAGGGTGGCTTTCTTGATCAGGACAGGGGCGACGGGCACGTTCTCGTACGGGCCCTTGGTGGTGGTCTCGACCGCCTTGATCTTCTCGACGACGTCCATGCCCGAGACGACGTGGCCGAAGACGGCGTAGCCGCCGCGGCCGCCCGGCGAGTTCGCCGCGTCGAGGAACGGGTTGTCCTGCACGTTGATGAAGAACTGGGCGGTGGCCGAGTCGGGGTCGTTGGTGCGCGCCATCGCGACCGAGCCCTTGACGTTGTTCAGGCCGTTGGCGGCCTCCAGCGGGATCGGCTTGTGCGTGGGCTTTTCCTTCAGGCTGGGCAGCATGCCGCCGCCCTGGATCATGAAGTTGGGGATCACGCGGTGGAACACGGTGCCGTCGTAGTGGCCTTCCTTGACGTACTGCTCGAAATTGGCCACCGACTTCGGCGCCTTCTGCGCGTCCAGTTCGATGACGATGTCTCCCAGCGACGTCACGAGGTGCACCTTGTCGGCCCAGGCCGGGGCGCTGAACGCCGTCAGTCCCGCCACGGCCAGCGCGGCCCAGCGGGTTTGGTGGGGGATGCTCATCTGTTGGTCTCCTTGGCTATACTCCCTCGATTCTACCGAGGGCAGCCGCGCCCGCTGACGACGTCCTGGCGACTAGACTCCACGTACTCCCGCGTTTCGACCGCCCGAAGCGATCCGCTTGCCAGGCGACCGGCCTTCGCACCCCCTGAACCTTCATTCCATTCGGCTGCCCCGGCTTCCACGAGAAGCCCGACTGCCGGCTCCTGTTCCTGCCGATGACGCTGCGTCTCTTCAACACTCTCACCGGCCAAGCCGAAGAATTCGTCCCGATCGTTCCCGGCCACGTGCGCATGTACGTGTGCGGCATGACGATCTATGACCTGTGCCACATGGGCCACGCCCGCATGATGATGGCGTTCGATGTCGTCTACCGCTGGCTGAAGGTGCTCGGCTACGACGTCACGTACGTGCGCAACATCACGGACATCGAGGACAAGATCATCAAGCGCGCGGTCGAGCGCGGCATCACCATCCGCCAGCTCACCGACGAGATGATCGCCGCGATGCGCGAGGACATCGGCGCCATCGGCATCGAGCCGCCCACGGTCGAGCCGCGGGCCACCGAGTACGTGCCGCAGATGCTGGCCATGATCGGCACGCTGCGCGACAAGGGCCTGGCCTACCAGGTCGACGACGGCGACGTGAACTACGCGGTGCGCAAGTTCCCGGGCTACGGCAAGTTGTCGGGCAAGTCGCTGGACGACCTGCGCGCCGGCGAGCGCGTGGCCGTGGCCGACGGCAAGACCGATCCGCTGGACTTCGTGCTGTGGAAGTCGGCCAAGCCGTCCGAGCCGGACGACGCCAAGTGGGACAGCCCGTACGGCCCCGGCCGGCCCGGCTGGCACATCGAGTGCTCCGCGATGTCGTGCGCCGTGCTCGGCGAACGCTTCGACATCCACGGCGGCGGCATGGACCTGCAGTTTCCCCATCACGAGAACGAGATCGCGCAGAGCGAGGGCGCGCTGGGCCATCCGTTCGTCAACTACTGGCTGCACAACGGGTTCCTGAACGTCGACGGCGAGAAGATGTCGAAGTCGCTCGGCAACTTCTTCACCATCCGCGACGTGCTCAAGCACTTCGACGGCGAGACGCTGCGCTTCTTCATGCTGCGCACGCACTACCGCAGCCCGTTCAACTTCAGCGACGCCCATCTCGAGGACGCCCGTTCGGCGCTGCGGCGCCTGTACACCGCCCTCGGCAGCGTGGCGCTGCCCGCCGGCGAGGTCGGCGGCGGTGCCGAGCTGCCCGTGGACGCCAGCGCGATCGATTGGTCCGACCCGCGCGCGGCCGCGTTCCGCGAGGCGATGAACGACGACTTCAACACGCCCGGAGCGCTCGCCGTGCTGTTCGACATGGCCACCGACCTCAACCGCACGAAGTCCGTCGCCACGGCCACGCTGCTGCGCGCGCTCGGCGCGACGCTGGGCGTGCTGCAGCAGGCCCCGCAGGCCTTCCTGCAGGCCGGCGCCACCTTGGGCGAGGCCGAGATCCAGGGTTTCATCGAGGCGCGCGCGCAGGCCAAGAAGGACCGCAACTTCGCCGAGTCCGACCGCATCCGTGATCACCTCGCCGCGCAAGGCATCACGCTCAAGGACGGCCCGCAGGGCACCACCTGGGTGAAGGCCTGACATGGTCGCCGTTCCTGTCGCGCCTGCGCCCCACGAGTCCGTCCCCGACGTCCCCGGCTACTGGGACGACGCCTGCCGCCACCTGACCAAGCGCGATCGCGTGATGAAGAAGCTCATCCCGAAATTCGGCGATGCGCGACTGCAGAGCAACGGCGACGCCTTCACCACGCTGGCGCGCTCCATCGTCGGCCAGCAGGTGTCCACGAAGTCGGCGCAAGGCGTCTGGCGCAAGCTGGTCGCGGCCGTCGACGGACCCGACGTCGAACTGCTGCAGCCCGACGCCGTGCTGGGGCTGGCCGGCGAGACGCTCAAGGGCGTCGGCCTGTCCGCCCGCAAGGTCGAGTACCTGGGCGACCTGGCGCGCCATTTCAGCAACGGCGCCGTGCACGTCACCCAGTGGCACGGCATGGACGACGAGGCGATCATCGAGGAACTGGTGGCCATCCGCGGCATCGGCCGCTGGACGGCCGAGATGTTCCTGATCTTCCATCTCCTGCGTCCGAACGTGCTTCCGCTGGACGATCCGGGCCTGATCCGCGGAATCAGCGAAAATTACTTCAGCGGCGAGCCGGTCTCGCGCGCCGAGGCCCGCGAACTGGGCGACGGGTGGGCTCCGTACCGCTCGGTCGCCACGTGGTACCTGTGGCGCAGCCTCGACCCGGTTTCGCCCCTGACGGCCGCCGGCTGACGCGCCGCCCAATGAGGAACTCCCTGATGACCAAACGCCATTTCCTGGAATTCGAGCAACCGATCGCCGAGCTGGAATCGAAGATCGAAGAGCTGCGCTACGTGCAGAACGAGTCGGCCGTCGACATCTCCGAGGAGATCGACCGCCTGGACAAGAAGAGCCTGCAGCTCACCAAGGACATCTACGCCAGCCTGGCGCCGTGGCAGGTCTACCAGATCGCCCGCCACCCGCAGCGCCCGCAGACGCTCGACTACACCGGCGAGGTGTTCACCGAGTTCGAGGAACTGCACGGCGACCGCAGCTACGCGGACGACGCGGCCATCGTCGGCGGCCTGGCGCGCTTCAACGGCCAGGCCTGCATGATCGTCGGCCACCAGCGCGGCTACGACACCAAGGACCGCCAGCTGCGCAACTTCGGCATGCCGCGCCCCGAGGGCTACCGCAAGGCGCAGCGCCTGATGAAGACGGCCGAGAAGTTCGGCCTGCCGGTGTTCACGTTCATCGACACGATGGGCGCCTACCCCGGCATCGGCGCCGAGGAGCGCGGCCAGTCCGAGGCCATCGGCCGCAGCATCTTCGAGATGGCGCAGCTGGAAGTGCCCATCATCTCCACCATCATCGGCGAGGGCGGCTCCGGCGGCGCGCTGGCCATCGGCGTGTGCGACCAGATGCTGATGCTGCAGTTCTCGGCCTATTCGGTGATCTCGCCGGAGGGCTGCGCCTCCATCCTGTGGAAGACCTCCGAACGAGCGGCCGACGCCGCCGAGGCGCTGGGCATCACCGCGCACCGCCTGAAGGCGCTGGGCCTGATCGACAAGATCGTCAACGAGCCGGTGGGCGGCGCCCATCGCGACCCGAAGGCCATGGCCTCGAGCCTGAAGCGCGCGCTCGGCGATGCGCTGCGCCAGGTGTCCGACCTGAAGCCCAAGGAACTGCTGGCGCGCCGCCAGGAACGCCTGCTGGCCTACGGCCGTTTCGCCGACACCACGGATCGCTAGCGAATGACCGGGCGTCCCGTCGTTGCGGTGGCCTGCAGCGGCGGACGCGATTCGGTCGCCTTGCTGCACGCCGCGATCCGCACGGCGCGGCCCCTGGGCGCGAGCGTCGTCGCGCTGCATGTGCACCACGGCCTGATGGCCGATGCGGACCGCTGGGCGTCCGAGCTCGCGCGGTTGTGCGAGCGCTGGCAGGTGACGCTGCGCACCGATCATCTCTCCGGTTCGCCGCGGCCCGGCGACAGCGTCGAGGCCTGGGCCCGGCGCGAGCGTTACCGGGCGCTGGCCGCCATGGCGCGTGCCGCCGGCGCCGACCTCGTCCTGCTGGGCCACCACCTGCGCGACCAGGCCGAGACCGTGCTGCTGCAGGCCTTGCGCGGCGCGGGGCCGGCCGGGCTGGCGGCGATGCCGCGCACGGCGCTGCGCGACGGCCTGACCTGGGCGCGGCCCTGGCTCGCGCGAACGGACGCCGAGATCGACGCGTACGTTGCGCCGCTGGCGGCGGACGTGGCGCTCGATCCGAGCAATGCCGACCCGCGCTTCGCGCGCAGCCGCCTGCGCCGCGACGTGATGCCGGTCCTGCGGGCGGCGTTTCCCGAAGCCGACGTCGCGCTGGCCGCGGTCGCGCGGCGCGCGGGCGAGGCGAGGGCGGTGCTCGACGAGGTGGCCGCGGACGACCTGGCGCGCATCGATGCCGGCGACGCCCTGCCGCTGGCGGCGTGGCGCACGCTGTCGCCGGCGCGCCGCGGCAACGCGCTGCGCGCCTGGCTGGCCCGGGAGCTGGCCGCGCCCGTACCGCAGACACTGGTCGAGCGCCTGCTGGCCGAGACGGGCGACGACGCGCCGCGCCGCTGGCCGGTGGACGGCCGCCTGCTGCGCTCATGGCGCGGGCAGCTGGGCGTGGTCGCGCCGGCACGCGCCAGCGCGGCACCCGTGGGTGCCGGCGTGCGCGCGGACGGGGTGCTGTCGCTGCTGCGCTGCGACCGCTACCAGCTGCCCGGCTGGCCCGGCACGCTCGAGGTGTTCGCCTGTGCGCAGCGCGGCGTCGCGCCGCACCGGCTTGCGCAGCTCGTCGTCCGCGCTCGCGCAGGCGGCGAGCAGTTCCAGCTCCAGGCGGCCGGCGTGGCGCGCAGCCTCAAGAAGCAGTTCCAGGCCCTGGGCATCCCGCCGGAGGGCCGCGACGGGCCGTTGCTGTTCGACGCCGCCGGGGCGCTGCTGTTCGTTCCCGGCCTGGGTGTCGACGCGCGGGCCTGGGCCGCGGCGGACGCCCCGCAATGGGGCCTGCGCTGGCATCCGCCTGCGCCGGCAGCGAAGGCTGAGGCCTGCTAGCCAAGCTGGATTCGTGTCGAGAGAAGTCGATCTCCACGACCTGCGAACCGGTGCGGCCCGGGAAAACCCCCGATCGCACGCTAGACTACCCGGTTTGGGTGGTCGGGCCGTTCAGGCTTGGCCACGGGTCAACCGGGCGTTTGCAGACCATGGCACTGATAGTTCACAAGTACGGCGGCACCTCGATGGGTTCGACGGAGCGCATTCGCAACGTCGCCAAGCGCGTCGCGAAATGGGCGCGCGCCGGCCACCAGCTGGTCGTCGTGCCGTCGGCGATGAGCGGCGAGACCAACCGCCTGCTGGGCCTGGCCAAGGAGCTGTTCCCCGGCACCGAGACCGCGGCCTCCATGCGCGAGCTCGACATGATCGCCTCCACCGGCGAGCAGGTCTCGGTGGGCCTGCTGTCGCTGGCCCTGCAGGCCGAAGGCCTGGAGTCGGTCAGCTACACCGGCTGGCAGGTGCCCGTGCGCACCGACTCGTCGTACACCAAGGCGCGCATCGAGAGCATCGACGACCAGCGCGTGCGCGCCGACCTGGCCGCCGGCAAGGTGGTGGTCATCACCGGCTTCCAGGGCATCGACGACGACGGCCACATCACCACGCTGGGCCGCGGCGGCTCCGACACCTCGGCAGTCGCGATCGCCGCCGCGATGAAGGCCGCCGAGTGCCTCATCTACACCGACGTCGATGGCGTCTACACCACCGACCCGCGCGTCGTGCCGGAGGCGCGCCGCCTGCAGACCATCTCGTTCGAGGAAATGCTCGAGATGGCCAGCCTGGGCTCCAAGGTGCTGCAGATCCGCTCGGTGGAGTTCGCGGGCAAGTACCGCGTGCCGCTGCGCGTGCTCTCGAGCTTCACCCCCTGGGATATCAACATCGACGAAGAGGCCCGCTCGGGCACGCTGATCACTTTCGAGGAAGACGTCAACATGGAACAAGCAGTCGTTTCGGGCATCGCGTTCAATCGCGACGAGGCCAAGGTCACCGTGATGGGCGTCCCCGACAAGCCCGGCATCGCCTACCAGATCCTGGGCGACGTGGCCGAGGCCAACATCGACGTCGACGTCATCATCCAGAACGTCTCGCACGACGGCAAGACCGACTTCTCGTTCACCGTGCACCGCAACGACTACGCGCGCACGATGGAACTGCTCAAGAACAAGGTGGCCCCGGCCACCGGCGCGCAGACGGTGCTGGGCGACCCGAAGATCTGCAAGGTCTCGATCGTCGGCATCGGCATGCGAAGCCACGTGGGCGTGGCCTCGAAGATGTTCCGCACGCTCAGCGAGGAGGGCATCAACATCATGATGATCACCACCAGCGAGATCAAGACGTCGGTGGTCATCGACGAGAAGTACATGGAGCTTGCGGTGCGCGCGCTACACAAGGCCTTCGATCTCGAAGAACCTGTCGCCCCGGCCGCCTGAGGCGCCGATTTTCCAGGCTAGAATGCCAGCTGGAGTTGGAGACGTGGCCGAGTGGTCGAAGGTACTCCCCTGCTAAGGGAGCATGCGGTGATGAGCTGCATCGAGGGTTCGAATCCCTCCGTCTCCGCCAACCCATCGAAGCCCCAGAAGAGCAATCTCCTGGGGCTTTTCCCTTTGCACGCGCACCGTCTCGCGCCGCCACCGCGGCGAGCGCTTGCGATGACGCAAGCCGGGCGGGCCGCGCGGGCCTAGACTGCCGCGAAAGCGCATGCCGAAACCGACGCCGTCGGTCGCTGCGCAAGGGGCTCGTCATGAAGATCCTCCTGGCTGCGGACGGCAGTGCCTACACGTCGCGTGCCCTCGACTTTCTCCTGGACCAGGACTGGCTGCGGGCCGGCAACAGCCTGACGGTGTTCACCGTCGCGCTGGCGCTGCCGCATCGGGCGGCGGCGTTCGCCGGACCGGATCTCGTCCAGAACTACTACTGGGACGATGCCGAACAGGTGCTGCGGCCGCTGCGCGAGGTCCTGGCCGCGCGCGGCCAGGCGGCCGCGTTCGACTACGAGGTGGGGCATCCCGCGCAGTGCATCGCGCGCCGCGCTGAGCAGGGCGGCTTCGACCTGGTCGTGATGGGCTCGCATGGCCACGGGGCGCTGGCCAACGTGGTGCTGGGCTCGGTGGCGACGCAGGTGCTGGCGTCGTGCAGGACGCCCGTGCTGTTGGTCCGATAGGGCCGCCGATGCAGGCCGACCTTCCGCGCGGGGACGCCCAGGGCCTCACGCCGGCGGAGGTCGAGTCCAGGCGGCTGCGGTACGGCCGCAACGAGGTGCCGGGTCGCGAGGGCCGGGACATGCTGCGCACCGTGCGCGGCGTGTTCACCGAGCCGATGTTCGTCCTCCTGATCGTCGCGGCCGGCCTCTACCTGGCCATGGGCGACCGCGGCGAGGGCCTGCTGCTGCTGTTCTTCGCGGTGGTCACCGTCGGGCTGGTGATCGTGCAGGAGCGGCGCAGCCAGCGTGCGCTGGACGCGCTGCGCCGCCTGGCCGTGCCGCAGGTGCGCGTGATCCGCGGCGGCGCCACCACGCGCGTCGCGGGCGCCGAGCTGGTGCCGGGCGATCTGTTCCTGCTCGACGAGGGCGAACGCGTGCCGGCGGACGGCGTCGTGCGCGCGGGCGACGCGTTGTCGGTGGACGAATCGCTGCTGACCGGCGAGTCGATCCCGGTGCGCAAGGCGATCGCCCTCGAGGGCGCCGCGGCGGCGCCGGACCGGCCGGACATGGCGGACGGCGACGACGGCTCGGGCGTGTTCGCGGGCACGCTCGTGGTGTCCGGCCACGCGATCGTCGAGGTCCTGTCGACCGGGGCGCACACCCGGATGGGGCGCATCGGCGCGTCGCTGGTCGACATCCACACGCAGGAGGCCCCCCTGCAGCAGCAGTTGCACCGGGTGGTGCGGGTCTTCGCGGTCGGGGCGGTCGCCACCAGCCTGGCGCTGGTGGCCTGGTACGGCCTCGTGCGCCACGACTGGATGCAGGGCCTGCTGGCCGGCATCGCGCTGGCGATGGCGATGCTGCCCGAGGAGTTCCCGATGGCGCTGTCGGTGTTCCTCGGGCTCGGCGCCTGGCGCCTGGCGCGGGTCAAGGTGCTGGCGCGCCAGCCGGCGGCCATCGATTCGCTGGGGGCGACGACCGTCCTTTGCCTGGACAAGACGGGCACCCTCACCGCCAACCGCCTGCGCCTGGCCCGGTTGGAGGCGCATGGCCAGCAGTGGGACTGCCAGCCCGGCGTGCCGGCGCCCGGTGCGCTGGCCGAACTGGTCGACGTCGCCGCGGCGGCCTCGCGCCGGGGCAACGCCGACCCGCTGGACCAGGCGGTGCTGGCAGTGGCCGCCACGGCGTCGCCGACGGGGAGCGCTGCCGGGCAACTCGTGCGCGAATATCCCCTCTCGGCGCAGTCGACCGCGATGGGCCAGGCCTGGAGCGACGGCGACCGCGGCTGTCGCATCGCGGCCAAGGGCTCGCCCGAGGCGATCGCGCAGCTCTGCCGGCTCGATGCGCCGGCCACCGAGGCCCTGCGCGGACGCGTCGCGACCATGGCCGGCCAGGGCCTGCGGGTGATCGGCGTCGCGCGGGCCGCCGCGGCGGCGGCGCCGGATCGCCTGGCGGATGCGGCCTTCACCTTCGAGGGCCTGCTCGGCTTCGAGGATCCGCTGCGGCCCGAGGTGCCGGCGGCGATCGCGCGGGCACGCCGGGCCGGCATCGCGGTGGCGATGATCACCGGCGACCACGCCGCCACTGCGCTGGCGATCGCGGGCAAGGCGGGCATCGCCACTGCCGCGGGCGCGCTCGAGGGCGCCGGCGTGGCCGCGATGGACGACGCGGCGCTCGCGCGCGCGGTGCGCGACACGCGGGTGTTCGCCCGCGTGATGCCCAGCCAGAAGCTGCGCATCGTGCAGGCCCTGCAGGCGGGCGGCGAGATCGTCGCGATGACCGGCGACGGCGTCAACGACGCGCCCGCGCTGAAGGCGGCGCACGTGGGCATCGCGATGGGCAGCCGCGGCACCGACGTCGCGCGCGAGGCGGCGCAGGTGGTGCTGCTCGACGACGACGTCGGCCGCATCCTCGACGGCGTGGCCCTGGGCCGGCGCATCTTCGACAACCTGGGCAAGGTGATGGTCTACATCACCGCGATCCACGTCCCGATCGCCGGTGCGGCGCTGCTGCCCTTGCTGTTCGGGCTGCCGCCGCTGCTGCTGCCCGTGCATGTCGTGCTGACCGAGATGGTGATCGACCCGATGTGCTCGATCGCCTTCGAGAGTGCGCCGCCGGAGCCCGACGTGATGGATCGCGCGCCGCGGCCGGCGGGTCGAAACCTGCTCGACCTGCGGGTCTTCGCGCGCGGGCTGGGGCAGGGGGCCGTGCTGCTGGTGACCGTGCTGGCCGTCTATGCAGGCGCGCTCCACGCGGGGCGCGACGTGGACGTGGCGCGTGCCCTGGGCATCGTGGCGCTGACGGTGGGCAACATCGCGCTGGTGGCCGTCGACACCCGCACCGCCGCCGGCTGGCGCTCGCTGGTGCGGCGCGACTTCGCCTCGTTCTGGATCCTCGCAGGCCTGGCCTGCGCGGTGCTCGCCGTGGGCCTGGCGCTGCCGGCGGCGCGCGAGCTGCTGCACTTCGGCCGCCCCGCGCCGGCCGACCTCGCGGGCGTGCTCGGCGCGGTGGTCGTCGTCGCGTGCGCGATGGCGTGGTGGCGCCGGCTCGCCCATCGGGGACGCCTTCGCGTCACGATGTCCGGCACCGGCGCCTGACGGGCCCGGCGCAGGTCGGCGCCAGGCGGACCACCAACGACGAACGGGCCCGCGGGCCCGTTCGTCGTCGTCGGGTCGAGACCTCAGGCGAACTGGCGATCGCCGTCCAGCTTGAAGGTCGCGACGGCGGCTTCCAGCCCTTGCGACTGCTGTTCCATGCTCGCGGCGGCGGCCGCGGCCTGTTCGACCAGCGCGGCGTTGCGCTGGGTCATCTCGTCGAGCTGCGACACGTCGCCGTTGACCTCGCTGATGCCGCGGCTCTGTTCCGCGGCGGCGCTGGTGATCTCGTTGATGATGGTGGCCACGCGGGCCACCGATTCGACGATCTCGGTCATCGTCGAGCCGGCGTCGCGCACGAGCTTGGAGCCCGATTCGACGCGGTCGACCGAGGCGCCGATCAGCGACTTGATCTCGCGCGCCGCTTCTGCCGAACGCTGCGCCAGGTTGCGCACCTCGCCGGCCACGACCGCGAAGCCGCGGCCCTGTTCGCCGGCGCGCGCGGCTTCCACCGCGGCGTTGAGCGCCAGGATGTTGGTCTGGAACGCGATGCCGTCGATCACGCCGATGATGTCGGAGATCTTCTTGCTGCTGTGGTTGATCTCTTCCATCGTCGAGACGACCTGCGAGACGACGCTGCCGCCACGCGAGGCCACCGACGAGGCCGACGACGCGAGGTCGCTGGCCTGGTGGGCGTTGGAGGCGTTGGACTGGACGGTCTCGGTCAGCTGGTGCATGCGCGCGGTGGTGCGCTCCAGCGACGCGGCCTGCATCTCGGTGCGTTCCGACAGGTCCTGGTTGCCCGAGGCGATCTCCTGCGCGGCCGAGCGCATGCGGCTGGAGCCGCTGCGCACCTCGCCGACGATGGCGGCGAGGCCGCCCGACATGTCGCGCACCGCGGCCAGCAGGCTGTTGGTGGCGCCCGGCTGCACCTTGATGTCCTGCGACAGGTCGCCGGCGGCGATGCGGCGCATCACGTCGCGGGCGTATTCCGGCTCGCCGCCCAGCTGGCGCCAGACGCTGCCGATGACGAAGTACGAGCCCACGCCCAGGCCGACCACCACCAGCAGGGCGCTGGCCAGCGTGGCGTACAGGCTGTTGGAGACGCCGCCTTGCGCGCCGCTCAGGCCGGCGTCGAAGCGTGCACGCGCGTTGTCGCGCATGGACTTCAGGCCGCCCTCGAGCGCCTTCTGGGCGCCCTGCATCGCGGCCACGGCCGCAGCCTGGTCGCCGGTCTTGGTGCCGAGGAACATCTGCGCGGTGTCGCTGGAGGCCGCGAAGTAGGCCTCGAACAGCTTGCCCAGGTTGTCGCCGACGTCCGACTTGCCGGGGATGGCCTTGATGTTGGCGATGGTCTTGCGCATCGCGGCGGCCTTCTCGGTGGCGTCGTCCAGGCGCTTCTTGTCGCCTTCGGCGACGGCGCCCTGGATCGTGGCGCCCAGCGCCTCGAGCTGCGACGCGAACTGCGTGGTGGCGTCCAGGTACGGATAGTCGACCGCGCCCAGGCTCGTGATGGACTTCGAGGTGCCGGCCGAGAAGGCGAGCACCGTGGCGATACCGACCGCGAAGATGACGATGGCCAGCAGCGGCAGCATCCAGATTCTGTTCTTCACACTCATGACTGTCTCCAGGGTTCTACAGGCCCGCCCGGCCTGCAGGCCGGACGGGCGTCGTCATCAGTCGGCGCTGAAGACGACCTTCACGGACGAATCGACCGCGGACTTCTCGATGTAGCCGATCGCATCCGGGTTGGCGGCGACGAACTTCTTCACTTCGGCGGACGAGCCGAGTTCCTTGGGCGGCGTGGCCTTGCCCGAGAACACCAGCCGCGACCAGGCGGCCTTGACCTGGGCAGAGTTCTTGCCGGTCACCTTGGTGTAGAAGATTTCGTGCACCGGCACCGAATCGGGCAGGTCGGTGGGCACCGCGGTGCCGCCGGTGGGCAGCGTGTTGCTCTTGCCCAGGAAGATGCTGCTGACCTGGTCGGCCGTCATGGTGCCGACCGGGCTCTTGGGGCTGACGACGACGGCCACCTGGGCGGACGCCGAGGCACCGGCGAGGGCGATCGCCACGCCAAGGAAGGTGCGGGTGCTGAGGTTGTTGTTCATGATCTGATTCTTCGCTTTAGAAGACGAAGTCACACGAAACCGCAAACACGTTGACGGCCTTCTGGCTCAGCGCGGCGGTGGCCTTCTGGAACGTGCCGGACGAACCCGGCGTCACGTGGATCCGATCGAACTGGGCCTTGAGCGCGATGTTCTGGTGCACGTCCCAGCGCAGGCCAACGGCTTCGCTGTGCTCGCTATCGCTCGTCCCGAACAGGACTCCATCCACGATGCCGTGGAGCATTGCCAATTGTTGTGTCGCCGTGGGGATGTTGTTGACGACATTCGTGTCGTCGATCTTCACCTTCGAGACCGTGAGGAACGGCGTGAACTTGCCGATGCGATAGCCTCCGGTAACCTCCCAACCGGTTGTATCGGGGACGAAATTGTTGGACCGTCGCACCGTGTATTCCACGTTGCCCACGTAATTCTCGTGGTCGATTGAAGCGCCAACGCCGGAGAACGAGACATGGTCGCCGACCAATTGCGAACCCACGGATGCGAACGGCGTCTGCGACAGCATTGCAGGCAGTCCATTCAACGGGGGGTCCCCGAAAGTGATCTTTCCCTTTGACGTGCCGGCGCGCAGCGTGATGCCATAGTCGAACTCGGCGCTCACGGTGATACCCATCTGGTCGCCGACGACGATATGAGTGCCCGTGACCCAGGCCTTCGATTGGCCGTCGTAGATCTGGGCAGTGATGTTCGCCGAACCGATGCTGGTGCGGTACGTCAAGTCGCCACCATCGAAGTGGCTGACGGGCACTTGGCCGTAGACGTCGACCGGCGGGCGAACCCAGAGATTGGAGTAGTTCACGTGGCGGTAGTCGGACACCATGAAGAAAGGCGTTCCCATGCGGCCAGCTCGCAGGGACAACTCCGGTGTCACTTGTGCCTTCACGAAGGCCCATTCAAGTTGCGGCTGGTAGGTGCCCTTGCCGTTGCGCACGGCGATGCCCTGGACGGTGGCCGAGAACACGTCGTTGGCCTTGGCGTTCACCTGTGCGCCCAGCAGGGTGTCCGTGGTGAAGCCACCGTCCTTCTTCACGCCGCCATATTGGCCGGGATTGGCGAACTGACCCTCGTCGGTGCTCGTCCGGGTGTAGCCGATCGTTCCGAAGCCCGAGAACGCCCAGGACGGATCCCAGGAGGTGGCACCGGCGTGGGCGGCACCCGAGGCGAGGGCGCCGGCGCCTGTGAGGAGGGCGGCGAGGAGGGGATTCAGTTTCATCGATAGCTCCGTTAATTGTTCGGCGCACCGGGCATTCGGGAAGGGTGTGATGCGCGTCGGGACACAGGTGAACGGCTGCTCCGTTCCCTAACACCCCATATCGGAGTCTGCCTACTCGACTTGAGTCAGGAATTCTGAAAAGAACCGGTAGGGCGGTCTAGTTGTGAGCTTTGGCGTCATTAATTCGCAAATCCCGGGCCGGCAGGGCGATCTCCCCACGCCGCGTCGCCGACGCGGCCGGACCGCACCCGGAGCGGGCGACCCCGGGGACGACCAGGCGTGCGCCGGGCCTGGCGCGGGGCGTCGGGCGGGGGGACCGGCACCTCCCGGTGCGGTCCCCGGCGGGCCTGTCAGATCAGCCGGGCGTCCAGCAGCTCGCTCTTGAGGTAGGCGTACCAGATCGGCGCCGCCACCAGGCCGGGGATGCCGAACAGCGCCTCCATCACCATCATGGCGATCAGCAGCTCCCAGATCTGCGACTTGATGCGCGAGCCGACGATGCGCGCCCCCAGGAAGTACTCGAGCTTGTGGATCACCACCAGGAACACGAGCGAGGCCACGGCCACCGCCGGCGAGTGGGCCAGGCTGACGACGACGACGATGGTGTTGGAGGTCAGGTTGCCGATGATGGGCAGCAGGCCGACGATGAAGGTGATCGCGATCATCGTCTTGGTCAGCGGCAGGTGGATGCCGAACAGGTGCAGCACGATCAGCAGGTAGATCGCCGTGAAGGTGGTGTTGAGCAGCGAGATCCACAGCTGCGACAGCGCCACGCGGCGGAACGCCGTGGCGAAGCGGGCTGAACGTTCGGTCAGCGCCACGGCCAGCGGGCCGGCGGCGACGTGCGGCTCGCCGGTGTGCAGCGACAGCACCACGCCGATCACCAGCGCGATCAGGGTCTCGGCGACGGTCACCAGCGTGTGGGCACCCATCGTCTGCAGCTCGGCGACGTGGGTGCGCAGCCATTCGAGGGCCGACTGCTGGAGCCCGGCGATGTCGTCGGGCAGGTAGGCGCCCAGGAAGGGCGGGATGCCGGCGCGCACCCGGTCGAGGATGTCGGAGACCTTGTCCAGCAGCCGGGGCAGGTTCTCGATGTCGGCGTGGAAGAACGAGATCAGGCCGAACACGGCACCGGCCAGCACGCCGATCACCAGGGCCCCGAAGGCGACCAGCACGATCGTCTTGCCCCAGCGGGTGGAGAACTTGCGTTCGGCGAACGGGGTGACGTAGCGCAGCAGCTCGTGCACCAGCAGCCCGAACAGCAACGGCACCAGCAGGTGCAGCAGCAGCACCGCGACCAGCGCGAGCCCGGCAAGGAGGTAGGAGGCCATCCGGATGGCCTGGTCGCGCGTGGTGGCGTTCATGGGTGGGGTTCGGGTGGTTCGACGGCGCGGCGCGGGTTGCCGCAGATCAGGCCTTGGCCTTGCCGAGGTAGGTTTCTATGACCCGCGGGTCGGCCGCGAGTTCCGAGGCGGGACCGGACAGCGCGATGGCGCCGGTCTCGAGGACGTAGGCGTGGTCGGCCACCGCCATCGCCGCGCGGGCGTTCTGCTCGATCAGCAGGATGGTGGTGCCGCTCTCGCGCAGGCGCTCGATGATGCGGAAGATCTCCTTGACCACCAGCGGCGCCAGGCCCAGGCTGGGCTCGTCGAGCATCAGCAGGCGCGGCGACCCCATCAGTGCGCGGCCGATGGCCAGCATCTGGCGCTCGCCGCCGGACAGCGTGCCGGCCGCCTGCGCGTGGCGCTCGCGCAGGCGCGGGAACAGCGCGTAGATGGCGTCCAGCCGCGCCGCCTGCTCGGCGCGCGGGGCACGGCGCAGGCGGTAGCCGCCCAGCAGCAGGTTGTCCGCCACGGGCAGGGTGCCGAACAGCGCACGCGTCTCGGGCACCAGCGCGATGCCGAGCTGCACCCGCTGCTCCAGCGACAGCCGCTGCACCGGCTGGCCGTCGAACAGCAGCTCGCCGCGAGCGGGCAGCACGCCCATCAGCGCATTGAGCAGCGTGCTCTTGCCGGCGCCGTTGGGCCCGACGACGGCGACGACGCTGCCGGCCGCGGCCTCGATGGCGACGCCCGAGAGCACCTCGGCGCGGCCGTAGCCGGCGTGCAGGTCGCGCACCTGGAGCAGCGGCGTGGTCGCGGCCATCAGTGCTCCACCCCGAGGTAGGCGGCGCGCACCGCGGGATCCTCGCGCACTGCCGCGGGCGTGCCCTCGGTCAGTTTGGTGCCGAATTCCACCACCACGATGCGGTCGGTCAGCGTCATCACGAAGTCCATGTCGTGCTCCACCAGCAGCAGGCTCATGCCCTCGCCGCGCAGTTGCGACAGCACCTCGCCGAGCGCCTGCTTTTCCTTGAGGCGCAGGCCGGCGGCCGGCTCGTCCAGCAGCAGCAGCGCGGGGTCGGTGCACAGCGCACGGGCGATCTCCATCAGGCGCTGCTGGCCCAGCGCGAGGTTGCCCGCGGGCTCGTCGGCCAGTGCCGCCATGCCGATGCGCTCCAGCTGCTTCCAGGCCTCGGCGAGCAGGCGGCGCTCGTCGTGGCGATCCAGGCGCAGCATCGCGCGCAGCACGCCCGCGCTGCCGCGACGGTGCGCGCCGAGGGCCACGTTCTCCAGCACGCTCATGTCGGGGATCATGCGCACGTGCTGGAAGGTGCGCGACATGCCGAGGCGGGCGATCGCCCGCGAGCTGCGGCCGCTGACGCGGGCGCCGCGGTAGTCCACCTGCCCGCCGGACAGCGGCAGCACGCCGGTGATCAGGTTGAACAGGGTGGACTTGCCGGCGCCGTTGGGCCCGATCAGGCCGACGATCTCGCCGGCGCGCACCTCGAAGCTGACGTCGTTGACGGCCACCAGGCCGCCGAACTGCTTGCGCGCCTGGCGCACGGCCAGCACCGTCTCGCCGTGCGCGGGTGGCGCGGCCCGCGGCAGGGGCGGCGCGTCGGCCCAGGCCGCCGGATCGTGCCGGCGCACCGGCAGCCGCCGCGTGACCAGCGACCACAGGCCTTGCGGCGTGACCTGCAGCACCAGGATCAGCACCATGCCGAAGACGACCAGTTCCACCGGGCCGCTGGTGCCCAGCAACGCCGGCAGCCAGTCCTGCAGCCGGTCCTCGGCCACCTTGACCGACGCGGCGCCCACGAACGCCCCGCCCACCAGCCCGACGCCGCCCAGCACGGCCATGAACAGGTACTCGATGCCCATCTGCAGGCCGAACGGCGACGGATTGACCGAGCGCTGGTAGTGCGCGAACAGCCACCCCGACAGCGAGGCGTAGAGCGCGGCGACCACGAACGCCAGCACCTTGTAGCGCAGCGTGGCGATGCCCATCGCCTCGGCCATCAGGGTGCCGCCCTTGAGCGCGCGCAGCGCGCGGCCGGGGCGCGAGTCGAGCAGGTGGCGCAGCGCGAGCGCGCCCAGCAGCGCGACGATCCAGATCAGGTAGTACGACGAGCGCCCGGTGCGCAGCTCGAAGCCGCCCACGCGGACCGGCGGGATGCCTTGCAGGCCGTCGAACTTGCCCAGGAACTCCAGGTTGCCCACCAGGAAGAACAGCGCCAGGCCCCAGGCGATGGTGGCCAGTGGCAGGTAGTGGCCCGACATGCGCAGCGTCACCCCGGCCAGCACCAGCGCCACGGCCAGCGTCAGCACCAGGCCGCAGGCCAGGCCCAGCCACGGCGAGGCGCCGTGCGCGGTGGTGACATAGGCGGACGCATAGGCGCCCAGGCCGACGAAGGCCGCCTGCCCGAACGAGGTGAGGCCGGCGACGCCGGTGAGCAGCACCAGGCCCAGCACCACCATCGCGTACAGGCCGATGTAGTCCAGCTGCGTGATCCAGAACTCGGGCACCGGCAGCAGCGGCAGCGCCAGCAGCAGCGCGACGCCGGCCGCGCCGGCGACCTTCAGGGGCGAGATCCTGTTCACGGCCGGCTCACTCGTCGTCGTCATGGTGGCGGTCGGTAAGCGAGCGCAGCAGCAGCACCGGGATGATCGCGGTGAACACGATCACGTCCTTGTAGGCGCTGGCCCAGAACGAGCTGAACGAATCCAGCAGGCCCACCAGCAGCGCGCCGGCAACCGCCAGCGGGTAGCTCGCGAGGCCGCCGAAGATCGCGGCGACGAAGCCTTTCAGGCCGATCAGGAAGCCGCCGTCGTAGATCATCGTGGTGGTCGGGCCGATCAGCAGGCCCGACAGCGCGCCGATGAACGCCGCCATCGAGAACGCGCTGCGCCCGGCGTGCTCGGTGGACACGCCCATCAACCGCGCGCCCAGCCGGTTGACGGCGGTCGCGCGCAGCGCCTTGCCGGCCAGGGTGCGGGCGAAGAACAGGTACAGGGCGCCCATCAGCAGCGCCGAGGCGGCCACCGTGACGACGGTCTGGCCCGAGACGGTCACCGCGCCGGCCGAGAAGCTCGCGTCCCAGAACGGCGGGGTGCGGTAGCCCTCGGCGCCGAAGAAGACCAGCCCCAGTCCGACCAGCGTGAAGTGCACGCCGACCGAGACGATCAGCAGCAGCAGCACCGAGGTGTCGGCCAGCGGCTGGTAGGCCAGGCGGTAGACCAGCGGGCCGATGGCCGTCACGAGCACCAGCGTCAACGCGCCCTGCAGCAGCAGCGGCCACGCATGGTGGGCCGCGACGACGGTGACTGCCGCGGCGGCGACGGGCAGCGTGCACAGGCGCGCGATCTCGCGCCCCGTGGCCGACCAGGCGCGGCGGCTGCGCAGGCCGTCCCACGCCTCGCGCAGCACGGTCAGGGCGGCCAGCAGCAGCGCCAGCCAGACGGTGCCGGGCACGCGCCCGAGCTGCAGCATGGCCAGCGTGAGCGCGCTGTAGGCGACGAACTCGCCCTGCGGGATCAGGATGACGCGCGTGACCGCGAACACCAGCACGATGGCCATCCCGAGCAAGGCATACACGGCGCCGTTGCCGATGCCGTCCAGCAGCAGCACGGCGGCGATCGTCGAATCCATCCCGTCCTTTCGGTTGTCGTCATCGCGCCCCGGCCCGCGGCGAGGCGTTGTCCAGACTCCGAATTTACCTTGCCCGGGCGCCGGTACCGGCCGCGCCCCCGCCGGCAGGCGCATGCCTTGCCGTGAACGGGCATCGCGCGGCGCGTCGCCGCGTTGCGGAGCGCGCCATCATGCACACCCCCTCGGGCACCGTCACCGTCTGGCAATCGGGCCGGCTCGCGCCGCACCTGGCGCCGCGCCGCCTCGCGTTGCGCCGCGACCAGGCGCTCGGCGCCGGCCTGCTGCTGGTGGCGGCCGTGGTGCTGGCGCTGTACGTCGCGGTGCTGGAGCGCGACGTCGCGCGCGGAGAACTGCTGCACGAGATGCAGCGCGGGCGCGCGGTGGCCGAGGCGCGCTGCGAGGCGGACCGGCCGGCGCTCACGCGCGGCGGCTGCATCGCGCTGTTCAACGGCGACGAGGTCGCGGCGTCGCCGCCCGACGCCGTCCCGGCGTACATGCAGGAGAACGCGGCGCGCTCGGCGACGGTGTCGTTGCTGGCCACGGCGCGCTGAGCGGCGCGCCGGCGTTCAGTCGTCGGCCAGCCCGTGCTGCCACATCGCCGCGGCCTGCTCGAGCGGGGTGCCACCGTCGGCGAAGGCCTGCGGCGCGTGCGCCAGGGCGAGCCAGTGGCGGGTGTCGTGGAAGCCGCGCGGCGTCTCGTCCGCGCGCGCCGCGTCGAACCAGGACAGTACCTGCGCGAACTGCTCGGCGTGATGGGCGTGCGTCCAGGCCAGGCCGACCAGGTCGGCAAAGGCTTCCTCGCGGCGCGTGATGCGCATCTCGCGGGCGATCGCCTGCAGTTCGGCGGTGGGCTGGCGGGCCTCGATCGCATCGGGCTGGTCGTCCAGGCCGGCGGGCAGGCTGTCGAACGCGCCGCTGCGATGGCGCTGGCAATGGCCGATCTCGTGGGCGGTCATGGCCTCCAGCGCGGGCTGCAGCAGCGCCGGTGCGATGGCCTGCAGCGTGGATTCGGCGGCCGGGTTGCCGCGCATGGCGAACACCAGTTTGCAGCGACCGTCCTCCCAGCCCATCGCGATGGGCGCGGCGCCGGGCTGCGCCTGCGGGAGCACCACGATGTCGATCGGCATTCCCTGGGCGAGCGCCCAGGCCAGCGGCGGCGTGGCGCCGGCGAGCCAGCGGCGTTCGGTGTCGGTGAGGTCGGCGGCCGCGGGTGCGCCGATGGACGGCAGCAACAGGGCGGCGGACGCGAGGACGGCGGCGGTTCTGGCGGCCACGACGGTGCCCCGGGTGCGCCGCTGCGGCCTATTTCTGACGGGCCTGGCGGCACGACGCCAGCGTGCGCTCCAGCAGCGAGCGCGCCTTGTGCGCCGTCGCGTTGGGTTGCAGCAGGTGGCCGGATTCCTCGAAGAACCGGTTGGACAGCGCGTGCACCACCTGGGGATGGGCACCGCCCTGGCGCTCCAGCAGCGCCGGGGCGGGCGCGCCGAGCAGGGCCTTGCGCAGCATCTTGGCGTGCACGCGATAGCGCAGCGCGTTCATGGGAACGCGACCGACCTCCATCGCCTGCAGTTCGCCGGCGAGGTGTTCGATGAAGAGCTGTTTCGAGTCCATGGCGCAAGCATCGCACCGGCGCTTGCCGGCGGTCGCTCGAACACCGGGCGCAATCGTGCGTTTTTCCCGATCGGAACGGGAAATCTGGCGCCGGCGCGCTCGCGCGGCCGCCGCGCTGCGACAGCTCGTTACACGGCTTGCGAACGGACAAGCCTGGCGGCCGTCAGTGGCCGCTGCCGCCCGATGCCGGTACCGGTATCGATCCCGCCCCCTGGGGACCCTGGCCGCGCAGCGAACCGCAGCGGCGCGCATAGACCCAGGTGAACTCGGCGCCGAGCAGGAAGATCTGCGCCGACCAGTACACCCACACCACCATCGCCACCAGCGACGCCGCGGCGCCGAAGGTGGAGGCGACCGCGCTGCGGCCGATGTACAGCCCGATCGCCATCTTGCCCACGGTGAACAGCAGCGCCGTGACGACGGCGCCGATCCCGACGTCGCGCCATTCGACCCGCACGCGCGGCATCAGCTTGTAGATCATCGCGAACGCGACCGTGATGAAGCCGAAGCTGACCAGGAAATCCACCAGTGACGCGAACACGCCCAGGTCGATATAGCGGCCGAACCATCGCTGCACGGTGGCCAGCAGCGCGCTGGCCAGCAGCGAGACCATCAGCAGGAAGCCGATGCCCAGGATCATGCCCAGCGACAGCAGGCGCGAGCGCAGCCACTTCAGCACGCCGGGCTCGTGGCGCCGGCGCGGGGCCCGCCAGATGCGGTCCAGCGCATCCTGCAGCTCGCCGAACACCGTGGTCGCGCCGACGACCAGCGCGCCGACCCCGAACGCGGTGGCCAGCAGGCCGGCGCGCGGCTGGTTGACGCTGGCCAGCAGCGCCTGCACGGCCTGCGCGCCGTCGGCGCCCATCAGGCCCCGGAGCTGGTTCAGGATCTCGCCGCGGGCGGCCTGCTCGCCGAAGAACAGCCCGGCCACCGAGATCACGATCAACAGCAGCGGCGCGATCGAGAACATCGTGTAGTAGGCGAGGGCGGCGCCCATGCTGGAGGCGCGGTCCTCGCTCCACGAGGCCATCGTCTCGGTGGCGAGCGACCAGGCGGTGCGCGGGCTCATCACGACACGGAACCTCCACACGACGAGCGCCCGCACGAGGGCGGGCGCTGCCGGCGCGGACGGCCGCCGGCCGTCCGCGGGAGGGCGGGGCTCAGGTCGCGGTCGCGCGCGCCTGGTCGCGCAGGGCGCGCACCTGCGCGTGGTTGCGCTTGACACCCTCGTACTGGTGCTCGATCAGCATGCGCACGTCGTCCGGCAGCGCCTCGTCCAGCGCGTCGCGATAGCGCTCCAGCGCCGAGTCCTCGCCCTTCTCGCAGGCCTCCAGCAGCGACTTGTCGCTGTAGCCCGAGAGCGTGCCCAGCAGCGAGACCCAGCCGCGATGCAGGGCGCCGCTGGCGCTGCCGCCGGTCTCCGGATCGCCGCCGAGCTGCAGCACCTTCGCGCGCAGGTCGGCGCAGGCCTGCTTGCACTCGTTGGCGCGGTTGGCGAACAAGGTCTTCAGGTCGTCCGAATGCACGTGCTCGGCCACGTTGCGGAAGCCGCGCTCGCCGTCGTTGCAGGTCTCGATGAGCGTGTTGAGGACGTCGATGGAGTCTTGGTTGTCCATGGGGAGGGCCTTTCAGGTTGCCAGTGAAGTGAGTCTTGAACGGCAGGTCGTGTGCCCGTGGGCCGGCCCGCGGCGCGTCGGCAAGTCCTGCTGGTCGGTGCATCAGAGGAAGAACTCGAAGCGGCGCGCGACCAGCTCCGCCAGCCGCTGGCGCCAGCCGCGACGGGCCCAGTCGGCGCGCTCGATCCGGCGCGCCCGGGCGACGTCGGCCAGGAAGGCCCGCTCCATCTCCTGCGCCAGCGTCGCGTCGAGGGCGATCAGGTTGGCCTCGGCGTTGTGCAGGAAGCTGCGCCAGTCGAGGTTGCTCGAGCCCACCGTCGTCCACAGGCCGTCGATGACGCAGGTCTTGGCGTGCAGCAAGGTGTCGTGCAGTTCATGCAGGTGCACCCCGGCGCGCAGCAGCCGGCCGTAGTGCGAGCGGCCGGCCTGCAGCGGCAGCCAGAAGTCGCTGACGCCGGGCAGCAGCAGGTGCACCTCGACCCCGCGGCGGCTCGCGCGCAGCAGCGTGCGCATCAGCCGGCGCGTCGGCACCAGGTAGGCGGTGGTGATGAAGATGCGGTGCTGCGCGGCGTCGAGCGCCCCCAGCAGCGCGCGGTAGAACGGATTGCGGCGCCGCCCTGCGTCGCAGGCCGCGATCGCGACGCGCTGGCCGCCTGCCGGCGCCAGGGGCGGGAAATAGTGCCTGCCGCGCAGGGCGATCGACGAGTGCCGGCTCCAGTGGCGCATGAACAGGCGCTGCAGCTGGGCGACGATCGGGCCCTCCACGCGCACGTGGGTGTCGCGCCAGCCCGGCTGCGCGGGCGCGTCCGCCGCCGCGCCCGCGGCCGGCGCGCCCGAGAGCCCGGCCAGCGGCGACGAGCCCGCCGAATACACCGGGCTGATGTTGATGCCGCCGATGAAGCCGATGCGCCCGTCGACCACCATCAGCTTGCGGTGGTCGCGCAGGTGCAGCGCGCGGCTGAGCAGGTTGCCCAGGCGGTGCAGCGGGTTGTATTCGCACACGGCGACGCCGTTGGCGCGCAGGTGGTCGAAGTAGCTCGCCGGCGTGCCGATCGAGCCGAAGCTGTCGTACAGCACGTTGACCCGGACGCCGGCCCGGGCCCGCGCGACCAGGCGACGCGCGAATTCCTCGCCGGGGCCTTCGGCCTCGAGGATGTAGCTCTCGAGGTTGATGTGGTCGTGGGCGCGCTCGATCGCCTCGAACATCGCCGCGTAGGTGCCGGGGCCGTCCTGCAGCAGCACGACGCGGTTGCCGGTGACCAGCGGTTCGCTCAGCCCGGCCACGAGCGCGTGCGCGTGGCCGTGCCCGGCCACGGGCGGCGGCGTCCTGCCGGAGACGAGCTGGGGCGCCGGGGACAGGCGGAGCGAGACGGGCGCTGACATGGGTGGCTTCCTTCCCGGGTTCGACTGCGCATGGACACGCGCACTGCCGCAGGCGGGGCCGCCGTGCACGGCAACGCCCGTGCCCGTCGGCGGCGCGGCGGGCCCCGCGTAGGACGCGAACCCGTCCCGGATGCCGAGGCACGGCGGTTGCCCGATGAAGACCATCCACCGTCCTGCAAGATCCACGGGAACGCCAAATGACCTCCACCCTACGTGCTTTCGTCCATGGCGCCGTCGCCATGTCGGCGCTGGTACTGGCCGTCGGTGCCTGCGCGCAGTCCAGCCTGGCCAGGGAGATCGGCGACGCGGGCCCGCAGGCCGGCCGCAGCTTCATCGACCTGGCGGTGGGCAAGTCGACCTACAACACCTCATGCGGCTCGGTCGCGGGCCTGACCTGCTCGCGCGGCACCACCTCGTACAGCCTGACCGCCGGCGACATGATCACCAGCAACCTGGGCATCGAGCTGTCCGCCATGAACCTCGGCCGCGCCGACCGCGCCGGTGGCAGCGTGATCGCGCGCGGCGTCAACCTGAGCGCGGTCGGGCGCCTGCCGCTCGGCGACAGCCTGGCGCTGGAAGGCAAGATCGGCCCGACCTTCGGCGTGACCCGGGTCAGTGCCGCGCCGGCGGCCGGCATCCCGAGCGGCCGCGACAGCGGGCTGGGGCTGGGCTACGGCGTGGCGCTGGACCTCGACGTCGCGCACGGCCTGCACGGCTCGGTCGGCTGGGAGCAGCACGACTTCCACTTCGTCGGCCAGGGCACGTCGAGCGTCAGGAACATCACGCTCGCACTCGGCTACCGCTTCTGAGAAGATCCCGGAGGACTTGCGATGAAACACGTCTACCCGCCCCGCCACCCGCCCTGGCTCGATGCGCCGGCCCCGCCCGCGACCCCCGTGGCGCGCGGGCCGGCGCCCGAGCCCGCGCTGCCTCACGAGCACGACGAGTCCAGCGCCAGCCAGGCCCGCGCGACGCCCGGCCAGGAGGCCGTGGGGCGCCAGGCCTACGACAACGCCACCGACGGCACGGCCGACACCGACCGCGGCCCGGTGATGGACAAGGTCTACAACGAGAAGGTGGCGCCGGAACGCGGACCGCGAGAGCCGCGCCGCTGAGGTCGCGCGGGGGGAGCCGGCCGCGCCCGCCGCCCGCGTTGCGGCAAATCTGGGGCCCGCAGGCGCGTGGCGGGCCCCGACCATTCAGAAATGTGAAGCCGTCGGCGCCTGTTCGTTCAACCGTGCTGCACAAAAGACCGGAAATGCCGCATGGACGGGCATTCAGACGCGGGGAGTGGCGGGTTTACCCTCGGTTCCGACTTCTGGCACGGCCGTTGCAATCCATCCAGGCATGAACGCGATTCCGGCAACTCTTGCCGGCCCCGCGCGCCCCACGCTCAGGAGGAACCAATGGGTTCGATGGACTTCCGCACGGAACAGCGCCAGACGCAGACACTGTCCCCCCGCCTGCAGCACGCCGTGCGCCTGCTGCAGCTCTCCTCGCTCGAATTCGCCCAGCAGGTCCACGACGCCTTGGGCAAGAACCCGTTCCTCGAAGAGGACGGCAACCCCGACGACACCGGCGACGACATGACGCCGGAGCAGGCCGCCGAGGCACAGGAAGCGCGCGAAGCGCAGGAAGCCGCCGCCGAGACGATGGCGGCGCCCGAGGGCGACCTGCCGGGCGAGGGCGACCGCGACATGTGGCAGGCCGACGGCCTGGGTTCGGGCAAGCGCGCCGACGACGACGAGACCAGCGCGCTCGACATGATGGCCGTGCCGACCTCGCTCGCCGCCCACCTGCACGGGCAGCTCGCGGTGCTGCCGCTGACGCTGCGCGACCTCGTGCTCGCCAAGGTGATCGTCGAGTCCCTCGACGACGACGGCTACCTGCGCACCGACCTGCAGGAGATGATCGAGGTGGCCGACCTCGACCCCGCCGCCACCCTCGAGGAGATGCAGATCGCCCTCAAGCGCGTGCAGGCGCTCGAGCCCGCGGGCGTGGCCGCCCGCAGCGTCTCGGAATGCCTGCTGGCGCAGCTGTCGGCCATCGAGGACGACGAGGCGCGCGAGATCGCCCGCCACATCATCGCCGAGCACCTGAACTGCCTGGCGGCCAAGGACGTCGCCACGATGGCGCGCGCCCTCGGCCGCACCCCCGCGGCCATCGAGGCCGTGTGCGACCGCATCCGCCGCCTCGATCCGCGGCCGGGCTGGCGCTTCGGCTCGACCCAGCTGCAGTACGTGATCCCCGACGTGATCGTGCGCAAGGTGCGCGGCCAGTGGAACGTGCAGCTGAACCCGGCCATCATCCCCAAGGTGCGCCTGAACCAGGTCTACGCCGAGCTGTTCCAGCGCCACCGGCGCGCGCAGAACGCCGAGATGGCCACCCACCTGCAGGAGGCCAAGTGGACGATGCGCAACGTGGAGCAGCGCTTCTCGACCATCCTCAGCGTGGCCGAGGCCATCGTCTCGCGCCAGAAGCACTTCCTCGAGTTCGGCGCGATGGCGATGAAGCCGCTGGGCCTGCGCGAGATCGCCGACGAACTGGGTCTGCACGAGTCGACCGTCTCGCGCGTGACGAACAACAAGTACATGGCCACGCCCATCGGCGTGTTCGAGCTCAAGTACTTCTTCTCGCGGGCGATGACGACGGCCAGCGGCGGCGCCTGCTCGGGCACGGCGATCCGCGGCCTGATCAAGGACATCATCGAGGCCGAGGCGCCCACGGCGCCCCTGTCCGATGCCGAGATCGCGCGCCAGCTCGCCAAGCAGGGCCTGCAGGTGGCGCGCCGGACGGTCACCAAGTACCGCCAGCTGCTCAAGATCGAGGCGGTCGAGCGCCGCCGTCGCCACGCGCCGTCCTGAGGCCGCCCGGGCCACGGCGCCGGCGTCGTCGGGCCCGTTCTTCGAAGTTCGAGAGTCCGTCATCGCGTTCCTCCTCCTGCTCTGCGTGGCCCTGGCGGCCTTCGTGGCCGTCCTCGCGGCCCGGCTGCGCGCCGCCTCGGCGCACATCGCGGAGTTGCGGGCGCAGCGCGACCGGGACGTGGAGACCATCGCCAATGCCCGCCAGGAGGCGCACCGGATGTCCGACATCGACGAAGAGCTGGAACGCGCGCGCACCGCGCTGGCCGACGCCCAGGCGGCGCTGGCGGCCGTGCGCGCCGAGCGCGACGCCGCGCTGCGCGACGCCGGCCTCGCCCATCGCCAGCGCCAGCGCCACGCGTTCCTGGCCGGACTGGCGCACGACCTGCGCAATCCGCTGGCGCCGCTGTCCAACGGCATCGAGCTGCTGCGGCTGACCGATGCCGACCCGGGCGGCCGGCTGCGCACGCGCGGCATCATGGAACGCCAGGTGGGCCACCTGATGCGCATCGCCGACGAGCTGTCGGACCTCGCCCGGCTGTCGGGCGAGCACGCCGCGCTGCAGCAGGCGCCGTTCGACATCGGCGCCGCGCTGCGCGCCATGGCGCAGGCGCGCGCGCCGCTGCTGCAGGCCCAGGAGATGCGCCTGGAACTCCCGCCCGAAGCCCCGGCGCTGCCGCCCCTGCGCGGCGACGGCGCGCGCATCGGCCAGGCCGTCGGGCACCTCGTCGACGACGTGGCGCGGCATTGCGAGCGCGGCAGCACCTTGCGCATCTCGGCGCAGGTGGACGGCCCGACGCTGGTCCTGTCGGTGGCCTGCGCCGCCGACCTCGCCGAGGACGGCGTCGAGGGCCTGGCGGCGCCCGAGAGCGTCGATGTCGCCGCGCTGGGGCTGGGCGTGGCGCTCGCGCTGCAGCTGGCGACGCTGCATGGCGGCGACCTGCGCGGCCTGCGGCCGCCGGGCCGGCGCCGCGCACGCTTCGTGGTGACGCTTCCGCTGGACCCGGACTCGGCCTGCGCACCCGCGCCAGCCGTCGCGGCGCCGGCGGTGGCGGGCGACGACTCGCCCGCGCTGTCGGTGCTGCTGGCCGACGACAACGTCGACTTCTCGCACAGCTTCGGCACCATGCTGGAGCTGCTGGGGCATCGGGTGGAGGTGGTGCACGACGGCCTCGCCGCGCTGGCCGCGATCGTCGCCTCGCCGCCCGACATCGCCTTCGTCGACATCGGCATGCCCGCGCTCGACGGCGTCGAGACGGTGCGCCGGGTGCGCGCCCAGGGCAATGCGCAGGGCGTGGTGCTGGTGGCCGTGACCGGCCGCGGCAGCGCCGAGGACCGGGCGCGCGCCGCCGAGGCGGGCTTCGACCGCTACCTGGTCAAGCCGTTCGCGATGCAGGACGTGCGCGACGCGCTGGACGCTGCGCAGGCCGTGCGCGACGGCGCGTTGCGGGCGCCGGCCGGGTTCGCCTCGTCGCAGGTCGCCTGAGCGGCGCGGCCACGGGCCCGGGCATGGCCGTTGCCGCCCGGGCGTGCGGGCGCCCCGGACGGGGCGGCCGTCGACACGGGAGAACGTCCATGAGACAACGGGGATGGCGCGCGCGGGCTCAGGCGCCGATCGGCGCCTCCAGGCCTTCGGCGGCCGGGGGCAGCGTGCCGGTGCCGCCCGACAGCGGGTTGCCGCCCGCCGCGCCGCCGCCGTCGGAATCGCCACCCGGGGCGCCGCCGCCGGCCCCGGTGGTCGATCCGTCGCCCGCGGCCACGCCGCCGGCGCCGGTGGGCGAGCCGCCCGGGGCCAGGCCGCCGGCGGCGTGCCGCACCACCTGGTGGATGAAGTGCAGCTTGCGCACCGCCGGCCGCGAGAGCACGAACGGGTAGAAGTCGGGCTCGCCCATGCTGCGGGTCACCTCGTTGAGCGCGCCGGTCAGCTCGATCCAGCCGTTGACGACGGCAAGAAATGCCAGGTCGTCGGCGCCCGGCACCGCCTGCGGGTCGTCGCCGGCCAGTACCTGCGGCGTGAACGGCTCGTACTGGATCTCGTCGTGGTGGGCGACCAGCCCGAAGCTGCGCGCGGTGTCCAGCGCGTCGATCATGTGCAGGTAATGGGCCCAGGTCTCGGCCCAGTCCTCGTAGGGGTGGGCCGTGGCATAGGCGCTGACGTGGCGGTCGGCCCAGTCGGGCGGCGCGCCCTGGGCGTAATACGCCTGCAGCGCCTGGCCGTAGTCGGCGCGGTCGTCGCCGAAGAGCGCGCGGCACGGCGCCTCCCAGGCGGTGCCGCTGACCAGCCGCTGCCAGTAGTAGTGGCCGATCTCGTGGCGCAGGTGGCCGATCAGCGTGCGGTAGGGCTCGTTCATCTGCGAGCGCACGGTCTCGCGGTGCACGTCGTCGGCCTCCTCGATGTCCAGGGTGATCAGGCCGTCGTCGTGGCCGGTCATCACCTTGGTGCCGCCCACCGGCGTGCGCAGCAGGTCGAACATCACGCCGCGTTCGGGGTTCTCGCTGACCTTGGATTGCACGGGCAGCTTCAGCGCGATCAGCTGCGACACCAGGGCCCGCTTGGCGTGCTCCACCCGCAGCCACAGCCCCGCGTTGTCGCGGTCGTCGGGATCGGGCACCGTGCGATCGAGGCGGCAGGACCGGCAGAACGGCTGCAGGCGCGCCGCCTCGTTGTCCGGCAGCAGCCAGTTGCACGGCGCGGCCGAGCTCCAGTTGGCACAGCGGCGATAAGTGGTCAGCGGCACCGTCATGCCGATGCCGCGGGTGCGCATCGCCCGGAACACCTGCGGGTCGCGCGTGGGTGCGAGCGGCCGCAGCAGCACCAGGTCCGGGTCGTAGCCCAGCGGCGTGCCGCAGGCCAGGCAGACATCGTTGCGGAAGAAGATGGGGCGGCCGCAGCGGCAGCGGAACGCACGGCGCGCGGTGGGCGTCGACGTCAGCAGCGTGGGGACCAGGCGGCGGGTGAGGGCGGGCAGGGCAGGCATGGCCGGCGCGAGGCAATCGCCGGGCCCGCGTGTGCGCCAGCGCACATCGGCGCGGGACCCTCGCTTGCCGAAGTCCGGGCGTATCCGGCCGGCGGGCGAACCCGCACCGCGCGGCCGACGACCAACGTCATCAGGAGGCATCGACATGGCAGACCCCCGACTCGTCACCGGCCTGTTTCCCGACCGGGACAGCGCCGAACGCGCCTATTCATCGGTGGCCGCGCGCGGCTACGAACGCGACGACATCAACCTCGTGATGTCCGACGACACCCGCGCACGCCACTTCGGTCCGGACGCGGTGGTCGCCACCGAACTGGGCACCAAGGCCGCCGAGGGCGCGGGCATCGGCGGGGCCATCGGCGGCACCGTCGGCGCGATCGCCGCGGCCGTCGCCGCGGTGGGCACCAGCCTGGTGTTGCCCGGGCTGGGCCTGGTCGTCGCCGGCCCGATCGCCGCCGCGCTGGCCGGTGCGGGCGCCGGCGGCGCCGCGGGCGGCCTCGTGGGCGCGCTGATCGGCTGGGGCATTCCCGAGGAGCGCATCTCGGAGTACGAGTCGGGCATCCGCGAGGGCGGCATCCTGATGGGCGTGCGCCCGCGCAACGCCGACGACGCGCTCGCGTTCGAGCACTCCTGGCGCGACGCCAACGGGCGCCTCGTGCACGGCTGAATCCGCAGCGGGCCGGGCGCACCGGCTCCGATGCATCCCCGGAGGGCGCCCGTCAGGGGCGCCAGCCGGTTCCGGCGACTCGTCGCCACAACGTTCCTGGAGACATCGTCATGGGCAAGTATCTCGTCGGTTGGCTGTTGGGCGTCCCGGTCTTCGTGCTGGTGATCCTGTACTTCTTCTTTCACTGAGGCCGACAGCACCCCCGCGCCGTCGGCGCCGGGGCCGCCCGCCGCGGCGCCCGGCATCGGCGGCGCCCCGGGCGCGTTTCAGCGAGGCCCGATGTTCGTGTCCAGGAACTTCGCGGCGCGGTTCCAGAAGTCGATCCGGGTCTGGACGTTGCGCCAGCCGTGGCCCTCGTTGTCGTAGACGATCCATTCCGACCGGGCGCCGGGCTGCTTCATCAGCGCCGCATGGAACTTCTCGCCGTGCTCGAGCGGCACGCGCAGGTCCTTGGCACCGTAGGCGAGCAGCACCGGAGCGTGGATGCGCGCCACCTGTTCGATGGGCGAGGTCGCCTTGAACTGCTCGGCGCTGGTCTTCGGATCGCCCACGAGCTTGGTCAGGCCATAGCGCTTCCAGGCGTCCGACAGGTCGCTCCAGCGCGAATTGAACAGCAGGTCGATGTCGGTCACCCCGACCCAGTCGATCCCGCACCGGTACAGATCGGGATCGTTGACCAGGCCCATCAGCACCGCGTAGCCGCCGTAGCTCGCGCCGGCGATGCAGACCCGCTTGGGATCGACGATGCCTTGCGCGACCGCCCACTTCACACCGTCGGCGATGTCGTTCTGCATGCCCAGCCCCCACTGTTTCCAGCCGGCGTCGAACAGCTTGTTGCCGTAACCCGTGCTGCCGCGGAATTCGGGCTCCAGCACGGCGTAGCCGCGCGCCGCCAGGAACTGCAGCTCGGCGTTCCAAGCCCACTCGCGGCCCCGCATGAACGGGCCGCCGTGCACGAGCACCACCAGCGGGAGGTCCTTGCGGGCGGCGCCGCGCGGCACTGTCAGCCAGGCGGGGATGTCGAGGCCGTCGCGCGCCGCGTAGTGCACCGACTCGAGCGAGGCCATCTTCCGCGAATCGATGTCGGGCTGCTCGTTGCCGAGCGTCACGAGCTTGGCATCGGCCACGTTGTAGAGGAACCAGAGCCCCGGCACGCGGTCGGAGAAGGCGTGGATCACGACGAAGCGCCCGTCGCCGCGCGAGGCCACGTGCAGCTCGTTGACCGTCGTGGGCAGCTTCTTGTCGACGACCGCCTGCAGCGCATCGAGCTTCGGATCCAGCCACTGGGTGACTTGCGCATCGACGACGTAGCGCAGGCCCGCGAGCTTGCCGTCCGCGCTCAGGAAGTCCGGCGCGATGTCGTAGCGGTCGGTGTGCAGGAACGGCTCGGCGCCGAACTGGCGGTGCTCGAGGTCGTACGTCCACACCGCCCCGGTGTTGCCGTTGCGCGAGGAATCGACGTACAGCGTGCCGTGCTCGTCGATGTATCTCGGCGCGAAGGAATTGGCCGGGAAGTAGGTCTCGAAGGCGCCGAGCTCGCTCCACGAGTCGCCGTCCACGCTGCGCGCGAGCACCTTGGTGCGGTTTTCTTCCACGGTGGTGACCACGCGCAGCCGGCCCTGGGTGTCGAATACCCAGCTGGCGGTATGCGGCGGGGTGTCGATGTCGACCGCGCGCCCGCGAACCGTGTCCAGCCGCTGCAGGCGCCGGAAGTCGATGTGCTTGATGTCGAATTCCTCGTATCGGTAGACGTAGACGTCATCGCCCCGGCGTTCGCCGATGGTGTCGAGGAACAGGGTGTTGGGCGGCAGCGCCTGCGGGTCGTCGGCGCGCACGACCCAGCCGCCCCAGTTCTGGCGGATCAGCAGGCGCAGGTGGCTGCCGTCGGCGTCCACCCCGTACAGGCCGCCCACGTCCCTGGCATCCTCGAGCTTGGCCAGGGAAGCCTGGCGGTCGTGAAGGTTGAAGACGAGGCGGTGGTCGTTGACCCAGTGGAACGACGCCACGTCGGAGTCGTCGAACGCGACCACCGGCGTGAGCTTCATCGTCTTCAGGTCGAGTGCGACCAGGCGGATCCGGCCCTCGCGGCTCGACGCCATCGTCAGCGCGACCGTCTGGCCGTCGGGCGACATCTCGGCGCCCGTCATGCGGGGGTTCTGGAAGAAGGTGTCCGGGGCCGGGGCCGGCTCGGCCGCGCGGGCCTGGCCGAGCAGGGCGGCGGCGAACAGGCTCGCCAGCAGGCGCACGGCGGTGCGGCCGCGCGGGGTTGCGGATTGCGTTGGCATGGAACTCCCTCGAGAGCGCCGGCGCCGCAAGGCGCGGACCGGCATGCTGGTTTTTCGTTTCACTGCGCGCGGCGCGCCTCGCGCCGCCCGACGGGGCGCCAGTCTACGGTCAAAGCCGGCGCGCCGAAATCCGGCCAAGCCCTCGCCCTGGCGCGACGCCGATCAGGCCGGCGGGCCGTTGAGCACGGCCTCGATTCGATAGCCGTCCGGATCGATCACGAACGCCGCGTAGTAGTCGGCCCCGTAGTGCGGCCGCGGGCCCGGCGCGCCGTTGTCGGCGCCCCCGTGGGCCAGGGCGGCCGCGTGGAAGCGGTGGATCGCGGCGCGGTCGGCGGCCGCGAACGCCAGGTGGAAGCCGGCGGGCGGGGCGATCGGGGCGGCGGTGCGTTGCTTGATCGCGAACTTGTCGCCGCCGCCGGCGCGGCCGTAGCCCACCGCGCGATCGGGGCCGTCGTCGCTCCACACGCGCACGAAGCCGAGGGCGCCGAGGACGGCGTCGTAGAACGCCGCGGAGCGGCTCAGGTCGGCGACGCCGAACGACAGGTGATGCAGCATGGGAACGAATCCGGTCGGGCAGGGACCCGGATTCTGGGCGCAATCCCGGCTACAGCAACAGCTCGCTCGACTCGCCGCTGGGCACCGGCATCATCGACGGCAGGGCCACCTGCACGCTGTGCGCGCGCCCGTCGTCGCGCAGCGGCAGGTGGCTCGCGCCCAGCGCCTGGCCGTCGAGCGTGACCTGCGGCTCGGGCTGGTGCCCGGTGCGGTCGAAGCGCAGGTGGAAGACCGACCGGCCGTGGACGTAGTCCACCTCGAACCCGCTCCAGTGCGGCGGGATGCGCGGGTCGATGCGCAGCGACGCGTCGCCGTCGACCACCTCCAGCCGCAGCCCGAGCACCGCCTCCACCAGCAGGCGGTACATCCAGCCGGCCGAGCCGGTGTACCAGCTCCAGCCGCCGCGGCCCGTGTGCGGGGCCACGCTGTAGACGTCGGCCGCCATCACGTAGGGCTCGACCTTGTAGACGGCCACCTCGGCCGGCGTGCGCGCGTGGTTGACCGGGTTGATCATGTCGACGATGTCCCACGCGCGCCGGGCGTCGCCGCTGGCGGCGAACGCCATCGCGGCCCAGATCGCACCGTGCGTGTACTGGCCGCCGTTCTCCCGCACGCCAGGCACGTAGCCGCTGATGTAGCCCGGGTTCGGCCCCTTGCCGTTGAACGGCGGGTCGAGCAGCTTGACGATGCGCTGCTGCGGGTCGATCAGGCGGGCAGCGAGCGAATCGAGCGCCTTCTTCGCCCGTTCGCGCGGGGCGATGCCCGAGAGCACCGACCAGCTCTGCGCGATCGAGTCGATCTGGCACTCGACGCCCGCGGCCGTGCCCAGCGGCGTGCCGTCGTCGAACCAGGCGCGCCGGTACCACTGGCCGTCCCAGGCGTTGGCGTCGATCGCCACCGCCAGCCTGTCGCGCGCCTCGCGGCAGGACTGCGCGAACGCTTCGTCGCGGTGGGCCAGGGCCAGGCCGGCGAATTCGCGCAGCACCTCGCCGAGGAAGAACCCCATCCACACGCTCTCGCCCTTGCCGTGCTCGCCGATCAGGTTCATGCCGTCGTTCCAGTCGCCGCCGCCCATCAGCGGCAGGCCGTGCACGCCCAGGCGCAGCCCATGGCGCACGGCCAGCACCGCGTGTTCGTACAGCGAGGCGCGGCGGTGCGACACGTTAGGCATGTCGAAGTAGGACTCGTCCTCGTCCTTGAGCGGCCGGCCCTCGATGAACGGCACCTCGGCGTCGAGCACCGCCAGGTCGCCGGTGGCCTGGACATAGCGGCACAGCGCCAGCGGCAGCCAGAGGTAGTCGTCGCTGATGTGGGTGCGGACGCCACGGCCCTGCGGCGGGTGCCACCAGTGCTGGACGTCGCCTTCCTCGAACTGCCGGCTGGCCGCCAGCAGCAGTTGCGCGCGCAGCAGCTCGGGCCGCGCATGCACGAGGGCCATCGCGTCCTGCAGCTGGTCGCGGAAGCCGAACGCGCCGCCCGACTGGTAGAAGCCGCTGCGCGCCCAGAGCCGGCAAGAGATGGTCTGGTAGACCAGCCAGCCGTTGGCCAGCGCATCCAGCGCGGCATCGGGGGTGCGCACCGTCACCGCCCCCAGCGTCTTCGTCCAGTGCGCGACGACGCGCTCGAACTCGGCATGCGCGACCGCGTCGCCGCGGTACTTCAGCGCGGTCTGCTCGGCCTCGCCGTGGTTCTTGCCCATGCCCAGGCGGAACACGATGGTGCGGCTCTCGCCCTCGGCCAGGTCGACCGGCACCTGGAACGCCGCGCACGGATCCAGCGCGGCGCCGAAGTGGCCGGACAGGCCTGCGCGGCGCAGCGCCATCGGCTCGAGCAGGCTGCCGTTGCGGCCGATGAATTCGCTGCGGTCGCAGGTCATGCTGCCGGCGGCCTGGTGCTCGGCGTCGACGTCGAAGAAGCCCATGTAGTCGGCGTGGTCGCCGCTGTACGGATTGCGCGCGGTGGCCGGGCCGTCGTCCTGGTGGTCGGTCACGATGTGCGGGGCCGTCTGCGGCCGCAGGCTGCCCAGCACCCATTCCACGTACCCGGTGGCGCTGATGCGCCGCGGGCGGCCGGAGTCGTTGCGCAGCGTCAGCAGCGAGAACTTGACCGGCGCACCGATGGCGCAGAACACGCGCAGCTCGCTGCGGATGCCTTGCGCGTTCTGCTCGAAGCTGCTGTAGCCGAAGCCGTGGCGCGCGACGGCGGCGCGGCCGGGCGTGCCGTCCGGGTTGAGCGCGACGCCGCTGGGGATCCAGGCGGTGCCGGTCTCCTCGTCGCGCAGGTAGAACGTCTCGCCGCTGGGATCGGACACCGGGTCGTTGTGCCACGGCGTCAGGCGCCATTCGTGCGCGTTCTCGGCCCAGGTGTAGGCCGCGCCCGATTCGGAGACCACGGTCCCGAAGTCCGGGTTGGCGATCACGTTGGCCCAGGGCGCCGGGGTGCGCACGCCAGCGGGCGGGGCGACGACGTACTCGCGCCCCTGCTTGCCATAGCCGCCGTAGCCGTTGAACAGGGCGAGGTCGCCGGTGGGCACGCGCGGCGCCGCTGCGCCGTCGGGACGCGGGTTGCGGGTCGGCACGAACGGCGCCATGCGGCGGTCCGGGCCGGTGCCGGGCCGCGCCTGGCCACGTGGGGCGACGCGCCGCTCGGTGCGCAGGCGCCGGTTGAGCTGCTCGGCCAGGGTGCCCTGGCGGTCGCTCAGCACGGCGCGCGCCACCGACAGCAGCAGGATGCGGTCCTCCTGCGGGATCTGGTCGGCGTGGCGCACGAAGATGCCGCCCGGGCGGTCCACGACGTGGGCCTCCACGCCGGCGGCGATCAGGCCCATGATCTGTTCGTTCAGGCGCTGGCGATAGATGTCGCGCTCCTCGTTCCAGATCACCAGGTCGACCGCCAGGCCCTTCAGGCGCCACCACGCATGCGCCATCACCAGCTGGCGCACCAGCTCGAGGTTGACGACGTCGGAGATCTGCACCAGCACGATGGGCAGGTCGCCCGAGATCGCGTAGCCCCACAGGCCCGACTGGCCGCGCCGGTTCTGGCGGATGATGGACGGGTCGGCGCGCAGCGCGCCCTGGCTGAACAGCACGGCGCCGGCCAGGCGCGCGTACAGCTGCGCGTCGCTCTCGCTGGCGTTGAGCTGGCGCAGCAGCACCTGGCTGTGCGTCCACGCGAGCTCGAACACCCGTTCGGCCAGGCGGCGGTCGCGGTATTTCTCGATCAGCGTCAGGCAGTCGGCGCGCTGCTCGCCCACGCCGATGACCAGGTCGACGATCACCGTCTGGTCGGGCTCCAGCGTGATCGCGCAGCGGCTGGCGGCCACCGGGTCCAGCACCGAGCCCTGCGAGTTGGACAGCGCCTCGTCGCCGAACATCGCCGCCGGGCTCTTGAGGCTGCCGCCGCGGCCGATGAAGCGCGCGCGGTCGGTCTCGTGCGTGACCACCGACACGTTGCCGTCGCCGCGCGGCGCGTGCACGGCCATCAGGTGGAACATCCACGGCGACGGATCCTTCTCCGCGCGCGGGCGTCGGTTGGCCAGCAGCGCCGGCAGGCCGTCGACGATCTCGGTCTGCACGAACAGCTTGCCGAACGCCGGATGCTGCACGTCGGCGGCCGGGGTCATCAGCACCACCTCGCAGTAGCTGGTGACCTCGATGACGCGGCGGCGCCGCGTGGTGTTCTTGATGCGGATGCGGCGCAGCTCGATCGCGTCCTCGGGCGAGACGGCGATCTCGGTGTGGGTGTCGATGCCGGCGTCGCGGCGGCGGAACTCGGCCCGGCCTTCGGTGAAGATGGCCTGGTAGTCGCTCGCCTTGCGGCCGGTGGGCTGGAACGCCACGGACCAGTAGTCGCCGCTGTCGACGTCGCGCAGGTAGGCGAAGCTGCCCCAGTCGTCGCGGGTCGTGTCCTCGCGCCAGCGCGTGACGGCCATGTCCTTGTAGCGGCTGTAGCCGCCGCCGGCCTGGGTCACCATGACGTGGTAGCTGCCGTTGGACAGCAACTGCACCTCGGGCGTGGGCGTCAGGGCGTCGGTGAACAGGCGCAGCGGCGTCGAGGGGGCGGCCGACACCGACCGCGGCGCCGAGGGCTCCATCGTGGCCTCGGCGACGACGGGCATCACGTCCTTGGGCACGCGCTCGTGCAGCAACATCAGCGTGGCCTGCACGCTGCGGTCGGCCGCGAAGTGTTCCTGCATGCGCGAATGGCCCAGCGCCTGCTCGATGGCCAGCAGGCTCATGCCCTGGTGGTGGGCCATGAACGAGCGCACCACCGACCGGGTCTGGCCGCGCGGCACGCGCATCGGCGTGTAGTCGACCGCCTCGTAGAACCCGAACTCGCCGGCGGCGCCGAGGGCGGCCAGGCGCTGCAGGTTGACGCAGGCAGCCACCGGCTCGACGATCGTCGCCATCGCCGTGGCGTAGGGCGCGATCACCAGCTCGTCGCCGAGGCCGCGCTTCAGGCCCAGGCCCGGCACCCCGAACGCGCGGTACTGGTAGTTCAGCGCGGTGTCGGTGGCGTTGTAGCCCGACTCGGAGATGCCCCAGGGCACGCCGCGCTCGCGGCCGTAGTCGATCTGGCGCCGCACCGCGGCCCGGCAGGTCTGGTCCAGCAGCGTCTGCTCGAAGTTGGGCATGATCAGCGGCGGCATCAGGTACTCGAACATCGAGCCGCTCCACGACATCAGCACCGGGTTGCCGTCGTGCGCCGTCAGCAGCCGGCCGAGCGCGAACCAGCTCTCCTGCGGCAACTGGCCGCGGGCGATCGCCGTGAAGATGCCCAGCCGGGCCTCGGAGGCCAGCAGGTCGTAGTGGCCGGGGT
Organism: uncultured Vitreoscilla sp.; assembly: GCA_964418745.1. Taxonomy (GTDB): domain Bacteria; phylum Pseudomonadota; class Gammaproteobacteria; order Burkholderiales; family Burkholderiaceae_C; genus Scleromatobacter. Next base: position 138,907 of record CAYQMX010000003.1, read on the forward strand.
CGAGCGCGCGCTCGTCGACGTTGTAGCCGATGGCCATCAGGTGGCGCCGGTCGTCGTACAGGAACAGCTGCTCCTGCTCGCTCAGCGCGTCCACGCGGCGGGCCAGGTCGTCGATGCGCTGGAGGAAGACCGGGGCCTGGCCGATGCCCAGGGACGCCAGCACGCCCAGCGTGGGCAGCGGCGCCTTGGCCGCGGCGTCGACCGCGCCCGGCGTCGCATCGGCGGCCAGCGGCAGCGCCAGCCCGGCGAATGCCGCGAACTCGGCGCGGCCCGCCTCGCATTGCGCCACCAGTGCGCGCGCCCAGCGCAGGGCCTCGCCGGCGTCGTCGTCGGAATTGGCGTCGTCGCCCGGCAGCGCCGCCTCGACGGCGGCGAGCACCTCGCGCGCCAGGGCGTCGAACGATTCCAGCACGGCGTGCAACGCGCCCGCCGAACGCGGCATGTCGGCGCACGCGGCTTCGATCTTCTTGTCGGCACGGTCGATGGCGGCCAGGTGCACGCCCGAGGGCAGGCTCTCGCGCACCAGCGCCAGCACGTCGGCGATGCCGATGCACCATTGCGGCGAGAACGGAGCCTCCGCGGGCAGGGCCAGCAGCGCCATGCGCAGCGTCATCAACTGGGCGACGAGGTTGCCGCTGTCCACCGTGGAGATGTAGCGCGGCGCCAGCGGCAGCAGGGACTGGGTGTCGTACCAGTTGTAGAAATGGCCGCGATGGCGCTCCAGCTTCTCCATCGTGGTGACCGTGGCCGCGATGCGGGTGAGCATCTGCTCGAGCGTGATGAAGCCCGAGTCGCGCGCGCTGAGGTTGGCCAGCAGCGAGAAGCCGATGTTGGTCGGCGAGGTGCGGTGCGCGATGCGCGCCACCGGGTGCAGCTGCACGTTGTCGGGCGGCAGGTTGTTGTCCGCCGGGCCGACGTAGGTTTCGAAGAACGCCCAGGTGCGGCGGGCGACCCGGCGCAGGAAGCGGCGCTGCGCCGCGCTCAGCTCGCTGCGCGGCGGCGCCAGCGGCCGGTCGGCCCACCAGACCACCAGGGGCGAGAAGAACCACAGCAGCAGCAGCGGGGCGGCGGCCGGCAGCGCCCACGGGCGAACGTGGGCCAGCAGGGCGGCGATCAGCAGCGCGGCCGTCGGACCTGCCCACAGCGCGCGGATGCTGTCCAACAGCGCGTCCAGCGTGCCGGGCGGATGGCCGTGGCGAATGTCGGCCGAAGCGGTCCATTCGAGCAGGCGGCGCCCGCGCACCATGCGCCACATCGTGCGTGCGATCGCGTCGAGCGTGGCCACGGCCTCGGTGGGCAGGCAGGCGAGCGTGTGCGCGAGCTGGGCCAGTTGCAGCGCGAGCGGCAGCAGGCGCCGCGGCGACGGCGACGCGGTGACCCAGTTGATCGGCGCGCGTGCCAGGCCCATGACGTGGGCGGCGAACGGCACGATGCCCACGATCACGACGATGCGCAGCGTCCACATGAAGGGCTCGGGCAGGCGGGCCCAGCCGAGCACGGCCAGCGCGATCAGTGCCGCGGGCACGAGGCTGCGGCGCAGGTTGTCGAACAGCTTCCACTTCGACAGCCCCGACAGCGGGTTGCGCGGTGCGCCCGGCAGCGCGTGCAGGCGGCGGCGCAGCCAGCCGATGAGCTGCCAGTCGCCGCGCACCCATCGGTGGCGGCGCGCCATGTCGGCGCTGTAGCGCGAGGGCGTGTCCTCCAGCAGCTGCACGTCGCTGAGCAGGCCGGAACGCGCGTAGCAGCCCTCGATCAGGTCGTGCGAGAGGATGCGGTTTTCCGGCATGCTCTCGCTGGTCGCGCGCTCGAACGCGTCGACGTCGTAGATGCCCTTGCCGACGAAGGAGCCTTCGCCCAGCAGGTCCTGGTAGACGTCGGAGACGGCGCGGGTATAGGGGTCGATCCCCGGCTCGCCGCCGAACATGCGGGCGTAGCCCGAGCGCCCGACGCTGGGCAGGTTCAGGCCCACGCGCGGCTGCAGGATGCCGTAGCCCTCGACGACCACGTCCTTCTTCACCCCGGTGCCGAAGCGCGGGCGGTTGAGCGGGTGGGCCATCGCCGACACCATCTCACCGGCCGATTCGCGCGGCAGCTGGGTGTCGGAGTCCAGCGTGATGACGTAGCGCACGTCCTGCAACGACAGCGTGTCGCCGACGATGCGCGAGAACGCCTTGTCGGCGTCGGGCCGCCCGCGCAGCAGGGCGTTCAGGTCGGCCAGCTTGCCGCGCTTGCGCTCGTGGCCCATCCACACGTTCTCGGTGGCGTTCCAGCGGCGCGGCCGGTGCAGCAGCAGGAACGGCGCGGGACGCTGGCGTTCGTCGCCCGGCAGCGAGTAGCGCTTGTTCAGCGCGGCGATGCGGGCCTCGGCGTAGTCGACCAGGTCGGCGTCCTCGGGCAGCGTCTCCTGGGCGGCGTCGCGCAGGTCGGTCAGCAGCGCGAACTGCAGTTGCGGGTCGCGGTTGGCCAGGAAGCGCACTTCGAGCGCATCGACCAGCGTGTCGACGTCGGCGTGCTTGCCCAGCAGCGTGGGCACGGCCACCAGCGTGCGCGCGCGCGGGTCGATGCCCAGCGCGTAGTCCATGCGCGGCAGCGCCTCGGGCGTGACGCTGAGCGTGACGATCCAGTTGACCAGCGACAGTGCCAGCTGGCTGGTGGCCAGCATCAGCAGCAGCACCAGCACGACGCCCTTGGGCGACCACAACTGCAGGTCCAGCTCGTGCGCGGCCTGGCGGATCGGGCCGAGCGACATGAGCATGGCGAACGCCAGGATGCCGCCGATGTAGGCCGGCAGCGGCGAGTGGCCGGCGCGGCTGCGCCAGCCGCTGCGCCGCACGTGCAGCGCCGCCTCGAGGGCAGGGCGGCCGTTGCCGATCAGGTAGTAGCCGACATGGGCCTCGCGCTCGTCGGCGTCGCCCGGCGTCGTGGCCGCCAGCCGGCCGGCGGCCGCGGCCGCGAGCTCGATCGCCTTGCGGGCCACGGCGGGTTCGTCGCCGCCGGCGGCCCGCGCCACGCTCTCGACGGCGTGGCGGTAGGTGTCGCGGGTGCCGAAGTCCATCCGGCCGTAGATGCCGATCGGATCCTCGCGCAGGATCTGCTCGACGCTGCTGAGCGTCTCGACGAACTCGGGCCAGTGCGTGGCGCCCAGCAGGCGCAGGCTGCCGATGCTGTTGGATACCGACACCTGGCTGGCCGCCTGCTTCTGGCTCTCGAGGTGGACCAGGTGCTCGATGGTCTCGTTCGCGTCGGCCAGCCGCTGCTCCATCCAGGTCAGCGGCAGGGCCAGCGCGGCGCCCTGGCCCTGCAGGCGACGGGCGAATTCGGCCACGAACGCGCTGCTGAGCGTCGGGCTGGATCGTGCCATGTCGGCGATCACCAGGATCAGGTCGCTGGGCCGCTCCTCGGCCGCCTGCAGCATGCGTTCGGCCCAGGTGTCGGCCAGGTCGCGCTCGTCCAGCGCGGTGGCCACGCGCACCGCCACCCGGCGCAGGTTGTCGATCAGCGCCAGGCGCAGCATGATCGGGAACGCCCACAGCTCGCCCAGCGTCAGCGGCTGGCCGGTCTGGTAGGCGGCCACGAAGCGGCTCAGCGTGCCGCGGCTCAGGCGGCCGTCGGCGTGGGCGATGGACTCCAGCGCGAGGTCGTAGACGCGCGGCTGCGTGCCGTCGGTGGCGGGCGAGGCCTCGGCCAGCCGCGGCAGTTCCTGGCTGTAGCCGTGCGGGAGGTGACGCCGCGCGGTGCGGATCTCCTCGTCGATGAGGTACATGTTGTCCAGGAGCCATTCGGAGGCCGGCGTCACCGGACGGTCCTTGGCGACCGCCTGCCGCAGTTGGCGCGCCACGTTCTCCAGCACGCGCTCGTTGGACGCCAGGCGCACCAGCAGCCGGTCCGGGCGGTGGGTGGCGGCCAGGCGGTGGCGGCCGGCCAGCAGCTTGCCGTGCGCCACCATCTGGTCGCTGCTGAACAGCGCGGCGCGCAACGGTGCCTCTTCCTCGTGCTCGCTCCCCGCCCTGGCGTTCCAGGCGCGCTCGCGGGCCCAGTCGGCGGCCTGTGCGAACAGGGTGCGGAAAGAGCGATCGGATCCCGTCATCAGCTTGTGTCCTCTGGGGTCCGCAGCGGACCGATAGACGCGCCTTGGGCAAATGGTGAGCCCGACAGTGGGAGCGGGAAGCTGCAGGCCCCCCTCGACAGGGTCGGCCGACCACGGCCGGGCAAGGGTAAACGTTGCCGCAAGCGCGCCGGCACCTCCATTGACTGGTTAGCGAATGCCGTACGCGCCTTGTCCACCCGATCCTAACCCCAAGCGGCGGGCACGACGTGCGTTCGATCAACGAGGGCACGGGCGGCGGCGGCGCGTTGGCCGAGGCGGCGTCGGCACGTCGTCCTACGTCCCATGGGCACACCCGTTGCCTCGATGACTCCTGCCAGCCGCGACGCCCCGAAGCGACGCGGCACCGACGCCCGAGGCGTCCCAACGAAACCCAAGGAGTTCCACGATGACCCCGATGCACAAGTCCATGACCGCGCTCGCCGCCTGCGCCCTGCTGGCCACCGTCGGCTTCGCCACGGCCCAGTCCACCGACACGGCAACCGACGCCAACGGCGCCACCACCACGACCACGACCACCGTGGACACCGCCACCCAGGTGCTGCCGGCGCAACCCACCGGCGTGGTCGAACTGGCCAAGCCCCGCAACACCGTGATGCCCACCGACAAGCAGGCCGACGGCCCGCTGGGCATGGAAAACAACCTGATGACCACCGGCGTGGTCGGCGGCATCACCCGGCCCAGCGTGGGCGACCACGCCACCCCGCCGATCCAGGGTGCCGACACCACCGTCGCCGTGACCCGGGAGACCACCACCACGACCACCGTCACCCCGCCGGTCGAGGCCGCCCCGGTGCCGGCGCCGGAACCCGCTGCCGCCCCGGCGCCCGTGGAGCCCGCCGCTGAGCCGATGCCGGCCCCGAAGGCCGACCGCAACTGAAGACGCGGTACTCCCCTGATGACGGGCTCCTCGGAGCCCGTCTTCTTTTTGCCCCCCGCGTTTGACGCCGCGCCGACGCGGTGGTCAACTGTGCCCAGGTTGCCCGGCGGCCACGTGGTCGCGCCGGGTTGCCACGTGCCGCGCGCGACAACATGCCCCTGGGGGTATGTCCGCGAGACCGGCGCCGACCGACCGGCGACGCATCGCGTTTTCCGTCGGCTCGGCACACCGGTTGCCGTGCATGGCCGCTGGCGGGCATCCGCGCCCGTCGACGTCAACTCCGGAGACCCCCATGGCCAATACGCCCAGCACGACCCCCGAAACGACTTTCCCCAAGAGCGGCACCACCCCCTCCGCCGCGACCGGCGCGACCCCGGCGTCCGGCGCCGGCACGCGGGCCGCCGCCGACACCGCGATCGACCAGGTCGCCGACGCCGAGCGCGACGTCATGCGCCGGGTCGTCCAGGGCGCGCACGAGGCGGTCGACCGGATCGCCGACAAGGCCATCCCGGCCGTCGAGCGCCTGCGCGGCACCTACAACGACGCCACCGAGACCCTGCGCGAGCGCGCCGACCAGGCGGTCGAACTGAAGGACGAATGGACGGAGAGCCTGCGCGCCACGGTGCGCGAGCATCCGCTGGCGGCCATCGGCACCGCACTCGCGCTCGGCGTCATCCTCGCCAGGCTCACGTCCAACAACGATCGCTGACACCCCGCCCATGGTCGATGACGCACCGCCGCCGCCCGAGGCGACGCACGACGACGATCTGTCGTTGCCCAAGGCGGTCGGTGCGTTGTTCGCCGACCTGCCCGGACTGCTGACCGATCGCGTCCACCTGCTGTCGCTCGAGCTGCAGCGTGCCACGCAGGCCCTGGGGCAGATGGTGGCGCTGGGCCTGCTGGCCGCCATCCTCGTGGCCACCGCCTGGATCGCCTTCTGGGTGGGCCTGGCGGCGGCCCTGCTCGCGGTGGGCCTGGCCTGGCCCTGGATCGTGCTGCTGGTGCTGTTCGTCAACCTGAGTGCCGCCGCCTGGGCGGCGCTGCGCATCCAGGCGCTGGCGCCCTTGCTGGCGTTGCCGGCGACCCTGCGCCGACTGACCGATGTCGACCCCCCTGCAAGCCCCGACGAAAGCGACCCTGCCCATGGCTAGCCCGCAGCGCCTTGCCCCGCCGACGGCCGAACCGAGCCTGGACGAACGAATCGCCCTGGCCGAACTGGCCGTGATCCGGCGCGACGCCCGCATCCGCCTGCGCACCGACCGGCTGGTCACGCGCGTCAAGCGCGAGGCCGTCCGGCATGCCGGCGGCGGCCTGCTGCTGGGGGTCGGCGCCATCGCGCTCACCTGGTGGCTGAACCGGCTGGGCAGGCGCCATGCGCCAGCCCCCGAGCCCGCCGCGAACGAGGCGCCGGAGTCGACGCATTCCTTCGAGGAACTGTTCCGGGATGCCGGCGCGGTGCTGGCCGGCCTGCTGCCGGTGCTGTGGCCGCTGCTGCCGCGCGGCTGGCGCACCCGGTTCACGCCGGGCACCGCGGGAACCCTGCTGAGCTTCATCCTGCCGCTGCTGGGGCGGCTGTTCCGGCGTCGGCCGGCGCCCTCGCAGGCGCCCTGAGGGCGCGGCACGCGGGCATCGTCGCCGAGGTCCACTGTCGGGCATGGCACTTGCTCCGCATTCGCGCAGAGGCGGCGCGCATCCCGCCGACCACCGTCCCGAGGAACCATGACCACCCGCCATGCCTTGACTGCCGCTTCGCTGGCCGCATCCCTGCTGCTGGCCGCGCCGGCCGCCCCGGCGCAGTCCGGCAGCGCACCGGCCATGACCCCGGCCGAGCGCCACGACTGGGAACGGACCCACCGCGTCAGCAAGATCATCGGCTCGGAGGTGCGCAACAAGTCGGGCGAGAAGATCGGCGACATCCGCGACCTGGTGGTCGACGCCGGCGGCACCCTGCGGCTGGCGATCGTTTCCACCGGCGGCTTCCTGGGTGTCGGCGACCGCCTGCACGCCGTGCCATGGGACGCGATGACGCTGGGCCCCAAGGACGACCACATCCTCGACATCGACAAGGCCCGCCTGCAGGCCACCCCCGGCTTTACCTCGCGAACCTGGCCCAACCTCGGCGACGACCGCTGGCTGGCCGACAACCGCCGCTACTACATCCACTGACAGCGCCAGCGCCTGGCGCGGGAGAACGACCATGAGACTGCTCACGAGCCTGGCCCTGATCACGATCGCCTACGCGGCGCTGTCGCGCGTCAACAAGGTGCACGCCACGCGGCGGCACGCCCGTCCGGCAGCCAAGCCCGAGGAAGTGCAGACCTGGGAAGGCGAGGGCGGCGGCCTGCCCGGCGGCGGTCCGGGGCCGGGCGTGAAGGTGGCGCCGGCCGCCACGGTCGATCCCGACCTGGCACACGGCGGCGCCTGAGGCCGACGCCGTTCAGGCGGCGGCGCCGGCGCGCATCTGCAGCCGCCGCTCGCGCTTGCGCAGCACCCGCCGCCGGCGGTACAGGCCCATCAGCGGCGTGGCCGAGACCCCGTGCAGGAGCACCGACAGCGCGATCGCCGGCAGCGTCGCGTTGACCAGGTCGACGGCCAGCGCCGGCGCCACGCCCGAGTCGATCACCAGCGCCAGGTAGAACAGCGAGCCGATGCCGCGGATGCCGAACCAGGCGACCACGCGCCGCTGCGACCTGGGCAGGGCGCGGCCCGGCACGCTCAGGAACACGCTCAGCGGACGGATCACCACCACCAGCAGCGCCGCGTAGGCCAGCGGCTCGCCGCGCCAGTGCACCCAGGGCATCGCGAAGCCCATCAGCAGCACCATCACCACCTCCACGAGGCGGCCGCAGCGGTGGCCGAACGCCAGCAGCCGATCGGCCAGTTCGTCGGGCTCGACACCGGCCCGGGCGAGCGAGTCCGAGGCCGTCGGCGTATGCCGGAACAGCGCCAGGGCGGCCGCGAACACGAACAGGAACGACGACGTCCCGGTCAGGCGCGACAGGCCGTAGGCCACGGTGATGATGCCCAGGTACAGCAGCTCGTCCCAGCACAGTCCGTGGCCGCGGCGCAGCAGCGCATGGATCGCCTGCCCGAGGCCGCGGCCGAAGGCCCAGCCCAGCAGCGCGCCCCCGGCGATCGGCCAGGCCAGGTCCTGCCACAGCCAGCGCATGCCGCCGGGCCCCAGTTCGCCGATGCCCAGCAGGCCCAGGGCCAGCATCACCACGGGCAGCGCCGTGGCGTCGTTGAGGGCGCCCTCGGCGGTGAGCGACACGCGCACCGCGTCGCGGTCGTTGCGCGAGCGGATCTGCACCTCCGAGGCCAGCACCGGATCGGTGGGCGCGAGGATGCCGGCCAGCAGCAACGCGCCGGCCCAGCCGAGCCCGGGCATCATCCAGGCGCCTGCCAGCGTGGCCAGCGCGATCGTCACCAGCATGCTGGCGCTGGCCAGGATCAGTGCGACGCGCCAGCCCTTCAGCGTCCACGGCAGGCGCAGCTGCAAGCCGACCGCGAACAGCGAGATCAGCACGGCGATCTCGGTGATCACCACCAGCATGTCGGCGCGCGCTGGCGCCGTCGGCGGGGTCAGCACGCGCGACTGCACCATCCAGCCGGCCAGCCAGCCCACCGCGAGATAGACGATCGCCGGTGACATCGGCAGCCGCGTGACGTGCAGTTCCAGCAGGCACATGCCCAGCAGGACGGCGCCCAGCAGCAGCAGCGTGGCGGTCAGCATCGCACTTGCCCGCGCCGCGTCACGCGGGCGCGTTCATGGCCGCGTGCGCGCGGGCGCGAAGCGGGCCTTAGGCGAGGACGCCGGCAGGGGCGGCGACTGCGCGGGGCCTGACTTGACCCCCGCGCGCGCCGCGCCCTCCACGTGCGAGACCGCGGTCGTGCAGACGTCGCGCTCCGGCTGCCGGAAGTCCACCAGCGCGAGCAGCGCCGCCAGCGGCGAGGCCAGCGACAGCGCCGCGGCCGCGGCGCCGCGCAGCGCCAGCGGTCTGGCCTCGGGCCGGATGTGCGGGTCGGTGAACGTGCCGGTCACCTTCACCGGCGTGCGCAGCGCCAGCGGGCTGAAGTCGTGCGGGTGGGTCGTCATGCGCAGGTCCAGCTGCTCGGTGGCCAGCGACAGGTCGCCGTCGACCAGCATCGTGGTGTCCTTGGTGTCGATGACGAAGACCTCGGGCATCACCTTGCCGTTGACCAGGTCGAACTGCGCCAGCGCGCACTGCATCGGCAGCTTGTCGTCGCCCTTGACGAACACGCCCAGCGCCTGCGCGACGTCGATGCCGGCCGCCTCGACGAGCACGTGCGACACGGTGCCGTCACGCACCCACAGGCGGGCGCTGCCGTCGAGCGAGGCCAGCAGCCGCGCGGTGGAGCGGCCCTCGCCGGTCAGCCGGGCATTGCCGCCGAGGGCGCCGCTGATGTAGCCGACGGCGGGCCGCACCCCGTCGGCGTCCTTGCGCACGGCGATGTCGCGCGCCTTGATGAAACGATCGAGCTGGATGCCGCTCCAGCGCAGGTCGGCGTTCCACTTCGGCAGCGCCGGGCGGCTGTCCAGGCCGATCGCGCCGCGGAACTCGCCGGCCGAGGTGCGCGCCAGCAGCTCGCGCAGGTCCAGCACGCCGCCCTGCAGCGTGATGCGACCCTGCAGCGGCTGGAACGGCTCCAGTGCGGTGGTGCCCAGGTCCAGCACCGACAGCTGCACGCCCACGTCGGCGTTCATCGCCTTCAGCGACGGGATGTCGAACTCGCGCTCGGGCAGTACGCGCCCGGGCCGGGCGTTGGAGGACGCCGGCGCGTCGGGCGGGGCCGCACCGAAGGCCGGGCCGAGGTCGGCCAGCGCCAGGCGCGTGCCGCCCAGCTTGCCGGTCAGCAACGGGGTGTCGGGGCCGGTGTCGAAGCGGAAGTCGCCGTTCAGGCGGCTGGAGCCGATCTCCAGCGCGGCGACGCCGGCGTCCCACACCTGGCCGTGCTTGCGCAGCCGGCCGTGCGTGGCGAATTTCGCGGTGGTGGGCAGCGTGACGCCGAGCGCGTCGCCGACCGCCGCCAGCGACGGGCCGGAGGCGACGAAGGTGGCGTCCATGCCGCCGAAGTGCAGCAGGTCGGTGGCGGTGCCGTCCACGCGGATGCGGGTCTTGTCGGCGCGCACGTCCAGCCACAGCGGCACGGACACGGCGTCGGTGTCGGAGGCGGCCAGCGGCAGCAGGCCGCTGGAGCGCAGCTGGATCACCAGCGGGGCGTTGTGATAGCGGCCCTGGCCGTCGATCTGCAGGCCGGGCGTGTCGTCGTCGATCGCCAGCGCCTGGCGCCCCGGCGAGCCGCTGCCGCCGGAGGCGGCCAGCGGCGCCGGGCCGGCCAGGCGGGCCATGCCTACCGTGGCGACGCGCACCTGCGGCGTGGACGCCCCGGAGGCCGCGATGGCGGCCGCCTCGGCGCTGCCTTCGCGCGTGACGACGCGGGCTTCCGCGCTGATCTGCAGCGGCTCGTCGACCAGGCGCAACTGGCCATCGCGCACGTTCAGGCGCTCGAAGCGCGGCAGCCGCGGCGCGCTGGCCGCCGTGGCCGGCGCAGCGGCACCGAACTGCCAGTTGGCGCGGCCATCGGCGTCGCGCTTGAGATTGAGCTCCAGGCCGTCGACGTCGAGCAGCCGCACCTGGAGCGGCGCCCCGGTGCCGCGCCACTGCTCCCACAGCGTGCCATAGCCCAGCGCCAGGCGCACGCCGCGGGCACGCAGGAAGTCGCGCGCCCGGCCGGCCTCGTCCACCAGCGTCGGGCCGTTGGCGGGCGCCGGCCCGATCGTCATCGAGCCGGTGTGCGCCCGCATCGAGCCGAGCAGGCGCACGCCGAACGGTTCGCCGAAGACGACGGGCCGATCGAGCAGGCGCGACAGCCGGGTCTCCAGCGGATGGCGCAGGAACGGCCATTCGGCGATCTCGCAGGCGGCCAGCGCCCCCCCCAGGACGGCCAGCAACCCCAGTGCGCCCAGGCCCGTGCGCTGCCAGGCGCGGCCGCGGCCGGAGCGGGCCGGCACGCGTCGCTGCCCCAGGCGATCCATGACGCTCAATGGGCTCGCCGCGCCCGGGTCGGCGCTGCACGGTCAGCCAGCAGGGGCGCGCCGTGCGGCGGGCGCGGCAGGGATTCGGGGTTCTTGGGCATGGGCAGCCTTGCGATGGGCGGAGGAGGCGGGTGGACGATCGTCGGGCCTTCGGCAAGTGCCGCGCCCGTCGGTGCCCGCGGCCCGGCGGTGGCCGGCGCGGCGGTCGGACAGCCTCACCTCGTGGCTCATGGTGGCTCCCCGGCGGCAGGTCGCGTGCCGTCGCGCGGGCGCGCCGCTTGCCGAGCAGGGCGCACCATGCGCGAACCCTCCGACGCTCCCGCCGCCCGCCCGTCCGTCGCCTCGCGCGAGTACGGCGACGACGGTCTGTTCCAGCGCGTGGCGCGCCGCCTGCGCGACCTGCTGATCATGGGCATCGTCGGGCCGGCCACCGGCGTGCTGGCGATCGTCGCGATCCACGTCGCCGCCGGCCTGCCGCCGATCGCCGCCGACCCGACGCTGGAAGCGGCGCGCCAGCGCGAGGCCGCGCGCGCCCTGGCGATCCTCGAGGACCGGCCGCTGCCCGCCAGCCTGGCCTCGCTGCCACCGCCCGCGCCGCCCGAGGCGCCCGACATCGCCGCGCCGCCCGCCCTGAGCGCCGCCGACTTCCGCGACGTGCACCCCACGCGCGCGGCGCGCCGCATGGCCGACTGGGTGGTGCAGCGCCGCGACAACGGCAGGCTGCCATTCATCGTGCTCGACAAGCGCGACGCCCGCCTGTACGTCTTCGAGCCCGACGGCCACCTGGTCGACCAGACCCCGGTGCTGCTGGGCTCCGCCCACGGCGACGAGACCTGGCCGGGCATCGGCGACGTGCCGATCGCCGAGGTCAAGCCGTACCAGCGCACGACGGCTGCCGGCCGCTTCGTCACCCGCCCGGGACTGGATGCCGACCGCACCGACGTCGTCTGGCTGGACTACGACGCGGCGCTGGCGATGCACCGCGTGATCAACAAGGTCAAGGCCGAGCGCCGCCTGCAGCGCATCGCCTCGCCCGATCCGCGCGTGCGCCGGATCTCCTGGGGTTGCATCAACATCCCCACCGCCTTCTTCGACACCCACATTTCGCCGGTGTTCGGCAAGCGCCCCGGCGTGACCTACGTGATCCCGGAGCGCAAGAGCTTCGCCGAGGTCTTCGAGCAGGACCGCCAGCCGCCCGCACAGTCGGTGGCGAGCGTGGCGACGGACGGGCCGCTACCCAGGGATCTCGCGCAGCGCTAGATTCGGGCAGACCAGCGACTTCGAACGCCCGCGTGCCAGACACCCCCGACACCTCCGTCTTCGCCCCGCGCCACGACATGACGCCGGCCCAGCAGTGCCTGGCCCATCCGCGCGCGTTCGCCTGGCGCGTGCTGTGCGGCTTCCGCGCCAACCAGGGCCTGCTGCTGGCCGGGGCCATCGCCTATTACGCGCTGCTGTCCATCGTGCCGCTGCTGATCCTGAGCGTGATCGCGCTGTCGCACGTCATCCCCGAGCACGAGCTGCTGGAGACCGTGGGCCGCTACCTCGCGTGGCTGGTGCCCAGCCAGTCCAACGCGGTGGTCAACGAGCTGCGCGGCTTCCTCGACCACCGCGACGTCGTCGGCTGGGTGCTGCTGCTGACCATGCTGTTCTTCAGCTCGCTGGCGTTTGCCGTGCTGGAGAACGCGCTGTCGGTGATCTTCCTGCATCGCATCGTCCATCGCCGCCGTGCGTGGCCGATGAAGCTGCTGCTGCCCTACATCTACGTGGCCTGCCTGGCGGTCGGCCTGCTGCTGGTGACGCTCGTGGCGGGCGCGCTGGAGAACCTCGGCGAGTACCAGGTCGACCTGTTCGGCCACGTGTTCCCGCTCGGCCGCTTCTCGCACCTGCTGCTGTATCTGCTGGGACTGCTCGGCGAGACGGTGCTGCTGACGTCGATCTACGTGGTGATGCCGGCCGGTCGGCTGGACCTGCGCCATGCGCTGATCGGCGCGGTGTCGGCCGTGCTGCTGTGGGAGCTGACGCGCCACGTGCTCGTCTGGTACTTCGCCACGCTGTCGCAGGTGGGCGTGGTCTACGGCTCGATGACCACCACCATCGTCGTCCTGCTGAGCCTGGAGCTCGGCGCGACGCTGGTGCTCCTGGGTGCGCAGGTGATCTCCGAGTACGAGCGCCTGCTGGCCCACGCGCCGCCCCCGCCCGACGCCGATCTCGTGCTCCACGAGTCTTGAAGGCGTGCGGGACGGGCTGCCGCAGCACGCGCTTGCGCGGCAGTCCATACGGTAAAAGCTACCGATCCAGGCGGCCTTCGACGGCGTCGTCACCCCCTGCGACCACCGGGCCGCGGGCCCTGACGCCCGGTGAAACACCGTCCGCCCGTCCGACACCGATGTAGGACTCGTCTGGCATGGAAACTGCAGAGCAGTCGCTCGAGCGGGCATGCGCCGGCAAGGCGTGCAACACGACATCGACCCAGGAGACCGACGCTCATGACGATCATGGAAACCCGTCCCTTGGCGGACGCCGCCACCGAAATGCAGCAACTGCTCGGCGCCCTCGTGCAGCTTCGAAAGGGCGATCCGAACGTCCGCCTGCCGATGCACTGGTCGGGCGTCGCGGGCCGGGTGGCCGACGCATTCAACGACGTCGTCGAGCAGAACGCGAGCATGGCCGACGAGCTCGCGCGGCTGCGCCAGGTGGTGGGCAAGGAGGGCAAGCTCAAGCAGCGCGCGTCGCTGCGCGAGGCCCGCGGCTTCTGGGGCGAGTCGATCGACTGCATCAACTCCCTGATCGACGACCTGGTGCACCCGACCAGCGAGGTGGCGCGCGTGATCGGCGCCGTCGCGCAGGGCGACCTCAGCAAGAGCATGGCGCTGGAGGTCGACGGCCGGCCGCTGGAAGGCGAATTCCTGCGCACCGCCAAGACCATCAACAAGATGGTGGACCAGCTCGGCAACTTCTCGGCCGAGGTCACGCGCGTGGCGCGCGAGGTGGGCACCGAGGGCAAGCTGGGCGGCCAGGCCAAGGTCAAGGGCGTGGCCGGCACCTGGAAGGACCTGACGGACTCGGTCAACTCGATGGCCGGCAACCTCACCGACCAGGTGCGCAACATCGCCGACGTGACCACCGCGGTGGCCAAGGGCGACCTGTCCAAGAAGATCGACGTCGACGTCAAGGGCGAGTTCCTGACGGTCAAGAACACGATCAACACCATGGTCGACCAGCTGCGCTCGTTCGCCTCCGAGGTCACGCGGGTGGCGCGCGAGGTGGGCACCGAAGGCTCGCTCGGCGGACAGGCCCGCGTGGAGGGCGTCTCGGGCACGTGGAAGGATCTCACCGACTCGGTCAACTCGATGGCCGGCAACCTCACCTCCCAGGTGCGCAACATCGCCGAGGTGACCAAGGCAGTGGCGCAGGGCGACCTGTCCAAGAAGATCACCGTCGACGTCAAGGGCGAGATCCTGGAGCTCAAGAACACGGTCAACACGATGGTGGACCAGCTGCGCTCGTTCGCCGCGGAGGTCACGCGCGTGGCGCGCGAGGTGGGCACCGAGGGCAAGCTGGGCGGCCAGGCCGACGTGCAGGGCGTGGCCGGCACCTGGAAGGATCTCACCGAGTCGGTCAACTTCATGGCCGGCAACCTCACGTCCCAGGTGCGCAACATCGCCGAGGTGACGACGGCCGTGGCCGCCGGCGACCTCTCGAAGAAGATCACCGTCGACGTCAAGGGCGAGATCTCCGAGCTGAAGAACACCATCAACACCATGGTGGACCAGCTGCGCTCGTTCGCCGCGGAAGTCACGCGCGTGGCGCGCGAGGTGGGCACCGAGGGCAAGCTGGGCGGCCAGGCCGACGTGCAGGGCGTGGCCGGCACCTGGAAGGACCTCACCGACTCGGTGAACTCGATGGCCTCGAACCTGACCTCCCAGGTACGCAACATCGCCGACGTGACCAAGGCCGTGGCCGCGGGCGACCTGTCCAAGAAGATCACCGTCGACGTCAAGGGCGAGATCCTGGAGCTGAAGGCGACCATCAACACCATGGTGGACCAGCTGTCGTCGTTCGCCGCCGAGGTCACGCGCGTCGCGCGCGAGGTCGGCACCGAGGGGCGGCTGGGCGGGCAGGCGGACGTGCAGGGCGTCTCGGGCACCTGGAAGGACCTGACCGACTCGGTCAACTCGATGGCCGGCAACCTCACGTCCCAGGTGCGCAACATTGCCGACGTGACCAAGGCCGTGGCGGCCGGCGACCTCTCGAAGAAGATCACCGTCGACGTCAAGGGCGAGATCCTGGAGCTCAAGGCCACGATCAACACGATGGTGGACCAGTTGCGCTCGTTCGCCGCCGAAGTCACGCGCGTGGCGCGCGAGGTGGGCACCGAGGGCAAGCTGGGCGGCCAGGCCGACGTGCAGGGCGTGGCCGGCACCTGGAAGGACCTCACCGAGTCGGTGAACTTCATGGCGGGCAACCTGACGTCCCAGGTGCGCAACATCGCCGAGGTGACGACGGCCGTGGCCGCGGGCGACCTCTCGAAGAAGATCACCGTCGACGTCAAGGGTGAGATCTCCGAGCTGAAGAACACCATCAACACGATGGTCGACCAGCTGTCGTCGTTCGCCGCCGAAGTGACCCGCGTGGCGCGCGAGGTGGGCACCGAGGGCAAGCTGGGTGGCCAGGCCGACGTGCAGGGCGTCTCGGGCACCTGGAAGGATCTCACCGACTCGGTCAACTCGATGGCCGGCAACCTGACGTCCCAGGTGCGCAACATCGCCGAGGTGACCAAGGCGGTGGCCCAGGGCGACCTGTCCAAGAAGATCACGGTGGACGTCAAGGGCGAGATCCTGGAGCTGAAGAACACCGTCAACACGATGGTGGACCAGCTGCGCTCGTTCGCCGCGGAAGTCACGCGCGTCGCGCGCGAAGTGGGCACCGAGGGCCGGCTCGGCGGCCAGGCGCAGGTGCAGGGGGTGTCGGGTACCTGGAAGGACCTGACCGACAACGTGAACTTCATGGCCGGCAACCTCACGTCGCAGGTGCGCGGCATCGCCAAGGTGGTGACCGCGGTGGCCGACGGCGACCTCAAGCTCAAGCTCACCGTGGAGGCCAAGGGCGAGATCGCCGCGCTGGCCGACACCATCAACGGCATGACCAGCACGCTGGCGACCTTCGCCGACCAGGTGACGACCGTGGCGCGCGAGGTGGGCGTCGAGGGCAAGCTGGGCGGCCAGGCCAAGGTGCCGGGCGCGGCGGGCACCTGGAAGGCGCTGACCGAGAACGTCAACGAGCTCGCGGCCAACCTGACGACGCAGGTGCGCGCGATCGCCGAGGTGGCCACCGCGGTGACGCAGGGCGACCTGACGCGCTCGATCACGGTCGAGACGCAGGGCGAGGTCGCGTCGCTGAAGGACACGATCAACGAGATGATCCGCAACCTCAAGGACACGACGCAGAAGAACACCGAGCAGGACTGGCTCAAGACCAACCTGGCCAAGTTCAGCCGCATGCTGCAGGGCCAGAAGGACCTGGTCACCGTGGGTCACCTGATCCTGTCCGAACTGGCGCCGGTGGTGGGCGCGCAGCAGGCCGAGTTCTACGTGCTCAACTCCGCCGGCGAGGCGCCGCGCCTGCGCCTGTTCGCCAGCTACGCCTCGGGCGGCCAGGACACCCACGGCAAGGAAGTGCACCTGGGCGAAGGCCTGGTGGGCCAATGCGCGGTGGACAAGCGCAAGGTGCTGCTGACCAACGTGCCCTCCAGCGCGTTCCGCGTCGCCTCCGGCCTGAGCGAGAGCGCGGCGATGGACGTGCTGGTGATGCCCATCGTCTTCGAGGGTCAGCTGCGCGGCGTGCTCGAGCTGGCCTCGCTGGAGCGCTTCAACCCCGTGCACGAGGCCTTCCTCGACCAGCTGACCGAGTCCATCGGCATCGTCATCAACACCATCGAGGCCAACTCGCGCACCGAGGACCTGCTCAAGCAGTCGCAGTCGCTGGCCGAGGAACTCGGCTCGCGCCAGGAGGAGCTGCAGCAGACCAACCAGGAGCTGCAGGACAAGGCCCGGCTGCTGGCGCACCAGAACCAGGAGGTGGAGCGCAAGAACCAGGAAGTGGAGCAGGCGCGCCAGGCGCTGGAGGAAAAGGCGGAGCAGCTCGCGCTGACGTCCAAGTACAAGTCGGAGTTCCTGGCCAACATGTCGCACGAGCTGCGCACGCCGCTCAACAGCCTGCTGATCCTGTCCGACCAGCTGTGCAAGAACCCGGACGGCAACCTGTCGGCCAAGCAGGTGGAGTTCTCCAAGACCATCCATTCTTCCGGCAACGACCTGCTGATGCTGATCAACGACATCCTGGACCTGTCCAAGATCGAGTCCGGCACCGTCGCCGTGGACGCCAGCGAGCTGCGCGTCGACGACCTGCACCGCTCGGTGGAGCGTGGCTTCCGCCACTTCGCCGAGTCCAAGCACGTGGACTTCGTCGTCGAGCTCAAGCACCCGCTGCCCAAGACCATGGTCACCGACGTCAAGCGGCTGCAGCAGATCATCAAGAACCTGCTGTCCAACGCGTTCAAGTTCACCCACGAGGGCCAGGTCACGTTCACCATAGCCGCCGCCACCGGCGGCTGGTCGGCGGACAACGACGAGCTGCACCGCGCCGGCACCGTGCTGGCGTTCTCGGTGCGCGACACCGGCATCGGCATCTCGCCCGACAAGCAGCAGATCATCTTCGAGGCGTTCCAGCAGGCCGACGGCTCCACCTCGCGCAAGTACGGCGGCACCGGCCTGGGCCTGGCGATCAGCCGCGAGCTCTCGCGCCTGCTGGGTGGCGAGATCCGCCTGGTCAGCGCGCCCGGCAAGGGCAGCGAGTTCACGCTGTACCTGCCGCAGAGCTACAACCCCGCGCGCAGCGGGCGTCATGCGCGCGCCAATCCCGTGCCGGCGGTGGCCGGCGAGCGCGCCCGCGGGGCGCAGGCTGCGACCACGGAAGTGGACCTGCGGGACTGGCGCTTCGAGGACGGGGAAAACCAGGCCAACGACGCCGTCGTCTTCGCCAATGCGGTCGACGACGACCGCGGCCAGATCGCCACCGGCGACCGCGTGCTGCTGATCGTCGAGAACGACCTCGCGTTCGCCCGCGTGCTGCTCGCCGGCGCACGGCGGGCCGGCTTCAAGGGCCTGGTCACCAGCGCCGGCGCGAGCGCGCTGACGATGGCGCGCGAGTTCCATCCGTCGGTGATCACGCTCGACATCCACCTGCCCGACATGCCCGGCTGGCGCATCCTCGACCGCCTGAAGGCGGACCTGGCGACGCGCCACATCCCGATCTGCGTGGTGTCGACCGACGACGCCCGCGACCGCGCGCTGGACTCCGGCGCACTGGGCTTCCTTGCCAAGCCGCTGCAATCGGCCGACGAGGCCGACGCCGTCCTCGCGCAGCTGCACGCCTATGCCGAGCGGGGCAGCAAGCGCCTGGCGGTCGTGATGGCGCCGTCGCCGCGCCGCAGCGTCTTCATCGCGACGCTGGATACCGACGTCGACGTGGTGCTGGCCGAGGATCGCGAGTCGGCGCGCCACGCCCTCGCTGGCGCCGACGCGGTCGTCGTCGAGGACACGCTGGCCGACTTCGGCCCCGAGGACGTGCTCGACGCCATCGCCGCGCGCCGCGGCATCTGCCAGCTGCCGGTGGTGCTGTACCGCGGCGGCGCGGCGGAGACCGGCAACTGGAACCAGCGCCGCGCCGGCCTCACGATCGCCGAGGCCGGCACGCTGGCCGAGCTGCGCATGCAGGCCGCGCTGTGGCTGCACCGCAGCCCGGCGGTGCTGTCGGCCGACGATCGCGACGCCATCGAGGGCCAGCTGGCCGATCGCGAGGCGCTCAAGGGCCGCAAGGCGCTGATCGTCGACGACGACATGCGCAACATCTTCGCGCTCGCCACCGTGCTGGACGAGGAAGGGCTGATCATCGTGTCGGCCGACAACGGCCGTGAGGCGATCCGCCTGGTGCAGGAGGATCCGACGATCGACATCGTGCTGATGGACATCATGATGCCGGAGATGGACGGCATCGCGACGATGCAGGAGATCCGCAAGCTGCCGCGCGGCCGCGAGCTGCCGATGGTGGCGGTGACGGCCAAGGCGATGAAGGGCGATCGCCAGAAATGCATCGAGGCCGGCGCCTGGGACTACATCTCCAAGCCGGTCGATCCGCGCCACCTGATGTCCGTGCTGCGGGGGTGGCTGTGCCGCTGAGCGCCGCGTCGTCCGTGGCCCCGCCCGCGGCGGCCGCGGGGCCGGCCAGCGACTTCGGCGCGCTGGACGATCCGGCCGACCGCGTCGACATCCTGATCGTCGACGACCTGCCCGAGAAGCTGCTCGTCTTCGAGACCGTCCTCGGCGACCTCGGCCAGAACCTCGTCTTCGCGCGCTCGGGCGCCGACGCGCTGCGCCAGATCCTGCGTCGCGACTTCGCGGTGATCCTGCTGGACGTCAACATGCCCGACATGGACGGCTTCGAGACGGCCACCCTGATCCGCCGCTACAAGCGCGCGGCGCACACGCCCATCATCTTCATCACCTCCTACGCCGACGAGATGCAGACGGCGCGCGGCTACTCGCTGGGCGCGGTGGACTACATCCCGTCGCCGGTGGTGCCCGAGGTGCTGCGTTGCAAGGTGCGCGTGTTCGTCGAGCTGCACATCCTGCAGCGCCGCATGGCGCGCCAGGCCGAGGAGCGCGTCGCGCTCGCGGCCTCGGAGGCCGCGCTGCGGCTGGCCGAGGAGTCGACCCGGCGCTCCAGCCTGCTGGCCGGCCTCAGCCATGCGCTCAGCGGCGTGATCGACCTGCGCGAGGGCATGCACGCGCTGCTGTCGCACGTGGTGCCCGCGCTGGCCGCCAACGCCACGGTGGCGCTGGTCGACGAGCGTGGTGTCGTCACGCACGCGGCCACGCGCGCCAGCCTGTTCCAGGACGACGCGGCCAGCGTGGACCTGGCGCCTTCGGGCCTGCCGAGCGCGCACTTCGCATTGCTGCGCGAGGCGCTGGCGGTGGCGGCGTCGGCCCGCGCGCACCCGCCGGCGCTGGTGGACGGGGCGTTGCAGATGCTGCCGCTGGTGCACGGCGAGCGCTTCCTGGGCGGGCTGTGGATCGACGGCGAGCTGACGCCGGTGTGCGCCGCGCTGCTCGACGAGGTGGCCGCGCGTGCGGCGATCGCCTTCGCCACCGCCAGCCTGTACCGCGCGCTGGAAGTCGAGATCGCGGTGCGCCGCCAGGCCGAGGAACGGCTGGAGGAGGCGAGCCGTCGCAAGGACGAATTCCTGGCGATGCTGGCCCACGAGCTCCGCAACCCGCTGGCGCCGATCCGCAATGCCGTCGAGCTGATCCGCCTGGCCGCGCCGACCGAGCACAAGGTGCGCTGGGCCGCCGATGTCACCGATCGCCAGGTGCGCCAACTGACGCGCCTGGTCGACGAGCTGCTGGACGTGGCACGCATCAGCCAGGGCAAGGTGGTGCTGCAGACGCAGTGCCTGGACCTGGTGGCGCTGGTGTCCCAATGCGTGGATTCGCAGCGCCACATGCTGACCGGACGCCACCAGTCGCTGACCCTGTCGCTGCCGCAACACCCGCTCAAGATCGATGGCGACGCCACCCGGCTGGCCCAGGTCGTCAACAACCTGCTGTCCAACGCGATCAAGTACACGCCCGAGGGCGGGGCGATCACGGTCAGCGTCGCCCACGCGGCGCGGCACGGGGGCGATACCGCAGTGCTGGAAGTCAGCGACAACGGCATCGGCATCGACGCGGACCTGCTGCCGCACGTGTTCGAGCTGTTCGAGCAAGGCAAGCGCGCGCTCGATCGTACGCAGGGCGGCCTGGGCGTGGGGCTGACGCTGGTGCAGCGCCTGGTGCAGCTTCATGGCGGCGAAGTCGTCGCCAGCAGCGGTGGCAGCGGGCAGGGATCGCGGTTCCGCATCACGCTGCCGTGCCTGGGCGACGCCGACGATCCGGTGCCGGTCGAGCCCGGCGCGCAGCGCCTGCCCCCGGCGGCGGTGGGGCGCCGCATCCTGGTCGTCGACGACAACGTCGATGTCGTCGAGACCACCACCATGCTGCTGGCGCTGTCGGGCCACAAGGTGCGCAGCGCCAAGGACGGGCTGCAGGCGCTGCACGTGGCCACCGAGTTCGTGCCGGAGGTCGTGCTGCTGGACATCGGCCTGCCGCTGATGGACGGCTACGAGGTGGCGCGGCGCCTGCGCCAGACCCCGCAGACGGCGGGTGCGCTGCTGATCGCGCTGACCGGCTACGGCCAGCAGGGCGACCGCCAGCGCGGCAAGGATGCGGGTTTCGACGGGCACATGCTCAAGCCGGTCGATCCGCACGCATTGGCGCGGATGATCGCGGGTTAGGGCCTGAACAGGCCCTAGATCGCCAGGGTCGCGCGGGTGGGCACGGACGGCGGCCGGGCCGCGGCCCGGCCCGGCGGTTCGCGCCGCGCGGCCGACGGCGCGATGACCCGGTCGAGCCGGGTGAGCAGCGTCGGCACGCGCAGCGGCTTGTGCCAGACGTCGCAGAAGCTGGTGCCCGCGGGCATGAACTCGGCCTCGGCGGTGACCGCGATGGCCGGGATGTCGGCCCAGCCGGGCACGGCGCGCAGCCGCTGCAGCAGCTCGGTGCCGTGGCAGTCGGGCAGGCGCAGGTCCAGCAGCAGCAGTGCCGGCGCCAGCCGCGCAGCGGCGGCCAGCGCGGCGGCGCCGTCGACGGCGATGACCAGGTCGAGCTCGGGCCGGAGTTCGAACACGGTCTGCATGAGCAGCACGTTGACCGGGTGATCCTCGACGTACAACACCACTTCACGCATGACGTTCCCCTGATGTTAGCCGGCGGTGCCGGGCATTGTTACCACGACCCGACGGACTCACATGCAATCGACGTGCCTGCAAGACCGGTGCATTTCAAGCAGCGCGGCGCATGCGCCGGAACGGCGGTCGGCAACTCCTGCCACGGCATGCCGCTTGACTCGAAGGATGCACCGCAAGCCTGCCCGCATCCTTTCGAGGAAACGCACCTTGAACCGAATCGACTCGCTGATCGCCGGCCTGGCCGCCTCCGCGGTCCTGGGTGCCTGCGCCGACATGACCCCGCGCGAGCACATCACCGCCGTCCGTGCCGGCATCGGTTCTACCCGGTGCCGCGAGGTCACTCGGGGGCGATGTCCGCCTTGTCGGCCGCGTATTCCTTGAGCCGGTTGTAGAGCGTCTTCAGGCTGACGCCCAGCGCGGCGGCGGTGCGTTCCTTCTGTTGGTGGAAGTGCTCCAGCGTGGCCAGGATCAGCTGGCGCTCGGCCTCGGCCATGGAGGTGCCGATGGGGATCGTGATCGCCGGGCCGCTGGCGACCGGGGCGACGGCCACGGGCGCTGGCACCGCGCGGGCCGGCGACACCAGCGACGAGGCGTACGCGCTGCTGGGCCCGTTCGGGTCGCCCGGCAGCCATTCCTCGTTGATGCTGTTGCCCGAGGCCATGACGTAGGCGCGCTGGACCACGTTGCGCAGTTCGCGCACGTTGCCCGGCCAGCGGTAGGCCGTCAGGCGCTGCGTGGCGAGCGGCGTGAAGGTCTTGGCCGTGCCCTCGCGCTCGCAGATGGCGGTCAGGAAGTGCTGGGCCAGCAAGGGCACGTCGTCCGAGCGGTCGCGCAACGGCGGCAGTTCGATCGGGAACACATTCAGGCGATACAGCAGGTCCTCGCGCAGCCGGCCCGAGGACACCGCCAGCTCGGGCGGCCGGTTGGTGGCGGCGATCACGCGCACGTCGGTCTCCTGGGCGACGGTCGAGCCGACGCGCATGAACATGCCCGTCTCGAGCACCCGCAGCAGCTTGACCTGCAGCTCCAGCGGCATCTCTGTGATCTCGTCGAGGAACAGCGTGCCCCCGTGGGCGCGTTCGAAGAAGCCCTGGTGCTGGCGATCGGCGCCGGTGAAGCTGCCCTTCTCATGGCCGAAGATTTCGCTCTCGATCAGGTTGGGCGAGATCGCGCCGCAGTTGACGGCCAGGAACGGGTGCTTGCGCCGACGGCTGAGGTCGTGCACCGTCTGCGCGACCACTTCCTTGCCGGTGCCGCTCTCGCCGGTGATGAACACCGACACCGCGGTGACGGCGACGCGCGAGATCTGCTCGTAGATTCGCCGCATGGGAGCCGAACGGCCCCAGAGGTGGCCGAAATGCCCGGACGTCTCCCACTCGGCGGTGAGCGAGGCGAGCTCGGCCTGGATCGCGGACGGCCGCATGACGCGCGACAGGATGCCCTGCAGCTGCTTCATGTTGATCGGCTTGACCAGGTAGTCGGCCGCGCCCATGCGCAGCGCCTGGATCGAGCTCTCGAGGCTGGCATGGCCGGTGATGAGCACGATCTCGGAGTTGGCGACGAGCTGCGCGTCCTGGAACAGGTCCATGCCGCTGCCGTCGGGCAGCTGCAGGTCCAGCAGCACCAGGTCGGGCAACTGGAGCACGATCTGGCGGCGGGCATCGCGCATCGTCCGCGCGATGGCGACCGTGAAGCCCTGCGCGGAGATCAGGGCGGCCATCGTTTCGGCGGAGTCGGCGTCGTCTTCGACGATCAGCGCATGGGTCATGGTGTGCAGGTCTTCCCGGAATCGGTCGTCTCGGCATGCGCGAGACTGGATCAAGGCAGGCGCGGCCCGTGTCGCGGCGCCGCCCTCGTCGTCGGCGCTCGCTCCAGGGGAAGGATACGCCGGGTCAGGACTGATTCTGCCCACGGCCGAGCTGGTTTCTTGTCAGACGATAGCTCGACCGTCAGGGGTTCTGCACCTACGGTCTGGGGGTATGCCGGCGGTCGGGAATGACGCTTGCCGTCGGGCAGCACGCGGGCCCGGGGAGCCCGCACCCGAGACCGATCGACACCCGCGTGCCGGGGAGGGCGCCGCACCATGTTCCATACCGTCATCTGGCTGGGCGCCGGCGCCCTGGTCGGGCTGGTCGCCGGATTGCTGATGCGCGGCAACGACGACCAGGGCGTATTCGTCAACGTGCTGGTGGGCGTGCTGGGCGCGCTGGGCGCCGGCTGGTTCGTCGCGCCGTATTTCGGGTTGCACGCCGGCGACCCGCGCGTTCTCGATTTCGCTGCGTTGTCGGTGGCGCTCGTCGGCGCCATCGTGGCGCTGGCGCTGCTGGGCGTGCTGCGGGGCCGGCGCCGGCGTCGCTGACCAGGGCATGTCGGTTGCCCGACCCCAGGGGTCGCAATCGATTCCCCCTGGAGAGACCACCATGCCTGCACCGACCATCCGACCCGCCGCCGACCCGCTCGACGACATCGACCGCGCCTCGAGCGGGGTCGACACCATCATGGAGCGCCAGGACCGGGCGGACCTGCCCGGCGAGCGTTCCGACCAGCCGCGCGCCGCCGGCGGCGACGCGTACATCGATGCCGCGCGCGACCTGTCGCGCGAGTCGGTGATCCCCAGCCAGGAGGCACTGGACGCCGATCGCGACGCCGAGCGCATCGTCGACGGCGATCCCGACGTCGAACTGGCCCGCGAGAGCCTGGCGCCGGCCGAGGCCGGACTCGGCCCGGACGACGACGACACCATCGACGAGACCGAGCGCGCCGGCGACGATTCGATCCGCTGAAGCGGCGGCCCTGCCGCGCGCGGTGGACCTGTGCCGGCTGTCAAGCCAGCATCATGGCCGTCGCGCAGGCGGCCATCACGGCGGTGGTGATCCAGCCCATCGCCCGCAGCCGGCCGGAGATCGCGAACCGGCCCATCACCTTCCCGCGGGCGGCCACCAGCATCACCGCCGCCAGCATCGGCACCGCGATCACGCCGTTGAGGACGGCGGTCCAGAACAGGGCCTTGATCGGGTTGACGTGCACGAAGTTCATCGCGGTGCCGGCCAGCGTGGCCACCGCGACCACGGCGTAGAACCCGCGCGCCTGGCCGGGCTTGCTCTCCAGGCTGCTCTTCCACTGCATCGTCTCGCCCACCGCGTAGGCCGCGCTGCCGGCCAGCACCGGCACGGCCAGCATGCCGGTGCCGACGATCCCCAGCGCGAACAGCGCGAACGCGAACGGTCCGGCCACGGGCTTCAGGGCCTGCGCCGTCTGGGCGGCGCTGTCGATGTCGCGCACGCCGTGGGCGTGCAGCGTCGCGGCGGTGGTCAGGATGATGAAGAACGCCACCAGGTTGGAGGCGCCCATGCCCAGGTAGGTATCGACGTCGATGCGGTGCAGCTGGGCGGCGGCCTGCCGCGGCGCTTCCAGCAGCGGACGGTCCTCGGCGCAGGCGTCCATGTCCTCGACCTCCTGCGAGGCCTGCCAGAAGAACAGGTAGGGGCTGATCGTGGTACCGAAGATGGCCACCATGGCCGTCACCTCGGCGTGGCCGAACGCCAGCCGGGGCAGCAGGGTGTCGTGCAGGACGCGGCCCCAGTCGATGTGCACGACGAACACCGTGGCCACGTAGGCCAGCAGCGCCAGCGTGAGCCATTTCAGCACCCGCACGTAGCGGTGGTACGGCACCAGCACCTCCAGCGCGACCGACAGCAGCCCGATACCCACCGTGTAGCCGGCGGCCGGGCCGGGCAGCAGCAGGGCGCTCGCCTCGCCCATGGCGCCGAGGTCGGCGCCGATGTTGATCGTGTTGGCCACCAGCAGCAGGAACACGAGCGGATACAGGGCCCAGCGCGGATAGTGCTCGCGCAGGTTGCCGGCGAGCCCCTTGCCCGTCACGCGGCCGATGCGCGCGCACACCAGCTGCACCGCCACCATCAGCGGGTAGGAGAACACCATCGTCCACAGCAGGCCGTAGCCGAACTGCGCGCCGACCTGCGAGTACGTGCCGATGCCGCTCGGGTCGTCGTCGGACGCGCCGGTGAGCAGGCCGGGGCCGAGCAGGGCGGCCAGGCCCTTCTTCTTTCCTGGCGCGCCAGCCTGGGCCGGTGCCGCGGTGGAAGCATGGAGGGAAGACATGCCGCGCCGGGGCAATGGCCGTGCCGGCGCGCTCGCATGACAATGCACCCGAACTGGAGGAGGAACGATGGACGCCTTGCGCGGTCTCGCACTATTGCTGGTACTGCAGGCCGCCGGGGACGGCCTCGCGCACGCACTGCGCCTGCCCGTGCCCGGGCCGGTGGTGGGCATGGTGCTGCTGATGGCGGCGTTGCGGCTCGAGCGCCTGCGCGCGCCGGTGCGCGCGATCGCCGAGCTGCTGCTGGCCCACCTGTCGCTGCTGTTCGTGCCGGTGGGCGTGGGCGTCGTCACGCACCTGGACCTGCTGGCGCACAGCGGCGGCGCGCTGCTGGTGGCCATCGTCGCATCCACCTGGACGGGCATGGCCGTGACGGCCCTGGTGCTGCGGCGGCTGCTGGGCGCGGACGAGCGCGAACCCGATCCGGAGGCCGGCGATGCCTGACTTCGTGCAGCTGTGGGTCTACCTGGCGGCGTCGCCGCTGTTCGGCCTGACGGCCACGCTCGCGGTCTACGTGGCGGTGCAGGCCGCCTACGAGCGCACCGGGCGCGCGCCCTGGGCCAATCCGGTGCTGTGGTCGGTCGTGGTCATCGGCGCCGTGCTGGTGGCCACCCGCACGCCTTACCCGACCTATTTCGCCGGTGCGCAGTTCGTGCACGTGATGCTGGGCCCCGCGGTCGTCGCGCTCGGCTGGCCGCTGTGGCTGCGGCGCGACCAGCTGCGCCGGCGCGGCGCAGCGCTGACCGTGGCGGCGCTGTGCGGCGGCGCAGCGGCCGCCGCCAGCGCGGTGGCCATCGGCTGGGCCCTGGGGCTGGAGCCGGAGACGCTGCGCTCGCTGGCGCCGAAGTCCGTCACCGCGCCGGTGGCCATGGGCATCGCCGAGCGCATCGGCGGCGTGCCGGCCCTGGCCGCGGTCTTCGCGGTGCTGACCGGCATCGTCGGCGCGCTGTCGGCGCGGCGGCTGTTCGACCTGCTGGGCATCCGCTCGTGGGCCACCCGCGGCTTTGCCCTCGGCACGGCGGCCCACGGCATCGGCGCGGCCCGCGCGCTGCAGGTGCATCCCGAGGCCGGAGCCTACGCCGGGATCGCGTTCGGGCTGCAGGTGGTGCTGGCGGCGGTGCTCATTCCGCTGCTCGCGCACTTCTTCTAGCAGGGCGCCGGCGCGGGGGCGTCGGCCGACAGCGTGCGCAGGAAGGCCACCAGGTCGCGCCGCTCGCCGGCGGTCAGCGGCGTCGGCGCGGCCCCCGGGTCGGCGGCATGCGGCTGCACCGCGTCGCACAGCCGCGCCGCGCTGCCGTCGTGGAAGTAGGGGGCGGTGGCAGCGACATCGCGCAGGCCCGGCGTGCGCACCCGGTCGGCGGGCGCGTCGTCGCGGCCGGCCTGCGCGACGCCTGCAGCGCCCCCGGCATGGACCCGCGACGCATGCAGCGCATCGTCGCCGAGCGTGGGGCCCGCATGGCAGCCCGCACACCCGGCGCGGCCGACGAACAGCCGCAGGCCGCGTCGCGCGGCGGCCGGGAAGGCGTCGGACGCGGCGGGGCCGGCCGCCTGCGGCGCGCTCGCCAGCGCGTCGCGCCAGTCATCGAAGGACGCCCGTGGCGTCGCCAGCGTCTCGACATAGGCGGCCAGCGCGAGGCCGACCTCGCGCAGCACGCGCGCGTCGTCGTTGTCGACGCCGCCGAACACCGCGGCATGGCGCGCGGCCAGCAGGGCGTCGCCGCGCACCAGCGCGGCGACCCGCGCCGCGCTGGCCGGCATCTCGCGCGCGTCCTCCAGCGGCCGCAGGCATTGTCGCCACAGCGACGCCCGCGCGCCGTCCCAGCCGTAGTGGCGGTGGCGCGCCGCGTCGAGCAGGCTGGGCGTGTTGCGCGATCCGGGCGCCACGCCCTGGGCGACGGTGCGGCCGTCGGCGAAGTGCCGCCACGGTTCGTGGCAACTGGCGCAACGCAGGCCGGTGGGCGACAGGCGCGGGCTGTGGAACAGCGCCTCGCCGAGCGCGATGCCGGCGGGCCGGCCCGAGGCCGGGTTGTCGGGGTCGGTCGAGGCCGGCAGCGGCCAGGGTCCCAGCGCCAGGATCGCGGCGCGTTCGGCCGCAGTCAGAGCCGCGGGCTCGCCCGCGGCGGCCGGCGCGCCGTGCGCCAGCGTGAACAGGGCGATGCCGGCGATGCCGGCGAGGCCGGCCGCCAGCACGCCGGCGGCAGCGGCCAGCGGACAGGCCGGCCGGCGCCTACTGCCGGCCCACGGTCTGCGCATGCGCGGCCTTCCAGCTGGCGACCTCGCGCTTGAGCTGCGAGTACTCCGCGCACGGCGTGAAGCACAGCTGGTCGAGCGCCTTCAGGTGCTCTTCGGCCTGCGCGATGTTGCCGGCCAGCAGGTAGGCCTCGCCCATGTACTCGTGCGCGCCACGGTGGCGCGGGTCGATGGCCAGCGCCTTGTCGTAGTGCAGGAACGCGGCGTCCAGGTTGCCGGTCTTGCGGTAGGCGTAGCCCAGCCAGTTCTGGGCGTCGGCATCCTTCGCGTGCTCGGGGCTGCGCGCCAGGTAGGACTCGAGCAGCGCGACGGCCTGCGGGAAATGGCCGGCGGCGACCTCGGACACCGCCTGGCTGTACTCCGGGTCGACTGCCGAGGGCTTGCCGTTGGCCAGGGTGGTCATGCCGCCACCGCCGCCGCCGCTTCCGCCCCCGCCCGAGGCGAGGACGGGCGCGGCGGCGAACGCGGCCAGCAGCAGGGCGACGGTCAGGCGGGGCGGGAACGGGTTCGGATGCATGGAAACTCCTCGCGTGCGACGGATCGGTTTGTCGAGGTAGATGCCGGGGTGCCCGGCGGCGGTTCATGCGCCGCTGCAGGGGACGAAACGACGCGACGACTGCGCGAGCCCGCCAGGGGCCGCAAATCGGCGCTATCCTGAGGTCAAAACCTGCCCCTGCCGGATGGACCCGATCGCCCACACGGACCCTCACCGCCGCCTCGGCCTGCTGCAGACGCTGGAACGCCTGCCCGCCGACGCGGACCCCGCGTTCGACCGCCTGAGCCGGATCGCCGCGGCCGTCACCGGCTCCGCCATCGCGATGATCACGTTCGTCGCCGGCGAGCGCCAGTTCATCCGTTCGCGCGTGGGCGTCGACGCCACGGAGCTGGCACTGGCCGGCGACAGCCTGTGCGCACTGGCCCTGGGCGCGGAGGGACTGGTGGAGATCGAGGACGCGACGCGCGACGCGCGTTACGCGCACGACGACTTCGTGGACGGGCCGCGGGCGATCCGCTCCTACGCGGGCGTGCCGCTGCGCTTCGAGGGCCAGGTGCTGGGCACGCTGTGCGTGATGGATCCGCGGCCGCGCCGGCTGCCCGACGACCAGCGCGCGATCCTGGGCGACCTGGCCGGCCTGGTCGAGACCCTGCTCGAATCGCGCCAGAAGCAGTGGCTGCTGGGCGAGGAACGCCAGTACGCCGTGGCGCTGGCGACGTCGCTGGGCGAGTCCGAGGCGATGCTGGCCCAGGCGCAGCGGCTGGCGCAGGTCGGCAGCTGGGAGATCGACGTCGCCACCGGGATCATCGTGTGGTCCGCCGCGCTGTACGAGCTGTTCGGCCGCGATCCGGCGCGCGGCCCGATCACCGTCGACGAGTTCCGCGAATTCGTCGCCGCCGCCGACCGGCCGGCGTTCGACGCCATGGCGCGCCGGGCCTTCAAGGACCACGAGCCCACGCAGACCGAATTCCGCTGCCTGTTCCCGGACGGCCGCGAACGCTGGGTCAGCGCGGTCAGCGAGCCGGTGCGCGACGCGTGCGGGCACGTGGTGCACCTGCGCGGCACGCTGCAGGACGTCACCGAACGCAGGCTGCACGAGCGCCTGGCGCGCGAAGGCGCGGAACGCGACCGCCTGCTGTGGCAGACCTCCGCCGACGTGGTGCTGATGGTCGGCGAGGACGACCTGATCCGCTTCTGCAATCCGGCCATCGAGCCGCTGCTGGGCCACCGGCCCGAGGATGTGATCGGCCAGCCGTTGACGATGCTGCAGCCCGCGCGCATGCACGAGGCCCACCGCCACGGCATGGCCCGCTACCTGGCCAGCGGCCAGCGGCGGCTCGACTGGCGCGCCGTCGAGATCGTCGCGCTGCACCGCGACGGCCGCGAGATCCCGGTGGAGATCTCCTTCAGCGACATGCAGATCGAAGGCAGGCGCGTCTTCGGCGCCTTCATGCGCGACATCACGCAGCGCATGGAGCAGCAGCGCGCGCTGCAGCACAGCGAGGAGCGCTACCGCCGCATCGTGCAGACCGCGGCCGAGGGCATCTGGACGATCGATGCGGACAGCGTCACCACCTTCGTGAACCCGACGATGGCCGCGATGCTGGGCTACACGGCCGACGAGATGCTGGGCCGGTCGATGTACGACTTCATGGACGAACGCGCCCATGCCGAGGCGCGCCAGAACGTGCGCCGGCGCGAGCAGGGCATCTCCGAACAGCACGAGTTCCGGCTGACGCGCAAGGACGGCAGCGACCTGTGGACGGCGATGAGCACCAGCGCCACCTTCGACGCCGACGGCCGCTACGCCGGCGCGCTGGCCATGGTCACCGACATCACCGACCAGCGCCGCGGGCAACTGCTGCGCCTGGAACTGGAGAACCAGCTGCGCGAGGCGCAGAAGATGGAGGCCATCGGCGTGCTGGCCGGCGGCATCGCGCACGACTTCAACAACGTGCTGGCCGGCATCCTGGGCAACGCGGCGCTGGCCCTCGAGGACCTGCCGCCCGACCATCCGGTCGCCGCGAACCTGGCGCAGATCCGCAAGGCCGGCCTGCGCGGGCGCGGCCTGGTGCAGCAGATCCTGGCGTTCGCCCGCCGCCAGCCGCGCGAGGTGGTCAGCTGCGCGCTGCGGCCCCTCGTCGAAGACTGCCTGGCGCTGCTGCGGTCGACGCTGCCCGCGGGCGTCGCCCTCGAGGCGTCGCTGTGCGACGAGGCCCTGTTCGTGATGGCCGACGCCACCCAGGTCGAGCAGGTGCTGATGAACCTGTGCACCAACGCCTGGCACTCGCTGGGCGGCAAGCCCGGACGCGTCGCCGTGGCCCTGGCCGCGGTGGAGCTCGACGCCGCCGCGGCACGCCAGCTGGGCGCGGGCCTGACGCCGGGCGCCTACGCCCGCCTGAGCGTCGAGGACGACGGCCCGGGCATGGACGCGCTCACCCGCGAGCGCATCTTCGAACCCTTCTTCACCACCAAGCCGGTGGGCGAGGGCACCGGACTCGGGCTGGCGGTGGCCCACGGCATCATCGCAGCGCACGGCGGCGTCATCCGCGTGCAGACGGCGCCCGGGCAGGGCAGCACCTTCGAGATCTACCTGCCGCGCTCGGCCACCACGGCCGCCGCCGTCGATCGCCCCGCGCCGCCCATGCTCGCCCAGCGCGGCAACGGCGAGAGCGTGCTCTACATCGACGACGACGAGGTGATGGTGCTGATGGTCGAGCGCCTGCTCGAGCGCCTGGGCTACCGCGTCACCTGCCGGCACGACCCGGCTCGCGCGATCGAGGCCGTGCGCGCGGCGCCGGCGGCGTTCGACATCGTCGTCACCGACCTCAACATGCCCGGGCTGTCCGGCCTGGACGTGGCGCGCGCGCTGCTGCGCCTGCGCGCCGACCTGCCGGTGATCGTCATCTCCGGCAACCTGCCCGACCAACTGCAGGACGAGGCGCACCAGGCCGGCGTGCGCGCGCTGGTGCACAAGCAGTACACGCTGGAGGAGCTCGGCGCCGTCGTCCACTGGGTGCTGGCCGGCGGCCGGCGCCTGGGGCTCGAGCCACTGCAGATGCCGGCGCGCCTGGCCTGAGGGACGCGCGGTACGCGCCCGCGGGCCTGATTGCGGGACGACGAACACCCCCGCCGTGCGGGGCGAGCGGAACGGGTCGCGTGCGCGGTGTCCAGGCCGCTGCCGCCCCACAGGTGCAGGCCCGGCGCCGTGGTGACGCCGACGGGTGCGGAGGCGATCGACGAGGGCGGCACGGCCGACAGCACCCGGCGCGGGTTGGGCGAGTTGCCGTCGGCCAGCGCAACTACATAGGCGTCGTAGTCGATGCCGACGGCCCGCGACGGCTCAGCGGACCGGGTCGTCGGCGACGGCCGTCGCGGCGTGCGCGCTGCCGGCAAGCATGTGCGCGAAAGCCGGCTGGCGCGCGCGCAGTTGCGCGAGCGTGCCGACATCGACCAGGCGCCCGGCCTCCATCAGCGCGACACGGTCGAAGTGCGCGAGCAGGCTCATGCGGTGCACCGAGGCGACGATGCACGCGGATGGGAACGTGGCACCCAGCTGGTCGTGGATGCGGGCCTCGGTGATCGGGTCGAGCGCCCCGGTGGGTTCGTCGAGGAAGACGATCGAGCTGCCCGCCGCCGCCAATGCGCCGCGCGCCAGGCACAGCCGCTGGCGCTGGCCGCCCGACAGGTTGCCGCCACGCTCGGCCACCGCGAACTCGAGGCCGCCGTCCAGCCCGGACAGCACCGCGTCGAACGCGCTGCCGCGCAGCGCCGCCGCCAGGGCCGGCTCCGGCAGCGCGGTGCCGAAGTCGAGGTTCTCGCGCACGCTGCCCTCGAACACGTCGGCCTCCTGCGGGATCAGCGTGGACAGCGCCGCGAGGTCGTGCACCCCGTCCTGCACCCGGCCATCGACCTCGACGACGGTGCCGGGCGCCGCGTAGAGTCCGGCCAGCACGCGCAGCAGCGTGCTCTTGCCCGCGCCACTGCCGCCCACCAGCGCGATGCGCTCGCCGCGCTCGAGCGCGAGCGCATCGACGCGCAGGGGCGGCGCGTCCGGCGCGGCGGCCGCGTGGCGGAACGCGATGTCGCGCACCACGATGCGCCGCCACTGTGCCGGCAACGGTGCCACCGGCTCGCCCATGGGGGCGTCGAAGATCGGCCGCGCGCTGACGTAGTTGGCGCGCATGTGCGACAGGCCCTGCATGCGCCCGGTCATGTCGGTGGCCACCGCGGCGGTGCGGCTGGCGTACTGCTGCACCATGAACACCGCGCCGATGGCGATGCCCGTGGCACCGCGGCCCGTCTGCAGGTACACGTAGGCCACGACCAGCGACCAGGTGGTCAGGGTGCTGACCAGGTCGACCAGGCACCACTTGTACTCGTTGAGCACGATGTTGCGTCCCAGCGGCACGAACACGCGCGCGAGGCGCGCCTGCAGGAGCCGGCGCGACGCCTGCTGCAGGCGCAGGCTCAGCACCGTGCCGATGTGGCCCAGGAAATCGGCCATGCCGGCGGCGTAGCGGCGCTCGGCCGCCATCTCCTCCAGCGAGTACTTCATCAGGGTGCGGTCGATCCGCATGCTGAGCAAGGCCAGCGTGCCGAACGCCAGGAACGCGGCCAGTCCGATGCCCGGCGCCAGCGCCACCAGCGCGACCAGCGGCCCCACCAGCCCGACGAAGCTTTGCAGGTAGATGAACTGGTTGGCCGAGAACTCGTAGAGCGCGTTCGTGGATTGCCGCACGCGCTGCTGCATGTCGTTCGAATGATGGCGTTCGTGCCAGCCCAGCGGGGCCGCCGTCAGGCGCCCGTAGAGTTCGTCGGACAGCGACTCGCGCACCCGCAGGCCCACGCGGCGCTCGAGGACGCGGCCGGGTCCGTGCAGCATCCACGCGCCCACCGAGGCCCCCATCACGCAGCCGACCCAGCCCAGCGCGCGGCCCAGGCTGCCCGCGCCGCCGTGCTGCAGGGCGTCGATGGCCTGCGCGGCGAACCACGGCACCGCCAGGCGCACCAGTTGCGAGCCGGCCAGCAGCGCCATCGACGCCAGCATCGCCACCCGGGCGCCCGTGGCATGGCGCCACACGCCGCGGTACAGGCCGGCATCGACGGGGTTGGCGGAAGGATGGGGAGCAGGGGGCACGGCGGGTGTCCGGGCGACGGCGACAGTGCGTCAGCGGACACCATACGGCAAGTCGGCGTGCGCGATGGGCCGACAAGCACCGCAACGCCGGCGCAGTCGCGGCGATCGGGCCCGCCATGGAAAGCGGCCGGACGAGCCGGCCGCGGAAAGAGTGTCAGCGGGCCGCCGGGCGGCCCGCGCGCTCAGCGCTGCTTGTCCGGGCGGCTGCCCTGTTGGCCGCCTTGCTGCGGCGACGTGCCGGTCTTGCTCTGCGCCTGGCCCGGATCGGCCTTCAATTGGCCGCCGTGCTGGTCGCGTCCGCCGCCCGACTGTCCCTGCTGGTCGCTGCGACCCGCGGAGGTGTTGCTGCCCTGCTGCGGACCTGGCTGGCCGCCCTGGCCTGGCTGATTCTTCTGCATCTGGTGCTCCTTGGTTGGGTTGCCCCGCCGTTCTCCGGTGGAGACGGCCTTCGAAGACGTTCGGAGGTCGTGCCCCGATGCGGCAAGGTGCATTCCCGAAGCGACTTAGTTGCTGTAGTTCTCCACCGTGCCGATGTCGCGCGGGGCGGCGGTCTCGGGATCGGCCCCGAACTCGCGCTTGGCGCGCCGCTGGCGCAGCAGGTCCCAGCACTGGTCGAGCTGCTCGGCCACGCTCTTGAGGCGCGGGGCATTGGCCTCCGGGGCCGCGGGGTCGTCGCGCAGCTTGTGCTCCTCGTCGACGAGGGCGGTGATGCGGTCGAGGATGGTCTGGTCTTGCATGGCGGCTCCTGAAGCGGTGTCGTGGCGCCCGCGGACGCGGACGCGACCTGGGTGGCCGGCAATTTGCGCTCCTTGCCGGGCCGCGTCAACCGCTGCAGGTATTCAGCGCACCGGACCCTCGCGCTCGCAGGCCAGTCCGCCGTCGGGGCCGAGCTCGCAGCGGGTGATCTCGCTGCCGTCGCGGCGGCGGGCGACGACGGTCCAGCGGCCGCCGTCGTCGTCGTCGGCACCGACCCGTTCCAGCACCAGGAAGCCGAACGCGTCGCTGGTGGTCGCGTGCGCGAGCCGGGTGCCGGGCGCCGGCGCCAGGCCGGCGGGCAGGGCGGGGGGCAGGGGCGAGTCCAGGTGGTCGCCGCCGTTGCCCGCCACCAGCGCGGCGGGGTGGCCGTCGGCGAAGCCGAGGGCCTGGAACAGGTGCACATGGCCGTGCAGCGCGGCCTGGATCGCCGGCGGGAAGTAGACCGTGCCGTTGACCTCGGCCAGCGCCTGCTGCAACGGAGCGTTGCCCGGGTATGGGTGCGTTGCGCCGGGGCGATCGTCCGGGGCGAACGCGAGCACCGGGTGGTGGCTCGCGAACCAGCTGCGCACGCCGGGCACCGCCAGCGCGTCCAGCGCGCGCACGTCGGCGACGTAGGCCGCGAGGATGGCGCGGTCGCGCGGTCGGGCCCGGTCCAGCGGGGCGTTGCCCGCATGTGCCGAATCGAACACTATCACCTGCGTGGACCGGCCCACCGGCACCGCATAGGGCGGCGTGAATTCGGCGGCGGCGTCGTTGGCCGGGAGGTCGCACGAACGCGCCGCGGTGTAGGGCTCGGGCGCGAGCAGGCGGAACCAGCCCTGGCCGGCCCGGCTGCACTCCTCGTGGTTGCCGCGCAGGAAGATCCAGGGCGCCGCCGCCAGCAGCGGCCGCGCCGGCGCGAAGAAGTCAGCGTTCCACGCGTCCCAGCCGTAGCCCCAGGGGCTGCCGGCGCAGCCGGCGTTGCCGGCCGGGCAGGGCGTCTCGCGGTAGTGGTAGTCGCCGACGTGGATCACCAGGTCCGGCGCCAGCGCGGCGGCGGCCGCGGCCACCTGGGCGAAGGGCCAGCCCGCGGGATCGGAGCAGGCCTGCGCCGCGTCGCCCTTGATGCGGCACCCGGTATCACCCAGCACGACGATGCGGCGCGGCTGCGCCCGCGGCACCGGCAAGTCGCGGCCGCCGACCTGCGCCGTCCGCGCGCCGGCGGGCAGCGCCGCCTCGCAGACGTCGACGTCGAACCGCGCCGCCCGGGGCGTGCCGGCGCCCGGCGTGCCCGCGGCGGCGCGCAAGGCCATCGGCACGGGCGCGCCGTCGACCGCCAGCGCCGGGCAAGCGCCCGGTTCGGCGACGGTGCGCACGATCGCGCTCGGTCCCAGCTCGATCCAGGCCGGGTCCGCGCGCGGCGCCGCCACGGGTTCCGGGGCGGGAGCCACGGCCACGGCCGGCGGGGGCGGCGGCGGCGGCGTGGCGCAGCCCGCCAGCCAGGCGGCGAACACGAAGCCCGGTACGGCGAGGGGTACGAGGGGTTTCATCAGGTTTCTGTTTGTATCGAGCATGCGCTGCGCAGTGGACAGTCTGCCGGCGCCCACGCATACTGGCAAATCGAGTTCGAACACGAACGAGTTCCCGCCGATGCCCGAGACAGGCCACGAGCGAGAACCGCAGGTCGCGCGCTTCGGCACGAGGGATTTCTCAATGGTGGCAGCTGCACGGCGGATCGAGCGTCTCGATCGGCTCGAACGCATTATCCAGACGCAAGCACTGCTGGTCCAGGCCGACCTGGCGCTGAACCCGTTCATGCAGCTGGTCATCGACAAGCTGCGCGAGCTCACCCAGGCGCACGGGGCATCGATCGACTTCGTCGACGGCGACCACACCGTGGTGCGCCGGGCCAGCGGCGCCATGGCCGCCCACCTGGGCCTGCGCATCGCCAACGCCACCAGCCTGTCGGGCCTGTGCGTACGCACCGCCACCGTGCAGACCTGCGACGATTCCGAGACCGACCCGCGCGTCGATCGCGCCACCTGCCGCATCCTGGGGGTGCGCTCGATGCTGTTCGCGCCGCTGCGCCAGGGCAATGCCGCCGTGGGCGTGCTCAAGGTGTTCTCGGAGCTGCCCGACGCCTTCGACGACGGCGACGTGCAGATGCTGCAGCTGATGGCCAGCGCGATCGTCGCGGCCCTGGCCAAGAAGGCCGCGCTCGACGCCCGCAACGAGGCCGAGGCGCGCCTGCGCACCAGCGAGGAGCGCATGCGCGCGCTGCTGGAGCACGCCCACGACGCCGTCATCTCGATCGACGAGCAGGGCTGCGTCTCGCAATGGAATCGCGCCGCGGAGCGCCTGTTCGGCTGGTCGCCCATCGAGACCCTGGGCCAGCCGGTGGCCGAACTGGTCGTGCCGCCGTCGCTGCGCGGCGAGGTGGCCACGCTGATCGTTCGCTACGCGACCGCCGAGCGCCTGGAGGACGCCCACCAGCGCGTGACGCTCCCGGCGATCGACCGTGGCGGCCGCCAGTTGTCCGTCGAGGTGAGCCTGACCGCCACGCGCGTGGCCGGGCGCTGGGAACTGACCGCCTTCGCCCACGACGTGTCCGAGCGCCGCGAGTTCGAGGCCCGGCTGCGCGCGATGGCGCTCAGCGACGGCCTGACCGGGCTGGCCAACCGCCGCAGCTTCATGGAGACGCTGGAAAAGGCCGTGTCGCGCCACGCCCGCGGCGGGCCCGCGCTGGCGCTGCTGTTCCTCGACCTGGACGGCTTCAAGGGCATCAACGACGAATACGGCCACCATGTCGGCGACCTGGCACTGCAGACCTTCGCGCGCCGGCTCGAGGCCTGCGTGCGCAAGGGCGACACCGTCGCGCGCCTGGGCGGCGACGAGTTCACCGTGCTGGCCGAGGGCATCGCCACGCTGGAACAGGCGCGCGCGATCGCCGACAAGATCATCGACGCCATGAAGCCGCCGCTCGAGGGCCACGGCGTGTGCCTGCGCGCGAGCATCGGCATCAGCCTGTACCAGCCGCCGGCCGATGCGTCGCGCTTCCTGCGCGAGGCCGACCATGCCATGTACCACGCCAAGCACAACCACGACGAGGTCGAAGGCGTTTCGGCGTTCATGTCCGGCGCCGAACTGCTGGACTGAGCCCAGAATAGGGCGCCGACGCCCGACCCGTGGAGCCCTCCGTGACCGATCCGCACCCCCATCCGCACGGCGACACCGGCGACCCGCCCTGGAAGCACGACGGCGTGCGCGTGGTGCCCGCCGACCGGCTCGACCCGAACACCGCCCAGACCCCCGGCATGGATCGCCAGGCCGCGATCACCTTCGCGCGCACCGGCGCCCAGAAGCTGTGGGCCGGCACCGTGCACATCCACCCGAACGCCAAGACCGGCGCCCACCACCACGGCCCGCTGGAGAGCGTGATCTACGTGGTCAAGGGCCGGGCGCGGATGCGCTGGGGCGAGCACCTCGAGTTCACCGCCGAGGCCGGCCCGGGCGACTTCATCTATGTGCCGCCGTTCGTGCCGCACCAGGAGATCAACGCCAGCCCCACCGAGACGCTCGAATGCGTGCTGGTGCGCAGCGACGGCCAGGCCACCGCGGTCAACCTCGACATCGAGCCCGCCGAGCCGCCCGAGGACGTGGCCTGGATCGATCCGACCCACCCGGGCTGAGCGCCCCGGGACTCACTCGGCGAAGAACTGGTCCCGTGCCGAGCTCGTGATCGCCGCGACGCAGGGATGCGTGATGCGCCGCTCGGTGGAGATCGCATGGAACTCCTCCACCAGCTCGGCGCTGCGCCCCACCACGCGCACGCCGTGCTGGGCGGCGGTCTCCGATTCGAGCACCGCGGGCGTCATGAACACGCCGCGCCCCTCGCCGCCGAAGGCCTTCATCAGCGCCGCATCGTCGAACTCGCCGATGACGCGCGGCCGGATCTTGTGCGACGCCAGCCACAGGTCGAAGCGGCGCCGCATCGCCGAGGCATGGCCGGGCAGCAGCATCGGCGCGTCGTCCAGGCACTGCGGGAACGCGCCCTGGAGCGAGCGCTTGAGCTCGGGCGTCGCGAAGAAGCTCATCGCGGTCGAGCCGAGCGGGTGGTTGAACGCCTTCATGCCGGCCTGGCGGCCCAGCGGTTCGTCGGCCAGAACCAGGTCGAGCCGCTGCACGGCCAGTTGCGCCAGCAGGTCGGTGAACTTTCCCTCGTGGCAGATCAGGCGCACGTTGGCCGCGGCGGCCAGGGCCGGCTCCAGCAGCCGGTAGGCGATCGACTTGGGCACCGAGTCGGCCAGGCCCACCCGGAAGTCCAGCGCCGCGTCGACGCCGCTGGTGCGGCCGATGCGCGCCTCCAGCTCCGCGCCGAGCGCGAAGATCTGGTCGGCGTAGCCGACGGCCAGGTGGCCCTCGTCGGTCAGCTCCAGGCCGCGCCCGGCCTTGCGGAACAGCGCACAGCCCAGGCGGTCCTCCAGCAGCTTGATCTGGCCCGACAGGGTCTGCGGCGAGATGGCCAGTTGCTGGCCCGCGCGCACGACGCCGCCGGCCTTGGCCGCGGCCCAGAAATAGTGGAGGTGCTTGTAGTTCATGTCGCGGGCCAATCAATACTGCGGATTTATCGAAGCGATGCCGCCGTCAATACGACTTTACGCTGAAAGTGCTGGCGCCTACAGTGGCCAATCCCCCGCACCGGTATCCCCTCATGGAATTCCTGCTCGACCCGACCCTGTGGGTCGCCTTCGCGATGCTCACCACGCTGGAGATCGTGCTGGGCATCGACAACATCATCTTCCTGACCATCCTCGTCGGCCGCCTGCCGCCCGCGCGCCGCGACGCCGCGCGCCGCGCCGGGCTGGCCTTCGCGATGCTCACGCGCATCGGGTTGCTGATGTCGCTGAGCTGGGTGATGGGCCTGACGACGCCGCTGTTCGCCATCGCCGGCCACGCCTTCAGCGGGCGGGACCTGGTGCTGCTGGGCGGCGGCATGTTCCTGCTCTACAAGGCCTCCAGCGAGATCTTCGAGGCCGTGGAGCGGGGCGAGGCCGGCGCGCATGCGCCGGCGAAACCCGCCAGCGCGGCGCGCTTCTGGGCCGTGATCGCGCAGATCGCCGTCGTCGACATCGTCTTCTCGCTGGACTCGGTGATCACCGCCGTGGGCATGGTCGACCGCGTGGGCGTGATGATCGCCGCCGTCGTGGCTTCGGTGGCCCTGATGATGTTCGCCGCCCGGCCGATCGGCGAGTTCGTCGAGAGCCATCCGTCCGTCAAGGTGCTCGCGCTGGCCTTCCTGGTGATGGTGGGCATGACGCTGGCGGCCGAGGCGTTCGACGTGCACGTGCCCAAGATGGTGATCTACGCCGCGATGGGGTTCTCGCTGGTCGTCGAGCTGCTCAACATCCGGGCGCGCGCCCGGCGCGTCGCCGCCGCCGTCGCAAGCGCCTGAGACGGGCGGCTCAAATCTGCGGTTTTCTCGAATCGACTGTTCGTGTCATTCGCATTTACACGAAGCATTCGGTGGTCCACAGTGAGGCATCCGCAATGCAAGGAGTCTTGCCGTGAACCTTCGATCCAGCCCCGACAACCCGCGCCGTCCGTCGTACGCGCAGGAGACCCGCCTCGTGTCGGCGGGCGGAAACGCGCGCGTGCTGCGCAACACCTACGCGCTCCTCGCGCTGTCGATGGTACCCACCGTACTGGGCGCCTGGCTGGGCCTGGCAACGGGCCTGGCCACGTCCATGGGCGGCGTGCTGTCCATGGTTGTCTTCATGGGGGGTGCCATCGGCCTGATCTGGGCCATCGAGAAGAACCGCAACTCGCCGGCCGCCGTGCCGCTGCTGCTCGCCTTCACGTTCTTCATGGGCCTGATGCTGTCGCGCGTGCTGGGCTTCGTGCTGGGCATGGGCAACGGCACCGGGCTGGTGATGACGGCCTTCGCCGGCACCGCCACCATCTTCTTCGGCATGGCCACGTTGTCGTCCGTCCTCAAGCGCGACCTGACGTCGCTGGGCAAGTGGCTGTTCATCGGCGCCGTGATGCTGATGGTGGCGGGCATCGCCAACGTCTTCATCCAGTCCGGCGCGCTGATGATCACCCTGTCGGTGCTGGCGATCGGCATCTTCTCGGCCTTCGTGCTACACGACCTCAAGCGCGTGCGCGACGGTCTGGAGACCAACTACGTCATCGCCACGCTGGGCGTCTACCTGAGCCTGTACAACGTGTTCCAGAACCTGCTGGTGCTGCTGGGCGTGTTCGGCGGTAGCGACGACTGATCGGCTTCATCGTCTGTACGGAGCCGATCGAACGGATGCAAGGTCTGCGAGGGTCAGAGACGCGAGACAAAGTCCATTACCGCGTTCATCACGTCCAGATTCGACGACGCGCCCATCTGCGCGTCGATGGAGGAGACCCCGTGTTCGGCGCCCAACACCCGCTTGAGCACCAGCTTTCCCGCGCAGCTCGTCCACGTGTCGACATTGCCGGAATTTACGAAGGCCTGGCTGGCCAACGCGCCGTTGCACACGATGGCGGTCCGGGCCTGCTGCTGGCGGAACTCACCGACGACCACGCTGTTGTCCCACGCCGTCACCGAAGTCTGCACCACGACGGGGTTCACCGTC
Organism: uncultured Vitreoscilla sp.; assembly: GCA_964418745.1. Lineage (GTDB taxonomy): Bacteria > Pseudomonadota > Gammaproteobacteria > Burkholderiales > Burkholderiaceae_C > Scleromatobacter. The sequence continues at coordinate 180,163 of CAYQMX010000003.1, forward strand.
CAGGTCGCCGCCTCCCAGGCGCCGGCAGTCTGCATGACCTCGTCACTGTCGCCGATGATGCCCATGTAGGGCTTGGCCGCGCTGCCCGGAGCGCACGGCGTGGCAGGGTCATTGAATTCCGAAGAAGCCGGACCGGCCAGCGAGACGTACGCATCGAAGGTGCCAGGCGATTCGCACCACATGCGATTGGTCATGACGCCGCCCATGGAGTGGCCCATCAGCACCATGTTGGCGATACCGTACTCGCTGCGGATCTTCGCGGCGAGCGCTTGCAGGAAGGCCATGTCGTCCTGCCCGGAGTTCATGGCGTAGTTGCGCCAGGTCGTGGCGTTCGGCTCGCTGGCAATGTGTTGACCTTGCGGCACGACCAGCATCACCTTGTTGGCGTCAAGCCAAGTCCAGTTGATGGTGCTGAAGGTGGTCGTGCTCGTGTCGGCGTTCAGGCCGACCTGGTACGCGATGGCACTCTTGTTGCCGGCGCCACCGTGCAGCAGGACGATGGCCCGCGTAGCGCCAGCAGTGTTGTAGACGTCCACCTGGTGGGGATAGCCGGTGACCGTCGTGGTGACCAGTTGGTCGACGTCGACAGGAACCGGAGGCGGCGAAGCGCCACTGCCGTCGCCCCCTCCGCCACAAGCAGCAACGCTGATCGCTGCAGTCAGCATGAGGGCTCGTTTCAACATGAGCATGCGAGTGAGGCAATTGGACATGGTCTACCTGTTCCTGTGACCGCTGCGCAAGACCTCCGACCCCCATGGCATCCTCAGTAGGCAGCAACAAGCCAATTGAACAATGCGCCGAGCCGGGCGCAAGGATCTTCGCGCGACGAATTGCGACAGTCCTGCAATATTTCGGATGCCATGGCCTCGGCCAAGCCGCACCTCGTCATTGCCGCAATGCCACCGCATCCCCAAGAGAAAAGCCACTCCCGGTTCACACCGCGAGTGGCTTCTCGTTCCCGATCGCGGAACAGGTCAGAAGGCGAAGCCGACGCCCAGGTTCAACGAGTTCCCCAGCGTGAAGTGTTCGTCGGTATCGGGCAGCTTGTGCTGGCGGTAGTCGCGGTAGTCCGCCTTGAGGACGATGCCTTCGCCGATCAGCAGGCTGGCGCCGACCGTCAGGATCTTCTCGTCGGGTTGCTTGACGCCGCCGGAGGTCGCGGGCAGGGCGCCGAAGCCGGCGGCCGTGTTCAGGATCTCGTAGCGCGCGAACGGCGTCAGCGTGCAGTCGCCCGACTGCCACAGCCTGTACGCGGCCTGGACGTAGCCGCCGTAGAACAGGTGCGGCACGAGGGTGGGCGAATCGAAGTCGCCGCTGGCCAGTTGCTGGTTGAAGCGCGTCGCGCCATTGATCTGGCCGCGCACGGCCTCGGCCGCCAGGTCCAGGCCGCCGACCTGGTAGCGCGCATGGCCTTCGATCATGAACAGCTTGGCACCGTTGCCGGCGAAGCCGGACTGGCTCTGGCCGATGTTGTCGAACACGGCCGAACCGCCCACCCACAAGCCGGGGATGCCGCGCCAGTTGAGCGCGGCCACCGAGCCGAAGGTGCGTGCCGCGGCGAACTGGCCTTCGCCGTGGATGGACTGCAGCGGGCCGCGGTCGCGGGCCTCGGTGGAGCCGGCGTCCCAGTGGGCCAGGTTCGGGGCGGTGGTGACCGCGACGTCCCAGTTCAGCCCGCCGCCGAGGTCGCCGTTGGCGCCGAGGCCGACCTCGCGCCAGGTGCTGGGGATGATCTTGGTTTCGGTGTCGGGCCGATAGACGCCGTAGTAGGCGGTCGGCTCGTGGTTCTGGTTGAGCAGGCCCACGGGCATCAGGAACAGGCCGGCGCGTCCCTTGACACCATTGTCGAACTCGCGCTCGACCCACAGTTGTTCGACTTCCGACTCGCCGCTGTCGTCGGCCGAGGTGATGGCGTGTTCCCACTCCCACTCGCCGACCATCTTCGTCTTGTCGTCGAAGCGGTGCTGGATGCCGATGACGGCGCGCTGCACGTCGGCGTTGGACGCGCCGACCTGCCTGGTCGGACGGCTGTAGCCGATCTCGCCGTAGCTCGACACGGTGGTGTTGGCGGCCCAGCCGGCCCGCTGCGTGGCGGCCGTGTTGGCGGCGATCGCCTGCTGGGTGGCGGCCACGGTGGCGACGTCGGCCCGCACGGCGTCCTGGGATTGCGCGACGGCGGCGGCCTGGGCCTGGATCTGGGCGCCCTGCTGCTGCACCACGGCGGCCTGCTGGGAGGCCTGCGTCGACTGCGCGGCCTGGCTGGCTTCCAGCTTCGCGACCTTGGCGGCCAGCGCCTGGTTCTGCGCCACCAGCGCGTCGATCTTCTTCGCGAGTTCGGCGAGCACGGCGGCCTCGTCGGCCGCCTTCTTCGCGGGCGCGGCAGCGACGCCGGCGCTGGCGAGCAGCAGGCCGGCCAGGCCGGCGGCGGCCAGCGCGGTGGTCAGGGGACGGGGGGCGGGCACGGTCATGTTGCGGTTCCTGGTCGGTTCTCGAGGCCTTCAGGAGGCATTATGACGACTAAACGGGAAAGCGAATCGTTCTCATTACCGAACATGAGCGATTCGATGCCGCAGTAGCGGCGCCGCAACAGGCCGCCGTTCCGGCACCGGCGCGGCGAACGCCGTACGCCGCTCAGTCGGCGTCGGCGGCGCTGTCCTTGCGCAAGGCCTCGAACCGCGCGCGGTACTCCGAACGCAGCACGCGCCGCAGCTCGGCCATCGCGAAGCGCCGCTTCTCGTCGGGGGTCTCGGGCACCAGGGCGTGCACCGCCACCGGCTTGCGCTCGTCGTCGAGGGCCACCATCGTGAAGAAGCAGCTGTTGGCGTGGCGCACCCGCTGCGTCAGGATCTCCTCGGCCAGCACCTTGATCCCCACCTCCATCGAACTGGTGCCGACGTGGTTGACCGAGGCCAGGAAGGTGACCAGTTCGCCCACGTGGATCGCCTCGCGGAACATCACCTGGTCCACCGACAGGGTGACCACGTAGCGCCCCGCATAGCGCGCCGCGCAGGCGTACGCGACCTGGTCGAGCAACTTCAGGATGGTGCCGCCATGCACGTTGCCGGAGAAATTGGCCATGTCGGGCGTCATCAGCACCGTCATGGAGAGTTGATGCTTGCGGGGGTCCATGCGGGTCCTCGGGTGGATGGCGCGACTCAGGCGGCGGCCGGCGCGACGGTGGCACCGGCCACGCCGTGGCGGCGCAGCGCCTCGGCGACGAAACCGGATGATTTCATGTCCTCGACGAAGGCCCGCAGGGCCGCCTCGGCCGCAGGCCCGCGGGCGCGCGCGAGCCCCATTGCCTGGCGGATCACCATGAAGCGGCCGGGCAGCACGCGCAGGCCCGGCGTGCGGGCAGCGACCTCCACCAGCACCTGGCGGATGCCGCCGGCGACGTCGGCGCCACCGCTGCGCAGCGTCTCCACCACCTCGGCGGCGCCTGGCACCCGGACGAAGGCCGCGTGCCCGAGTTCGCGGCTCAGGTGCAGGTCGTAGGCGCTGCCCTTGCCGACCACGACCGTGGTGCCGTCGCGGTCGACGTCCTCGTTGGCCCGGCACGGGGAGTCCTCGCGCACCAGGTAGGCGCCCTCGATCAGGATGTAGGCATCGGTGAACGCCACCTCGGCGCCGCGCAGCGGATCGATGGCGAAGAAGCCGATGTCGGCCTCGCCGCCGGTGACGGCGTCGACCGACTTCGTCGCGGCGGGGAACTCCAGCGTGTCCAGGGGCACGCCCAGCCGTGCGGCCAGCGCCTGCGCCAGGTCGACCGACACGCCGCGCGCACGGCCCGTGGCCGGATCGATGCCGGCCAGGATCGGGTTGCCCAGGTTGATCGAGGCGCGCAGCCGGCCCGTCGGGGCAAGCAGGGCGAGGGTGGCGGCGTCGGGGTTGAAGGGGGTGTTCATGGCGTCATTTTCCTGGATGCGGGGCGACATCCGGCGGCGGCGCCCGTTCGTACTGAACCAATGGGGGCCGCCATGGTCATAGACGGTGCGCCCCACGCCGCGTCGGCATTCGTTGCAAGATCTGCACCGCGTCGCTGTAAGGAACCGGCCCCCGCCGACGACAGACCCTCAACCCGCCACGAAACGAACAAGGTATCCCATGTCCATCGCCCGTCGAACCGCTCTCCTGTCCGGCGTCCGCCTGTTGCTGGGCGGCGGCGTCGCCGCGCTGGCGTCCGCCTGCAGCCGGGCCGGCGCCGCGACCGGCGCGTCCAAGGAACACTTCGAGCTCGAGCTGACCGACGACCAGTGGAAGGCCAGGCTGTCGCCACAGGCCTACGCGGTGCTGCGCCACGAAGGCACCGAGACGCCGTTCAGCAGCCCGCTCAACGCCGAGCACCGCAACGGCACCTTCTCGTGCGCCGGCTGCGCGCTGGCGCTGTTCGCGTCGGCCACCAAGTTCGACAGCGGCACCGGCTGGCCCAGCTTCTGGCAGCCGCTGCCCAACGCGGTCAACAAGCGCCTGGACAACTCGCTGGGCATGGCGCGCGACGAGGTGCACTGCCGCCGCTGCGGCGGCCACCTGGGCCACGTGTTCGACGACGGCCCCAAGCCGACGGGCCTGCGCTACTGCATGAACGGCGTCGCGCTCGCCTTCACGCCCGCCTGATTCCCCACCCATTGCCCTTCCAGGACATCGCCATGAACCGTATCGCCACCACCGCTTCGCCCCGGGCAACCCAGTTCTTCCTCGGTGCCGTCGGCAGCGCCTGCCTGCTGGCCATCGGACTGCACTTCGGCAGCGCCGGGGCGGCCGAGCCGGCCGTCGTCATCCCGGCGCCGGCCGTCGACGAGCCGGCCGCCGGCCGGCACTCGGAGACCGCCGTGTTCGCCGGCGGCTGCTTCTGGGGCGTGCAGGGCGTGTTCCAGCACGTCAAGGGCGTGACCAACGCCGTCTCGGGCTATGCCGGCGGCAAGAAGGAGACGGCCCGCTACGAGCTCGTGGGCACCGGCGGAACCGGGCACGCCGAGTCGGTGCAGGTCACCTTCGACCCGACCCAGGTGAGCTACGGCAAGCTGCTGCAGGTGTACTTCTCGGTGGCGCACAACCCGACCGAGCTGAACTACCAGGGCCCCGACCACGGCACGCAGTACCGCTCGGCGCTGTTCCCGCTGGACGACGACCAGCGCAAGGTCGCCACGGCCTACATCGCGCAGTTGCAGGCCGCCAAGGTGTTTCCCAAGCCGGTCGTCACGCGCGTCGAGGCCTACACCGGCTTCTTCGCGGCCGAGGGCTACCACCAGAACTTCCTGACGCTCAACCCCGACTATCCGTACATCGTCTACAACGACCTGCCCAAGGTGGCCGACCTGAAGAAGGTGTTCCCGGCGCAGTACGCCGACAAGCCGGCGCTGGTGCCCGCCGTCGTCGCCACCCAGTGAGGCCCGGCCGGCGCGTGCCGGCGGGCCGGGGTCACTTCGTGAGGAAACCCAGCAGCGTCGAGGCGAACTTGCCGTAGGGCGGCCCGATGAGCTTCAGGGCGCTGAAGCGCGCCTGGTAGAAAACCGGGCGCAGCTTGGAGAAGGTGTCGAAGCCTTCGCGGCTGTGATAGTGGCCCATGCCGGACTCGCCGACGCCGCCGAACGGCAGGTCGTGCTGGGCGACGTGGAACAGCGCCTCGTTGACCGACACGCCGCCCGACATCACGCGATCGAGCAGCATCTGCACCTGGCGCTTGTCGTGGCTGAACGGGTAGATGGCCAGCGGGCGCGGGCCGGCGTTGATCGCCTGGATGACGGTCTCCAGCGAGTCGTAGGCGCGGATCGGCAGGATGGGGCCGAAGATCTCGCGCTGCAGCAGCACGCAGTCGGCCGGCGCGTCGAGCACGATGTGCGGCGACATCTTGCGCGTGGCGCGATCCCAGGGCTCGCCCGGGATCACCTGGATGACGGTGGCGCCGCGCGCCTTGGCGTCCTCCAGGGCGCCCACCAGCCGGTCGAACGAGCGCTCGTCGATGACCGAGGTGTAGTCGGTGGAGGCGATGGACGGGTAGCGCGCGTTGACGATCTCGCGCGCGGCGGCCACGAACGCATCGACCTTGGCGCGCGGGATCCAGGCATGGTCGACCGTGGTGCAGATCTGGCCGGCGTTGAGCAGCTTGGCGAACAGCATGCGCTCGGCGGCCAGGTGCAGCGGGAAGTCGTCGCACAGGATGGCCGGCGCCTTGCCGCCCAGTTCCAGCGTGACGGGCACCAAGTTGGCCGCCGCGGCGGCCATCACCGAGCGGCCGGTCTGGCCCGAGCCGGTGAACAGCAGGTGGTCGAACGGCAGCTTGGAGAACTCGATGCCGACGCCGCCGGTCTCGTCGAAGAAGCGCAGCTTCTCGGGCGGGAAGTAGGCCGGCATCTTCTCGATCAGGAACGCCGCCAGGTGGCGCGAGTTCTCGCTCATCTTGATCATCGCCCGGTTGCCGGCGGCAAAGATGTAGGTGAGCGGGATCAGGCTCAGGTGCAGCGGGAAGTTCCACGGCACGATCACGCCGACCACGCCCAGCGGCTGCGGGATCACGCGGTTGCTGGCGCCGATGAAGTTGCGCAGGTCCACCGCGCGGCGCTGCGGGCGCATCCACTTGCGCAGATGGCCGATGACGCTGGAGATGCCGTCCATCGCCGGGAACACCTCGGCCAGCAGCGTCTCGTGCTGCGAGCGGTGGCCGTAGTCGGCGCTGATCGCGTCGCACAGCGCCTGCTTGTTCTCGCGGATGAAGCGCTGCAGGGTGCGCAGGTCGGCCTTGCGCTCGGCCAGCGTGGGCACCGGGTGCGCGAAGTAGGCGGCGCGCTGTAGCGCGAGGGCGTCCTGCAGCGTGCGGGCGATCTCCGCGGGCGACGGGGCGATGTTGGGCAGGTCGTTCTTCATGGCGGGCTCCTCGGGCGACGCACGCGCGCGCCTGGAAGCCGATTGTCCGCCCGGCGGCGGCCGCGCGCGCTCAGGGACGACCCCTGTCGCGGGGGTGACAAGCTATTGGCCGCCGAAGTCAGTCAGGGCGCGAACGTGGGACCGGCTGGTCAAACCTCGTGCGCGACCTCCGCCCCGGGCTCCGCCGGGGGCTGGCCGGGGGCCGGCCGCGCCTTGCGGATCAGCAGCAGAAGCGGCATGGCCAGCACGGTCAGTGCCAGCATGAAGCGGAAATCGTCGAGGTAGGCCATCATCGCGGCCTGGCGGCCGACCTCGGCGTTGAGCAGCCCCAGGCCACCCGCCGTGGCCGGATCCAGCGCCGCGGGCAGGCCTTGCAGCCCCAGGGCGCCGGGGTGGATGTCGGTGGCCAGCTCGGCGTGCGCGCGCGCCGTGCCCGAGGTCAGCATCGCCTGCACGATGGAGATGCCCACGCTGGAGCCGATGTTGCGCAGCAGGCTGAAGATGGGCGTGCCATCGTTGCGCAGGCCGGGCGCCAGCGTGGCGAAGGCCACTGCGCTGAGCGGCACGAAGGTGAAGCCGATGCCCAGTCCCTGGATCACGCCCGAGACGACGATGATGCGGCTGCTCATGTCCAGCGTCATGCCGGTCATCATGTACAGCGCGATCGCCGTCAGCGTGAAGCCCAGCGCCATGATGGCGCGGGCGTCGATGTGGTGCAGCATGCGCCCCACCAGCAGCATCGCCACCATCGTGCCGATGCCGCGCGGGGCCATCACCATGCCGGTGTAGACGACCGGGTAGCCCAGCAGCCCCTGCAGCAGCGTGGGCAGCAGGGCCATCGTCGCGTACAGCACCATGCCGACGATGAAGGCGAACAGCAGGCCGGTGACGAAGTTGGCGTCCTTGAGCAGGCGTCGGTCGAAGAACGACGGGCCGATCGCCGTGAACGTGTGGGCGACGAAGAACGCGAACGCGACCAGGCAGCCGATCGCCTCGAGGCGGATCTCGACGGAGTCGAACCAGTCCAGCTGCTCGCCGCGATCGAGGAACATCTGCAGCAGCCCGATGGCCAGGCTCAGCGTGGCGAAGCCGAACAGGTCCAGCCGGATGCCCGCCGGGCGGCTCTCGGGCAGGTAGCGCGCGATGCCGTAGAAGGCCAGCAGGCCCACCGGCAGGTTGATGTAGAACACCCAGCGCCAGCTCGCGTTCTCGGTGAGCCAGCCACCCAGCATCGGGCCCAGGATCGGGCCGATCATGATGCCGGCGCCCCAGATCGCCATCGCCTGGCCGATCTTCTCCTTCGGGTTGATGTCCAGCAGCACCGCCTGCGACAGCGGCACCAGCGCGGCGCCGAACAGGCCCTGCAGCAGCCGCGCGGCGACGATCTCGACGATGTTGTCGGCCATGCCGCACAGCGCCGAGGCCACCGTGAAGCCGGCCACGGCGAACAGGAAGACCCGGCGCCGGCCGAAGGCCGAGCACAGCCAGCCGGTGAGCGGCGTGGCGATGGCGGCAGCCACGATGTAGGAGGTCAGCACCCAGGAGATCTGGTCCTGGGAACTTTGCAGCGCGCCCTGCATGTGCGGCAGCGCGACGTTGGCGATCGTGGTGTCGAGGGCCTGCATGATCGTCGCCAGCATGATCGAGACGGTGATCATGCCGCGGTGCGCAATCAGGCGATGGTCGCCCAGGCTCATGGTGCGACCCGCCGCGGGGCATCGGCGGACGGGCGGGCTCCGCATGAAGCAGCCGCCGTCCTGCGGACCGCGGCGCGAACGCCCTTTGGCGCGACCGTGCGTACGCTCATGACGACGCGTCCGGCGACTCGGCCTCGCGCTGCAGGTTGGCGCGCACGCGCTGCAGCATCGCCACCAGCTGCTTGCGCTCCGCGACGCTGAAGCCGGCGAGGGCGCCTTCCTGGACGCGGTCGCTGACCGCCATCGCCTTGTCCAGCGCCGACTCGGCGCGCGGCTGCAGCGCGATGGCGTTGGCGCGGCGATCGGTCTCGCTCGGGCGGCGCGTGATCCAGCCGGCCGACTCCAGGCGATCGACCAGCGTGGCCACGGCCATCGGCGTCAGGTCCAGGAGGTGCGCCAGCTCGGCCTGGGTCGGCGCCCGGCCGGTCTCGCTGTAGGCCACCTGGCCGATGAGCCGGCACTGCGCCCGCGACAGCCCCAGCTCCTCGCGCGACAACTGGTCGAACTGGCGCCCGTACAGGCGCCCGACCTCGTTGACGAGGAAGCCGAAGCGGTGCGAGAGGTCGTGCTTTTTCATATAGGCCTATATGATAAGCGAGTTTATCAACGCAGCCTGAAGCCGCGTCGCCCGCGCGGATCCCGGCGGCCCGGGGACGACGGCGCCGTCATGGCTTGGCGCCTGCGGCGCGCGTGCGCGGCGAGACGCCGCTAACATGGCGCCACCCCATCCGCCGAAATGGCTCCATGCCGACGTCGTCGCGCCCGCCCGCCGAACCCGCCCACCGACTCCGGTCGTTGCCGCGCTGGATGCCGGCGCTGGCGACCGCTGCCGTCGCCATCGCCCTGCGCGCGCTGCTGCAGCCGCTGCTGGGCGACAGCCTGCCCTTCGTGATCGCCTACCCGGCCGTCGTGCTGGCCGCCTCGCTGTGGGGCATCGGCTCGGGCCTGGCGGTGGCGCTGGCCACCGCGCTGACCGCTGCGGAACCCTGGGTGCCGCCGTCGATCCCTGCGGCGGAGCGGCCGCTGCACATCGGCGCGTTCTGCCTGGCCGCCATCTTCATCTGCCTGGTCAGCAACCTGCGGGCGCGGCGCGCCGACCTGCCACGCCACGTCGACGGCGAGGCCGGCTTCGACACGCCGCTGGCCACCTGGCTGCGCGCGATGCTGTGGGGCGCGGTGCTGGTGCCGCTGACCGCCTTCGTGGCGGCCTCGTGGTGGGGCTACGAGCGTGCGATCGACGACGCGCAGGCCGCGGCCGAGCGCACGGCGGTGCTGGTGCGCGGGCAGGCGCAGCGCACGTTCGAGATCGCCCACCGGATCGCGCTGCGCGCCGACGCGGCCGCGGCGGGCGAGGACGCCCAGGTGCGCGCCCGCGAAGCCGAGATCCACGCCCGCCTGGCCGACATGGTCGCGGGCCTGCCGTCGGTGGTGAACCTGAACGTGTGGGACGCCCACGGGCGGCCGATCGCCCGCAGCGACCGTTTTCCCACCGACCGCATCGTGTCGGTGGAGGACCGGCCGTACTTCCAGCAGCAGAAGAACGCGCCGGTGCCGCTGGGCATCAGCGCGGTGGTCATCGGCCGCCAGACCGGGCGCGAGCTGCTGAACGCGACGATCCGCCGCACGACGCCGGACGGCAGCTTCGGCGGGGTCGTCGCGGTGTCGCTGGCACCCGACTTCTTCCGCGAGTACTACCGCTCGCTCGCCGCCGAGAACCCGGCCCTGGCCCGCTTCGCGCTGATGCGCACCGACGGCTCGATCCTGGCGGACTGGCCGGCCTCGGAGCCGGGCGCGGCCGGCCAGGCCGTGCCCGTCGACGACCCGGTCTTCGCGCGCGTGGGCGCGGGCGATCGCGACGGCCGCCTGGAGGTACGCTCGCGCCGCGACGGCCAGATGCGCTTCGTCAGCTTCCAGCGCGTCGGCGACTACCCGCTGTACGTCGTCGCCGGGGTCAGCCGCGCCGCGATGCTCGCCGGGTGGTTGCGCTACGTCGGCCTGCTGGCGGCGCTGCTGGTGCCGGTCACCGCCGGCCTGACCTACGTCTCGCTGGTGGCGCTGCGCAAGACGCGCCGCGAACACGCGATCACCGCGGCCCTCAACGACGCCGTCAAGCGCCGGGCCGCGGCCGAGAAGGGCATGCTCGAGAGCCAGAAGCTCGAGACGCTGGCCCAGCTCACCGGCGGCGTCGCCCACGACTTCAACAACCTGCTGGCCATCGTCAGCGCCAGCCTGCACGTGCACCGCCACCTGCACCCCGAACTGGCCGACGAGCGCCACGTGCAGGCCATGGCGCGGGCCGTGCAGTCCGGCACGCGGCTGACGCGCCAGCTGCTGTCGTTCTCGCGCAGGCAGGCCCTGCGGCCGGAGCTGATCTCGTTGCCGACCTGGCTGCCGGGCGCCGAGGGACTGCTGCGCAGCACGCTGGGCTCGCGCATCGCGATGGAGGTGGCGGTGGACGCCGACGTCTGCCCGGTCAGCGTCGACGTGGCCGAGCTCGAGCTGGCGCTCATCAACCTGGCCCTCAACGCCCGCCATGCGATGCCCGGCGGCGGGGTGCTGCGCATCACCGCGCGCAACGAAGGCGCCTCCGAGGACGGCACCACGATGGTGGTGATCGCGGTGGCCGACACGGGGGTGGGCATCGCCGCGGACGTGCTGCCGCGCGTGTTCGAACCCTTCTTCACCACGCGCACCAACGAGGCCGGCTCCGGGCTGGGCCTGAGCCAGGTGCACGGCTTCTGCGCCCAGGCGGGCGGGCGCACGCGCATCGTCAGCGAGGTGGGCGTCGGCACCACGGTGGAGATGGTGCTGCCGGCCGAGGCGCGGCAATCGCCACCGCCGGCCGCCGCGGCCAGCGTCGACGGGCAGCGGCTGGCCGGCCGCGTCCTGCTGGTCGAGGACAACGAGGACGTCGCCCAGTCCACCGCGGCGATCCTGCAGGCCGCCGGCCTGGAGGTGACGCACCAGTGGAGCGCCGACGCGGCGCTGGCCGCGCTGCAGGGCGGCGCGACGCTGCCCGACATCGTCCTGAGCGACATCGAGATGCCCGGCCGGCTCAGCGGCATGGACCTGGCTTTCCGCCTGCGCGAGCTGTGGCCACGCCTGCCGGTGGTGCTGATCACCGGCTACGCCAAGCAGCTCGAGGACGCCATCTCCGGCGGCCTGCGCGTGCTGCCCAAGCCGACCCCGCCGCAGGACCTGCTGCGCGAGCTGCGCCGCGCGATGACCGAGGCGCCGCGGCCGACGCCGGTGGGCTAGGGTCAGCCGCCCAGGTAGGCCTGCTGCACGCGCGGCTCGTCCAGCAACGCGCGCCCGGTGCCGTGCAGCACCACGCGGCCGTTCTCCAGCACGTAGGCCTGCTCGGCGATGCGCAGCGCCTGGCGTACGTTCTGCTCCACCAGGAAGATGGTCAGGCCGTCGGCGTTGATCTCGCGCAGCGTGCGGAAGATGCCCTGCACGACGATAGGCGCCAGGCCCATGGACGGCTCGTCCAGCAGCAGCACGCGCGGCCTGGCCATCAGCGCGCGGCCGATGGCCAGCATCTGCTGCTCGCCACCCGACAGGTTGCCGGCCAGCCCGTGCTCGCGCTCCTTCAGGCGCGGGAACAGCGTGAACATGCGTTCGAGGTCGCTGGCCCGCGCGGCCGCGCCGTCGCGCCGCGTGTAGGCGCCGAGCTCGAGGTTCTCGCGCACGGTCAGCGTCGTCAGCGTGGCGCGGCCCTCGGCCACCTGCACCAGGCCGGCGCCCACCAGCTTGTGGGGGGGCAGGGCGGTCACGTCGTGGCCGTCGAACATCACCTTGCCGGCGGCCTTGGGCACCAGGCCGGACAGCGCCAGCAGCGTGGTCGACTTGCCCGCGCCGTTGGCGCCGACCAGAGTGGTGACCCGGCCGGCCTGCAGCGCCAGGTCGATGTCGCGCACGGCCTCGATGTGGCCGTAGTTGACGCTGAGGCCGGTGACGGACAGCAGCGCCTCGGTCATTCCTCGACTCCCGGCACGACCGACACCTCGTCCTCCTCGCGCCCCAGGTAGGCCTCGATCACCTGCGGGTCGGTGCGGATCTGATCGGGGCCGCCGTGCGCGATGATCCTGCCGAAGTTCAGCACCGAGATCTCCTCGCACAGGCCCATGACGAAGCGCATGTCGTGCTCGATCATGAAGATGGTGTAGCCGCGGCCCTGGATGGCGACGATCTCGCGCATCAGCTCGGTCTTCTCGGTGCTGTTCATGCCGGCCACCGGCTCGTCGAGCAGCAGCAGGCGGGGCTCGGTGGCCAATGCGCGCGCGATCTCGAGCTTGCGCTGCGCGCCGTACGACAGGTTGTCGGCCAGGTCGTCGGCCTTGTGGTCGAGCTTCATCCATGCCAGCAGCTCGCGGGCGCGGTCGCGCGCGCGCTTCTCGGCGGCGCGGTAGCCGGGCAGCGCGAGGACGAGGCCCGGCACGCCGTAGTCCAGGTGGCGGTGCATGCCGACGATGACGTTCTCGAGCAGCGTCATCTCCTTGAAGATGCGGATGTTCTGGAACGTGCGGGCGATGCCGCTGCGGGTGATCTCGTGCGGCTTGCGGCCCAGCAGGCTGCGGCCGTCGAGCGCGATGTCGCCGGCGGTGGGCGCCAGCAGGCCGGTGACGAGGTTGAAGACCGTGGTCTTGCCGGCGCCGTTGGGGCCGATCAGGCCGGAGATCGTGCCGGGGCGCACCGCCAACGACACGTCCTGCAGCACCTTCAGGCCGCCGAAATGGCGCGAGACGTTGGTCAGCGTCAGCAGGTCGCTCATCGCGCGTCCCCCTTGCGGCCCAGGCCCAGCAACCGGCGCATCCAGGCCGGATTCCACAGCCCCTTGGGCAGGAACAGCACGATCAGCACGAGGATGAGGCCGTTGGCCACGGCGCGGTAGTCCTTGAAGCCGCGCAGCAGCTCGGGCAGCAGCGTGACGATGACGGCGCCCAGCACCGGCCCGAACAGGCTGTTGATGCCGCCCAGGATGGTCATGGTCAGGATCTCGACGCCGCGGTCGAAGCCGAACTCCTGCGGGCCGATGAAGAAGGTCAGGTGGGCGTTGAGCGTGCCAGCGAGCCCGGCAATGGCCGCGCCGAGCGCGAAGGCGAGCATCTTGTGGCCGTTGACGTCGATGCCCATCAGGCCGGCGGCGGTCTCGTCCTCCTTGATCGCCTCGAACGCACGGCCGATCTTCGAGCGCCGCAGGCGCGCCAGCAGGACCAGCACCGCGACGACGGCCAGCAGCACATGCCACCACTGCGTCAGCTGCGGGATGCCGTTCAGGCCCAGCGCGCCGCCGGTCAGGTCCTCGGCGCGGATGATGCACAGGCGCACCACTTCGCCGAAGGCCAGCGTGGCCATGGCCAGGTAGACGCCCGACAGCCGCAGCGTGGGCCGGCCGATGACGAAGGCCACCAGCGCCGGCGCCACCATGCCCGCCGCGATCGCGGCCGGGAACGGCCAGCCGTGGTTCATCGTCAGGATGGCCGAGGTGTAGGCGCCGATGCCCATGAAAGCCGCGTTGGCCATCGCCAGCATGCCGCACGACAGGGTCAGGTAGATGGACAGCGCCAGCAGCGACGCGGTGCCCAGCGACAGCACCAGGTTGCTGTAGATGGACCAGAAGTTGTCGAAGTAATCAAGCATCCGCGGGTGCCTGTGGAAATTCGGCCGAAGGCCTGAACAGAGTCGAGCTCCCGGGAAGCGAGGGTCGCCGCCGAGTCGAACCGGGCACCCCCTCGGGGGGCAGCGACGGGCGGAGCGTGGGGGTCATACCTTTCGTTCCTGGACCTGGCCGAACAGGCCCTTGGGCCGCACCAGCAGCACCAGGAACAGCAGGCCGAACGCCACCGCGTCGCGCATGTCGGAGCCGATGTAGGCCACCGACAGCACCTCGGCGAAGCCGAGGAACAGCCCGGCCAGCATCGCGCCGCGGATGTCGCCCATGCCGCCCAGGATGATCACCGCGATGCCCTTGTGCAGCATCGGCTGGCCCATCAGCGGGAACAGGGCGTTGGAGTACAGGCCGATCAGCACGCCCGAGATGCCGCCCAGGCCGGCGGCCACGAACGAGGTCAGCATGAACAGCCCGTCGACGTTGATGCCCAGCAGCCGCGCCGCCTTGGGCGATTCGGCGATCGCGCGCAACGCACGGCCGAGCTGCGTCCGCTTCAGCGTGAGCATCAGCACCGTCATCATGGCGAACGACACGCCGATGATGCCCAGCTCCAGCACCGTCACGCTGACCCCGCCCAGCTGCAGCGACTCCTGCGGCAGCACCTCGCTGGGAAAGCGCTGGTTCTCGGCCCCGAACAGGCCCTGGACGAGACTGTTGATGGCGATGCCCAGGCCGATGGTGGCGATCATCGGGATCAGGTGGGGCGCGTCGCGCTGGCGCAGCGGCTTGAGGACGAGGCGGTCGATCAGCAGGCCCACCAGGCCGGAGAACGCGAACGCGAACAGGATCGCCGCCCACAGCGGGGCCTGCAGGCGGGTGATGGCCGTCAGCGCGGCGTAGGCGCCGACCATGAAGACGGCGCCCTGCGACAGGTTGACCACGCCCAGCACGCCGAACACCAGCGTGAAGCCGAGCGCGAAGAGGGCATAGACGCAGCCGAGCGACAAGGCGTTGAAGAGCTGCTGTTCGAGCACGGTCGGACCTGGTCTGTGAAGGCATCGCGGCCCCGGGTGATGCACCCTGGGCCGCATGGGGAACGTTGCGAGGTGATGCGGGCCGCGCGGGCGGCCCGGTGGTCACTTCTGGATTTCGTAGTACTTGCCGAGCGTGGTGCTGACGATGGGTACCTGGTTGGCGTCGTAGCCGGCCGGCTTGCCCGCCTTGTCGGTGACGCGGCGGAACGAGAACGGGCCGGTGGCGCCGGACCACTTGATGGCCGGCAGCGCCGCCTGCACGGCCTCGCGATCCTTGGCCAGGTCGCCGCTGAGCTTGATCTTCTTCAGCGCCGCGGTGGCGATGTGCATCGCGTCGTAGGCCTGGGCCGCGAACTGGTCGGGCGGCGCGCTGTACTTCTTCGTGTACGCGATGATGAAGCTGTTGTTCTCGGGCGTGCGGTTCTCGATGGACCACGGACTGCCCACCCACAGGCCGTCGGAGGCGCCCTTGGCGAGGTCGAACACCTTGACCGAGTTCATGCCGTTGCCGCCGATGAACGGCACGGTGATGCCCAGCTGGCGCGCCTGAACCATGATGGGCGCGCCCTCGGCCAGCAGCGCCGACAGCACGATGGCGTCGGGGTTGGTGGCCTTGATCTTGGTGAGCTGGGCCTTGAAGTCGACGTCGCCCTTGGCGAAGGTCTCGGTCGTCGTGACCGGCATCTTCTGGTCGTCCAGCGCCTTCTTGAAGTTGTCGTAGCCGCTCTTGGTGAAGACGTCGTCGTTGCCGTACAGCACCGCGACCTTCTTGATCCTGGCCACCTTGGTGGCGGTGCGCAGCGTGACCGGCAGCACGTCGGCCTCGGTGACCGAGTTGCGGAACACGTGGTCGCCGATGGTGGTGATGCCGTCGGCGGTGTTGGAGGTGCCGAAGACGACGATCTTCGCGGCCTGGGCGATCGGGTCGGCGGCCTGGGCCGAGTTCGACAGCGTGGGGCCGAACAGCATCAGCGCCTTGTCCTGGAAGATCAGCTTCTTGAAGGCGTTGATCGCCTCGTCCTTCTTGCCCTGCTCGTCCTCGATCACCAGCTCGATCTTGCTGCCGTTGACGCCGCCGCCGGCGTTGATCTCCTCGACGGCCATCTGGAAGCCGTTGCGGATGCTGATGCCGTACTGGGCCGCGCCGCCGGACAGCGCTTCCGCGACGCCGATCTTGATGGGTTCCGCTGCGCGCGCGCCGCCCAGCGAGAGCGCCGCCGCGAGGGCGATGGTTGAAATCCTGGCGAAG
>CAYQMX010000003.1:196717-304603 GCA_964418745.1 uncultured Vitreoscilla sp.
CGCGCCGCCCAGCGAGAGCGCCGCCGCGAGGGCGATGGTTGAAATCCTGGCGAAGCGGGGAAGGGCGTTCACTTGACTTGTCTCCTGCGTGGAATGGCGGACCTCCTCAAATGTAAGCTCTACGGCGATTCCGAACGAGTCTCGGGGATTGCGCATTGACAACGCGGACGCGCCGCCCTAGGCCGATTCCCCCGCCCGCTCCGCGCAGACGGGGCGTGGCCGGGGCGTTTTTCGGGTAACGTGCGCAGCAAGCAAGATTGCGTTTTCAGGGACCGCGTGAGCATCCGAACGAGACTGCTGCTGCTCGTCTTCGCCGTCTGGCTGCCGGCGATGGCCGGTTTCGGCATGCTCGCGCGCTCCACCTACCTGCACGAGACCGAGGCCGCCACCCAGCATGTGCGCGACACGGCCCGCTCGATCAGCCTGGTCGTCGACAGCGAGCTCGACAAGCGCGCCGCCATCGCCTACACGCTGGGAGCCGCGCGCTCGCTCAAGGACGGCGAACTCGAACGCTTCTACGAGCACGCGAAGCGCGCGACGGAGGGTACCGGCAACAGCGTGCTCGTCGTCGACGCGACCCGCCAGGTCCTCAACACCCGGGTGCCCTACGGCGCGCCGCTGCCGCTGCGCGGATGGCTGCCCGATCCGCCGCTGCTCACCGGCCCCCCCGTCGTCAGCGACCTGCGCACCAGCCAGGTCAACGGCCAGCCCGTCCTGACCGTGATGGCCGCCGAGCCGGGGGTGGCGACGCAGCGATACAACATCGGGATCGCCTTCGGCCCCGAGGTGATCCAGCGGGTGCTGGACGCCCAGGAGATGCCCGTTGGCGCCATCGCCTCGGTCCTCGACGGGCAATACCGTACCGTGGCGCGCAGCAAGGATCCACAGAAGTGGCTGGGCGCCCGTGCCGCCTCGGCGACGATCGCCGCGGCCTCCAACGGCCTGCTGGACCGGCAGTTCGAATCGATGTCCCACGAGGGCGAGCCGACGATCGCCTTCGTGGTGCGCTCGGCGCGCTACGGCTGGACGGTGGGCGTGGGCCTGCCGAGCTCCGCGCTGGCCAAGCCGGCATTCCGGGTGACGATCCAGGCCTTCCTGGCCGCCGGCGTCCTGGCGGCCATCGGGCTGCTGACGGCGCTGTACTTCGCCCGCCAGATCGGCGGGCCGGTGCTGGCGCTGAGCGACGCCGCCGCCGAGCTCGGCCGCGACCGGGTGCCGGCGCCGCTGCGCACCGGCCTGGCCGAGGCCGACCGGGTGGGCGCGGCGCTGCACGAGGCGGGCCTGCGCTCGGCGCGGGCCACCGAACTTCTCGAGTCGCGCGTGGCCGAAGCGATCCGCCAGACCCAGGAGGCGCAGACCCGGCTGCTCGACGGCCAGAAGCACGAGGCCATCGGCCGGCTGACCGGCGGCCTCGCCCACGACCTCAACAACTTCCTGCAGACCATGAGCACCGGCCTGCAGGTGCTCGACCGCATCGTCAAGGAAGACGCCGGCCGCCGCGTCATCGAGGCCAGCACGCGGGCGCTCGACAAGGCCGCCGCGCTGGTGCGCCAGATGCTCGCCTTCGGCCGCACGCAGCCGCTGAAGGCCCAGCCGATCGACCTGCACGACTTCGTGCTGCGCTGCGAGGACCTGATGGGCCGCGCGGTCGGCGGCAAGGTGCGCCTGAGCGCCGACATCGAGCCCGGCCTGCCGCCGCTGATGGCCGACCCGACCCAGTTCGAGCTCGCGCTGCTCAACCTCGTCTTCAACGCCCGCGACGCGATGCCTGGCGGCGGCACCGTGCTGATCCGCGGCCGCCTCGCCAGCGCAACGCAGGTCGCGGCGCTCCCGGCTGGACGCTATCTCGCGGTCGATGTGGTCGACAGCGGCGGCGGCATGGACGCCGAGGTGCTGCAGCGCGTGTTCGAGCCGTACTTCACCACCAAGGCCGTGGGCGTGGGCAGCGGGCTGGGCCTGCCGCAGGTGCGCGCCTTCGCCGTGCAGTCGGGCGGCACGGCCACCATCCGCAGCGAGCGCGGGGTCGGCACCACGGTGTCGCTGCTGCTGCCGGTCTCGGCCGAGCCGGTGCGCCCGGCCGGGGACGCGCCGTCGCCGCCGGCCGAGTTCGTGCCGCTGCGGGTGCTGTTCGTCGAGGACGACCTGCTGGTGTCCTCGGTGGTGGTGCCGGCCCTGCGCGCGGCCGGCCACACGGTGCGCCACTGCCTGACCGGCGACGCCGCGGTCCGCGCGCTGCAGGACGGCGGGCTGTTCGACGTCGTCTTCACCGACGTGGTGATGCCCGGCGCGCTCAGCGGGCTCGACGTCGCGGCCTGGTGCCAGGCCAACGTCCCGTCGGTGGCCGTGCTCGTGGCCACCGGCTACACGACGCAGCACATCGACGCCGGCATCAAGGTGCTGTCCAAGCCGTATTCGATCGACGCGCTGCTGGTCGAACTCCTCTACGCGGTGCGGGTCAGGCGCGGCTGACGGGCGTCCCGATTGCCCGGGTGGCCCCAGACCGAACGGGAGCCACACCATGACCGACATCCGCACGGGCCAGGCGCCCGGACCGCTTTCGCGCACCGAGTTCGGCCAGCGCTACCAGGCCTCGTTCGCCGACCCCGCGTTCGCGGCCGAGAAGGACGCCATCGGCCGCATCGAGGAGATCGCCTGGCTGGCCTACCGGGACGGGCGCAAGGCGCCGGTCACGCGCAAGGCCGGCCCCGGCCACGCCGACCCGCACTACGACCTGTCGGTGGACTGGCTGGCCGCGCGCGACGCGATCGCCGCGGCGCAGGCCGCCTACGCGGATGCGACATCGGCCTCGACGGTGCTGCTGGTCATCGGCTCGGCGCGCAACGACGGCAGTTGCCCGGGGGAGGTCTCCAAGACCTTCCGGCTGGCCCGCTGGATGACCGAGGAGCTCGAAGGGCAGGGGATGGCGGTCGACACCCTGGACCTGAGCCTGACCACCTCCGACTTCGGCCGCCGCATCTTCCCGTGCAAGGGCTGCGTGTCGACGGCGATGCCGCTGTGCCACTGGCCCTGCAGCTGCTATCCGAACCACGCGCTCGGCCAGACCGGCGACTGGATGAACGAGATCTACCCGCGCTGGGTGCGCGCACACGCCGTCGTGATCGTGACGCCGGTGTACTGGTACCAGTCGCCGGGGCCGCTCAAGCTCATGATCGACCGCCTCGTCTGCGCCGACGGCGGCAATCCCGACCCGACGTCGACGCACGGCAAGAAGGTCGCCGAGGCCAAGGAACTCGAGATGAAGGGCTGGGACTATCCGCAGCACCTGGCCGGTCGCGCCTACGGCCTGGTGGTGCATGGCGACGTGGCCGGCGTCGAGGGCTCGCGCCGCAACCTGGGCGACTGGCTGGACTGGATGGGGCTGATCGACGCCGGCGCGCCGGCGCTGCTCGACCGGTTCATCGGGTACTACGAGCCGTATGCGACGAGCCACGAGTCGCTGGACCGGGACCTGCCCGTGCAGCGCGAGGCGCGCAACGTGGCGCTGGCGGTGGCGCATGCGGTCAAGGCGCTGCGCACCGGCACCCTGGCCGCCGTGCAACCGCGAACGGATCGGCCGCGGCCGAAATGAGCCCGGGCCGGCAGCGCGTCGGCGGGACGTCAGTGCGAGTGGCCGGAAGCGGGGTCGCGGGAGCGCTTGCCGGTGCGTGCGCCCCGCGCCGGCTGGCAGTCGCTGCAGCGGCCGTAGAGCGTGATCTCGTGGCGCGCGACGCTGAAGCCGGGCGGCGCGAGGCCGGCGAGGTCGCCGGGGCATTGATGGACGTCGAACACCCGCTGGCAGACGTCGCAGCGGAAATGGTGGTGGTGGCCGTGCTGGGCGAGCTCGTAGCGCGGCACCTCGCCGGGCAGGGTGACGACCTGGATCGCGCCCGCGTCGACCAGCGCCTTGAGGTTGCGGTAGACGGTGGCCAGGCCCAGCGCGGCGACATGGCGGCGCGCCTCGTCCAGCACTTCGGTGGGCGAGAGCGGGCGGCCCGCGGCCGCGATGGCCGCGCGGATGGCGGTGTTCTGGCGTGTGGCTCGTTCCATGGGCGGTGCGGCAAGGCCGTGCTCGAATTGTGGCACGCCTGCTGATATTGAGGATGCATTATCATTAACGGATGCCTGTCGCCCTGTCCCCGGTCGTCCTGACCGTCGCCGCCGTGTTCTCCACGCTGGCCGGCGGCGCGATGGCGCTGCGCTTTCGCGACCGGCTGCACTACCTGCTGGGCTTCACCGCCGGCGTCCTGCTGGGCGTGGTGGCCTTCGACCTGCTGCCCGAGATCTTCGCGCTCGCCCGCACCCACGCGTTCGACCCCACCGCCGCGATGATCGCGCTGGTGGTGGGCTTCCTGCTGTTCCACGGCATGGAGAAGTTCGTGCTGGTGCATCCGGCGCAGGAGGATCACTACTCGCACCACCACCACCCGAACATCGGCGTCGCGTCGGCGCTGGTGCTGGCGGCGCACAGCTGCATGGACGGCGTGGCGATCGGCATCGGCTTCCAGGTGTCGCCGATGGTGGGCCTGACGGTGGCCATCGCGGTGATCGCGCACGACTTCTCGGACGGCCTCAACACCGTCGGATTGATGCTGCGCCATCGCAACTCGACCCGGCGCGCGATCGGCATGCTGGCGGTCGACGCGGTGGCGCCACTGGTGGGCGTGCTGTTGACGCTGGCGTTCGCGATCCCGCCGTTCCAGCTGATGACCTATCTCGGCTTCTTCGCCGGCTTCCTGCTCTACATCGGCGTGTCCGACATCCTGCCCGAGGCCCACTCGCGCGCCGGCCCCGGCATCGCGCTGAAGCTGATCGCACTCACCTGCTGCGGCGCCGGGTTCGTCTACGCGGTGGTGCGGCTGTCAGCCTGAGCACAGGCGCCGGGCACGGCCACGGGCGCTCGTCCTACAGACTGGAGCGGACAGCCGGCTAACGTCGGCGCATGCCTACCTCGACCCGTGCCGCGATGGCGAGCGAACGTCCGTTGCGCCGACTGCAGGTCCTCGCCGCCTTGCTGATCCTGCTGGGTCTCGCGCTGCTGACCGGCGGCGTCATGCTGGTGGTGGCCGGCGGCTCGGTCGCCTACCTGCTGGCGGGCATCGGCTTCGCCGGCGCGGGCCTGCTGCTGTGGCGGCGCTCGGCCAGTGCGCTGCTGGTCTACGCGGTGCTGCTCGGCGCGCTGCTGGCCTGGAGCCTGCAGGAGGTCGGCCTCGACTGGTGGCCGCTGGCGGCGCGCCTGGACCTCGCCTTCGTGTTCGGCGTGCTGCTCGCGCTGCCCTGGATCGCCCGGCCGCTGGTCGGGCCGCGCAGCCATTGGGCCGTGCTGGGCGCCGTCGTGCTGGCGGCCGGTATCGTGGCGGTCGTCGCCGGGGCACGCGACGCGCACGACATCGACGGCGCGCTGCCCGCCGCCACCACCGCGTCCGCGGGCGCCGCGGGCGACGTCCCGGACGGCGAATGGCAGGCCTACGGCCGCACCGCCGCGGGCCAGCGCTGGTCGCCGCTCGCGCAGATCACGCCGGCCAACGTGAGCGAGCTGGCGGTGGCCTGGCAGTTCCGCACCGGCGACCTGCGCGGGCGACCCGGCGATCCCGAGGAGACCACCGACGAGGTGACGCCGCTCAAGATCGGCGCGCGCCTGTATTTCTGCACGCCGCACCAGTCGGTGATCGCGCTCGATGCCACCACCGGGGCGCAGGCCTGGCGCTACGACCCGAAGATGGCCACCGACCTGGCCTTGCAGCACCAGACCTGCCGCGGACTGTCGTACCAGCCCGCCGCGGCCGCCCCGGTCGCCGCGCCGGCCGCCGCGAGCCTCCCCACGTCGGGTCGCGCGCTCGACATCGCCGCCGCCGACGGCCACGCCCGCGCGGACTGCGCGGCCAAGCTGTTCCTCGCCACGGCCGACGGCCGCCTGATCGCGCTGGACCCCGGCACCGGCGCCGTCTGCAGCCGCTTCGGCGGTGGCACCGGCCAGGTCGACCTGGGCGCCGGCATGCCCAACCTGCGTCCCGGCTCCTACTACTCGACCTCGCCCGTGGTCGTCACCACCCGGCTGGTGATCGTGGGCGGCACCGTGCTGGACAACGTGTCGACGAAGGAAGAGTCCGGCGTCGTCCGCGCCTACGACGTCGACACCGGCGCGCTCGTGTGGAACTGGGATTCCGGCAACCCTGACACGACCGCGCCGCTGGCGGCCGGCCAGCACTACACCGCCAACTCGCCCAACAGCTGGTCGATCGCGAGCGTCGACGAGGCGCTGGGCATGGTCTACCTGCCCATGGGCAACCAGCCGCCCGACCAGTGGGGCGGCCTGCGCAGCGCGGCGGTCGAGAAGTATTCGTCGTCGGTGGTCGCGCTGGACCTGGCCACCGGCCGGGTGCGCTGGGTGTTCCAGACGGTGCACCACGACCTGTGGGACTACGACGTGCCATCCCAGCCGTCGCTGGTGGACCTCGTCGTCGACGGCGCCACGGTGCCGGCGCTGGTGCAGCCGACCAAGCAGGGCGAGCTGTTCGTGCTCGATCGGCGCACCGGCAAGCCGGTGCTGCCGGTGACCGAGCGGCCCGCGCCGCAGGGCGCCGCCGCGGGCGACCACAGCGCGCCGACGCAGCCGAAATCGGCCCTGTCCTACGAACCCGCGAAGCTCACCGACAAGGACATGTGGGGCGCGACCCTGGTCGACCAGATGGTGTGCCGCATCGCGTTCGCGAAGCTGCGCTACGAGGGCCGCTTCACGCCGCCGTCGCTGCAGGGCTCGTTGATCTACCCGGGCAACTTCGGCACCTTCAACTGGGGCGGCGTGGCGGTCGATCCCCACCGCCAGGTCGCGTTCACCACACCGACCTACCTGGCCTTCGTCTCGACCCTGGTGCCGCGCCCTGATGCGACCGCCGAGGTGGTGCAGGGCGGCCACCCGCCCGCCGGCGCGCTGCCGGCCCTCAACGAGAACTTCGGCGCCCCGTTCGCGGTGAAGCTGCATCCGTTCACGTCGCCGCTGGGCATCCCCTGCCAGGCCCCGCCCTGGGGCTACGTGGCCGGGGCCGACCTGGCCACCGGCAAGATCGCCTGGAAGCGCCACAACGGCACCGTGCGCGACCTCGCGCCCGTGCCGCTGCCGATCCGCATGGGCGTGCCCAACCTGGGCGGCCCGGTGATGACGGCCGGGGGCGTCGCGTTCCTCTCGGGCAGCATGGACGACTACGTGCGCGGCTATGCCGTCGACGACGGCCGCCAGCTGTGGCAGAACCGGCTGCCGGCCGGCGGCCAGGCCACGCCGATGACCTACCAGGGTGCCGACGGCCGCCAGTTCCTGCTGGTGGTCGCGGGCGGGCACGGTTCCACGCACACGAAGGCGGGCGACTACGTGATCGCCTATGCCTTGCCGAAGCGCTAGCCTGCGCGAGCCACGTAAAGATAGTTTTCGCAGCAGAACCTGAATTGCCCTTCATTTCTGCCCTTGATCGCCGATTAGGAGCGACGCCGACTCTCTACGATTCATTCATCCGAATCCAGGAGTCCGTCCATGTCGTCCGTCACCACGTCCACCAGCACGATCGCCTCGCCGTACGCCACGGTCAAGGAACAGATCAGGCCGGGCAAGTTCGAGGCGAACGAGAAGGAATACGGTACCGTCGGCGCCGCCGTCGTCGGCCTGGGTGACGCGATCGCGGAAGGCGCCAGCGCCACCGTCTCGTTCAGCGAGAAGGCCCTGAACGCGGTCGAGGACGCCGGCAGCTACCTCGGCCATGCCGTCGAGACCGGATTCAACGACGTCGGCAGCGCCGCGATGGCCGCGTACGCCGCAGTGCGCAACGGCCTGGGCAACGCCGCGCAGGGCGTCGAGCATGCTGCCGAGGCCACCTGGGACACCGTCAAGGCCGGCGCCGAGGACGTCGCGGGCATGGCCGGCGACGCGGTGCATGCCGTCGAAGCCGGCGCCGAGGCCGTGGCCGACGTCGCGGTCGACGCCTGGCACGGCGTCGAGCACCTGGCCGCCGAGGCCGTGCACGACATCGAGAAGGGCAGCGCCGAACTGGAGCACCTGGGCGGCGAGGCCTGGGCCGCGGTGCAGAACGGCAGCCACCGCGCGCGCGTGGTCGCGGGCGAGCTCGGCGACGAGGTCAAGGCCGCGGCCGGCTATGTGGGCGACGGGCTCGGCGAGGTGGCCGACGGCGTCGGCAATGCCGCCGGCCGCGTGGCCAGCTATGCGACGCTGGGCGCCGCCGCCGTCCAGAAGATGTTCAGCGCCGTCGTCTGATGGCTCACCGCTGCCTGCCGATGATCGCCATGCCGTCCTTCGAGCGCCTCGCCCTGTGCATCGCCTGCGCCGTGCTGCCGGGCTGTTCCATCCTCAGCCCCGCGCCGGTCATCGAGCTGGTCAAGGCGACCGGCGCCGTCGCCGTGAGCGCCATCGCCACCGGGCCCAGCCACGCGAAGAACACCGTCTACCACGAGCACCGCTCGCTCGACAGCGTCTGCGTCGAATACAACCCGCTGACGCCCGATCCCGACATTGCGCCGGCGCTGCAGGCCGAACTGCGCAACCACGAGATCGAGAGCCGCATCTACGAAGAGGGCGGCGCGCCCAGTTCGTGCCGCTTCCGCGTGACCTACACCGCCGACATCGAATGGGGCACGCCGCCGTTCGGCAGCGGCTACAAGTCCTACATCCGCGACGCCACGCTGACGCTGCGCGACGAGAACGGCACCGTGCTCTCGAGCAGCGCCTATTCGCTCGACGGCGCGTTCCAGATGGGCAAGTGGGCGACCAGCCGCAGCAAGCTGGCGCCCGTCGTCACCGCGCTGGTCACCGGCTTCGACCATTGACCGCCCCGCATCGCCACACCGCCCAAGGATCGCCCGTGAGTGCCTTCGCTTCCTTCCTCCGCCGCGGCGCGGGCCCCGGCGCGCTGCTCCTTGCCGCCGCCCTGGCCGGCTGTTCCGCCCCGGCGCCGCTGGTGCAGGGCCCGGTCTCGGTGCGCCCGGTGGCGCCGCCCAGCTACGCGGAACGCACGGTCACCGGCGGGATCTACCGCGCCAACCTCGGCAACGTCTCGCTGTTCTCGGACCAGCGCAAGCCGCAGGCCATCGGCGACACGATCAAGGTCGACATCTCGGAAAGCCTCAACGCGAGCAGCACGGTCAACAGCGTCAACAGCCGCGCCAACGCCGTCGCCTCGAAGGGCCCGGGCATGAACTCCAACAGCCTGGGCTCGCTGCTGAAGGGCCTGGCCAACATGGATGCGACCGCCTCCGGCAGCGACTCCTTCACCGGCAAGGGCAACTCGCAGAACACCTCCACGTTCACGGCCCGCCTGTCGGCCTACGTGGTCAACGTGCTGTCCAACGGCAACCTCGTGGTCGCCGGCGAGCGCAGCATGATGTTCAACGGCACGCTCAACACGTTGCGCTTCTCGGGCGTGGTCAACCCGCTGGACATCAAGGCCGGCGGCATCGTCGCCTCCGGCGACGTGGTGGACGCCAAGACCGAGCTCACCGGCGCCGGCGGCACCGCCGACACGGCCTCGCGCAGCTGGCTGCAGAAGCTGCTGACCGACGGCCTGGCCGTCTGGTGAACGCGGCGCCTTCCCGGCGCACGTTTCCGCTTCATGTCCGCGGCTTCGCCACTTCGGCGAGGCCGCGCTCGTTTGTGTCGGTTCCGCCAAGATGTAGCGGCATGACACGGACGGCGGCGGGCGCTATGCTGCACTGCATCAACTTTCGCCACGCGCCTTCCGAATGATCACCTGCCTCATCGTCGACGACGACCCCGCGCTGCGCGAACTCGTCGGCGAGCACCTCAAGCGCTACGGCCTCGCGGCCCGCCTGGCCGACAGCGCCGCGGCGATGCGGCGCGAACTGGCCCGCGGCGGCATCGACATCGTGCTGCTGGACCTGATGCTGCCCGACGGCGACGGCATCGAGCTGTGCCGCGACCTGCGCCTGCACTCCAGGCTGCCGGTCATCATGCTCACCGCCCAGGGCGACCCGATCAGCCGCGTGCTGGGACTGGAGATGGGCGCCGACGACTATGTCGCCAAGCCCTTCGAGCCGCGCGAGCTGCTCGCCCGCATCCACGCGCTGATGCGGCGCAGCGCCGGCACGCTGGCCAACGGCACCGGCGGCCAGGCGCCGCTGGCGACCGGGCGCGGGGAGCCGACCGCGCGCGCCTTCGGCGGCTGGCAGATCGACTGGCGCAACCGCATGCTGGTCGATCCGGACGGCGTCGGCCTGTCGCTGTCCAACGTCGAGTACCGCCTGCTCGCGGCCTTCGCCGACCATCCGGGCGAGGTGCTCAGCCGCGGCCAGCTGGTGGAGCTCACGCGCAGCGCCGCCAACGACAGCAACGAACGCAGCATCGACTTGGCCGTGTCGCGCCTGCGCGCCAAGTTGCGCGAGTCCCTTGAGAATCCGCAGTTCATCCGCACAGTCAGGGGGCGCGGCTACCAGTTCATGGCCGAGCTGGCGCGCTGATCCGGGCCTGCGTCCTCGCGCTGGCCGGCTCGTCCTCCGGCCCGCACAGGAAGCCCGCCATGCTGCTCGTCTGCCCCCACTGCGCCACCACCAACCGCGTGCCCGACGATCGGCTGGGCGACGAGCCCGTCTGCGCCAGCTGCGGCGCGGCGTTGATGGAGCCGAAGCCCGTGGCGGTATCGGACGCCGTGTTGCCCAAGTTCATCCGCGCCACCGAGGCCCCGGTCCTGGTCGACTTCTGGGCCACCTGGTGCGGGCCGTGCCTGCAGATGGCGCCGCAGTTCGCCGCCGCGGCGAAATCGCTGCCGCAGGTGCGGTTCGCGAAGGTGGACAGCGACGCCGCCCGCCAGGCCAGCGCGACCCATGGCATCCGCAGCATCCCGACGCTCGTGCTGTTCAAGGGCGGCCGGGAACTGGCGCGGCGTTCCGGCGCCGCCTCGGCGGCCGACATCACCGCCTGGACGCAGGCCCAGCTGGCGCGCGCGGCCGGCTGAGGCGTCCGCACGGACGCGGAACGGCGATTGCCGGTCGGGGACTGCCTTGTCCCCAACGGAGTCTTCCATGTC
This sequence comes from uncultured Vitreoscilla sp., assembly GCA_964418745.1. Taxonomy (GTDB): domain Bacteria; phylum Pseudomonadota; class Gammaproteobacteria; order Burkholderiales; family Burkholderiaceae_C; genus Scleromatobacter. Next base: position 207,757 of record CAYQMX010000003.1, read on the forward strand.
GACCATGTCGTCCATGTCGTCCACGCTCGCCAGCGCCGTCACGCCGCTGCGCTATTCGCCCGCCTACGAGCATCCGGCGCCCGACGAGGCGCAGACGCAGGCCGAGATCGACGCGCAGATGCACCGGATCCAGGAGCGTACCTTCGCCGACGGCGGCAAGGCGTTGCGCAGCGTGCACGCCAAGAGCCATGGACTGCTCGTGGGCGAGCTCCGCATCCCGGCGGGCCTCGCGCCCGAGCTGGCGCAGGGCCTGTTCGCCCGCCCGGCCACGCTGCCGCTGGTGGTGCGGCTGTCGACGGTGCCCGGCGACCTGCTGCCCGACGACATCTCCACACCGCGGGGCATGGCCCTCAAGGTCATCGGGGTCGAGGGCGAGCGCCTGCCCGGCTCGGAGGGCGACGTGACGCAGGACTTCGTCCTCGTCAACGGACCGTCGTTCGGCCGGCCCGACGCGAAGTCGTTCGCCCGGGGCCTGAAGCTCCTGGCCGCGACGACCGACCGTGCCGAGGGCGCCAAGCAGGTGCTGTCGGCGGCCTTGCGCGGCCTGGAGAAGGTGGTGGAGGTCGTGGGCGGCCAGAGCGCGACGCTGACGGCGCTCGGCGGCCATCCCGAGACCCATCCGCTGGGCGAGACCTACTATTCGCAGGTGCCCGTGCTGTTCGGCGAGTACTTCGGCAAGATCTGCGTGCGACCCGCGTCGCCGTCGCTGAAGGCCCTGCACGGCGAGCCGGTCGACCTGGCGCACCGGCCCGACGGACTGCGCGACGCCGTCGCCGCCTGGTTCGCGGAGCAGGGCGGCGAGTGGGACCTGTGCGTGCAGCTGTGCACCGACATCGGCGAGATGCCCATCGAGGACGCCAGTGTCGCCTGGGACGAGACCGCCAGCCCCTTCGTGCCCGTCGCCCGCATCGTGCTCGGCGCCCAGGCCTCGTGGAGCGACGCGCGCGCGCGTTCGATCGACGAGGGCCTGGCGTTCAGCCCCTGGCACGGCCTGGCCGCGCACCGCCCGCTCGGTTCGGTGATGCGGATCCGCCGCGAAGCCTACGACGCCGCCCGGCGCTTCCGCGCCGAGCGGAATCAGCGTGCGCTCTCGGAGCCGAAGGCGATGGTCGACATCGGGCTCTGATCGAGCGACGCCGGCAGCTGGCCCAGCGGCGACACGGCCTCGATCTCCAGCCACGCGTCGAGCCCGCCGTGCAGCGCACGCGCCCGGTGGTGGCCCAGGTCGGCGAGGATGCGCACGCCGCGCAGCGCCGACACCTCGTTGGGGCAGTTGCAGTACAGCACCACCTCGCGGTCGCGCGGCAGCGTCTGCGCCGTGGCGGGCAGTTGAGCGAGCGTGGCCACCATCGCGCCGGGCACGCGCCGGCCGTCCTGCAGCATCGCCACCGACGAGCGCACGTCGATGACGATCGGCGATTCGCCGCGGCGGATCAGCTCGCGCAGCTCGTGCACGGCGATGCGCGGCGCGTAGCGGTCGCTGAGCATCCAGCGCCGGCGCAGGTAGCGGTAGACGATCATCGTGGCCAGCCCGATGGCGATCGCGACGACGGCGATCGAGCCGAACTCCGTCATGACGTCCAGCACCACCACGATCTGGCCGGCGAACGCGATGCCCACCGCGAGGTAGGCCAGCGTCCAGATCAGCGAGGCGCCGATGTCGTAGCCGATGAAGCGCGGCCACGACATGCCCAGCGCGCCGGCCATCGGCGCCGCCACCACGGAGATGCCGGGCAGGAACTTGGCGGCGATCAGCGAGCTGCCGCCCCAGCGCGACAGGATGCCTTCGCTCTGGCGCACGCAGGTGTCGGGCGACAGCGAGATGCGACACAGCAGCTTCATCACGCGATGGCCGCGCCAGCGCCCGGCCTGGTACCAGACGGCGTCGCCGAGCACGTTGGCCACCACCGAGGCGACAAGGCAGACCGCCAGCGACACCTGCCCGGCCATCGAGATGCCGCCGGCCACCACCAGCAGCGGCGCCGCCGGCAGCGGCGCGCCGGCGCGCGCGGCCAGCGTGACCAGGAACACGATCAGGGCGCCATGGGCGATGAGGAGCGGGATCAGTTCGCGCATGGCGGGGCGGAGCACACGGTGGGCAGGAACGGGAAGTCAGGATACAGGGCAACGCGGGCCACGTTCGGCGCAGGGGCGGGAAGGCCCTGGCCGTCCCGGCGACAATCCGCCCATGTCAGACGAGAACCAGATCGAGATCCCGCCGTCGTTCATCGCGCTGTTCGTCGAGCCGGGACGCATCAAGCCGAACGCGACGCGCGCGACGATCACCGCCCGCTACGAGTTCTGCGAGGCGCTGGCCACGATGCTGGTCGAGCGCGCGCAGACGCTGCAGTGGCAGCTGGGCATCACCGAGGCGGACGTGCTGGAGAAGCTGCACGCCGGCCTGATGGGCCCCGATGCGCCGGTGCCGCCGGCCGAGGGCGAGTGGATCATCCGCCGTCTTGCCGAGCTGCTCGAATGGGATCGGCCGCGGTGGAAGGCCGACTGACGAACGCCGGAAAAGACAATGCCCGCGTCCATCGCTGGAGGCGGGCAACATCTTCCGGGCATCTGGACACGGGGTCGAGACGACGGTTTCCTGCGAGTACCGGGTGACGGGTTCCCGTGGTTCCGCCCAATTTGCGGCCGGTTCGTACTTCGGATGCCTTGTATTCTGCCCGTGCCGGCGGCGGCCGGTCGCGCGAAAAGCAGCCGCATTCAGGACAGTTCCGACGCCCGGTGCTCTTGCGGCGCGACGACCGGCGCCCCCTTGCTGACGCTCTCGCCGTCGTCCTGGCGCAGCCACCAGAACGCCAGCGACGACGCCAGCGTGAGGCCGGCCATCGTCAGGTAGGCATGGTGCAGCGCGCGGGTGACGGCCAGGTGGTCGGACTGCGGCAGCTCGGCCAGGAAGAACCCGGTGATCAGCGATGCCACGGCCAGGCCGAAGCTCAGCGACATCTGCTGCAGCGTGCTCGCGATCGTGCTGGCCATCGACGCGTCGGGGCCCTCGATGTCCGCGTAGGCCATCGTGTTCAGGCTGGAGAACTGCAGCGAGTTGAACAGCCCCAGCGCCAGCCCGAGCGCGACGATCGCCCACACCGGCGCCCCCGGCCCGACCAGCGCGTAGCAGGCGATGCCGCAGGCGATCAGCACCGTGTTGACGACCAGCACCTGGCGGTAGCCGAAGCGCCGCAGCAGCGTGGACGACATCACCTTCATGAACATCGCCGCGGCCGCCGCCGGCATCATCAGCAGGCCCGAGGCCCAGGCCGGCAGGCCCAGGCCCAGCTGGTACAGCAGCGGCAGCAGGAATGGCAGGCCGCCGATGCCCAGCCGCGTGACGAACCCGCCCAGCACCGAGATGCGGAAGGTGCGCACCCGGAACACGGCCAGCCGCAGGAGCGGGAATGGCACCTGCGTGGCGTGCCAGCCATAGGCCAGCAGCAGCACCACCGACAGCAGCGCCAGCACCGTCATCTGCAACGCCGGCACGGTGTGCTCGCCGAACACCTCCAGCAACCACGACAGCAGCGCGATGCCGGAGCCGAACAGCACCAGGCCGACGACGTCCAGCGGCGGCGGCGACTCGTTGCGGTAGTCCGGCATGTACTTGCGGCCCAGCCACAGCGCGGCCAGGCCCACCGGCACGTTGACGAAGAAGATGTCGCGCCACGACAGCCAGTGCACGATCAGCCCGCCCACGGTCGGGCCCAGCAGCGGCCCGATCAGCGCCGGGATGATGATGAAGTTCATCACCCGCAGCAGCTCGGATTTCGGGAACGTGCGCACCACCGCGCTGCGGCCGACCGGCATCATCATCGCCGCGGCGATGCCCTGGGGCACGCGCGCGGCCACCAGCAGGCTGGCGTTGGGCGCCATGCCGCACAGTACCGAGGACACCGTGAACATCCCCAGCGCGAACAGGAAGATGCGCCGGCTGCCGAAGCGCTCGGCCAGCCAGCCGCTGACGGGAATGGAGACCGCCAGCGACAGGATGTAGCTGGTCACCACGGCCTTCAGGCTCAGGGGCGTCACGCCCAGGCTGGCCGCCATGGCAGGGATGCCCGTGTTGACGATCGTCGAGTCGAGCTGCTCCATGAACAGCGCGGTGGCGACGATCCAGGGCAGGTAGCGCCGGGTGCGGGTGAGATGCATCGCGCGCCATTCTGGCGCCTCGCGCGGCTTCGCGCCCGGCGGCGGCGCAAGGCCGCACTGGCGGGTGGGCAGGCGCCGGCCCCCCGCGGCCACGCCACTGCGCTACAGTGCAAGTGTTCAGCGACCGAGGTCCCATGGCCGTCCTCCATTCCGTGCCCCCCGGCTTGTCCAGCGTTCCCACCGGCCAGGCGACACGGCGGGAAGCGGAGCTGAGCGCGGCCAACGAGGGCCTGGTGCTGGCCACGCTGACGGCCCAGGGCCTGCAGATGGTCGCGGTGGAGGCCCTGCGGCGCCAGACCGAGGCGCTCGCGCTGGCGGCCCACGAACTGCGCAACCCGCTGATGCCCATCCGCACGGTCGCCGTGCTGCTGGGCCAGGCGACCTCCGTGGACCAGTTGCCGCGCCTGGGCGCCATCATCGAGCGCCAGGTCATGCACATGACGCGCCTGATCGACGACCTGCTGGACGCGGCGCGCGTGGCCACCGGCAAGCTGCACCTGGACCGCCACCGCCTGGACCTGCGCGACGTGTTCGACCATGTGCTCGACGCCTGCCGCCCGCTGATGGACAGCCGCGGCCAGGCGTTCTCGCTGCGGGTGCCCGATCGGGCGCTGATGCTCGAGGGCGACCTGGTGCGCCTGACCCAGGTGTTCAGCAACATCCTCCACAACGCTGCCAAGTACACGCCGGTGGGCGGCAGCATCGCACTGGAGTGCCAGGTCCGGGTCGTCGGCGAGGGCGCCGGCGAGGCGGTGGTCGCCATCGTCGACAACGGCATCGGCATCTCGCCCGAGGCGCTGCCGACGATCTGGGAGCCGTTCGTGCAGGATCCGCTGGCGGTGGGCTTCAGCAAGCAGGGCCTGGGCGTGGGCCTGACGCTGGTGCGCGAGCTCGTGCAGGCGCACGGCGGCTCGGTGGCTGTCGCCAGCGGCGGCGAGGGCCGCGGCAGCGAGTTCACCGTGGTGCTGCCGCTGGCCTGAAGGGTCGCGCGCCCGGCGGCCGGTGCGCGCGCCGGCGCTGGACTACCATCTCGCAACCCGTCCTGCGCGTTCCGCCATGAGCTTCGAAGTCGCCGTCACCCTCGACATGTCCACGCCCGCCGCCAAGCGCGCGTCCTACGACCTGCTGGTCGCCCAGGTGCGCGCCGTGCTCGAGGGCGAGCGCGACTGGCTGGCCAACCTGGCGCAGTTCGCGGCCCTGGTCCACCAGTCGGTGCCCGACCTGAACTGGGCGGGCTTCTACATGGCGCGCGGCGAGGAACTGGTGGTCGGCCCGTTCCAGGGCAAGGTCGCCTGCGTGCGCATCCCGTTCGCGCGCGGCGTGTGCGGCGCCTGCGCGCGCACCCGCGAGATCCAGCGGGTGGAGGACGTGCATGCGTTCCCGGGCCACATCGCCTGCGACTCGGCGTCGCGCTCGGAGCTGGTGTTGCCGGTGCTGGCCGGCGACCGGCTGGTGGCCGTGTTCGACCTCGACAGTCCCCTGCCGGCGCGGTTCGACCCCGAGGACGCACGCGGCTTCGCCGCCGCCGTGGCGGTGCTGGCCGCGGGCACCGACTGGCCCTGATCCGCCAGGAACCGAAGCCCCGAGGGTTTGTGCCGATCCACCGTCCGGCCGGTTCGCCGTTGAACTGGAGACGACGGCTGCTCGCGGGCCGGGCACCCCGGGGTGCTGGAAATGCAAAAAACGCACACCTGCCGGACGGATCGCAAGGTTTGGGCCCCGGATTGCAGAAAAGATCGCCATGCGCGGGCGATTGTCTGCATATCATGGCTCCATGATTTCCATGCAGGGTGTTCCGTCGTCACTGATCGCACGCCATGAATCGTGGGTGCGAAAGCAAGCCAGCGCGTTGTCGCGGCGACTGCCGGCCAACGTCGAGAAGGCCGACCTGATCCAGGCCGGGCTGATCGGCGTCGCCCAGGCGGCCATGAATTTCCAGTGGGAAGGCGACCCCGACAGCGAGGAGGGCCGCGAGGCGTTCCTGCGCTATGCCCAGTTGCGGGTCAAGGGCGCGATGCTCGACGAACTGCGCCAGATGGACCAGCTCAGCCGCTCGCAGCGCCGCAAGTTCAAGGTGATCCAGATCGCCCGCGAACGCTGGATGCAGGGCCACGACCAACCGCCCAACCTGACCGAGCTGAGCGAGGTGTGCGGCATCGAGGTCAACGAGATCGCCGAGCTCGAGCAGGCCGCGTCGACCGCGCAGACCCAGAGCCTGAGCGACGACGACGAGGACGGCGACCACTACACCCCGCAGGGCGGCCACGCCGCCACCCCCGCCGACGAGGTCGAGGCACGGGTCGACACCGCCATCCTGCTGCGCCGGCTGGAGAAGTTCTTCGCCACGCTGCCCGAGCGCGAGCGCCAGGTCATCGACGCCTACATGGGCATCGGCATGAGCACCGAGGAGGTGGCCGAGTCGCTGGGCGTGAGCACGTCGCGCGTCTCGCAGATCTACCAGGCCACCGTCAAGCGCATCACGCTGCACTTCGCGCACAAGGACCAGCGCGCGGTCGACCGCTACCCGGTGCGCTCCGGCCCGGCGTTCGACGAGCTGGTGGCCACCCGCGAGGCGCAGGCGCCCTGGGGCACGCTGCTCGAACAGGCGCTCACCGCGCCGGCCGGCCGCTTCGCCGCGCGCGGCCGCCGCAAGACGGCCCCCGCCGGCGACGCGCAGGGCGACGAGGGCGGCGAGACCGCCTGAAGCCCGCGCCCGGCTACAAGGTCTTCAGCACCTCGGCGCCCGGCGCCGTCCTGGTCGGCATGAACTCCACGACGTCGAAGCGCGCCGCGCCGTGGATCGCGAACGGGTCGCGCGCCAGCACCTCGCGCAGCGCCTGTTCGTCGCCCGAGCGCGCCAGGATCACGCCCCCGGTGCGCGGGATGCGCCGACCCGAGGCGATGAACAGGCCGTCGGCGTAGCCCTGGTCCAGCCACGCGATGTGGCCAGGCATCAGGGCGTCGACTGCTTCGACGGGCAACAGGTAGGTCAGGGTGACGATGAACATGGCGGCGACGCGGCGGTTGCGCAGGCCGCCACTGTAGCCGGCGGAACGTGCGGCAACGCGCATGCCCGCTCGCCCGGGCAAGGCCCCGCGCGCGCGGCGGGCGTCCGCTGCGCGGCGGTCGGCCTGAAACTTGCCATCGTGCGGCATGCCGTCCAACCCGTGCCGCGAGCCCGCGAACGAGCCGACAGCCGCCGCGGCGCCGATGGGCGCCAGGGTCGGGTCGCCGTGAGCGGCGCCCCCACGCCCGCCGAGCCGCCGTGGCCGGCGGCGCAACGGCGCACAGCCGCCGCGGAACTCGTGCGCCTGAAGCGCGAGATCGCGCTGCGCGACGACATCCTGTCGATGGCCGCCCACGAGCTGCGCAACCCGCTGCACGCGTTGTCGCTGCACCTGGCGCTGGCACGCACCACCGCGCACGGCGGCAACGCGCCCGACGCGGCCGAGCGCATCCGCCGCGCCGAGCTCACGCTCAAGCGCTACTCGGAGCGCGTCACGGTGCTGATGGAACTGCTCGCCTCGCCCGGCGCCGTCTACCCGCTGGCGCAGCGCCGCATCGACGTGCCGGCCCTGGTCGCCACGCTGATCGACAGCCTGGAACAGGAGGCCGGCACGCGCGGCATCGCCCTGCGCCTCGAGCGCGACGAGGCAGCCTTCGGCGCGCTGCGCTCGGTCGACCCGGTCGCCTTCGAGCAGGTGATCGACAACCTGCTGCTCAACGCGTTCAAGCACTCCGGCGCCAGCGCGGTGACGATCCGGCTGGCGGCCGACGACGGCGCGTGGCGGGTGCAGGTCGAGGACGACGGCAGCGGCATCGCGCCGGCGGACCAGCGCCGGATCTTCGAGAAGTTCGCGGTGGCGGCCCATTCGGCGCGGGGCGCCGGCACCGGGCTGGGCCTGTGGATCGTCACCCGCCTGGTCCAGGCGATGGGCGGCACGATCGCCGTGGACAGCGCGCCCGGCCGGGGCAGCATCTTCACCGTCAGCATTCCCGAGGGCAACGACATGGGAGCAAACCGATGACTGCCTCCACCTCCGACCCCGTGGCGCCGATCGAGCGCCTGCGCAGTGCCGTGCCGGGCCTCGACGAGATCCTGGGCGGCGGGCTGATGCGCACCGGCGTCTACATCGTCCAGGGCCTGCCCGGCTGCGGCAAGACGATCCTGGCCAACCAGATCTGCTACGGCCACGTGGCCGACGGCGGCGTGGCCGTGTACGTGACCCTGCTGGCCGAATCGCATTCGCGGATGCTGCAGCACTTGTCGACGCTGTCGTTCTTCGACGTGCGGGCGTTCCCGGACCGGCTGGCCTACATCAGCGCCTTCCACGACCTCGAGACCGGCGGCCTCAAGGGCCTGATGGGCGTGCTGCGGCGCGAGATGCGCCAGCGCCGGGCAGGCGTGCTGGTGCTGGACGGGCTGGTGGCGGCCTCCGAAGGCGCCAGCGACCTCGACCTGAAGAAGTTCGTCCATGAGCTGCAGGGCATCGCCGTGCTGCAGGACTGCACCGTGCTGCTGCTGACCAGCGGCAACCTGAACCGCATGGCGGCCGAGCACACCATGGTCGACGGCCTGCTCGAGCTCGAGGACAAGCTGTTCGACGCCCGCTCCGAGCGCTCGATCCAGGTGCGCAAGTTCCGCGGCGCCGGCCCGCTGCGCGGCAAGCATTCGATGCGCATCGACAACGACGGCATCCGCGTGTTCCCGCGTATCGAGGCGGTCTACCGCAGCGCCGCCATGGAGACGATGCGCGACGAGGTCACCACCAGCGGCATCCCCTCGCTGGACGCGCTGCTGGCGGTGGGCGGCATCCCGATGGCCAGTTCCACGGTGGCCATCGGCTCGACCGGCACCGGCAAGACCACGCTGGGCCTGCACTTCCTGCACGCCAGCACGGCCGCCGAGCCGGGCCTGCACCTGAGCTTCTTCGAGGGGCCGGACCGCCTCCGCGCCAAGGCGCGCTCGCTGGGAATGGCCCTGGAAGCGCTGGAGGCGACCGGCGCGGTGGAGCTGATGTGGCAGACCACGGGCGAAGCGATGCTCGACGAGATCGCCGACCGGTTGCTGGCGGCGGTGGCGCGCCGCGGCGTGCGCCGCCTGGTCGTCGACGGCCTGTCGGGCTTCCTGGAGTCGGCGGTCTACCCGGAGCGGCTGAACCGGTTCTTCTCCTGCCTGGTCAACGAGCTGCGCAGCCGCCGCGTGACGGTGCTGATGACGCTGGAGACCCGCGACGTCGTCTCCAGCGTGGTCTCGATGCCCTGGGGCGTCTCGGGCATCGTCGACAACCTGTTCTTCCTGCGCTTCGTGCACGACGAGGGCCAGGTCGAACGGCTGCTGACGATCATCAAGATGCGCGACACCGACTACCAGGCCGGACTGCGCCGCCTCCGCGTCGATTCCCATGGAATGCACATTGCCGGAACCTATCGGGCGGACGGCGACGTGATCCCGTCGGCCCAGCCCGTTGCCAGCCCCGAAGGCCCCGCGCCTTCGTCGTCATGACGGCGGCGACGCGGCGATGGAAGGCGTCCCGTGAAGACCATTCTTGTCGTCGATGACGAACTGGGCAGTGCCGAAGTCCTGAGCCTGATCCTCGAGGAGGAAGGCTATCGGGCGTTCTGCGCCGTCAATGGCCAGCTCGGGCTGGCGCAGGCGCGCGAGGCGGTCCCGGACCTGGTCATCGTCGACTACATGATGCCGCTGATGAACGGGGCGGAGTTCGTCGCCGCGCTTCGCGCCGACCCGCGCTTCGCGCACACCCGGGTCATCCTCGACAGCGGCCTGCCCGAGAACGCGATCCGCGAGCAGTTCGACGGCTACGACGCCTTCCTGCGCAAGCCGTTCAAGGTGGAGGCCTTGCTGCAACTCGTGCGGCAGTTCATCGGCCGCTGAACGCGTCCGGCGCTCGGGCGGGGGTCGCGGGCCGCAGCCCCAGGCGGCGCAGGATCAGCGCGTCGAGCGACCACGGGCCCGGGCCGAACACGGTCAGTGCCAGCAGGATCGAACCCCAGTAGAAGTGCGCATTGATGCCGGCCGGGCAGTCGAAGCCCCACAGTTGCGGGTACGAGATGACGGCCATCGCGTTGACCACGAACAGCCCGGCGGCGCCGAAGCGGCCCAGCAGGCCCAGCGTGATCAGCACCGGGAAGGCAAGCTCGCCGAAGGCGCCCACGAAGGCCGCCAGGTCGGGCGGCAGCAGCGGCACCTTGTACTCGTCGTGGAACAGGGCGAGCGTGGCGCTCCAGTCGGCGATCTTGACCAGCCCCGCGCGGAAGAAGATGGACGACACGTACAGGCGCAAGGCCAGCAGGCCCAGGGGCTGCAGGCGGTCGACCAGGCTGGTGAGGGCGAGGCTGCGTCGGATCAGGTTTTTCATGGGAATCGTTCAGAGTGTGAAGCCGCAGACCAGCCGCGCCGAGACGGCACGGGCGAGCAGGGCGCCGAGGTCGAAATCGGGGTGCCGGGACAGGGCCGCGCCGGCCGCGTCGCCCAGCGGCGCGCCGTCCAGCGAGGCGGCGAGGAACGCGGCTTCGCCGGCGCCGCAGCGGGTCACGGTGACGGCCAGCCCGCTGCGGGCGACCAGCGCCGTCTCGGCCTGGGTCCAGTCCACGCTGAAGTCGCCGTCGTGGCCGGGCTGGTGGATCGTCCAGACACGCACGATCGGGCTGCGCGCCGGCACCACGGCCAGGCCGGGCGCCCAGCGGAAGCGGATGTCGGCCTGGCGCTCGCCATCGACGCTGCCGAGGCTGGCTGCGTCCCAGTCGGGCGCGTCGGCGGCGCCGTAGGCGCGATGCACCGCCCATTCGAGCCGGGCCAGGTCGGGCAGCCACGGCAGGGATTGCGTGTGCTCGAACGCGGCCAGGAAGGCGTCGAAGCCTGCGCCGAACTCGGTCAGGTCGCCGCTGGTGGAGGGCGTGCGGCGCTGGTGCTCGCGCGCCAGGCCATGGAAGAACTCGTCGCCCACCGTCTGGCGGACGACCGGGTAGGCCGACGCCAGCGCCTTGTCGGCGGACGCCACCATGTTGGCGCGGTAGATCGCCAGCCGGCTCGCCACCAGCGCGCCGTCGCCGACCAGCCAGCGCGCGGCCGCGGGCACCTGCTCGCGGTCACGCACCGCGGCAGCGAAGGCCGACTGGATGTCGTGCAGCTCAGGCATGGGCCACCTCGCCCGCGCGCCGCGCGACGGCGTCGGCCTGCGCGGCCTGCGACAGCAGGACATCGAGCGCCGGCAGGTCGGTGTCCCATTCGATCAGGGTCGTTCGCGGGCCGAAGCGGCGGCAGGCCTCCTCGTAGAGCGACCACACCGGGTCGCAGACGAGGTCGCCGTGGGTGTCGATCAGGCAGTCGTCGACCACCGTGTGGCCGGCCAGGTGCATCTGCACGATGGACGCCCCGTCCAGCTCGGCGAGACGGGCGACGGGATCGAAGCCGAAGTTGACCGCGTTGACGTAGAGATTGTTGACATCCAGCAGCAGCCCGCAGCCGGTGCGGCGCGCGAGCTCGGCCAGGAAGGCCGTCTCGGTCATCTCGCTGTCGCGGAACTCGACGTAGGCCGACAGGTTCTCGACCAGCAGGCGCCGCTTCAGCGTGGACTGCACTTGGTCGACGCGGTCGGCCAGCAGCGCCAACGCCCGGGTCGTGTGCGGCAGCGGCAGGAGGTCGTTCAGGTGCAGGCCGCCGATGCTGCCCCAGCACAGGTGCTCGGACACGAGCACCGGCTCGACGCGCTCGACCAGCCGCTTGAGCTTGGCCAGGTGGCGCTCGGCCAGTTCGTCGGCCGAGCCCAGCGAGAGCCCGACCCCGTGCAGGCTGATCGGGTAGGCGGCGCGGGCGCGCTCGAGGGCGTGCATGGACGCGCCGCCGTCGAGGAAGAAGTTCTCGCTGTGGACTTCGAGGAATGCCAGCGCGGGCAGTCGCTCGAAGACCTCGCGGTAATGCGGTTGGCGAAGACCGATTCCGGTGCCGGAGAGGGTGGGGACGGCGGCAGTCATGACTCGGTCTTCGGGGTGGTGGACGGCGTAGGTTACTTCTTCGGGGCCATCGTCGAGCCGCCCATCTTCTCGCAGGTGCCCTTGTCGACGTACTTCCAGTCGCCCTTGTCGTTGTCCTTGGTGGCGGTGCCGGCGCACGAGTGCGAGCCGGTGGCGCTGGCGCAGTCGTTGGCGCCGGCCTTGGCGACGCCGAAGCACTTGTCCTTGGAGGGGTCGGCGGCCACGGGTCCGGCGTGGGCGGCCAGGGCGCCGAGGGCGAGGACCGAGGCGAGGGCGGTGCGGATGAAGAGTTGCTTGTCCATGAGGGTTCCTTGACGGTTGATGAAGCGCGCCGATGTGCGGCACCTTCGTCTGTCGCGCGACTCCGCAGATCCTTACGACCGGCGCGAAAATCCTTCGCCTGTCTCGCCTGGGACAAACCCTTGGGCGTGCCCACCGGCGGTGCGCTGCCTGGGGCGAGCGGGGTGGCAAACCCCTCATGAAACCGCTTTCACATCAGCGCTAACATGGCGCATCGGAACCCGGCGCCGCTTGCGCAAGCCACCATGAACCCCGTCATTCCTGCCGCGGTCGCCTGTGCGATCGGTCTCGCCCAGGCGCCCGCCGGCGCCGCCACGCTGGAGATCCACACCACTGCCGCGGGCACCGGCGAGCGCCTCGCGCTCAGCGGCACGGCCACGCTGGCTGCGGGCGAACAGCCACCGGAGCGCGACGTCTCGGTGTTCGTCGACCGCAGCAAGGCCTACCAGACGCTGCTGGGCATCGGCGGGGCCATCACCGACGCCAGCGCCGAGGTGTTCGCCCGGCTGCCCGCCGCAAACCAGGCGCGCCTGCTGCGCGCCTACTACGACCCGAAGAACGGCATCGGCTACACGCTGGCGCGCACCACGATCCACAGCTCCGACTTCAGCAGTGCCAGCTACACCTACATCGCCGAAGGCGACGCCGCACTGGCCACGTTCAGCGTCGCCCCCGACCGCGCGTACCGCATTCCGCTGCTCAAGCGCGCGATCGCCGCGGCCGGCGGCCACCTGACGCTGTTCGCCAGCCCGTGGAGCGCGCCGGCGTTTATGAAGACCAACGACAGCATGCTGCAGGGCGGCCGGCTCAGGCCCGAGTTCGCCGACGCCTGGGCGCGCTATTTCGTGCGCTTCATCCGCGCCTACGAGGAGGAGGGCATCCCGGTGTGGGGCCTGACGGTGCAGAACGAGCCGATGGCCAAGCAGCGCTGGGAGTCGATGATCTACAGCGCCGAGGACGAGCGCGACTTCCTCAAGAACCACCTCGGCCCGGTGCTGGCCGAGGCCGGGCTGGGCGATCGCAAGGTGATCGTCTGGGACCACAACCGCGACCTGATGACCCAGCGCGCCCACGCGGTCTTCGACGACCCCGAGGCTGCGCGCTACGCGTGGGGCCTGGGCTTCCACTGGTACGAGACCTGGGCCGGCGGGGCGCCGATGCACGCCAACGTGGGCAACGTGCACCGGGCGTGGCCCGACAAGCACCTGCTGCTGACCGAGGCCGCCATCGAGGGATTCGACCCGGCGCGCCTGCAGTCCTTCGCCAACGCGGAGCGCTACGGCGCCGCGCTGATCGAGGACTTCAACCAGGGCGCCGAAGGCTGGACCGACTGGAACATCCTGCTCGACGAACACGGCGGCCCCAACCACGTGGGCAACTTCTGCTTCGCCCCCGTGCATGCGGACACGCGCACCGGCGAACTCACCTTCACGCCCAGCTACTGGTACCTGGGCCACTTCTCGAAGTTCATCCGCCCGGGGGCGCGCCGCATCGCGGCCGCCAGCAGCCGCAGCAGCCTGATGACCACCGCGTTCGCCAACCCCGACGGCACGCTGGCCACGGTGGTGATGAACCGGACGGACGAGCCCGTCGCCTACCGGCTGTTCATCGGCCGCGACGAAGCGCGCGTGCAGATCCCGGCTCACGCGATCCAGACCCTGGTCGTGCGCTGAAGCGGCGCGGGCGCTGCTCAGCCTGCGCTCAGCCTAGCTACCCGGAACACGGTAGTTCCGAGGGTGTGGCCTGGGCGGATCGCGCCCGGCTCGATGGCAAACTGGGTGAGTCGCAACGGCCGCACCCGGCGCTTGCGCATGCCGACCGCGGTGCGCCAGACGCGCGCCGCGAGCCCGACCGACCCCGCCACGCCACGCCAGTCCATGACGACGCAGCAAGACGCCGACGCCTTCGATACCGCCGTTCCCGACGCCGCCGCCCGGGCGCAGGGCCTGCTCCGGATCGGCGTCGCCGCCGCCGGCCGGGGCGCCGCCGACGAGGCGATCGCGGCCCTGCAGCAGGCCGTGGCGCTGTGCCCCGGCCTGGCCGCGGCGCAGGCCAACCTGGGCCTGCTGCTGCTGGCCGCGCGGCGGCCCGCCGAGGCCGAGGGACCGCTGCGCATCGCGGTCGCCGCGATGCCGCGCGATGCCGCCCTGCGCAACGCGCTGGGCGTGGCCCAGGAGGCGCTGCTGCGGCTGGAAGAGGCCGAGGCGACATACCGTTCGGCGCTGGCGCTCGCCCCGGCGTTGGCCCAGGCGCACGCCAACCTGGGCAACTGCCTGCGCCGCCGCGGCCAATTGGTCGAGGCCGAGGCCGCGTTCCTGCGTGCCATCGAGCTCGAGCCCGGATTCGCCGTCGCCCATTTCAATTTCGGCGTCCTGCTGCAGGAACGCGAGCAATTCGAGCGCGCGATCGCCGCGTATCGCCAGGCACTGCACCATCACCCCGACTACGTGGAGGCCCTGAACAACCTGGGCGCCTGCCTGCGCACCCAGGGCTTCGTCGACGAGGCGCGCGCCATCTTCGAGCGCATCCTCGAATTGCGCCCGCAGCAGATCGAGGCGCATTGCAATCTCGCGCAGTACAAGACCTATCGGCCCGGCGACCCGCAGGTCGAGCAGTTGCTGTCGCAGCAGCATCGGGTGGCGGGCTTGTCGCAGGACGGCCAGGTCCGCTACTGGTTCACGATCGGCAAGATGCTGGAGGAGACGGGCCGCCACGCCGAGTCGTTCGCCGCGTACGAACTGGGCAACCGCATGAAGCGTGCGACCTGTCCCTGGGACGAGGCCGCGCACGTCGACCTGCAGCGCCGCATCGTCGCGACCTTCTCGCGCGGGCGGCTGGCGCGGCACGCGCCGGCGTCGGCCGCCGGTCCGACGCCTGTCTTCATCGTCGGCATGCCGCGCTCGGGCACGTCGTTGCTGGAGCAGGTGCTGTCGTCGCTGCCTGCGGTGCACGGCGCCGGCGAGATCACCTGGCTGGCCGAGACCCTGCAGTCGGCCGAACAGGATTGCGGGGAGGGCGGCTTCCGTTTCCCGGAGTCGCTGGGCCATCTCTCCGACCCGGACCTGCGCGCGCTCGGCCGGCGGTATGTCGACCGCCTCCGCGAGCTGGCGCCGGGCGCCACCCACGTGGTCGACAAGCTGCCCGGCAATTTCATGCACGTCGGGCTGATCCACCTGATGCTGCCGACTGCCCGCATCGTCCATGCGATGCGCGACCCCATGGATTCCTGCTTCTCCTGCTATTCGCGCCTGTTCAGCGCAAACAATCTCCCGTACACCTACGACCTGGGCGCCGTGGGACGATTCTGGCTGGGGTATCGGGACCTGATGCGGCACTGGCATGACGTCCTGCCGGCGGGCCGCATCCTGGACGTTTCATATGAATCCATGGTTTCCGATGTCGAGAACCAGGCGCGTCGCGTCGTCGCGTATCTCGGCCTGCCATGGAACCACGCCTGCCTGGACTTCCACAAGAACCGCCGCGTGGTGAAGACAGCGAGCGTCGCCCAGGTGCGGCGGCCGATCTACCAGAGCTCGGTGGCGCGGTGGAAGGCGTATGAGGCGCAGTTGGGGGAGTTGCGGGCGCTGGTGGGCGGAGATCGGCCGCTGGCGTGTCGGTGACGCAGGCCGTGCCGGGCGCGGTCTGGGCAGAGGGCTTGTTCGAGGGGCGCGGCTTGGGCGGGACGGGGGCGGGACGTGGGCGGGACGTGGGCGGGTTTGGTTGGGATGCCTCTCCGTATGAGTTGACATAACGCACATTATGCTCACTTCACACCAGGCAGACCCGGGCCAAATTGCGCCTGGCTGGCCGCCGCAAGCGCCCGCGACCACAAATCACGAAGCGACGATGGCCACTCCGGGCCGCCGAGGGCCTCGTGGCCTCCGTCAGGTCATTTGGCCTTCCACTGGCTGCGCTCTGACGTGATGCCGTGCCACTGGCTGCGGTCTGGCCGGCATGCGTTCCGCGCGTCGTCATGTGGCGACCGGCGCAACATGATTAGGCTGCGGTCTGGTCATCGTGCCTTCACGTAGCTCCAACTGCCTTTCACGCCGCCGCCAGTCGCGGGAACGGCTGCAGACTAGCGGATGCCCCTTCGTCACGCCGATATCTGGCCGCCGGCGCACCTCGTCGCTGGCTACGTTCAGGCCATCGTCGCTTCGCGAGCTTCGGCCCGCTGTCGGAATCGCACTTCGTACCTGGCGGCCGTGGCCTTACCTCCACCTCAGCCGCTGGAACCGCCGCCGGACCGGCAACTGTCGTAGGAACGCCTTCACTCGCTGAAGCCCGGTACTGGGCCATAAAGTTCGAACTGCCCCCTCAGTTCAGACTTTATGCGTGCTAGCGCAACCAGCATCTCATCGATCGGCCTTGAAGTCGCCGGAGGCACGGCATTGCCTCTCCGATAATGCTCGGATGAAACAACGCCCGCTCCTTGCACTCGATGGCGATGGCGTCCTACTGGACTATCTCGAGGGGTACGCCGAGGCATGGCGACAAGCCTTTGGCGTTCGTCCCGCGGTCAGAGACCCGCTCGGCTACGGACCGCTGGAACGCTGGGACGTTCCTCGCCTCGATGCCGAAGGACGTGCACGGCTACGACAGCACTTCGGCAGCAAGTTCTGGAGTTCGGTGCCCGCCATCCCTGGGGCGCTCGACGCCTGCGTGCGCCTCCACGACGCTGGATTCGAGCTAGTGTGCGTGACGGCGCTGGACGCCGAGTTCGAAGTATCGCGACTCAAGAACCTGCGTTCGCTGGGCTAGCCCTTCGCCGAGATCCGAGACCAGGACTGGGAAGTCACGGAAGCCGGGCGCCAGCCTCAGACGTTCAACCGCCCGTCGCGCATTCTCGTGCGAGGTGTAGACGCCAATGAACTTGCAGTCCTCCTAGCCTTCTGGGAGTACGTGCAAATGTTGGACTACGAATACGCTCTGCATGACGCTACCTTGCCCTTGTCCATGATGTGCGCGGCCACTGGCGCCTGCACGAGTTTCTCGCAATGCGCACAGGCCCACTTGCCACGCACGTGGCGTTCGACCGTGAACACACCCGGCTCGTAGTCCAGCTTCTCGGAGATGTCCTGGCCGATCCGCTTCATCTGGCAGCCGCAGGTGCATGCCGTGCTCTGCGGCTCGTGGTGCACTTCGCGACGCGGCAGGTGCGGCGGTAGCGGTGCGCGCTTGGGCTGCTGCTTGTCCTTCTTGTGCTTGCCCTTGTCGTCGCCCTTGGCCCGGTCGATCTCAGCCGATGCTTCGGCGACATCGGAGTCGAGCGTGTCTTCGAGCAGGCTCTTCTGCCCTACGCTCAGGCCTGCACAGAATTTCTCGCTGGTCGCGGCGAACTTCAGCCGCTTCAGTACCGCGAGTTCGTGCGTGAGCTTGTCGACCTGGGCCTGCTTGAACGCTACTTCCCGCTGTCGCTGGTCGAGCAGCACATCCATGGCCGCGTTCTCGGCCATCAGCGTCAGCAGTGCCTGGCGCATCTGCTGCGGATCGAGGGTGTCGAGTTGCTGCGAGGCGATCACAGGTCGTGATCGTGCCGGAGGCGGCCCGCCTCGTAAATTGGCAGATTCGAGAATTGCTCTGCGCTACAGAACTCGAATGATTCCGGCCTCGCCCACGCGCTGCCACGGCAGGCCCAGCACGAGGGCGTCGAACTGCGCTCGGCTGAGCGACGCCGTCGTGGCCGCGTCATTCGGCCAGACGAATTTGCCACTGTTCAGGCGCCGCGCCGCGAGCCACACCCCGATGCCGTCATGCACGAGCACCTTCATGCGGTTAGCGCGGCGATTAGCGAACAGGTAGGCATGGTGAGGACGCGCCTCGCCGAACACCGTCACGACGCGCGCCAAGGCGGACTCCGTGCCGGCGCGCATGTCCAGCGGCTCCACGGCCAGCCATACCGTGTCGACTCGGATCACCGGAGCAACTCACGCATCCAGCTCGCGCACTCGGCGATCGCGGCCATCGGCCAAGCCACCGTCATCGTCGTCGAGCCGCGCCGAAGCTCGACGCGAATGTCGCCCACCGGGGTTACCGGCTCAGGCAACTGCACGGCCACGAACGCGGGCGGCGATGGAGCCGGCGCCCTGTTCGATAGTGCCAAGACCGGCGCCACCTCCGCTTCGCGAACCCAGCGGCGTAGCAGGTTGGCATTGATGCCCCGAGCCAGCGCCACGGCCGCCATCGACACGCCGGGCTGTGCAGCAGCGGCGATGGCGTCCGCCTTGAACGCGTCACTATGCAGGCGCCGGCGTCGACGACCAGGCCCGGTCTTGGAATCGATAGTGTCCACGTGTCCACCAAGAGTTGAAGTGGACACGAGCATCCTTTGCTCCTAACCGGCTTTCAAGATGACATCGCCGGACGCATACGATGCCTCGTCGCCAGACTCCATTCAGGGGATGCCAGGAGCCCGCCGGTCCATCCCGACGGCGAACACCGGAGTGCGTCGCACGGAGGTTTCAGAATGAGCCACCACGCCGGCTATGCCGCCGCCATCGCCATCCGCGGCGACACGATCCAGGGGCTGCAGCGAATCGCCTACCACGCGGGCCAGATAGCGCACCGCCTGAGCGGCTCGTCCTCCGGCATCAAGGCCGATCTCTTCCTCGACCTGCCGCGGCTGGAGTTCCACGCGGCCGACACCGACCAGGTGCGCGTCGTCCTGCGCGCCTGGGGCTCGCTGACCGTCACGCCGGATGGCGGCCTGCCGCCCGAGACGCACGAGGTGCTCGTGGACGTGGCGGTGCTGGTCTTGCCTGCCGTCGGCCTGCAGCCGCCCGCGGACGACAGCTCACCGCCGAGGCTCACGCTCGCGCTGAAAGCCTCGCTGCCGCCCATTGTGTCGATGAACGTCGCCTCCATCGACGGCACGCCCTACTCTGCCGCCGCCGACGCCGTCATCCAGGGCTCGACCTTCCGCATCGGCGTGAGCCTGCTGATCGGCCAGCAACTCAGCGGCATGACGCCCAGCGGGCTCGACGCCGGCTTTCTCGGCAGCATCGCGACCGCCCCGAGCGCGGCGGTCACGGCGCTCGTGCGCGACGGGGCCTTGTGCGTGGGCATCGATGTCACCGACGAACCGATCACCGGCGGCATCGTCACGACCACCGGCGATCCCGCCACCCTCGTCGACTTCACCGGCGCCGACGATATCGCGATCAGCATCAACCACGTGGCCGCGCCACTGGCCTTCGACAGCGTACGCGCCGGCATCGCGAAGCAGGTCGACAAGGCCGGCGCGAGGCTCAGTCTCTATGGCTTCGGCGTGGAGGACGGCGACTTCTCCATCTACGGCAAGGCGGAGAACAGCGAAGGCTCCGTCTTCTTCTCCATGAAGGCCGTGCCGCAGCTGACGCGGCCCGGCTACAGCCGTGAATACGACGAGCTGTGGTTCGACATGCGCGACATCACGACCGACGTGAACCTGTCGTGGTGGGCGGCTTTGCTCGGCACGCTCGGCAGCCTCTTCACCCTCGGCTTCGGCGTCATCGTCGTCGAGGGGCTCATGGCCAGCAAGGGTCAGGACGTGACCAGCGACATCGCCTTGTCCAGCCTGCAGCGCCGCGCCGCGCGCGTCCAGGAGTTCACACTGGCTGGCACCAGCGCGCCGACAATTCGCCTGACTCTCGTGAGCTTCGATTGCTTCGCCGACGAGGTCTATATCAGCTCGACGCTGCAGCCGCAGTTCCCGGCCGCCGCCGTCTCGGGGCCCTGGGTGGTGCCGGCCGAAGAAGCCATCGCGGCGCAAAGCCTCGACTTCCCACTGCAGCTGCCCTTCGACCTGCAGCCCGACGACCCGCATCTGAAGGTACGCTGGACGGTGACGCGCGACGACACGCACGAGGTGGTGCTGAACGTCGACGGTGCCGCGGCCGGGCTGCTGGTGCTGCGCATCGCGAGCGTGGACATCCCCTTCCTCGAGGCCTCGAGCTTCAGCATCGACTGCCGCGTCTATCGCACGCTCGGCGCGCAGGTCGACGAGCTGTACGCCAACCACCGCACGCTGAAGATCTACGACCCGGTCGATCGCACGCATCCCTACGTGCACTGGACGCACGAGGTGTGGACGCCGGAAGTGCAGATCGCCGGCAACGGCAGCCGCAACCTGCTCGGCTATGCCGCGAAAGGCCGGCGCTCCAAGCTGCACCGCACCGACCTGCCGGGGCGTTGCCACTCCGTCTCGCACTACTCGCTGAACCAGGTCCGCGACGCGGGGCCGGGCGTGACGCCCTCGGCCATCGCCTACCTGGACGCCTTGCCGTTCCCGCGCTCAGAGCTGGTCGCAATGCGCGGGCAGGTCTGCGACTACTGCTTCTTCGGCGGCCCGACGAAGGCGATTCCCATCGTTCCGTAGGGCCACCAAAGTTACAACGCCTTGGGCGATGCGCTGTCGTCCGCGCAAAACGATGCCCGCGAAGAAAAGTCTGGTTGACGAATTGGGGGGCCACCGTCGATCACAAGATTGGAACCCTGTCCTGAACCACGCCCGCGATCACCGTCGATCATGCCGACGACGGTACGTCCGGCGATCGTGAATCGGGCGAGGTTCATGGGGATGCCTCGTTGACGTCGGGCGCGGGGTCTCAGGCGAAGAATTCAGGGGTGAGCGGAGGCGCCCATTGGTGCAAGGCATCGTTGCCGATCTCGGCGGTACCGACCGGCGTGGAATCGTTGACCAGGTCGCCGTCGGTCCAGTGTTCGACCTTGTTGCCGAACGGATCGCGCCAGTAGTCGAAGACCTGGCTGCCCTGGACATGGCGACCGAAGCCCCAGGCGCGCGTGTAGCCCTTGTCTTCCAGCCACTGCCCGCCCTGCACCACGTCGTCCAGGTCGATCACCTCGAACGCGGCATGATCGAAACGCGACTTGCCGTCCTGCGCGGTGATGAGCGCCAGCGTGTGGTGGTCGGTCCACTCCTCGCCCAGGCCGCAGTGCATGAACGCTGCGATCTTGTTGGCTTCGACACCGGCCCAATAGGTGTCGGACGGCTTGAAGCCCAACAGGTCGCTGTAGAACGCGAAGCAGGCGGGGAAATCCGCGACCAGCAGCGCGACGTGCCCCAGCCTGGCGATGGTGGAAGGCTGCGGCTTCAGGCGGATGGGGCGACCGAAGCGCTGGCGCGCCGTCATGCCGTTCACGAGCGACGGCTCGCGTACCGGGAGCGCCTCGAGCATCGCCTGGCCGTGGATGACGTCCACGACGAAACCCGCGGGGTCGATGAGGCGTACGCGCTGGCCGCCGCCCGGTTCCGGATTGGCCTCGACGGGCCGCCCCGACTTCTCGGACACGGCCTGCAGGTCGGCGGCCGATCCGGCACGCAGGCCGAATCCGATCGTGGCGACCTTGTCGCCCTTCTCCGTGATGTGGCAATGATGGGCGGTGCCGGCAGCACGCATGTAGAGCGCGTCGCCGGTGCGAGCGGCACGGTGCAGCCCGAAGTCCACCAGGAACGTTTCCATGCGTTCCAGGTCGGGTGCCTGGTAGCGGACAAAGGCGATGTCGACGATTCGGGTCATGCGGTTTCTCCGGCGAGTTGGACAGAAGCCTTCGCATCCGCGCTGGGCTGCAGCGCTGAAGGGCTCAACAGGAAATGCGTGATCATGGGCAGCAGGACGAGCGCGACGACGGGCAGCGCCGCCACCTTCACGCCCAGTGCCCAGGGCGACCATGAGCGACTCCGCCAGGATGAGCAAGGTGCCAAGGCGACTTCACTACCCGATCGAGGTGATGCTGGTCTGCATTCGCTGGTACGCGCACGCACATCCTGGTGTACGTCGAGCCGCGTTCAGGTCGTGAAACCGATCCAGCGACCGAGGAAGATGACGATGATCCAGAGCGAGATCGACAGTGCGCCCGCCTGGCGCGCCGCCGTCGGCGGCGGCAGGGCGTCGTCCCAGTCGGCGACGCGACGGAACGCGCCGAAGTGGAAGACGAGCATGTTCGCGGCGGCCAGGGCCATGAACAGGAACTTGAGCTGGAACTGCGGGTTGTGCCAGTACACCGGCGCCTTCGAGATGAACAGGATCGCGCCTGTGATCACGGCGCACACGAACGCGATCCAGGTGTAGGGCAGCACTTCGTTGGAGAGCTTGGTGACGGCGCTGTCGCGCGATGCCAGGCCCACGAGACGCAGATCCATCATGAGGATGGAACCGAACACGGTTGCGATGGACAACACGTGCAGGCATTCGTCCAGAGGGAACCACCAGTCGCCTTCGCGAACGAGGGTGGCGAGGTTGGAGTGCTCGATGAGATTGAGCAATTGATCGATGGTCATGTCAATGGGTTCCTGGGCGAGTCTGGGTCGAAGTCGAAGCGGCGATCACTGCTGCCACGTGTAGGCGATGATGCGACCGCTGACGATGATCGCCACCCACAGGAGCAGCGAGACGACGGCGAACACGCGGGCGCTGGCCGGCCGGGTGGCGGCGCTGTCCCAGGTCGCGGCGTGGGCGCGCACGGTTCTGCCGAACCAGACGTTCAGTGCCAGCACGCACACGAGCATGCCCATCTTCAACCAGAACGCCGTGGCGCCGAGTTCGCGAACGGGCTCCGACACGGTCTGCACCAGGCCGGTGAACAGCAGTGCGAGGAGCGCCCACCACATCCAGGGGATCACAGTCGACGCCAGGCGCGAGACGGTGCGCCCCGAGGCACCGATGCCCAGCAGGCGCAGGCTGATCATCAGGCCGCTGCCGAACACCACCGAGATGGCCAGGATGTGGATCGACTGCGAGGTCGCGATCAGGCCATCGGTCGTCCCGAAGAACACGTTCAGCCGGGTCGAGCCGAGCCAGTTCGCCAAGCTCTTCAATAGGTCGTGCATTGGATGTCTCTCTTTATAAGTAGCGCTTGGCGCGGTTCAGCTCAGGCTTCAGCTGGGCGATTCCGGCCGGACGATGTTCTCGATATGCCCCCTCAGCTCGGGGTGAATTGAATTCTGCGCACGGGCGGCGCCGCGAAGTTGGACGGAAGGGCGACCAGACATGCACTTTTGGCGGACCGCTGCAATGGCCGATTGCCGCTGGCCTGGACTCAGCCCTCGGCGTCGCCGCCATGGCGCGTCGGCACTCGCGTGGCCCCGGGCAGACGCGGCGCTTGAAACCGGTTCAGGCGCTCGGGCGACATTCCGAGCCGGTTGGCATGGCGCGAGACCGGCCGCTGCTCGCGGTGATGCGTCTCCACCAACACGATGAAGCGCCAGAACGACGCATGCGCCGTCGGATTCGTTCAAGTGCAGCACACGCGGGGTCTCGAACAATTCACGCAAGGCCTCCGCCGTCCCGGGCGCGCCGCCTTCGAGCACGGCCCGCGGATTGAAGGTCGGCAGGCGGCTGCGCGACTGGATGGCCTCGACGCGCAGCCTGTCGGCCATGGACGTCGACGACTCCCCGAACAGCGCGCAGGCAGGGGTCGTGGAGCGCCGGCGGCGCGGGAGCGCGATGCATTTCCAAGGCAGGCAGCATGCCAGAGGCACGTCGGAAAAGTGCAAGTCTTGCGGGGTCTTCTTGCATCTTCCCCGACGCACTTCATCCCAGAATTCGCCTCAGCGCCCCGTCGGGTATCGATCCCGCGACGCATCCCCAGGAGACAAACGATGTTCACCTTCGACCCGTACTCGCCAGCGATCGACGCCGACCCGTTCCCCTTCTACAAGACGCTGCGCGACGAGCATCCGTGCTTCTGGAGCCCGCAGGCGCAGATGTGGGTCCTCTCGCGCTACGCCGACATCGTGTCTGCGGGGCAGGACTGGGAGACCTACTCGTCGGCCCGCGGCAACCTGATGACCGAGCTGCCGAACCGCGCGGGCGCCACGCTCGGCACGACCGATCCCCCACGCCACGACCGCCTGCGCGGCCTCGTGCAGCACGCATTCATGAAGCGCAATCTCGAGAGCCTCTCGGGCGCCATACGCGATATCGCGGCGACCACGGCCGAGGGCCTGCGCGGCCAGCGCCAGTTCGACTTCATCGAGCAGTTCTCGTCGAAGTTCACGGTGCGCGTGCTGTTCGCGGCCCTGGGTCTTCCTATCGGCGACGAACAGGCTGTGCGCGACAGGGCCGTGCTGATGGTGCAGAGCGATCCGCACACGCGCGCCAAGGGCCCCGAGCACCTGGCGGCCTTCCAGTGGATGCAGGAATACGCCTCCGGCGTGATCGCGGAGCGCCGCGCCCGGCCGCAGAACGATCTCATCTCGCACTTCAGCATGGCCGAGATCGACGGCGATCGCCTCGACGAGCGCGAGGTGCTGCTCACGACCACGACGCTGATAATGGCCGGCATCGAATCGCTGGGCGGGTTCATGAGCATGTTCGCATTGAACATGGCCGACCAGGTCGACGCGCGCCGCGCCGTCGTGGCCGATCCGTCGCTGATCCCGGACGCCGTCGAGGAATCGCTGCGCTTCAACACGTCGGCCCAACGCTTCCGCCGCTGCCTGCAGAAGGACGTCGAGTTGCACGGCCAGGCGATGAAGGCCGGTGACTTCGTCTGCCTGGCGTACGGCTCCGGCAACCGTGACGAGCGTCAGTTCCCGAATCCCGACGTCTACGACATCAAGCGCAAGCCCCGCGGTCACCTCGGCTTCGGCGGCGGCGTCCATGCGTGCCTGGGCACGGCCATCGCGCGCCTGTCCGTGCGCATCGCATTCGAGGAACTGCTGAAGGTCGTGCCCGAGTTCCGCCGCGTGCAGGAGCAACTGCCCTGGATGCCCTCTTCCACCTTCCGCAGCCCGCTCCGTCTCGAGCTGGCGATCCAATGAGACCGCGGGCCACACCTCGAGGAGAACACCCATGACTCGCATCACCTTCATCGAGCCGTCGGGGGCCGAAGTCGACGTGGACGTCACCGACGGCTGGAGCCTGATGCAAGGCGCCACCGTGGGCGGCATCGACGGCATCGTCGCGGAGTGTGGCGGCTCCTGTGCCTGCGCGACCTGCCACTGCTATGTCGAGGAGGAGCGGATGGCCGAACTGCCTCCGGCCTCGGCGTCCGAGCTCGCAATGCTCGACAACGTCGCGGCCGAACGGCGGCCGAACAGCCGGCTCTCATGCCAGATCAAGGCCTCGCCCGCCCTCGCGGGGCTGCGCATCTCCTTGCCCGAGACGCAGGAATGACGCCGCTCGCGACCTCCCTGCGCTCGGTAGTGGTCATCGGCGCGGGGCAGGCCGGCCTGCAGTCTTCCGAGTCGCTGCGCACGGCCGGCTTCGCCGGATCGATCACACTCGTCGGCGAAGAACCTTGCGGGCCCTACCATCGACCGCCACTGTCCAAGGCATGGCTCGCGGGCGAGCTGGAAGCCGCGCAGTTGGCGATGCGATCGCCGGAGGTGCTGGCTCGCAAGGACATCGCGCTGCGCACCGGCAGCCACGCGCAATGTATCGACCGCGTGACCCGCACCGTCCTGCTTGCCGACGGCGGATCGCTGGCCTACGACGGGCTGGTCCTCGCCACGGGGTCGCGCCCTCGCCTGCTCTCGGTTCCCGGTTCGGCCGCCCGCAACGTGCTGGCGCTGCGCTCACGCGACGACGCCACTGCGCTCTCGGAGCACTTGGGGCGCTGCGCGGCGTCGAACCTGCCGGTCGTCGTCGTGGGCGGCGGCTTCATCGGTCTCGAGGTCGCGGCGACGGCACGCAAGAAGGGGCTCGCGGTCACCGTGCTCGAGGCGGCGCCGCGCCTGCTCGCTCGCGTGCTGACGCCGCAGCTCTCCGAATGGTTTGCAGCGCTGCATGCCGGCCACGGAGTGGAACTCGTGTTCGATGCACGCCTCGAGACCATCGAGACGCGCGACGACCTCGCCGTGGCCGTGCACTGCGCGGACGGACGCAGCTATCCCTGCGGCGTCGTGGTCGTCGGCATCGGCGTCGAGGCGAACGACCTGCTCGCGCGTGCCGCCGGCCTCGAATGCGATCGCGGCATCGTCGTCGACGAATGTGCGCGCACGAGCGACCCGGCCATCGTCGCCGCCGGCGACTGCACCGCGCGGCGTCTTGCCGACGGCACGCTACTCCGGCTGGAATCGGTCAACAACGCCAGCGAACAGGGCAAATCCGCGGCGGCTGCCCTGCTCGGGATCCCGCGCCCCTTCACCGGAACGCCCTGGTTCTGGTCGGACCAGCACGGCGTCAAGCTGCAGATGGCAGGGCTGTCGACGGGCTCGGATCGCTGGGTCGCGAGAGGCCCCCTGACGGACCGCGCGTTCAGCATCTTCCACTTCCAGGGGCTGCGGCTCATCGGCGTCGATTCGATCAACGCGTCCAAGGACCACCTGCTGGCCCGCAAGCTGCTGGACGCCGGCGTGTCACCCACGCCGACTCAAGCCGCGGACACCGCGTTCGACCTGGCGACCCTGCTTCGGACGTAAGGCGGCGACTCAGTCGTCGTTCGCCTCGCGGGACGACCAACGGGTGCGGCAGACCGCAGATTGCAATACGCAACCGGAGGTCGCGACGACTTGCCGCTGCCAGGCGCCTGTGCAAGGCAGTTCCGCACGAACGCCTTGATCTGATCCTGCGCAGCCGGATCGACGTCAATTCGGCGGGTCTCGAGCCGGCGCCTCCGACGACGCCCCGGCGTCGAATCGATCGAGCCGTGTCACATGAAGGGCTGTGTCTGGCCGAATTTCACGTCGCCAGTCGAAACCGGGCCTGCCACCATCCGGCCAGGATGCTGTCAAACCCGATAGAAATCAACGACTTGCGGGCCGGTCACTCTCATGAGGCGGGGCCAGACGTGTCTTGACCCTCGTCTTTCGGGATGGCACCGGCCGCCGGCCTCGCGCATAGTCCTGCGCACAGGGAGGATCCGGCCATGAGCGCCATGACCCAGAGCGAGCCCACCGGGAGTGCACCGGGCGAGTTCAGCATGAAGATCGGCGACGCCATCGCCTACGCGATGCAGCGCCACCAGGGCGGCGACCTGCGCCAGGCCGAGCAGATCTACGAGGCCGTGCTGGCCCAAGACCCGGACCGCATCGAGGTGCTCAACGTGCTGGGCATCCTCAAGTACCAGCGCGGCGAGCACGAGGCGGCCATCGCCCTGATGCGCCGCGTCGTCGAGGCCGACCCCACGGCCGACGGCGCCTGGAACAACCTCGGCAACGCGCTGCTGGGCCGCAACCAGATCGACGAGGCCGCCCAAGCCTACAAGCGCAGCCTGGAGCTCGTGCCCACCGCCGAGGCCTGGGCCAACCTGTCGCGCATCTTCCGCCGCCGCGGCGACCTGGCGGTCAGCGAGCAGGCCTGCCTGCAGGCGCTGGCCCTGGCGCCCGACCACCCGGTGGCCACGCACAACCTGGCGCTCGCCTGCCTCGGCCAGCGCAAGATCGAGGAAGGCGTGGCGCACGCGCTGCGTGCCATGCAGCTGCTGCAGCCGCACGAGCGGCGCCGCCAGGTCTACGTCCAGTACCTGCTGGTGGCCGAGGAGCCGGAGCACGCGGTCCGCATCCTCAAGGCCTGGCAGGAGCAGGAGCCCGACAACCCCTACGTGCTGCATCACCTGGCCGCGTGCTCCGGCGGCGCCATGCCGCAGCGCGCCAGCGATGCCTACGTGGAGAACGAGTTCGACAGCTTCGCGGCCACCTTCGACTCCACCCTGGAGCGCCTGAAGTACCGCGCGCCCTGGATCGTGGCCGACGCCGTGAAGGCCGCGCTGCCGCCGCCGGCGCGCCAGTTCGACGTCATCGACCTCGGCTGCGGCACCGGCCTGTGCGGCCCGCTGTTGCAGCCCTGGGCGCGCCTGCTGGTGGGCTGCGACCTGTCCACGGCGATGCTGATCCAGGCATCGCACCGCGACGTCTACGACGAGCTGCGCAAGGCCGAGCTCACCGCGTTCCTGCGCGGCCGGCCCGACGCCTTCGACGTCGCCATTTCCGCCGACACGCTCAACTACTTCGGCGAACTGGGCGAGGTCGCGCAGGCGGTGCACGGCGCGCTGCGCGCTGGCGGCGTGTTCGTCTTCACGCTGGAGGCGCTGCCCGCGGGCGACACGGGCGTCGTGCGCCTGCTCCCGCACGGGCGCTACGCCCACGCGGGCGGGCACGCGCAGCGCGCGTTCGCGGACGCGGGGCTGGTGGTCGACGCGCCGGTGGGCGTGATGCTGCGCGAAGAGAACAAGGTGCCGGTGCAGGGCTGGCTGGTGGTGGCCCGCCGGCCGGCCGGCGCATTGACTCACGCGGGCGCGCATTCAGTGTGAACAGGCCCTGGAGCGGGATCGTGCGGTACATTGCTGACGCCACGAGCCCAGGCAACCGCCAGGAGCCCACCCGATGACCGCACCGAATCCCGGGGTCGACCCCTTCTTCAGCCGTGCCCGCCAATGGCACCCCGAGCTCGCCAGGCTGCGCGACATCCTCCTGTCGTGCGACCTCGCCGAGGTGCTGAAATGGGGCAAGCCCACCTACACCGCGCACGGCGGCAATGTCGTGCTGATCATGCCGCTCAAGCAATCCTGCGCCTTGCTGTTCATGAAGGGTGCGCTGCTGGACGATCCGGCCGGGCTGCTCGTGCAGCCGGGCGAGAACTCGCAGTCGCAGCGGCAGATGCGCTTCACCTCGGCGGCGGAGATCGGCAAGCTCGCCGCGACGATCAAGCGCCTCGTGAAGAACGCGATCGCCGTCGAGCAGGCCGGACTGAAGGTCGAGTTCAAGAAGATCTCGGAGCGGGTCTATCCCGCGGAGTTCCAGTACCGTCTGGATCGCGATCCGGTGCTGCGCGAGGCCTTCGCGGCGTTGACGCCGGGCCGCCAGCGCCAGTACCACCTGCATTTCACCGGCGCCAAGCAGTCGGCGACGCGGGCGTCGCGGGTCGAGAAGGCGATTCCCCGGATCCTCGACGGCATCGGCCTGAACGACCGCTGACCGCGCCGGGGACGGTCGCGCGCATGCTGGCTCACGCCATGAGCCTGCGCCCTCCTACAGTCCGTTCGTGAATCGCAATTCCTGATCAAGTTGCCGATCCGACCCCTCGTCGACGCCAGCGACTGTCGACGGGGCCTCCCGGCCTGGCCTGCGTGCCAGGCTTCTTTTTTCTTGAGCGCCGCGCCTGCGGCAGGTCGTCGCGCCGCCGGGCTCGCGGAACCGCATTTACATCACACCGTGATATATTTGCGCCCTGTTCCACCGCCCCGCCCCGCCGCCGATGACGCCGCCCAGGCGCAAGCCCCTGACCAAGACGGAGTTCGAGGCGCTGTCCGAATTCCGCTTCCAGATCCGCCGCTTCGAGCGCTTCTCCGAGGACGTGGTGCAGTCCGCCGGCATCACGCCGTTGCAGTACCTGCTGCTGCTGCACATCAAGGGCTTTCCGGGCCGCACCTTCGCCACCGTCGGCGAGCTGGCGCACCGGCTGCAGGCCAAGCCGCACGGGGTCGTCGCGCTGGTCACGCGCTGCGAGGAACACGGCTTCGTGGAGCGCCGGCCGAGCGCGCAGGACCGCCGCCGCGTCGAGATCCACCTGCTGCCCGAAGGCGAGCGGCTGCTGGGCCACCTGGCCGAACTGCATCGCACGGAACTGCAGTCGCTGGGCGCGGTCTTCAGCGTGCCCAGCATCAACCGGTGACGCCGGCCCCGCCCGCCATCGGGTCGTCCGCAGCGATGGTCACTGGCTCGGGTATCGCCAGCGGTTGCGCGCTGACGGGCGCCGGCCCGGACCCGGGCGAGGACCGCCGCGGTGATTGACCGCGGCCTGGGGCCCTGGCTGCGGTCGTTTGCGCCCGCGCCGGTGAACGTTTCACGGCGCGAGATCGTGCTCGGCTGCGTCGGCGCCGGGCTGGGCCTGTACCTCGCCGCCTGGCTGAGCCAGCACATGCTGGCCGGGCTGAACCCCTGGTTCATCGCGCCGATGGGGGCCTCGGCGGTGCTGCTGTTCGCCGTGCCGGCGAGCCCGCTCGCGCAGCCCTGGTCCATCGTCGGCGGCAACGTCGTGTCGGCGCTGATCGGCGTGACCTGCGCGCGCCACCTCCCCGACACCGCGCTGGCCGCCGCCGCCGCCGGTGCGCTGGCCATCGCCGCGATGTTCCCGCTGCGCTGCCTGCACCCGCCCAGCGGCGCCGTGGCGCTGACCGCCGTGCTCGGCGGGCCCGCCGTGACGTCGCTCGGCTACGCCTTCGTGCTGTGGCCGGTGGGCATCGACTCGCTGCTGCTGCTGCTGACCGCCCTGCTGTTCAACGTGTCGGCGCGCCGGCGCTACCCGCACCGCGCGCCCGCACCGGCGCCGGCGCACCTCACGCGCGACGCGGCCCCGAGCGCGCGCGCGGGCCTGGGTCTGCCGGACCTGCACGCCGCGCTGCGCGCGCGCGGCGAGCTGCTGGACGTCAGCGAGGACGACCTGCAGGCCCTGTTCGTCGAGGCCGAGCACCAGGCCTGGACGCGCCGCTTCGGCCACCTGCGCTGCAGCGAGATCATGTCGCACGACGTCGTCACCACCCTGCCCTCCACGCCGGCGCGCGAGGCCTGGCAACGCATGATCCGGCACGCGGTCAAGGCGCTGCCGGTGGTGGACGTCGACGACACGCTGCTGGGCATCGTCACGCTGCACGACTTCTTCGTCGGTCACGAGGCGGCGCGGGGCGCCGGCAACGACGCCGCCTGGCTGGTGGGCGACATCATGACGCGCCCCGTGCGCACCGCCCGGCCCGCGCAGGAACTGGTCGACCTGATGTCCGCCTTCTCCGACGGCGGGCGCCATCACCTGCCGGTCGTCGACGGCGACGGCCGGTTGCTGGGCATGCTGACGCAGTCTGACATGGTGGCGGCGCTGTTCCGCGCGGGCATCGAGCGCCCGGCGGCCGCCGACGCGGCGGGGCGCGCCTGAGCGCCCTCGCCGCGCCGGTTCAGGCCGCGCGCTTCGGCAGCTTCCAGCCCGGGCGCGGGAAGTGGCAGGTGTAGCCGTTGGGAAACAGCTCCAGGTAGTCCTGGTGTTCGGGCTCGGCCTCCCAGAACGCGCCCGCCGGCTCGACCTCGGTGACCACCTTGCCGGGCCACAGGCCCGACGCGTCGACGTCGCGGATGGTGTCCTCGGCGACCGCCTTCTGCGTCGGCGACGTGGTGTAGATCGCCGAGCGGTAGCTCATGCCGACGTCGTTGCCCTGGCGGTTCTTCGTGCTCGGATCGTGGATCTGGAAGAAGAACTCGAGCAGCGCGCGGTAGCTCAGCACCGCCGGATCGAACAGGATCTCGATGCCTTCGGCATGCGTGCCGTGGTGGCGGTAGGTGGCGTGCTCCACGTCGCCGCCGGTGTAGCCCACGCGCGTCTCCTGCACGCCGGGCATCTTGCGGATCAGGTCCTGCATGCCCCAGAAACAGCCGCCGGCCAGGACGGCGCGTTCGGTCGTCATTGCACGTCCTCCACCTGGTTCAGGTACTCGCCATAGCCCTCGGCCTCCATCTGCTCGCGCGGCACGAAGCGCAGCGAGGCGGAGTTGATGCAGTAGCGCAGGCCGCCGCGGTCGCGCGGCCCGTCCGGGAACACGTGGCCCAGGTGGCTGTCGCCGTGCTTCGAGCGCACCTCGACGCGGATCATGCCGTGCGTGGTGTCGCGCAGCTCCGCGACGTAGGCGGGGGCGATCGGCTTGGTGAAGCTGGGCCAGCCGCAGCCCGACTCGAACTTGTCGGCCGAGGCGAACAGCGGCTCGCCGGACACGATGTCGACGTAGATCCCGGGCGCCTTGTTGTCCAGCAGCTCGCCGGTGCCGGGGCGCTCGGTACCGCTTTCCTGCGTCACGTGGCGCTGGATGGGCGTCAGCCTGGCCAACGCCTCGGGGGTCTTCCTGTACTCGGGCATCCTGGGTTTCTCCTTTCACGACGTCCTGTCCAGATGGTGACGGGACGCCTCGTCTCAAGGCCGGCGGGGCGGGCCGGTCGCCCACCCCGCCGCGCGAAGCGCCCGATGGTACGCCGGCCGCCGCGCGAGGCGGGGCGGCCGGCGGGACAACCCTTCAGCGGCCGCTGTCTGCCTCGACGATGACCACGCCGTTGGCGCTCGCGCCGGGCTGGGCCACGCCCTGCAGTGCGAAGTTGCCGTCCTCGTCGACGCGGAAGATCGACACCCGCGCCGCCCCGCCGCCCGCGTCCACCACGGCGGCGTACCCGTCGCGGTAGGCGATGTCGGTCGGGGCGCCCGTGAACTGCGCCACCACGGCGGCGTCCTGGACGATCTTGCGGCCATAGACGGCGTAGCGCGACACGCTGTGGCTGGGCGAGTTGGCCGAGAACAGGAACGGCCCGTCCAGCGCCACCCAGCACGGCGCGTGCTGCGTGCCCGACGGCGTGACCGCCAGGACGCCGCCGTTGCGCACCAGGCTGATCTCGTCGGCATGGGCGATGGTCACGTAGGCGTCGTCGCCGCGCGTGGCCAAGCCGAACGGCGCGTCCACGTTGGCGGG
Source organism: uncultured Vitreoscilla sp. (assembly GCA_964418745.1). Taxonomy (GTDB): domain Bacteria; phylum Pseudomonadota; class Gammaproteobacteria; order Burkholderiales; family Burkholderiaceae_C; genus Scleromatobacter. Next base: position 240,586 of record CAYQMX010000003.1, read on the forward strand.
GATGTCGGCCACCAGGGTCGCCGCGCCGGCCACCGCGCCGTCGCCGGACAGGCGCACGCGCTCGATGGCGTTGCTCTTCTCGGTGAAGATCAGCTCGTGCGAGAGCACGCCCACCTGCGCGGCGCTGGCGTCGCCGTGCAGCAGCTGCGCCTGGCCGTCGATGGTGGCCGCGATGCCGCGCGGGCCGGCGCGGTGCGACTCGACGTGCGTGGTGGTCAGCACGTACAGGTGATCGTGGCCGAACGCGACGCTCACCGGCGCGCCCAGCGTCTGGATGACGCGCTCGAGGCGGAACTGGCGGCCGCCCTCGTCGCGTTCGAAGATCGACACGCTCGACGAACCGAAGTTGACCACGGCCACATGGTCGCGGCTCGCGGCGATGCCGCCGGCGTTGCCGCCCACCCCGCCCTGGCCTTGCGTGGGAATGCGGCGCAGCTCGGCGCCGGAGGTGTCGAGCACCAGCAGTTCGTTGGTCGTCGCGTTGGACGTCGTGAGCACGAGCGTGCCGTGGCCGGAGCCCTCGGCGAAGGCGCTGGTGGCGCCGCACAGCATCATCGCGGCCGTCGCGGCGGCGGTGAGGATTCGTTGGATCATCTGTCTCTCCTGGAGGTGAAGTGGCGCGCTCGCCCGGACGGGCCGTCGCGCACCGCGGCCGGCTCTGGCCGCAGCCTCCATTGGTCGTCGACGCCGATGATCTCTTACACGGTCCATCGACTTTACATACGGCCTGCCGTATGCCGGCGACGCCGTTGCTGCAGCCGCGCAGGCACCCCGGGTGTCAGTCGCCTCCGGCCCGCGAAACCTTACAGGCGGCGCCCGTGCGTCAATGGCGCCGGCGCCAGCCCTCTAGGAAAGCCAACGTCACCGCGGCCTCGTTGGTCTCGGCCAGGCCGCTCGAGAACAGCGTCACCGCATCGGCGTCGAAGGCCTCGGCGCCGGCGAGGTCGCTCAGGCTGCGGAACGCGATGTACGGGATCGCGTTGGCATGGGCCACGTGGGCCAGCGCGGCCGTCTCCATCTCGAAGGCCTGCGCCTGCAGCTGCTCGAACAGGTAGGCGCGGTACTGGGCGTTGGCCAGGAAGGCGCCGCCGGAGACGCCGCGGCCGCCGACGATCAGCTGCGGCGGCGACTTGACGCACTGCGCCGGATCGGGCTCGGCGCCGGGGCTGGCGACCGCCTTCGGGCCGCAGCGCGCCAGCGCGGGCCGGAGCGTGCGGGCGACCGCCAGCATCTCGGCGTCCACCGGGTAGTCGAAGCGGAACTCGCCGGCGGGCGCGGTGGCGGCGGTCATCACGAAGTTCTCGCGCATGAACAGGCCGGTGGGCAGGGGACCCGCCGGGGTGGCGAGGCTGAACGGCGGCAGCGGCCGGCCGTCCGCGCTCGCCAGCTTCAGGCCCAGGCACGACACGTCGGCCGCCGCGCCGCAGGGCGCCGGCAGCGCGCCATCGCGGCTCCAGTACACCTCCAGCGGCATCGCCCAGCGGTCGGGCACGACGACATCGCCCACGTGGTGCGCCGGGTTGACGCCGCCCGCGATGCCCGACATCAGCAGGCGCTGCACCTTGAAGTGGTCCACCATCAGCTGCGTGACCATGGCCGAGTTGACCATGCTGACGCCGCTGAGCACGATGACCACCGGGTTGCCGCGCAGCACGCCGGTGGTGAAGCGGTTGCCGTTCAGCACCCAGGTGCGCGCCGAGCGCGTCTGCGCCACCAGGATCGCGGCCTCCTGGCCGAAGGCCGAGACGATGCCGATGCGCGGGGTGCACTCCGTCAGGCAGGCGCCCCGGGACGCGGGCCGGGCGGCGCAGGCGGACGCGAGGCCCAGGGCGAGCAAGGCGGCGACGAACAGGTTCTTCACGGGAGGCTCCGGACGGAAGAAAAAGGGCGGCCGCGCGGGGCTCGAGTCCCGCGCGGCCGCAGACGTCGCCAATCTTAGAACGTGGCCTTGAACTGCACACCCACCGTGCGCGGGTCGTTGATGAAGCCGGTGAGGTTGTCGAAGTCGATGCCGCCGGTCACGCGGATCTGGTTGGTCAGGTTGCGGATGAAGCCGGCGAACTCGTACTTGCCGCCGTCCCAGTCGTAGCCGGCGCGCAGGCCGCCGATGGTCATCGCCTTGCCGGTGAATTCCTTGGACTCGTAGAGGAAGAAGTTGACCTGGCTGCGGTACGACCAGTCGGTGTAGACGAAATACTCGCCGCCGCTGGCCGTCGGGATGCCGTAGCGCGCCGTGACGTTGGCGACGTACTTCGGCGCCTGCGGCAGCGGGTTGCCGTCGATGCGCACGAGCTTGGTGTCCGGATCGATCGGGTTGGTGACGGTGCAGGCCGCGCACTTGGCGACCTCCAGCGACGGATCCTTGATCTTGGTGAAGTTGTAGCTGCCGTTGAGGGTCACCAGCAGCGTGGGCAGCAGGTACGCGTCGAGGTTGAGCTCGAAGCCCTGGCCCAGCACCTTCTTGGCGTTCAGCAGCCGGGTGACGTTGTCCGAGCCGCCGACGGCACTGACCTGCTGGTCCTTGACGTCGTAGTGGAACACGTCGGCCGAGATGCGGGCGCGGCGGTCGAAGAGGTCGGCCTTGAAGCCGACCTCGAACGACGTCGTGGTCTCGGGCTTGGCGGCGGTCAGGTAGCCGAAGCCGGAGGCCGGGAAGATGCTGGAGGCGCGGAAGCCCGTGGCCGCGCGGGCGTAGACGTTGGCGTTCGGCGTCACGGCGTAGGTGCCGCTCAGGTCCCAGCTGGTGCGCGAATCGCTGGTGCCGGTGCCCAGGCCCTTGCTGGCGTCGACGGTCGCGCCGTCGATCGGGATCGTCTCCAGCGTCTTGCGGTCGCGCGTGTAGCGCACGCCGCCGCGCAGCTTGAAGTCGCTGGTGACGGCATAGCCGGCGGAGCCGAACACGGCCCACGCGTTGTTCTTCAGCGTGGCGTCGACCTCGGACGGCGGCGCGCCGAACAGCGTGTCGTAGGACAGGCTCTCGATCTTGTACTTCTCCTGGTACAGGTACAGCCCGCCCTGCCACGTCAGGGGGCCGGTGCCGCCGTGCTCGAGGCGGAACTCCTGGCTCAGCTGGTCGTGGCCGTGCATCGCGTCCGAGCTCTCGCTGGAGAACGGGATGAAGCCGGGGCCCATCGGCAGCGCATACGAGGCGCCGTAGCCGCCGTCGACGTCGCCGCGGCTGAAGGCGTGCACGTGTTCCCAGCCGGTGATCGAGCTCAGCGCCACGCTGCCCAGGTCCCAGCGCAGCTTGGCGCTCAGGCCCTCGGTGTCGATGAACTGCTGGTTCGCGCCGTCGAGCGCCACGTGGTACGGCGAGAAGCCGTCGACCAGGTCGTTGGTGCCCGGCTTGATGATGTTGGCGCGGAACACGCGCGCGGTGCCGCTCAGGCCGCGGCCGTGCGCGTTGAACAAGGCGCTGAATGTGCCCGAGGGCCTGTAGAGCAGCTGCACCCGGGCGGCTTCGTCGTCGTAGCCCTCGAGCTTGCCCGTCTGCTGCTTGGGCGCGTCGTTGGTGACCCAGTCGTCTCGGTGCTGGCTCTGTGCCGACACGCGGATCGCCCAGTCCGGGCCCAGCGGCGTGTTGTAGGCGCCCTCCAGCCCGACCGTGTTGAAGGTGCTGTAGCTGCCGCTGAAGTAGCCACCGACCTGGCGCGACGGCGCCACCGAATCGACCTTGACCACGCCCGCCGGCGTGTTGCGGCCGAACAGCGTGCCCTGCGGGCCGGCCAGCACTTCCACCTGCTCGGTGTCGAAGATCGGGAAGCCCTTGAGGATCGGGTTCTCCTGCACGACGTCGTCGTAGATCAGCGAGACGGGCTGCGAGGCGTTGAGGTGGAAGTCGGTGTTGCCATAGCCGCGGATGTAGAAGCGCGGGAAGGCGCGGCCGAACGACGATTCGATGTTCAGGCTGGGCACGCGGCCGGACAGCGCGCGGATGTCGTCGCCAGAGGCGCCGAGCGCGTCGAGCGTCTCGCCGCCGATCGTGCTCACCGAGATCGGCACCGCCTTGGCCTCTTCCGTGACGCGCTGCGCGGTCACCGTCACGGTCATCAGCTTGCCGGCCTCGGGCGCCGAGGCGGCGCCGGCCGGGGCCGCGGCCTGGCCATGGGCGGCCGTGCCCGCGAAGGCGAGCGCGATCAGCAGGGACAGCGGCTTGATCCGGGCGCGCGGCGCGTCGGTGGAAGGCGAAATACGTGAGGTCATCGGAGGAGTTCCTGGATTCGTGTGTACCGCTCGTTAAGCAAGACGAGGGCCACGGAATCCATCCGGACAGGTGTGAACGCCACGCAACAACGCATTTCCAGGCCTCGCGCCGCACCACGGCTGGCTTATGCGCGATCACGCATCATGCCCATGCGCCTGGCCGTATGGCCACGACGGCGCGATGCCGGCAGCATGGAGTGCCGCCGGCTTTGTCGACGCCTGGACCCCGGGCCGCGCCGGTCGGCCGATACGTCAACCCGTATCCGCTGCGCCCGGTGCGCACCGGCCCAGTGCGCGCCGCGCCCTCCTCTCGCGCGGTCGCCCGTCGCGCGGCTCAGGGCGCAGGCACGCCCGTCCGCCACTGCGGCCAGCGGGCCACGATGTCGGACACCAGGGGCCAGGCCGCCCGATAGAGATTGGCGGTGGCGATCGGGAAGCCACCGGACGGCGCGTTCAGCGATTCCTGCGCGGTCTGGCCGGGATGGGGCCGATCGAAGTTCGCACCGGTGCGCAGCACCGCCACCCGATGCAGGTCGAGGCGGCCGGCGGCCGCCCCGCGTCGCAGCGCCTCGTAGGTCGCGTTGTCTTCCTGCTGCGTGGTGCAGTAGCGGCCCTTGCCCTCGGTGAGCAGGGCCGTCCAGCGGGTGGCGCGCTCGCCCAGCCGCTGGCCATGCCACCAGGTGTCGCCCGCCAGCGTGTCGCACTGCAGGACGCCCGGCGCGGCCTGGGCGGCCGCCTGCGGATACTGCTTGCGGGTGGCCGCGGCGGCGGCGTTGTCCTCCAGCCGGGCGGTGCCCGACAGCGCCAGCGCGCGCTGCAGCAGCGCTTCGTCCAGCTGGAACACCTCGGTGCCGTACTCGAGCTTCGGGCGGATCGACGGGTCGGCCGCGCCGATGCCCACGTAGCCGCCGTCCCAGGACGCCGGCGCGTCGCGGGCGTCGAACTCCTGCTGCAGGCCGAAATCGACCAGGTAGCGCGCCCACGCCGCGGCGCCCAGCGTGCCGAGGTCGGGATCGATGCCGGCGATGCCGGTGACCACGAACCAGGCGTGCGTCAGGTCCAGGCGCGGGCTCAGCACCAGGGCCATGGTGGAGGCGGCCGCGTTGGCGTGGCCCATGCCGGTGGTCATCACGCAGATGCCGCTGTCGGTGCAGCGGACGTCGGGGTACTCGGCCGACAGGCCCGCCACGCGCACCGGCCGGGTGGGCGGCAACTGGCGCAGCCAGGGCTCGGCCTCGGGGCCGAACAGGGTGACGATCATCACCTTGACCGGACGCGGGGCGACGCCCCGGGCGGCGGCCTGGAGCGGCCCGGCCAGGGCCAGGAGCGAGAGCGCCGCGGTCGCGATGGCGCGCCGGGACAAGAGGTGCAGGCGTGGCAAGGGAATCCCTCCGGTTGGCATTCAGCCGATGGTAAGCGAGGCCGTCGGGTCACCCGGACTACCGGGTCGCCCGCGGAGCGCCGTCCTGGCCGGTGCGCGTCGGAAGAAGTTCAAGTTTTACCTGAAAAGTCGCTCGCAACACATTGCCAGAAAAGGATTTCTGGAACTGCCAATGCCGTCACACCCCCACCGGGGCGAGGGGCCGCCGTAGTGCGACCGGAAGCTAATGTTTTACTTTAACTATCCAATCCAACGAATTGTCGATCAGCAATGATCGTGTTCATGGCTTGTCGCCCTTGGCGTCCACCGAACCGAACCCCGAGATCGACTTGCGCACCGCGGGCTGCCCCCAGTAGTCGACGTGGCCGGCGCCCGAGATCTGCACCCGCAGGTCGCCCACGGCCCACAGCTGGGCGTTGGCCACGCCGCTGATCGACACGTCGACCCGGGTCGCGCGCAACTGGTCGGCGCCGATCTTTCCCTTGCCGGAGACCGTCAGCCGAAGCTGGTCCGCGCGCCCCGCCAGCTGCCCCTCGCCCGCGCCGGACACGTCGAAGCTCAGGCGCCCGACCTGCAACTGGTCGAAGCGCGCCAGGCCGCTGCCGGCCATGCTGATGGCCAGCTGGTCGCTGCTGATCGGGCCTGGCGCCACGACATCGTTGGCGCCCGACATGACCAGCCGGCTCAGGTGGCGCACCCGCACCTCCACCTGCGCCCCGCTGCCGCTGTTCCAGAACTTCCAGCCGCCCGGCAGGTCGATCTTCATGCGCGTGCCCACCAGGCGCACGTCGACCTCCTCCTGGGCGCGCGCGTCGCCGGGCACGAACACCTCGTCGCGGTCGCCCTGCACCAGGCGCACCTGGCCGGCGCCGTCCACGACGACGCTGTCGAACGGGCCGGGCGCATAGACCTTGCCCTCGGGCGCCTGCGCGCGGGCGAACAGCGGGGCCAGCGCGAGCGCCGCCAGGGCCAGGCTGGAGAGGTGGCGGTTCATATCGATTGCTCCCTGAGCTTCCTGGAAACGTCGCGGTTGGCGGTGATCAGCGTGCCGTCGGTCATGCGGGCGACGAGCTGCGAGTTCTCGTCGGGCGTCAGCGACTCGACGAAGTCGAGGTTGACGATGCAGCTGCGGTGCAGCTTGACGAACCTGGCCGGGTCGAGCTTCTGCTCGAAGGTGACGATGGGCAGCCGCACCAGGTAGCTGCGGCCCTTGACCGCCAGCGCCGTGTACTTGGTGTCGGACCGCAGGTGCTCGATGGCTTCGACGTTGATCGGGAAGATGCGCCCCTGGTCGCGCACCAGCACCCGCGCGAGCGGCGCGCCATCAGGCGCCTGCAGCGCGTCGACGGCGCCGGCCAGCGCGGCGCCAGGCGCGCGGACGTCGCGCTGCGCGTGGCCGATCGCCTCGACGAAGCGGTCGTGGGAGAACGGCTTGAGCAGGTAGTCGACGGCGTGCAGCTCGAAGGCGGTCAGCGCGTGCTCGTCGTAGGCGGTGGTGAAGATGACCGCCGGCTGGTGCGGGTCGTCCGCCAGCGCCCGCAGCACCTGCAGGCCGGTCAGCACGGGCATCTGGATGTCCATCAGCACCAGGTCGGGCTGCAGCGCCCGGATCTGCGCGAGCGCGCCGGCGCCGTCGGCGCAGGTGGCCACCAGCTGCAGCGACGGGATCTGCGCGACCCAGTCGGCCAGGGCCTCGGCGGCCAGCGGTTCGTCTTCGGCGATGAGGACGCGGGTGAGGTGGGTCATTGCGGTATCCAGAGGTCGACGCGGAAGCCCGCGCCGGGTCGGGTGTGGATCTGCAGCCGGGCGCGGCCGTCGTAGTCGAGCGCGAAGCGGCGGCGCAGGGCCGTCAGGCCGATGCCCGAGCGCGCGGGCGCCGGGTCGTCGAGGCGGGCGGGTTCGCAGCCGGCACCGTCGTCCTCCACGCTCAGCTCCAGGCCGCGGTCGGTCGGGTTGCGCGCGCTGCGGATGCCCACGCGGCCGCCGTCCACCCGCGGCGCGATGCCGTGCTGGATGGCGTTCTCCACCAGCGGCTGCAGGCTCAGCGGCGGGATCTCGTCGGCGAGCGTGTCCGGGTCCAGCGCCCAGTCGACGCGCAGCCGCTTGCCCAGGCGCAGGCTCTCCAGCGCCAGGTAGTCGCGCACGAACTCGATCTCCTCGCCCAGCGGCACGCGGTCGGATGCGCTGCGCTTGGTGTCGAGCACGTAGCGCAGCATGCCCGCGAAGCGCATCAGCGCGGCCTCCGCCGCCTGCGCGTCCTTGCGCGTCAGTGCGATCAGCGAGTTGAGCGTGTTGAACAGGAAGTGCGGGTTGAGCTTGCCGCTGATCACCGCCAGCTCGGCGCGCGCCAGCGCCGACTCGGCCTGGGCCGCGGCCAGCGAGGCGGCGCGGGCACGGCGCGCCTGCAGCCAGGCCGTGAAGGCCGTGGCGATCGCCGCGTAGGCGATCACGCCCCAGATCGCCCGCCACAGCACCGTCTGCACCAGCGTGACCTGGGCGTAGGTGCGGCCGTAGAGCAGCGCCGAGACGGCGTAGTCGCAGGCCTGCCAGGCCGCGCCGAAGGCCAGGGCCCCGGCCGCGTGCAGCCCGAGCTCGCCGACCGTGCCGCGCTGGCCGGCCTGCAGCCGGCGCACCCATGGGAACACGGCCACGCCCAGCAGCATCGGCGGCCACAGGGCCAGCGTGGCCTGGTAGACCGCCTGCCACAGCTGCCACAGGCCACGCTGGGACTCGGCGCCGGCCAGCACGTACAGCAGCCACGCCACCGCGCAGCCGCTGGCGTAGGCGATCCACAGCGTGCGGCGGCTGCCGGGGCCGGGGCGGGACGTGGCGAGGGGGTCGGACATGGCGCCATGGTACGTATCCGCCCGCCGCGCGCGGGGTCGCGGGGACGGATTGCAGGAATCTGCGCCCGGAATGCGCCTGGCGGCGCCGGGGCGAAGCCGGGCTGCCTCGACGGTCGATTTCGCGGTGTGGAACGTATTTCCGGTTCGACGGCCATGCCGACGGTCGGCTTGGCGCCCGCGTGAGCGTCTGCGCCGGGCCGCGGGCCGTCGCAACCCGAACCCTGCCGGCCCTGGCCGCGGCGGCGCCCGCCACAGCCTGCCCTATTTTTTCACAATTGGAATGCGAATCACTCGCATCTAGATTAATATCATGACGTCTTGCATGCCCGGATCGAACTGATGACAACTCGACGCCTGTCGTACGAAACCGCCGGCGCCGCCCCGCTGCAGCGCGGCGAGGTTGCGCCGAACCCGCGCGCGACGCCACTCGCGCGCGCACCGTCCGGTCTTGCCGCCCCGCTGCGGCACGGCCACTCGGCGGCGCACCGGCGCCGGCGTCGCATGGGCGCCGTCACGATGCTGGTCGTCCACGCCGTGGCCATCGTCGGACTGCTGAACGCCAGCCGGCTGCGCGGCGTCGTCGTCGACGCCAAGCCGATGTTCCTGGCCGTGGTCGACGCGCCAGCCCCGATCACCCCGTCGAAGCCGCTGCCGCTGCCGCCCGGCGCGAAGGTGCCGCCGCCGCCGCCGCTCACGCTGCCCATCCTGGCGCTCGACCAGGCGCCCGCACCCGCACCCGTCGTGGCCCAGGTGCTGCCGCAGCCCCCGGCCGTCCCTGTCGCTTCCGTGGAATTGCCGCCGGCGCCCGCGCCGGCCATCGCACCGAAGACGATCCCGCCGTCCGCCGTGCAGTACCTGGTGCCGCCGACGCCTGTGTATTCGCGCATCTCGGCCAGGATGCGCGAGTCCGGCAAGGCGCTGGTGCGGGTGTACATCGACGAAGTCGGCATGCCGCGCAGCGTGCAGCTCGCCATGTCCACCGGTTTCGCCCGCCTCGACGACGCCGCCCTCGCCGCCGTCCGCAACTGCCGCTTCAGGCCCTACGTCGAGAACGGCGTCCCGGTTGCCGCCTGGGCCGCCATTCCCATCGAATTCGAGCTGCCGAAATGAACCCCATCGACGCCCTCTCCGCTCGCACCGACGTCGCCACCGACGACGCCAATGGGTTCGAAAGCCGCTTCGTGATGGCCGCGCCGGCCCGCGTGGCCAACGTGCGCTGCATCGCCAGCGAGCAGTTGTTCGCCGGGTTCCCCGAAGTGCAGATCGCCCACGGCGACGCCGTCTACCGGCTGCGCCGGACCTCGGCCGGCAAGCTGATCCTCACCAAATGACCGCTGCCGCCGCACACCCCGCGCGTGCGGGGTGGTTGAAGACCCTCCATCGCTGGCACTGGATCAGTTCGGCCATCGCGCTGCTGGGCATGCTGCTGTTCGCGGCCACCGGCGTGACCTTGAACCACGCCGCACGCATCGAGGCCCGCCCCGTGGTCGTCGACCGCAAGGCCATGCTGCCGGCCGCGCTGCTCGCCGCGCACGCGCCGACCGCCGGCGACCGCAGGCACGACGCGCCGCTGCCCCCCGACCTCGCCGACTGGGTCGCCGTCGCGCTGCAGGTGGACGTGCACGGACGCTCCGCCGAGTGGTCGACCGACGAGATCTACGTCGCCCTGCCCCGGCCCGGCGGCGACGCCTGGGTGCGCATCGACCGCGCGAGCGGCGAGGCCGAGGCGGAGGACACCCGCCGCGGCTGGATCTCCTACCTCAACGACCTGCACAAGGGCCGCAACGCCGGCACCGCCTGGAGCTGGTTCATCGACGCCTTCGCCGTCGCCTGCCTCGTGTTCACGATCACCGGCCTCGTCATCCTGAAGATGCACGCCGGCCACCGGCCCGGCACCTGGCCGCTGGTGGGCCTGGGCGTGGTGCTGCCAGTGCTGCTGGCCCTCCTGTTCATCCACTGATCCCTTCGCTTTCCGACCTGCCACTGGAACCCCCGATGCTGATCCGCCATTCGTTCGCCCTCACCGCCGCCGTGACGGCCCTGCCCGCCCTGTCCGCCGAGCTCACGCTGAAGGTGCAGCTGCCGCGCATGGATATCGCCGAATACCATCGCCCGTATCTCGCCGCGTGGATCGAGAAGGCGTCCGACCAGTCCTACGCCGGCAACGTCGCGCTCTGGTACGACCTCAGGAAGCGCGACAACGGCGGCGCGAAGTGGCTCAAGGAGATGCGCTCGTGGTGGCGCAAGAGCGGCCACGACACCCCGGTGGCGGACGGCGTCACCGGCGCCACGCGCACCAGCGGCGAACACACGCTCGACCTGCTCGATGCCAGGGCCGTCGCCGCGCTGGCGCCGGGGCAGTACGAGGTGGTGGTGGAGGCCGCGCGCGAGAACGGCGGCCGCGAAGTGCTGCGCGTGCCGTTCGAGTGGCCCTTGAAGCAGGCCAGGTCCGCCAAGGCACAGGGCCAGGGCGAGCTGGGCACCGTGTCCATCGACGCCAGGCCCTGAACGACCGCCGCGAGATCCCCATGCAAGACGTCATCCGTTCCGCCCTGCTCGCCTGCGGCGCCCTGCTGGCCCTGTCCGCGCAGGCACACCGTCCCTGGCTGCTGCCCTCCGCCACGCTCACCGACGGCCCCGCGCCGGTCGTCAGCATCGATGCGGCGATCTCCGAGGACCTGTTCGAGTTCGACTCGTTCCCGCTGGCGCTGGACTCGCTGCGCGTGACCGCGCCCGACGGCAGCACGGTGGCCACCGACGCACGCACCGAGGCCAGGCGCCGCGTCACCTTCGACGTGAAGCTCGCCCAGAAGGGCACGTTCCGAATCACGGGTGTCACGGACGTGGCGATGGCCTCGTGGAAGGTCGGCGGCGAGACCAGGCGCTGGCGCGGTGCGCCCGCGGCGCTCGCCCAGGCGGTGCCGGCCGACGCGCAGGAACTGCAGCTGTCGCGCCAGCTGGCCCGCAGCGAGACCTTCGTGACCAACGAGTCGCCCGGCGCCGTGGCGCCCGGCGTCACCGGAGAAGGCCTGGAGCTGCTGCCGCTGACGAGCCCGACCGACCTCAGCGTGGGTGACAGCACGCGTTTCCGCATGCTCCTGGACGGCAAGCCCTACGCAGGCGCCGACATCACGCTGATCCGCGGCGGCAACCGCTACCGCTACAGGATGGCCGAGATCGCCCTGAAGTCCGACGCGGCCGGGGAGTTCAGCGTCACCTGGCCCGAGGCCGGTCGCTACTGGCTGGGCGTCAACCACGGCGGCCGCCCGGGTGGGCCGGCCGCGCCGGCTTCGGCATCGGCCGGCGGCGCGCGGCGCGAGTCGTACAGCGCCACCTTCGAAGTGCTGCCCAAGTGAGCCTCGCCGCGGTGGCCCGGCCGGTGCGGCGCGTGCTGGTGCCCGCGACGGTGGCCCTCGCGCCGCCGCCGCTGGGCGCCGGGGTGCACGAGTTCAGCGGACACACGATGGGCACGACATGGAGCGTGCGCCTGGTCGCGTCCGTCACGCTGTCGCGCGAGCCCGTGCTGCGCGCCATCCAGGGCGCGCTCGACGAGGTCGTCGACCAGATGAGCACCTGGCAGCCCCACTCCGACCTGGTCCGATTCAACCGCGCCGCGCCCGCGACCTGGCACCGGCTGCCGGAAGCCTTCTTCGAGGTGCTGGCGTGCGCGCGGCACGTCGCCCGGCGCAGCGGCGGCGCGTTCGATCCGACCACCGGCGCGCTCGTCGACGCGTGGGGGTTCGGCCCCGCAGCGCGCCAAGGCGTGCCGGACGACGCCGGCCGGAGGGTGGTGCTGGAGCGAGCCGGATGGCAGCGCCTCGAGCTGGATCCGGCGCGCCGCGCGGCACGCCAGGCCGGCGGCCTGGCCCTGGACCTGTCCGCGATCGCCAAGGGCTTCGGCGTCGACCGTGTCGCTCGCCGGCTGGCCGCGCTGGGCCTGGACAGCCACCTGGTCGAGGTCGGCGGCGAGTTGCGCGGCAGCGGCGTCAAGCCCGACGGCCGGCCGTGGTGGGTGCAGCTGGAACATCCGGACGCCGCTGCCGACCCGGCGCCGACGCTGCTCGCGCTGCACGACCGGTCGGTGGCCACCTCCGGCGACTACCGGCGGTGGTTCGAACATGACGGTGCGCGCTACAGCCACACGATCGACCCGCGCGACGGCCGGCCGATCCGCCACGGCGTCGCGTCGGTCACGGTGATCCACCCGGAGTGCATGCTGGCCGACGCGTGGTCGACGGCGCTGAACGTGCTGGGACCCGAGGCCGGCCCCGCGCTGGCGAACCGCCTGGGCCTGGCCGCGCGCTTCCTGGTGCGCAGCGGCACGCTGTTCGAGGAACGCACCAGCATGGCATTCGACGACCTGCTGCAATGACCGCATTCGGCATCGAAGGCGCCCGGCTGCTGGCCGCGGCCGCCACGCTGGCGCTCTACGGCGCGGTGTGCGCCGCGGTCGTGCTCGGCGAGCGACGCCGGATCGCCGGCGCCGCCGCGCGCGCCCGCGCCATGGCGGGCACACGCGCGACGTCGGCGCGCCCGCTGCTGATCGTGCACGCGAGCCAGACCGGGGCTGCCGAGCAGTTGGCTTGGCAGACCGCCCAGGCGCTGCACGGTGCCGCGCTGCCCTTGCGCGTTGCCGCGCTCGGTACGCTGGCGCCGGCCGACTTCGCCGCCGCGTCGTCGGTGCTGTTCATCGCGAGCACCTGCGGCGAGGGCGACGCGCCCGACAGCGCCGCGCCCTTCGTGCGCCGCTTCATGGGCGACGCGCCGGTCGACGGCCTGGCCGGCGTCCGCTATGGCCTGCTCGCGCTGGGCGACCGCGAGTTCGCGAACTTCTGCGCGTTCGGGCGCCGGCTCGACGAGTGGCTGTCCGCGCACGGCGCGCGGGCGCTGTGCGAGCGCATCGACGTCGACGCCATGGCGGCCGCCGACCTGGCGCGCTGGACGCACGCGCTGGGTCGCCTGGCCAGCGCCGGCGGCGCGATCGCCTGGAGCGAGCCGGCGCGCGAGACCTGGCGCCTGGCGCGGCGCACGCACGTCAATCCGGGCAGCAGCGGCGCGCCGGTGTTCCACCTCGAACTCGAGCCGCCCGCAGGCACCATCCCCGCCTGGGAACCCGGCGACCTGCTGCAGATCCGCGTGCCGCATGCACCCGACCAGCAGCGCGAGTACTCGATCGCCTCGATCCCCGCCGAGGGCCGGGCCCACCTGCTGGTGCGCCAGCAGCGCCACCGCGACGGCCGGCTGGGCCTGGCCTCGGGCTGGCTCACGCGCGACGCCGAGGTCGGCGGCGGGATCGCGCTCAACACGCTGGCGCATCGCAACTTCCGCCTCGGCGACAACGCCGACCGGCCGCTGATCCTGATCGGCAACGGCACCGGCATCGCGGGCCTGCGCGCGCACCTCAGCGCACGCGCGTCGAGCGCGGCGGCGACCCCGCGCAACTGGCTGGTCTTCGGCGAGCGCCAGGCGGCACATGACTTCCACTTCCGCGCCGACATCGAGGCATGGCGCGCCGGCGGCACCCTCGCGCGACTGGACCTGGCGTTCTCGCGCGACCAGGCCGCCAGGCACTACGTGCAGGACCGCCTGCGCGCCCAGCCCGAGGCCGTGCGCGAATGGCTGGACGACGGCGCCGCCGTCTACGTCTGCGGCAGCCTGGAGGGCATGGCCGCCGGGGTCGAGGCGGCGCTGGTCGACATCGTCGGCAGGGCCGCGCTGGAGCGCCTGATCGATGCGGGCCGCTACCGGCGCGACGTGTACTGACCGGGTGGGCCAGCGGCGCATCGAGCACCGCCCGCCGTCAGACCTCGGACCAGGTCCTCACCAGGTTGTGATAGTGCCCGGTCAGGCCCACCACCGCCTCGTTGTCGCCCACCTGCGTGCGCAGCGCCTGGATGTTCTGGTCCAGCTCGAACAGCATCCGGCGCTGCGCGGTGTCGCGAACCAGGCTCTGCACCCAGAAGAACGACGCAACCCGCGCGCCGCGCGTGACCGGATGCACGCGATGCAGGCTGCTCGACGGGTACAGCACCAGGTCGCCGGCGGGCAGCTTCACCTCGTGGGTGCCGTAGGTGTCGACGATCTCGAGCTCACCGCCGTCGTAGTCGTCGGGCCCGGCCAGGAACAGCGTGCACGACAGGTCGCTGCGCATCTGCAGCGTGGTACCCGGCACCGAGCGGATCGCTCCGTCCACGTGCAGCCCGTAGTGTTCGCCGCCTTCGTAGCGGTTGAACAGCGGCGGGACGTGGCGCAGCGGCAGCGCGGCCGACATGTACAGCGGATGCGCGAGCAAGGCCTGGAGCACGATGCGGCCCAGTTCCTGGCCCACCGGCGAGAATTCGTCGAGCTGGCGGTTGCGCTTGACCCGGGCGCCCTGCTCGCCCACCGTGGCGCGGCCGTCCACCCAGTCGGTCGCGTCGAGGCGGCGCCGAAGGTCGGCCACCTGGGCGGGCGCGAGGACGTCGGGAACGTGGAGCAGCATGGTGGTCAGAACTTCGCGTTGAGCGAGACCAGCCCGTTGCGCTCGGCGCCCGGCGTGTAGCGCGAGCCGCCGTTGTTCAGCGATTGCATGTACTTGCGGTCGAACAGGTTGTACACGTTGAGCTGCACCTGCCAGTTCCTCGAGATGTCGTACGAAGCCATCGCGTCGCCGACCCAGTAGGCCGGCGCCTGCAGCAGGTTCGACGTCGGCGCCGCGGTGGTGCTGCTGCGGGCCGAGGTGTCGGCGTAGCGCATGCCGCCGCCCACGGCGATGCCCAGCGGCAGCTTGCACGTGACCCAGGACGTGAACGTGTTGACCGGCGAGAACACCAGGATGCCGCCCTGCTGCGTCGAGATCGCCCGCAGGATCTTCGAATCCATGTGCGAGTAGCCGACGCTGACGCCCAGCTCCTTCGTCACGTTGCCCACCAGGCCCAGCTCGACGCCCTGCACGCGGCGCTTGCCGATCTGCGAATAGGTCGGCACCGTGGCGCCGTCCGATACCAGCTCGTTCCTGTTCTCGCTGCGGTAGACGGCCGCCGTGGCCAGCAGGTCGCCGCCCAGCAGATCCCACTTGGTGCCGGCCTCGATGTTGCGGCCTTCCTGCGGCGCCAGGTCGGGCCGCGCGGCGCTGTTGGCCTGGCTCGACAGGGCGAAGTTGGTGCCGCCTGGCGGGTTCCTGGAGTCGGAGTACGTCACGTAGATGCTGCCGTTCCCGGCCGGCTTGAACACGGCGCCGACCTTCCAGCTCCACAGCGTGTCGGTCAGGCCCAGCGGGGCGTTGTTGACCCGCGCGGCCGGCATCGTGGCGGAGGCCGCGGTGTAGGTCGAGCCGCTGGTGTCGGTGTGGAACTTGTCGACGCGGACGCCGCCATTGACCAGAAACGTGTCGGTGATGGCGAGCGTCTCGAACCCGTAGGCCGACGCGGTCAGCGTGCTGCCTGTGGTCTGCGTGCCCTTGTAGGCCGGCAGCGCCAGCGCGTCGTTCGGGTTCGGCGCGTACAGGCTGGCGGTGCCGGCGACGGTGACCGGCGTGGCCGTCTTCTGGCGCTCCCAGGTCAGCTCGAAGCCCGTGGACAGCGAGTTCTTCAGGCCGAAGGCCTGGAACACGGCGGCAAGGTTGGTCTGGTTGGTCAGGATCTCGTTGTCCTGGTGGCGGCCCTGGCGCGAACGCGCCACGGTGTAGCCCGACGGATCCGCGGCGGTGGCGGTGACGGCGTTGACGCCGGTGACGACCACGTCCTCGACCGTGCGGCCGATGCGCGTCGTGTTGCGCAGCGTGAAGCCCCTGGCCAGGTCGCTTTCAAGCCTGGACGTGAACATGTCGATATTCACGTGGTCGAAGTCGCTCGTCAGGCCGTAGAAGTTGCCCGGATCCACGGACGGACCGGGCTTCTGAGCCGGCGCCGTGGCGGTGGCCCCCGCGAACACGTAGCCCTTCACGCCGAAGGTGGACACGCCGCCATCGGGCACGTTGTCCTGCTGCACGTGCAGGACGCTGAGCGTCTCGCGCGTGCTCGAGCCCAGGCCGAGGGTCACGGTCGGCGCGGCGCCCCAGCGCTTCTGGCGCACCTCGTCGCGGCCGGGGACGCCGTCGTCCTGCGCCATCAGGTTCAGGCGCACGGCGCTGCCGGGCAGCGCGGCGAGCGGCGTGTCGAGGTCGGCCACCACGCGCCTGCGGTCGGCCGTGCCGCCGATCAGGCTGCCGGTGGCGAAGGCGCCGTCGGCCTGCGCGCTCTTGGACACGAGGTTGATGTAGGCCGACGAGGCGCCGCGGCCGATGTCGGAACCCGACGGGCCCTTCACGACTTCCACCTGGTCGATGTTGAAGACGTCGCGCGACACCGCCCCGAGGTCGCGGATGCCGTCGACGAAGATGCTTTGCGAGCTGTCGAATCCGCGCAGGTTGATCGAGTCGCCGGTCTGCGTGCTGCCGTTCTCGCCCAGCTGCATCGTCACGCCCGGGGTGTTGCGCAGTGCCTCGGCCAGGGTCGTCGCGACCTGCTGCTGCAGCAGCTCCTTCGTGATGACGGTGATGGTCTGGGGTGTGTCGACGATGGGCTGCGTGTACTTCGGGGACGAGAGAACGTCGGCCTTCAGCTCGTTGTCCCGGGCGGCCTGCACCTTCACCGTTGGCAGGGTGGTCTCGCTGCGGGCCTGGGACGCGGCGGCCGCGGGCACGGCGACGGACTGGGCGAGGACGGCGCCCGGCAGCGCGAAGGCGGCCGCGGCGAGGGCCCCGGTCGAACGATGGCGTGGTTGGCGGGCGGCCGCGTGCTTGCGACTCTGGATGTAGCGCATGGATCTGCTCCGAAGGAGGATGGGGAGGGCGTCGTGGCTGGCGTCCTCGGCCTCGCAACGGCGAGATCCTTGGGGGAGATGCTGGCTGGGGCCCGGCTGAACCGGGCCAATTGGGAATGATAGTCATTCCCATTACAAAGGTCAACAGGGCGTCACGAGCCGCAACGATCGGCGCGGCCCTACCACAGGTCGTGCACCCCTCCCGCCACACCGGCGCCGCCCGGACGGCGTATGCTCGCGCCCTTTCCCGTTTTCAAGAGGTTCCCCGATGGCTACCGCAGCACCCGCCAAGACTTCCGCCTTCATGAAGGCCCTCAAGCCGAGCCCCGCGCTCGCCGCCGTCGTCGGCGCCGAGCCGCTGCCGCGCACCGCGGTCACCAAGGCCCTGTGGGACTACATCAAGGCCCACAACCTGCAGAACCCGGCCAACAAGCGCAACATCCTGTGCGATGCCAAGCTCAAGGCCGTGATGGGCAAGGACGAGGTCACGATGTTCGAGATGACCGGCCTGGTCGGCAAGCACCTGAGCTGAGCCTGCCCGCGGCGCGCGACCGCGCGCCGCGTCTCAGCGTGCGGGCGCCCTGCCCGCGCTCAGCAGCCTGACGGTCAGGCGCTCGAAGCGCGCCACGTCGACGTCCTGCACGACCTCGACCTCGCGCTCGCCCAGGCCCGGGCCACGCCCGAGCGGCCAACTGAGCGTGCTGCCGTAGTCGGCGCCGTCGCCGGCCGCCACGTCCACGAGCATCTTCTGGCTGCGTCGCACCAGCGACGGGTCGAGCCACACCGCGGCCGCCAGTTCGTCCCACATCGGGAAGCCTTCGCCGAAGTGGGCGACGTAGCCGGCCACCGGCGTCTTCGCGCGGCCGATCTCGGCATACAGCTCCTTGCGGAAGAACGTGCGGGTCGTCGGGTCGACCGGCACCTGCAGCACGCGGGGCCAGCCCTCGTGCAGCACGGCCGAGGCCGCCTCGGCATCCCACAGCATGTTGAACTCGCGGCGCGGCGAATGGGCGTACTCGTCGGCGAACGCGTTGTCCGCCGCCACCGGGTTGAAGCTGCCGCCCATGAACACCAGCTCGCGCGCCGCCGCGGCGAAGCCGGGATCCTGGCGCACGGCCAGCGCGAGGTCGGTCAGCGCGCCGCCCATCCACAGCGTCACGCGGCCGGGCTGCGCGTGCACCGCGCGGATCATGAAGTCGACGCCGCGCTCGGCCTGCACCTTCAACGTCGGCGCGCCGGCGGCCAGCGACGGCACCAGGAACGGGTCGGCATGGTAGTCGGCGCGCGGCTGGCCGCCGAACGACTCCGTCCAGGCGCCCTTCCACACCAGCGGCCCGTAGCGGCGCTCCCAGGCCTTCATGCGCGCGGCGCTGTTGAGCAGCGGGAAGGCGGCCCCCGCGTAGACCGGCACGTCGGGGCGGCCGACGATCTCCAGCATGCGCAAGGTCTGTGCGATCTCCTCCTCGCGCCAGCCGTCGCCGCTGCTGACGACGATGCCCAGCACGTCGACATCGGGCGCCTGCAGCAGCATCAGCACCGAGTTCATGTTGCTGCCGCCGGGGCCGAACAGGTCCTGGTCGACGATGACCTGGCGGCGGTCGGCGGCGTCGGCCGACGCGCACAGCAGGCAGGCGGCCGCCAGCAGCGAAAGCAGGGTGAAGGAGAGGGAACGGGTCATCGGCGGGCGCCTTTCGAGAAGAGGGACGGGACACCAACGCGGCAAGCAAGGCTCATACCGGCGCCATCGCGGCATGTCCGCGGCGCTCGACGCGCGCCTCCGCTGCCGCCTGGCCGCCCGGCGTGCGCAGACGCGGCGCCAGGACGCAGCGAGGGTTCACCCGGCGCGGCCCGGAGGCGTACCGGCCGCATCGACCCGCCATGCGGGCTGTCCGGGCGCGCCGCGCCAGGGCGCCGGCGCTTCCGCTACGATCCGTCCACCTTCCCCTCGCCAACCGCCCGCCGCGCCGCCGCCTCTTGAACCCGGAAACCGCCCTCGCCGAATTGCGCCTGACCACGCGCGCCGAGCACGATCGCATGGAGGGCCTGCTGCGCCTGGCCGAGCCGATGACGCTCGCCCGCTACGCGACGATCCTGGCGGGATTCGACAGCTTCCTGCGCACCTGGGAGCCCCGCGTCCATGCCGCGCTGCCGCAGCGCCTGCAGGCCTGGTTCCGCGCGCGCCGGCGCGGCGGTTTCGCCAGCGCCGACGTCGAGTGGCTGCGCGCGGTGGCGGGCGTCGACCCGGTGGCCATGCCGGCGCCGCTGGCCGCCACGCTGCCGCTGGGCGACCTCGCGGAGGTGCTGGGCTCGCTGTACGTGATCGAGGAAGCGGCCGTCGGCGGTCGCGCGCTCGTCGCTCCCCTCAAGCGCACGCTGGGACTGGGCCAGGGTCGGGGGGCCAGCTTCTTCCACGGCTTCGGCGGCGAGACCGGCGTGATGTGGAACAACTTCCGCGTGCTGGCGTCGCTGGAGATCGGCGATTCCTCGCGCGATTCCGTGCGCGCCTGCCAGAGCGCACGCCGCACCTTCGCCGCGCTGAACGACCTGTTCGCGCCGCTGGCGCCGCCGACCGGGCCGGCACCGGAAGCCGAGCCGGCGCGCGAAGCGGCCCCGCAGGCGATCGCGCCGGCGCTGCTGGCGGCCTTCGGCGCGGCCGACGACGCCACGCTCGTCGAGCTGCCGATCGGCGACGGGATCGACGGCGCGGCTTCCTAGCTGCCGCAGCCCGGGCCGTCGAAGGTCCAGGTGCTGACCTTGCCGTTCTCGACCAGGAAGCGCGTGGTGCAGGTCAGCGCCGTCGGCTGGCCCACCGGGGTCGTCACGCCCACGCCGCCGCCCACCGAGGTGTGCGCGCCGCCGAAGCCGAAGCCGCCGATGCTGAAGCTGACCGTGGGCGGCGGCACGGCGCCGTTGGTGACGACATAGGTGAGCCACCGGCCGCCGCCGATCTGCTCTTCGGCCGCCGGCTTGCCCCAGCGCGCGCGCAGCGTGTCCTCGGGCGCGCCCTGCCACTGGCTCAAGGCCTGCTCGTAGGCCGCGCGGCCCGAGGCCGGCGCGGCGCAGCCCCCGGCCAGGACGGCGAGCGCCAGCGCGGCGCTCGGGAACAGGGATCGGGTCATCGCACGCATCACGGTCTCCTTGCAGGAAGGGCTCTGCCCGGATGATGCACCCTGCGGGCCGCCAGCCCCCTGCGCCGCCCTGGTCTTATTCATGATGCTTGACATCCATTAATCATGATGACTACACTTTAAAAACACATTCTCTCCAGACGGAACCGACATGCCGCGCGTCTCCCGGGCCGAAGCCGAAACCCATCGCGAACAGATCACCGAGGCCTCGTCGCGGCTGTTCAAGGAGCGCGGCATCAACGGCGTCAGCGTGTCCGACCTGATGGGCGCCGCCGGGCTCACCCACGGCGGCTTCTACGGCCACTTCGAGTCCAAGGACGCGCTGGCCGGCGTCGCCGTCGCCCACGCCTTCGAGCAGGCCGGCGAGCGCTGGAAGAAGCGCATCGCCGGCAAGCCCGACGGCCCGGCCCGGCGCGCCGCGGTGGTGGACAAGTTCCTCACCGCGCAAAGCGTGCGCAACGTCGGCCTGGGCTGCCCGACCGTGGCGCTGGCCACCGATGTCGCGCGCCAGGACGCCGCCGCGCCGATCCGCGCCGCCTACCTGGACGGGCTGGAGTCGCTGGTGCAGCTGCTCGCCGAGGTCGAGGACGGCCCCGACGCCGCCGCACGCCGCAGCGCCGCGCTGGCCGACTACGCCACGATGGCCGGGGCCTTGCTGCTGGCCCGCGCCACCGAAGGGGCGCCGCTGTCGGCCGAGCTGCTGGCGGCGGCGCGCGAGCGCCTGCTGCCCGCGCATGACGGCAACACCACGAAGGACGCCTGAGCATGTTCGCCACCCCCGTCGCCCACTGGTTCGGCCGCCGCGGCATCCACTTCTCGTGGGTCGTCATGGGCATCGCCTTCCTGACCATGCTGACCTCGTCGGCCGCGCTGGGACTGCCCGGCGCCTTCCTGCGCCCGCTCAGCCAGGAGTTCGGCTGGAGCACCGACCAGATTTCCGGTGCGATCGCGCTGCGCTTCGCGCTGTACGGCCTGATCGGGCCGTTCGCCGCCGTGCTGATGGAGCGCTACGGCCTGCGCCGCATCATCTGCAGCGCGCTGCTGCTGATCGCCACCGGCATGGTGCTGGCCACGCGCATGACCGCGCTGTGGCAACTGGTCGTGCTGTGGGGGCTGGTGCTGGGCGTCGGCTCGGGCCTGACCGCGCTGGTGCTGGGCGCCACGGTGGCCAACCGCTGGTTCGAGCAGCGGCGCGGGCTGGTGATGGGCATGCTCACCGCCAGCTCGGCCACCGGCCAGCTCATCTTCCTGCCGATCGCGGCCTCGCTCATCGAGCACCATGGCTGGCGCATCGCGGTGATCCCGGTCTTCGCGAGCTGCCTGGTCGTCGCCGGCCTGGCGTTCTGCCTGCTGCGCGACCGCCCGAAGGAGCTGGACCTGCTGCCGTTCGGCGCCGATCCGACGCGACCCGACCCGGCGCCGGCCGCGTGGCGGCCCTCGTTCGCCGAGCCGATCCGCACGCTCGCCTCGGTCTCGCGCAGCGGCACCTTCTGGGTGCTGTTCGGCACCTTCTTCGTCTGCGGCCTGAGCACCAGCGGGCTGATCCAGACGCACTTCATCTCGCTGTGCGGCGACTACGGGCTGGGCGCCGTGCCGGCCGCGTCGGTGCTGGCCACGATCGGCGCGTGCGACTTCGTCGGCACCATCGCCTCGGGCTGGCTGTCCGACCGCTACGACGTGCGCAAGCTGCTGTTCTGGTACTACGGGCTGCGCGGCCTGTCGCTGTTGTGGCTGCCGCACTCGACGTTCACCGTGGTCGGGCTGTCGCTGTTCGCGGTGTTCTACGGACTCGACTGGGTGGCCACGGTGCCGCCCACCGTGCGCCTGACCGGCGCCGCGTTCGACAAGCAGCGCGCGCCGATGATCTTCGGCTGGATCTTCGCGGGCCACCAGCTCGGCGGCGCCGTCGCCGCCTACGGTGCCGGCCTGACGCGCACCGTGATGAGCTCCTACAGCCCGGCCCTGTATGCCGCGGGCCTGGCCTGCATCGTCGCGGCGGTGGCGATCTTCCTGGTCAAGCGGCCGCCGCCGGTCCGCGTGGCCTGAAGGGGCGTGCCGGGGCGCACGGGTATGCGGGTTGCCGAATCTGGCGCAGCAATCCATCCACCCCAACCCAGGAGCCGCCCATGCCCGCCACCCAGACCGCCACGCCCGCCCCGGCCCGCACGCACGAGCCCGCGGAAGACGCCCTGCAACTGCTGATGTCCGAACACCGCGAGGTCGAGGCGATGTTCGCACGCTACCGCCAGCTGGTCGACGCCGGCGACCGCGGCGACGAGCGCATGCTGCTGGCCAGCCAGATCTGCGTCGCGCTGGCGGTGCACACCCAGGTCGAGGAGGAGATCCTGTACCCGGCCGCCCGCACGGTGCTGACGCGTGACGAGGACATCGTCGACGAGGCCTACGTCGAGCACGCCGGCGCCAAGAGCCTGGTCGCGCAGCTGAAGACGATGACCAGCGACCAGCCGCTCTACGACGCCAAGGTCAAGGTGCTGGGCGAGTACATCGCCCACCACGTCAAGGAAGAGGAAACCGAGTTCTTCCCCAAGCTGCGCCGTACCGCGCTGGACCTGGACGCGCTCGGCCGGCAGATCGCGGCACGCAAGACGGCGCTGATGGCGACGCCGGAGCCGACTTGAGGCGAGGCGCTCCCCCTTACCCTACCCAAAACACGGTACGGGGTATTCCACGAGAAGCGCTCCCCGGGGCGCTTTCTTCATGGGCGCGACGCGTGCGTGGTGAGCCGCCAGGGCTGCGGACGCAGGCGCGGCACCCCTGTGATTTGTCATGCGTGCGTGCTGGAATCCGGGCCGGTCGGGCGCCACGAGCGCGCGACTGTCCACAAACCCTGGAGAACCGAACCATGCACCCGTCCCCGACCCTGCGCGCGCTCGCCTGCGCCGCCCTCGCCGCCGCCCTGGCGCCAACCGCGCACGCCGCCTCCCCCGTGGAGAACTACGCCCTGGCCATCAGCTGGGAGCCCGCGTTCTGCCTGACCGTGTCGGGCAAGCCCGAATGCGCCAGCGAGACGCCCACCCGCCAGGACGCGCACGCGTTCTCGCTGCACGGCCTGTGGCCGCAGAGCGGCTCGTACTGCGGCGCCACGGCGGCGCAGAAGGCCAACGACCAGGCCGGCAAGTGGTCGCTGCTGCCGGCCGTCGTGCTGCAGGCCGCCACCGAGGCGGCGCTGCAGGTCGCGGAACCCGGCACGCAGTCGTACCTCGAGCGCCACGAATGGATCGAGCACGGCACCTGTTCCGGCCTGTCGCAGCAGAACTTCTTCGCGCCGACGCTGGCGATGCTGGCCGGCATCAACGCCAGCAACCTCGGTGCCACCGTGGCCGCAAACGTCGGCGGCCACGTGACCCTGGCCCAGCTGCAGGCCGCGGCGGCGCTGGACTACGGCACCTACGCGAAGACCGACATCGAGTACCTGTGCATCAGCTCGGGCGGCAAGTCGTACCTGGAGGAGGTGCGGTTCCACATGCGCCTGCCCAGCCCGCTGCCGACCACCGTGCAGTCGTCGTACATGGCCAAGCCCGTCAATCCGGCATCGGCCAGCCAGCTGTGCAAGAGCGGCACGTCGCTCTACGTCCGGGCGGTAGCCAACTGAGGCCGCGCGGCGGCGACCCGGGCGTCACGGCGCCATCGTGCCGCTGCCCTCGCCGACGCGGTCGCTGCCGCCCAGCAGCTCGCCGATCGCCCGCAGGTCGTCGACGCGGTCGCAGATCGCCTTGAGCGCCATCAGGATGGGCGTGCCCAGCAGCAGGCCCCACACGCCCCACAGCCAGCCCCAGGCCAGGACGCCGATGAACACCACGACGGCGTTGAGCCGGCTGGTGCGGCTGGTCAGCCACGGCGTGACGATGTAGCCGGAGATGATGTGCAGCACGATGGAGACGCTGCCCACGGCCACGGCCATCTGCGGCGTTCCGAACTGCAGCAGGGCGACCACGGCCGAGGCGCCGCAGATCGCCACCGTGCCCACGTAGGGCACCAGGTTGAGCACGCCGGCGAGCACGCCCCACACGGCGGCGTTGTTGACACCCAGCGCCCAGAACGCCAGCCCGGTGGCGACGCCGACGACGGCGCTGGTGAGCAGCTGGACCAGCAGGTAGCGCTGGATCTGCTCGGTGATCTCGTCGAGTGCCTGGACGGTGATCTTGCGCTTGCCGAAGCTGGGCCCGGCGATCCTGGCGAGCTTGCGGCGGAAGGTGTCGCCCGCGGCCAGCAGGAAATACGTGATGAACGCGACCACCAGCACCTGCGCCGCGGCCTCGGCGGCGCGCATCGTGCCGGTGAACAGGTAGTCCTGGATGTTGAAGGTCGGCTTGACGATCTGCACCTTGGAGACGCCGGGCGTGGGCTTCGCGTTGCCGTCGGTGGCCTGGGACAGCGTCGCGGCGGCCTTCTGCACCTGGTCCATGGTCGACGGGCTGGGGTCGCGCAGCCGCGGGTGCAGCGTGTCGCGCAGCTTCTGGGCCGCGTCGGGCAGCGAGGCGATCAGGTTGTTGGCCTGGTCGGTCAGCGACCAGGTGCCCCAGGCCAGGCCGCCCACCAGCGCGACCATCACCACGCCGGCGCCCAGCGCGCGCGGCGCCCCCACGCGCACGAGACGGTCGACGAGCGGGGTGAGCGCGTAGCTGAACATCATGCCCATCAGCACGGGGATCACGATCGCGCCGGCCCATTGCAGCGCGTACAGGCCCAGCAGCGAGGCGATGACGATGGTCGACGTGCTGCGCACGTCCAGCGGCACGCGCAGCAGGACGCGCTCCTTCTCGCGCGGGGCCTCGTCGGTGGCCGCCAGCACCTGCACCGGCAGCTCGAGGGTCTCGTCGGACGACGGGATGACGTGCACCGAGCTCATCGCCGCGACCCGATCGCGCTGCGTAGCCGGCCTGCATCGGTGGGTCTCATCATCGTCTCCGCGTTCTTGTCGAGTCGGATCCAGTGTGGGGCGGCGAACCCCGGATCGTGGTAGGCCGAGCGCATGACCGCGTGTAGGACAGCCGGCGGAACGCGGGCGGCCCGCTGCCATAATCCGCCGCATGCCCGACACCTCCAGCCCGCCCCCTGCCGATGCCCGTCGCGTGCTGCTGGTCGACGACAACGTCGACGCCGTGGAGTCGATGGAGATCCTGCTGCAGGCCTTCGGCTACGAAGTGTCGACCGCGATCCATCCGGATCTCGCGCTCGCCCGCATCGAGTCCTTCGCCCCCACGGCGGCCGTGATCGACATCGGCCTGCCCGGCATGGACGGCTACCAGCTCGCCGCCGAGATCCGCCGCCGGCTGGACGGCAAGCCGATGCGCCTGATCGCGTTCACCGGCTACGGCGGCGCCGACGACATCGCCCGCGCCACCCGCGCCGGCTTCGACGCGCACCTGGTCAAGCCGGTCGAGATCGAGCGCCTGCTGGCCGCACTGGGCGGCACCTGATCGGCCCCGCCGCGCACCAACGCGGCGGTCGCCGCTCTCAGGGTCTTGTCGCCCCTGGCGGGACTTGTCCTGGACAATGACCCTTCGTCACTCGACCCCGGGCATTCCAGTGCGCTACATTTGCACGCATATTGACGACGATTGACCAGGACGGTCGTGCCGCGTAGCGTCAAGCCCGACGGACGGGTCCACGCCGACGGCTGTCCTGACGGGCAAGCGGACACCGAGCCGCGCACCACCCGCACGCATCGCCAAGAACAAAGGGCCGCGCAATCGTCGGCAAGCCGACGGCCGTGACGGTCGAATCGGCGCACCCAGGGAGAACAAGGAACATGCCGAGAATCTATCTGATCGACGACCACCCGATCGTGCGGGCCGGGCTCAGCGCCCTGCTGCAAGGGGCCGGTCATTCGATCGTGGGGGAAGGCGACGACATCACGCAGGCGCTGTCCGAAGTCGCCCGGCTGGCGCCCGACATCCTGATGCTCGACCTCAACCTCGACGGCCGCTCCGGCTTCGAGGTACTGGCCGAGATGCAGCGGCGCCAGATGTCGACCAAGGTCATCGTGCTGTCGATGTCGGACCAGCCGCGCGACGTCGCCGAGGCCTTGCGCATGGGCGCGGCGGGCTACGTGCTCAAGGGGTCGGCCAGCGTCGAACTGGTGGCCGCCGTGGACGCCGTCACCCAGGGGCGGCGCTACCTGGGCGAGGGCCTGACCGACATCGCCGTCCAGGGCCTGACCTCCGACAGCGACCGCGGCAACACCCTGTCGCCGCGCGAACGCCAGATCCTCGTGATGGTGGCCAGCGGCAAGTCCAGCGCCGCCATCGGCGAACAGCTGCACCTGTCGCCCAAGACGGTGGACACCTACCGCAGCCGCCTGATGGCCAAGCTGGAACTCGGCGACGTGCCCGCCCTCGTGCGCTGGGCCATCCGCGAGAAGCTGATCGACCTCTGAGCAGGCGCCCGCGCGATCGCGGCCGCGTTCAGTAGTGCGGCGGCAGGTCGTCGCGCGGGTCGCGCGCGGCGCCGCCGCCGCTGTCGGGCGCGCGATCCTTCAGCCGTCCCACCTCGCGGATCAGCAACTCGATCTGCTGCTGCTGGCGCGCCACCAGGTCGTTGAGGTGGTCGACCAGGTCCTCGGTGAAACTGGCCTTGACCTCGAGGTCGGTGAGCCGGCGCTCGGTGTCGTCGCGGGAGTCGTTCGGATGGGGCATGCCGCCATTGGAACAGCGAACGGGCCGACGGCGAAGGGGCGCGGCCATGTTGCTGCCGCGTCAAGGGCGTGCATCCGCAGGTGATGTTCGTGCGGCAGGGTCAACTCCGCCGCGCGGCCCCTCGTTGAACCGGTACGAACGTCACCACCGTTCGCAACCGACCGACACACACGTTCCCCGGAGCAACCCACATGAACCGCACTCTCCCCGTCATCGCCCTCGTCGCCGCTGCCCTGGGCAGCAGCTTCGCAGCCTCCGCGCAGACCACCGCCGCCAGCAGCACGCAACGCGACGTCAGGCAGGAACAGCGCATCGAGAACGGCCTGCGCAGCGGCACGATCACGCCGCGCGAGGACGCCGCCCTGCAGCGCGACGAGGCGCACGTCGATCGCCTGCAGGCCAAGGACCTGAAGGACGGCTCGCTGTCACCCGCCGAGAAGGCCCGGTTGACCGCCGCGCAGGACAAGGCCAGCCGCGACATCCACGCGGCCAAGGCCAACGGCGTCGACGGCAACCCGCTGTCGGCGTCCTCGCAACGCGCGCAGGCCGACACCCAGCGCAACATCGACCAGCAAAAGCGCATCGCCGCAGGCGTCAAGGACGGCAGCCTGACGCGCCATGAAGCGGGCAGCCTGGAACGCGGGCAGTCGCACGTCGACGCGCGCGAGGCCCGGGCGGGCGCCGACGGCCACGTGAGCGCCGCCGAACAGCGCCGCATCGCACGCGCCGACAAGCGCCAGAGCGCCCGCATCCATCACGAGCGCCACGACGCGCAAGTGCACGGCTGAACGCGCGCGACGCGGCATGCCGCGTCGCGTCCGGACGAAAAAAGGGCCGCTTCGAGCGGCCCCACAAATTTCACCCCGGAACATCACCTCAGGAAGTACTTCGGGCTCCTGGCGTCGCGAGACGTCCGGAACTCGATCGCATCCGACCCTGCCCTCCAGCGCGTCGGAAAGCGAATGTTCCGCAGCCATTGTTGTCGACCTCGCGCTCGCTGCGATGCGGTGTTTTCCCTGTCGCGCCGCCGGCGCCGGGCCCGCGAAGGCGGCACTAATGCACGAACTCCGTGTCGCGCTCGCGCCGCGATGGATCAGGCCGCGCGGGTGCGCCCGCCGAGGGCGTTCGACACTTCGCGCGCCAGTTCCTCCGGCGCGAACGGCTTGACCAGCACCGTTGCCGCGCCCAGCCCGGCACGCGCCGGACCGCCCGGGTCGCCGGTGGCGAAGATCACCGCCAGGCCCGAGTGGCGCGCCAGCGCCTCGCGCGCGAGCTCGATGCCCGACACCCCCGGCAGCCCGACGTCGGTCACCATCAACTGCACTGGATGCGTCGCCAGCGCCGCGTGCGCGGACGGCGCGTCGCCGGCCTGCAGCACCACGTGGCCGCAGGCGCCCAGCACATCGGCCAGCGTCTCGCGGATGAACTCGTCGTCCTCCACCAGCAGCACCGTGGCGGCGCGCGGTGCCGGCGTCGGCGCGGCATCCACCGGCACGCGCTGGGCCTGGTTGGCCAGCACGTGGCGGATCTTGCGGGCCAGCGCCTCGCGCGTGTAGGGCTTGGACAGCAGCTCGACGCCCCGATCCAGCCGGCCGCCGTGCACGATCGCGTTCTCCGTGTAGCCCGACGTGAACAGCACCGCCAGGCCCGGCAGCCGCTCGCGCGCCCGGCGCGCGAGCTCGGGACTTCGCAGCGGGCCGGGCATCACGACGTCGGTGAACAGCACGTCGATGGACGCGCCGCTGTCGATGACGCTCAGCGCGCCCGTCGCTTCGCGCGCCTTGAGGACGCGGTAGCCCAGGTCGACGAGCAGGCCCACCGCAGTCTCGCGCACCTCGTCGTCGTCCTCCACCACCAGCACCGTCTCGCTGCCGCCGCGCACCGGCGCCGCGGCCTCGTCGGCCAGCGCGTCCTCGGCCTGGTGCACGCGCGGCAGGTACAGGCGCACCGTCGTGCCGTGCCCCGGCTCGCTGTAGATCTTCACGTGCCCGCCCGACTGCTTGACGAAGCCGTAGACCATCGACAGCCCGAGCCCGGTGCCCTTGCCTTCCGGCTTGGTGCTGAAGAACGGCTCGAACACGCGATCGAGCAGGTGCGGCGCGATGCCCGAGCCGGTGTCGGTGACGCCCACCATCACGTACTGGCCCGGCTGGACGTCGTCGTGCAGGCGCGCGTACTCGCCGTCCAGCAGCGCGTTGCCGGCCTCGATCGTCAGCCTGCCGCCCTCGGGCATCGCGTCGCGCGCGTTGATGCCCAGGTTCAGGATCGCGTTCTCGATCTGGCCCGGATCGACCAGCGCGTTCCACAACCCGCCCGAGACCACGGTCTCGAGCTCGATCTCCTCGCCGAGCGCGCGCCGCAGCATGTCGTCCATGCCCTTGATGAAGCGCCCGATGTGCAGCACCTTGGGCTCCAGCGGCTGGCGGCGGCCGAAGGCCAGCAGCTGCGAGGCCAGCTTGGCGCCGCGCGTGACCCCGCCGATGGCGCTGTGCACGCGCTTCTCGGCGAGCTCGTTGCCGGCCACCTCGCGGCGCAGCAACTGCAGGTTGCCGCTGATGACCTGCAGCAGGTTGTTGAAGTCGTGCGCCACGCCGCCGGTGAGCTGGCCCAGCGACTCCATCCGCTGCGCCTGCCGCAGCGCCGCCTGGGCCGCCTCGCGCGCACCGGACTCCTGCTGCAGCTTGCGCAGCGCGTCCGCCAGCTCCGCGGTGCGCTGCGCCACCCGCTGCTCGAGCGTCTCGTTGAGCGCCTGCAGGGCCGACTCGGCGCGGTGCTGGTGGGTGACGTCGTAGCCGTCGACGAAGATGCCCTCGACGGCGCCTTCGGCGTTCAGGATGGGCTGGTAGACCAGGCTCACGAAACGCTGCTCGAGCGGCCCGGCGGGCGCGCGCTGCAGTTGCACCGCCAGGCTGGTGCCGACGAAGGGCGTGGCGGTGTCGAAGACGTTGTCCAGCAGTTCGCAGTAGCCCTGGCCGTCGATCTCGGGGAGCGCCTCGCGCAGCGTCAGGCCCAGCACGTCGCGGTGCCCCACCAGTTGCATGTAGGCCGAGTTGGCGAACTCGAAGCGATGCTCGCGGCCCTGCAGCAGCGCCATGAAACTGGGCGACTGTTCGAACAGCCGGCGCAGCCGGTCGCGCTCCTGCGTGCGCAGGGCCACCTCGCTGGTGAGCTGGCGATTGGCCTGGGCCAGCGCGTCGGCGGCCGCCTCGCGCAGCGCGACCGCCTCGGCCAGCGTCTGCGCGCGCCGGCGCTCGCTGTCGTAGACGCGGGCGCCCGACAGGCTCGACGAGATCTGTCCGGCCAGCAGGCCCAGGTAGGCCTGGGTCTCGGCGTCGCCGGGGCGGTACGGATTCAGGCCGACGACCAGCGCCCCCAGCGGACGACCCGAGCCCTGGCCGGGAATCGGCACGATGGCCGCGCGCCGGGGCGGCACGGACCACGCGCCCATCGGCCAGTCGATGTCGGCCGCCAGCGTCACCTCGACCGCCTGGGGGTCGCGCCAGACGGCCGCCACGTCCCACAGCGGGTCGCGCGAGGCGACCGCGCGCCGGGCCAGTTCGCTGCCTTCGGCCACGTGGGTCATGGCGGCCACGCGCGGATCGCCGACGGCGTCGAACAGGTAGGTGACGCTGAACGGCAGGTCGCGGTCGTTGCCGAGCAGGCCGCGCGCCGCTGCGCGCAGCGCCGCCAGCTCGCCCTCCGCGCCGGTCAGGTTGCTGGCCAGCGCGCCCAGCGAGGCCAGGCGACGTTCGCTGATGACGCGTTCGGTCTCCTCGCTGACCGCGCAGAAGATGCCTTCCACGGCGCCGCCGTCGCCGCGCAGCGGACTGTACGAGAACGTGTGGTACGTCTCCTCGGGGAAGCCGCGCCGGTTGATCAGCAACAGCAGCGCGCGGTCCCAGGTCGACGCGCCGTCGTCGTAGACGCTGCGCATGCGGCCCTTGACGTCGTCCCAGATCTCCGGATAGACCAGCCGCACCGGGCGCCCGAGGGCCTGCGGATGCTTGCTGCCGAGCGTCGGCCGGTAGGCGTCGTTGTAGAAGAACGCGATGTCGTCGCCCCAGCCCAGCCACATCTCGAAGCGCGAGGTCAGCAGCAGTCCGAGGGCCACCTTCAGCGACGCGGCCCAGCCCGCGACCGGGCCCAGCGGCGTCGCCGTCCAGTCGTGGGCGCGCATCAGCCGCGCCATCTCGCTGTCGCCGATGAAGACGTCGTCGTGGGCGCCCTGAGGCGAAGCGGAAATGGAACTCATGTGCCCCCTCCATGAACGGTCGCCGCCGGAGCCGTTTCGCGATGCGTGGACGGCCCGCGACTGCACGGCCGAATTGTCGCGTGCTGGCAAGCGACGTGCCTGTCCAGCAGGCCCGGATGCAAGCCGTCGCGGCCCGGCCCGGGACGCTCGCGGGCTTGCGCTTTCGGCTACCCTGCGTCGCAGCGATGACGGCCCCCGGACACTTCCCCCCCGACCTCGGCGCCGACGGCGACCCTGGCGACGACACGGCCCTCCTCGATTGCGCCCAGCGCCACGCCTTCGGCTACTTCGAGGCCGCCACCGACCCGGCCAGCGGCCTGGTGGCGGACTCGACGCAGCCCGGCAGTCCGTGCAGCATCGCCGGCCTCGGCATGGCGCTGACGGCCGGGCCGGTGGCGGTCGAACGCGGCTGGACGTCCCGCGCCCGCTGCGCCGCCGCCGCCCTGCGGACGCTGCGCTTCCTGGCGCAGGCCGACATGTCGGGCACGCCCGGCGCGAGCGGTCACCGCGGCTTCTACTTCCACTTCCTCGACATGCGCACCGGCACCCGCGCCTGGCGCAGCGAGCTATCCAGCGTCGACACCGCGTTCCTGATGGCCGGCGCGCTGGCCGCGGCGCGCTACTTCGACCGCGCGGACGCCGACGAGGCCGGGATCCGCGCCACGGCGGCGCTGCTCGCCGAGCGCGTCGACTGGAACTGGATGTGCAACACCGACGGCGCGATCTGCCACGGCTGGAAGCCGGAGCGCGGCTTCCTGCGCTACCACTGGGCGGGCTACAACGAGTCCCTGCTGATGATGGTGCTGGCCCTCGGCTCCGAGCGCCATCCGGTGCCCGTGTCCACCTGGGACGCCTGGACCGCCGGCTACCGCTGGCGCCGCCTGTACGGACACGAGCACCTGGCCGCCGGGCCCCTGTTCATCCACCAGTACCCGCAACTGTGGATGGACCTGCGCGGGGTGCGCGACGCCTTCATGCGCGCGCACGACTGCGACTACTTCGAGAACAGCCGCCGGGCCACGCTGGTGCAGCGCGAATACGCGATCCGCAACCCGAAGGGCCTGCCCGGCTACGGCGCCGACAGCTGGGGCCTGAGCGCCTGCCACGGGCCGGGCCCGCGCGACGTCGTCGTCGACGGCCGCCGGCGGCGCCTGCTGGGCTACGCCGCGCGCGGCGCCCCGCATGGCCCCGACGACGGCACGCTGGCGCCGTCGGCGGCCGTCGCGTCGCTGCCGTTCGCGCCGGAGCTGGCCCTGCGGGCCCTGCGCCACGCCGGCGGGCGCGCCGACGACCGCCTGGACCGCGCGTTCAATCCCGGCGGGCCTGATGGGCGCGGCCCGCCGGCCTGGATTTCGCCCTGGCGCTTCGCGCTCGACAACGGGCCCCTGCTGCTGATGATCGAGAATCACCGCAGCGGCCTGCCCTGGCGCCTGATGCGCGGCGACGCGACGCTGCGGCGCGGCCTGGAGCGCGCGGACTTCCGCGGCGGCTGGCTCGAGCAGGAGTGAACGTGCCGGCGGCGCCGATGTTTTCATTCGTTCACGGAACGTTTCCGGGTCGCCCGCCTCCAACCCCGCACGACGAGCCGCAATGCCGCGTCGGGCGTGTTCCGCAGGGGCGACGCAAGGCCCGCGCAAGACATTGTTAGCATTTGTGCAAATGTATCTGGTAAGGTCCCGCTGTCATCGTCAACCGCCAACCTTCGGCCCGCCTGCCATGCAACACGCCACCTTCCCCGCCGCCTTCGCCCGCCTCGCCACCGCCGCCGTTCCCGCCGTGATCGCGCTGGCCCTCGCCGCCTGCGCCAGCAAGCCCCTCGCCCCCGCGGGGCCCGCCCCGGTGGTGGACGCCAGCCCGCGCGCCGCGAACAACGTCGCGACCCCGCCGGCGCCGCTCGCCGCGCCCGCCAACGCCACGCCGCTGGCCGCCGCCCTCGACCCGAACGGCGCGCTCGCACGCGAACGCAGCGTCTACTTCGCCTTCGACGACTCGTCGTTCCGCGCCCAGGACAAGGCCGTCGTCGAGCTGCAAGGCCAGTACCTCGCGCAGCATCCCGACGTCCACGTGACGATCGCCGGCAACACCGACGAGCGCGGCGGCAGCGAATACAACCTGGCGCTGGGCCAGCGCCGCGCGCAGTCGGTAAAGACCGCGCTGGGCCTGCTGGGCGTCAAGGACGCCCAGGTCGAGCCGGTCAGCTACGGCAAGGAAAAACCCAAGGCAACGGGGCACGACGAGGCCGCGTGGCAACAGAACCGGCGGGCCGACTTCGTGTACCCGGCCCGGTAAGTCGAGTGTGTGCCGGTCGGCGTGTGGTGCGCCGGCCGATTTCGGGAGCGCTGGGTTCATCTCAGCTTCGGACGCCCTCAGGGCGTCCGCTTTTTTTTGCGGCTTCCGCCGCGCGACCCGCGCGCTGTACCCGAAACCGGTGACCCGCCACAGCCGAGCTGACCTTTATCATCGACCCATGGTTTCCCGCCCCCATCCCGCCGCGAACGACGCCCCGGACGCCGACCACGAACAGGCCGCGATCGCGGTGCTGCGCCAGTTCCGCCAGGTGTTCAACGCCGTCAAGTCGCACTTCCAGCAGGTGGAGAAGACGGTCGGCCTGGGCGGCGCGCAGGTGTGGGCGCTGAGCATCGTGCGCGAGCAGCCCGGCATCGGCGTCGGCGCGCTCGCGCGGGCGATGTCCATCCACCAGTCCACCGCCAGCAACCTGGTGCGCACGCTGATCGACCGCGGCATGCTGGCCGCGGTCAAGCAGGGTGTCGACCGCCGCGCCGTGCAACTGAACCTGCTGCCCGCCGGCGCCCGGGTGCTCAAGCATGCGCCCGGCCCGTTCGCCGGCCTGCTGCCCGACGCGCTGCGCGCGCTGCCGGCCGACACGCTGGCCCGGCTGCAGGTCGACCTGGGCCGGCTGATCGTGCTGATCGACGCCGACGAGAGCGGCGCGTCGGTGATGCTGTCGGACAACCTCTGAACCCGCGCGCGGGCCGCGCCCGGCGGCCGCACGCTACCATGCGTCTTCCCTGAACCGGAGGACACGATGACCCGCCGACCCGCCACGCGCGCCCTCGCCGTGCTGACCCTGGCCGCCTGCGCCGCCTTGCCTCTGGCCGCCTCGGCCAGGACGCTCGTCTACTGTTCCGAGGGCTCGCCGGAGAACTTCTCGCCGGCCCTCAACACCACCGGCACCAGCTTCGACGCCTCGCGCCCGGTCTACGACGGCCTGACCGCGTTCGAGCGCGGCAGCACCAAGGTGGAGCCGGGCCTGGCCGAGAGCTGGACGATCTCGCCCGACGGCAAGACGATCGACTTCCACCTGCGCAAGGGCGTGAAGTTCCACTCGGGCGTCAACGGCTTCAAGCCCACGCGCGACTTCAACGCCGACGACGTCCTGTTCTCGTTCGAGCGCCAGTGGAAGCCCGATCACCCGTACGCGAAGGTGTCGGGCGGCAAGTACGACTTCTTCGCCGACATGGGCATGGCCAGGCTGCTGCAATCCATCACCAAGGTCGACCCCAACACCGTGCGATTCGTGCTCACCGCGCCGGACACCACCATGCTGGCCAACCTGGCGATGGACTTCGCCAACATCGCCTCGGCCGAGTACGCCGACTTCCTGGCCAAGGCCGGCAGGAAGGAGCAGCTCGACCAGGTGCCGGTGGGCACCGGGCCGTTCCAGTTCGTGGCGTACCAGAAGGACGCGGTGATCCGTTACCACCGCAACGACGCGTACTGGGGCGAGAAGGCCAAGGTCGACGACCTGGTCTACGCGATCACCCCCGACGCCACCGCGCGCTACTCGAAGCTCAAGGCCGGCGAGTGCCATGTGTCGATCGCACCGCGGCCGTCCGACCTGCCCGAGATGCAGAAGGACAAGTCGCTGCGGATCACCAGCCTGCCCGGCCTGAACATCGCCTACTGGGCGTTCAACCTGCAGAAGCCGCCCTTCGACAAGAAGGAGGTGCGCCAGGCCTTCAGCATGGCCATCGACAAGGCGTCCATCATCCGCGACGTGTACCTGGGCGCCGGCCAGCCGGCCAAGAACCTGATCCCGCCCACCATGTGGAGCTACAACGACAAGGTCGCCGACTACGCATACGACCCCGCCAAGGCCAAGGCGCTGCTCGCCAAGGCCGGCGTGAAGACGCCGCTGGACATCGACCTCTGGTACATGCCGGTGCAGCGCCCGTACAACCCGAACGCCAAGCGCATCGGCGAGATGATGCAGGCCGACCTGGCCAGGATCGGCGTCAACGCCAAACTCGTCACCTACGAGTGGGGCGAGTACCGCAAGCGCCTGCAGCAGGGCGAACACATGACGGCCGAGATGGGCTGGACCGGCGACAACGGCGACCCGGACAACTTCTTCTTCTTCCACAGCTGCGAGGCCGCGCGCCAGGGCGGGCAGAACCTGTCGAAGTGGTGCAACAAGGAGTTCGACGCCAGGCTGCAGCAAGCCAAGGTCGCCACCGATCCGGCGCTGCGCACCCGGCTGTACATGGAGATGCAGGCCATCGAGCACGAGGAGGCGCCCGACATGAAGATCGCCCACTCCACCGTGTACGAGGCGATGAGCGCGAAGGTGACCGGCTTCAGGCAGAGCCCGCTGGGCAAGCACCAGTTCAATGGCGTGGATATTGCTAACTGACGCTGGCTAGTGAAACCGCGGGGCGCCGACGGCACCCCTGCGTGGTCAACTGCGGGCTCTTCGGAGCCCGCGCGTCCAAGTGCACCGCCACCGCCCATGCTGAAATTCCTGCTCAGGAGAGCCCTGCTGACGATCCCGACGTTCATCGCGCTGATGTTCGTCACCTTCGTCGCGATCCGCCTGGTGCCGGGCGATCCGGTGGAAGTGCGCGTGGGCGAGCACGGCATCAGCCCCGAGCGGCTGGCCCAGTTCCGCCACGACCTGGGGCTGGACCAGCCGGTCTGGCTGCAGTTCTGGCACTACGTGGTGCAGCTGTTCCACGGCGACTTCGGCACCTCGGTGGTGACCAACGAGAAGGTGCTGACCGAGTTCGCGACGCTGTTTCCCGCGACGCTGGAACTGGCCTTCTGCGCCCTGCTGCTGGCCACGCTGGTGGGCCTGCCGGCCGGGGCGATCGCCGCCGTCAAGCGCGGTACCTGGTTCGACCAGGTGCTGATGGGGTTGTCGGTGACCGGCTACTCCATGCCCATCTTCTGGTGGGGCCTGCTGCTGATCATGTTCGTCGGCGAACGCTGGGGCTGGACGCCGGTGTCGGGCCGCATCGACCTGATCAACTACTACTTCGAGCCCCGGACCGGCTTCATGGTGGTCGACGCCTGGCTGTCGGGCCAGGCCGGCGCCGTCAGGGACGCGCTGCGCCACCTGATCCTGCCTGCCATCGTGCTGGGCACCGTGCCGCTGGCGGTCATCGCCCGCATGACGCGCTCGGCCATGCTCGAGGTGCTGGGCGAGGACTACGTGCGCACCGCGCGCGCCAAGGGCCTGCCCGCGTGGCGCGTGTTCGGCGTGCACGCGATGCGCAATGCGCTGATCCCGGTCATCACGGTCATCGGGCTGCAGGTGGGCGCGCTGCTGGCCGGCGCCGTGCTCACCGAGACCATCTTCTCGTGGCCGGGCATCGGCAAGTGGCTCATCGAATCGATCAACCGCCGCGACTACCCCGCACTGCAGGGCGGCGTGATGCTGATATCGGCGATGGTCATCGTCGTCAACCTGCTCATCGACCTGCTGTACGGCGTCGTCAACCCGCGCATCCGCCATGCCTGAGATCGCTCTCGAAGAGGCGCTGCCGCCCGCTCCGCCCTCGCCCCTGCGCGCCTTCTGGGCCGCGTTCCGCGAGAACCGCGGCGCCGTCATCGGCCTGGCCGTCGTCGCCTTCATCGTGGCGCTGGCGCTGCTGGCCGAGCTGGTCGCGCCGCACTCGCCGGTCGAGCAGTTCCGCGACGCCGTCAAGGCGCCGCCGGTCTGGGAGGACGGCGGCTCGTGGCGCTTCGTCCTGGGCACCGACAGCCTCGGGCGCGACCTGCTGTCGCGGCTGATCTTCGGAGCGCGCGTGTCGCTGTTCATCGGCCTGTCGGTGATGGTCGTGTCCTTCGTCATCGGCACCCTGCTGGGCCTGGCCTGCGCCGCGTTCGGCAACGCAGTGGACGTGGCCGTCACGCGCGTGATGGACTTGATCATGGCCGTGCCCAGCCTGGTCCTGGCCATCCTGGTGGTGGCCGTGCTGGGCCCCAGCCTGGTCAACACCATCATCGCGGTGACGGTGGTCTACCTGCCCCGCTACGTGCGCCTGGTGCGCGCGTCGGCCATGGGCGAACTGCAGCGCGAGTACGTGACGGCCGCGCGCGTGGCCGGCGTGGGCAAGGCGCGGCTGATGTTCCGCACCGTGCTGCCCAACTGCCTGGCGCCGCTGATCGTCCAGGCGGCGCTCGGCGTGTCCGACGCCATCCTGGAGGCGGCTGCGCTCGGCTTCCTGGGCCTGGGCGCGCAGCCGCCCATCGCCGAGTGGGGCACGATGCTGGCCGACTCGCGCGAGTTCATCCGCTCCAATCCCTGGATGGTGACGCTGCCGGGGCTGGCGATCCTCGTCACGGTGGTCTCGATCAACCTGGCGGGCGACGGCTTGCGCGACGCGCTCGACCCCAAGATGCGGAGATCCTGAAATGCCGTTGCTCGACGTGCGCAACCTGCGCGTCTCCTTCAACACCCGCGGCGGCGAGTTCGTTGCCGTCGACGGCATCGACCTGCAGGTGGACGGCGACGAGGTGCTGGCCATCGTCGGCGAGTCCGGCTCGGGCAAGTCGGTGGCCATGCTGGCGCTGATGGGCCTGCTGCCGTGGACGGCCACCGTCACCGCCGACCGCATGGTGTTCGACGGCCACGACCTGGCCGCGATCGCGCCGAAGGCGCGGCGCGCGATCGTCGGCCGCGACGTGGCGATGATCTTCCAGGAGCCCATCACCTCGCTGAACCCGTGCTTCACCGTGGGCTACCAGATCGGCGAGGTCCTGAAGGTTCACCTGGGCCTGGCCCGCAGCGCCCGCCGCGAACGCACGCTCGCGCTGCTGGACCAGGTGGGCATCCCCGACGCGGCGCGACGCGCCGGTGCCTTCCCGCACCAGCTCTCGGGCGGCATGTGCCAGCGCGTGATGATCGCGATGGCGCTGGCCTGCGAACCCAAGCTGCTGATCGCCGATGAACCCACCACCGCGCTGGACGTCACCATCCAGGCGCAGATCCTGGACCTGCTGCTGTCGCTCAAGCGCGAGCGCCGGATGGCGCTGGTGCTGATCACGCACGACCTCGGCCTGGTCGCCGAGCACGCCGACCGCGTCGTCGTGCAGTACGCCGGCCGCCAGGTGGAGAGCAACGACGCCGCGCCGCTGTTCACCGATCCGCACCATCCCTACACCGCCGCCCTGCTCGCCGCGCTGCCCGAGCGCGCCAGCGCGCGTCGGCTGGAGGCGATTCCCGGGGTCGTGCCCGGCCAGTTCAACCGCCCGGCCGGCTGCCTGTTCGCGCCGCGTTGCGAGTTCGCCGACGCGCGCTGCCGCACGACGCCGCCCGCGCACGCGTCCGCCGGGCTGGGCCTCGCGCTGTGCCACACCCCGTTGCGCGACGGCATCCCGATGCGCCTCGCGGAGGCCGCTGCATGACGACGACCGAAGAAGCTGCGCTGGCCGAGCGCCCGCTCGCCGCCGGTACGCCGGTGGTGATGCGCGCCGACGGCCTGGCCCGCGAGTACCGGGTCGGTCGCGGTCTGTTCGCGCGCGAGGCCACGGTCAAGGCGCTCAACGGCGTGTCCTTCACGCTGCACGCCGGCCGCACGCTGGCCGTCGTCGGCGAGTCGGGCTGCGGCAAGTCGACGCTGGCGCGCCTGCTCACGATGATCGAGGCGCCGACGGCCGGCACGCTGCGCCTGGGCGATGTCGATGTCGCCGCCGCGAGCGCCGCACAGTTGAAGGCGCTGCGGCGCGACGTGCAGATCGTGTTCCAGAACCCGTACGGCTCGCTCAACCCGCGCCAGACCGTGGGCGCCGCGCTGGAAGAGCCGCTGGTCGTCAACACGACGCTGGGCGCCGCCGAACGCGACGCCGCGGTGCGCGACATGATGGTGCGCGTGGGCCTGCGCCCCGAGTTCCACGGCCGCTATCCGCACATGTTCTCGGGCGGCCAGCGCCAGCGCATCGCCATCGCCCGCGCGCTGATGCTGCGGCCCAAGGTGCTGGTGCTCGACGAACCGGTGTCGGCGCTGGACGTGTCGATCCGCGCGCAGGTGCTCAACCTGCTGGTGGACCTGCAGCAGGAGTTCGGGCTGGCGTACGTGTTCATCTCGCACGACCTGTCCGTGGTGCGGCACGTGGCGGACGACGTGCTGGTGATGTACCTGGGCCGCGCGGTGGAGCACGGCACGCGCGCGGCGGTGTTCGGGCTGCCGCAGCACCCCTACACGCGGGCGCTGCTGTCGGCGACCCCGGTGGCCGATCCCGCGGCGCGCGAAGCACGTTCGGGCAAGCGCATCATCCTGCGCGGCGAGCTCCCCTCGCCGTTCGCACCGCCGGCCGGCTGCGCGTTCAATCCGCGCTGTCCGATCGCGATGCCCGCGTGCCGGGACGCGGTGCCGCCGTTGTGGCCCGAGAGCCCCGAGGCGCATCGGTTCGCCTGCATCGCGCCACCGGAGCGGCGGCTCGACACGGCGAGCTGGTGATTCAGGCCAGGTCGGCGCCCAGCGAATCGAGGACGTCGTCGTCGATCGCGGTGTCGATCTCGTTGTCGAACTCGGCCAGGTCCCGGGCGCCGACCTTCGGGATCAGCGGACGGTCCAGCGGACGATAGATCTTGCGGCTGAGGAGGTTCAGTCGCTCCGAGCGTTCGACGGCCAGCAGGATCGTCTCCGGGTCGGTCATCATGACGAACGGGTTGGCGCGGATCGTGGCGTGCATGGAAATACTCCTGGCTGGTCGGTGGACGAAGGCCGCAAAGCGGTTTCATTCCATGGACTGGACTCTAGGGCCCGCCCCCTCGAATCTGTAGTCGTCCGTGCGCCAGACCGGGTGTCGGTGAACTTCCTACACGGGCGTCGGCGGGCCCGCGCGCCGACGCGGTCGCCCGTGACGCATTTCACGCCCCGCGCCAGCGGCCTACTTCTTCGCCGACGCCGGCTTCAGGCGCGCCGCCAGCTTCTCGCGCCCCGCGCTGGCCGCGAACGCCGACGCGTCCATGCCCAGGTCGTTCTTCGCGCCGCGATCCGCACCGGCGGCAAGCAGCGCATCCACGGCGTCCTCGTTGCCGTAGCGCGCCGCCATCATCAGCGGCGTCGACCCGTTGGGCGAGCGCGCCTCCAGCACCGCACCCTTGGCGAGCAGCAGCTTGACGATGGCCGCGCTGCCGCCCGTGGCCGCGTAGTGCAGCGGCGACCAGCCGTCCTTGCGCACCGCGGCGCCGTGGGCCACCAGCGCGCCGGCGGCGTCGACCTCGGCCTTGAGCGCGGCCATCATCAGCGGCGTCTCGCCGGCGTGGTTGCGCACCTCGATGTCGACGCCCCTGGCCTCCATCAGCACCTTGGCCACCTTCAGCGACTCGCCCTGCAGCGCCACCATCAGCGCCGGCTGGCCGCGCGGGTCGAGCTGGTTCGGGTCGAGCCCGGCGGCGAGCATCCGCGCGACGGCATCGGCGTTGTCGACCTCGATGGCGCGGAAGAAATCGACGCTGTCGAAGGCGACGGCAGACGCGGCGCACGCGGACAGCGCGAGGGCGGCGCCGAGGCACAGGGAACGAAGGCGGGAAGGCATGGTGGGGGAACCTCGGATGACTGGCGCGACGAAGCCGTTCACGGCTTCACGGGGACTGTCACACGGAATAGTTGCTCGAAGTTTGCGCGCGTCGCATCGGCCACGGCCGCGACCGGCAGTCCCTTGAGCTCCGCGACCAGGCAGGCGACGTGCGGCACCCAGGCGGGCGTGTTGGTCTTGCCGCGATGGGGCACCGGCGCCAGGTAGGGGCTGTCGGTCTCGACCAGGCAGCGGTCCAGCGGCACGAACCGCGCCACCTCGCGCAGGTCGGCGGCGGTCTTGAACGTGAGGATGCCCGAGAACGAGATGTGGAAGCCGAGGTCCAGCGCCGCGCGCGCCACGTCCATCGACTCGGTGAAGCAGTGGAACACCCCGCGTGGCACCGCGCCGGCGCCCGCCGCAGCGCCTTCCTCGCGCAGGAGGGCCAGGGTGTCCTCGCTCGCCTGCCGGGTGTGGATGACCAGCGGCATGTCGAGGCGGCGGCCGGCGCGGATGTGCACCCGGAAGCGGTCGCGCTGCCACTGCATGTCGGCGATGCTGCGCCCCGCGAGGCGGAAGTAGTCCAGCCCGGTCTCGCCGATGGCGATCACGCGCGGGCGCCCGGCCCACGCGCACAGCGTGTCGACATCGGGCTCGGCCAGGCCTTCGGTGTCGGGGTGCACGCCCACGCTGGCCCACAGGTTGTCGTGGGCCATCGCCAGCGCGTGCACCGACTCGAACTCCTCCATCGTGGTGCAGATGCACAGCGCGCCGCCGACGTCGGCCGCGCGCATGTCGGCGAGGATGGCGCCCAGGCGCTGGTTCAGTTCGGGGAACGCGAGGTGGCAGTGGGAATCGACGTACATCGGGGGCGGCAAGGCGTTGCTCGCGCGAGCGGGCGCGCGGGCCTGCGCGACGGTGCGCGGGTCAGATGGTCTGGGTGGGCTTGGACGACGAGATGGAGGTGCCCAGCACCTCCTCGATGCGCAGCTTCAGCAGCCGCGTCTTCTCGTCGACCGGGAAGCGCACGCCCACGCCCTGCGTGCGGCCGCCCGGCGCGTTGGCGGGCGTCAGCCAGCCGACCTTGCCGGCCACCGGGTAGCGCTGCGGGTCGCCCGGCAGCGTCAGCAGCAGGTAGATGTCGTCGCCCAGCTGGTAGTCGCGCGTGGTGGGCACGAACAGGCCGCCCTCGGCGAAGATGGGCATGTACGCCGCATAGAGGGCGCCCTTCTCGCGGAAGACGAGCTGGATGACACTGGGCCGCGCCGAGACCGGCGGCGGCGATGGCATCACGGAGTTCGGATCATCTGACATCGTGGACGTAGTGTAGCGAGCTTCCGCCGCCGAAGCAGCGCCGGAACAGCCGGGTTGACGCGCCCAATTCCGCGCTTCGCCGCCCCCGCGGGCCGGGTGCCCCCGGTCGGAGCCGGGTTTCGACGGCCCGGGCTATCCTCTCGCACCGCCGGCGCGCCCGGCCATCCCGCCCACAGGAGCCTGGAATGAACGCACAGCCCGAGTCCGACGTCGTCACCTCCGAAACCGGCGAACTTCGCCGGCGCCATTTCGTCGCGTTGTCGGTGGCCGCCGGCGTCGCCACCACCGCCTTGCCGGCGGCGGCGGCGAACCCCGCCGGCCGGTCCGTCGTGGAGAAGAACGTGACGATCAACACCGCCGACGGCACCTGCGACGCGGCGTACTTCCACCCGGCCGA
This sequence comes from uncultured Vitreoscilla sp., assembly GCA_964418745.1. GTDB lineage: Bacteria > Pseudomonadota > Gammaproteobacteria > Burkholderiales > Burkholderiaceae_C > Scleromatobacter. The sequence continues at coordinate 283,312 of CAYQMX010000003.1, forward strand.
GGGCAAGCACGCCGCCGTGCTGCTCTGGCCCGACGCCTTCGGGCTGCGGCCGGCCATGCGCGACATGGGCCGGCGCCTGGCCGCCGCCGGCTACGCCGTGCTGGTGCCCAATCCGTTCTACCGCGTCGGCAAGGCGCCGTTCTACGACACGGCGGCCAACGTCGATTTCAAGGACAAGGCAACCTTCGCGAAGATCGGCCCGCTGATGGGCTCGATCGGCGCGAGCGGCGCCGCCGAGAAGGACGCGGCCGCCTTCGTCGCCTTCCTCGACGCCCAGCCCGAGGTCGACAAGGGCCGCAAGATCGGCACCCAGGGCTACTGCATGGGCGGCGCGCTGGTGCTGCGCACCGCCGCGGCCGTGCCCGCGCGCATCGGCGCCGGGGCGTCGTTCCATGGCGGCGGGCTGGTCACCGACAAGCCCGACTCGCCGCACACGCTGGCCCCGAAGATCAAGGCCAGCCTGCTGATCGCCATCGCCGGCACCGACGACGCCAAGCAGCCCGAGGCCAAGGACAAGCTGCGCGAGGCCTTCGACGCCGCGCACGTGCCGGCCCGGGTGGAGGTGTTCGCCGAGAAGCACGGCTGGTGCGTGCCCGACATGCCGCAGGACGATGGCGCGCCGATCTACAACCAGGCCGACGCCGAGCGCGCGTGGAGCGAACTGCTGGCGCTGTACCGCACCGCCCTGGCCTGAGCGGCGCGGGCGACGGTGCGCCCCTAGAATGGCCCGACCACCATCTCCAGGGGAAACGCCGTGCGCATCTACAACGTCATCGGCTACGGGCTCATCGCCGTCTACGCGCTGGCGTGCATGGCCTTCGCGCCGGCGGCACTCGGCCCCTGGGTGGGCCTGCTGGTGGGGGCGGCCTACTTCGTCGCCTGCTGGTTCGTCGGCGGCGTGTACCTGTCGTGCGTCATCCACATGGGCATCGCCCATCGCGCGCTCGACTACAAGCCGTGGTTCGTCAAGGCGATCACGATCGTCAACAACACCTTCGGCGTCTACATCGACCCGGTGAGCTGGACCAACCGCCACCGGCTGCACCACCGGTACGCCGACCACGCGGGCGACCCCAACAAGCTCGCCGCCGACGGCGCGTGGCGCACGCTGTGGCTGTGCCTGTTTCCGTACAAGACCGAGGTGAACGTGGCCACCGACGAGATCTTCCGGACGTGGCCATTCCGCCTGGTCTCGAACCCCGTGTTCCCGGTGGCGGCCTCGGTCTTCAACCTCTGGCTGCTGTCGGTGCTGGTGCACGACCTGCGCTTCGCGCTGGCGATGTGGATCGTGTTCCGCGTCTTCGCGCTGTGGATCAACATGGTGCAGAACTACTGGACGCACGACCGCCGCTACGGCTACCGCCACCACGACGACGACCGCGACAACGCGATGAACATCGGCGAGTGGCTGCCGGTGACGATGACGTTCAGCGCCTGCCTGCAGAACAACCACCACCACAGTCCGGGCCTGCTGCGCCTGAGCCATACCGACGCGGAGTACGACTTCGGCTTCACCACCGTCAAGGCCATGAAGGCGCTGGGCCTGGTGCGCGCGACGCGCACCGGCGTCGAGATCCCCCGGGAAGTGCCGCTGGCCTCGCTGGGCTTCTAGCGCCCGCTCAGGCGCCCTTGTTCCTGCGGCGGAACGGGTAGAAGGCCTGCCCCCAGAACCCGGTTGGCAACTGCTCGTTGTGCAGCCCGTAGGCCTGGGGCCAGCTGCCGTCCGCCGGCAGGTAGTGGGTGCCGAACAGCCGGTCGATCCACGGGAAGTGGATCGCGAAGTTCTTGTCGATGGCCTCTTCCTGCGAGGTGTGGTGCCAGTGGTGGTAGCGCGGCAGGATCAGCCAGGGCTCCAGCCACTTCAGCGTCGGGCCGAAGTTGCAGTGCGTCCAGGTGGCGTGCAGCGTCACGAAGAACAGGTAGGCCACGATGATGCCGTGCGGGAACACGAACATCATCGGGATCAGCATGAAGCCGCGCACCACCACGTCGTCGACCAGGTGCGAACGCGAACCGGCGATCCAGTCCAGCGCCTTCGACGAATGGTGGATGGCGTGGAAGCGCCACAGGAAGGGCACCGTGTGGAAGACGCGGTGGATGACGTACTCGCACAGGTCGGCCACCAGCACCGCCAGGAAGAACTGCAGCAGCCAGGGCAGCCGGCCCATCGCCTCCAGCACGGCGGGGACCCCCAGATAGCGGGTGAGCTCGGTGGCCGGCAGCAGGATCAGGAACGAAGTGACCTGGATCGGCAGGTGGGTGGACAGGAAGTAGCCGATGTCCAGCAGCCATTCGTCGCGGAACACGCTCTGCTGGCGGTAGGCCGGCCACAGGACCTCGATCGGCGAGAAGATCAGCGTCATCAGCAGCATGTCCAGCAGGAACCAGTCCAGGCCGATCGCCGGGCCGGCGTGCAGGGTCTCGTTGATCGGCACGCTGGCCCCGCCCAGCAGCGTGGCCGCCAGCGCCAGCGCCATGCCGGTCAGCGCCAGCACCTTCTTCCTGCGCAGCATCGCCGAGACGAGGCCGAAGCCGATCGCACCCACGATGACCGCCTGGATCGCCAGGCGCATGACGTGCATCGGGTAGAACGGGCGCAGCTCGGGCGAAGTGAGCAACTGCGGGAAGTGCAGGCAGACCACCGCACCCAGCGCGAGGCAACCGAAGAAGGCGGACAGCACGCCGCTCCACCAGCCGGTGCCGAAGCCGCCTGGTTCCTCGTCGCCGAACATCTTGTTGATCCTGTGTTCGAGCATGCGCCCTCCGCTGGTCCCCGTTGACGCCGCAGTGTAGCCAAGCCCTCGCCGACGGCCCGGCCGCGCCGCTCAGCGGCGTGCGATCTTGCGCATGAACGCCAGGCGGATCTGCGGCGAAGGCCGGATCTCCTCGACGAGCTCGTAGCCGTGGCGCAGGTAGAAGCGCACGTTGGCGGGCATCGCCATGTTGGTGTTGAGCTCGAAGCGCTCGACCTGCGGATGGGCGTCCTCGAGCGAGCGCAGCAGCAGCGCGCCCACGCCCCGGCCCTGCGCGTCGGGCGCGACGACCAGCACGCGGACCAGGCAGCTGCCGCCGGTGACGATGCCGCGGATCGAGCCGAGCAGCCGCTCGCCGTCCACCGCCTTGAGCACCGCGGCCGTGCGGATGTGCTCGCGGATGGTGGCCACGGTCTCCTGCAGCGGCGGGATCTCGCGCAGGCCGCAGGCGAGCGCCTCGGGCTCGAACGCGACGAGCTGCATCGCCAGCATGGCCTCGGCGTCCTCGAGGCGGGCCGGCAGGATCCGGGGCCACGCCGGCACGTTCACGGCGCCTGCAGCCGCGCGAGCAGCTCCAGCGTGGGAAAGCCGTCGGCCGGCAGGCCCAGGCTGCGTTGCCAGGCGCGCAGCGCCTGCCGGGTGGCAGGCCCCATCTGGCCGTCGGCCGTGCCGGCGGCGAAGCCGCGGTCGTTCAGCGCCGACTGCAGCGCGCGCGTCTGCTCGCGCGACAGCGGCTGCAGGTCGCGCGGCCACGTGCCCTGCACGCCCGGGCCGCCGGCGATGCGCTGGGCCAGCAGGCTCACCGCCAGCGCGTAGCTGGTGGAATTGTTGTAGCGCAGCAGCGTGCGGAAGTTCGCGCCGACCAGGAAGGCCGGGCCGCGCGCGCCGGCGGGCAGGAAGATCGCACCGTCGGCCAGCTCGGGCAGCGGCGTGCCGTCCAGCGTCGCGACGCCCTCGGCCACCCACTGCGCGCTGGCCTGGCGCAGGCCGTCGTCGGCGCGCCCCGCGTCGAAGCCGTCCGGCAGCCGCACCTCGACGCCCCAGGCCTGGCCGGGCTGCCAGCCGGAACGGGCCAGGAAGTTGGCGGTGGAGGCGGTGACGTCGGCCATGCTGCCCCAGATGTCGCGCCGCCCGTCGCCGTCGGCGTCGACGGCGAACGACAGGAAGGCGCTGGGGATGAACTGGGTCTGGCCCATCGCCCCGGCCCAGGAGCCGATCATGTGCGCGCGGTCGATGTCGCCGCCCTGCAGGATCTTCAGCGCCGCCATCAGCTGGCCGCGCGCCCAGGCTTCGCGCCGGCCCTCGAAGCCGAGGGTGGCCAGCGCGTCGATGGTGGGGATGTCGCCGAAGTTGCCGCCGTAGTCGCTCTCCATGCCCCAGATGGCGACGATGGTGGCCTGCGGCACGCCGTAGCGTGCGCTGGCGGCGTCGAGCTGCGCCTGCACCTCGGCCAGCTTCTGCTGCCCGCGCAGCACGCGGGCCGGCGACACGATGGCGTCCACGTAGTCCCAGACCGCGCGGGTGAACTCGGGCTGCTTGCGGTCCGCCTCGACGGCGCGTGGCACGTAGCGCGCGTCGTCGAAGGCCAGGTGCAGCGTGGCGGCGTCGACGCCGGCGGCGCGCGCGCTGTCGACGAAGCCGGCCACCCAGCGGGCGAAGCCCTGCTGCAGCGCCAGCTCGTCGGTCGTCACGCCCGCCGCCTGCGCGGCGGCCGGCGTGACCGGCGGCGCCTGCGGCGTGGTCGAGGGCGGGCTCGCGCACGCGGTCAGCGCCACGGCGACCAGCGTCGCGGCGGGGTGCCAGCGGGGCGGCGCGGCGTCAGGGGTTCGCATGGGGGGATTCTCGCTGTCCGCGGAGGTCGTCGTCGGAGTCCTGCACGGCGGCGGAAGTTTCATCGACGTGGCAGGTGTCGCGCGACATGCCGCCCGCCAGCGAGCGTACCCGCTTGATGGCGCCGCTGCGATCGTCGAACTCGGCCACCATCAGGTCCAGCGCCCCGCGCGCCGCGTGCGCCTCGACCGCCGACCACGGCGCGCCGAGGGCTGCCCAGCGGGCGTCGTCCAGGCGCATCTCGCCGGTGAGCAACAGCTGGCAGCCGGCGTCGCCGTCGGCGAACGACTCGGCGACGGCCTGCCCGCGGTCGGCGGGCCGGCACAGGCCGTGCGCCAGCACCGGGTCGAACACCAGCAGGTCGCCCGGGGCCAGCGGCAGGCGCACGCCGGCATGGGGCATGGCGAACTCGACTTCGCCCACCTCCAGGGCCAGGATCCAGAACAGGCTGCGCGACCAGGGGCCGGCGACGTCGTTGTGGAAGCCCGCGCCGCGCGCGGCCAGCCAGTCGATGCGCTCGGCCACGCTGCGCTCGTAGTCGGCCGGGTCGTCCCCCATCACGCGCGTGACGCACAGCGCCCGCGCGATGGCGGCCGCGAGATCGGGCACGCCCGCCAGCGCGGCCAGTTCGTCCAGCGTGGTGGCCGCGTAGTCGACCGTGAAGGGTTCCTCGATGTCCACCCGTGCCCGGCCCGCGCCGGCCAGGCGCGCCCGGGCCGCGGCATCGAGGAAGCGGGTCGCCACCACGTGCACCCGGGCATACGGCGGGCGCGCGTCGAAGGCGTGGCGGGGCTCGTCGCTGCGCACGGCGAAGCTGCGGAACGGGGCGGGCACGGCGAGCGCGGCGATCTCGACGACGCGGTGGGCCATGGAAGGGACGGTGGGCGCGGCCATGGCCCATTGTCGGCGCTCGCCGTGCGCTAAGCTGGCGCCGTCGTCAACCCGGAAGCGCCATGCCCGACCGCGTGCTGCACCTCAGGATCCACGGCGTCGTCCAGGGCGTCGGCTACCGCTGGTCGATGGCGCAGGCGGCGCGGCGCCTGGGCGTCGGCGGCTGGGTGCGCAACCGGCGCGACGGCACGGTGGAGGCGATGGTGGCGGGACCGGCGTCCGCCGTCGAACAGCTCGTGGCCTGGGCGCGGCGCGGACCCGACGCCGCGGTCGTCGACCACGTGGACGTGCAGCCGGGCCAGGGCGCCTTCGAAGGCTTCGAGCAACGGCCTGGCGCATGACGCCGCGCCGCCCCGCCCCGCGCCTGCCGGCCATCGACGCCGACCGCTGCACCGGCTGCGGCCGCTGCGTGGCGGCGTGCGCGCCCCATGTGCTCAGCCTGGAGACGACGAACTGGCGCAAGGCGGCGGTGCTGCACGACACCGCCGGCTGCACCGGCTGCAGCGTGTGCGCGGCGGTGTGCCCGTTCGAGGCGATCGCGATGCAGCGTCCCGGGGACGCCCCTGCCGGCGGCGCGACCTAGTCCTTGTTCACGCCAGATGCGTGCCCGCGCCGGCGGCCCGCGAAGCCCCAGGCTAGGCAGTGCGCCCGCGCGGCTTCGCCCACACGGCCTTGGCCTCGGCCAGCAGGCTGTCGGTGATCAGCGGCGCGTTGAACGGGTGCTCGTCGTGGCGGGCCAGGCGGGCGAGCGATTGCGACCAGTCGGCCAGCCGCGGCCACGCGGCCACCGGCGGCAGGCTGGCGGCCGGGAAGTAGCGCGGCGGGGCGCCGGCGGCCACGGCCATGGCGTCGTGGCACAGCTTCTGCAGCACCTCGCGCAGGCGCGGCACGGTGGCGCCGGCCGGCGCCTCCCAGCGACCGTCGGCGATGCGCCGCGGCAGCGCGATCCAGGCCGCGGCATCGAAGCCGTCGGCGGCCAGGCGGCGCGCCGCCAGCGGATGGCCGCCGGCCGCGGCCAGCAGGACCGGTGCATTGGCGGCGCCCTGTGCCTCCAGCCAGGCGAGCGCCTGGGCCGGCGTCGGGCCGGCGAACAGGAGGCGCTGGCAGCGGCTGCGCAAGGTGGGCAGCAGGCGCTCGGCGTCCTCGGTCACCAGCAGCAGCCGCACGCCCTGCGGCGGCTCCTCCAGCGTCTTCAGCAGCGCGTTGGACGCCACCAGGTTCATCGCGTCGGCCGGGAACAGCAGCAGCACCTTGGCGCGGCCGCGCGACGAGCTCTTCTGCGTCCAGCCGATCGCGTCGCGCACGGCCTCGATGCGGATCTCCTTGCTGGGCTTCTTCTTGCCCTTGCCCTCGCCGTCGCCGGCCTCGGGCGCATCGCCGCCGCCCACGCTCCAGCCCAGCTCGACCTGCGTCAGCTCGGGCAGCAGCGCGCGGAAATCGGGGTGGCTGTTGCTGGCCAGCAGGTGGCAGGCGGTGCAGCGGCCGCACGGCGCGTCGGCGCCCGCGGTCTCGCACAGCCAGCTGCGCGCGACGCGCAGCGCCAGCTCGAACACGCCGTCGCCGGGGTTGCCCTGCACCAGCAACGCGTGGCCGCGCTGGCGGGTGGCGATGTCGTGCGCGGGCCCGGCCAGCCAGGGCAGCGCGGCGTCGTCAGGCGCGGTGGTCATCGTCGGATGTCCGGGGGTTGAACCAGCCGCGCGCCGCGAGCGCCGCGATCGCGTCGGTGCGCACGGCCTCGCGCGTCTGCGCCGCGTCGATGCGCGCGAACCGCGCGGGCGCGGCCTGCGCGCGCTGCGCATAGCCGGCGCGCACGCGGGCGAAGAAGGCCTCGTCCTCGCGTTCGAGGCGGTCGGCGCTGCGCACCGCGGCGCGACGGCGCGCGGCCTCGGCGGGGTCGAGGTCGAACCACAGCGTCAGGTCGGGCTGTCGCCCCTGCTGCACCCAGGCTTCCAGCTGGGACAGCACCGCCAGGTCGAAGCCGCGACCGGCGCCCTGGTAGGCGAAGGTGGCGTCGGTGAAGCGGTCGCACAGCACCAGCGCGCCGCGCGCCAGCGCCGGCGCGATCACCTGGCCCAGGTGGTCGCGCCGGGCGGCGAACACCAGCAGCGCCTCGGTGAGCGCGTCCATGGGCTCGTGCAGGAACAGCTCGCGCAGCCGCTCGGCCAGCGGCGTGCCGCCGGGCTCGCGCGTGAGCACCACCTCGGCGCCGCGTTCGCGCGCCCAGTCGGCCAGCGCGTCGATATGGGACGACTTGCCGGCGCCGTCGATGCCTTCGAAGCTGACGAAGCGGCCGCCCGCGGGTGCGGATGCTGCAGGACTCATTTGTGGGGGCCGCGGATGTACTGGTTCACAGCGGCATTATGGGCGTTGAGCGTCTCGCTGAAGACGCTGGTGCCGTCGCCGCGCGAGACGAAGTAAAGGGCCTTGGACGCGTCGGGCCGCACGGCGGCGCGCAGCGCGTCGCGGCCGGGCAGCGCGATGGGCGTCGGCGGCAGGCCCTGGCGCGTGTAGGAGTTGTAGGGCGTGTCGGTCTGCAGGTCGACCTTGTGCAGGCTGCCGTCGTAGGCGGCGCCGAGGCCGTAGATCACGGTCGGGTCGGACTGCAGCGGCATGCCCAGGCGCAGCCGGTTGGAGAACACGGCGGCCACCTTGCCGCGATCCGCGGCCGCCCCGGTCTCCTTCTCGATGACCGAGGCCAGCGCGAGCGCCTCGTCGGCACTCCTGAGCGGCGTGTCGGCGGCGCGCAGCGCCCAGGCGGCCTGCAGCTGCCGCTCCAGCGCGTCATGGGCGCGCTTGAGCACCAGGATGTCCTTGACGCCACGGCTGTAGACGTAGGTGTCCGGGAAGAAGCGGCCCTCGGCCTGGACGTCGGGCGCGCCGATGGCGGCCATCAGCTGTTGGTCGGTCAGGCCTGCGGTGGTCGGTTTGAGGTCGGGCGCGGCGGCGAGCGCGGCGCGCATCTGCTTGACGGTCCAGCCGTCGATGATGTGCACCGACTGCAGTTCCTCGTCGCCGCGCACCATCTTTTCGAGCAGCGTGCGCGGCGTCGCGCCGGGCGCGATCAGGTAGCTGCCGGCGCGGATGCGCCTGGCGTCGCCCGACCAGCGGAACCACTGGTAGAGCAGCTCGGGGCGGTCCTGCACGCCCGCGTCGTGCCACAGCCGCACGATCTCGCGCACCGGCGTGCCGGGCTCGATCGACACCTCGACCTCGTCGTGCGCGAGCGTGAGCGGATGCTGCAGCCACCAGGCAGCGGCGGCGGCGAACGCCGCGGCGAGCACGAACAGCAGCAGGAAGAAACGTTTGAACATGGAGGCAGGCCGCCGCGCCGAAGCAGGAGGCCCTGTTCGTGGTGGGAACCCGGGGCGCCATGATAATCGGCGCATGAGCACGACCGAACCTGCAGCCTCCGACCTCGCGCTGGGCGCGCCCGTGGCCGTGCGCCTCGCCGACTGGGGCGTGATCCGCGCCAGGGGCGAGGACGCCGCCGCGTTCCTCAACGGCCAGCTGACCCAGGAGGCGCTCAAGCTGGGCGACGGCCAGGCGCGGCTGGCCGGCTACTGCTCGCCCAAGGGCCGGCTGCTGGCCAGCTTCGTGATGTGGCGCGCCGCACCCGACGAGATCCTCCTGGCCTGCAGCGCCGACCTCCTGGCGCCGACGCTCAAGCGGTTGTCGATGTTCGTGCTGCGCGCCAGGTGCAAGCTCAGCGACGCGTCCGCCGAGCTCGCGCTGTGGGGCGTCGCGCTGCCGGGCGCGCCGCACGACGGGCCGGCGGTGCCCGCGGCGCCGTATGCCACCTCGGCCGTCGCTGGCGGCACCGCCGTCCGCCTGGCCGATGCCGCCGGTGCCACGCGCCTGCTGTGGGCCGCGCCGGTCGATGCGACGCCACCGTGGGCGCCGACCGCGAGCGCCGCCGTGTGGAACTGGCTGGAGGTGCAGTCGGGCGTGCCGCGCATCGTCGCCAGCACGGTGGAGGCCTTCGTGCCACAGATGGTCAACCTCGAGCTGGTGGGCGGCGTGAACTTCCAGAAGGGCTGCTACCCGGGGCAGGAGATCGTCGCGCGCAGCCAGTACCGCGGCACCCTCAAGCGCCGCATGGTGCTGGCCGAGGGCGCGGCGGCCGCCGTGGCCGGCGCCGAGGTGTTCGCCGCGGCCGACCCCGACCAGCCCGCGGGCCAGGTCGTGCTGTCGGCCAGCCTGCCGCAGCCCGGCGGCGCCATGCGCCACGCGGCGCTGGTCGAGGTCAAGCGGGCGCTGGCCGAGGCCGGCGAACTGCACCTGGGCGCGGTCGACGGTCCGGTGCTGCGCCTGCGCGAGCTGCCCTACGAGATTCCGGCCGACGCGGGCTGATAGCGCGTCGATGTCGGGCGCGCCGGGGGGCGAAATCGTGACGTACCGCACACCGGCGATGCTGGTCTGCATCTACTACCGCGTGGCGGCGGGCGATTCGCCACGAGTCATTTCGACTGTGCGTGAATTCCAGCGCACATTGATGGACGGCCGTCCCCTGGACGAGGCGCAAGTGCTCTTACGATGCGCTCTGCCTCTACCCGAACTCCCCGCCGCGCCGCCCGATGTCCGCTCCCCGTCCATCCCCCCTGCCCCCGCGCCCGCCGACGCCCGCGTCGACGGCGACCCGGAGGCAACCGTGATGGAGACCTACCGCCTCGCACTGCCGGCCGCCGCCGGGCCGCAGGCGGACGCCGTGGTGCGCGCCTTCCTGGCCAGCCTGGAGACCGCCGCGCTGCCGCTCGCCGGCCTGCTGCGCGGCGCCCGCCACGTCGAACTGTTCGCCCCATGTGCCTCGTAGCTCTCGCGATCGACGAGAACCGCCGTTTTCCCCTGGTGATCGCCACCAACCGCGACGAGTTCTTCGACCGCCCGGCGGCCCGCATGGGCTGGTGGACGCCGGCCGAAGGCGGCCCCGAGATCCTCGCCGGCCGGGACCTGCTCGCCGGCGGCACCTGGCTGGGCCTGACGGCCTCGGGCCGCCTGGCGCTGGTGACCAACGTGCGCCGCCCGACCGCGCCCGACCCCGATGCGCCCAGCCGCGGCGGCATCGTGCCGCACTGGCTGCGCACCGAACTGCGCCCCGACCAGTTCTGGATGCAGACCTCGCTGTCGGGCTACGCGCCGTTCAACCTGATCGCGGCCGACTTCCGCCGCGGCGACTGCTTCTGGGCCAGCAACGAGCACGCGATCCCGCGCCGCATCGAACGCGGCATCTTCGGCCTGTCCAACGCCGGCCTCGACACGCCATGGCCCAAGGTGACGACGCTCAAGGAGCGGCTGGGCGCCGCGCTGAAGACCGCCGAATCGGTGGACACGCTGTCCAGCCAGCTGTTCACCGCCCTGGCCGACCGCACGTTCGCCCCCGACGCGCGCCTGCCCGCCACGGGCATCGGCCGCGACCGCGAACGCCTGCTGAGCGCGGCCTTCATCCGCACGCCCGACGGCGGCTACGGCACGCGCTGCTCGACGATCGTCATCACCGAGAAGATCAAGCGCCAGCTGGTCACGCACGTGTTCGAGCGCACTTTCACCGCCGGCCCGGGCCTGGCCCTGCTGCGCCGCACCGTGCTAAAGGACTGGCCGCCGCGCTACGCCGACCGCGCCCACCACCAGGTGGAGACGTCCGTCGTCGCCGAGAGCGAGATCGACGGCCTGCACGTGCCGGCGCTGGAGATGCCGCCACCGGTCAAGAAGACGCGCGTGCGCAGCCTGCTCAAGCCGATGACCCGCTGAAGGACCGCGACGGCTCAGTGCCAGCGCAGGGCGACACCCAGCGCGAAGACCGCATAGAGCCCCGCCATCGCCAGCAGCCGCCGCGCCGTCAGGGCGTTGCGATGCAACAGCCCCAGCATCGCGACGATGGCCACCATCGTGATCGCGGCGCCCCACAGCAACGCCGGGCTGAGCAGCCACGCGGTGAAGAACAGGCCCAGCGCGCTGGGCACCGTGGCCTGGATCATCATCGCGCCGCTGATGTTGCCCAGCGCCAGCGAGGTCTTGCCCTGGCGCACCCAGATCACCGCGTTGAGGATTTCCGGCAGTTCGGTGGCGATCGGGCTCAGCAGCAGTGCGACCAGCTGCGGCGACAGCCCCAGCCACGGGCCCACCGTCTCGAGCTGGTGCACGAACAGCTGCGAGGCGAAGAAGATCACCACGAGCGCGGCCCCGGTCTGCAGCACCGCCCATGCCGTGGCCGGGTGCTCGGCGTGCGGGCGCAGCTTCAGTGCCTCGCGCCACTCCTCGCCGACCTCGTCGGCTGCATGGCCCTCGCTGCGCAGCTCGCGCCACACGTACAGGCCGTAGGCCGCCAGGAACAGCCAGCCCAGCCACGGCTTCCAGGCGAAGGCGACCAGGCCGAGGCCGACCTTGAACACGAACACGACCAGGAACCACGCCTGGTCGCGCGCCAGCCGCGTGGTGCTGAACTCCTGCGCGATGTTGCCGCGGGCGCGCGCCCGGTCGAGCAGGAAGATGCCACCGACCACCGCATAGGCCAGCGTCGACAGCGCCAGCGGCCCGCCCAGCGCCGCGCCGACGCCGATGTCCTTCTGCGCGTCGGTCTTGCCGAAGACGACGGCCACCAGCGTCACCACGCTCTCCGGCAGCGCAGTGCCGAACGCGGCCAGCACGGTGCCGACCGCGGTGCGCGACACGCCGAAGCGATGGCCGACCCACTCGACGCCGTTGACGAAGAATTCGCAGGCCAGGTAGATGACGACGGCGGAGACCAGCAGCAGCGCGACGGTGACGATCATCGCGGCGCTCCGGCGCGCGCGGTTGCCGGGGTCGACCAGGGCAAGGGATTCGGGAATCGATTCAAGGCAGGAAATCCAGGCAAGCGGCGCGCCGGGCGCGACGGCGCGGCAGGGCGCCCGGGCGGGAGCGAGGACACCGGGCAGCCGGACTGTCCATCCCCGGGCGCCGTGCAAGGCGGGTGTGGAGGCGGCGATTCCCCGCGACCGCGCGGACTCTAGCATGCGACGTCGACGCATCATCGCCGGCACGAGCCTCGCTCGCCCCCGCCCCCGCCGGGTTAGCACAGATCGCTCCGGCGCGCGCGGCGCAGTCCTTTCAGCGCCGCCCGAGAATGGGGCAACTCCACTGTCCTGCTGAAGAACATGAACCTCATCGAACTCCTCGAATGGCGCTATGCCACCAAGAAGATGGACCCGTCGCGCGCCGTGCCGCAGGACAAGGTCGACCGCATCGTCGAGGCGGCCCGCCTGGCGCCCACTTCCAGCGGCCTGCAGCCGTTCGAGATCATCGACGTGACCAACCCCGAGGTCCGCGCCCGGATCCGCGCGATCGCGTGGAACCAGGCCCAGGTCACCGACTGTTCGCACCTGCTCGTGTTCGCCGCCTGGGACAACTACACCGCCGAGCGCATCAACCGGATGTTCGACTACACGAACGAGGTGCGCGGCGCGCGCAACGAGGGCTGGGAGAACTATCGCCAGCAGCTGCTCGCCACCTACCCGCAGCGCCCGACCGAGGTCAATTTCGAGCACGCGGCCCGCCAGGCCTACATCGCCTTCGGCGCCGCGGTGATCGCGGCCGCCGCGGAACAGGTCGACGCGACGCCGATGGAGGGCTTCGATCCCGCCAGGCTCGACGACATCCTCGGCCTGCGCGCACGCGGGCTGCGCAGCGTGGTGATCCTGCCCCTGGGCTACCGCCAGGACGCCGGAGACTGGCTGGTCAAGCTGGCCAAGGTGCGTCGACCCCGCGCGGAGTTCCTCACCGAAGTGCGCTGACGCAGCGGGCGCCGTCCCGTCAGGCCCGGCGGCCCGCCACCAGCGCCCGGCAGCGCTGCTCGTGCGCGAACGCGCCGTCGTCCAGCGGCGGCGCCCGTTCGAACAGCCCCCAGTTCTCGATCGGCCGCGCGGACGCGCGCATCAGCAGCGTGCGGGCATCGACCTGCTCGCCCGGCTCGACCAGCGGGCCGCCGGTGCTCGCCGGGTCGACCGCGTCGCAGCGCGCCAGCGGCCCGTCGGCGTACAGCCGCGCGATCAGCTCGCCCTCGCCGTCGAAGGCCGCGCGCAGCGCGATGCCGCCCCAGCGTTCGTCCAGCAGGCGCTCGACGCAGGCGCAGAACTCGTCGAGGAAGCCGGCGAACGCCGCGTCGTCGGCGGCACGGTCGGCGGCGAAACCCTTCTTGCTCAGGCGGAACTGGACCAGCCGCGCCTGGCCCTGCGCACCCACGAAGGCGAGCGAGAAGCCGCGCTCCATCAGCACCTGGTCGGCGTCGGTGCCGAGCGCGCTGGCGAGGCGGTCGCGGGAGGATTCCGGGGGCATGGCGGGTGGCAGCGGAGGCGAAGACAGAGACGGACGGCGCAGTCTATGCCAGGCCGGCACCGTAGGGATCGGGATCGCGGATCTCCATCAGGCGGTCCGGCGCGGCCACCGGCCTGAACCCGAAGCGCGCGTACAGCCCGTGCGCGTCGCGGGTCGCCAGCAGGAAGCGCCGCAGGCCCTGCAGGTCGGGATGCGCCTGGATGTGCGCGACCAGCCGCGCGGCCAGTCCCTGCCCGCGGTGCGCCTCCAGCACGTAGACGTCGGCCAGGTACGCGAACGTGGCGCGGTCGGTGACGACGCGGGCGAAGCCCACCTGCTCGGCGCCGGCGTAGATGCCGAAGCACAGCGAGTGGGCGATCGCCCGCGCGACCACCGCGCGCGGCACGCCCGGCGACCAGTAGCTGCGGGCCAGGAAGGCATGGATGGCGTCGAGCTGCAGCCGGCCCGGGTCGCTGCTGATTTCGTAGGTGTTCACGCGCCGTATTCTGGCCCCGCCGGCCCGGGTCAGGCGCGCGGGTGGGCCAGGAAGAAGCGCAGCATCTCGGCGCTGGCGTCGGGGCCGCGCGGATCGGTCCAGGAACCGCCCGGGTCGCCGCCCGCCCACGCATGGCCGGCGCCGTGCACCGTCCATTCCTCGGCGCGGGCGACGCCCTGCGCGTCGACGTAGCGACGACAGGACCAGGCCACGCCCATCGCGGTCGTGCCGCGGCGCACCTCGGGGCTGGCGAACAGGCCGGCCGCGTGCAGCACGCGCTCGCCGTTGACGACGTGCACGGTGGTGTCGGCGTCGCCGTGGAAGACGATGGTCGGCGGCGTCGTGCCCGCCTTCGGCGCGCGGCGCACCGGCGGCGCACCGCCGCCCATCGCCGCGAACGCACTCTGCACGTCGGTGGCCGAGCCGGTGGGCAGCCCCGAGTGCACGCCGACGGCTGCGAACAGGTCCGGGTAGGCGTCGCCCAGGATCGCGGCCATGGCGCCGCCGGCCGACAGGCCTGCCACGTACACGCGCGCCGGGTCGATGTCGTGCGTGGCGATGAGCTCGCGCACCATGCCCGCCAGGATGGCCGGCTCGCCCTTGCCGCGCCCCTGGTGGTTGTGCTTGAACCAGTTCCAGCACCGCTGCGCGTTGGCACCCTGCGCCTGCGCGGGGTACAGCACGACGACGCCCTGCGCGCGCGCGAGCGCGTCCATGCGCGTTCCGCGCGCGAAGTCGTCGGCATCCTGGGTGCAGCCGTGCAGCATCACCACCAGCGGCAGCGGCCGACCGTCGCGGGCCGGCTCGAACAGGCGGTAGTCGCGGGCGCCGCATTCGTTGGCGAAGCGGCCGTGGGCCAGCGACTCGGGGCGCACGGCCGGGCGCGCGCGCACACCGGGGTCGGCGGCGGGCGTGTCGACGACGCGCGCCTCGACATCGATGACGTCGTCCTGCGCCGCGGCGGGCGGCGCCGTGGCCATCGTCCCGCCCAGCGCCTGCTGGATCGCCTCGGTCGCCTCGACGAGGCTGCCGGAACGCATCAGGCGCGCGGCCTCGCCCATCAGGCGCTGGAAGTCGGCGCTCATGAGGCAAGCTCCGGCCTGCGGCCTGCGGTGCGCGCGCTCATTCGGCCATCCGATCGGCCAGCGCGGCCTTGACCGCCGGCGAGGCGTGCAGCGAGCCCAGCACGACGACCGACTGCAGCGTCTCGCGCGCGAGCTGGGGGCTGACGTCGGGTGCGATGGTCAGCAGGCCCAGCACGCGCACGGCCAGGGTCTCGCCGCGCTGGCGCACCGCCTCGAGGTCGGCGGCCGCCAGGTGCTGGATGCCGAGCACCAGCGTGCGGCGGCTGACCACCTGCCGCACCGCCTCGGCATGCGCGGCGATCTGGTTGCGGATGGCCGTGCGGATCAGGTCGGTGCGGTTCGCGTAGAAGCCCTCCTGCACCAGCAGGTCGATCTGGCCGAGGTCGACGACCCCGACGTTGATCGTGATCTTCTCGTCCGCGGGCTTGGTACTGGCGGCAGGTCTCAGGGCAGGCATGGCACCATCCTATCACCATCCAAGTGGATGGCAATGACCGGATACGGACCAGGGCGATCAGGGCCGACGCCGCATCTCCTGGTGCCCGATGCCGGCCTCCTCGAAGCGCCCGCCGTGGGCCTCGAAGCCGGCGCGCCGATAGAAGCCGATGGCCGAGACCTGCGCGTGCAGCATCACCTCGGCATCGCCGCGTCGTCCGGCCGCGTCCATCAGCGCCTCCAGCAGCGACCGGCCGATGTTGGCGCCGCGCAGCGCGCGGCTGACCGCCATGCGGCCGATGCGGGCCGGATGGCCGGGCCCGTCGCCCACCAGCAACCGGCCGGTGCCCACCGCCAGCCCGAGCCGGTTGCGCGCCAGCGCGTGCAGCGCGCCCGGGTCGGCGGCGTCGCGCTCCAGCGCCAGCGGCACCTTCTGCTCGTCGACGAAGACGGCGGTGCGGATCGCCTGCGCCTCGGTGCCCAGTTCGTCCCACGTACCCACCGTCACGCGCACCGGCGGCTCGCCCGCGGCATGCGCGCGGAACACGTCCACCAGCGCGGCCGGCACGGGCCGCGGCCGCTTCGTCGCGGCGTCCGTCCAGACGTAGACGATCTCGCCGTGCACCAGCAGTTCCTCGCCGCGGAACACGCCAGCCTCGAAGCGCAGCGAGGTGTTGCCCGCCGAGGCGAAGCGGATGCCGACCTCCAGTGCGTCGTCGTAGCGCGCCGGGGCCAGGTATTCCAGCGTCGACTTGCGCACGAACAGGTCGCCCTCCAGCGCCGCCAGCGTGGCCTCGTAGGGCAGCGCGAGCGCGCGCCAGTAGTTGCCCATGGCGGTGTCGACGTACATCAGGTAGTGGCCGTTGAAGACCACCTTCTGCATGTCCACCTCGGCCCAGCGCACGCGCAAGGGGTCGGCGAACCGGAAATCGGAGCGTTTCATTCGAAGGCCTTCCTGAGGGCGTCGGCGATGGCCTGCTGGGCCTGGGCGGCCTCGGGCAGGACACGGCCCATCTTGATGAAGTCGTGCGTCACGCCGCGATAGAGTTCCAGGTCGACGTCGACCCGTGCTGCGCGCAGGATATCGCCATAGGCCACGCACTCGTCGACCAGCGGGTCGCATTCGGCCACCACGATGCAGGCCGGCGCGACGCCCTCGTGATCGGGGGCGAGCGCCGGCGCGAAGCGCCAGTCGGTGCGATCGACGACGGCGATGTACTGGTCGAAGAACCATTCCACCGTGTGCTTCTCCAGCAGGAAGCCGTGGGCGAAGCGGCGGTGCGAGGGCGTGTCGGCGTGGGCGATGGTGCCGGGGGTGATCAGCACCTGCAGCGCGAGCGCCAGCCCGGCGTCGCGCGCCAGCAGCGCGCACACGGCCGCCAGCGTGCCGCCGGCGCTGTCGCCGCCGACGGCCAGGCGCGTCGTGTCCAGGCGCAGCCGGGCGCCGGTGGCCGGCCGGGCGAGCTCGCGCAGCGCGGCCCAGCAGTCGTCCACCGCGGTGGGGAAGCGGTGCTCCGGCGCGAGCCGGTAGTCGAGCGCGACCACGGCCGCGCCGCTGCGCAACGCGAGCTGTCGGCACAGGCTGTCGTGGGTCTCGAGGTTGCCGATCGTGAAGCCGCCGCCGTGCAGGTACAGCAGCACCGGCAGCGCGTCGTGGGACGGTGCGTACAGCCGCGCGGGCAGCGTCGCACCGCCGGCGCCGGGCAACGCCAGGGCCTCGACGCGGGGCAGCGGTGCGCGCGGCGGTTCCAGCACCTCGGCCGCGGCCATGTAGGCCGCTCGCGCGTCGGCCGGCGCCATCGTGTCGAAGCCGGGGCGGTTCGCGCGCGCGATGCGCTCCAGCAGCGCGGCCATGCGGGGCGTCAGGAGGTGGGCGGCGGACAAGGCAGGGGCAGCGGACGGCATCGACCGACAAGCATACGGGGTGACGCGCAGCCCTGCCGCCAGTCGGGCACGACGCGGCGGCGACCGCCGGCCCGCGGCGGCGGTCCTACACTGGGACGTTGCCCGCTTCCGAGACCGCCATGGCCCGCTTCCAGTACGTCACGCAGATCGAGATCGACCCGGGCGCCGTGCGCCTGCTGCCGCAGGAATGCCGGGCGGCCGGCATCGCCAGGCCGCTGGTCGTGACCGATGCCGGCGTGCGCGCCGCGGGCGTGCTCGACCTGGCGCTGGCCGCGCTGGCCGGCGTGCCGCACGCGGTGTTCGACCAGACGCCCGGCAACCCGAACGAGGCCGCGGTGCGCGCGGCCACGGCGGTGTACCTGGCCAACGGCTGCGACGGCCTGGTCGCCGTGGGCGGCGGCTCCAGCATCGACCTGGCCAAGGGCGTGGCCATCGCGGCCACGCACGACGGTCCGCTGGCCGGCTACGCCACCATCACCGGCGGCGCCGAGCGCATCACGGCCCGGGCGGCGCCGCTGATCGCGGTGCCCACCACGGCCGGCACCGGCAGCGAGGTGGCGCGCGGCGCGATCCTGATCGTCGACGACGGCCGCAAGCTGGGCTTCCACAACTGGCACCTGCTGCCGCGCGTGGCGCTGCTGGACCCCGACCTGACGATGGCGCTGCCGCCTGCGCTGACCGCCGCCACCGGCATGGACGCGATCGCGCACTGCATGGAAACGTTCATGTCGGGCAAGGTCAACCCGCCGGCCGACGGCATCGCGCTGGACGGCCTGCGCCGCGGCTGGGGGCACATCGAGCGCGCGTTCCGGGACGGGCGCACCGACCGCGTGGCGCGCTGGAACATGATGAGCACCAGCATGCAGGGCGCCCTCGCCTTCCAGAAGGGGCTGGGCTGCGTGCACAGCCTCAGCCACAGCCTGGGCGGCGTCGATCCGCGCCTGCACCACGGCACGCTCAACGCCGTGTTCCTGCCGGCCGTGATCCGCTTCAACGCCGGCGCCGAATCGATGCGCCAGGAGGCGCGGCTGGACCGCATGGCGCACGCGATGGGCCTGCCCGACGGGCGCGACTACGCCGACGGCGTGGCCGTGGCGCAGGCGGTGGCCGACCTGACGGCGCGCCTGGGCCTGCCCGGCGGCCTGCGCGCGATGGGCGTCAGCGACGCGCTGTTCGAGGAGGTCATCGACCACGCACTGGTGGACCACTGCCACGCCACCAATCCGCGCCTTGCCTCGCGCGACGACTACCGGCAGATGCTGCGCGAATCGATGTAGCACGGGCGTCGCAAGAATTTCGCGCCGGCATTGAACCGTTGCCGGACCGCAGGGAATCAACGCCTGTCCGAGATTTCGCGCGGCCGGCATCCGGTTGCCCGCAAGACCGACGGACGCCAGGCGCGCCTGCCGGATGCGCGCCCGATGGCGGCCGCGGCGGACGCCCTTGCGCACCAGGAGGCCCGCGCCGATGTCCGCCTGTCCCCACCCCGAGCCAGCGCCAGGCACGGCGGCGCCGCCCTCCCCGCTCGAGCAGCATTCGACGTTCGAACGCATCGAGCAGGCCGCACGACTCGCCACGCAGGTTCCGTCCGGCAGCACGCGGACCGAGGGCGCCCTGAAGGCCGCGGCGTCGCTGCTGCTGGCGTGGCGCGAGCGCCGCTTCGTCGCCGGCGTCTGCCGCGACATGCTGCGGCTGTACGCCGACGCGGTGGCGCACCAGCCCGGGTCGCCCGGCCCCGCGCTGTACCACCGCATCCTCGCCGCCCGCCACGGGGGCAGCACCGTGCTGGCCGACGCCATCCTGGAGCGCGCCGGCGAGAGCTTCGCACAATGGCCGAGCCCGCGGGCGCTGACCTTCCGCGACGTGGTGCACTACGTGGCCATCCTGGAGTACATCGCCGCCAACCGGGGCGCCCGCTGGATCCATGCGGACCTGAAGCGGCTCGTCAACGACTCGATCCCGCGGGCGCTATGAGCACGCACGACGTCGCCATCCCCGTGACGCGCTGGCGGGCCCGGCGCGGTCGCCCGCGCCTGCCGACGCCCGCGTCGCCCGCGTCGACCCCGAGGGGCGACGCTCCACTGGTCTCCCGCGTCGCCACCGCCGACGACGGACGCCTCCTGGCAGCGCTGGTGGTGCGCGCGCTGCGGGCGGCGCCGGGCGGCAGGGAGACGCCGCTCGCCTATCCCCGCCGCCTCGAACTCGGCGCCAGCCAGGTCGACGCCGGTCAGGTCATCCTGGCCGAACGCGGCGACCAGGTGCTCGGCCTGGCCGCCATCCAGGGGCTGGCCGACGGCGACTGCGAGCTCGGCGCCCTCTACGTGGAGCGCGACCCCTGGCGCACGGCCGTGGCGCGCCTGCTCGTGGCCCACTGCGCCGACGCGGCGCGCCTGCGCGGCGCCAGCGTCCTGCACGTGGCCGGCGCGCCGCGCGCCGAGCTCTTCCACCGCGGCTGTGGCTTCGAACTCGTGGGGCCGCGCCCCGGCGACGGCGGCGCGGCGCAGTGGCTGCGCATGCCGCTGGATCGCGAGCCGGGGTGACTCGCCGCGGGCGACGCCCGCGCAGCCGTCCTACCGCCGGCGGCCGAGGTCGCGCCAGCAACCCTCCGCGACCTCGACGCCGAATTTCTTCGCGGCCGAGGTGATCCGCTTCCAGGCCGCGTCGCGCTCGGCGTCGGTCACGCCCTCGACCTGGTCGAAGCGCGCGATCGCGTTGCGCACATGGGCGGCGTTCTCCAGCGGCTCCTTGCGCTGTGCCGGGAATGCGAACTGGCGGGTGGGCAGCGCCTCGCGGCGGGCGGCGGCCAGCCTTGTCATGGCGCGCTCCCCAGTCGGCCAGGGGCATCGCCATCGGGCGCCCGGCGGGCGTGCGCTGCAGCGCCGCGATGGGCTCGCGGTTGAAGGCCGGCAGGTCGTCGGGCTTGTGGCTGGACGTCCAGTGGCCGTCGCTGACCACCCCGCGATCCACGCACTTCGCGCCGGCGTTGCGCAGGGCGTCCTGCAGCGACGACCAGCTCGGCCTGCTCGAACAGGTCGTCGACCACGATGGCGATCTTCATGTCCTTGAGTTGCGGGGTCATGGGCCCTCTCTGCGGGGATGGCGCACCGGGGTGCGGATGCCGCGATGCGGCAGGCGCCATGCCCGGACGAGTGCCCGCGCGGACGAAAAAAAACCCACCCGTTGCTCAAGTCGGGTGGGTTCCATCATCGGCGCCAGGCCGGGTCCGCGAACGGGCCCCGGGCCAGCGCGACGTCACGCTTACGCGTGCTTCTTGTCGAAGAACTGTTCGTCCTCGGTCGAGCCCTTGAGCGCGCCGGTGGAGGCGTCGCGCTCGATGGTCGTGGTGACGGCGTCGAAGTAACCCGTGCCCACTTCGCGCTGGTGCTTGACGGCGGTGAAGCCCTTCTCGGCAGCGGCGAATTCCGATTCCTGCAGCTCGACGAACGCGCTCATGTTGTTGCGGGCGTAGCCGTAGGCCAGGTTGAACATCGAGTAGTTCAGGGCGTGGAAGCCGGCCAGCGTGATGAACTGGAACTTGTAGCCCATCGCGCCGAGTTCGCGCTGGAACTTGGCGATCGTCGCGTCGTCGAGGTTCTTCTTCCAGTTGAACG
>CAYQMX010000004.1:0-149304 GCA_964418745.1 uncultured Vitreoscilla sp.
CGGTGGTGGCGGCGGGGCCGCCGCGCATGTAGCCGGTCCAGTCGACCGCGTGGGCGGACGTGGCGCCGACCAGCCCCGCGATGCAGGTCAGGGTAGCGGCGAGGGCGGGCGAGAGGCGGAAGGGGGTCTTCATGGGCTTGTCTCCTGAATGGTCTTGGTGGGACACAGAGAAAGGCTTTGCACTGCATGGGCAAGTGCCGCCGCAAACGCGCGCCGGGTGCAGCGCGTCGGTGCCTTGAAGTTCGGCCGAGCGCCGGGCGGGGCGCGTCGGCCGGTGCTCGTTGCTATTTGTTCTTGTTGTAGACGTCGACGCACACCGCGGCCAGCAGGACGACGCCCTTGATCACCTGTTGGTAATCGATGCCGATGCCGAGGATGGACATGCCGTTGTTCATCACGCCCATCACGAAGGCGCCGATGACGGCGCCCAGGACCTTGCCGACCCCGCCCGAGGCCGAGGCCCCGCCGATGAAGCACGCGGCGATCACGTCGAGCTCGAAGCCCACGCCGGCCTTGGGCGTCGCGGTGTTGAGCCGGGCCGCGAAGACGAGGCCCGCCAGCGCGGCGAGCGCGCCCATGTTGACGAACGTGAGGAACGCCAGACGCTCCGTCCGGATGCCCGACAGGCGCGCCGCCTTGGGATTGCCGCCGAGGGCGTAGATGCGCCGGCCGATGGTGGTGCGGCGGGTGACGAAGTCGTAGACCAGCATCAGCACGAACATCACGATCAGCACGTCGGGCAGGCCCTTGTACGACGCCAGCATCCAGCAGAACCAGACGATCACCGCGGCGAACGCGATGTTCTTGGCGAGGAAGAACGCGCCCGGCTCCTCCTCCATCGAATGGCGGACGTGGCCGGCGCGCTCGCGCAGCTTGAGCGCGAACAGGGCGACCGCCACCGCGGCGCCGAGCACCAGCGAGCTGATGCGCAGCGTCTGGCCGTTGAAGATGTCGGGCACGAAGCCCGAGCTCAGCAGCTGGAATTCATCGGGGAAGGGGCCCACCGACTGGCCCTGCAGCAAGGCCAGCGCGAGCCCCTTGAACACGAGCATGCCGGCCAGGGTGACGATGAACGACGGGATCTTCAGGTAGGCGACGAACCAGCCCTGCGCGCCGCCGATCACCGCGCCGGCGGCCAGGCACAGCAGCGACGCGGGCACGAAGTTCCAGTTGTAGTTGACCATCAGCACGGCCGCCAGTGCGCCGATGAATCCGGACACGGAGCCCACCGACAAGTCGATGTAGCCGGCCACGATCACCAGCAGCATGCCCAGCGCCATGATGACGATGTAGCTGTTCTGCAGGATCAGGTTGGTCAGGTTCAGCGGCTTGAGCAGCGTGCCGTCGGTCATCACCTGGAAGAAGGCCATGATCGCCACGAGCGACAGCAGCATGCCGTACTCGCGGATGTTGTTCTTGATGAAGCTGCCGTACGAGCGCAGCGGCGCTTCGGCGCTTTCCGGGGTCATCTTGTCTTCCATGATGGTCATGATGCCGCGTGCGTGCCAGGCACGCACGCCCTTGACGGGTAATGTTGGTCCAACACGTTGTTCACGCGAGGCCCTGCCTGACGATCGCCCGCATGATCTTCTCCTGCGACGCGTCGGCTGCGGCGAACTCGCCGACGAAGCGGCCCTCGTTCATCACGTAGATGCGGTCGCACATGCCCAGCAGCTCGGGCATCTCGGAGGAGATCATCAGGATGCACTTGCCCTCGTCCGCGAGCGCCGCCATGATCGAGTAGATCTCGAACTTGGCGCCGACGTCGATGCCGCGCGTGGGTTCGTCCAGGATCAGCAGCTCGGGCTTGGAGAACAGCCACTTGCCCAGCACCACCTTCTGCTGGTTGCCGCCCGACAGGTTGACCGTCTGCTGGGTCACGCTGGCGCAGCGGATGTTGAGCTTGCGGCGGTAGTCGGTCGCGGCGGCGAACTCGGCGCCGCCGTCGATGATGCCGCCCGTGGACACGGCCTTCAGGTTCGCCAGGCTGATGTTGTGGCGAATGTCGTCGTCCAGCAGCAGGCCCAGGCTCTTGCGGTCCTCGGTGACGTAGGCGATGCCGTGGCCGATGGCCTTCTGGATCGTCGACACGTCGATGACCCGGTCGTGCATCCGCACCTCGCCGCGGATGCGCTGGCCGTACGCACGCCCGAACACGCTCATCGCGAGCTCGGTGCGGCCGGCGCCCATCAGCCCGGCGATGCCGACGATCTCGCCGCGCTTGACCTTCAGGCTCACGCCCTTGACCACGTCGCGGGCCGCGTGCAGGGGATGCGCGACGTGCCAGTCGCGCACCTCGAACACCGTCTCGCCCGCGTCGGGCGCGAGACGCGCGCGCGGCGGGTAGCGGTCGGCCAGCTCGCGGCCGACCATCGCGCGAATGATCTGATCCTCGCTGACGACCTCGGTCCGGCAGTCGAGCGAGCGCACCGTCGCGCCGTCGCGCAGCACGGTGATCGCATCGGCCACGCGCGAGATCTCGTTGAGCTTGTGCGAAATCAGGATGCAGGAGATGCCCTGGTTCTTGAACTCGAGCAGCAGGTCCAGCAAGGCCTGGCTGTCGTGCTCGTTGAGGCTGGCCGTGGGTTCGTCCAGGATCAGCAGGCGCACGCGCTTGGCCAGCGCCTTGGCGATTTCCACCAGTTGCTGCTTGCCCACGCCCAGGTTGGTGATCAGGGCGGCCGGCGATTCCTTCAGGCCGACCTTGGCCAGCAACTCGCGCGTGCGGCGCGTTGCCTGGGCCCAGTCGATGACGCCGAAGCGCTGCGGCTCGTTGCCGAGGAAGATGTTCTCGGCGATGGACAGCAGCGGCACCAGCGCCAGCTCCTGGTGGATGATGATGATGCCGCAGGCCTCGCTGTCGGCGATGCCGCCGAACTGGCGCACCCGACCCTCGAAGCGGATCTCGCCATCGTGGCTGCCGTGCGGATAGACGCCGCTGAGCACCTTCATCAGCGTCGACTTGCCGGCGCCGTTCTCGCCGACGATCGCGTGGATCTCGCCGGCGCGCACCGTCAGGTCGACGTTGTCCAGCGCCACCACGCCGGGGAAGGTCTTGCGGATGCCGCGCATCTCGAGGATGGGCTCGCCGGCCGGCATGCCGGCGCTTGCCGGTGGCTTGTCGATGACGGTGTCAGAAGAATGCATGTCGCGAGCGGAATGAACGGCGTATTTCGGTCAAGCGAAGGGCGAAAGCGCTCGGCCGTGACGGGCAAGGACTCGCCTTCCCGAGGAGGCGGCCGCGGCATTGCGCGGCCGGAGGCCGTCCTGTCACTTGATCTGGCTTTCCTTGTAGTAGCCGCTGTCGACCAGGATGTGGTGCCAGTTCGTCTTGTCCACCAGCACCGGCTTGAGCAGGTACGAGGGCACGATCTTGACGCCGTTGTTGTAGGTCTTGGTGTCGTTGATCTCGGGCGACTTGCCGCCGAGCACGGCGTCGACCATGCCGGCGGTGACCTTGGCGAGTTCGCGCGTGTCCTTGAAGATCGTCGTGGTCTGCTCGCCCGCCAGGATGGACTTGACCGACGGCACTTCCGCGTCCTGACCGGTGACGACCGGCATCGCGACGCCGCCCTTGCCGTAGCCCACGCCCTTGAGCGAGGACAGGATGCCGATGGACAGGCCGTCGTAGGGCGACAGCACCGCGTCGACGTGCGCGCCGGCGTAGTAGGCCGACAACAGGTTGTCCATGCGCGCCTGCGCGACCGCGCCGTCCCAGCGCAGCGTGGAGACCTTGTCCATGCCAAGCTGCTTGCTGCGCACCACGAGCTTGCCGGAGTCGATGTACGGCTTGAGCACCGACATCGCGCCGTTGTAGAAGAAGAACGCGTTGTTGTCGTCCGGCGAGCCGCCGAACAGCTCGATGTTGAACGGGCCCTTGGCCGTCTTCAGCTTGAGCGCGGCGACGATCGAGTCGGCCTGCAGCACGCCGACCTGGAAGTTGTCGAACGTGGCGTAGTAGTCGACATTCTTCGAGCCCTTGATCAGGCGGTCGTAGGCGATGATCTTGACGCCTTTGTCGGCCGCCTTCTGCAGCACGTTGGACAGCGTGGTGCCGTCGATCGACGCGATCACCAGCACCTTGTCGCCCTTGGTGACCATGTTCTCGATCTGCGCGAGCTGGTTGGGGATGTCGTCCTCGGCGTATTGCAGGTCGGTCTTGTAGCCGTGCGCCTGCAGCACCTTGACCATGTTGTCGCCGTCGGCGATCCAGCGTGCGGACGATTTGGTCGGCATGGCGATCCCGACCGTGCCCTTGTCCTGCGCCTGCGCGGCGCCGACGGTCGCCACGCCCAAGGCCACGGTGGCCAGCACTGTCTTGAGGAAGTTCACTTCTTGTCTCCAAAAGTCGGCCGTTCCGGCTCGGGTTTTCGATCATCGGCGGCGGCTGCAGGCACTGCCCGACCGGCGCGCTCGCACGAGCGCAGATCGGGCCGCCACACCGCCTTCGATGGCCGCGATGGTACGAACCGCTGGGATAACTGCCTAATAGATTTTTGGCATATTGCCATATACATTCAAGCATCCTTGACACGCACGTGCTGTGCAATCCGAAACATGTCCACCGCCGATACGCACTGGTTCATCCGAGCCCGCCTGAAGACCCGCCAGCTGCTGCTCCTCGTGGCGATGGAGGAGGAAGGCAATATCCACGGCGCTGCGCAGCTGTTGAACATGACCCAGCCCGCGGCCTCCAAGCTGCTCAAGGACCTGGAGGACATGCTCGAGGTCAAGCTGTTCGACCGCCTGCCGCGTGGCGTGCGCCCAACGTGGTACGGGGAAACCATGATTCGCCACGCGCGCATGGCGCTCGCCAGCCTGAGCCAGGCGCACGAGGAAATCGATGCGCTGAAGGCCGGTCGCTTCGGGTCGGTGAGCATCGGCACGATCACGGCGCCGGCGATCACGCTGCTGCCCGAGGCGGTGGCACAGGTGAAGGTGGCGCACCCGACGCTGCGGGTCGGGCTGCAGGTCGATACCAGCGACGTGCTGATCGACCGGCTTGGGCAAGGCAAGCTCGACATGGTGATCGGGCGGCTGTTCGCGCGCCACGACAAGAGCGACCTGCGCTACGAGGCGCTCGTGGAGGAGCCGGTGGCCGCCGTCGTGCGCCCCGGCCACCCGCTGACGGAGCGCCCCAGCCTGACGCTGGCCGACGTGGCGCAGCACGCCTGGATCGTGCCGCCGCCCGGCAGCGTGCTGCGCCACCGCTTCGAGCTGATGTTCCAGGAGGAAGGCCTCGCCGCGCCGAACGACCTGATCGAGACCACTGCGCTGCTGTTCATGACCAAGATGCTGGAGCAGGGCGACCTGATCAGCGTCATCGCCTCCGACGTGGCGCTGTACTACCAGGACCACGGCCTGGTGTCGATCCTGCCGCTGGAGTTGCGCTGCAAGATGGACGCGTTCGGGCTGATCACGCGCACCGACCGCCTGCTGGCACCGGCCGCGCAGGTGATGCTTCGTGCCGTCAAGGCGGCGGCCTGCTCGGTCTACGGGACGACGCTGGGCGGCAGCGGCCTCGGCTGAGGCTCACGCCCAGCCGGCGTCCACCTTGAACTCCTGCGCGGTGCACATGCGGCCATCGTCGGCCGCCAGGAAGAGCACCATCTGCGCGATGTCGTCGGGCTGCAGCTTGTCGGGCAGGCACTGGTTGCGCGCGATGTCGTCCTCGCCGGCGGGTGTCAGCCATTTCTGCACCTGACGCTCGGTCATCACCCAGCCGGGCGAGACAGTGTTCACGCGGATGCGAAAGGCGCCCAGGCTCTTCGCCAGGCCGCGCGTGAGGCCGTTCACCGAGGACTTGGCGATCGCGTAGCACGGGTATTCGCTCCCCTTGGTCTGCCAGCCGGTCGAGCCGAGGTTGATCACCGAGCCCTGGCCCAGCCGCTTCATGCCGGGCACCACGGCCTGGATCGCGAAGAAGGCGGGCCGTTCGTTGATCGCCATGCGCTCGTCCCAGTACGCGGGCGTCACCGCTTCCAGGGCGTGGCGGTCGTCGCTGGCCACGTTGTTGACGAGGACATGGAAGTCGCCGAGCGCGGCCGACGCATCGGAGATGGCCTGCTGCAGCGCCGCCACGTCGCGCACGTCGCAGGCGCGCCACCACGGCGCGGCGCTGCCGCGTTCCTGCACGCGCGCCGCCAGGGCAGCGCTGGCCTCCTGCGCGACGTCGATGAAGGCCACGAGCGCGCCCTGGGCCGCGAAGGCCTCGACCATCGCGGCGCCGATGCCGGAGCCGCCGCCGGTGACGAACACGCGCCGACCGCGCAGGCTGGGAAAGCGGGCCGGGGTCATCGGACCCGCGGCGTGCTGCATCGGAGAGGAATTGGAAGCTTGGATCATGGATACCTTTTTTGCAATGTCAGACGCGCTTATCTTTATTTTTCGAATATCAGTGTGCGGCGATACGATCCGCCCCGTCAAGTCGAGAAGAGAAGCCCATGGAGACAAAGAAACCCGTTCGCCGCAGCCAGGCGTGGTTCGGCAAGAACGACCGCGACGGGTTCCTCCACCGGAGCTGGATCAAGAACCAGGGCTATCCGCACGATGAACTCGACGGCCGGCCGGTGATCGGGATCTGCAACACGTGGAGCGAACTCACGCCCTGCAACGGCCACTTCCGCGAACTGGCGGAATTCGTCAAGCGGGGGGTCTACGAGGCCGGTGGGTTTCCGCTGGAGTTCCCGGTCATGTCGCTGGGCGAGACGCAGCTGCGGCCCACCGCGATGCTGTTCCGCAACCTCGCCAGCATGGATGTCGAGGAGTCGATCCGCGGCAATCCGATCGACGGCGTCGTGCTGCTCATGGGTTGCGACAAGACCACGCCCGCGCTGATGATGGGCGCGGCGAGCTGCAACCTGCCCACGATCGGCCTGTCCGGCGGTCCGATGCTCAACGGCAAGTTCCGCGGCCAGGACATCGGCTCGGGCACCGGCGTGTGGAAGATGAGCGAGATGGTGCGCGCCGGCGAGATGACGCAGGAGGATTTCACCGCCGCCGAGAGCTGCATGCACCGCTCCAAGGGCAACTGCATGACGATGGGGACGGCTTCGACGATGGCCTCGATGGTGGAGGCGCTGGGCATGTCGCTGCCCGAGAACGCCGCCATCCCGGCGGCCGACACGCGCCGCAACCGGCTCGCCCAGATGACGGGCCGGCGCATCGTCGACATGGTCAAGGAAGACCTGACGATGACGAAGATCCTCACGCGCGAGGCCTTCGAGAACGCGATCCGCACCAACGCCGCGATCGGCGGGTCGACCAACGCCGTGATCCACCTGCTGGCGATCGCCGGCCGCATCGGCATCGACCTGAAGCTGACCGACTGGGATCGGCTCGGCGCGAACGTGCCGTGCCTGGTCGACCTGCAGCCCTCCGGCAAGTTCCTGATGGAGGACTTCTTCTACGCCGGCGGTCTGCCCGCGGTGCTGCGCGAGATCGCGACCCTGCTGCATCTCGAGGCGCCGACGGTCAACGGACGCACGATCGGCGAGAACATCGCGGCCGCGCCGTGCTGGAACCGCGAGGTCATCCGCCCGCTGGCCGAACCGTTCATGGCCGACGCCGGCATCGCCGTCGTGCGCGGCAACCTCGCGCCGGACGGCGCCGTGATCAAGCCCTCGGCGGCCTCGGCGCACTTGCTGCAGCACCGCGGCCGAGCGGTCGTGTTCGAGTCCATCGAGGACTTCCACGCGCGCATCGACGATGAGGCGCTGGATATCGACGAACACTGCATCATGGTGCTGAAGAACTGCGGCCCGCGCGGTTATCCCGGCATGGCGGAAGTCGGCAACATGCCGCTGCCGCCCAAGGTGCTGCGCAAGGGCATCACGGACATGGTGCGCATCTCCGATGCGCGCATGAGTGGCACCGCCTACGGCACCGTGGTTCTGCACACCTCGCCCGAGGCCGCGGCCGGCGGCCCACTCGCTCTGGTCGAGAACGGTGACATGATCGAACTCGACGTTCCCGCGCGTAGCCTGCGGCTGGAGGTCGACGATGCGGAGCTGGCGCGCCGCCGCGCGCTCTGGGCGCCGCTGCCGGCCCCGGACCGCGGCTGGGCCAAGCTCTACGTGGACCACGTGCAGCAGGCGCACCTGGGGGCCGACCTCGACTTCCTGGTGGGCGCCAGCGGCGCCGCCGTCCCGCGCGATTCGCATTGAGGCGACCGGGCGGCGGCCGCCGCCCGCGCGTCTCAAGACTGGCCGGGCAAGGACTCCTCGATCGCGAATCGATGCAGGGTGCAGCTGCGGTACACCGCGCCGGGGCGCAGCAGCGTCGACGGCCAGTCCGGGTGGTGCGGCGAGTCGGGGCTGTGCTGGGTTTCCAGGCAGATGCCTGAACCGCGGGCGTAGCGGCCGCCGGTGCCGGGCAGGCTGGGGTCCAGGAAGTTGCCGGAATAGAACTGGATCGCCGGCTCGGTGCTGAACATCGTCATCGTGCGCCCCGAGCCCGGATCCGCCAGGCGGGCCACCACGCGCGGCCCGTCGTCCGCGGGCGCGTCGAC
This sequence comes from uncultured Vitreoscilla sp., assembly GCA_964418745.1. GTDB lineage: Bacteria > Pseudomonadota > Gammaproteobacteria > Burkholderiales > Burkholderiaceae_C > Scleromatobacter. The sequence goes on from CAYQMX010000004.1 coordinate 8,510, forward strand.
GATCCAGTTGTGGTCGTAGCCGCCGGCGACCCGGAGCTGCGCGTGGTCGTCGCCAAGGCGGCGCCCGATGGGCGTGGCGACGCGGAAGTCGAACGGCGTGCCCTCGACGCCGGCGATGCCGGTGGGGATCAGGCGCTCGTCGACCGGGTTGTAGCGGCTGGCCGGCAGCATGAGCAGGTGATCCAGCGCGGAGCCGGCGCCGGCCAGGTTGAAGTAGTCGTGGTGGCTCAGGTTGACGACGGTCGGCTGGTCGGTGGTCGCCTCGTAGTCGATGCGCCACGACGAGTCGGCGCCGACGGAGTAGGTGACGCGCGCGTCGACGCGGCCCGGGAAGCCCTGCTCGCCGTCGGCGCTGACGTAGCGCAGGGTCACCGCCGGTCCGCCGAGCGCGGCGTCGTGCTGGCGCACCGATTCGACGTCCCACACGCGGGTGCCGAAGCCGTGCTCGCCGCCATGCAGGCAGTTGCCGCGGTCGTTGCGCGCCAGCGCGTGCGTCGTGCCGTCGATGGTCAGCTCGCCGCCGGCGATCCGGTTCGCGTAGCGGCCGACGATGATGCCGAAATACGGGTTGTGCCGCGCGTAGTCGTCGAGCCCGTCGAGGCAGCACACCACGTTGGCGAGCCGGCCGTCGCGACCGGGCACGGCCAGCATCGTGACGATGCCGCCCAGGGTGATGGCCTTGAGCACCAGGCCCGTGCCGTCGGAGAGGGTGACCTCCTGCACCGGGCGGCCGTCGGGCATCCGGCCGTGCGCGCGCAGGGTCGCGCCGGCGCCCGGCAGTTCGGGCCCGCGGGTCATCGGACGCGGCGAGCCGTGCGGTCCGGCGCGTGCCTCATCGAGCCCACCGAAGGACCAGCGGATCCAGCCGGCGCGCGGCGTCGAGCAGTCCGTGGCGCACCGGCGCCGCCATCGGCGGATACGGGCAGCGCGGCGCGTCGCACGCGATGATCCCGCCCTCCTTCATCAGGGCCTTGGCCGTGAGGAAGCCGCCTTGCCGGTTCTCGTAGTTGATCAGCGGCAGCCAGCGCGCGTAGGCGGCCACGGCCTCCTCGCGCCGGCCGGCCACGAAGGGGTCGACGATGGCGCGGATGCCGTCGGGGAATCCGCCGCCGGTCATCGCGCCGGTGGCGCCGGCGTCGAGGTCGGCCAGCAGCGTGATGGCCTCCTCGCCGTCCCAGGGGCCCTCGATCGCGGCGCCGCCGAGTTCGATCAGCTCGCGCAGCTTGCTGGCCGCGCCGGCCGTCTCGATCTTGAAGTAGCGCACGTTGTCGTGGCGTTGCGCGAGCTGCGCCAGGAAGGTCGCCGACAGGGGCGTGCCGGCCATCGGCGCGTCCTGGATCATGATCGGGATGCGCAGGCCCGCGCTCAGCCGGCCGAAGAACCGGTCGATCTGCTTCTCGCCGACGCGCAGCGTGGCGCCGTGGTGGGGCGGCATCACCATCACCATCGCGGCGCCCAGCGCCTGCGCGCGCTGGCTGCGTGCGAGGCAGATGTCGGTCGAGAAGTGCGTGGTGGTCACGATCACCGGCACGCGGCCGGCCACGTGCTCGATGATGGCGCGCGCGAGCGTCTCGCGTTCGTCGTCGCCGAGGGCGAACTGCTCGGAGAAGTTGGCGAGGATGCACAGCCCGGTGGAGCCGGCGTCGATCATGAAGTCGACGCAGCGCCGCTGGCCCGGCAGGTCGAGCGCGCCCCCGTCGTCGAAGATCGTCGGCACCACGGGAAACACGCCCTGGTAGCGCGGCGGCGGTCGAACGGCGTCAGTCATGTGCTTGTCGGATTGCTTCGGTTCATGAGGGGGGCGATGCGTCGCCGGCACGCGCCCGGACCGTGGCCGCTGCCACGCCCCCGGTCCCGCGGTCGGCGAGTGGCGAAGCTTAGGGGACGGGCAGCGGCGAATCCAATCGAAAGTTCGACCGCATCCATGTCGAAAGGGATATCTCCCGTCCGCCGGTCGTCCAGGCGTCGCGGCCGCCCGGCCGGGCCGGTCAGCGTGGCAGCATCAGACCTTCCTCGATCGCCACCCGCTCCAGCGCGGCTTCGAACAGGCCGCGCGCCGTGCCCGCCACGCGCCGCAGGTCGTCGTGCAGGGCGGCGTCGGCCGGGCTGCGGTGCGCGCAGTCCGCGCTGTAGGCCTCGAAGTGCGACAACTGCATCAGCAGCTCGGCGATGTGGCGCGGGCACTCGCAGGCGATCGTCGACGACAGGCTGGCGAAGTCGGTCAGCGCCGCGTCGTCGTAGCGGCGCGGGGCGACCTCGGCGATCAGGGACGGCATGGCCGCCGGATCGGCCGAGGACATGGGGTCGGCGGCCGCCGGGGTGTCGGCGAGCTGGCGCAGCCAGACCGCCAGCGCCCGGTCGTCCTGGGCCTCGCGCAGCACGGCGATGCCCGCGGCCGCAATCGCGTCGCAGATGGGCGTGGCGCCGAAGCCGTACAGCAGGGCGACGCGCCGGGCGCCACTGGTGGCGACGGCCGCCTGGAGCCGGTCCAGGGTGTCCGCGTCGACGCGCGGCGCCAGGAGCAGCAGGGCGTCGACGGGTGCGTCCGCGGGCGCCGGCGCCACCTGCGCGAGATCGTCGTGCACGCCGAGCACCTGCAGCGGCCGCCCCAGGCGTTGCGCGAGCGCCGGGCGTTGCAGCCGGCGTGCCAGCGCCGCGCCGACGACGACGATGCGCCAGGGCCCGGCCGCCGCGGTCGGGCCCGTGCCGGGGCCCGCGCGACGCAGGGTCAGCGAGGTCGCATGGGTCGACGCCACCTGGCGCAGCTGCTCCTCGTTCAGCGCCGCGATGGAACCGATGGCATGGCCGGTGTCGGTGAGCTGCTTGAGCTGCGCCAGCCGGCGCACGTCGGTGGCGGAATACAGGCGATGGCCCGACGCGGTGATGGCGGGCTGGGCGACGCGGTAGCGGCGCTCCCACACGCGCAGCGTCGACACCGGCATCTGGATCATGCGGGCCACCGCGCCGCTTCGATAGCGGGGCGTCGCGTCGTCGGCGGGCGGCGGCGCGGGGGCGGGCAGGCCGGTCGAACGCGCTGGCGGGTTGGGATCAATGAACATGAATTGAATCGGGTTATCTCGTCTTTTTAGGCTGGCAATCGACTATCGACCATGATTTGACGCCAGTTTTGCATACATTCCAGTTCATGTCTTCCGAACCGTCCGTCCCTCTGATCGTCTATTTCGACGGTGAATGCCCCGTCTGCTCGCGCGAGATCGCCCTGTACCGGCGCCAGGCGGGCGCGGCGGCGCTCGCGTGGGTCGACGCCACCTCTTGCCCGGACGCTGCGCTCGGCGCCGACCTGCCGCGTCCCGCCGCGCTGGCGCGGCTGCATGTGCGCACCGCCGACGGCCGGCTGCGCAGCGGGGCGGCGGCCTTCACCGCGCTGTGGTGCAGCCTGCCGCGCTTCGCGCCCCTGGGCCGGCTGCTGAGCCGTCGGCCGTTCCCGGCGCTGCTCGAGATCGGCTATCGCGGGCTGCTGGTCGTGCGGCGCGTGTGGCGCAGACCACGAGCGCCGACCCACCGGGCGTCGCGCTGGTGACGGGCGCGACCGGCGGCATCGGCCGCGCCGTGGTCGCGCGCTGCGGCATGCCGGCCACCGCGTCGTCGTGGCGGGGCGCAATGCGCAGACGCTGGTGGCGGTCGATGCCGACGCGCGCGTGATGGCCGACACGACGACGCCCGAAGGCGCCGCGCTGGCCATGGCCGCCGCCGTGGAACTGCTGGGGCAGCCGCCGGACCTGCTGGCGCACTGCGTCGGCAGCACCCTGGTGTCGCCGCTGCATCGCAGCACCGAGGCCGACATCCGCGAGACGCTGCGGCTGAACCTCGAGGGCGCGCTGTTCATGCTGCGCATCGACGCGATGCGCGAGGGCGCGGGCCGCCAGTACCCGCTCGGCGGCGTGCAGACGGCGGAGCAGGTGGCCGACGTCGTGGCGTGGCTGCTGTCGGACGGTGCCGCCCGCATCACCGGCCAGGTGATCGCCGTGGATGGCGGCTTCACCACGGTGCGGCCGATCGTCAAGTGAGCCGCGCGCCGGCCGTCAAGGACCAGAAAAGCGCACCTGCCCAGCAAGCGACGACATCCTTGCGGGGGGCCTGGGTGCGTCAGGCGCCCGCCGGCCCGGCGCGGGCCCGCTGGCGGCGATCCGATCGTCCGCCGGCGGGCCGCGGGCTTCAGCGGCGCGCCGCGCCGTTGTCGATCACTGCACGCGGCAGGCCGACTTCGAGTTCGACCATTCCGTCTGCACGGTGTAGGTCACGCCGTCGGTGCCGAGGACGCTGCCCTGCTGGCCGTTGCAGATGTCGCCGATCTCGCCGTAGGTCTTGTTGTACCAGGCCAGCGGAGATGCGTAGGTCGTGGCGATGCCGACGTCCGGATCGGTGACCGTCTCGATCATCTCGTGCGAGGCCACGGAGCTCATGTTGGCGAAGGCCGTGCTGCTGCCGCAGCCCGAGTCGCAGCCCGAGCCCGCGCTGTTGTCCGGATGCACCCCGTAGGTCCAGGTCGCCGAGCTGCCGACGACGGTGCCGTGGTACGCGCAGAAGCCGCCCGAGACGCACGAGGACGAACCGCCCTGGCTGATCGACTTGCCCTTCGGGAAGTACACGGCGTAGTAGGTGTTGGCGTTCGGCGCCGCGAGGTGGCCGGCGCTGATCTGCGCGGCCAGTTCGGCCTGCACCTGTGCATCGGTGATGGTGCTGCCGTTGCGCGAGGCCGCGGGCGTGATCGTGACCTGGCCGGCGAAGGCGCCGTTGCCGATGACCTGCGTGGTCTTGCCGCTGCCGCTGCCGTAGTCGCCGTTGAGCCAGGCGAAGTAGGGACTGCCCACCACGCCGCCGTAGAACGCGGCCATCGTCGACGCGCCGGTGCCCTGGACGAAGGACTGGTACGTCCCGCTGCCGTACAGCACCTGGATGACCTTGATGTTCTTGACGACCGGGCCGCCGAAGTAGCTCAGGGTCTTGCGCGAGGCCAGGGGGCTGATGGCGCCGCCGGCCAGGGCTGCGTCCGCGGCGGCACGCTGGCCGGCGACGGATTCGGGATGCGCGGCGATCGACGCCGGGTCATTCTTCCAGTGGATGCCGCGCGGCACGCTGTTGGCCACGGGGCCGACCGTCGCCAGGGAAGCCTCCTGGGCCTGGGCGCCGATCGATGCCGCGGTGGCGGCGATCAGGGCGATGACGGGACGGGCGAGTCGACCAGAAAAATGAAACCTCATGACGCAATCCTCTCCGGGTGGTGGGTGGACAGATGGGGGGGGCGGCCGGTTTCGATCTGAACCCGGCCGTCACGGACGTTAGCGACGTTCGCCGATTGCCGATAGCAAATCCCGGCCCGATTCGCATCGCTGCCATACCGCATTCGCGGTATAGCGATCCCGCCGCGCGACCAACGCACCCGTGCGTGGAGACACTGACAGGCGCGCCGGGTGACAGAATGATCCGATCCTTTGCGGTGGCGCGCCGCGCCCGACGCGTGCCGCCGCGGTGGTGCACCATCGACAGTCCCTGGAAGCCCCGATGCCAATCGCCCGATATATGCTTGCCCTGTTGGTGGTAACCCTGCTCGCCGTCGCGTCAGGCACGGCCCGCGCCGACGAGGCCGCCATCCGCCAGGGCCTGGCCGAGCGGCTGCCCGACCTGCCGCGGATCGACGAGATCACGAAGACGCCCGTCCCCGGCCTCTACGAGGTCCGCTACAACCACACCGAGATCCTCTACAGCAACGAGACCGGCGACTTCGTGTTCGTCAACGGTTCGCTGGTCGACACCCGCACGCGCCTGAACCTGACCGAGGCGCATAGCCAGAAGCTGATGGTCAAGGATTTCGACAGGCTCCCGCTGCAGGACGCCATCGTCATTCGCCAGGGGACCGGCGCACGCCGCATGGCCATGTTCGTCGACCCGAACTGCGAGTACTGCAAGACCTTCGAGCACGACCTGGCCGGCGTGCGCGACGTCACGGTCTACGCCTTCCTGATTCCCATCCTCGGCCCGGAATCGAAGGCCCGGGCGCGCGACATCTGGTGTGCGCGCGATCCGGCCAAAGCATGGCGCGACTGGATGCTGGATCGCGTGGCGCCCGTGCGGGCCATGAAATGCGACGCGGCGGCGGTGGAGCGCAACCTCGTCTTCGCGAGCCAGCAGCGCATCGCCGTCACGCCGTCGCTTTTCTTCGCCGACGGCACGCGCAAGCCCGGCATCCTGACCGCCGAAGCGGTCGAGAGCCGGCTCCAGGCCGGCGCCGCGGCGGCGGTCGCGAAGTAGCGGCCATGGCGCTGCCGTGCTCCGTGCACCGGGTCGCGACGGCGGTCGCGGCCGTCGCGCTCCTCGCCGCGTCGGCGCACGCCGGCTCGCTGAAGGTGCGCGACGCCGACGGCAGCCAATGGCGCGCCGTCGAGGATCCTGCCGACGACGCCCAGGGCTACCTGCTGCAGCGCCTCGGCGCCGACGGCCGGCCCGATGCACGCTTCGGCCACGGTGGCAGCCGGCCCCTGTCGATCAGCGCCACCAACGATGCGCCCACCAGCCTGCGCGTGGATGCGCGCGCCCGGATCTGGGTGGCCGGCGCCAGCATCGCCGGCGGCCAGCCGCAGGCGGTCGTCGAGCGCTTCCTGCCCGATGGCTCGGTCGACCTGCAATGGGGCGTGCAGGGCCGGGTGCAGCTCAGTCCCGGCGGCCTGGCCATCAAGCCCAACGATCTCCTGCCGCTGGTCGACGGCTCGGTGCTCGTCGCCGGCGTGGCCGCCAACCTGGAGCCGTCGCGCGCGGTGGTCTTCCACCTGAAGGCCGACGGCCAGCTCGATACCCGCTTCGGCGCGGGCGGCACGTGGCAACGCGCGGGCGATGGCGCCGACGACGGCTCGACGGCGACCAGCCTCGGGGCCGGCGGCACCGGGGCGGTGGCGGTCGCCGTGGCGGCGCGCGGCGACAAGGGCAGCGCCGAAGTCTGGTCGTTCGACGGCGAGCCGCCCAGGCGCGTGCTCCGGCAGCCGCTGGGCGAGTCCAGCGACGGCGAGGACCTGCGGGTGGACTGGGCCGGCGAACGCTGGATCCTCGGCACGGGCGCGGGGCCCACCGTGCCGGGCCTGCGGGCCAGCCTCGACGAACATGCCGGCGCGCCGGACGGCGTCGTCGCCGTTGCTTCGGCGCCCAGCGACCCCGGGCAGGGCGGGTTCAGCCCGTTCGCGGCCGAACCGACGTCGCCCGCACCCGAAGCCATCGGCACGTTCGACGCCGGCTGGCCCTGGGGCGCCATCGCCATCGCAGCGGGCCTGTGCTGCGCGTTCATCGGGGCACGGGTCGCGCGCGGCCGGGCCACCCGGCCCGTGTTGCGGGCCGGCAAGGGGCCGCGCTGAAGTTCGAAGTTCGCGGCGGCGTCGCGCGCCACCGCGATCGGTCGTGAATCGGCTTTGACGCGGAGTGCCCCCGGTCGAGGGCAAGGGCCGATTGCGCGTGCCGCCTTTCGTGCCTGACGCCGACCGAAGGGCAGGCCGGGCGCCGCCGGCGCCACCTCGGGCCCGGCGCGACCATTGCATCGCGAGTCCTTCCTCCAACAGCGTCCGTCGTCCCCGATGAAATCGCGTGCGGGACCGGCGGCCGTTCGCCTCGGGCTTCGCCCTGCTGTTCGCCGGGGTGGTGATCGCCGTGGCGCTGGCGCCGGGCCTGTGGGCGCTGCCGATGCTGTTCACGCTGGCCGGGCTGGCGATGACGGCGGGCAACGTCTCGGCCAACGCCTTCCTGCAGGTCGCCGCGCCGTGGAACTGCGCGGGCGCAGCGTCAGCCTCTGCATGATCGCGATGCGCGGCGGGCTGTCGCTGGGCGCGCTGGCCACGGGCGCCGCCATCCATGTGCTCGGCGTCCGCCATGCGCTGCTCCTGAACGGCGTGCGCGCGTTGGTGCTTCAGCTCGCCATCGCTCGCACCTGGGCGACGGCGCGGGCCCGCGCGCTGCCCTGACTCCCGCCGCTCACGGCAGCAGGGCGTCGCCGGTGGTGTAGGCGTCGGTGAAGTCGGCCAGTCCGTTGCTGCCGCCGTTGACCAGGCGCCGCGCGGCCTGCATGTTGCCGTGCAGCAGCGCGTCCTTGATCTGCAGCTCGCGATCGGCCAGGAACAGGCTCAGCAGGTCGGCGGCCACCTGGATCGAATTGGCCGCCTCCGGGTCGGCGACCAGGTCGACCGGCGGGGTCAGGCGCGCGCCGTAGTCGGCGTAGTGGCTGCGGCCGGTGAGCTGGACGAAGCCGCGGCCCTTGAAGTCGGCGCCGTCGCCGGGGCCCGTGTTGCCGAGATCCTTGCGGTTGTCGTAGAGGTCGAACGGATGGCCGCCCGGCGAGGTGTTGAAGCGCGACTGGCCTTCGTCGAGCGGGACGAAGCCCGCGGTCTCGGCGCGGATCGTGGCCACGGCCATCAGCAGCATCGTGCGGTCGACCAGCTTGCAGCGCGCCAGCGAGGCCAGCAGCACCGGCAGGTTGGCGCTGATGTTGGAGATGCGTGCGCCCGGGCACATCCGGCTGGCCACCTGCACCGTCATCGTGGCCGTGGCGTCCGGCAGGTCGGCGGACGCGGCGATGCCGAGGGCGGCGAGCGTGCGCGGCCCCGCCACGCCGTCGGCCAGCAACTGCTCGCTGTTCTGGAACGCGATGACCGCGGCCTGCGTGCCGCCGCCGAAGTCGCCGTCGATCGCACCGGGATTGAAGCCCTGGGCGGCCAGGGCCTGTTGCAGCGCGGTCACGTCGCTGCCGGAGTCGCCGAGCTGGAGCACGAGAACCTCCCTGTCGTTGCACTGAAACGCCGGACAGTAGCGACCAGGGCGGACACCGTCCAGCCCCTAGGATCCGATGCGTGGGCCGCCGCCGGTGCGCAGGATGCGGTACCGGCCCGCTCAAGCATCCGGCCCCGGCCCTGCGCCCTTGCGCCGCGGGCGCGTCAGCTGGCGCTCGACGCGATCTGGTCGTCGCCGATGCTGGGCACCACCGACGGTCGGCCGACGATCAGCGGGTCGACGCTGCCGATGGCGGTCAGGTCGCGCCGCGCGTAGGGCAACCGGTTGAGCAGGTAGCGCATCGCATTGAGACGTGCGCGCTTCTTGCAGTCCGACTTGATCACCGTCCAGGGCGCGTCGGAGGTGTCGCAGTGCACGAACATCGCCTCCTTGGCGCGCGTGTAGTCGGGCCACTTGTCGAGCGATGCGAGGTCGATCGGGCTCAGCTTCCACTGCTTGAGCGGATGCGCCTTGCGCTCCTTGAAGCGGCGCCGCTGCTCGGCGCGGCTGACCGAGAACCAGAACTTGAACAGGTGCACGCCCGAGCGCACCAGCTGCCGTTCGAACTCGGGCGCCTGGCGCAGGAACTCGTCGTATTCGGCGTCGCTGCAGAAGCCCATCACGCGCTCGACGCCGGCGCGGTTGTACCAGCTGCGATCGAACAGCACGATCTCGCCGCGGGTGGGCAGGTGCTGCACGTAGCGCTGGAAATACCACTGGCCGAGCTCGACCTCGCTCGGCTTCTCGAGCGCGACCACTCGGGCGCCCCGAGGATTCAGGTGCTCCATGAAGCGCTTGATCGCGCCGCCCTTGCCGGCGGCGTCGCGGCCCTCGAACAGGATGACCACGCGCTGGCCGGTGTCGCGCACCCAGGCCTGCAGCTTCAGCAACTCGACCTGCAGCCGGTACTTCTGCCGCTCGTAGTTGTTGCGCGACATCAGGTTCTTGTAGGGGTAGGCCCCTTCGCGCCAGCCGGTGCTCAGCTCGGCGTCCTGCTCCAGCGTCGTGGCCGTCGGCTCGTTGCGGCGGAACAGCGTCTTGCGCAAGGCCTTGACCTCGTCCGGCGACGCGCCGTCGATCAGCGCCTGCAGCTGCTCCAGGGTCTCGTTGGCCGGCTGGCCGCCTCGCGGCGCCGCCAGCAGGTCCGACAAGGCCAGGCTCTGGACCGTGCCGGCGGTGCTCGTGCCACGCGCGACGTGGTCGGCCTCGGCGCTGCGGGCACCCGGGTGGGCGAGCGTGTCGCCGCTGTCGACCGGGCGCGGCGCGGCCGGCTGGCGCGTACGCCTGGCCGGGCGCGCGGCCGCCGGCGCGCGCGTGGTGGAACGACGGTCGATGGAACCGGGGGAATCCTTGCCCATAGGCGTCTCCAGATGACAGGATCGTGAAAACTTCCATGTTGCGCGATCGGACTTCGCACTGCTTGATCGACATCAAATGCGCCGCGCGATTGCCAAGCCGCGGCGCTTTGGCTACGGTGTCGCCCCATGCACCTGCCTTCCACGATGCTCGCGGCGATCCTCGGCGCCGCCCTGCCGGCACTGGCCGCCGCCGCCGACGGTCCGAGCTTCGACTGCACCCGCGTCACCTCGCTGGTCAACCGCACGATCTGCGCCTCGCCCGAGCTCTCGGCGCGCGACCGCGACCTGGCGGCGCATTTCGATGCGCTGCTGGCCCAGCCGGGCACCGACGGCGCGGCGCTGCGCCGCGAGGAAGGCCGCTGGCTGCGCGAGGTGCGCGACGCCTGCCCCGACGCGGCCTGCATCGCGCGCGCCTACGCCGCCCGCGACAGCGAACTGCTCGCCCGTAGCCGCCACAGCGCCAGTCCCGCCGCCGACGACGAGACCAAGCCGTTCGCCGCCGACGCGGCGCTGCTGGCGGACGCCCGCGCGCTGCGCGGCAAGCCGTGCGCGGCGGGCGCCGACGTGCCGCGCGACATCGGCTACCTGCCGGTGCCCGGGGCGCTGCCGGTGGTGGCCGACGGCAGCGTGGTGCTGGTGCGCCGGCGCATCGACGCCGACTTCGCGTTCCTGCTCGACACCCGCCGGGGCGGCTGCCGCATGGTCGACGTGGTCGCCTTGCCGCCGCATGCCCAGGTGGGCAACCTGTTGCAGTGCCAGGTGCCGGCCGGCGACGGCTCGCCGACGCCGCTGTCGGTGGGTGTCGGGTTGCGGCGCACGGGACAGAAGGCGCCGCTGGCCTACTGGGAGGTCGACATCGCGCGCGGGCTGCTGGTGCGCCAGCCGCTGGGCGTGCTCGGCTGGGAGGCGTCGTTGCGCTGCCAGGAGCCGGAGGTCGGCGATTGACGCGGCGCTTGCGGCGCGCGCGAACGGCGGGCGCCGCGCGGCGCCGGGCGCGCGCTCAGTGCCAGGGGCCGGCGTAGCCCGCCATCTCGCGCTCGACGTCCATGCTCTGGATCGCGCTCTCCGCGCAGCGGCGGCCGATTTCCAGGCAGGCCTGCGGATCGCCGATCACCAGGGAGTCCAGCGTCGGCACGAACTGCCAGTGGTCGTCCGGGGCGATCACGCAGATCTCGGGGCGCCAGCCGGGGCGGCTGCCGGCCGGGTGGGCGGATACCAGGATCTCGTGGTCGCGATAGACGTATCGGCGGTTCATGTCCGGCTCGCAGCGGCGGGGAGGACGCCAGTCTCGAGGCCGGCGTGACATTCGATCGCCCGAACAACGGCGCGTTTCCGGCCCGATTCCGGCTTTCGTCACGAACCCGGCCTCGCGCAACGGGGTGGGCCGGCGGTGGCCGCACCCGGCGCTCCGCGGCCGGGCACGGGCCTTGCATTGCTTGTATACAAACAACGCATCCAAGTCCCGGAACGCCGTGCGCCTGCACGAACCCGGGGCCCGGGGCTCCAAACCGGCGCATCTTGAGCACCACTTCCGTTCCTTCGCGCTCCAGCGCACCGCAGATCGCCAGCCACGTGGTCGATGCCATCCTGTCCGGCCGCATCGCGCCGGGGCAGCGCCTGGGCGAGCAGGAGCTCGCCGACGTGTTCGGCGTCAGCCGCACGCTGGTGCGCGAGGCGATGGCGCGGTTGTCGGCGCGCGGCATGGTGGAGGTGAGCAGCCGCCGCGGCTGGTACGTGGTGCAGCCCTCGCGCGCCGACGCGGCCGAGGCGTTCTCGGCGCGCATCGCGATCGAGACGGGCATGCTGCACTCGCTGGCCCGGCCGCTGCCCCGAACGAAGCTGGCGCGCCTGAAGGCGCACTACAAGGCCGAGCAGGCGGCCATCAAGGCCAGCGATGCCGGCAACCGCAGCTTCCTGCTGGGCGACTTCCACGTGTGCCTGGCCGAGTGCGTGAGCGGGCCGCTGCTGGCCGACATCCTGCGCGACCTGACGGCGCGCACGACGCTGGTGGCCACGGTGTTCCAGTCGACCCACGACGCCGCGCTGTCGTGCAGCGAGCACGTGGCGATCGTCGCGGCGCTGGAGCGCGGCGACACCGGCGGCGCCGCCGAACTGATGCGCGCCCACATCGGCGCAGTGGCCGCCGCGCTCGGCTCGCCCGCGCCGCAGGCCGATCCGCTGGACCCGCTGCGCCAGGCGCTGCAGGCGCCCGCGCCCGCCGAGCCCGCGCCGCGGCGCGCGCAGCGCCTGTTCACCGACCTGATCGCCCCGACCCCGACCCTTACCCCGACCGCAACGCGCGCGCCGAAACGGCGCCAGAAGGAGAATTGAATGAGCCTGCAACGCCGCCCCTTCCTCGCCCTGGCGCTTGCCGCCGGCCTGGCCGGCCTGTTCCAGTCGCCGGCCGCGATGGCCGAGAGCGCCCTCGACGGCGTGCTGGCGAAGAAGTCCATCACCATCGCCATCCCCACCGACTTCCCGCCCTACGGCTTCGTCGGCACCGACATGGCGCCGCAGGGCCTGGACGTCGACATGGCCCGGCTGATCGCCGCGAAGCTGGGCGTGGCCGTCGAACTGGTGCCGGTGACCAGCGCCAACCGCATCCCCTACCTGCAGACGCGCAAGGCCGACCTCGTCATTTCGACGCTGGGCAAGAACCCCGAGCGCGAGAAGGTGATCGACTTCACCGCGGCGTACTCGCCGTTCTTCCAGGCGGTGTTCGCGCCGAAGTCGCTGGCCGTCAAGTCGGCCGCCGACCTCGCCGGCAAGACGGTGGGCGTCACCCGCGGCGCCATCGAGGACCTGGAACTGACCAAGATCGCGCCGCCGACCGCCGACGTCAAGCGCTTCGAGGACAACAACGCCACCGTCTCGGCCTTCGTTTCCGGCCAGGTGCAGGTGATCGCCACCGGGGCCTCGGTGGCCGGCAACATGATGGCGCGCAATCCGCAGCTGGGCGTCGAGTTCAAGCTGCTGCTCAAGGACTCGCCCAACTTCATCGGCGTGGCCAAGGGCGACGACAAGCTGCGCGCCAGGGTCGACGAGATCATCGCGGCCGCGCGCGCCAGCGGCGAGATCGACAAGCTGTGCCTGAAGTGGTTGGGCCGGCCGGCCGGCAACCTGCCGAACTGAGCCCAGTAGCGGACACCGGAGACCCGCGATGATCCAGCTCGATTTCGCCGCCGTCCTGGTCGACTGGCCGCTGCTGCTGCGCGGCGCGGCCTTCACTCTGGGGCTGACCGCCGTCGCCACGGTGCTGGGCGTGGCGCTCGGCGTCGCCTGCGCACGGGCGCGCACGCACGGGGCCGCGCCGCTGCGCGCGATCGCGGCCGCGTACGTGGAGCTGATCCGCAACACGCCGTTCATCGTGCAGCTGTTCTTCGTCTTCTTCGGCCTGCCCAGCCTCGGCCTGCGGCTGTCGTCGGAGACGGCGGCCATCGTCGCGATGACGCTCAACCTCGGTGCCTACGCGGCCGAGATCGTGCGCGCGGGCATTGAGAACACCCCGCGCGGCCAGCTCGAGGCGGCGCGCAGCCTGGCGCTGACCGAGCGCCAGGTGTTCCTGCGCGTGGTGCTGCCGCCGGCGCTCGGCCGCGTGTGGCCGGCGCTGGTCAGCCAGATCGTCATCGTGATGCTGGGCTCGGCGGTGTGCGGCCAGATCGCCGCGCAGGAGCTGAGCTACTACACCAACCTGATCATGAGCCGCAACTTCCGCTCGTTCGAGGCCAACTTCGTCGCCGCCGGCCTGTACCTGGCGATGGCCGTGCTGCTGCGGCAGCTGCTCACCTGGGCCGGCCCGCGCTGGATCTTCGGGCGCGTGGCGCCGGCGGGACACTGACATGGTCGACTTCTCCGTCGCCCAGATCCTGTGGAACCTGCTGCTGGCCGCCCGCTGGACGGTGCTGCTGTCGCTGATCGCCTTCGTCGGCGGGGGCGTCGTCGGCCTGGCGCTGCTGGTGGCGCGGCTGCGGCGCTGGCCCGGCGTGGCGACGGCGGTGTCCGCCTACGTGCACGTGTTCCAGGGCACGCCGCTGCTGATCCAGCTGTTCCTGGCCTATTTCGGGCTGGGACTGTTCGGCATCGACGTCTCGGCGTGGGTCGCCGCCGGCGTGGCGCTGACGCTGTACGCCAGCGCCTACCTCACCGAGATCTGGCGCGGCTGCGTGGCCGCGATCCCGCGCGGCCAGTGGGAGGCCGCCGACAGCCTCGCGCTGAGCTTCGGCGAGAAGCTGCGCCACGTCGTCGCGCCGCAGGCGCTGCGCATCGCGGTGGCGCCCACGGTGGGCTTTCTCGTGCAGGTGATCAAGGGCACCGCGCTGGCCTCCATCATCGGGTTCATCGAGCTCACCAAGACCGGCACGATGATCACCAATGCGACGTTCCGCCCGTTCACCGTCTACGCCTGTGTCGCCCTGATGTACTTCGCGCTGTGCTGGCCGGTGTCGGCCGCAAGCCGCCACCTGGAAAGAAAGCTGCGCCGTGACCGCTGAGACCGAATCCGCCATCGTCGACATCCGCCAGCTGCGCAAGCGCTACGGCACGAACGAGGTGCTCAAGGGCGTCGACCTCGACGTCCGCCGTGGCGAAGTGATCGCCATCATCGGCAAGAGCGGCTCGGGCAAGAGCACGCTGCTGCGCTGCATCAACGGCCTCGAGGAATTCCAGGAAGGCACGCTGCACGTCGACGGCCAGCCGCTGCGCCACGGCGACGCGAAGGCGATGCGCGAGCTGCGCCAGCACGTGGGCATGATCTTCCAGGGCTTCAACCTGTTCCCGCACCTGAGCGTCGGCCGCAACGTGATGCTGGCGCCCACGCTGGTCCGGAAGGTGGACCCGGCCGCGATGGACGCCACCGCGCGCCGGCTGCTGGCCCGCGTCGGCCTGGAGGACAAGTTCGACGCCTGGCCCGACCAGCTGTCGGGCGGCCAGCAGCAGCGCGTGGCGATCGCGCGCGCGCTGGCGATGCAGCCCAGCGTGATGCTGTGCGACGAGATCACCTCGGCCCTCGATCCCGAGCTGGTGGGCGAGGTGCTCAAGGTGGTGGAGGGCCTGGCCGACGAGGGCATGACGCTGCTGATGGTCACCCACGAGATGGGCTTCGCGCGCAAGGTCAGCGACCGCGTGGTGTTCATGCACGCCGGGCGCATCCACGAGATCGGGCCGCCCGAGCAGGTCTTCGGTGCGCCGCAGACACCCGAGTTGCGACAGTTCCTGGCCAGCTTGCACTAGGATCGAGGCATGGCTTCGACTCCTTTCGGCGACGCGATCCTGGCGCGCGCGGACGCGCTGGCACGCCACAGCGACGTGGCGCCGGCCGACCTGCCCGCCGGCGCGGCGCGCCCGCTCACGGTCACCTACCTCACCGAGGCGCACCGCGCCTGCGCCGCCGACCTGGCGCAGTGGATGCGCAACGACGGCTTCGACGAGGTGGCCATCGACGCGGTGGGCAACGTCGTCGGTGTCTGTCGCGGCACCGACCCGGCGGCGCCGCGCCTGCTCACCGGCTCCCACTACGACACCGTGCGCAACGCCGGCCGCTACGACGGCCGCCTGGGCATCTTCGTGCCCATGGCCTGCGTACGTGAACTGAAGCGGCAGGGGCGCCGGCTGCCGTTCGACCTCGAGGTCGTCGGCTTCGCCGAGGAGGAGGGCCAGCGCTTCGCGGCCACCTTCATCGGCTCGGGCGCGCTGGTGGGCCAGTTCGACCCCGCCTGGCTCGCGTTGCGCGACGCCGACGGCGTCACCCTGGACGCGGCGCTGCGCGCGGCCGGCCACGATCCGGTGGCCATCGCCGCCCTCCGGCGCGACCCCGCCGCCTACCTGGGCTTCGTCGAGGTGCACATCGAGCAGGGACCGGTGCTGGCCCGGGCCGGCCTGCCGCTGGGCGTGGTGACCGCCATCAACGGCAGCGTCCGCTTCGTCGGCGAGATGACCGGCGTCGCCTGCCATGCCGGCACCACGCCGATGGGCCAGCGCCGCGACGCGGCCACCGGCGTCGCCGAGCTGGCGCTGTTCGTCGAGCAGCGCGCCGCGCAGGTGCCCCTGCTGGTGGGCACCGTGGGCCAGATGCAGGTGCCCGACGGCTCGATCAACGTGGTGCCCGGCCGCTGCCGCTTCAGCCTCGACCTGCGGGCGCCGCGCGACGACCTGCGCGACGCGCTGGTGGCCGACGTGCTGGCCGAGCTGGCGGCGATCGCCGCCCGCCGCGGCCTGGCGTACACGCTTCAGGAGACGATGCGCGCCAGCGCCGCACCCAGCGATCCCGCGCTGCAGCGGCGCTGGGAGCGGGCGGTGGCCGCCACCGGCGTGCCGGTGTTCCACCTGCCCAGCGGCGCCGGCCACGACGCGATGAAGCTGCACGAGGCCATGCCGCAGGCGATGCTGTTCATGCGCGGCGACAACGACGGCATCAGCCACAACCCGCTCGAGGCGATCAACGCCGCCGACACCCAGCGGGCCGTCGAAGCCTTCCTTCACTTCCTCGACCACCTGGCCGGGGCGCCCTCACCATGACTGGAATCCGATGACCTCGCCTGTCGCCGTCGCCGAGCTCGACGCCTGGATCGACGCCCACTTCGACGACGAGGTGCGCTTCCTGCAGGCGCTGGTGCGCGTGCCCACCGACACCCCGCCCGGCAACAACGCCCCGCACGCCGAGCGCACCGCGCAACTGCTGGCCGGGTTCGGTTTCGCCGCCGAGTCGCACCCGGTGCCCGCGGCGCAGGTGAATGCCTACGGCCTGCAATCGCTGACCAACCTGGTGGTGCGCCGGCCCTATGGCGACGGCGGCCGCGTGATCGGCCTGAACGCGCACGGCGACGTGGTGCCGCCCGGCGAAGGCTGGACGCGCGACCCGTACGGCGCCGAGATCGTCGACGGCCAGCTCTACGGCCGCGCCGCGGCCGTCAGCAAGAGCGACTTCGCCACCTATGTGTTCGCCACCCGGGCCATCGAGACGCTGCGCCCGCGGCTGCGCGGCGGCGTCGAGCTGTACTTCACCTACGACGAGGAGTTCGGCGGCACGCTGGGCCCCGGCTGGCTGCTGGAGCACGGCCTCGCCAGGTGCGACCTGCTGCTGGCCGCGGGCTTCAGCTACCAGGTGGTGACGGCCCACAGCGGCTGCCTGCAGATGGAGGTGACCGTGCACGGTCGCATGGGCCACGCCGCGGTGCCGGACACGGCCATCGACGCGCTGCAGGGCGCCGTGGCCATCCTCAACGCGCTGTACGCCCGCAACGCGGCCTACAAGGCGGTGACCTCGGGCGTGGCCGGCATCGTGCATCCCTACATCAACGTCGGCCGCATCGAGGGCGGCACCAACACCAACGTCGTGCCCGGCACCGTGGTGCTCAAGCTCGACCGCCGCATGATCCCCGAGGAGGATCCGGCCACGGTGGAGCAGGAGATCCGCGCCACCATCGCCCAGGCCGCCGCCACCCGCGCGGGCATCCGCGTCGACATCCGGCGGTTGCTGCTCGCGCATCCGCTCAAGCCGCTGGCGGGCAACGCGCCGCTGGTCGAGGCGATCCGGCGCCACGCGAGCGCGCTGTTCGGCGAGGACATCCCGGTCTGCGGCACGCCGCTGTACACCGACGCGCGCCTGTTCAGCGAGCGCGGCATCCCCGCGGTCATCTACGGCGCCGGGCCGCGCACCGTGCTGGAATCGAACGCGAAGCGAGCCGACGAGCACCTGGACCTGGAGGACCTGCGACGCGCCACCAAGGTGGTCGCGCGCAGCCTGTTCGAGTTGCTGGCCACGGCGCCCGACGCCGGCTGAGTCGCCGTCCGGCCCCCGCCGACCGTCGCCGGTCGCATGGGGGCGGCGGGCGGCGGCGCGCGGCGCTAAAAGGAACGCGTCGACCCCACCGCGAGGTGATCCCATGCGGCGTTTCGTCCTTTGCCTGATCCTGGCCCTCACGATGCAGACCACCCTGGCCGCCCCCGCGGCGACGCCGCAACCGGCCGACATGTTCGACTTCTGGCTCGGCGACTGGCAGGTGAGCTGGCGCAACGCCGACGGCACGACCGGCAAGGCGCGCAACCACGTGGCGCGCATCCTCGACGGCAACGTCATCGAGGAGCGGTTCGAGCAGGATCCGGGCGATCCGGTGCCGCTGCTGCGCGGCCGTTCGCTGAGCGTGCGTGACCAGGCCGGCCTGTGGCACCAGGCCTGGGCCGACAACCAGGGCGGCTTCTTCGCGCTGACCGCCAGCGCCGACGGCGACCGGCGCCTGTTCTCGACTGCGTTCACGACCGTGGGCGACCAGGTCAAGGGCCAGCGCATGGTGTTCCACCACATCGCCAGCGACGCATTCACCTGGGACTGGGAGGGCAGCGCCGACGGCGGCAGGACGTGGAAGCTGCTCTGGCAGCTCGACTACAGGCGCTGAGTGCGCCGCCGGCGCGGATGGGGTAAAAACGTCCTCCCACACGAGGAGTGCGACACATGTCCCGGATTCGAGTCGGCATCGGCGGCTGGACCTACGAGCCCTGGCGCGAGACCTTCTATCCGCCCGGGCTGCCGGCCAGCCGCGAGCTGGGCCATGCCAGCCGCCAGGTAACGGCCATCGAGGTCAACGGCACCTACTACAGCACGATGACGGCCAAGGCCTTCGAGCGCTGGTACGCCGAGACGCCGGACGACTTCGTGTTCGCGCTGAAGGCCAATCGATTCACCACCAACCGGCGCGTGCTGGCCGAGGCGGGCGAGTCGATCGCGCGCTTCGTCGGCAGCGGCCTGGCGCGGCTGCAGCACAAGCTGGGACCGGTGCTGTGGCAGTTCGCGCCGACCAAGAAGTTCGACGCCGACGACTTCGAGGCCTTCCTGAAGCTGCTGCCCGCGGACGTCGGCGGGCGCGCGCTGCGCCACGTGCTCGACGTGCGCCACGCCAGCTTCATGGTGCCCGGGTTCCTGGCGCTGGCGCGCAAGTACCGCGCGGCGGTGGTGTTCACCGACTCGCCCGACTATCCGTCGTTCGCCAACCTCACCACCGACTTCGTCTACCTGCGTCTGATGCAGGCAGAGTCGCAGCGGCCGACCGGCTATGCGCCCGAGGTGCTGGCGGCGTTCGCGGCGTGCGCGCGCACGTGGGCCGACGGCGGCCAGCCCGCCGGGCTGCCGCTGGTCGCGGGCGACCCCGACGAGCCCGCGGCGGCGGGGCGCGACGTGTACCTGTTCATGATCAACGGCGCCAAGGAACGCGCGCCCGCGGCCGCGCTGGACCTGCTGGCCCGGCTCAGGGCTTGAGCTGCGCGCGGATCTCCCCGCCCTTGTGTTCGGGGGTGTGGACGTTGACGTACAGGTTGCCCGCCTTGTAGGCGTCGAGCTGCTCGGCGGTGAGCTTGGCGCCGGCCGGCACCGACCAGACGCCGCCGGCACCGCCGGTCAGCGGGACGATCACCGGGCCGTTCACGCCGGCCGCGCCGACGTGGATGTGCGCCGCCGTGGCCTGCAGCATCGGCGCCGCCACGCTGCCGCTGACGCTGCCGTCGGCGGCCACCGTGATCGCGCCGGTGCCCACCGCCGTGCTGGTGTTGGCCGGCACCTCCTGGTCGCCGGTGAGCTTCAGGTCCGCCGCCAGCGCGCCGCCCGCGAACAGCGTGGAGGCGGCCGCAAGAAAGGCGGCGAGGGCGAGCGAACGGGGACGGAAAGTGGCCATGGCGCGGATCCTCTCGGAAATGTCAGGGAAGCGAATGGTGTCCGGATGGCCGCGGCGATACGCGGGCAGGGTCAAATGCGGCGCCGCACAACGCGTCACAGGCCCAGGTCGCTCAGGCCGGGATGCTCGTCCGGGCGCCGGCCCAGGGGCCAGTGGAACTTGCGGTCGGCCTCGGCGATGGGCAGGTCGTTGATGCTCGCGAAGCGGCGCATCATGAACCCGCGCTCGTCGAACTCCCAGTTCTCGTTGCCGTAGGAGCGGAACCAGTGGCCCGAGTCGTCGTGCCACTCGTAGGCGAAGCGCACCGCGATGCGCTCGCCGTCGTGCGCCCAGAGTTCCTTGATCAGGCGGTAGTCGAGCTCGCGCGCCCACTTGCGCGCGAGCAGCTCGCGCACCTGCTGGCGGCCGACCGGGAACTCCGCGCGGTTGCGCCAGCGGGTGTCCTCGGTGTAGACCAGGGCCACGCGCGCCGGGTCGCGCGAGTTCCAGGCGTCCTCGGCCAGGCGCACCTTCTGGGTGGCGGAGTCGCGGGTGAAGGGCGGCAGGGGCGGCTTGGTGTCCATGGGGAGTTCCGGGAGGGGGTATGTAGACAGGTTTGTCTACTTCGGGCCGAGTCTATGCCGGGTAGACAGATCTGTCTACAATGTCCCCATGCTCGCCACTCCCTCTGCCGCGCCGCCGCGCGAGCGCATCCTGCGCGTCGCGCACGACCTGTTCTACCGCGACGGGATCCGTGCCACCGGCATCGATCGCGTCATCGCCGAGTCGGGCGTCGCCAAGGTCACGTTCTACCGCCAGTTCGCCAGCAAGGACGCGCTGGTCCTCGCCTTCCTGGACTACCGCCACGAGCGCTGGATGGCGTGGTTCGTCGACGCGCTCGCACGCCACGGCGGCACCCCCGCGGCCATCGCGCCGGCGCTGGCCGAGTGGTTCGCGAGCGCGGACTACCGCGGCTGTGCGTTCCTCAACAGCGTCGGCGAACTCGGCCCGGCGCTGCCTGCGGTGATCGAGGCGACGCGGCGCCACAAGAACGACATGACCGCGGCCGTGGCCCGCCTGATGAAGCCCGCGCCGGGGCGCGCGCGGGCGGCGCGCGCACTGGCGCTGGCCATCGACGGCGCCATCGTGCAGGCCCAGTTCCTGGCGTCGCCCGCCGCCGCCGTCGACGCGCTGGCGCTGCTGGTCGGGGCCGTGGCCGGCGGGCTCGCGTGAGCGCGCCGCGGCAGTAACATGCCTGCGCGCCGCGGCCCTGCGGCCGGCGCGCCCGCCCGAAACCGTCCCCCCGATCCACGGAACCCGTCCATGAACAAGTTCTCGCCCGCGCTGCTGCTGGCCTGTGTCCTGTGCACCGGCGCGCTGGCCGCGCCGTCGACCCACGAGCGCCTGACGGCACTCGCCCAGGACATGGTGCGCACCAGCGCCCGCGAGAACCCGGTGCGGGCCACCTACCTGGGCATCGCCGGGCTGGACGGCGAACTGGCGATGCCTACCGAGGCCGCGCGGGCTGCGGAGATCGGCCGCCTGAAGGCCTGGATCGCGCAACTCGACGCGATCCGCAGGGCGGCTGGCCCGTCGATCTCGCTGGTCGACGCGGACGACGCGAAACTGCTGCGTGCACGGATCGACGAACAACTGGACGAACTCGTGGTGCGCCAGACCGATCGCAAGGACTACGCCGCGCCGGCGCTCGCGCTCGTCGACGTCGTCTACACGCAGTTCCTGCACCTGCCGATCCCCGGCCGCGACGGGGCGACCGCCGCCGATGCGCGCCAGGCATGGCTGGACGTCGTCGCCCGCCTGGAGAAGGGCCCGGCGTGGATCGAGGCCGGCCAGAAGCTCGTGACCCACCCGGGCAAGCTGTACGGCGAGGCCGGGCGCAAGCAGATCGCCGGCGCGCCCGATTTCCTCGGCGGCGCCCTCACCGACGCCGCCCGCGAGCAGCTCGCCGGCGACCCGGCCGCGCTGCAGCGCTTCACGACCGCGCGCGACGCCGTCCTCGCCACGCTGGCGAAGACGGGGGCCTACATCGCCGCGCACGTCGAGCGCTGGCCCGAGAACTTCGCGATCGGCCAGGCGGCGTACGACCAGATGCTGCAGCGCGAGCAGCTGCTGCCGTTCACGGCGCGCGACGTCGAGGGCATGGCGCGCGACGAGCTGGCGCACGGCTGGGCGGAGGAGGCGTGGCTGAAGTCGCTGTCGACGCACCGCAAGCAGGCCTTCGGCGCCGAGAGCGGCGGCGGCATGGCGCCGGCCGGCCCACCGCTGATCGACTACTACCGCGAGCGCATCGCGCAGCTGCGCGCGTTCGTCGACGAGCACGACCTGCTCACGATCCCCGGCTGGCTGGGCTCGATGGACGTGGTGGAGACGCCCAAGTTCCAGCAACCGGTCTCGCCCGGCGCCTCGATGGAGTCGCCGCGGCTGTTCGCCGAGTCGGCCAAGGGCTACTACTTCATCACGCCGCCGGAGTCGCTGAAGGATGCGGCCGAGCGCCTGGACATGAACGAGGACTTCGACCGCGACCGCATCCTGGCGACCGCCGCGCACGAGGCGATGCCCGGGCACTTCCTGCAGCTGTCCATCGCGCGCCGCCACTCCGACTACGTGCGCAAGATCCAGAACTCGGGCGTGTTCGAGGAGGGCTGGGCGTTCTACGGCGAGGAGATGTTCGTGCGCCTGGGGCTGTACGGCGACGACCTCGACGCGCGGCTGTTCACCGCGCGCTGGGAACGCGTGCGCGGCGCGCGCGCGATCGTCGACGGCAAGCTGGCCGCCGGCCAGTGGACGCTCGCGCAGGCCGCGACGTTCTTCGAGGCGCAGTCGGGCTTCACGAAGTCGGCCTCCGAGGCCGCCGTGGCCGGCTACGCGCTGCGCCCGGGCTACGTGATCGCCTACACGGTGGGTCGCCTGCAGCTGGAGGAACTGCTGGCCGAGTACCAGCGCCGCACCGGCGACAAGGGCTCGCTGCACGACTTCCACGACCGCTTGCTGTCGTACGGCTCGACGCCGTTCGCCATCGTCGGCCCGGAACTGCTGGCCGACCTGGACAAGCCGGCCAGCGCCGTGCGCGCCGTCGCCAACTACTGAGCGCCCGTCGCTGTTCACGGCGTCGATTCCGCCGTTCGTCGCACCGGCGGCCCGTGCGCGCGGGGCCTGCCTATATTGACGGCATCCCGACGACCGCGGAGGCCCCGTGCAAGCATTCGTCCCCTGGCGCTGGCGCGCCCTGAAGTGCTTCCTGCCCGCCCTCGGCCTGGCCGCCGGCAGCGCCGGTGCGGCGCCGGAACTGGCCGGCCGCTGGGAAGGCGTCGCCGACATCCCCGGCTGGCCGCTGCGCCTGCTGGTCGACCTCGAGCGCGACGCGCACGGCCAATGGACGGGCTCGGCGATCCTGCCCGGACGCGGCGTCAAGGGGGCGCCGCTGGACGGCCTCGCGGTTGACGGCTGCGACGTGCGCTTCGGCCTCGCGGCCGCCTTCCCCGGCGGCGGTGGCGCCACGGTGCCCCGGGTCGCGCTGGCCTGCCGGGCCGACGGCGTGCTCGCCGGCAGCTTCATGCTGGGCGGCCTGAGCACATCGATCGCGCTGCGACGCAGCGGGGCGGCGCAGGTGGACCGGCCGCCGGCCAATTCGGTGATCGACGCGGCGTTGGCCGGGCGCTGGACGGGCCGCTACGAGCTCGGCGGCGTCGCGCGCGAGGTCACGCTGACACTGGCCAATCGGGGCGCTGCGGGCGGTGGCGGGCAGTTGGTGATCGTCGGCAGGCGCACCACCACGCTGGACGTGGACCAGGTCACGCAAGGCCGCGAGTTCGTCACGCTGCGTGCGAGCGCCGCGGACTTCCGCATCGAGGGCCGGCTGTCCGCCGCCGACGGCACGATCGAGGGCGCGGTGGCCCAGGGCCCGTACGAGGCGCCGCTGGTGCTGCGCCGGCAGGCCGCGGCCGGGCAGGAGGCGTCGTGAGGGCCGCCGCAGCGCGGGTCGCCCTGGCGGCGCTGCTGGCCGGCGCCGGGTCGCCACTGCACGCGCAGGCCATGTTCCGCGGCGACGCGGCCCATCTCGGCATCGCCGCGAGCGCAGCGCCGCGCGAGTTCCATCGCGTCCGCTGGGTGTTTCCCACCGGCGCGCGCGTGGTGTCGTCGCCGGTGTGGCGCGACGGCGTCGTGCTGTTCGGCAGCGACGACGGCAACATCTATGCGGTCGACGCCGCCACCGGCCGCCAGCGCTGGATGGCGCGCACCGGCGGCCCGGTGTCGTCGACGCCGGCCCTGTCCGGCGAGCGCCTGTTCGCGACGAGCTACGACGGCCGCCTCTACGCGCTGGACGTGCGCAGCGGCGAGGTGCTGTGGAAGTTCGCCACCGAGGGCGAACGCCGCTTCGAGGCGCGCGGGCTGCACGGCATGCAGCCGCGCACCCAGACCTTCGCCGACATGTACGACGTCTACCTGTCGAGCCCGCTGGTGGTCGACGGCAAGGTCGTCTTCGGCAGCGGCGACGGCCACGTCTACGCGGTCGATGCCGCCACCGGCCGGCTGGCGTGGAAGTTCGCGACCGGCGACGTGGTGCACGCCTCGCCCGCCTACGCCGACGGCCTGGTGGTGGTCGGCAGCTGGGACGGACGCCTGTACGCGCTGGACGCCGCCACCGGCACGCAGCGCTGGGCCTTCCAGGCCGGCGTCGACCCGCTGATCCACAACCAGCAGGGCTTCCAGTCGTCGCCGGCCATCGCCGAGGGCACGGTGTTCGTGGGCTGCCGCGACGGCCACCTCTACGCGGTGGACCTGCGCAGCGGCGCACCGAAATGGAACGTGGACACCGAAGGCAGCTGGGTCAACAGCTCGCCGGCCGTCGCGCAGGGCCGCGTCTACTTCGCGACCTCCGACAGCGCGCGCTATCACGTGGTCGACGCCGCCACCGGCCGGCCGGTGCAACCCGTCGGCTCGACCCGGGCCTACGTCTTCGGTTCGCCCACGGTCGCCGGCGACACCGTGCTGCTGGGCGTGCTCGACGGCTCGCTGCAGGCGCGTGACCGCCTCGACGGTCGCCTGCTGTGGGAGTTCCGCACGGAGGCGTCGCGCGCCAACCGCGACTGGGTGCTGGGGGCCGACGGCCGCTTCAATTCGGCGCTGCTGTTCGCGTCGAGCTGGGGCGACGCCAACGCCGAGGGCGCGCGCCGCCAGCAGGGCGTCGGTTCGTTCTTCGCCACCCCGCTGGTGGTCGACGGCACGGTCTACATCGGCAGCGCCGACGCCAACGTCTACGCGATCGAGTAGCTCCGGCGGGCTATGGCCTGGCCGCGGCGGCCGCGGGCGCCAGGCCCTCGAGCTGGCGCACGTACTTGGTGGCGATCGAGCCGTGCGACAGCATGCGGTCGCGCACGGCCAGCATGTCGCCGCCCAGCTTCGCGTGCAGGTCGTCGGCCAGCGCGCCCTGCTCCTGCACGCCGACGAAGTAGGTCGACAGCTGGCCGGCGGACATCTCGGCACGGCGCCACTTGCCCGCGGCCTCGCCTTCCTCCTGGTAGCCGGTGTCCATCATCAGGTGCTTCGCCTCGTCCTCGGTCATCTGGCCGGCGTGGATCTTCTGGTCGAGGATCGCGTTGATCGCCACGCGCAGGCGGATCTTGAGCTGCTCCATGCGCGTCTCGTCGCCGCCCCAGCCGGCCTCGGCCATGAACTGCTCGGCGTAGACGGCCCAGCCTTCGATGAAGGTGCCCGAGCCGGTCATCGCGCGCACCAGCGTGGGCATGTGCACCTCGCCGGCATGCGCCCCCTGCAGGTAGTGGCCCGGCATCGCCTCGTGGGCCGTGATGTCGCGCAGCTCGGCGCTGTTGTCCTCGCGGTACTGCGATTCCACGCGCGCGGGCGACCAGTCGGCGGGCGTCGGCGAGATCGCGTAGAACGTGATGCCGTTCTTGTCCAGCGGCCCGGCCCAGTCGCAGAACGCGGTGGAGGCGCCGCGCTGGAACTCCGGCATCACGATCACGCGGATCGGCTTGGTGGGCACGCTCACCAGCCGGTGCTCGCGCACGAAGGCGGTGGCCTTGTCGAGGTCCTCGCGCGCCTCGGCGACGATGGTGTCGTTGTCCGGGTGCGTGTCGGCGATCCGGTCGAGCACCGCGCGCACGATCACGTGGCCGTCGACCCCGTCCACCGGCTTGCCGGGGAACCAGCGCTGGTACAGCGGCAGCGCCGTCTCCTCCATCGTCTTCTGGGTGCGCTTGAGGTCGGCCTCGGCGCGCGCGAGGATCTCGTCGGCGCCCAGGTCGGAGTCGAGCGCGAACTTCAGGCGCTGCTCGAAGTGCGCCCTGCCGAAGCGGAAGTCGCCGTCGGAACGCGGCAGCAGGTCCGTCTCCAGCCAGCGGCCGTAGTCCTTCAGGGCGGCGACCGCGCGGGCGCGCGCCGGCGCGAGCACGGCCTTCATTTCAGGCGCCTGCTTGATGAAGTCGTCGAGGTCGTCCTGCACGAACGAGATCGCGCCCTTGTTCTGCGCGATGGCCGTCTCGGTGAACACCCGCGGCGGATGCTTCAGGTTCTTCTTCGCGGCCGCCAGCAAGGCCGGGATCGCCTGCAGGCGCAGGTTGGCGGCGGCCAGGCGCTGCTTCATCGGCGCGAAGTCGCGCGCCAGCAGCACGTAGACGCCCTGGGTGGCCGAGTAGTCGGTGACCTCCCAGGTGTAGGTCTTGAGCTCCTCGATGTCGTACAGGCGCGAGCGCAGGTCGTTCTCGAGGATCGCGCGGTCGACGGCATGGTCGGGCGGCAGGCTCGAGGCAGGAATCGCCTGCAGCACGTCCAGCGTCTTGCGGTACAGCCGGCGGTCGGCGGCGACGCCGGCGGCCGACGCGTCGCTGCTCCGGCGGTCGAAGCGGTGGTCGCCCAGCTGCGTGGCCTCCTCCGGGTGGGTGGCCAGGTAGCGCTCGTAGAAGTCGTGCACGACGCGCTCGAAGCGCTGCGTGGCGGCGGCGTCGGGCGCGGCCTGCGCGACGGCGCAGGGCAGCAGGGCGAGGGCGCCGCACAGGGCGACGGCGAGCGGGGAGCGGGTGAAATGGGCCATCGTCATCCTTGGAACGAAGCCCGGAGTATGGAACAAGGGCGGACGAAGAAATGGCGCTCGTGGGCCCGTCCACGAACTGAAATGGCGCCCGCGGGCGCCATTTCCGGAGAGTCCTGCGGCTCAGACCTGCGCGAAGCCGGCCTCGAGGTCGGCCTTCAGGTCGTCCAGCGCCTCGATGCCCACCGACAGCCGGATCAGCGTGTCGCCGATGCCCAGCGCCGCGCGCTGCGCGGCCGGGATCGACGCGTGGGTCATGATGGCCGGGTGCTCGATCAGGCTCTCGACGCCGCCCAGGCTCTCGGCCAGCGCGAACAGGTGCACGTGCTCGAGGAAGCGGCGCGCGCCGTCGAGGTCGCTCTTCAGGTCGACCGAGATCATGCCGCCGCCGCCGCGCATCTGGCGCCTGGCCAGCGCGTGCTGCGGATGGCTTTCGAGACCGGGGTAGTGCACGCGCGCCACCTTGGGATGGGCCTCCAGCCACTGGGCCAGCGCCAGCGCGCTCCGGTTGTGGCGCTCCATGCGCAGTGCCAGCGTCTTGACGCCGCGCAGCGCCAGGAACGAGTCGAACGGGCCGGCGATCGCGCCGACGGCGTTGTGCAGGAACGCAAGCTGCTCGGCCCACGCGGCCTGGCGCGGCTCGGCGCCGACTACGGCGATGCCGCCGACGACGTCGGAGTGGCCGTTGAGGTACTTGGTGGTGGAGTGCACCACGATGTCGAAGCCGAGCGCCAGCGGGTTCTGGCCCCACGGGCTGGCGAAGGTGTTGTCGGCCACGGCGATCAGGTTCGCCTCGCGCGCGATCTGCGCCACCGCCGCCAGGTCGATCAGCTTGAGCAGCGGGTTCGACGGCGTCTCGACCCACACCATCTTCGTGTTCGGCCGCAGCGCGGCGCGCACGGCCTGGGCGTCGGTCATGTCGATGAAGCTCACCTGCAGTCCCATGCTGCGCTTGCGCACGCGCTCGAACAGGCGGAACGAGCCGCCGTACAGGTCGTCGCTGGCGATGATGTGCGCGCCCGCGTCCAGCAGCTCCAGCACGGTGGACATGCCGGCCAGCCCGGAGGCGAACGCGTAGCCGCGCAGGCCGCCCTCGAGGTCGGCCACGCAGCGTTCCAGCGCCTCGCGCGTCGGGTTCTGGCTGCGCGAGTACTCGTAGCCCTTGTGCACGCCGGGGCTGGACTGCACGTAGGTGGAGGTCTGGAAGATCGGCGGCATGATCGCGCCGGTGGACGGATCCGGGTGCTGGCCGGCGTGGATGACGCGGGTCTCGAAGCCGTGCTTGGGGGAGTCGTTGCTCATGGGTTTCCTTGTTGGTTTCGCGGGGGGCGTCCCTGGCCGGCGAGCGCTCGGCCGCCCCGGAGCGAGCCGGCTTGAGCCCCCTGGGGGCGGCGAGCGGAGCGAGCCCAGGCGGTCATGACAGTGTCTTGCGGAGGTAGTTGAGCAGGTCGAAGCGGGTGATCAGGCCGTGGAAGCCGTTCGCGTCGGCCACCACGGCGACCCAGCCCTCGCCCAGCGTGGTGATCAGCGCCGGCAGGCCGGCGTCGGGGCGCAGGGTGCGCAGCTGGCGGTTCATCGCCTGGCGCACCGGGTGGCGGAAGCGCTCGGAGTCGCCGCTGACGTGCAGCAGCAGGTCGGACTCGTCGAGCAGGCCGGCCAGCTTGCCGTCCTGCAGCACCGGCACCTGCGAGATGTCGGCCGCGCGCATGCGCTGGAACGCGGTCAGCAGGGTGTCGTCGGGGGTGACGCTGATCACGGCCTCGTCGACCACGCGGCGCGAGATCAGGTCGCGCAGGTCGCCCACGGAAGCGCGCGGCAGCAGGCCCTGGTCGAACATCCAGCTGTCGTTGTAGACCTTGGACAGGTAGCGGGTGCCGGTGTCGCAGACGAAGGTCACGACGCGCTTGGGGCTGGTCTGCGCGCGGCAGTGGCGCAACGCCGCGGCCAGCAGCGTGCCGGTGGACGAGCCGGCGAGGATGCCCTCGCGTCGCAGCAGCTCGCGCGCGGTGCTGAAGCTCTCCTCGTCGCCGATCGTGTAGCCGGTGCGCACGTTGCGCAGGTCGGCGATGGCGGGGATGAAATCCTCGCCGATGCCCTCGACGGCCCAGGAGCCGGCGGTGCCGACGTGGCCGGTGGCGATGTAGTCGCACAGCACCGAGCCCTTGGGGTCGGCCAGCACGAACTCGGTGGCGGGGGACACGCGCTCGAAGTAGCGCTTCAGGCCGGTGAGGGTGCCGCCCGAGCCCACGCCGCAGACGATCGCGTCGACGCGGTGGCCCATCTGCTGCCACATCTCCGGCGCGGTGGTGGTCTCGTGGGCGAGCGGGTTGGCGGGGTTGTTGAACTGGTCGATGTAGTAGGCGCCGTCGCCGAGCTCGCGCGCCAGGCGCGCGGCCATGTCCTGGTAGTACTCGGGGTGGCCCTTGGCGACGTCGGAGCGCGTGGTGTGCACCTCGGCGCCCAGCGCCTTCAGGTGCAGCACCTTCTCCGACGACATCTTGTCGGGCACCACCAGCACCACCCGGTAGCCCTTGGCGCGGGCGACCAGCGCCAGGCCCAGGCCGGTGTTGCCGGCGGTCGCCTCGATCACCGTGCCGCCGGGCTGGAGGCGGCCGTCGCGCTCGGCGGTCTCGATCATCGCCAGGCCGATGCGATCCTTGATGGAGCCGCCGGGGTTCTGCGACTCCAGCTTCAGGAAGAGCTGGCAGCAGCCGGTGTCGAACTGGGTCACCTCGACCATGGGCGTGTTGCCGATGAGGTCGAGCACGGCGG
Source organism: uncultured Vitreoscilla sp. (assembly GCA_964418745.1). Lineage (GTDB taxonomy): Bacteria > Pseudomonadota > Gammaproteobacteria > Burkholderiales > Burkholderiaceae_C > Scleromatobacter. The sequence goes on from CAYQMX010000004.1 coordinate 38,110, forward strand.
GGCGGGCGGGGCGGGTGGCCGGCGCGGGAACGGGTGGGGTCATGACGGCTGGGTGGCGGCGGGAAGCTTGTGGCCGGGGCCGCGCGTGGTTGACGGTGGGCGCAGGATAACGCCGCGCCAAATGCACTTCCGTCATGGCTTTATCCAATGGCGGCGTGGTAGTCGCGGTCCGGCCATCCGCTTGAAGCAGAATGCGGGGCCGGCACCCGCCGGTCAATGAAAGGAAACGCGATGGCGATGGACGTGGTCGACTACGAGATCAAGGGCGCCGAGATGCAGTTCGTCGAGGTCGAGCTCGATCCGGGCGAGGCCGCGGTGGGCGAGGCCGGCAGCATGATGTTCATGGAGAACGGCATCGTCCTGGACACCATCTTCGGCGACGGCTCGCAGGCCAATTCCGGCCTGTGGGGCGTGCTGGTGGGCGCCGGCAAGCGGCTGATCAGCGGCGCCAACGTGTTCACCACCGTGTTCATGAACCAGTCCGGCCAGAAGCGCCGTGTGGCATTCGCCGCGCCGGTGCCGGGCAAGATCCTGCCCATCGACCTGCGCTCGGTCGGCGGCACCCTCATCACCCAGAAGCAGTCGTTCCTGTGCGCCGCCAAGGGCGTGTCCATCGGCATCGCGTTCCAGCAGCGCCTGGGCGTGGGCTTCTTCGGCGGCGACGGCTTCATCATGCAGCGCCTCGAGGGCGACGGCATGGCCTTCGTGCACGCCGGCGGCACGGTGGAAAAGCGCGACCTGCAGCCGGGCGAGACCCTGCTGATCGACCACGGCTGCCTGGTGGCGTTCACGCAGACGGTCAATTTCGAGATCCAGTTCGTCGGCGGAATCAAGACGGCGCTGTTCGGCGGCGAGGGCCTGTTCTTCGCGAAGGTGACGGGGCCCGGCACGGTGTGGATCCAGAGCCTGCCGTTCTCGCGCCTGGCCAGCCGCATCTTCGCCGCCGCGCCGCAGAACGGCGGCAGCGCCGACCGCGCCGGCAGCAGCAGCGGCGCCGGCGTGCTGGGCGGCCTGGCGACGGGCGGCATCCTGGGCGGGCTCGGCAGCCTGCTGGGCGGCGACGACGACTGACCTTGCGCAACCCGGCCGAACCTCCCATGGCGCCCGCCGCCCTCACGTATCCTCACGCCCGATGAAATTGCTGTTCGGCTCGTTCTGGCGCGCGGTCGCCTATTGCCTGCACCCGAGGGTGATCGGGCTGTCGCTGCTGCCGCTGCTGCTGGCCGGCACCGCTACCCTGGGCGTCGGCTACCTGTTCTGGGAGGTGGCGGTCGCCTCGGTGCGCTCGACGCTGGAGCACTGGTCGCTGGTCAACTCGATGCTGGAGTGGATGTCGACCTTCCTGGGCGCCGGCTTTCGCACCGCGATCGCCCCGCTGATCGTCGTCGCGCTGTCCATTCCCGTGGTGGTGGCGCTGACGCTGGTGCTGGTGGCGCTGTGGGTGACGCCGGCCACCGTGACGCTGGTGTCGCGTCGCCGCTTCCCGACGCTGGAGCGCCGCCACGGCGGCTCGTGGTGGCGCGGCCTGCTGTGGGCGCTGGCGTGCACCGTGGCCGCGCTGGCGATGGTGATGATCACGCTGCCGTTCTGGCTGGTGCCCGGCCTGGCGCTGGTGCTGCCGCCGCTGATCTGGGGCTGGCTGACGGCCCGCGTGATGACCTTCGACGCGCTCGCCGAGCACGCGTCCACGCCCGAGCGCGAGGCGATCACGCGGGCGCACCGCTTTCCGCTGCTGATCATGGGCATCGTCTGCGGCTTCCTGTGCGGCATCCCGTCCCTGATCTGGACGATCAGCGCCGGTACGCTGATCCTGGCGCCGGTGCTGATGCCCGCCGTGATCTGGATCTACACGATGATCTTCACGTTCTCGGCGCTGTGGTTCACCCACTACGTGCTGGCCGTGCTGGCCAGCCTGCGCGACGCCGAGGCCTCGATGCGCGCCGTTCAGCCCGCGGTGGCGCCATCGTCCGACCTGCAACTGGTGGAGGAGGTGCCGCCGCACGAGCGATTCGGCTACGACGCCCCCGACGCCCCACGAGACCCTCCATGAACTTCGGTGCCATCATCATCGGCGACGAGATCCTCTCTGGCCGCCGCGAGGACAAGCACCTCGCCCGCACCATCGCCGCGCTCGAATCGCGCGGCCACGCGCTGGCCTGGGCGCACTACATCGGCGACGAGCCGGCGCGCATCGTTGCCGAGATCCGCGCCGCGGCCGCCTCCGGCGACGCGGTGTTCTCGTTCGGCGGCATCGGCGCCACGCCGGACGACCACACCCGCCAGTGCGCGGCGCAGGCGCTGGGGCTCGAACTCGCGTTGCACCCGCAGGCCCGGGCCCTGATCGAGCAGCGCGGGCGGGAGATGGCCGCCGAGAAGGGCCTGGCCTACGAGACGACCGGGCCCGACCACCAGCGGCGCCTGAACATGGGCGTGTTCCCGGCCGGTGCCACGATCATCCCGAACCCGTACAACCGCATCCCCGGCTTCAGCGTCGGGCGGCTGCACTTCATGCCGGGCTTCCCGGTGATGGCGCACCCGATGCTCGACTGGCTGCTCGACACCCTGTACGCCGACCAGGCCGGCACCCAGGCGTTGCGCGCCGTACGGGTGCGCGGCGCCAACGAATCGGCGCTGATCCCGGTGTTCGAGCACGTCGAGGCGGCGTTCCCCGGCGTGCGCTCGTTCAGCCTGCCCAGCGTCGACCACCCGACGCTGGGCGCCCATATCGAGATCGGCGTCAAGGGCGCCGATCGGCTGCAGGTCGACCTGGCGATGGCCGCGTTGCGCGAAGGCGCGGCGGCCACCGGGGCGATCGAAATCGATCCGTCCTGAGTTGGTGCACAAAAATGCTCCAACAAGGTGCGCAAGATGGAATGCACAATGGCGGTGCGCGATCCGTGTCGCGGTGCAGACCAGATCCCCGGGTGACGTGGCGCAGCTCTGCGGCACAGAACCTGCTTTTATTGCCACGGCATACCGTCTGACTGGCCGGCCCGTGCGCCGACCCGGTAAATTGCCAAACAAATTAGGAGCCCGTTGATGTCCAAGACCGTCGCCGACGTGATGAAGTTGGTGCAGGAAAACGAAGTCAAGTTCGTCGACTTCCGTTTCACCGATACCCGTGGCAAGGAACAACACGTTTCCGTGCCTGTCTCTCACTTCGACGAAGACAAGTTCGTCTCCGGCCATGCGTTCGACGGTTCGTCGATCGCCGGCTGGAAGGGCATCGAGGCGTCGGACATGCAGCTCATGCCCGACCCGAACACGGCCAACATCGATCCGTTCTTCGAAGAACCCACGCTGATCCTGACCTGCGACGTGGTCGAGCCCAGCGACGGCAAGCCCTACGAGCGCGACCCGCGCTCGCTGGCCAAGCGCGCCGAGGCCTACATGAAGTCCTCCGGCCACGGCGACACCGCCTACTTCGGCCCGGAGCCCGAATTCTTCATCTTCGACTCCATCCGCTGGGATGTGAGCATGAAGGGCTGCTTCGTCGAGATCGAGGCCGAGGAAGCCGCCTGGAACACGGGCAAGGCCTACGAGCACGGCAACAAGGGCTACCGTCCGTCCGTCAAGGGCGGCTACTTCCCGGTGCCCCCGGTCGATGCCGGCCAGGACATGCGCTCGGAGATGTCGCTGATCCTCGAGCAGATGGGCATCCCCGTCGAAGTGCACCACCACGAGGTGGCCAACGCCGGCCAGATGGAAATCGGCACGAAGTTCTCGACGCTGCTCCAGCGCGCGGACTGGGTCCAGCTGCAGAAGTACATCATCCACAACGTGGCCTTCGCCTACGGCAAGACCGCCACGTTCATGCCGAAGCCCATCGTCGGCGACAACGGCTCGGGCATGCACGTGCACCAGTCGGTCTGGAAGGACGGCAAGAACCTGTTCGCCGGCGACGGCTACGCCGGCCTGTCGGAATTCGCGCTGTTCTACATCGGCGGCATCATCAAGCACGCCCGCGCGCTGAACGCCATCACGAACCCGACCACCAACAGCTACAAGCGCCTGGTGCCGGGCTACGAAGCGCCGGTCAAGCTGGCGTACTCGGCCCGCAACCGCTCGGCCTCGATCCGCATCCCGTTCGTCGCCAACCCGAAGGGCCGCCGCGTCGAAGCGCGTTTCCCGGATCCGATGATGAACCCGTACCTGGGCTTCTCGGCGCTGCTGATGGCCGGCCTGGACGGCGTGGAGAACAAGATCCATCCGGGCGAAGCCGCCACGAAGGACCTGTACCACCTGCCGCCGGAAGAAGACGCGAAGATCCCGACCGTCTGCTCCAGCCTCGAGCAGGCGCTGGAAAACCTGGACAAGGACCGCGCGTTCCTGTCCAAGGGCGGCGTCTTCACCGATGCGTACATCGACGCCTACATCGAGCTGAAGATGCAGGAAGTCCAGCGCATGCGCATGACCACGCACCCGGTCGAGTTCGACATGTACTACTCCCTCTGATGGGAACGCCGGCCTCCACGCGGGGCCCGGCAGCGAAGGCGGCCCGGCGACGGGCCGCTTTTTTTTCACTTTACGCAGGCGCCGGCCGCCGGCTGTCCTCCGCCGGGCTGCGTGACACGTTGGCTCACCATCAGGCGCCGCGTTTTGCGCCACAATGAAATGATGAACGTGGCAATCGCAACTGCATTCCGCATCCCGTCCCCTCGTGGCGCCCGGTCGTCCGCCCTGGTCGCGGCCGCCCTGCTGGCGCTCGCCGCCACCGGCGCGCGGGCGGCGCAGGACACTTCGGTGTACTACCAGTGCCCCGGCAACGTGTTCACCAACACGATCACGCCCAAGGAGGCGGAGGCCAAGAGCTGCAAGGCCATGGTCGCCCAGCAGCCCACCACCATCCCCGCGCCCAAGATGCGCCCGGGCGTGGCCGCGACCCCGGGGTCGACGGCCAGCAAGGTCGACGCGCAGGAGCAGAAGGCGCGCGATTCCGACGCCCGCAAGATCCTGCAGGACGAGCTCATCAAGGCCCAGGCCCAGCTCGACGCGCTGCAGAAGGAATACAACAACGGCCAGCCCGAGCGCCGCGGCGACGAGAAGAACTTCCAGAAGTACCTCGACCGCACCGCCGACCTGAAGGCGCAGATCGCGCGCACCGAGTCCGACATCAACGCGATCACGCGCGAACTCGCGAAGACCCAGTGATGGGCACGCGCCGCGCACCGCCGGCGCCCGCGCCGTCCGCCACTGCCGCCGCCGAGCCGGGCACCCTGCGGGTGGGCGGCATCGACTACACCGCGTTCGACCACCTCGCCACGCTGGTGGCCGTGGTCGAGCCCGACGGCAAGTGCGTGTTCGCCAATTCCGTGCTGGAAGCCGTGGTGGGCGTGGCCCGCCGCAAGCTCACCCGCGGCAGCATCTACGACTGGTTCCGCGAGACGGCCGCGCTGTCGGAGGCGATCGCCGCCGTCTCGCGCAACGAGTTCTCGGCACGGCGCTTCGACGGCTCGCTCAAGCGCTCCTCGGTGGCCTCCAACGCCACGCTGCCGGTGCACGTGATCGTCAGCCAGCACGACCTGCACGGCGGGCGCGTGTTCGTCGAGATGATCGAGATCGAGCAGCAGACGCGCCAGGATCGCGAGGAGCGGGCGCTGGGCCAGGCCCAGGTCACGAAGGAGCTCATCCGCAACCTGGCCCACGAGATCAAGAACCCGCTGGGCGGCATCCGCGGGGCGGCGCAGCTGCTCGAGCTGGAGATCGACCAGGCGGAGCTGGGCGAGTACACCCAGGTGATCATCCACGAGGCCGACCGGCTGCAGGTGCTGGTCGACCGCCTGCTGGCGCCGCACCGCAAGGCGCAGGTCGTGGCCGAGCTCAACATCCACGAGGTGCTCGAGCGCATCCGCTCGCTGGTGCTGGCCGAATACCCCCGTGGGTTGGTCATCGAGCGCGACTACGACACCTCCATCCCCGAGTTCCGCGGCGATCGCGAACAGATGATCCAGGCCGTGCTCAATATCGTGCACAACGCCACCCAGGCACTGGCCGAACACATCGAGCGGGGGGTCGCGCGCATCGTCCTGCGCACCCGCATCGCGCGCCAGGAGACGATCGGCAAGCAGCGCTACCGACTGGCATTGGAATTGCATATCCAGGATAACGGCCCGGGCGTCCCCGAGTCCATTCGCGATCAGATCTTCTATCCCCTGGTGTCGGGGCGGGAAGGCGGGTCGGGCCTGGGCTTGACGCTGGCGCAGACTTTCGTGCAGCAGCATCTGGGCACGATCGAATGCGACAGCGTTCCAGGATGCACGGTTTTCAAGATCCTGATTCCTCTGCACTGACCTGCAGCGCGCACCGCATGAAACCCATCTGGATCGTTGACGACGACCCATCCATCCGCTTCGTGCTCGAAAAAGCGTTGGCCCGTGAACAGCTGCCCGTGCGCAGCTTCGCTACGACCCGGGACGTGCTCACCGCGCTCGAGACGGACGAACCGCAGGTGCTCGTCAGCGACATCCGGATGCCTGGCGGCTCCGGGCTCGACCTGCTCGCCAAGGTCAAGGAGCGCCTGCCGGGCCTGCCCGTCATCATCATGACGGCGTACTCCGACCTCGACAGCGCGGTGTCCTCGTTCCAGGGCGGTGCGTTCGAGTACCTGCCCAAGCCGTTCGACCTCACCAAGGCAGTGGAGCTGATCCGGCGCGCCCTGGAGGAGAGCCTGCGCGAGGAGGTGCTCGACGAGCGCAACGCGCCGGTGCCCGAGATCCTCGGTCAGGCGCCGGCGATGCAGGACGTCTTCCGCGCCATCGGCCGGCTGTCGCAGAGCAACGTCACCGTGCTGATCACCGGCGAGTCCGGCTCCGGCAAGGAGCTCGTCGCCCGCGCGCTGCACCGCCACAGCCCGCGCGGCGAGCAGGGAAGCAACGGCGCGTTCGTGGCGATCAACACCGCGGCGATCCCGAAGGACCTGCTCGAGAGCGAGCTGTTCGGCCACGAGCGCGGCGCCTTCACCGGTGCGCAGACGATGCGGCGCGGCCGCTTCGAGCAGGCCGACGGCGGCACGCTGTTCCTCGACGAGATCGGCGACATGCCGTTCGACCTGCAGACGCGGCTGCTGCGCGTGCTCAGCGACGGCCAGTTCTACCGCGTGGGCGGCCACCAGCCGATCAAGAGCAACGTGCGCGTGATCGCCGCCACCCACCAGAACCTCGAGGAACGGGTACGGCAGGGGGCATTCCGCGAGGACTTGTTCCACCGCCTCAACGTGATCCGGCTGCGCCTGCCGCCGCTGCGCGAGCGCAACGAGGACGTGCCCGCGCTGGCGCGCTTCTTCCTGCAGAAGAGCGCCAAGGAACTGGGCGTCGAGCCCAAGCGCATCACCGACGAGGCGCTCGACGCCATCAAGGGCTTCGACTTCCCTGGCAACGTGCGCCAGCTCGAGAACATCTGCCACTGGCTCACCGTCATGGCGCCGGCGCAGGTCATCGAGAGCAAGGACCTGCCGCCCGAGCTGATGGCCCCGCGCAGCGCGTTCCAGCGCCCGTCGTCCAGCGACACCGCGTCGGCGCTGCCCGGCGAAGGACTCACCTCGTCGTACGTGCCCCACGGCGCGGCCGCGGACGGCGTCGGCGCCGGTGCCGCACCGCCCGCGGTACCGTTCGCCGGCGGCACCGGCGGCGGCTGGCTGGGCGACCTCGAATTCGCGGCGCGCACCCTGCTGGATGCCGGCTCGCCCGACGTCTGGGAGCAGCTCAGCCGCCAGTTCGAGGGCCAGCTGATCCGCACCGCGCTGGCGCTGACACGCGGCCGCCGCATCGAGGCGGCGCAGAAGCTGGGCATCGGGCGCAACACGATCACGCGCAAGATCCAGGAGCTGGGCCTCGAGGATTGAGCCTGTGCGGTCGCTGGCTGCCCGAGCGCAGCCGGCTCGCCGGCGCGGGTTCGAGCGGCGGTGTCCGGTGGGGGCAGGGCGTGGCACCTACAATTTCCCTTTCGAGTCACCCAGGGAAATACGTCGTGCCGATCCTGTTCATCCTCAACTACGCCGTCGCGATCTTCTTCGCGGTGCACGCCGTGCGCTCCGGGCGTCAGATGTACTGGATCATGATCCTGATCATCGCGCCGGTGCTCGGCAGCCTCATCTACTTCTTCGCGGAATACCTGCCGGAGATGCGGCATTCCGCCGTGGCGCGCAAGTCCACGCGTGTCGTCAAGTCGCTCGTCGACCCCAATCGCGAACTGCGCGAGGCCCGTCTCGCGTTCGAGCGCACGCCCACGGTGGACAACCGCTCGCGCCTGGCCGAGGCCTTGCTGGCGCGCGGCGACTACGCCGAGGCGGTCGAGCAGTTCCAGGCCTGCGCCAGCGGCCCGTACGCCAGCGACGTGAAGTTCCGCCGCGGCCTGGCGCGCGCGCAGCTGTCGGCCGGTCGTCACGCGGACGCGGCCGCCACGCTGGAATCGCTGCTCGCCGAATCGCCCCGCGACGCCGGCGGCGACGCCGCGCTGTGGCTCGCGCAGGCGCTGACCCAGGTGGACGAGACGCGCGCGCTGGCGGCCTTCGAGCACGCCAGCCGCGTGCACGACACCACCGAGACCCAGGCCGCCTACGGCGTCTTCCTGGCCAGCCTCGGCCGCGACGCCCAGGCCCGGCCGCTGCTCGAAGGCGTGCTGCACAACGCGCGCGTGGGCACGCCCTCGTCGCGCGAGCTCAACCGGGAATCGATCGCCCAGGCGCGCGCGGCGCTGAAGGTGGTCGAGTCGCGCGGCGGGTGAACGCGAAATCATGACAGGGGCTGGCAGGCTGGCGTGGCACACTCCGCGCCCATGTCGACCCCCGCGCTCTACGCCATCTGCATCCTCATCTGGGGCACCACCTGGTACGCCATCACGGCGCAGATCGACGTCGTCGCGCCCGAGGTGGGCGTCGCCCTGCGCTTCGGGCTTGCCGCCGTCGTGCTGCTGGGCATCTGCCGCCTGCGCGGCCTCCGGCTGCGCTTCCCGGCCGGCGTCAACGCGCTGATCCTGGCGCAGGGTCTGGCCGGCTTCTACGCCAGCTACGTGTGCGTCTACCAGGCCGAGCGCTTCGTCGCCAGCGGCGTGGTGGCCGTGGGTTTCGCGGCCTCGCCGCTGTTCGGGCTGGTGCTGGCCCGCGCCTTCCTGGGCACGCCGATGTCGCGCCGCGTGGCCTTGGGCGGCCTGGCCGGCATCGCCGGCGTGGTGCTGATCTTCTGGCACGAGTTCACGCGCCTGGTGGCCTCGGACGACGTGCTGCTGGGCGCCGGGCTGACCATGGCCTCGGTGCTGCTGTCCAGCCTGTCGACCATCGCCGCCGCCGGCTACCACCGCCTGGGCGTCAGCGGCTGGGGGCCGCTGGCCTGGGCGATGGCCTGGGGCGCGGCCGGCGCGGCGGTGCATGCGCTCGTCATCGGCACGCCCTGGGGCTGGTCGTGGCGGCCGGCCTTCACGCTCTCGCTGGCCTACCTGGCACTGGCCGGCTCCATCGTCGCGTTCGGCGCGTACTACGCGCTGGTGCATCGCGTGGGCGCGGCCAAGGCGGGCTACACCGGGGTGCTGACGCCGGTGGTGGCGCTGGCGGTGTCCAGCCTGTTCGAGAACTTCCTCTGGACGGGACTGACCGTGGCCGGCATCGCGCTGGCGATCCTGGGCAACGTGGTGGCGCTGTGGCCCGGCGCCCGGGGCCGCGGGCCGGCCACGGCCGACGCGGCGGTCTAGAGGTCCAGCTCGACCATCACCGGGGCGTGGTCGCTCGGGCGCTCCAGCTTGCGCTGGGCCTTGTCGATGGTGCAGGCGCGCACGAGCCCGCGCAACGGGTCGCTGACCAGGATGTGGTCGATGCGCAGGCCTTGATTCTTGCGGAACGCCAGGTTGCGGTAGTCCCACCAGCTCCACTGCCTGGGCGGCTGCTCCAGCAGGCGGAACGCGTCGTGCAGGCCGAGCGCGACCAGCGCGCGGAAGTGCGCGCGCTCCTCGTCGGTGCAGTGGATCTGGCCGGCCCACAGCACCGGGTCGTGCACGTCGCGATCCTCGGGCGCGATGTTGAAGTCGCCCATCAGCACCAGCTTCGGATGCGCGGCGAGCTCGGTGGCGAGCCAGCCCTTGAGCGCGTCCAGCCACGCCATCTTGTAGGCGAACTTCTCGCTGCCCGGCGCCTGGCCGTTGGGGAAGTAGCCGCCGACGATGCGCACGTCGCCGATCGTGCCGGCGATCACGCGCGCCTGCTCGTCGGCGTGGCCCGGGATGTTGCGCACGATGTCGGTGGCCGGCAGCTTCGAGACCAGCGCGACGCCGTTGTAGGTCTTCTGGCCGAAGAACTCGGCGTGCCAGCCGGCCTCCTTCAGCTCGGCGTGCGGAAACTTCTCGTCGACGAGCTTGGTCTCCTGCAGCACGACCGCGTCGGGCTGCGCCTCGGCGAGCCACGCGAGCAGGTGGGGCAGGCGGATGCCGAGCGAGTTGACGTTCCAGGTGGCGAGCCGCATGACAGTCAGGACCTTTTCATTTCGACGAAGGGGCGTTGCGGGACGGGCCGTGCGGTGTCGCGCGCGGACGGCCGGTCGTCATTGTGGCGCCAATGCGGCCGTCTTCAGCGCATGAAGCCGCGGATCGACGTGCTGACGGACAGCAGTTGCCCGTGATCCATGCGGCCGATGACCTTGCGGATGACCGAGCCCATCACCTGGTGCACGCCGACGATGCCCAGGCTGGCCGACTGCTCGACGATGAAGCCGACCTTGGCGTGCTTGAGCGGCACCATGAAGAACCCGTCCAGCCCGTGACGGGTCATCTCGACGGCGAGGTCGGCCAGCGCCTCGCGGCAGGCCGTCGCGTCGGCGGCGGCCTCGAGTTCGTCGAGGACGGCGAGCGTCTTCTCGCGCAACGCCACGGAGTGGTGCACGCGCAGGAACGGCGAGTCCGCCGCGGCAGGTTTCGGTTTCGCAGCCCGTCGGGCGTCGCTCGGCGGCTTGCGGGGCGTGGCGGAAGTCATGGTTCGATGGTACGCCCGGCGTGCAGCCGGCGCGCGTCGTCCCCAGGCGGTTGACAATGGGCGCGGCAGGCCCGATCTTGCGGGCTCGCCGCGCAGGCCGTCGTGCCCGCGTGGCATGGAATCCGCTTCGCCTGCGAACCGGCCGGGCGTTGCCTGGCATCAAGGCGCGTGCCGGTCGCATGGATCAAGCGCTTGTCGTGCAGATGCCCCGCAACCTGGGGACCCAGGGAGATTCTTTCGTGAACCAGATGGACGGATCGGTCGACGTCGCCGGCACCACAGCCGGCCCGTCGTGTCGCGCGTGCGCCCGGGCGCGCAAGGGCCGCGCCTGATGCGGCTGCGCCTGTCCGCCGTTCACGAGGTGCAGTTGCGCGACGGCAGCGTCCTGGCGCTGGCGGCCCGCGACGCGGCGCTGCTGGCCTGGCTCGCGATCGAGGGGCCGACCGGGCGCGAACGCGTCGGATCGCTGCTCTGGCCGGACGCCTCGCAGGCGCAGGCCCGCACCGTGCTGCGCCAACGCCTGTTCAGGTTGCGCCGGACCTTGTCCGGGGAGCTCGTCACGGGCGGGTCGCTGCTGCAACTGGTACCCGGCCTGGTACACGACCTCGAAGATTCGACCGCGGTGCTGGGGCACCTGGTGCTGGGCGATGCGCCCGAGTTCGACGCCTGGCTGGAGCGGCAGCGGGCGACGCGCTCCGAGCGGGCGCGCGACCGCCTGCGCGACGAGGCCCAGGCCCTGGAGGAAGGCGGCGACCTGGCGGGCGCGCTGCGCCTGGCGCAGTCGCTGCTGCGCGACGAGCCGCTGTCCGAGGCGGCCCACCAGCGCGTCATCCGGATCCACTACCTCTCCGGCGACCGTGCCTCGGCGCTCGCCGCATTCGATGCCTGCGAGGTTCGGCTCAAGGACGAACTGGGCGCGCGCCCGTCCTCGCTCACGCTGGCGCTGCTGGAGACGATCATGCGCGCCGCGCCGGCCGCGTTGCCGGCGGCCCAGGGAAGCCTGCCGATGTCCGTGCTGCGTCCGCCCGTGATGGTGGGGCGCGTGCGCGAGCAACGCGGCCTGGCGCGGGCCTGGGACGCCCACCAGGTCGCGACCATCACCGGCGAGGCCGGCATGGGCAAGAGCCGCCTGCTGCGCGAATTCCTCGACGTCCGCACGGGCGTCGTCGCCGCCGCCGGCCGGCCGGGCGACGCCCGTGTGCCGTTCGCGACGCTGGCCCGCTTGCTGCGGTCGGCCGCCGACGCCGGGGCGGGCCTGCCCGCCGACGCCGCGATGCGCTGCCAGCTCGCCCGCATCCTGCCGGAACTCGACGAGCCGCTCGCCGCCGAGGCGCCGGGCCCGGGCGCGCGGTTCAAGCTCCAGCAGGCCCTCGTCGGCTACCTCGGGCAGGTTCCCGGCCTCGAAGGCGTGGTCGTCGACGATCTCCACTTCGCGGACGCGGCCAGTCTCGAGATGCTGCATTCGCTGATGACCGACGAGGCGCTCGCCGCGCTGCGCTGGGCCATCGCCTTCCGCCCGTCCGAGGCCGGCGGCGCGCTGTCCGAGCTGCGCGCGGCATTGACCGAGGCGGCGCGCTCGGCGCCCGTGGACGTGGCCCCGCTCGACGAGGCCGCGCTGGTCGAGCTGGTCGACACGCTGGGGCTGGAAGTGGCGGCGGCCAGCGTCGCGCCCCGCCTGTGGCACCAGACCGGCGGCAACCCGCTGTTCGCGCTGGAGACGCTCAAGCAGGCGTGGCTGGAGCGGCGGCTCGAGACTTCGTGGGACGCGGACCTGCCGCGGCCGCTGTCGGTGGATCGCCTGATCGACCAGCGCATCGCCCGGCTGTCGCCCGGTGCGGCCGCGCTGGCGCGGCTGGCCGGCATCGCCGGCGTCGATTTCGGCGTTGGCCTGGCCGAGTCGGTGCTCGGCGTGGGCGCGCTGGCGCTCGCCGAGGCCTTCCGCGAACTGGAGTCCGCCCAGGTGCTCCGGGGCACCGTGTTCGTGCATGACCTGGTGTTCGACGCCGTGCTGCGCGGCGTGCCATCCGTCGTCGCCACCCACACGCACGCGGAGGTGGCCGGCTGGCTGGAAGTCCACGCGGGCGAGCCGGCGCGCATCGCCCAGCACTGGATCGACGGCGGTTCGCCGGCGCGTGCGGCGCACTGGCTGGGCCTGGCGGCGCAGTACGCGGCGCGGGCCCTGCGCAACGTCGAGCAGCTGTCGTTCCTCGAGCGCAAGACCGACGTCGAGCTGGCCAGCGGCGATGCCGCCGCCGCCTTCGCGAGCCAGCTCGAGGCCATCCGCATCGGCTTCGAGGTCGATCGCGACGCGACACGCGCGCAGGCCCGATGCGACCGCCTGGCCACGCTCGCGGCTACGCCCGCGCAGATGCTGGTGTCGACGATGCAGCGCGCCGACCTGGCCATGTGGCGCTGGGACGACCGCCTGGCCGAGTCCCTGGCGGCGCAGGCGCTGGCCGAGGCCGAGCGCCTGGGCGACGCGGCCGCGGCGGCGGCCTGCCGCATCGTGCTGGTCATCGCGCTGCTGCGGCTGCAGCGCCCGCACGACGCGCTGGCCCAGGCCCAGGCCTGCGCCGGCTGGGTGTTCGACCACGGCACCCCGGTGCGCCAGTGCGAGCTGCACACCTACCTCGGCCTGGTGCTGGGCGAACTGGGCCGGCAGGACGAGGCCCTGGACCACCATCGCAGCGCCGTCGCGATCGCCCGCCAGATCGTGGCGCCGCACCACCTGATGCGCGTGCTGGGCAACATGGCCCGCACCGTCAGCGCGACGGGCGACCAGGCGCAATCCCAGGCGCTGTACGCGCAGGCGCTGCACATCACCCGCATGCACGAGGCGCCGCTGGCCAACACCGCGGTGATGTTGATGGGCCTGGGCGACGTCCTGCAGCGCGACGGCCACTACGCCGAGGCGCTCGCCCGGCTCGACGAGGCCGAGCGCCTCGTGCGAGTGAACTACGCCGCGGGCAAGGTGCCCCTGGCCATGGTGCGGCTCACCTGCTGGGAGCGGCTGGGGCAGTGGGCCCGCCTGCAGCAGCTGGCCGCGGACCCGGCGGTGCAGGGCATCGGCTACGCCGTGATGCGCGTGCGCCTCGCGCTCGCCGAGCACGCGCTGCGGCGCGCGCGCGGCGACCGCGCCGATGCCGGCCTGCAGGCCACGCTGGCCGTCCTGCCGCCGGACGGCGGCGGTTCCAGCCGCGACACGCTGCTGCTGGAGATCGCGCGCGGCCTGGCGCCGGCCGCCGCCACGGCGCAGCTCGACGCGGTGCGCGCCCGTTGCCAGGCCCTGGGCTTCGTCGGGCACGTCCTCGCCGCCCACCTCTACGCGGCCGAAGCCCTGGCCGGCGTCGACGCGGCCGCCGCGCGCCACCACGCGCAGGCGGCCCTCGCCCTGGCCGCCACCCATGAATACACGGCCGGGTACCGGGCCGAGCTCTGGCTGATCTGCGGCAAGGCCCTGCTGGCCGCCGGCGACGTCGAGGCGGGCGCGCGGGTGCTGGCGCACGGACGCGACTGGGTGCTGGCGATCGCCCGCGACCACGTCGCCGACGAATTCCGCAACGGCTTTCTCCGCCGCAACCCGGTGAACCTGGAACTGCTGGCGCTGGCCGACCGGCTGGCCATTCCGCGGCAGGCGGAGCTCGGCATCTAGGGTCTGTCCACCCAGGCTATCCTTCGGCATGCCCCCCGGCGTCGTCGTCCGCGTCCGCGTGACGGGCGACCCGACAGGACTGTCCAACCCCCAGGAGACTGAAATTGACCAAGGTCCGAGTCGCCGGTATCGGCGTGTCCCTCGACGGGTTCGCCGCAGGGCCCGAGCAGAGCCTGGGCCAGCCGCTGGGCCGCAACGGGCCCGAGCTGTTCCAGTGGTTCTTCCCGACGCGCACCTTCCGCGCGATGACCGGCGCGGACGGCGGCACGACGGACGTCGACGACCAGTACGCGCAGCGCGCCATGGCCGGCTTCGGCGCCTTCATCCTCGGGCGCAACATGTTCGGACCGATCCGCGGCGCCTGGCCCGACGACACGTGGAAAGGCTGGTGGGGCGACAACCCGCCGTACCACGCGCCGACCTTCATCCTCACGCACCACGCGCGCGCGCCGATCGAGCTCGAGGGCGGCACCACCTTCCACTTCGTGACCGACGGCATCGAATCGGCGCTGAGGCAGGCGCGCGCCGCCGCAGGCGACAAGGACGTGAAGATCGGTGGCGGCGTGGCGACCGTGCGGCAGTACCTGCAGGCCGGGCTGGTCGACGACATGCACCTGGCCCTGGCGCCGGTCGTGCTGGGCCAGGGGGAAGCCCTCTTCGCCGGCCTGGACCTCCGCGAGCTGGGCTTTCGCGTCGTCGAGCGTGCCGCCACGGACGCGGCCACGCATCTGGTGCTCGCCCGCTAGGAGCTCTCCGGCGTCTCGGGCAGGCCCCTGCAGGAACACGGGCGGCACGAAGCGGCCCTGGCGCCAGGCTCGCCTGCCCGGCACCGCGTCAGACGTCCTCCGCGTGCATCTCGATGGCCCCGCATGGGCACTCCGCCGCGCAGATGCCGCAGCCCTTGCAGTAGTCGTAGTCGAACTGGTAGCCGTTGCCCGGGCCCAGCTTGACCACGGCGTTGTCGGGGCACACGCCGTAGCAGTTGTCGCACTCGAAGCAGTTGCCGCAGCTCATGCAGCGGCGCGCCTCGAACAGCGCGTTGGCCTCCGTGAGGCCGCCCTGCACCTCGTCGAAGCTGCTGGTGCGGCGGGCGAGGTCCAGCTGCGGGCGCAGCGTGTGCGGCGCGTCGCTGTAGTACCAGGGGTTCAGGCGCTCGAGGGTCGCCGGCGCGCGGGCGGGGGCAGGCGTCAGCGGTACGCCGCGCAGCCAGGCGTCGATGTGCCGCGCGGCCCGCTTGCCGTGGCCGATCGCCACGGTGACGTTGCGCTCGGCCGGCACCATGTCGCCGCCGGCGAACACGCCCGGGTGCCCGGTCATCATCGTCTCGGGGTCGACCTGCACGACGCCGTCGGCCATGGCCAGGCCCGCCACGCCGTCCAGCAGCGAGAGGTCGACGTCCTGGCCCAGCGCGAGTACCAGGGCATCGGCCGCCAGCGTCTCGAATTCGCCGGTGGGCTCGGCACGGCCTTGCGCGTCCAGGCGCATCTTCTCGATCGTCAGCTGGCCGTCGCCGGCCTGGCGCACGGTCGACAGCCATTTGACCATCACGCCCTCCTGCAGCGCCTCCTCCAGCTCGAGGTCGTGCGCGGGCATCTTCTCGCGGGTGCGCCGGTAGACGATCACCGCCTCGGTGGCGCCCAGGCGGCGGGCGGTGCGCGCGACGTCGACCGCGGTGTTGCCGCCGCCGTAGACGACCACGCGGCGACCCAGCAGCGGCGGGTCCTCGCCCTCCATCGAGCGCAGCACGGCCACCGCGTCGAGGATGCGGGCGCTGTCCTTGGCCGGGATGAAGGCGCGCCTGGCCAGGTGCGCGCCGACGGCCAGGAACGCGGCGTCGTAGCGGCCGGCGGCCATCGTGGCGGCGAGGTCGGCGACGCGGGTGTCGAGTTCGAGCTTCACGCCCAGCGCGACGATGCGCGCGATCTCGGCGTCCAGCACGTCGCGCGGCAGCCGGTAGCGCGGGATGCCGAACCGCATCATGCCGCCCGCGGCCGGGCCGGCCTCGACGACCGTCACTGCATGGCCCAGGCGGCGCAGCTGGTAGGCGGCGGACAGGCCCGAGGGCCCGGCGCCGACCACCAGCACGTGCCGGCCGGTGGCGGCCGCCGGCGGCTCGAGGCGCCAGCCCTTGGCCAGGGCCTCGTCGCCGAGGAAGCGCTCCACCGAGTTGATGCCCACGGCGGCATCGACCCGGGCGCGATTGCAGGCGCCTTCGCAGCCGTGGTAGCAGACGCGGCCCATCACGGCCGGGAACGGGTTGTCGCGCACCAGGCGGTGCCAGGCTGCCTCGTAGTCGCCGCCCTCGGCGTCGAACAGCCAGCCCTGGATGTCCTCGCCCGCCGGGCACTGCGCGTTGCAGGGCGGCTGGCGGGTGACGTAGACCGGCCGCTCGGTGCGCCAGGAGCCCGTCTTGTTGGCGCGCGACGACCCGGGATCGAGGGTGATGGCGAAGGGCCGGGCCTGGGCGGTCATGGCAGGACTCCCTGCGGCGCGGCAGCGACCTCGGCGGGCAGCAGGCCGAAGCGGCGGATGTTGCGGTCGGCACCGGCCTGGATACGGGCCACCGTATCGGGCATGCCCGCGCCCGCGAACAGGTGGGCGAAGCGCTTCTGTGGCCGCAGGTAGTCCTCGACCGGCACGCGGTGGCGGATCGGCGTCGCTCGCGTGACCTCGCCGTGCGCGGCCTCGAACACCGGGAACAGGCCGGTCTCGTGCGCCAGGCGCGCCAGCCGGATCGTGTCGTGGCTGGCCGCGCCCCAGCCCAGCGGGCAGGGCACCAGCACGTGCAGGTAGCGTGCGCCGTGCAGGCTCATCGCGTGTTCCACCTTGGCCTCGAGGTCGCGCAGGTCGGCCACCGTCGCGGTGGCCACGTAGGGGATGTCGTGCGCCATCGCGATCAGCGGCAGGTTCTTGCCCTGGCCGAAGGCGGCGCCGGGCGCCGCGCCGAGGGCGGGCGTGGTGGCCGTGCGGGCCGCCGGCGGCGTCGCCGAACTGCGCTGCACGCCGGTGTTCATGTAGGCCTCGTTGTCGTAGCAGACATAGAGCACGTCGTCGTTGCGCTCGAACAGGCCCGACAGGCAGCCGAAGCCGATGTCGGTGGTGCCGCCGTCGCCGCCCTGGGCGATCACGCGCACGTCCGTCCTGCCCTTGACCTTGAGCGCCGCGGCGATGCCCGTGCCTACCGCCGCCGCGTTGCCGAACAGCGAGTGCAGCCACGGCAGCCGCCACGAGGTCTCCGGGTAGGGCGTGGAGAACACCTCCAGGCAGCCGGTGGCGTTCGCGGCGATCAGCCGGCCCTGCGTCGCGCGCAGCGCGGCGTCGACGACGTAGCGTGCGCCCAGTGCCTCGCCGCAGCCCTGGCAGGCGCGGTGGCCCGAGTCGAGCGAGTTGCCGCGCCCGACGCTGGCCTGCACGCTGCGTTGTTCGGGCGCGAGCAGCCGGTTGCCGACGGTGAAGGTGCCGGTCTGGTAGAACTTGACGGCCTGGGTCATCAGGATTTCCTCCGCCTGTCGGCTTCGGTGCGAGCGCCTTCGGACGGCCGGGCGGCGCTCATCTCAGCTCACTTTCGACGCGACGGTGCCGAGGTCGCGCAGCAGGTTCTCGGCGATCGGCCCGCTGCGCCGCACGGCCGCCTCGCGATCGAGCTGGCGCTGCACCAGCGCGTGGTCGAGGTCCAGGAACGTCAGCGGCGCCAGCTTGTCGGCCACGGCCTCGCGCAGCATGCGCGCCAGCGAGGCCTGGGTGATGGCGCGCCCGCCCAGTCCGGCGACCACGGTGTGGCCGCGCAGCGGCAGGCCCGACAGCGCCAGCCGCACGTCGGTGGAGACCACGCCGCCCAGGCCCACAGAGAAGCTCTTCTCGAGCACCACCACGCGCTGCGCGCCCTCGAGCGCCGCGCGCAACGCGGCCAGCGGGAAGGGGCGGAACGAGCGGATGCCCAGCACGCCCACGGCCACGCCGTCGGCGCGCAGTTCGTCCACGGTGTCCTTGAGCGTGCCCACCACCGAGCCGAGCGCCACGACGATGGTGTGCGCGTCCTCGCAGCGCCAGGCGCTCGCCAGGCCGCCCGAGCGGCGGCCGAAGCGCTCGGCGAACTCGTCGGCGATCTGCGGGATGCGCGCCAGCGCCTGCAGCTGCCGCGCATGCGCCAGGTAGCGCACCTCCATGAAGGCCTCGGGGCCCACCATCGCGCCGATGGACACCGGCGCGGCCGGATCGAGTACCTGGCGCGGCTCGAACGGCGGCAGGAAGGCGTCGACCTCGGCCTGCGCGGGCAGGTCCACGCGCTCGTAGGCGTGCGTCAGGATGAAGCCGTCCATGCACACCATCACCGGCGTGGACATCTCCTCGGCGATGCGGAAGGCCTGCACGTGCAGGTCGGCGGCCTCCTGGTTGGTCTCGGCGAACAGCTGGATCCAGCCGCAGTCGCGCTGGCTCATCGAGTCGCTGTGGTCGTTCCAGATGTTGATCGGCGCGCCGATGGCGCGATTGGCCACGGTCATCACGATGGGCAGGCCCAGCCCGGAGGCGTTGTAGATCGCCTCGGCCATGAACAGCAGGCCCTGGCTGGCCGTGGCGGTGTAGCTGCGCGCCCCGGCCGCCGAGGCGCCGATGGCCACGCTCATCGCCGCGAACTCGCTCTCGACGTTGATGAACTCGCACGGCGCCAGCGCGCCGCTGCGCACCAGCTCGCCCAGGCCTTCGACGATGTGGGTCTGCGGCGAGATCGGGTAGGCGCAGATCACCTCGGGCCGCGCCAGCGCCACGGCCTCGGCCACCGCGCGCGAGCCTTCAATCTGCCGCAGCATGCTGCAACTCCTCGATCTCGCGCCGCACGTGGTCGAAGGCCTCGGCCGCCGCGGCGCAGTTGCCTTCGGCCACCGCACCGGCGAACTTGGTGCGGATCGCGTGCTGGACGGCGTCCAGCGAGACCAGCCCCGACAGGGCGGCGAAGCCGCCCAGCAGCGCCGCGTTCGGCAACGGCCGGCCGACATGGCGCAACGCGATCTCGCTGGCGGGCACGGTGGTCAGGCGCCCGGGGCGCAGGCGCCGGCCGAGCTCGGCCAGGCCCAGCTCGCCGGGGTCGCGGCGGCTGTTGATCAGCACGTAGCCGTCGGCCGCCAGGCCCTGGAACACGTCGACCTGGTGCAGCAGCGTCGGGTCCTGCACGATCAGCACGTCGGGCGCGAGCACCGGCTCGCGCGAGCGGATCTCGCGGTCGTCGATCCGGCAGAACGCCACCACCGGCGCGCCGGTGCGCTCCGAGCCGAAGCTGGGAAAGGCCTGCGCGTGGCGGCCCTGCTCGAACGCGGCGATCGACAGCATCTCGGCCGCCGTCACGACGCCCTGGCCGCCGCGGCCGTGGATGCGGATCCTGAGCATGTCAGGCCTTGCCGCCCGCTGCTTCGGCGAACTCGCGCACGAAGTCCAGCGACGACAGCACGCCCGCGATCGCGCCGCCCTCGGACACGACGACGTGGTGGATGTTTCGCTGCACCATCAGGCGCGCGATCTCGCCGAGGTCGGCGTCCGCGGACACGGTGGTGGGCCGGTAGGTGCACATCTGCCAGGCGCGCACCGCGTCGGCGTCGCGCCCCTCGGCGCGAAAGCGCAGCAGGTCGGCCGCGCTGATGACGCCCAGGATCGCGCCGCCGGCTTCCGCCACAGGGGCCCAGGTCAGGTGCTTCTCGGCCAGCCGCTGCTCCACCGAGGCGATGCTGTCGTCCATCCCCACCACGCAGACATCGCGCTGCATCATCGAGGAAACGTCGCGCTTCATGATCC
The DNA here is from genome assembly GCA_964418745.1 of uncultured Vitreoscilla sp. Lineage (GTDB taxonomy): Bacteria > Pseudomonadota > Gammaproteobacteria > Burkholderiales > Burkholderiaceae_C > Scleromatobacter. The sequence goes on from CAYQMX010000004.1 coordinate 58,497, forward strand.
ACTCCCGGTTCGGGCGCCGCGGGGGCGCGGGGGGCGGCCGAGCCGACGCTCGATCGCCAGGACGTCGCGCGTGATCTTGAGCACCGTGTCCGGCGTCACGCTCAGCGCATCGATGCCGATGCCCACCAGGAACTCCACCATCTCCGGGTAGTCCGAGGGTGCCTGGCCGCAGATGCCCACGTGGCGGCCGTTGCGGTGCGCGCCGTCGACCGTCTGCAGGATCATGGCCTGCACGCCGGCATCGCGCTCGTCGAAGTCGAAGGCGACGATCTCCGAGTCGCGGTCCACGCCCAGCACCAGCTGCGTCAGGTCGTTGGAGCCGATCGAGAAGCCGTCGAACAGCTTCGCGAACGCGTCGATCTGGATCACGTTGTTGGGGATCTCGCACATCACGTAGATCTCCAGGCCGTCGACGCCGCGCTTCAGGCCGTGCGCCGCCATCGCGGCGATCACCCGCTCGCCTTCCTCGACGCGGCGGCAGAACGGGATCATCAACTTGACGTTGGTCAGCCCCATGTCCTCGCGCACCCGCTTCATCGCCGCGCATTCCAGCGCGAAGCCCTCCGCATAGGCCGGATGGCAGTAGCGCGAGGCGCCGCGAAAGCCCAGCATCGGGTTGTCTTCCGTCGGCTCGAACGCGGCGCCGCCCAGCAGGCTGGCGTACTCGTTGGTCTTGAAGTCCGACATGCGCACGATCACCGGGCGCGGATGGAACGCCGCGGCGATGGTGCCGACGCCTTCGGCGAGCTGCTGCACGAAGTAGTCGGCCGGCTTCCCGAAGCCGTGCGCCAGTCGCGCGATCTCGGCGCGCACGGCCGCGTCGGCCACCTTCTCGGGATGCACCAGCGCCATCGGGTGCACCCGGATGTGCTCGGCGACGATGAACTCCATGCGCGCCAGGCCGACGCCGTCGCCGGGCAGCATGGCCGTCTGGAACGCGACGTCGGGGTTGCCGAGGTTGACCATGATGTCGGTGCGCGGCCGCTCCAGCGACGAGGTGTCGGTGCTGGTCTTCGTGAACGGCAGCAAGCCGGCGTAGACATGGCCCGTCGCGCCCTCGGCGCACGACACGGTCAGCGCGTCGCCGGTGCGAATCGTGCCGGTGGCGTCGTCGCAGCCGACCACCGCGGGAATGCCCATCTCGCGCGCGACGATCGCGGCGTGGCAGGTACGCCCGCCGCGGTTGGTCACCACGGCGGCGGCGATCTTCATCACGGTGCCCCAGTCGGGCATGGTGGTGTCGGCCACCAGGATCTCGCCCGGCCTGAATTCGCCGAGCTGCGCGACGTCGGTGATCACGCGCGCCGTGCCCGAGGCGATATTGCCGCCGACCGCGCGTCCGGTGGCCCGCACCGCGCCCTTGGCGCCGAGGCGGTACTCGTGGATCAGCGCGAGCGGGCGCTGCGAGGCCACCGTCTCGGGGCGGGCCTGCACGATGTAGATCTGGCCGTCCAGGCCGTCCTTGGCCCACTCGATGTCCATCGGCGTGGGGCGGCCGGCCTTGCGGCTGTAGTGGTCCTCGATCGCGACGGCGGCGTCGGCCAGCGCCAGTACCTCGTCGTCGGTGATGCAGAAGCGTTCCTGGTCGGCCCGCGGCGTAGGCACGTTGCGCGTCGTCTCGCGCCCGGCCGCCTGCGCGTAGACCATGCGGATCTCCTTGCCGCCGCGCTTGCGCCGCAGCACGCAGCGGTGGCCCTGGCGCAGCGTGGGCTTGAAGACGTAGAACTCGTCCGGATCCACCGTGCCCTGCACGACGTTCTCGCCCAGGCCGTAGGCGCCGGTGATGAACACCGCGTCGCGAAAGCCGGACTCGGTGTCGAGCGAGAACACCACGCCGCTGGCGGCGCGATCCGAGCGCACCATCTTCATCACGCCCACGGACTGGAACACCTTGAAGTGATCGAAGCCGCGCTCCACGCGGTAGGCGATGGCGCGGTCCTTGAACAGGCTGGCGAAGCACTGCCGCACCGCGTCGAGCAACTGCGCCTCGCCGGACACGTTGAGGAAGGTCTCGTGCTGGCCGGCGAAGCTGGCGTCGGGCAGGTCCTCGGCGGTGGCCGAGCTGCGCACGGCCACGGTCAGTTCGCTGCCGTACTCGGCGCGCAGGGCCTTGTAGGCGACCAGGATCTCTGCGACGAGATCGGGCGGCAGTGGCGCCGCCAGCACGATCTCGCGCGCGGCCAGCGCGCGCCGCGCGAGGTCGCCGACATCGGCCACGTCCAGGCCGTCGAGCGCCCGGTGCAGGCGCGGCCAGGCGTCGGCCTGGTCGAGCATGTGGCGGTAGGCCTGGGCCGTGATCGCGAAGCCGTCGGGCACCTTGACGCCCGTCGCGCCCAGGTTGGCGAGCATCTCGCCCAGCGAGGCGTTCTTGCCGCCGACGGTGGCGACGTCGGCCACGCCCAGTTGCGCGAACCAGCGGATGTGGCGTGGCAGGGCGGTCATGGTGCGGTTCTCCTTCGCAGCAGCGACTTCCACAGGCTAGGCAGCAACGCCGGCGCCGACGTTGATTTCGCGCAAGCGACGCGCGACGGACCGTCGGCGGCCGCGGCCGCGGCCGCGGTCGGCGAGCCCGGCCCGGCCAGGGGCGAGGCCTCGGCGCCGATGCGCCGTCCGCTGTCGGTGTCGAACAGGTGCAGTCGTTCGAGCGGCCAGGCGAGCGGAACGGCCTGGCCCGGCACGACCTCGACGCGCTGGTGCAGGCGCACGCACACCAGCTCGCCGCCCACCTTGCCGTACAGGTTGGTCTCGTCGCCGGTGGGCTCGACGATGTCGACCCGCAGGCTCACCGCGCTCGCATCGGCCAGCCGCAGATGCTCGGGCCGCACGCCGAGGGTGATCGCGCGCCCCGGGGCCAGGCCCGGGCCCGCGGGCAGCGGGAATTCGTGGCCGTCGGCGCAGACGAGCACCGTCGAGTCCGCGCGCACGCCCACCCGGCCGGCGATGAAGTTCATGGACGGCGAGCCGATGAAGCCGGCCACGAACAGGTTGACCGGCCGGTCGTACAGGTCCATCGGCGTGCCGACCTGGTCGACGTGGCCGGCGTTCATCACGACGATGCGGTCGGCCAGCGTCATCGCCTCGACCTGGTCGTGCGTCACGTAGATCACCGTCTGGTGCAGGCGCTGGTGCAGGGCCTTGAGCTCGGCGCGCATCTGCACCCGCAGCTTCGCGTCGAGGTTGGACAGCGGCTCGTCGAACAGGAACACCGCCGGATCGCGCACCATCGCGCGACCCATCGCCACGCGCTGGCGCTGGCCGCCGGACAGTTGCGCCGGCTTGCGCTCGAGCAGGTCGCCGATGTGCAGCATGTCGGACACGCGCTTGAGCGCGGCCTCCTGGTGCTCGCTCGACTCGTTGCGGATCTCCATGCCGAACGTGATGTTCTTGCGCACCGTCATGTTCGGGTACAGCGCATAGGCCTGGAACACCATCGCGATGTCGCGATCCTTGGGTGCCAGCCAGGTGACGTCGCGGCCGCCGATCCACACCTCGCCCCCGGTGGGGGTCTCCAGCCCGGCGATGCAGTTCAGCAGGGTGGACTTGCCGCAGCCCGACGGCCCGACCATGGCGATGAACTCGCCGTCGGCGATCTCCAGGTCGACGTCCTTCAGCACGGCCGTGGCCCCGAAGCGTTTGGACAAACCGTGCAGCGAGATCGAGGCCATCGCGATCCTTGGAATTTCAGGGATTTGGCGACCGGGAGGCGACAAGGGCCTTGCGCAAGATCAACGCGGGACCGCGTTGGCGCGCCGTGGCGTCCGGGGCGACCGCGCTGCTAAGCTCGCCGGATGAGCCAACCCTTCAACCCGCCGGCGTGGGACGCACCCCGTCCGCACGTGCTCGCCGTGGATGTCGCCGACGCGCACATCGACCTCATGCGCCACGTCAACAACGTGCACTACCTGCAATGGCTCGAGAACGTGGCCTGGGATCACTCGGTGGCGCTGGGCATGCGCCAGGACGACTACACCCGGCTGGGCCACGGCATGGTGGTGCGCCGCCACGAGCTCGACTACGTGGCGCCGGCGCTGGCGGGCGATCGCGTGCTGCTGGCCACCTGGATCGTCGCGCTCGATCGCCTGTCGCTGCACCGCCGCTACCAGTTCGTGCGCCAGTCCGACGGCGCCACGCTGTTCCGCGGCGCGACGCATTTCGTCTGCGTCGAGATCGCCAGCGGCAAGGTCCGGCGCATGCTGCCGGACTTCACCGCGGCCTACACCCACGGCCTCACGCCGTGGCCGGCACCGGTCGCTTGAACAGGCCGGCTTCAGATGCCTGCGTACCACTCGTAGCCGCGATCCTCCCAGAAGCCGCCCTTGCCGCCGTTGAGGTGCGCGTACGCGTCCGCCACCTCGATGCGGGTGACGTACTTGGCCTGCTTGTAGCCCAGTTGGCGCTCGATGCGCAGGCGCAGCGGCGCGCCGTGCGCCACCGGCAGGTCGCGGCCGTTCATGCCGTAGGCCAGGATCGTCTGCGGGTGGTAGGCGTCGAGCAGGTCGATGCTCTCGTAGTACAGGCCGCTGTCGTCGGCGGTCTCGCCGAGGTTGTCGGCGCAATGGAAGATCACGTAGCGCGCGCCGGGCTTCAGGCCCGCCAGGTCCAGCACCTGCGACAGCGGCACGCCCTGCCACTTGCCGATCGCGCTCCAGCCCTCGACGCAGTCGTGGCGGGTGATCTGCGAGCGCGTCTTCATCGCCTTGAGCTGCGCCAGCGACAGCGACTGCGGCCGCTGCACCAGCCCGTCCACCTGCAGCCGGAAATCGACGAAGCCGCCCTGCAGCAACCGCGCGTATTCCTTGCTGGCGGGCATCGAGGAGCCGTTGACGCGGAACACCGGCGACAGGTCGCGCTCGCCGTACTCGCGGGCGAGCGGCTGGTGGTCCAGGAGCAGCCGCTGGCTCCCCAGGGTGAGCTTCTCGGCGCTGCGCAGCGTGGCATCGATGCGCGCGTCGCCGGCGGCGCGGTCGCAGCCGGCCAGCGCCATCGAGCCGGCGCCCGCGGCCAGGGCCGCGAGCCAGCGGCGGCGCGACTGGAACGGCGTCAGCGCGCCGCTCCTGAACTTCATGTTCGGGTTCATGGCCGGGCCCCTTCGGTCTCGATGGCGTAGCGGCCGGTGATCATCGAACGCAGGTTGTTCCAGACCCCCGACAGCAGCACCATCGCCAGGTGCACCACCACGAAGGCGACCAGCAGCGCGGCGCAGATGAAATGCAGCGAACGCGCGGACGGCCGGCCGCCGAACACGTCGAGCAGGATCGGGAACGCCGAGTCCAGGCCGGGCGACATCGTCAGCCCGGTCAGAACCATCAGCGGCAGCAGGACGAAGGCCACGCCCAGGTAGGTGAGCTTCTGCAGCACGTTGTAGCGCCGCGCCGCCTCCCCCTTGGGAAAGTGCAGGCGGGCGTGATCGACGACCTCCTGCACCAGGTGCGCCGGCGCGAGCTCGGCCAGGCTCGGCAGCAGGTCGCGCCGGAAGTGCCGCTGCAGGGCGCCGCCGACCAGGTAGACCGCGCCGTTGAGGGCGAACAGCCACGCGAAGAACAGGTGCCAGTGGCGGCCGGCGGCCAGGTCCTGGTAGGACGGGATCGTCAGCCAGGCCGGCAAGCCGCGCGGCACCAGCGCGCCGTTCACGCGCGACGCGCCCAGCAGGCCGGTCGTCTCGACGGTGAGCGGCCCCAGGTGGACGACGCCGCGCCAGCCGCCGGCGCCGTGCAGCGAATCCACCGACAGCCAGGCGTGGTCGTTGTCGGCGCCGTACTGGCCCCAGTACAGGCGCGGATGGGCGTTGAAGATCTGCGCGCCGGACATCAGCAGCAGCGAGAAGGCCAGCACGTTGACCCAGTGCGTCACGCGCACCAGCACCGAGTGGCGCGGCACGAGCTGCCGCGGGGCCGCCGGGGCGGTGTGCGGGAGGGCGCCGGAAGGCATCCTGGCGGTCGTCATGGCGATGTCTTCCTGGAGGTGTTTGCCGTTCGTCGCGCGGCGCGTTCGAACCTTACACCACGGCAGTGCCGCGGCGCGCGGAAGGGTCAGCCGGCCAGCGGATAGAGGCCGCGCCCCTGGGCGAACAGGCGCGCCAGCCCGAAGATGGCGTCGATCAGCGGCGTCTCCACGCCCACGTGCCGGCCCAGCTCGCGCACCGCGCCGACGAGGCTGTCGAGCTCGATCGCGCGCCCGGCCTCCACGTCCTGCAGCATCGAGGTCTTGAACGCGCCGAGCCGGCGCGTGATGGCGTGGCGTTCCTCGGGCGTCTGGGTGATGGCGAAGCCCAGGCGCTCGCCGATGCGGCCCGACTCCCGCATCGCGTCGCCGGTGAGCTGGCGCACCAGGTCGTCGCCGATGATGCGGTCGGTGGTCGCCCCGGTGATCGCGCTGATCGGGTTGGTGGTCATGTTGCCCCACAACTTGTACCAGATGTCGCGCTGGATCATCTCGCTGGCGGTGGTCTCGAAGCCGGCCTCGTCGAACACGGCCTGCAGCGTGCGCACGCGCGCCGAGAGGCCGCCGCGTGGCTCGCCGATGACCAGCCCGCGGCCCATCTGGTTGTGCGCCAGGCCGGGCGCGCCGACCGAGGCCGCGGCGTGCACCACGCAACCGATCACCTGCTCGACCGGCAGGTGCGCCGCGATCGTGCCGTCGGGGTCGACGCTCTGGAGCGCCAGGCCCTCGGCCGGGCCCTGCAGGCCCTGGCAGAACCACCACGGCACGCCGTTCATCGCCGGCACGACGAGCGTGTCCGGCCCCAGCAGCGGGGCGGCGGCGCGGGCGACGGCGGCCAGCGCCGGCGCCTTCACCGCGATCACGACAACGTCCTGCACGCCGAGCGCGGCCGGGTCGTCGCTGGCCGTGACCGGCCCGGCGATGGGGCCGGCGAAGCCGTCCACGCGCAGGCCGTGCGTGCGCAGCGCGGCCAGGGTGGCGCCGCGCGCGACGGCGCTGACCTGGTGCGTGCCGGTGGCGGCCAGGCGCGCGCCGACCAGCAGCCCGATGGCGCCGGCGCCGTAGATGCAGATCTTCATGGGGGGTCCCGGCCAGCCGTGCTCAGGCCTTCAGGAACGCGGCGATGCCGATGGCGATGCCCACGCCGGCCACGCCCAGCGTGCCCCATTCGAGCCAGCGGCGGCGCGTCAGCAGGGCGATGGCGGCCAGCGCGATGGAGACCTGGATGGCCGTGGTGGCCTCGGCCCAGCGATGGTGCTGGTGCATCAGCTGCTCGCTGCGCTCGTCGAACGCCTTGGCCTGCTCCTCGAGCTCGCGCGCCTTGGCCATGATGGGCTCCTTGTCGGCCTTGTACTTCTCGATGTTCTTCGAGTAGACCTCGCGGCGCTCGGCCGGCACCAGGTCCAGCGCGACCTCGGCGATCGCCTGGCGCGAATTCTTGGCCTGGTAGAAGTTCCACTGGTCGGAGGCCTCGGTCTTGCGGATCGCGGCGTCGTTCTTGGCGAGGGCGGCGTCGGCCTGCGTGGCGCCGCCCATGTAGGAGCAGATGGCGCCGATCGTCGCCAGCACCGCGGTGATCACGGCCAGCTGGCCCGTCATGCCGCCCGCGCCGTGCTGCGCGGCGTGTTCGACTTCATGATCGTGGGGGCCGTGCACGTGGAATCCGTCTTCGGACATGGAAGGTCTTTCGCAGGTGGTTCGGGGCCGACGCCGTGCCGGCCCGAATGGTGAAGGGGTTGCGGGCGCACCGGCGGCGGCCCGCGGCGACATCCCGGGAGCGGGCGACGCACAGCCGGCGATGGTAGCGAGAAACCGGGGCGCGGGCTGCAACAACCCGCACGCCGCGCCTTCGGCGTGCGCCCGCCCGCCCACCCGCCCACACGGCAGCAGCATGCGGGGCCGACAGTGGCGTCGCGCCCGGTCGGGGGATTCGTGACGGAGTGGTGCCGTCGCGTCGCGGCCGGGCGCGACGCCAGCCCGCGCGGTGCCGCCCTTGCGCCAGAATACACATTTTGAAACATCTCAGGACGTGCGACGCTCGCTCAACTTCCACCACCTGATGCGCGACCTGTCGCTGGACGTCGACCTCGGTCGCACCACCGAGCTCGAGGCGGCCACTCAGGTCGCGCGCGCGATCGCGCGGGCGCTGGGCTGCGCGCGGGTGAACTTCTGGAACGTCTCGGGCGCGGCCGGCCAGCGCGTGATGCGGCGGCTCACCGGCTACGACCACCGCGCCGACCGCGTGCTGTCCGAGCCGCTGGCGCTGCACGAGACCACCGGCGCCTTCTTCCGGCAGCTGCGCGAGAGCGGCTGCTACATCTGCCCGGACACCTCGAAGGATCCGAACCTGCGCGAGGTCTTCCACGCCTACCTGCAGCCCACCGCCGGCCTGACGATGATCGTGGCGTCGTTCCACGTCGACGAGCGCACCTGGGGTCTGATCTCGTGCGTCAACGACGCGCCGCGCCGCTGGACGGCCGCCGAGGTCACTGCGCTGCGCAAGTGCGCCTCGGAGCTGTCGCACCGGCGCGCCCGGCTGCGGGGCGAGGGCGCCTGAGCGCTCGTCAGGACGCCGCGCGCCAGCCGCCGCCCAGCGCCTTGACCAGCGCCGTGGCCGCCAGCTGGCGCTGGCCCGCGAGCTGTGCGGCCTGCAGCTGCGCGTTGAGCAGCGACTGCTGCGCCGTGATCACGTCCAGGTAGGTGGCCACGCCCCCTTCGTAGCGCGCGCCGGACATGTCCAGCACCCGCTGCGCCGAGGCGACGGCCACCTGCGCCTGCGCGGTGGCCCGATCGAGCGCGGCCACGCCGGTGATGCCGTCCTCGACCTCCTGCATCGCCACCAGCACCGTGCGCCGGTAGCCGGCCACCGAGGCGGCGTAGCCGGCGCGCGCGAAGTCCACGCCGGCTCGCGCGCGGCCGGCGTCGAACAGGGCCTGCGTGGCCGACACGCCGAGGGACCAGACCAGGCTGGGCGCATCCAGCAGCGTCGCGAGGATGCGGCTCTCGTCGCCGCCGGCGGCGCCCAGGATCACGCTGGGGTAGAACGCCGCCGAGGCGACGCCGATCTGCGCGTTGGCGGCCGCCATCGCGCGCTCGGCGGCGGCGACGTCGGGGCGGCGTTGCAGCAGGTCGGACGGCACGCCCACCGGAATGGCCGGCGGCTGCAGGGCGCGCACGGCGGCCGGCAGGTGGAAGGCCGGCGCGGGCGCGCCCACCAGCGTCGCGATCGCGTGCTCGAACTGTGCGCGCTGGCGCTTCTGCACGTCGACCTGGGTCAGGGTGTTGTCCAGCAAGGCCTGCTGCTGCGCCACTTCCAGGCCGGTGCCGGCGCCGAGGTCGTGGCGCGTGCCGACGAACGCGAGCGCCTTGCGCTGGAGGGCGATCGAGCGCTCGAGCACGTCCAGCGAGGCGTCCAGCGTGACCAGGCTGAACCAGTCCGAGGCCAGCTCCGCGCTGACCACCAGCCGCGTGTTGGCCAGGTCGGCGGCCGCCTGCTCGCCCGCGGCCTTCGCGCCCTCGACGCTGCGCGCGACGCGGCCCGCGAGGTCCACCTCGTAGCTCGCGCCCAGCCCGATGTTGAAGTCGTTCTGGACGGTCGAGGCGTTGGGCGACGCGTAGTTGGCCAGCGGACGGTTGGCCGAGATGCGCAGGCGCTGGTCGCGGCTGGTCAGCGCGAGCGACGGGAACAGGCCGGCCGAGGTCGCGGTGACGGTCGCGCGGGCCTGCGCGAGGCGCGCGGCGGCGATCGCCAGCGTGGGGCTGTCGGCGAGCGCGCGCTGCTCGAGTGCGTCGAGCTGCGGGTCGCCGAAGGCCTGCCACCAGGCGCCCTTGTCGGCCGCGTCGGCCGGCGCGCCGGTGCGCCAGGGCGCGTCCAGCTGCCAGGCCACGGGCAGGTCCACCGCTGGCGTGCGGTAGTCGGGGCCGACGGCACAGCCGCCCGCCGTCGCGACCAGTGCGACCAGTGCGACCAGCAGCGCGAGACGCCCGGAGCCGTTCAAGGCAACCTCCGGCCCGCGGCCTGCGGTGCGAGCGTCCTTCGGAGCGGCCGTACGTGTGTCCATGACGACCCTGCGCCTGACGGCTGCGGTGCGAGTGTCCTTCGGAGCGGCCGTGCGTGTGTCCATGACGACCCTGCGCCTGACGGCTGCGGTGCGAGCGTCCTTCGGAGCGGCCGTGCGTGCGCTCATGCAGGCGCCTTGGCCAGCGCGACGACGTCGCCGTCCACCAGCGAGTCGGGCGGGTTGAGCACCAGGCGGTCGGTGGCCTGCAGGCCGCTGGTCACCTCCACGGTACTGCCGTTGTTGCGCCCCAGCGTGACGGCGTGCAGCGTGACCTTGCCCTGCGCGTCGACCACCGCCACGCGCGGGCCCTCGCCGCGGAACAGCAGGGCGTTGCTCGGCACCGTCAGCGCGGCGCTGGCCGCCAGCGGCAGCGCCACCTGCACGTAGGCGCCGGGCAGCAGGGCGCCGTCGGCGTTGGGCAGCGACACCTCCACCTGCATGGTGCGCGTGGCCGCGTCGATGGATGCCGAGGTCCGCGTGACCTGGCCCTTGAACGGCCTGCCCTGCAGCTCGGCCTGCGTGACGACGACCGGCGCGCCGACGCGCACCAGTCCGGCATAGGACTGCGGCACGCTCACGTAGACGCGCAGCGGGTCGGTCTGCGACAGCAGGAACAGCGGCTTGCCGCTGGTGTCGATCAGGTCGCCGACGTCGATGTTGCGCTTCGTGATCACGCCCGCGAACGGCGCTGTGACGTTCTTGAAGGCCTCGAGCTGGCGCAGGCGCTGCAGGTTGGCGTCGGCCGCCGCGAGGTTGGCGCGCGCCTGCACCAGCCCGGCGCGGCGCTCGTCCAGGTCCTGCTGCGAGACGACGTCCTTCTGGCGCAGCGCCTCCCAGCGCGCGACGGTGGTCTGGGCCAGCGCCACGGTGGAAGCGGTCTGGTCGCGCGCGGCCTGCGCCTGCGAGACCTGCTGGTCGAGCTCGGGGGCCTCGAGCTCGGCGAGCACGTCGCCCTGCCGCACGCGGCTGCCGATGTCCTTGTTCCAGCGCTTGACATAGCCGGCCGCGCGCGCCGCGATCGGCGCCTGCACCGCGCCCTGCAGCGTGCCGGGCAGCGCCACCGTGCGGCCCGCGCCCGCGGCCTGCGGCAGCGTCGTCTTGACATGGATCGCCGCGTGCTCGGCCACGCCGGCGTCCAGCGCGCGGGCATTGGCCACGCGGCTGAGCACGGTGCGCGCGGCGCCCAGGCCCAGCAGCACCAGCACCATGAGCGTGGCGATCTTGAGCCGGCGCACGACCTGGCGCCGCTGCAGGTGCGCGTGCGGATCGTCGCCCGCGGCGAAGGCGGCGGCGTTGATGCCCAGGTTGGCATGGCGCTGCTCGGTCATGGTCAGGTCTCCTGCGGAAGGGGGGCGACGGGCGTGGCGCCCGCGCTGTCGCGGCGCGTCTCGAGGCGGCGGTGCACGCCGGCGAACACCACCGGCACGAAGAGGAGGGTGGACACCGTGGCGAACAGCAGGCCGCCGATGACCGCGCGGCCCAGCGGCGCGTTCTGCTCGGCGCCTTCGCCCAGGCCCAGCGCCATCGGGATCATGCCGATGATCATCGCCAGCGCGGTCATCATCACGGGGCGCAGGCGCGTGGCGCCGGCCTCGAGCGCGGCCGACAGCACCGGCACGCCGTCGTCGCGGCGCTGGCGTGCGAACGAGATCATCAGGATCGAGTTGGCGGTGGCCACGCCCATGGTCATGATGGCGCCGGTGAGCGCCGGCACGCTCAGCGTGGTGCCGGTGATGAACAGCATCCAGGCGATGCCGGCCAGCGCGGCGGGCAGGGCGGCGATGATGATCAGCGCGTCGATCCACGACTGGAAGTTCACCACCACCAGCAGGTAGACCAGCACGATGGCCATGGCCAGCCCCACCAGCAGGCCGACGAACGAGGCCTGCATCGTCTGCACCTGGCCGCGCACCACCACCGAGCTGCCGCGCGGCAGCTTCGCCCGCGTGGCGTCCACCAGCGCCGTGACCTGGGCGGCCACGCTGGCGAGGTCGGTGCCCTGCACGCCGACGAACACGTCGACCGCGGGCTGGATGTTGTAGCGCGACGAGATCGCGGCCTGCACGGCGGGCGTCACCTTGACCAGGTTGCCCAGCAACTGCGCGTTGCCGCCGGTGCTGCCCGCCCCCGCGCCGTTGCCCACCGGCGTGGCGAGCAGCGCGTCCAGCGAATCGATGCTGTACTGCGGCGTCTGCACCGCGATGCTGTAGACGATGCCGTTGCCCGGGTTGAGCCAGAACGCCGGCGCGGTCTGCGAGCTGCCCGACAGCGCGATCAGCACGTTCTGGCCGACGTTCTGCGCGCTCAGGCCGATCTGCTGCAGGCGGGCGCGATCCATGTCGAGCGTGATCGAGGGCGCGTCCAGGCGCTGGTGCACATGGCTGTCGACGGCGCCGGGAATGCGCCGGATCTGCTTGTTCAGCGCGGCGGCGAGCGCGGCGTTGGCCTCCACGTTGTTGCCGGTGAACTGCACGTCGATGGCCGCCGGCAGGCCGAAGTTGAGGATCTGGGTGACGATGTCGGCCGGCTGGAAGAAGAACTCGATGCCGGGGAAGCGCTGCGGCAGTTCGCGCCGCAGCAGCGCGACGAAGCCCGCGGTGGGCTGGTGGCCCTCCTTGAGGGCGATCTGGATCTCGCCGTCCAGCGTGCCGATGGTGCCGGCGTTGCTGTACGACAGGTTGATGCCGGAGTTGGGCACGCCCAGGTTGTCCAGCACCGTGGCGAGCTGGTCGGCCGGCACCAGTTCGCGGATCGCGGCCTCCACCTGGTCGGCGGCGCGCGCCGTCTCCTCGATGCGGGTGCCGGTGGGCAGGCGCATGTGCAGGCGCACCTGGCCGGCGTCGACGGCCGGGAAGAAGTCGCGCCCGAGCACGCCGAACAGGCCGCACGACAGCAGGCAGAACGCCATGAAGCCGATCGAGAAGCGGCGGCGGTGCGCCAGCAGCACCGACAGCGCCAGCGTGTAGGCGCGCCGCACCTGCTCGAAGCGGGCGTCGAAGGCCCGGTTCAGCCGCGCGAGCAGGCCCGGCTTCGTGCCTGTCGCGGGCGCGGCCGCGTGCTGGCCGCGCATCAGCAGCATCACCAGCGTCGGCACCAGCGTGCGCGACAGCAGGTAGGACGCGGCCATCGCGAACACCACGGCCTCGGCCATCGGCACGAACAGGAAGCGGGCGACGCCGGACAGGAAGAACATCGGCACGAACACGATGCAGATGCACACGGTGGAGACGAAGGCCGGCACGCCGATCTCGCCGGCGCCCACGACGATGGCCTCGGTCAGCCCGGTGCCCAGGTGCAGGTGGCGTTCGATGTTCTCGATCGTGACGATGGCCTGGTCCACCAGCACGCCCACCGACAGCGCCAGGCCGCCCAGCGTCATCAGGTTGAGCGTCTCGCCCAGCACCTGCAGCAGGATCACCGAGCTCAGGATCGACAGCGGGATCGTCAGCGCGATCACCAGCGTGCTGCGCCAGTTGCCCAGGAAGAGGAGCACCATCGCGGCGGTGAGGCCGGCGGCGATCAGGGCCTCCATCGCCACGCCGGCGACCGCGGCCTTGACGAAGACCGACTGGTCGAACAGCGTCTTGACCGTGATCTCGCGCGGCATCTGCTCGGCCGCCCGGGGCAGCAGGGCGCGCAGGTTGGCCATGATGTCCAGCGTGGACGCCCCGCCGTTCTTCAGCACCGACAGCAGCACGCCGCGCTGGCCGTCCTGGCGCACGATGTTGGTCTGCGGCGCGAAGCCGTCGCGCACGAAGGCGACGTCGCCGATGGTGGTGGTGATGCCGTTGACGGTGCGCACCGGCAGGTCGTTGAGCGCGGCGATGGTGTCGGTCGAGCCGTTCATCTTCACCGTGACCTCGGTGGGGCCGAACTTGGCGGTGCCCGAGGGCAGGATCAGGTTCTGCAGGTTGACCGCGTTGACCACGTCGGCCGGCGACAGCCCGCGCGCCTGCAGCGCGTTGGTGTCCAGGTCCACCGAGATCAGCTTGTTCTTGCCGCCGTAGGGGAACGGGATGGCCACGCCGGGGATGTTGATCAGCTGTGGGCGCAGGACGTTGACGGCGGCGTCGAAGATGGACTGCTCGGGCAGCGTGCCGCTGGACAGGCCCAGCTGCACCACGGGGATGCTGGAGGCCGAGTACTTGATCACCAGCGGCGGCGTGATGCCCGGCGGCAGCTGGCGCAGTTGCGCCTGCTCGATGGCGGTGACCTGCGCCAGCGCCGTCTGGATGTTGGCGTTGGGCTGGAAGAAGATCTTGATGACCGCGATGCCGGCCAGCGTCTGCGACTCGATGTGCTCGATGTCGGAGACCGTCGTCGTCAGGCTGCGCTCGTTCTGCGACGTGATTCGCTGGCCCATCTCCTGGGCCGACATGCCCGTGTAGTTCCAGACGATGCTGATGACCGGGATGTTGATCTCGGGCAGGATGTCCGTGGGCATCTTCAGCAGCGCGAACGGCGTCGCGAGCACGATCAGCATCGCCATGACGATGAACGTGTAGGGGCGTCGCAGCGCGAGCTGGATCAGGTTCATGGACGCGGCGGTTCCGTGGCAGTCGAGCCCGCGATGATAGTGAGAAGACGCCCGGCCTCCCGCATCTTTCGGGTATCTCCTCGCGCCCTGGTCGGCTGTCCGTTTTGTCAGTTACACGGATCGCGCGCTGGCCGCGCGCCCGGGGCCGCGCGCGCTCAGCGCGCCGCGTGCGTGCGACGGTAGGTGACGAACGCGAAGTCGCAGTCGTTGGGCGGGCCGGCGTGGTGGCGTTCGCGCGCGGTCTCGACGAAATGGTTGGGCGACCACGCGGGAAAGCACGCATCGCCGGCGAACTCGCGGTCGATCTCGGTGAGCACCAGCTCGTCGGCGTGCGGCAGCGCCAGCGCATAGAGCTCGGCGCCGCCGATCACGAAGGCGCGCAGGCCGTGCGGGTTGGCCGCCACCGACTCCAGCGCCAGCTCGAGCGCCTGCTCGAAGCCGTGGGCCACCAGCGCGCCGTCGGCGTGCCAGTCGGGCTGGCGCGTGACCACGATGTTGGTGCGGCCGGGCAGCGGGCGGAAGCGCGCCGGGATCGAGTCCCAGGTGCGGCGCCCCATGATCACCGGGTTGCCCAGCGTGGTGCGCTTGAAGAACGCCATGTCCTCGGGCAGCTTCCACAGCAGCGCGTTGTCGTTGCCGATGACGCCGTTGCGCGCCACGGCCGCGATCAGGGCGACCTTCATACCGCCACTGGCGCCTTGATCGCCGCATGGTGCTGGTAGTCGCGCACCTCGAAGTCGTCGAATTCGTAGTCGAGGATGGAGGGCGGCCGGCGCTTGATGTGCAAGGTCGGGTAGGGGAAGGGCGCGCGCTGCAGCTGCGTCTCGACCTGCTCGGCGTGGTTGGCGTACAGGTGGCAGTCGCCGCCGGTCCAGATGAAGTCGCCCACGTCCAGGTCGCACTGCTGCGCGAACATGTGGGTCAGCAGCGCGTAGCTGGCGATGTTGAACGGCACGCCCAGGAAGATGTCGGCGCTGCGCTGGTAGAGCTGGCACGACAGCTTGCCGCGGCCGCCGGGCGCTTCAGGCGGCGCCACGTAGAACTGGAAGAACGCGTGGCAGGGCATCAGCGCCATCTTGCCCAGGTCGGCCACGTTCCAGGCGCTGACGATGATGCGGCGCGAGTCGGGGTTCGTCCGGAGCTGCCGGACGACCTCGGCGATCTGGTCGACGTGGCCGCCGTCGGGCGTCGGCCACGAGCGCCACTGCACGCCGTAGACGGGGCCGAGGTCGCCGTCCGCGCGCGCCCACTCGTCCCAGATCGTGCAGCCGCGTTCCTGCAGCCACGCGACGTTGGAGTCGCCGCGCAGGAACCACAGCAGTTCGAGGATGATGGACTTCAGGTGCACCTTCTTCGTCGTCACGAGCGGGAAGCCCTCGGACAGGTCGAAGCGCATCTGGTGGCCGAACACGCTGGTGGTGCCGGTGCCGGTGCGGTCGGCCTTGAAGCGGCCCCGGTCGCGCACCAGGCGCATGAAGTCTTCGTATTGCGAGCGGACGGGTCGGGTCATCCGGCGATTTTACCGGGCGCCGGCGGCGGCCCCGGCGCGCCTGGCCCGGGGTCGCGCCGGGCAGGCCCGGCCCGGGAATTCCCCAGGTTGCCGCGAAAGGGCTTCAGTTGCCGCCCGGCGCGTCGACAATGAGTGGATGCGCCGCGGCACGCGCAGCGCGCCGCCGTTGTCGCGGCGCATCGCCCAGAATGGGCCCGGCCGGGCAACCGGCCGTCGAACAGCACGCGAGGAGCGCGACAGAGTGAGTCGGAGGGGTAGCGATCAGGCCGGAGCGGAACGGTCGTCCAGGCGGACGTCGGCGCAGGGCCGCCTCCGCATGGCGCTGGCCTGGTTGCTGGCGTCGGTCGCGCTGGGCAGCGAGGCCGGCTCGCCCGCGGCGCCGGCCGCGCCCGCGGCCGCGTCGGCCGCCGCGGCCAGCATCGGCTGGGTGGGCATGGCCAACACGGTGTTCGAGCACCTGACCCAGCACGACGGCCTGCCGCATGCCATCGCCACCGGCGTCACCGAGGATGCCCAGGGCTACCTGTGGGCCAGCACCCAGGACGGCGTCGCGCGCTGGGACGGCTACCGCTTCCGCGTTTACCCGGCGCGCCCCGACGATCCGCACGGCCTGCCGGTGAGCTACGTGCGCACGCTGGCCCACGACAGCCTGGGTCGCATCTGGGTGGGCATGGATGGCGGCGGCCTGGCGCGCTTCGACGCGGCCGAGAACCGCTTCACGCGCTTCGGCGGCGCGACCGTGGTCGTCCTGGCGCCCGACCTGGAAGGCGGCATGTGGGCCGCGAGCGCGACGGGGCTGATGCACGCGCGCGCCTCCGGCGTGCTCGAGGATGCCTGGGCCCACGGCGGCGGGGGGCCGGATCCGCTGCCGGAAGCCAATGTCACCGCCGTGCTGCAGGACCGCGCGGGCAACGTCTGGGTCGGATCCCCCTCGGGCGTGGTGCAGCGCCGCCTGGACGGCCGGCCCGGCCGGCGCATCGAGCTGCCCGGCATCCCCGACGGCGGCGCGGTCACGGTGGACTCGCTGTACGAGGACGCGCGCGGCCAGGTCTGGATCGGCACCAGCCAGCGCGGCGTGTTCGTCCACGACCCGGTGACCGACAAGGTCGCGCGCCTGCAACCGGCCGGCGCCAGCGATCCCGGGCTGCTGACTGACAGCGTCACCTCGTTCGCCGAGGCGGGCAACGGCGAGATCTGGATCGGCACCCAGACGCGCGGACTGGTGATCGCCGACACCGCCTCGCTGGTGGCGCGCCGCATCGTGCGCGACCGTGGCGTGCCGAGCAGCCTGCAGGCCAACTGGATCTGGGGCCTGCATCGCGATCGCGGCGGGCAGATGTGGGTCGCCTCCACCACCGGCCTGAGCCGCACCTACGCGCTGCAGGACGCGGTGCTGTCGCTGTTCTCGTCCGACGGCTCCGCCTGGACCGACCCCAACGTCTTCTCGGTGGACGCCGACGCGCGCGGCATCGTCACGCTGGGCCAGAAGAGCAGCATCGAGGTGGTCGACCCCGCGCAGCAGAAGATGACCGCGCTGACGGGCGAGGCCACCGAGGGCGCGGGTGCGCCGGCCGTCAACAACGTGACGGCGATCGTGCATGCCGCGGACGGCACGCGCTACCTCGCGTCGCGCGACGGCCTGTTCACGCTGGCGCCCGACGCGCGCCAGATCCGGTCGGTGCCGACGCCGCAGCGCGGCTCGGTCAAGGCCATCACGCCGCTGATGCTGGAGGGCAGCACGCTGTGGATCGGCGGCAACGGCGACGGCCTGTGGCGCATGGACCTGGGGTCGCCGGCGCACCCCCTGACGCAGGCCGTGCCCACGGCCGAGCTCAGCGATCCCGCGGTCACCGTGATCGCGCCCGGACCCGGCGGCGCGCTGTGGGTGGGGACGAACAACGGGCTCAACCTGGTGCACCCGGGCCAGCCCACGCAGCGCATCATGCCGGTGGCCAACGACCCGAGCAGCCTCGCGGCGGCGGTCATCAACACGCTGCTGACCGATCGCCAGGGCCGGCTCTGGGTGGGCAACAACGCGGGCATCCAGATCCTCGAACGGCGCGACGCCGGCGGCCGCGCGTACTTCCACCACATCGGCAAGGCCGAGGGCCTGACCAGCGAGAACATCGACACGCTGCTGATGGACGCCGCCGGGCGCATCTGGGCCAGCACCGACGACGGCGTCGCGCTGATCGACCCGGCCACCTACGCGCTGCGCGTGCTGCACCCGGCCGACGGCGCGGCCATCTCCACCTACTGGGTCAACTCCGGCGCCGTCGGGTCCACCGGCGAGGTCTTCTTCGGCGGCCTCGGCGGCCTGACCGTGATCCGGCCCGAGCGGCTGACGCGGCGCGTCTACGCCGCCCCCATCGTCGTCACCGACGTCGAGGTCGGCGGCAAGCCCGCCGTGCTGGCCGATGCGGGCACCCGAAAGCAGCTGACGGTGCCGCCCGAATCCGGCGGCTTCTCGGTCGAGTTCTCGCTGCTGGACTTCACCGCGCCCGAACGTAACCGCTACGCGTACTGGCTGGAGGGCTACGACCGCACCTGGCGCGAGGTCGACGCCACGCACCGGTCGGCCGGCTATACCAACCTGTCGCCCGGCCGCTACACGCTGCACATGAAGGCGGCCAGCCGCGACGGCGGATGGACGGACCATCCGCTGGAGGTCGACGTGGAGATCCAGCCGGCCTGGTACCAGGCCTGGTGGTTCGACCTGCTCAAGATCCTGGGCGCGCTGCTGGCCGTCGCCGCGGTCGTGGCGGTGCGGGTGCGCTACGTGCAGCAGCGCAGCCAGGAGCTGGAGCGCGTGGTCGAGCAGCGCACGCGCGAGCTGACGCGGCTGCAGCACCAGCTCGAGGAACTGGCCTACAGCGACGCGCTGACGGCGCTGCCCAACCGGCGCATGTTCGGCGACTACTGCCGCCAGATGATCGCCGCCAGCGAGCGCCAGGACGGCGGCTTCGCGCTGCTGCTGATCGACCTCGACCACTTCAAGCAGGTCAACGACACCCTGGGCCACGACGCCGGCGACGCGCTGCTGGTCGAGACCGCGCGCCGCCTGCGCGCCATCGCGCGGCAGGCCGACGTCGTGGCGCGCCTGGGCGGCGACGAGTTCGCGATCCTGCTGGCCGACACCGCCATCCCGAGCGCGGTCGACATCGCCTGCGGCCGCATCCTGGCCGCCTTCGACGCGCCCGTGACGCACGAAGGCCAGGAGATGCGCACCACGCCCAGCATCGGCGTGGCGCTGTTCCCGGCGGACGGCACGACGCAGGACGAGCTCTACAAGTCGGCCGACCTCGCGTTGTACGAGGCCAAGCGCTCGGGCCGCCACACGTGGCGCTACGCGCAGAAGGACGCCGCGGGGGCGGACGCGCCGGCCTGAGCCGCCGGGCCGCGCCGCGATGCGCGGATGCGCCGGCCGCGGCCGGCGCGCCGCAGGATCAGTGCCCGCCGCCCAGGTAGGCCGCCTGCACCGCCGGGTCGTTCTTGAGCTTGTCGGCCGGGCCGTGCACCGCGATGCGGCCGTTCTCCAGCACGTAGCCGTAGTCGGACACGTTCAGTGCCGCGGCTGCGAACTGCTCCACCAGCAGCATGGTCACGCCCTCGGCGCGCAGGCGCGAGATGATGCGGAACACCTCCTCGACCAGGATCGGCGCCAGGCCCATCGACGGCTCGTCCAGCAGCACGACCTCGGGGTTCATCATCATGGCGCGGGCCATCGCGAGCATCTGCTGCTCGCCGCCCGACAGGGTGCCGGCCAGCTGAAGCCGGCGCTCCTTCAGGCGCGGGAAGTAGTCCATCGCCCGCTCGAGGTCGGCAGCGATGTCGCCCTTCGGGCGGGCGCCGGTGAAGCGCGGGAACGCGCCCAGCAGCAGGTTGTCGTTGACGGTCATCGTCGCGAACACGCGCCGGCCCTCGGGCGAGTGCGCCAGGCCCAGGCGGGCGATGCGGTGCGACTCGCGGCCGGTGATGTCGACATCGCCGAGCATCACCTTGCCTTCGCGCGGCGCGATCATGCCGGAGATCGCGCGCATCGTCGTCGTCTTGCCGGCGCCGTTGCTGCCGATCAGCGTGACGACCTGGCCCTTGGGCACCTCCAGCGAGATGCCTTGCAGGACTTCGACCTTGCCGTAGCCGGCGTGCAGATTGGTGATCGAGAGCATGGTGGTGGCCTGTTTCGTAGTGATGTTCGCCGACAGGCGGTGACCTAGACCAAGCTTCCCGGGGAGCGAGGGTCGCTACCCGAGCCGATCCGGGCGCCCCCCTGGGGGGCAGCGACCGGAGGGAGCGTGGGGGCCGTCAATTCGCCGCCGAGGTAGGCCTTGATGACCTGGGGATCGGCCTGGACGGCCGCCGGGCTGCCTTCGGCGATCTTCTGGCCGAAGTCGAGCACGGTGACGACGTCGCACACCGACATCACGACGTCCATGTGGTGCTCGATGAGGATCAGCGTGATGCCGTGCTCGCGGATCTTGCGGATGATGACCACCAGGTCCTTGATGTCGGGCGCCGTCAGGCCGGCCGCGGGCTCGTCGAGCAGCAGCAGCTCGGGGTTGAGCGCCAGCGCGCGGGCGATCTCCAGCAGGCGCTGCTTGCCGTAGGGCAGGTTGCGCGCCTCCTCGCCGGCCAGCGATTCGAGGCCGACGAACTTCAGCAGCGCGTACGCGCGCGCCGCGGCTGCGCGTTCCTCGCGCAGGAAGCGCGGCAGGTGCAGCGCCACCTCCAGCAGGTTGCTGCGGTAGGTGTGGTGCAGGCCGACCTGCACGTTCTGCAGCGCCGTCATCTCGCCGAACAGCTGCACGTTCTGGAACGTGCGGGCGACGCCCGACAGCGCGATGCGCGCCGAGGTGCGGCCGACGATGGACTCGCCCTTGAACGCGATCGCACCCGCCGTGGGCACGTAGATGCCGGTGAGCACGTTCATCATCGTGCTCTTGCCCGAGCCGTTGGGGCCGATCAGGCCGTGGATGGTGCCTCGGCTGACGTGCAGGTCGACGTCGTTGAGCGCCTTCAGGCCGCCGAACTGCATCAGCACCTTGTCGACCGCCATCAGGCTCTGCGCGGCCGGCGCCGCCTGCGCCACCGAGGTGGACACCGCGTCGCCGGCGGCCGGCAGCTGCGCGGCGGCCTGGGCGTCGGTGCGGCCGTGGCCGTGCAGGCCCAGCGTGTTGCGCACGAAGCCGACGATGCCGTCCTGCAGGTAGTAGACGACGAGCAGCGTGATCAGGCCGAAGATGGACAGGCGCCAGTCGGTCATCGACGTCAGCACGAACGAGAGCACGGCCAGCGCCACGCTGCCGATGACGGGAATGGCCGCGCGCAGCGGCGTGGTCTTGCCGCGCGCGATGAACGCCGCCGCGCCGCCGGTCACCAGCAGCGCCAGCGTCACCGAGACGTAGCGGAACAGGCTCAGGTCGTCGAGCAGCTTGGGCAGCACCACGATGATGGCCGCGCCCAGCAGGGCGCCGCTGCGCGTCTTTCGCCCGCCCATGATGACGGCCAGCAGGAACATCACCGTCAACTCGAAGTTGTAGGTGTTGGGCGAGATGTACTGTTCAGAATAGGCGTACAGCGAGCCGGCCATGCCGGCCATGCCGGCGCTGATGACGAACGCGTAGACCTTGTAGCGGTAGACCGACACGCCCATGCAGTCGGAGGCCACCGGGCTGCCGCGCAGGGCCTCGAACGCGCGCCCCAGGTGCGAGCGCAGGATGCGGTGCACCACCAGCAGCGAGGCGATCAGCAGCACGCACACCACCCAGTAGTACGAGCGGGCGTCCAGCTGCAGGCCCAGCAGCTTGGGCTTGGACAGCGTGATGCCCATCGGGCCGTTGGTGAGGTCCGTCATCTCGTTGATGAGGATCTGGATGATGGTGCCGAAGGCCAGCGTCACCATCGCCAGGTACGGGCCGGTGACGCGCAGCGCCGGCAGCGCCAGCAGGGCGCCGAAGCCGGCCGTGACGAGCACGCCGCCCAGCAAGGTGAGCAGCAGCGGCGCGGCGAAGTGCGAGTACAGCACGCCGGCGGTGTAGGCGCCGATGCCGAACAGCCCGGCATGGCCCAGCGACACCTGGCCGGTGTAGCCGACGACGATGTCCAGCCCGAACAGCAGGATCGCGTAGATGGCGATCGTCTGCAGCATGTGGATGTAGTACGCGTTGTCGATCACCAGCGGGAAGCCGAACAACAGCACGCAGGCGACGAGCGCCAGGACAAGCGAACGAGGCTTCATGGGGTCAGACCTTCTTGATCGCGGTCTTGCCGAACAGGCCGGCGGGTTTGACGGCCAGCACGATCAGCAGGAGCACCAGCCCGGGCACGTCCTGGTAGCCGGTCGACAGGTAGTAGCCCGTCGTCTTCTCGGCGATGCCCAGGATGATGCCGCCCAGGATGATGCCCATCCCGCTGGTGAGGCCGCCGATGATGGCCACGGCGAAGGCCTTCAGGCCCAGCACCGCGCCCATGGTGGAGCCGGTGAGCGTCAGCGGGGCGATCAGCACGCCGGCGAGCGCGGCGCTCATCGACGACAGCGCGTACGAGAACGTGATCACGAGGCTGGTGTTGATGCCCATCAGGCGCGCGGCGTCGCGGTCGTTGAAGGTGGCCACCACGGCCTTGCCCCAGATCGTCTTGCGGTTGAACACCTCCACCGCGGCCATCATCAGCACGGCGCCGACGACGACCAGGATCTCCATCGGCAGCACGTTGGCGCCCAGGAACTTGATCGGCGACTCCGGCAGCGGCGACGGGAACTTCAGGTCGTCATGGCCCCACACGTTCTCGGCCACGTTCTTGAAGATGATGCCCAGCGCGATGGTGGACATGATCCAGCCGAACTCGCTCTTGATCTTGAGCGCCGGCCGCACGCCGATGCGCTCGACCACCGCGCCCTGGATCGCGCCGAACACGCACACGATCGGGATCATCAGCCAGTAGTTCACGCCCATGCCCACCAGCGTGAGGCCGACCAGCGCCCCCAGCATCAGCGCGTCGCCCTGGCCGAAGTTCAGGGTGTCGGAGGTGGCGAAGGTCAGCTGGTAGCCGAAGGCGATGACCGCGTAGATCATCCCCAGCGCAATGCCGCTGAAGATCAGTTGGGTCAGGATTTCCATGCGCGCAGGTCTCCGCTGGGAAGGGTTCGGGGCTCGCACGAGGCGAGCGGATCAAGAGAAGCGCCGCCGCGACGAGGTGTCGGGGCGGCGCGTTCGGCGACGCGTGGCGTGCAGCTTACTTCTTCGCGGCGGGCAGGGCGCCCTTGGCGTTGACGTCCTTGACGCGTACTTCCGAGGCCTTCTTGAAGTCGTCCGGGTAGGCGTAGACCACGCGGCTGCCCTTGACCTCGCCGAAGACCGGGATGTTGGCGGTGATCGCCTCGTGGTCGGTCTTGGAGAACGGCTTGTTGTACGTGGTGACCACGCCCTCGACCGGCGTCTTCAGGTTCTCCAGCGCTTCCTTGATCTTCGGGCCGTCGGTGGATCCGGCCTGCTTGATCGCGGCGGCGAGCAGGTACACCGAGTCGTAGCCCTGGGCGGCCGAGACCGGCGACTCGATGCGGCTGTTCTTCGGGTTGTAGGTGCGCAGGTAGCTGACGATGAACGACTGGCGCTTGGGCGTCGTCGGCTCCTGGATGAAGGTCTGCGGCATGCGCGCGCCTTCGCCGCCGGGGCCGGCGTTGTCGATGAAGTTGGCCATCGACAGCGTCCAGCTGCCGATCAGCGGCACCTTCCAGCCCAGCTTGGTCATGCCGTTGGCGATCTGGGCCAGCTCGGGGCCGATGCCGTAGGTGAGCACCACTTCCGCGCCGGCCTCCTTGGCCTTGAGCAGCTGCGCGGTCATGTCCACGTCCTTGACGTTGAACTTCTCCACGGCGACCGGCTTGACGCCCTTGAGCGCCAGCGCCTTCTCCAGGTCGGCCCGGCCCAGCTGGCCGTAGTTGGTGGAGTCGGCCAGGATGGCCACCTTCTTGTAGCCGCGCTTGATGGCTTCCTCGGCGATCATCGGCGCCTGGATGCTGTCGTGGGCCGCGTTGCGGAAGATGTAGTTCTCGGGCTGGTCGTCGAACTGGTGGGTGAGCACCGAGCCGGTGGCCACGTTGTTCATGACCGGGATCTTGGCTTCCTGGAAGAAGCGCTCCGAGGCCAGGCCCACGCCGGTGTTGATGTAGCCCACCGTGGCGACGACCTTCTCCTTGCTGATGAGCTCCTGGGCGATCTGCACGCCGCGTTCGTTCTTGGCCTCGTCGTCGCGTTCGACGAGCTGGATCTGGCGGCCCAGGACGCCGCCGGCCTTGTTGATCTCGTCGGCGGCCAGGCGCACGCCGTCGCGCATGCTGACGCCCATCGAGGACGAGCCGCCGGTGAACGGGCCGTCGACGCCGATCTTGATCGGGTCGGCCGCGAAGGCGGTGGCGGCCGTGCAGGCCAGGGCGACGACGCTGAGTCGGGTGGTGAACTTCATGGGTGGTGTCTCCGTTTGGGCAAGTTGTCGTTGCCTCGCGTTTGCGATCAAGCCAGGCTGAATTCCTGGCGCATTGTGGTGCCGCTGTAACCGTTTGCCACTACGTGATCCCCGCAGATGCGTGCAAACCCCGAGAGCCAACTCGGTGCAAACATGCGGCCGACCGCATATGGCGGGGCTTGTTGTAAGACCCGTGTCAGTTCGGGCGGAAAAGGGGGGCGTCGCCGGGCTGCGGAGAATGGTGCGCGTAGCGGGTTGTCCCTATTCTTCCCATTCGAAGCGCCACACCGCGAGGATCGAGAACAGGGCGGTGAAGCCGAGCATCGCCGCGACGGGCAGCAGGGCGGCCTCGAAGGGCTGGCCGCGCCAGGTCATCGCGTCGAGGCCGTCGATGGCCCAGCGCGTGGGCGCGACGAGCGAAACCTTCTGCAGCCAGGCCGGGAAGATGAAGGCCGGCACCCAGGCGCCGCCGAGCATCACGAGCAGCAGCGTCGCCAGGATCGCGAGGCCGCGGGTCGCCTCCGGCGTCCTGCCGAGTGCCGCGATCAGCAGGCCGAAGCTCGCGGTGAGCAGGGCGAAGGCGGCCAGGACGGCCAGGAATCCGGGCACGCTGCCCTCGATGCGCACGCCGAATGCGGCCATGGCGACGGCGTAGATGATCGCG
Source organism: uncultured Vitreoscilla sp. (assembly GCA_964418745.1). Taxonomy (GTDB): domain Bacteria; phylum Pseudomonadota; class Gammaproteobacteria; order Burkholderiales; family Burkholderiaceae_C; genus Scleromatobacter. The sequence continues at coordinate 83,672 of CAYQMX010000004.1, forward strand.
AAGATGATCAAGGCGATGGCCGCCGTGCTCGCGATGCGGCTGCCGAGCAGCGTGCTGCGCGAGAGCGGGGCCGCGCGCAGGCGCGTCCACAGCCCGAGGCGACGCGACATCAGCAGGCCGATCGCCATGTCGACGCCCATGAACAGGATGAACTGCACGCCCATGCCTGCGAACGCGTGCGCATAGCTGTTGTAGCGCGGCTCGGTGCCGGAGCTCATCTGCGTCTCGTTGGTGGCGAAGGGCATGCTGAGGGTGGCTCGGCCGCCGCCGGGGTTGCTGCCCGATGCCGCGGGATCGGTCGGCCGGGCCTGCTGCACCTTCGCGATGTCGTCGAACATCGCGAGCAGCTGATGCCGACGCTCCGGGGGCATCGTCGAATCCGCCGCCACGTGCTCGCGCATGTCCGCAATCACGGGCGTGCTGCCGCTGAAGACCGCTTGCGTCACGACCTGCATCGCATGTTGCGCGAGCAGGCCTCGCACGAGCGGCAACACCATGGACTGCGACGGGTCGTAGCGCAGGTCGATCCGAGGCTTGGTCGAAGCGCCGAACAGCGCCTGGCTGCTCTGCGCGCCAAAGCCCTTCGGCAGCGTGATCGATGCGCGCAGCGTGCCCGCCTTCACCTGCGCGGCGGCGGTCGCGTCGGGCAGCTCGGTGATCGCCAGGCTCGGGTCGGCTTTCATGGCCGCGACGACCTGTCGCGACAGCGGGCTGTCGTCGAGGTCGGCGATGCCGACCGGCACGTGCGCCGGTGCGCTGTCGCCGCCGCCGAACAGGCTGCCGAAGAAGGCGGCGATCAGGATGGGCGCGACGATGCTGACGATCACCGAGCGACGGTTCGAGAAGTACAGGACCAGGTCCTTGCGCACCAGCGCGGAGAAGGCATTCATGCGGCAGGTTCCTCCATTCAGTCGCGGAGCTGCCGGCCGGTGAGCGCGAGGAACACGTCCTCCAGGCTCGCCCGACCCGAATCGATGCGACGCATGCGAATGCCGCGTGCGGCGAGCAGGTGCGTCACCGAGGCGGTGGTGCGTGGCAGGTCGTCGAGGCCGATCTCGATGTCCTGCCCGTCCACCCGCGCCGCCTTGACGCCGTCGGCGGCCTGCAGCGCGGCCTGGAGCGAGGCGTCGTCGATGCGGCCTTCGGCCTCGATGTGCAGGGTCTGCGCGACCGGCAGGAGACGGTAGAGCTCGGCCGGCGTTCCGGTGGCGACCACCCGGCCGTGATCGACGATCACGATCCGGTCGGCCAGGCGCTCCGCCTCTTCCATGTAGTGGGTGGTGTACACGAGCGCCTTGCCGGAGCGTTTCAAGGCTTCGAGGTTGTCGAAGATGGCGTTGCGGCTCTGGGGGTCGACGCCCGCGGTGGGCTCGTCGAGCAGCAGGACGTCGGGATCGTGGACGAGTGCGCAGGCGATGTTCAGGCGGCGCTTCATGCCGCCGCTGAACGTCGCGGGCTTGTCGCGCGCCCGGTCGGCCAGGCCGACCAGGTCGAGAACCTCCATCGCGCGCCCCTTCAGGCGACGATGCGGCAACGAATAGAGCGCGCCGAAGAGTTCGATGTTGGCGATCGCGGGCAGGTCCTCGAACAGGGCAAGCTCCTGCGGCACGAGGCCGATGCGGCGCTTGAACCGGAACTCGTCGGCCGCCGGCGCCATCCCGCCGATCGTGACGGTGCCGGCATCGGGCCGGGTGAGTCCGGCGAGCATGCCCACGGTCGTCGACTTGCCTGCGCCATTGGGGCCGAGCAGCCCCAGGACCTCGCCGGTGGCGACGCCGAGAGACACGTCCGCCACCGCGACGCGGGCGCCGTACGCCTTGCGCAACCCCCTGGCTTCCAGGATCGCCTGGTTCATCGCTGCCTCCCCTTCGTCACGGTACGAGCTCGCCCCGGGGCCTGTCGTCGCCCCGCGCGCCTCGCTCGAGCGGTGTGGCGCGACCCCCCGGGACCCATGAAGCAGATGGTATCGATTCGTCGGCGGTGTCTGGCGGCCCTGCGACGGATCGACAGCCGGGCGGGCGAAACGCGTCCAGGGCGGCGCCAGGCGATTCGCTCCGGGACGCCGCCCGCTACCGCAAACAGTTCGGCCAACTCGACGAACTGCCCGCCGCGCGAGCCCGCGCGTCCGTCAGATCGACAATCCGACGTCGCCTTCGATCACCGAGGTCTTCAGCTGCGGCCGCTGCCCGCTCTTCCACAGCGCGGCCGTGTGCCGTACCCGATATCGGAGGGGGCCGCCGTCCGGCCTGTCGCTGCGCGTGACGGGACGCGGGATGCAGACGAATTCGGTGCGCATCTCACGGGTCGACAGCCTGACCTTCGCATAGCCGTGTCCGCCGAGGTCGACGAATTCGAGGTGCGGGGCGAGATCCGGATTGGACAGCGACCGGGCGCGCTGGAGGTCGAAGCTTCTTGCATATTCCAGGCACGCCCGGACGCCGTGCCTCAACAGCATGTTGTAGGTCCAATCCGGTGCCACCCCCGCGCCGCGGTCGGCGAGGAACAGCGATCTCAGCGGCGTGTCCTTCGCAAGCGTGTGTTCGTAGGCCTCCATGACGCCGGGGCTCGTGAGGTACCCGCCAACGAAGCTCAGGCCGACCGGCTCGAACTTCCCGGGCGGCAGGTTCGCCGCCGCATAGCCGGCCCAGAAGCTGTGGCGATCGCCCGAGACGATCGCGAAGCCCGTGATCTTCGCGTCGCGCACCAGGTCGTAGATCTCGGCGCGTTCCATGTAGGCCGTGCCGTAGTCGCCGCCGCCCAGGGACGCGAAGGAGGCGTTCTTCGGCCAGGCCTCCTTCGTCAGGCCCGCCGGCAGGTTCTGGGGGTCGGCGCGCTGATCCAGCGCGCCCTCCGAGTTCCCCCAGATCTTCCACACCGCGGTCGAGTGCCTCAGCCTGTCCTTGAACCAGGCCTTCTGCGCCGCGCCCAGGATCGTCTGCGGCGGGGCGTTGCGTTGCGGGTTGGGGACATGGGCGTCATTGAACCGGATCTCCGCCGGGGGCTTGCCGCCGTCGAAGGCGCGCCCGCCGTCCAGGACCCGCATCCCCGACTCGGGAAACATGTCCAGGAACTCTTCGCCGCCCAGTTTCCCGAGCGACGGATCGCTGAAGGGATCCGCGCTCCGATAGCTGTGCTGGTCGGTGATGATCAGGTCCAGGCACCGGCCGTAGCGCAGCGACCGGTAACCCTGGAGGCTGTTGATCGCCGCCAGGTTGTTCGGCTCGATGCCCAGTCCGTCGCCGTCGAAGTCCTCGATCGGGACGTCCTGGACGGCCGGGGGATCGAAGCGCTCGAGCGAACCGCCCGGCGGCGCGACGCGCGCGGGGAGGTATTCGAACCAGGCCTGGTTCGCCGCGACCTTGATGCTCTGGCCGGGCCGCTCGAACGATCCCGCCTTGACGATGCTCTGCCAGCCTTGCCACGAGAACTCATGGTTGTCCCACATGGCGACGAACGGCCAGCGGGCGCGTGCGTCCTGGAGGTCGGGGTCGGCGAGGTAGCCCTTGTAGATCGCCCGATAGCCCTCGAGGGTCAGCGGGATGTGGAAGTTGCCCACCTTGTGGCCGTCCGGGATGCGCGCGACCTCGTAGATGGTGCGGTCGTAGCGGGTCTTCACCTCGTGCGGATACTCGATCACCTCGTAGATGAAGTCGCCCAGGTGCAGGACGAAGCCGAGCTGCTCGGCGGCAGGAGTGCGTTCATCCTCGTGGATCATCCGGCGATAGGCGTTGAGCTTGCCCTCGTTGACATCCTGGCAGCTCACGAACGCGAAGTTCACGGTGCGCGGGTCGTCCGGCAACGGCGCAGTGATCGTGCGACCGACCCGGCTGCCGTTGCCGTCGGCGTCGGTGAACCGATACCAGTAGACGCGCGCCGGCGCCAGTCCGCCGATCAGGACGCGCGCGGTCCAGTCCGCGGCGCTCGCGACCGGCGCCGGCGCCTGCGCAATGACCCGACGGAACGCCGCGTCCTCCGCGACCTCGACGGTCAGGACCTGGCGCTCGCCCTGGCCGAACGGACGCCGCGTCCACAGGATGACGCTGTGCGGATCGGGATCGCCCGAGGCGACCCCTTGGGGATACAGGTCGCGCCGTTCCTGCCAGTCGACCCCCGACCCTCGCGCCGGCCCGACCCAGGCGAGCGAAGCGCCGAGTGCGGCGGCGGTCTCGAGGAAGGATCGGCGGCTGAGCGTCATCGTCTCTCTCCTTGGTGGGGTTGTCGGCATGTCACTCCTGGCCGGCGACCGGGTCAACAACCTTGCGACGGACCGCCTTGGGCGCGTCTGGCGCACGGAATTGCGGGTCCCGGTTGCATTCGAGCAGGTGCTGCCTTTGACGAATGGCCGGCCTGGGTTGGCCTGCGGGGGAACTTCTGCTCGTCCACGCAGTCCATGCCTCGATGACATGTCCTGACACCACTCCCTGAACGCGATGCAGCCCGGTGCCTGGCTCGACCCCGCCGCCTGGACGCTGTGGCAGCGCTCCTGGCTGTTCAATGCGGCCATGGAGGGCGGCCGCTACGTCATCGCGGCCGGCGCGGTCTGGGCGCTGACCCACGTCCTTCTGCGCAGGCGTCTTGCACACCGACTGATCGGCCAATGGCCTTCCGGGACCGACATGCGGCGCGAGATGTCCTACTCGTTCCTGTCGCTGATCGTCTTTGCGACGCTGGGCGCCGGCGTCCTGGCCCTGATCCTGAGCGGCCATGCAGAGATATACCGCCGTCCGGCCCGGCATGGCTGGCTGTGGTTCTGGGCCAGCCTGCCGGTGTTGATCGTCTGGCACGATCTCTACTTCTACTGGACGCACAGGCTGCTGCACACGCGCTGGTTGTTCCGCCGTGTCCACGGCGTGCACCATCGATCGCGCCATCCATCCCCCTGGGCAGCGTACTCGTTCCATCCGATCGAGGCGCTGATCAACGGCCTGGTCACGCCACTCGCGCTCCTGGCGGTGCCGATTCCCGGCGTCGTGCTGCTGGCGTTCGGGATCCACCAGGTCGTGCGCAACGCCCATGGCCATGCAGCGGTCGAGACCATGCCGCGCGGCTTCGTTCGCGCCGCGTTCTGGCGTCACTTCACCACGACCACGCACCATCACCTGCACCACGAATCGGCGACGGGAAACTACGGCTTGTGGTTCACCTGGTGGGATCGGATCGCCGGCACCGAACGCGAGGACTATCTGGCCCGATTCGATGTCGCGACGGCGCCCCGGAATGGCACAAGCTGATCGACATTGAACGACGTTGCGTTCGGGGCCGGCAGACGGCCCCTGGATCGGTCAGCAACCGCCCGAATGCAGGGGGCTGCTCTCGGTCAGGCCAACCGCGGCGCCCGCAAGTGACATCCGGGACAATCAGGCTGCCGGTCGCCGATGCACCCGTCCGCGCACGCCATCCCATCTCCCGACACGCCCATGTTCAATTTGATGCGCATCACGATCCACCGCGTCCGGAAGGAGCGCCTGGCACAAGTCGCCGGCAGCCTGACGTTCACGACGCTGCTGTCGGTTGTGCCGCTGCTCGCCGTCAGCCTCGCGTTCTTGTCCCGCTTCTCGGCTTTTCACAGGTTCGAGCGTGCGATTGACGAGTACGTGATGAAAGGCCTGCTGCCGGCCGACATCTCGCGCACCATCCTCGGCTACCTGAGTCTGTTCGCCGCGAACGCGCGCAGCCTGACGTGGGTCGGGGCTCTCTCGCTGCTGTTCACGTCCGTCGCCTTGTTGCTCACCGTGGAGAATGCGCTCAACCAGATGTGGCAGGTGAAGCGGAATCGGCCGTTCTTCAGGCGGGTCGGCATGTACTTGCTGATGCTCGCCGTCGGCCCGCCCGTCCTGGGCCTGAGTCTCTGGGCGACATCGTATGTGCTGGGTGTTTCGATGGGCCTCATCGGGGTGCTCCCGCCGTCGCTGTCGTTCGTACTCGGCATGGGGCCGCCACTGCTCGGCATGGCGGCATTGACGGCACTCTTCCACTTCGTGCCGAATGCCAAGGTCCCGTGGAGCCACGCCGTCGCGGGCGGCTTGATCGCAAGCTTCGCGCTTGAAATGGGCAAGCGCGGCTTTGCGGCCTACCTTGTCCAGTTGCCGACGTACCGAGCAGTCTACGGTGCCTTCGCAGCGTTTCCTCTCTTCCTGCTCTGGATGTATTTTTCGTGGCTCGTGACGCTGATCGCGGCCATGATCGCGGCCAACCTGGCGCGCAAGCCGCGGCACGCGACACGGAACGCCACTGCACCACGCGCACCGCTGCGACGGCAAGCAGGGTGATCTCCCCGCAGCCCGGCCGTTCTGCATGAGCACCGAGGCCCTTGCGCGATCTGTTGGCGAGGGATGGTCGAGGGATTGGCAACCTCCCCTGGATGGGCGTTCTCGAACGTCGAGCAAGGAAAGTCGAGCAGATGGAACGTCGAGTTGCGACACCGAGCCCTGTCTCCCGATGAATTGCTCTGCCGTATCGGGTCATGCAGGTTGTTTGGTTACCAATCCCGTTAATCGGGCGTGCGCGCGCGCCGAAACACGTCAAGGGACAGAACTTCAATTGTCCTGACCGTGCATCGGGCCGGCGATCTTGCCAACGATCGCCCCCGGCTGCCGATTTCGATTCTCGAATGCTCGACGGTGTGAACCACGCCTGCTTCATTCGATGCCGCGCTCCCAAGGATCTCCGATGTCAATCTTTCGCCAGGCGGGCTCCGCCAGCCTGATGCCCGCCTTCGTCGCCAGCCTGCTCCTGGCCGGCTGCGGTGGTGGCGACAATCCGCCCGCCCAGGCGGACGTCGCCGGCACCACCTCCCATTCCAGCGCCGGCGGTTCGACGGCGACAGCCGCTGCGTCGACGGCCGCCGCCGTCCCCGCCACGACGAGCACGACGACCACGCTCTCCGGCGTCAACCTCCTCGCCAATCCCGATTTCTCCCTGGGTTCGACGAACTGGACCCTGGACTGGGCAGCGGTCTGGCCGAGCGAGCTTCGCAGTGGCGGAAAGGCGTTGCGGATCAACGGGTCGGCTGTTCAGGCCTTGGGTTCGTCGACGCTCGTTCCGCACCATTCCTACGAGATGACGGTCGTCGGCCGCAACGCGACCGGCACCGGCAGCGCCAAGGTCGCGGTCACCTTCCGCTTGCCCAACAGCACGACCACGTTCCGTACGTTCGCGGCGACGATCGTCCCCGGGCCGTCCAACACCTACGTCGTCGATTTCACGGCGCCGGAATATGCGGGCCATGTCGACTTCAGCATCGTCTGCAGTTATGCCGGGGGCGTCCTGGTGGACAGCGTCTCGCTGAAGGAGATCAAGCCGATCGTGCTCACCGAGCCTGTCGGGTCGCCGCTCAACAGCTATGCGCCGGCCGGCTACACGCTGAAGTTCAACGACGAATTCAACGGCACCACGTTGAATCGCTCGAAGTGGTTCACCCGCTACATCTACGGGTCGGAGGCCGCGGACTATCTCAACGACGAGAAGCAGCGCTATCGCGACAACGGCAACCTGGTCGTTGCCAACGGCGTCCTGAACCTGGTGGCGAAAAAGGTCACCGACACCGGTGTCAACGGGGTCGACTACGAATCCGGGATGATCCGCTCGGACTGGACGGCACGTTACGGATACTTCGAGGCCCGCGTGAAGATGCCGCCCGGCGTCGGGGTGTGGCCTGCGTTCTGGCTCAATTCGGATGTGTCTGCCGCGGGTGTTCTGGGCTGGCCTCCCGAGATCGACATCTTCGAGTACGTGAACAACGGCCTCGACGACAAGCCCAACATGTTCCATTCCGCCGTGTCCGGCGGCGCGCTGTCACCGGTGGTGTGGGCCGATCCCAGCTTCAACACGAGCCTCCTGGACTATGTCGGCACGACGAACTTCGACCAGGGCTGGCATACCTTCGGCTGCCTGTGGGATCCGACCTCGGTCTCTGTCTTCCTCGACGGCAAGAAGCTCTACACCCGCACGTTCGCCTGGAACTACAAGGACGGCACCCCGGCCGGCCCGGCCCACATCCTGCTGAACCTGGCCATCGGCGGTTCCTGGGCCGGCCGCTACGGCATCGACGACAGCGCGTTCCCGCAAGCGCTGCAGATCGACTGGGTGCGCGCGTACCAGAAGAACTGATCGGCGGCGGGCAGCGCTGCGACAGCGGATCATCGTTGTCGCGCGTTGTCGCGCGTTGGCCGTTTCGGCCGCTGAGCCGCCCCCTTCGCGTGCGGAGCGTTTGCGCAGGGAGGTTGAAGCGCTGATGCACTACGCCAGCGAAATCGCGAGACGACAGATCATTGCCAATACGACGAGATTGCTGACAGCGAAAACAGCGAAGCGATGGACGACGTCGTTGTAGGTCAGGTAGATCAGGCTGTGCGCGATTCGAAGCGAGACGTAAAGCCATGCGAGCGCCAATGCAGTCCGGTCCGTGCAGCCGGTGACGAGAAAGAAGCCAATCAATGCATAGAAGACAACTGGGACCTCAACCAGGTTCATGAACACCCGGTTCGGCCGCGCTACGTCTGCGGGAACATTGGATGATTCACCATCCTTGAAGTCTTGCGCTACCACGCGTCCCATGAACGCCGCATGGAACCGTCGAATTGGTACTTGGACGAGAACAAGGAATGTCCAGATCATCAGCGAAAGTGCCGGCCAAATAATGGACGTTGACTTCATGGTGAACAGCATGGGACGAGGTAGATTTCCATTCCCAAGGAGCATTCGACTGGAAGTCCCTGGACCAAGTGCCCGGGCACCCCTCGAGGAAGGTTCCGGACAAGGGTAGATGCAAATGGTGCGTGAGATGTTGCCGGCCGCGAAGGGGCGATGCGGCGGCCTGAACTCCCAAGCACGCAAGTCGACGGAGTCAGCGTGACTTGGCGAGTGGCTCGATGAGCCGGGTGGGTATCCGGTAGTCGTCCTGTCCGAACAGGTCGATGCCGCAGGCGAGCGACTCGACCCAGTCCAGGAACTGTCCGATCGCCGGACCTTCCAGCGGTGCGCCGTGCTGCGGCACCAGCAGGGCGATATCCAGTTGCCGAGCCATGTGCACCCACAGCCGAAGGATCTTGTTGGAGACCATGTAGCGGCGGTGGAACGGCTCCATCTGAGGGAGATGGGGCGGCAGTTCGCGCACCGGGTTCCTGGCGCGCTCGCTGGTGGTCAGGGAAACGCCCAGGTCGCCTGTGAAGAGGATGCGACTCACCGGATCGTAGAAGTGGAAGTTGCCTTCGGCGTGCAGGAAGTGCGCTGGCAAGAGCCACAGTTCGCTCTCGCCCAGGAGCAGCCGCCCACCCGCGTCGGGCACGCCGATGACGCGCTCCAGTGTCTTGCCGCTCTTGGCGAAGTGCGGCACGAAGCGCTCCCAGACGCGTGAGATCACCAACTGGGCGGAAGTCGAGCTCAGCCAGCGATCGAGCGATGCGATGATGTCCGGGTCGGCATGCGATGCGATCACGTAGCTCAGTCGTTGCGGCGAGAAGTGCCGAGTCATGCCGAGGTAGAGCTCGTTGAACGCCAGATTGCCACCGGGATCGATGATGGCGCCGACGCCGTGGTCGACAATGAGGAACTGGTTGGACTGGACAGCCTCGCCACCTTCGTACCCGAGGTCGGAAAACATCAGGCAGGCGTGTGTCGGATTTCGGAAGAGTTCGGTGGACAAGGGATCGAGCGACAGCGCGCAAAGGGGCGATCCTAGGTCGCGAAGGGGAGCCGGGGCTTGACGTGGATCATCCTGAGACCGCTCTCCGCCACGGTTCACACCGTCACGTTCAGCGCGTTTGCGGTCGGCTTGCCTCTGGAGGCGATCCGGAAGTCAACCGATCGCGCGCTCGATCGGCTGAATCCGTTCGAAAATGGGACGCCGCTCAAACAACTGGCCGCGGCCGCCGGAAGTCGCAGACCGGCCATGAGCAGCCGCTGGCCAGCGGCAGATATCGTGTATCCGGATCTGCAGCCTTGGAGCAGTCCGACGCGAGCATGGATCGCCTTCTCGCTGTACGCCGCTCGGAGCGAGCAAGTGCGGTCTGAGTTGGAGGCAAGCCTGGAAAGCCAGGATGCCTTAGCGGCCGCGTGGATTGTGGCAGTGTGGAAGGGGGTGACATGACTGGGCTTGATCAGGAGGGAACAAGTTCTTGCAATTACCCCATGGCCAGCGATGGGAGGGCCACGTGACCGTTGACCCGATGATCTCCCCGCCACGGAACACGCTGCGCGGTGTACTAGGTGTCGCCCGCGCGCCCTTTCTACCGCTCGCGGTCTTGCTTGCCGCCAGCGGTGGGCTGGCGCAAACCGCCGGCAAACCGGATTTGGCGCGTCTGCTGCTTGGTGTGATCGGACTCGTGGCCGCGCACGTCCTCGTGAACGTTCTCAATGAGTTGTCGGACGATGCATCAGGGCTGGATCGCGAGACCCAGCGCACCCCTTTCTCCGGCGGCAGCGGCGCACTGCAGGCCCGGCGCATCACTCGGCGAGGAGCGCAAACCGTCGCCTTCATCAGCGGCACGGTGGCCTTGACCGTGGCCTTCATTGCACTGGGCGTCTATCGGGAGTGGGGGCTGGTGCCGGTGATCGCTGTTGGCGCAATCTGCATCTTCTTCTATACGCCCTGGCTCTTGCGGATAGGCTTGGGAGAGGCTGCGGCCGGCCTCGGCCTGGGCGGTCTGCCCGTGATCGGAGTCGCGCTCCTTCAGGGCGGAGCATTGCAACCTGCGGTGATCATCGTCGCGATCGCGTCCACCGCAATGACCTTCAACCTGCTGCTGTTCAATTCCATTCCCGATGCCGCACCGGACTACAGGGTCGGACGCCGGTCGCTGGTGCACCGGGTGGGAGTTGTCGGCGCAGCGCGAATCGGAATCGCTGCGTGGGGAGTCGCAACGCTGGCGATCGGATATGGCCTCATGCGCGGCGCGCTACCGCCGGGGACTTGGCTTGCGGCCGTCCCGGCGATCGCGTTCATCGTTCCCGAATTCCGCTGGACGCTTGCAGGCGCTCCTCTGCCCGTGCCCATACCGGTACTAGGACTCAACGTCGTTCACAACCTTGCCACTCACTTGCTTCTGATCATGGCTTGGATGGTCAACCGCTGGTGACTTTCGCTGGCCTGCCTTGGGTTGCCGCCCGCCAGCGTCGGACCCTGCCGCGGGGCGGGCAGGCGCAGCCCGCCGAAGGGCGACGGGGGCAGGCAGGATGGTTCATCGTTGCGGCCTCGCGGGCCCGGCAGGGCTTCACGGGCTGGCTTTCCGGCATCGAACGGGTTAGGTATTAGCACTAATTCATTCGTTCGCTGCCCCAACTAAGCTTCGGAACGGAACTTCGCGCTCGTCCTCGACCAGATCACCGCGTACGTCGACCACCAGAAGACGCACCCAACACCTCAAACATCATGACTCTCGTCACCAAGTCTGCGCTCGTCGCAGCGATCCTCGGTACCTTGGTATCTCCCGCATTTTCCGAAACCGGGCGACCGGCCGATTACGTCGCATCCGTCCATCTCGATGTCGTCGACCGTCAGGCAGACGACGCCCGCGCGAGGTACGAAATGGTTGTCGATGGCCCAAGTCGCAGCCCGATCGGGATTCACGCGCAGGTCATCGAAGGAGGCGACGTCGACTCCTACGCGAAGTACCTCATGGTTGTCGACGGCATGAGTCGTGAGTCCGCCATCGAGCGCTCCCGCGCGCGGCAGCAGTCCATTGCCTCGGTCGAGCAGTGGCGACTGGCACGGGCGAGTCGGTAGGGCCAAGCGCCCGGCCCGCGCCTTCGCTCCCGCGGCCAGTGGCAGGCGGGGCGGAGCCCAAGCGCGTTGCCATGAAGCCTGATTGTTGGCGCCGATGCCGAAATGAGCCAGGTTTTGGGCCTCGCGCCGACGACCCCGTGAGCCCCATGGGCCACCATCTGACCCGCATGCCTGTTGGACGCCGGGGCTGATCGATTGGAGCAGTCGAAGGTCGGCGCGGTGGCTCGCCCGTGCATCGGCGGCAACAGGCCTGGAAGAACCCGCGCGATTGCCACGTACTCCTACAGAGAACACCATGAAGACGATCAAGTTCCACGGCGCTGCACTGGCGCTCGCACTCACCCTCACCAGCCAGGCGCATGCCGCTCCGGCCACCCACGCGTCGCTTGAAGCGCTGTTCCAACTGCAGCACGCCGACACGATGGTCGATGGCGTCTACGACGCCATGCACAAGTCGATGTCGCAGATGTTCGCCCAGGATGGGAGCAAGCGTGGCGAGTCGCCCGCACGCCAGCGGATCGAGGCAAAGGCCATGGACGACACGATGGCGCTCGTGCGTGCCGAGTACAACTGGGCAGTCATCGAGCCCGACATGATCGATGCATACCAGAAGACTTTCACCGAGGAGGAGGTCACCGCAATGATCAACTTCTACGCGACCCCGGCCGGGCAGGCGACGATCACCAAGGTGCCGCAGCTGATGCAGGCTGTGATGGCGGGCGCCCAGACCCGCATGCAGGCGCTGCTGCCGCGCATCCGCGCGATCGCCGACAAGGCGCGCGCGGATGCGGACGCAGCCGACACGGCTCACTGAGCGAAGGCCGAATGGTTGGGCGGTACGAAGCCGACCGCATGGACGTTGGTGCCCGTCGCTGCCTCGTGAGGTGACGACCCTGGCGGCCAGGAGCTGCCTCGCGTGACCGACCGGCTTTGGGCAGGCTATCCCTTCCGGCCTGTTGCATGACGCGGCTGCGGAGAAGTCCGACGCCGGTTTGCGACTGGTGGTGCCGGTCAGGTGCTGTCGGTCGCGAAAGTCGACTTCGGGGTACGCTAACCGCCCCGTACGAAAATTCGCATCATGAAGCGCCTTTCCGCGAGAGCAAACCTTGTCTTGTTCGACGCAGCTCTTGTTTTCAGCTACGTGTTCTTCGAGCTTTCACCGGCTGGACGATCCGCTGCATTCCCGATGGGGGTGGCAGTGGCCGTGGTGGTCTGCGTCCTGGCCAACGCGATTGTGTACCGGCGCAATCACGGTTGAATGGCAGTGACCTGCCGAAACACCGGCAGCCCGCCCGGTCGCCGGCCCCGCAGACGCATGTCGGCCAGCAGCTGACCGTGACGGTCGTCCGCTTTCCGGCAGGCCAGTGCAACGCAGGGAACGCGACTTCGATGCGCGGCCGCCCGCCCGCTATCGCCTGACCGTCGCAGGCCATCAGCTGTCCGGAGCCACCGGGTATGAGCGCCACGGTCCAAGCGTGCGGATCGACGTCGCGATGGAACGTGAGCGGCGTGTAAGCGCCGGGATTGACGCAGCTCCGGCTCGCGCAGCTGCCGTCCCTGAGAAGCGCTGTCGGCAACCCGGGGGACTTGTGGATCCGTCTTGTGGCTGGGTCCCGCTCAGTGGACCCTGTCGGGCGCAGCGCAGCCCGCTGCAAGGGCTTGCGCCTACGGTGACCCGCCCGGCGCGTGCACCGTGGCCGCCTGCGGCGCGTGCTCGGCCGCGGGCGGCGGCCGCAGCACGGTGCGGTTGCGGCCGCCGGTCTTCGCGGCGTACATCGCCTGGTCGGCGCGTTCGGTGGTGGCCTCGAGCGCCTCGCCCGGCAGCCATGCGGTGACGCCGCCGGAGAAGCTCACGCGCTGTCCGGCAATGGCCTCGATGGGCTCCTCCGTCAAACGCTGGTGCAGCCGCTGCAGGGCTGTCGCGGCCTCGGCTAGCGGCGTCTCCGGCAACAGCACCAGGAACTCCTCGCCACCCCAGCGGCCGACGAGGTCGCTGCTGCGCAGCGCCTGCTGGGCCACGGTGGCGAAGCGTTGCAGGACCAGGTCGCCGGCGGCGTGGCCATAGCGGTCGTTGATGCTCTTGAAGAGGTCGATGTCGAGCAGTGCGATGCACATCGTCGCCCCTGTGCGCTCGTGTTGACGCGCCGCGATCGTCATTAGCTCGGTGAGGTGGCGGCGGTTGTGCAGGCGCGTCAACTCGTCGCGCGTGGCCACGAGACTCAGCCGGGCCATGGCCTCCTTCAACTCCTGCGCCTGGCGGCGGAGCTTGGCCTGCATGGCGCCAACTTGCCCGGCAAGCGCCGCCACCGTCCACACGCCAATGGCGGCGAACAGGAAGTGCACCAGCTCCAGCCTCCACGGGTATGGCGGCGTGCCCCACTGCGTGCGCAACACCATCACGGCGCCAAGCCCAGACAGCGCGGCGACAGCCAGCGCCCGCGCCTGGCGCGGTGCCAGTGCGAACATCGAATACATCAGCGCACTCGCCAGCACCATGAGGATTGCGCCGCGCGCCGGCCCAGTGACGGCATAAGACCACACGCTGAGCACGCAGCCGAGGCCGATCTGCAGCACCGTCAGTGCGTTGTCCAAGCCCAGGCGCTTGTTGATGCCGCTGCGGTAGATGCCGTAGAAGGCGAGCGACTTGAGCGCCATCGCGGCGATCAGCGCATTGGAGACGCCGCGATCGAGCAGGCCGAGCGCCACCTCGACCATCTGCACGCCGCCGTAGAGCAGGTAGCCCACGACGCTTGCGCCCCAGACACGCATGCGGACGCGCTGCCCGCGGTCTGCGGGTACAAGCAGGGAAATCAGGGCGTTCGAGATGGCACTCATTCCATGGCGACGATAACGGCTAGTCGGCATGCGCGCTGTCATCTTGAGCCCCGTGGTGGCTGCCGCACTGGTTACGGGGACATTGTGCAGCGCGCTCGTGGAGGCAGCAGTACCGTGGTTTGGCGGCGTGACCTCCGCTGGGTAGTGGTGACGTGACCTACTGGGTGAGTCACCGCCTAACGTCGGCACTGACCGCCAGGCCGTGCACGGAGAACGTGGTCGGTGCGGCTCCCGCCGTTCCGTTGACCGGCACAGGCGTCGCGTCGATCACGCCTCCCACGGCTGCTGCCGTGGATGCCGGCTCGGGGCACCTTTTCGCCATGCGGCGAATGATCGGGCGCTCGGCGCCAGAAGCGCTGCAGGAAACTGACGCGACGACGGCTTGAGCCGATTCTCAGTCGGTGCTCGCACGCCGACGGCGGCAGCATGCGGTCGGCGCCATGATCAGAAATTCGCTTACGTTTGCTCCGGAGCCGGTGAATTGCCATGCTCCTGAGGACGGGCCGACTTGGATTTCAGCCCCCCGTCGTCCAGGCCTCACTCAGAGATCGTGGGTCCGGCCGGCTGACAGTCGACGCGCCACGTGGATCAGATCGGATGTCGGGTCTGCTTTGCACAGTTTCAGGATGCGGCGTTGAAGGGCATCGTATGGCGGCACCTCGACGTCCGAGGTACCGTCGACCGCGGTGGCCACGGAAGCCATTCCGGACAGGTAACCCTGGGCCCATGTCAGTACCGGCATGCGGTCGGCCACTTCTGAACTCGACAGGCGGCCGATCACTGTGGTGCAGCGCATCATTCCTGGCCCTGACGGTACTTCCATCGCCAGGGCTGGCGCGCTGGACAGTGCGCACGCTGCTGCAAGAGTGGCGAGCGACGGAGCGAGGAGTTTCATGTGCGCACTTTCGGAATGTGGCGCTGCGAACACACCGCTCACAGGCTCTTCGGCAGGATGACACGCGGCTCGATGCCAGATCTCGGGAGCAGGGCCGCCTATGCGGTGCTGTTCTTGGCGGCCGCACGGCGACCAAGTGGAATTCGCAGATCGGCCATCAGCAGTCTGTCGCAAACTTCAGCTTCAGGGAACTCGCGTCCAAATTTCCCCAGATGCTCGAAGGCGTTAGGATCGGCCGATTGCGCCGCGATCGCGACTGCGAAGACCTGCGCCAATGCGGTAACAGCCTGGGTGAATGCCTATGTCCTGCCTGAAGTTCGCTGTGGCGTTCTCGACTGCGTGCATCTCCTGGATCGCCCACGCCGGCCCGGTTGCCGACTGCCCCCTGAAGGAAGCGCCGTTTTCGATCGACAGCCCGGTGCTGGACGTCTACCTGAGCACGGCCGCGATCGCCGTCGTCGAGAAGAACTGGCCCGGTGTTCATGAGGTCTGGCCGGCGTTGACGAGCACCACGGTGCCGACCTTTGCCGCCATCGTCACGCTGCGTTCCATAACGCCGCCCGAATTTCAACCTCTTCAGCGTCTCGACGCCGAACTGCGCGCGCTGCCGATCACTGACGCCGATCGGCAGGTCCGTTGTGCGCGCTACGACGATGAGCGGCCCCGGTTCACGATCGAGAGGAGAAAGGGGCCCACGGTTCTCGTCTTCGAGAAGATCACCGGGTTTCGCGATGAGCCTTCGGTGACGGCGGCGCGAGCCTCTTTCAGCGAGATGGCGCGGCGGCGCGGCTGGTCGTTGGTGGTCACAGACAAGGGTGGTGCCATGACGCCGGCCGTTCTCGACCAGTTCGACGTCGTCGTCTGGAACAACGTCAGCGGCGATGTTCTCACGCTCTCCCAGCGATCTGCGTTCAGGAAATACGTCGAGAACGGGGGTGGTTTCGTCGGTTTCCACGGGGCGGGCGGAGACCCGGAAACGTTCTGGCCATGGTATGTCGACGAACTCATTGGCGCGCGCTTCGGCGGACACCCCATGAATCCCCAGTTCCGGGACGCGCGAATCAACGTCGCCGATCCGTCGCATCCGATCGTTGCTGGGCTCGGCAAGGGATGGATGATGAACGACGAGTGGTACTCGTTCAAGAACAATCCGCGAAGCAATGGCGCCAGGATCGTGGCGACGCTCGACGAAGAGAGCTACTCGCCGGGCGGCCTGGCCATGGGCAGCGACCACCCGATCGCCTGGACCCGCTGCATCGGCCGCGGCCGTTCGTTCTATTCGGCGATCGGGCATCGGCCCGAAAGCTATTCGGAGCCGTCCAACCTCAGGCTGCTCGAACAGGCGGTCGAATGGGCCGCGGACAAGGGCGGGCGGCAGTGCACCGGGCCGAACCGTTCTTCGATTCCTTGACCAAGGAGAACTGACGCTTCCGGCCGTCACCGGACGACCGCGAGGATCTGTTCTGGGGTACGCACGTGCGCGCCACAACGAGTCGTCGTGCGGCGCGGTATGCTGACCCAAGGTGGCTCACGGAGGCTCGGATCATGTCGGACGTACGCTGGGGAATTCTGGGGGCGGCGAAATTTGCGCGGGAGTTCATGGGGCCCGCGCTGACGCTGGCGCCGGGCGGCCACGTCGCGGCGTTGGCGACCTCGGACGCAGCCAAGGCCGATCCGTTTCGGGTCTTCGCCCCGGCGTTGCGTGTCCATGACAGCTTCGATGCGTTGCTTGCCGATCCCGAGATCGACGCGGTCTACATCCCCTTGCCAAACGGGCTCCACGTCGAATGGAGCCTCAAGGCCATGAAGGCTGGCAAGCATGTCCTTTGCGAAAAGCCCATGGCTATGCAGTCGGGAGAATACGACCAGCTGGTCGCCGCGCGCGATGCAGCGGGTGTGCTGGCGGCCGAAGCTTTCATGATCGTTCATCATCCGCAGTGGCAGCGCGCGCGCGAGTTGCTGGCCGATGGCGCCGTGGGCCGCCTCTGGCGCATCGACGGGGCGTTTTCCTTCGACAACCGGGATGCGGGCAACATCCGCAATCGTGCCGACATGGGCGGTGGCGGGTTGCGCGACATTGGCGTCTATGTCATGGGTGGCGCCCGCTTTGCCACCGGACTGGAGGCGACCGACGTGCATGCCCGCATCCTTTGGGAAAACGGCGTCGACGTCTATGCCGCGATCACGGCGAAGTTCGGCGATGCGGACTATGTCAGCTTCACATCGATTCGAATGCATCCGCGCCAGGAGATGACCTTCCATGGCGACAAGGGCGTGTTGCGCCTGCCCGTGCCGTTCAATGCACGCGTTTTCGGAGAGGCGCGGCTCGAACTGCACCGGGGGACTGAAACGATCACTGAACGATGGCCCGCCGTGAACCACTACGAGCTACAGGTCGCTGCCTTCAATCGCTCGGTGTGCGATGGCGGGGTCTACCCCTGCCCGCTGGAATTCTCTCGGGGCACCCAGGCGATGATGGATGAGGCCTTCGCGAGCTCTTCCCCCGCAGGCAACGCCTCCGAATGACCCGATCACGCTGTCGCCGGTAGCTCGTAGCGCACGGTGTCTCCGTCCCGAGGCGCACGCACGCGCGCGCCCATGCCATCGGCGTTCGCCAGTCTGAGGACGCATTCACGCGTGCCTGGGCAGTGATCCAGGGCTTCGAGATGGTTCGCGATCACGATGCCGTCGGTCAGCCTGGCCGCGGAGCACACGTCACGGGCGTCCATGAGAATCTCACTGCCGATATCGAAGCGCGCGCCGCCAGCGGGCAGGATGGCAATGTCGGGTCTCTTCTCGGAGAGGAAGCCTGCCACCTCCTCGGTGAGGAGCGTATCGCCCGCGATGTAGACGCTGGGTTCGTGTGGCAGCTCGAGGAACCAGCCAACGCCGTGCGCCATCAGGCGGCCGATCCAGCCGCGGCCATGCACGCAGGGCACCGCCGTCATGTGCCCGTCGAAGAAGGCTTGGCGGCCGGCGGCGGAGATTGCCGTGGTGGACAGCCCACGTCGTGCCAGCCAGGACGCATCGCCCGGCGCGCAGAAGACCGGCGTCGCGCGCTCGCGCAAGAAGCGGCGGCCAGCGCTGTCGAGGTGGTCGAAGTGTCCTCTCTGGCAGTGCGTGATCAACGCATGGGTGGTGCGTTCGAGGAGCGCTGGTGCCGTCGGCGGCATGTCGACCAACGGATTGCGTCTCCCCGCCCCGCCGGCGAAGCGAAGGCGCGGCAGGGCACCGCGCGCGGCAAGCATCGGGTCGACGAGCAGTGCGACGGGCTCGGGGCCCGACTCCCATTCCAGCAGGAGGGTGGCATTGCGTAGGGTCGTGATCTTCATGGTGGGCGCATGGTTGGTTGGGACAACACGACTTTCGCTGCGCCGGTTCGGGACGCCTATGGCTGGAAATGACAAAATCCTTGCCAATCATGCCAACACGAACTCCGCCACGTTTCAACCTTGGACTTCTGCTGTTCGACGGCTGCATGCCTTCTGGCCTGTTTGCTGCGGCCGACATGGCGCGGGCAGCAAACCTTCGCGCGGGGCGCGAGCTCTTCAGCCTGACCTGGGCGAGCCTCGACGGTGCACCTGTGGACAGCGTCGAGGGCGGGCCGCGGCTTCTGCCCTCATGCGCCTTTGCCGAAGCGACCTGCGACGCCTGGCTCGTGCCCGGCCTGTGGGCTGTATCGGAAGTCGGGCTGGCTCAAACCATCGACACCCTGGCGCCGATCGTTCGGGCCCTGCGTGAGCTGCCAGCGTCGATGCCGCTTTGGGGTTACTGCACCGGCGTCGCACTGCTTGCCCGGGCGGGCCGGCTGGACGGTCGCGCGGCGACGGCTGCCTGGTGGTTGAGAACCGCGCTGACACGAAGTCATGGTCGCGTGAACTGGCGCTTCGACGAACTCCTGGTCGAGGACCGCGGCATACGCACTGCGGCCGGACCGAGCGGGTATCTGCCGCTCATGACTTCCGCTCTTGGTGAGCGCCTCACCGCGGACGCGCTGCGCGATATCGAGGACGTGTTGATGCTGCCGCGCCCGCGCGAATGGATGCCGGTATTCCGGCCGGTGGAACTCATCGCGATTGAAGACGTGCGCCTGCGCCGCGCGCTGATCTTCGCCCAGAGCAACGCCGCGCAGGGGCTGACACTTGCGATTGCGAGCACGCACCTGCGCATGTCGCCGCGCACCTTCGCACGCCACGTGCGGGCCTGTACCGGGTTGGCTGCGGGCGATTGGCTGCGCCGCATCAAGCTTCGGCAAGTCGGCGAGGCGCTTGGCGCCTCCAATGAGCCTGTCAAGGCCATCGCAGATCGCCTTGGATACGCCAGCGAGGCAAGTCTGCACCGCGCCTTCCATCGGACGGTCGGATGTACTCCGGCGCAGTTCCGGCGACGGCTCGGCGGCGCGAGAACCCCCGGTTGAGTGCAACCGCCAAGCAGGCCCTGTCACGTGCGGTAGGCGGCACCCTCCAATAGATCGGTCAGCAATTTCGACGTCTGCGACTGGGTGCCGGCGTCACGATCGATCCAACGGCCATGAGACCTCACCCGGTCACTTTCTGCCGGTCGCGCAGGGCCGCTTTGGGGTTGCGCGGCGGGGTCCAATTCGGTTGTGCTGACCTGGCCCATGCCCCCAAAAGGAAGCATGGCCAGTCATCGCCAGCTCCCGCGCATCGAGACCCGTGCATGGCGGTGATCGAAAAGACCCGCCACGCCGGCTTCAGTCCTCGAACCGCCCGCCACTCTCCGCCAGGTTGACCACCACCTGCGCCGGCTCGAAGCGCGCGCCGTGCGCGGCCGCGAGTTCGCGCGCGCGGGCGACGAAGCGCGGGGCGCCCATCGCGTTGATGAATTGCAGCGCGCCGCCGTGGAAGGGGGCGAAGCCCCAGCCGAAGATCGAGCCGATGTTGGCGTCGGCCACCGAGCGCAGCACGCCTTCCTCGACGCAGCGGGCGGCTTCGTTGGCCTGCACGAACAGCAGGCGGTCGACCAGCTCGCGCTGGGTCGGCTGCGTGGCGGCGACCGGGAACAGCGTGGCCAGTCCCGGCCACAGGCTGCGACCGGCGTCGGTCCAGTCGTAGAAGCCCAGGTTGGCCTTGCGGCCGATGCGGCCCAGCTCGCACATCTGGCGCAGCACCGATTCGCCGGGATGTTCCACGTAGGGCTGGCCGGCGGCGGCGAGATCCTTGCGGGTCTGGTCGGCCACGTGCAGCGCCAGGGTCAGCGAGACCTCGTCCTGCAACGCCAGCGGCGGCATCGGCATGCCGGCCTGCAGGCCGGCCGCCTCGATGTGGCGCGGGTGCACGCCTTCCTTGAGCAGCGCCAGGCCTTCCATCACGTAGGTGGCGAACACGCGGCTGGTGTAGAAGCCGCGCGAGTCGTTGACCACGATGGGGGTCTTGCCGATCTGGCGCACGAAGTCGAACGCCAGCGCCAGGGTCGCGTCGTCGGTGCGCTTGCCCACGATGATCTCGACCAGCGGCATCTTGTCCACCGGCGAGAAGAAGTGCAGGCCGATGAACTGCGTCGGCCGCACGCTGGCCTCGGCCAGGCTGGTGATCGGCAGCGTGGACGTGTTGGAGGCGAACACGGCGTCGGCCGCCAGCAGGGCCTCGGCGCGCCGCGTGACGTCGGCCTTGACGGCGCGATCCTCGAACACCGCCTCGATCACCAGGTCGCAGCCGGCCAGGTCCTCGAAGCGCACGGTGGGCGTGATGCGGGCCAGCGTCGCGTCACGCTGCTCGGGCGTGGTGCGGCCCTTGCGGACGGCCTTGTCCAGCAGGTCCTGTGAATACATCCGACCCTTGACCGCGTTGTCGGGCGAGGTGTCGAGCAGCACGACCTCGATGCCCGCCTTGGCCGCCACGTAGGAGATGCCCGCGCCCATCATGCCCGCGCCCAGGATGCCCAGGCGGGCGACCTTGCGCGGCGCGAGGCCGGCCGGGCGCGACGCGCCGCGCTCGATGGCCTGCAACTGGTACCACAGCGTGCCGATCAGGTTCTTCGACTCCTGCGACATCGCGCAGGCCGCGAAGTAGCGCGACTCGATCTCGAGCGCCGCGTCGAAGCCGACGACGCCGCCCTCGAACACGCACGACAGGATGTGGGTGATGGCGGGGTAGTTGCCGTAGCTCTTGGCCGACACCATGGACGGCGCCACCGAGAACAGCTGCGCCACCGCCGGGCTGCGCGAATCGCCGCCGGGGTAGCGGAACTTGGGCTGGTCCCAGGGCTGCTTCGGCGCCGGGTTGGCCAGGATCCAGGCGCGGGCCTGCGCGTGCAGGTCCTCGGCGCTGGTGGCCAGCGCGCCCACCAGCCCCGACTTCAGGGCCTGTGCTGCACGGATGTCGGCGCCTTCGCCCATCCATTGCAGCGCCTGCTGCATGCCCACCAGGCGCGGCATGCGCTGCGTGCCGCCGCCGCCGGGCAGCAGGCCCAGCTTGACCTCGGGCAGGCCCAGCCGGGCCTTGCCGTCGTCCAGCACGATGCGGTGGTGGCAGGCGAGGGCGATCTCCAGCCCGCCGCCCAGGCACTTGCCGTTGATCGCCGCGACCACCGGCTTGCCGCCCAGCTCCATCCGGCGCAGCAGCGTCTTGAAGCGCATCGATTCGTCGAAGGCCTCCTGGGCCGACGACAGCGCGCGCAGGCGGTCGACGTCGGCGCCGGCGAGGAAGTCCTTCTTGCCCGAGGCCAGGACCAGCCCCTTGATCGAGGCGTCGGTGGCCAGGCGTTCGATCAGCGCCGCGAGCGGCACGGCCAGGTCGTCGTCGAGCACGTTCATCGAACGGCCCGGGGAGTCCATCGTGGCGGTGGCGATGCCGTCGGCGTCGACGGTCACGTTCAGTACATCGGTCATGTCTTCAGATCCTCTCGATGATCGTCGCGATGCCCATGCCGGCGCCCACGCACAGCGTGGCGCAGCCCAGCGCCAGGTCGCGGCGCTCCAGTTCGTCGAGCAGCGTGCCGAGGATCATGCAGCCGGTGGCGCCCAGCGGATGGCCCATCGCGATCGCGCCGCCGTTGACGTTGACGCGCTCCAGCGACACGCCGAGATCGCGCGCCGTCTTCATCGGCACCGCGGCGAACGCCTCGTTGATCTCCCACAGGTCGATGTCCGAGGCCTGCAGGCCGGCCTTGGCGAGCGCCTTGCGGCAGGCCGGCGTCGGCCCGGTCAGCATGATGGTGGGCTCCGAGCCGATCACCGCCACGGCGCGGATGCGCGCGCGCGGGAGCAGGCCGGCGCGGTGGCCGGCATCGGCCGAGCCGACCAGCATCAGCGCGGCGCCGTCGACGATGCCCGAGGCGTTGCCGGCGTGGTGCACGTGGGTGATCTTCTCGACGGTGGTGTACTTGCGCAGCGCGGTGGCGTCGAAGCCCATCGCGCCCATCGCGGCGAACGAGGGCTCGAGCTTGCCCATCGCCTCCAGCGTGGCGTTGGCGCGTATCGTCTCGTCCTCGGCCAGCATCGCCAGGCCGGCGATGTCCGTCACCGGCACGATGGAGCGCTTGAAGTGGCCGGCCGCGCGCGCCGCAGCGGCGCGCTGGTGCGACCGCAGCGCGTAGGCGTCGAGATCCTGGCGCGAGAAGCCTTCCAGCATCGCGATGAGGTCGGCGCCGATGCCCTGCGGGACGAACGCGGTGCCCTGGTTGATGCGCGGATCCATGAACCACGCGCCGCCGTCGCTGCCCATGGTCCAGCGGCTCATCGATTCGACGCCGCCGGCCACGACCATGTCCTCGAAGCCGCTGGCCACCTTGGCCGCGGCCAGGTTGACGGCCTCCAGGCCCGAGGCGCAGAAGCGCGACAGGGTGACGCCGGCCACCGTCTCGGCCCAGCCGGCGTCGAGCACGGCGGTGCGGGCGATGTCGGCGCCTTGCTCGCCCACGGGCGTGACGCAGCCCAGCACGACGTCATCGATGCGCGAGGTGTCCAGGTCGAGGCGCTGCTGCAGCGCCTGCAGCAGGCCGCGCAGCAGCCACACCGGCGTGGCCTGGTGCAGGCTGCCGTCCTTCTTGCCCTTGCCGCGCGGGGTGCGGACGTGGTCGTAGATCAGTGCATCGGTCATGTCGTCATTTCCCGAGGCCACGTTTGACTGTGGCGTTGATGATGCGGAGCTCGGCCAGCGAGGCATCGATGTGCGCGCGCTTCTGCTCGAGCTCGGCGATGGCCTTGGTCGTGCGGTCGTAGACGTACTTCATCTGCACGGTGCGGCCCTCGCCGTGGGTGCCGTAGAGGTCGAGGTAGTGCTTGATCTCCGCCAGCGACGAGCCGATGGCCTTGGCGCGCAGGATCAGCTGCAGCCGGGCGCGGTCACGCCGCGTGTAGACGCGCGTGCCGTTGATGCGGCGCGGCGCCAGCAGGCCCTTGTCCTCGTAGAAGCGGATGGCGCGCGGCGAGATGTCGAACTCCTTGCAGAGCTCGGTGATGCCGAACAGTTCGCCGGCGTCGTCGCTTCGGTGGTCGGCCACCACTTCGTCGGCGGTCTGCGTGCGCAGGGCGTTGCGGGTGGGCATGGAAGACGGCCGGTCCACGGCGCTCAGACGATGCGCTGCAGCTTCAGCGCGACGCTCATGTCGCCCGAGACCTTGAACTTGCCCATCATGAAGCCGGTGGTGGGCTCAAGGTCGCCCGACAGCAGGTCGCCGAGCGTCTCGATGCCGATGGCCACGGTGCAGTCGGCCACGATGGCGGCGTCGTTGGACAGCGTGTTGGGCACCTTGGTGGCGTCGATGACCACGGCGCCGTCGGCGCCGCAATCGAACTTCAGGACGGCGCCGAGGCCGCAGTCCTCGCCGACCTTGGCGCGCAGTTTCTCGGTGGCGGTCTGGATGTCCATGGAATTGCTTTCTGAATCGTGGAGGAAGTGGAATGAAGCCAGGCGCCGGCACTCGGGGCGAATGCCAGGCGGACGCGGCCATGCTATGTCCGCACCGTGACGTTGCCATCAGTGTAATTCCTGATGCGAGATCAGATTGACGTTAACGTCACCCTGCCGCCTAATGCGGCACGTGCCATCGCGGATGGCCGCCTTTTTGCGGAAACGAACTTGTCCACATGACGACAGACTCTCCCGTTGCGACTGCCGACGCCTCCTCTCCCTCGCGCTACCGCAGTGTGTTCGCGCCCGGCCTGTTCGCCGGCCAGCGGCTGTGGGTCACCGGCGGCGGCTCAGGCATCGGCCGCGCCGTCGCCCACGAACTGGCGTCGCTCGGCGCCGACGTGCTGATCAGCGGGCGCAGCGCCGACAAGCTCGAGCGCGTGGCCGCCGAGATCCGCGAGGATGGCGGCCGCTGCGCCTGGCGCGCGTTCGACATCCGCGACGAGGAGGCCGTCAAGGCCAACGTCGCCGAGGTCGTCGCCACCGAGGGCGTGGTGCACGGCCTGGTCAACAACGCCGGCGGGCAGTTCCCGGCGCCGATGATGGCCATCAGCAAGCGCGGCTTCGAGGCGGTGGTGGCCAACAACCTGACCGGCGGCTTCCTGATGATGCGCGAGCTGTTCCTGCAGAGCTTCCAGCAGCACGGCGGCGCCATCGTCAACATGACCGCCGACTTCCGCAACGGCATGCCCGGCATGGCGCACTCGGGCGCCGCGCGCGCCGGCATGAGCAACCTCACGATGACGGCGTCGTTCGAATGGGCCTCGTTCGGCGTGCGCGTCAACGCCGTCGCGCCGGGCTGGATCGCCTCCAGCGGCATGGACACCTACGGCGGCGCAATGCGCACCCTCATCCCCAAGCTCAAGCGCCACGTGCCGATGCGCCGCCTGGGCCTGGAGGCCGAGGTGAGCGCGGCCATCGTGTTCCTGCTGTCGCCCGGGGCGTCCTTCATCACCGGCGTCACGCTGCAGATCGACGGCGGGGCGTCGCTGGGCTCGCCGCTGTTCCCGTCGGTGGACCATGCGCGGTCGGTGCCGTTCGACGGCTTCCATCGCGCGGCCACGCCCGACGTGCTGCGCCAGGACGCCGATGCGGCGCCCGCCGCCAAGCCGGAAGCCGCCTGATGCCCGCCATCGTCACCAAGCTCAATCCGAAGTCGACCGCGTTTGCGGCCAACGCCGCCCGCATGGCCGAGCGCCTGGCCGACGTGCGCAAGCTCGAGCGCCAGGTCGTCGACGAGAGCGCGTCCAAGCGCGACAAGTTCGACAAGCGCGGCCAGTTGCTGCCGCGCGAGCGCGTGGCCCGGCTGCTCGACCCCGGCAGCGGCTTCCTGGAGTTGTCGACGCTGGCCGGCCTCGGCATGCACGACGACGACGGCAAGAAGTCGGTGCAGGGCGGCGGCTCCATCGTCGGCATCGGCCTGGTGGCCGGCAAGCGGGTGGTGATCTCGGCCAGCGACAGCGCGTTGAAGGGTGGCACCGTCTCGCCGATGGGGCTGCGCAAGGCCTTGCGCGCCCAGGCCATCGCGCTGGAGAACAAGCTGCCGCTGCTCTACCTGGTGGAGTCCGGCGGCGCCAACCTGATGTACCAGAGCGAGATGTTCGTCGAGGGCGGGCGCAGCTTCGCCAACCAGGCGCGGCTGTCGGCCGCCGGCATCCCGCAGATCGCGGTCGTGCACGGTTCGTCGACGGCCGGCGGCGCCTACCTGCCGGGGCTGTCCGACTACGTCGTGCTGGTGCGCGGGCGCTCCAGCATCTACCTGGCCGGCCCGCCGCTGGTCAAGGCCGCCATCGGCGAGGACGTCACCGACGAGGAACTGGGCGGATCGCAGACGCATGCCGAGGTCACCGGCCTGGGCGAGTACCTGGGCGAGAACGACGCCCATGCGATCGGCATCGCGCGCGAGCTGGTCGACAAGCTGCAGTGGGACGTCGCGCCGCCAGCACCGGCCTGTGCCGCGCCGCTGTACGACGCCGAGGAACTGCTGGGCATCGTGCCGGCCGACGAGCGCGAGCCCTACGACGTGCGCGAGGTCATCGCGCGCCTGGTCGACGGCTCCGACTTCCTCGAGTTCAAGCCCGGCTTCGGCGCCGACACGCTGTGCGGCCACGCCCGCGTCGACGGCCAACTGGTGGGCATCCTGGGCAACAACGGCCCGATCCAGCCCAGCGGCGCCAACAAGGCCGCGCAGTTCATCCAGCTGTGCGACCAGTCCGGCACGCCGCTCGTCTTCCTGCAGAACACCACCGGCTA
Source organism: uncultured Vitreoscilla sp. (assembly GCA_964418745.1). Taxonomy (GTDB): domain Bacteria; phylum Pseudomonadota; class Gammaproteobacteria; order Burkholderiales; family Burkholderiaceae_C; genus Scleromatobacter. The sequence continues at coordinate 110,250 of CAYQMX010000004.1, forward strand.
CATGGTGGGCTCGGCGGCCGAGCGCGGCGGCGCGATCAAGCACGGCGCCAAGATGATCCAGGCCGTGGCCAATGCGCGGGTGCCCAAGTTCACCTTCGTCATCGGCGGCTCGTTCGGCGCCGGCAACTACGGCATGTGCGGCCGCGGCTTCGATCCGCGCTTCATCTTCAGCTGGCCCAACGCGCGCACCGCCGTCATGGGCGGCGCGCAGGCCGGCAAGGTGATGGAGATCGTCGGCGCCGCCAAGCTCGCGCGCGCCGGCGCGCCGGTCAACGATGCCGCGCTCGCCGCGATGGGCGACCAGCTGCGCGTGCGCATCGACCGCGAATCGCACGTGCTGTTCGGCACCGCGCGGCTGTGGGACGACGGCATCGTCGACCCGCGCGACACGCGCCCGGTGCTTGCGCTCGCCCTGGCGCTGGCGCGCGAGGCCGACGCCCGCAGCCTGCGTTCCAACACCTTCGGCATCGCCCGCTTCTAGAAGACCTCAAGAGACAAGCCATGAAATTCACCCCTGAACACACTGCCCTGTCCGACACCGTCAAGCGCTTCGTCGCGAAGGAGATCAACCCGTTCGTTGCGCAGTGGGAGGCCGACGAGCAGTACCCGGCGCACGAGGTGCTGAAGAAACTGGGCAACCTGGGCCTGCTGGGCCTGAAGTACCCCGAGGAGTTCGGCGGCGCCGGGCTGGACTTCAGCTACTCCATGGTGATGGCCGAGGCGCTGGGCGACTGCGCCTGCGGCGGCGTGCCGATGTCCATCGGCGTGCACACCGACATGTGCACCCCGGCGCTGGCGCGTTTCGGCTCCGACGAGCTGCGCCACGAGTTCCTCGCGCCGTCGATCGCCGGCGACATGGTGGGCTGCGTGGCCGTGAGCGAGCCCGGCGGCGGCTCCGACGTCGCGGCGCTGAAGACGACGGCGCGCAAGGACGGCGGCGACTACATCATCGACGGCAGCAAGATGTGGATCACCAACGGCCTGCAGGCCGACTGGTGCTGCCTGCTGGCCAACACCAGCGACGGCCCGGTGCACAAGAACAAGAGCCTGATCATCGTGCCGATGAACCTGCCCGGCATCACCAAGCAGAAGATCCACAAGATCGGCATGGACTCCTCCGACACCGCGCTGCTGTTCTTCGACGGCGTGCGCGTGCCCCAGCGCTACCTGATCGGCCAGGAGGGCATGGGCTTCGCGTTCCAGATGATGCAGTTCCAGGAGGAGCGCATGTGGGGCGCGGCCTCGTCGCTGCGCGGCCTGGACCGCCTGATCGACCTGACCATCGACTACACGCGCCAGCGCAAGGCCTTCGGCAAGAGCATCCTCGACAACCAGGTGGTGCATTTCCGCCTGGCCGAACTGCGCACCGAGGTCGCGGCGCTGCGCGCGCTCACCTATCAGTGCTGCGAGCTCTACATCTCGGGCAAGGACGTCAGCAAGCTCGCGTCGATGGCCAAGCTCAAGTGTGGCCGGCTCAGCCGCGAGGTGGCCGACAGCTGCCTGCAGTACTGGGGCGGCATGGGCTTCACGCGCGACAACCCGATCTCGCAGGCCTACCGCGATTCGCGCCTGGTCTCCATCGGCGGCGGCGCCGACGAGGTGATGCTGGGCATCATCTGCAAGCTCGAGGGCACCCTGCCGAAATGACGACCCCCACGCTCCTCCCGTCGCTGCCCCCCGAGGGGGTGCCCGGATCGGCTCGGGTGGTGACCCTCGCTCCCCGGGAGTCTGGAAAATGCAAATGCACTCATTGACTACCTTGGCCGTCGAATCGCAAGGCGGCGTGCTGCACGTGACGCTGAACCGGCCGGCGCAGCGCAACGCGATGTCGCTGCAGATGGTCGACGACCTGCGCGCGGTGCTCGCCGATGCCGAGGCCGGCGGCAAGGTGCGCGCCATCGTTCTGCGCGGCGCGGGCGGCCACTTCTGCGCCGGCGCCGACCTGCAGGACATGGCCCAGGCGCGCCAGCGCGAGATGGCCGGCGATTCGCAGGCGATCGCGGCGGTCAATGCGCGCTTCGGCGCGCTGTGCGGCGCGTTCGCGCGCACCGGGCTGGCGACGATCGCGGTGCTCGAGGGCACGGTGATGGGCGGCGGCCTCGGCCTCGCCTGCGTCGTCGACGTGGCGCTGGCCGGGCAGGGCGCGCAGCTGCGCCTGCCCGAGACCTCGCTGGGCGTCGTACCGGCGCAGATCGCGGCCTTCCTGGTCGAGCGCATCGGCGCCTCCCAGGCGCGCCGCCTGGCGGTGACCGGCGGCAAGCTGGGCGCCGCCCAGGCGCTGGCCATCGGCCTGGTGCACGAGGTGCACGACGACGGCGCCGCACTCGACGCCGCGCTGGCGGCCACGCTGGCCCAGGTGCTGCGCTGCGCGCCCGGCGCCATCGCCGCCACCAAGGCGCTGATGGCGCGCGCGCTGCACGAGCCGGCGGCCGAGCTGGTCGACGACGCGGCGCGCCTGTTCGCGCAGTCCGCGCGCGGCCCCGAGGGCATCGAAGGCATGACGGCCTTCCTGCAGAAGCGTTCTCCGTCGTGGGCGCCGCGATGAAGGCGTTCACCAAGATCCTGATCGCCAACCGGGGCGAGATTGCCTGCCGCGTGATCCGCACGGCGCGCGCGCTGGGCTACCGCACCGTGGCCGTCCACAGCGACCCCGACGCCGGCTCGCCGCACGTGGCGCTGGCCGACGAGGCGGTGGCGCTCGGCGGGCAGTCGGCCGCGGAGTCCTACCTGCGCATCGACGCCGTGCTCGCCGCGGCTGCGCGCACCGGCGCGGGCGCCATCCACCCGGGCTACGGCTTCCTGTCCGAGCGCGCCGACTTCGCGCAGGCCTGCGCCGACGCCGGCCTCGTGTTCATCGGCCCGCCCGCCGCGGCCATCGTCGCGATGGGCGACAAGGCCGGCGCCAAGCGCCGCATGCTGGCGGCCGGCGTGCCCTGCGTGCCGGGCTACCTCGGTGACGACCCGTCCGACGCGGCGTTCGTCGCCCAGGCCACGGCGCTCGGCTATCCGCTGCTGGTCAAGGCCGTGGCTGGCGGCGGCGGGCGCGGCATGCGCCTGGTGCACGCGCCCGGCGAGCTCGCCGACGCACTGGCCGGCGCGCGCCGCGAGGCCACGTCGGCCTTCGGCGACGGCACGCTGATGCTGGAGCGCCTGGTCACCGACGGCCGCCACGTCGAGCTCCAGGTCTTCGCCGACACCCACGGCAACGTGGTGCACCTGGGCGAGCGCGACTGCAGCGCGCAGCGCCGGCGCCAGAAGGTGATCGAGGAGTCGCCGTCGCCGTTCGTCGACGCCGCGATGCGCGAGACCATGGGTCGCGACGCCGTCGCCGCGGCGCGCGCGGTGGGCTACGTCGGTGCCGGCACCGTCGAATTCATCGTCGACGCGCAGCGCCGCCACTACTTCCTCGAGATGAACACGCGGCTGCAGGTGGAGCATCCGGTCACCGAATGCGTGACCGGGCTCGACCTGGTCGAATGGCAGCTGCGCGTGGCCGCTGGCGAGCCGCTGCCGCTGCGCCAGGACGAGATCCGCTGGACCGGCCACGCCGTCGAGGCCCGCCTGTACGCCGAGGATCCCTACGACAACTTCGCGCCGCAGACCGGCCGCGTCGCGCACTGGCGCCCGGCGCGCGCCACGCGCGCGGGACGCGCGGACGCCGGCACGCAGGGCGTGCCGGCCAGCCTGCTCGCCTCGGTGCGCGTGGACGACGGCATCGCCGAGGGCGGCGTGGTCTCGCCGTTCTACGACGCGATGGTGGCCAAGGTGATCGTCCACGGCCGCGACCGCGCCGACGCGCTGCGCCGCCTGGGCGCCGCGCTGGAGGACAGCCCGCTGCTGGGCCTGCGCAACAACGGCCGCTACCTGCGCGACCTGGTGCGCCATCCGGAATTCGTGGCCGGTGACGTGACCACGAAGCGCCTGGACGACTGGGCCGCGGCGCGCGAGCCCATCAACGTGGCCCCGCTGCCCGCCGACGACGACTGGGCGATCGCCGCAGTGCTGCGCGCCCAGGCACCGCCGACCGCGCCCGCCAGCGGCCCGACCGCCGCCAGCGTGGCTACGCGTCGCGTGCAGCTGGCCTGCGCCGGCGTCGTTCGCACGCTGGCCGTGGAGGCCGGCCGGCGCGTGCGCGACGGCGAGCGCAGCTGCGAGGTGGTGCTGCATCCGTGCGACGCCGACGGCTGGCGCGCGGTGGCCATCGACGGCCTGCGCAGCCAGCGCCTGGTGCTGGACGACGGCCAGCGCGTGCACGTCGCGCGCGACGCCGCGGTGCACGTGTTCGAGGAACCCTCGCCGTTCCCGCAACCGGACGCCACCGCGGCGGCGCGGGTCGCGCGGGCGCCGGTGGCGGGCGTGGTGGCGCAGGTGGCGGTCGAAGCGGGCCAGCGCGTGGTCGCCGGCCAGCCGCTGGTCTGCGTCGAGGCGATGAAGATGGAAATGTGGCTCAACGCGGCGGCCGACGGCGTCGTCGCCGCGGTGCACGTGGCGCTGCGCGAGACCGTCGCCTCCGGCGCGGTGCTGGTCGATCTCGATCTCGACGTCAAGGAAACGGGAACCCCATGAACGAAGCCATCCTCACCTGCGCGCTGACTGGCGTGCTGACCGATCCCGCGCAACATCCGGTGCCCGTCACGGCCGCGCAGATGGCCGCCGAGGCGCGCGACGCGTTCAACGCCGGCGCGTCCATCATGCACGTGCACATCCGGCGCCAGGACCCGGGCCAGGGCCACCTGCCGTCGTGGGACCCCGACGTGGCCGAGGACGTCTGCGGCGCGATCCGCGCGGCCTGCCCGGGCGTGATCATCAACCTGACCACCGGCGTGATCGGCAAGGACATCAGCGGCCCGCTGGCCTGCATCGAGCGCGTCCGGCCCGAGATCGCGGCCTGCAACGCCGGCAGCCTGAACTACCTCAAGCTGCGCTCGGACGGCCGCTGGGCGTGGCCGCCGATGGTGTTCGACAACCCCGTGGCCAAGGTGCAGCAGTTCCTCGACGCGATGGAAGCCGCCGGCGCCCATCCGGAATTCGAGTGCTTCGACGTCGGCATCGTGCGTTCGGTGGGCATGTTCCTGAAGGCGGGCATGCTCAAGCCGACGATGGGCATCGCCGAGTACAACCTCGTGATGGGCGTGGCCTCGGGCATGCCCTGCGACGCCGACCTGCTGGCGCTGCTGCCGCGCTGGATCGCCCCGGGCGCCGTGTGGCAGGCCACGCTGATCGGCCGCGAGGAGATCTGGCCCGTGCACCAGAAGACGGCCGAACTGGGCGGCATGCTGCGCACCGGGCTGGAAGACAGCTTCTACCTGCCCGACGGCGAGCGCGCGAGCGGCAACGGGCCGATGATCGCGGCGCTGGCCCGCTGCGCCGAGCGCGCCGGACGGTCCATCGCGACGCCGGCGCAGGCGCGTGCGCTGCTGGGTCTGGCCCCGTTGTGAGCCGGGCGGGCGCCGGGCTATGCTTGGCGCTCCTCGACTCGAAGACGAACCTCATGATCGCAATCGCTGGCGGCCTCCTGGCCGTGCTGGGTCTTCTCGCGGGCGCGCTGCTGCTGGGCGCGCCATTGGGCGTGGTGGCGACCTCGGCCGGGCTGTCGCTGTGGATCCTGTTTCCGCTGCTGACGCTGGTCGGCTGGTTCCTGCTGGTGGTCAGCGACGACGATCCGCGGCGCGGCAGCGCGACCCGCCTGGTGGCGATCCCGCTGCTGGTGCTGGCGCTGCTGGCGGCGGTCGGCCTGGTGGCCGGCGGCGCCGGGCTGGTGGCGGTGCACGGGGCCGGCGGCACGCTGGCGCTGTGCTACGTGCTGGTGGTCGGCGGCGTGCTGGGCGCCACCGGCACGGCCGCGTACGCGCGCAAGCGGGGCGCGTCGCCGACGCCCTGAGACGCCGCGGAAGGCGGGTGCGGGAATCCACTTAGGTGAAATGACGGGCCGCACGAACGCCCGATTGCGGGCACATCGGCATGGCAGTAGTCTTCGCGGGCCCCATAGAAACCCATAGGAGACTTGCCGATGACGACTTCGCTTCGCCGTCGGGCGCCCTTGCTGGCGCTCGCCTGTTTCACGCCTTTGGCCGCCAGCGCCTCCACGGCCTGCGACCACCTGCTGCGTCACTTCGGCTCGGCGCTCGCCGACGCCACCTGCGTCGACAGCGCCGACCTCACCACCACCAATCCCGACACCACGCCGGCCAACAATTCCATCGCCGGCCTGCCACCGTTCGCGTTCACGCCGCAGACCGACCGCGCGACGATCTCGCCCAGCGCCGCCAAGCGGGCGCCGATCACCAAGGTCGTGCCCGGGCTGCAGTTGCAGGGCCGCATCGCGTCCGACCCGACCGGCCAGGCGCGCTTCCTCCTGCGCCTGCCCAAGGACTGGAACGGCCGCCTCGTGGTGGCCGGCGCCTCGGGCACGCGCAGCGAGTTCAACGGCGACTTCTCCTGGAGCGACTACGTCGTCCAGAAGGGCTACGCCTACGCGTCGCAGAACAAGGGCGTGCTGAACCTGACGTTGTCGACCGCGGCCGATCCGCTGGGCTGCCGGCTGAACCCGGTGTCGGCCACCTACGTCAACTTCTACGACAACGGCGCCAGCCAGCCGTTCTCGCGCTGGGCCGAGTACATGGTGAAGGCCGGCCACCTGGCCCGCCAGGGCGTGGCCGCCAACTACGGCCGGCCGCCGCGCTTCGTCTACGCCGTGGGCACCTCCAACGGCGGCTACCAGGTGCGGCGCGCGATCGAGACCGCGCCCGAGCTGTTCGACGGCGGCGTCGACTGGGAAGGCACCTTCGTCGACGCGCACGCGCCCAACATCCTCACCGACCTGCCGCCCGCGCTGCTGAACTACGGCGACTACGCGGCCGGCGGCCTCGATGCCGGCAGCACCGCGGCGAAGAACATCCGCGCGGCCGGCTACCCGCCCGACATCGTCGCCAGCCCCACGTCCTCGCTGTGGACCAGCTACTGGGCGCAGTTCTGGGAGGTCACGCAGTGCCAGTGGCAGAAGCGCCTGGACGCGTCGTACGACACCTACGGCGCCGGCCCCGGCACCTACAACTACGTGGCGCGCCTGTCGGCCTCGGACGTCGGCGCGCAGGTGGCCTCGTTTGCCACCACCGGCCGCATCCAGCGTCCGCTGGTGACCGTGGCCGGCACGATGGACGCGCTGCTGCCTATCGACCACCATGCGCGCGCCTACGCCCGCAAGGTGGCCGCGGCCCAGGCCGACAGCCCGCGCCACGACGAGCGCGACGCGCCGTATCGCCTCTACGAGGTGCAGAACGGCAACCACATCGAGACCTACCAGGACACCTTCCCGCAACTGGCGCTGATCGAGCCGCACGCGCACGCCGCGTTCGACCTGCTGGTGGCCCACGTCGAGACGCACGCATCGCTGCCCGCCAGCCAGTGCGTGCCCAAGGGCGGGGCGATCGCGGCGGATCCGGCGCAGCCGGGGCACTGCACGGCGCTCCTGGCGCCCTGAACACGGGCCGCCGCGGGCGGCCTTGTTCGCGGTCGTGCCGGTGCCGGTGCCGTGCCGGCGGCCTGGCGCGCGCGCCGGTCGCTGTTCAACCGATCAGGCGCGCGTCGGGCGGCCTACTTGCGCAGCCGCCGGATCCACTTGTCCAGCAAGTCGCGGCTGTCCTCCGGCAACGTCACCCACATGCCGCCGCAGCACAGGTCGCGGCCCTGCACGACGACGTAGGTGGTCTTGATCGTCCCGGTCACGGGGTTGACCTTGCCGGGCTCGTGCAGGCCAGGGACGCCCATCGCGAAGTTGAGCACCGTGCTGGGCGGGATGTGGTGGTCGGTGAGCAGGCCCACGCCGCTCTCGGACAGGTCGCGTACCCGCAGCTCGACCACCTTGCCGTTGGGCAGCTGCACGCGCGCCGGCCACGACACCTTGACGCGCTGTTCCCGGCGCGCCTCGGCGGCCGACGCCGAGGGCGCGGGCTGCACCGGCAGGACCGGCGACGCCGGGGCGGGCGCGTCGAAGAGGGCGTCGACGTCTTCGGGGGGAGTCGTCATGGCGGGCGGGGTTTCGATCAGGCAGCTTCTCGGGATTCGGCCGTCTCGGCGGAGGGATCGAGCGGGTCGGTGTGGAACTGCATTCTGGCAAGTTTCGCGTAGAGACCGTTACGCAGCATCAATTCCTGATGGTTTCCCTCCTCGACGATGCGGCCCTGGTCCATCACGATGATGCGGTCCGCCTTCTGGACGGTGGCCAGGCGGTGGGCGATGACCAGCGTGGTGCGGTCGGCCATCGCCGCCTCGAGCGCGGCCTGCACCATGCGTTCGCTCTCGGCGTCGAGCGCGCTGGTGGCCTCGTCGAGCAGCAGCAGGGGCGGGTTCTTCAGCATCGCCCGCGCGATCGCGATGCGCTGGCGCTGGCCGCCCGACAGGCGCACGCCGCGTTCGCCCAGGAAGGTCTGATAGCCCTCGGGCAGGCGCAGGATGAACTCGTCGGCGAAGGCCGCGCGCGCCGCGGCGATCACCTCGGCATCGGTGGCGTCGGGCCGGCCGTAGCGGATGTTCTCCATCGCGTTGGCCGAGAACACCGTCGAATCCTGCGGCACGATGCCGATGCGCGCCCGCAGCTCGGCCAGCGACGTCGCGCGCACGTCGACGCCGTCGACCAGCACCGCGCCGGCGCCGGTGTCGTAGAAGCGCAGCAGCAGCTGGAACACGGTGCTCTTGCCGGCGCCGCTGGGGCCCACCAGCGCCACCGTCTCGCCCGGGTTCACGCGCAGCGAGAAGTCGGCCAGCGCGGCGTGCTTGGGGCGCGACGGGTAGTTGAACTGCACGTGGCGCAGCTCGACGTTCGATCCCGCACGGGTGGGCGGCAGCCCCTGCGGCGCGACGGGGTCGTGCACCGGCGAGACCGCGGACAGCAGCTCCATCAGCCGCTCGGTGGCGCCGGCGGCGCGCAGCAGGTCGCCGTAGACCTCGGACAGCACCGCCACGCTGCTGACCAGCAGGATCACGTAGACCACTGTCTCGCCCAGGTGGCCGGCCGAGATGCGGCCGTCGACCACCGCCTGCGTGCCCTGGTACAGGCCCCACAGCAGCGCGCCGAACGTGGCGCTGATGATGAAGGCCACGAGGATGGAGCGCACCAGCGTGCGCTTCTTCGCGGTGTCGAACGCGTTCTCGGTGGAGACCTCGAAGCGCGCCGCCTCGCGGTCTTCCTGCGTGTAGCTCTGCACCACCGGGATCGCGTTGAGTACCTCGGCGGCGATGGCGCTGGAGTCGGCCACGCGATCCTGGCTCGCGCGGCTCAGCTTGCGCACCCGGCGCCCGAACACCATCGACGGCGCCACCACCAGCAGCAGGATGCCCAGCACCTGGGTCATCACGTAGGGGTTGGTGACGATCAGCATCACCATCGCGCCGATGCCCATCACGGCGTTGCGCAGGCCCATCGACAGGCTGGAGCCGACCACCTGCTGCACCAGCGTGGTGTCGGTGGTCAGGCGCGACAGCACCTCGCCGGTGGCGTTCGTCTCGAAGAAGGCCGGGCTCTGGCGCACCACGTGGCGGTAGACGGCGCTGCGCAGGTCCGCGGTCACGCGCTCGCCCAGCCACGTCACCGAATAGAAGCGCAGGGCCGAGAACACGCCGAGCGCGACGCCCACCCCGAACAGCTCGAGGAAGTGCTCGCGCAAGGCGACCAGGCGCGCGCCGTTGGCCGCGGCCGAATTGCCGCCGGCGGCCAGCGCGGCGGCGCCCGACATGCCCATGCTGCCGTCGATCAGCTTGCGCAGGGCCACCGGGAACGCCAGCGTCGTGACGGCGGCGGCGATGAGGAAGAGGATGGCAGCGGCGATGCGCCCGCGGTACGGCCGCAGGAAGGGCAGCAGGCCGGACAGGGAACGCGGGGACGCCGCCTTGGCGCGATCGGATGTGGTGGTCATGGAGTCCCAGTCTACGGGTTGCGTGTGTCCGACGGCTTGACGGGGCGACACAAAGGGTATACCCCCACAAAATAAAAGCCTATTCAATCATTGCCGACGCATTGACTGCCTAAGCAAGTATATTCGCGGCCATGTCTTCCAACAACGACTCCCACCCGCGGGCCGACTTCTACTCCGCTGAGCGCTTTGCCCAGGAGGAGAGCGTCGGTGCCGTGCTCAAGGGCGTCATCGGTTCCATCACCACGCAGGTCGACCGGCGCCTCGTCGACCATGACCTGACGCACGCGCAGTGGGTGCCGCTGTTCAAGCTGGCCCACGGCGAATGCGGCACCGTGGCCGAGCTGGCCCGCACCCTGCAGAGCGACCCGGGTGCGATGACCCGCGCGCTCGACCGCCTGGAGGCCAAGGGCCTGGTGGCCCGCGTGCGCTCCAGCGAGGACCGGCGCGTGGTGAACCTGGAACTGACCGACGCCGGCCGCGAGGTGGCGGCCGTCGTTCCCGCCGTGCTGGCCGAGGTGCTCAACCTGCACCTGGCCGGCTTCTCCCGAGAAGAGTGGCGCGAGCTCCTGGGCATGCTCAAGCGCATGCGCGCCAATGGCGAAGCCCTGCGCGCCGCCGCCCCCCATTCAGCGACCCCCGACTGAAAGAATTCCATGTCCTGCGTCCATCCACAGCAAGATTGCCCGCGCCGCGCCGGCGCGGCCCCGAAGACCGGCGAGCCGGCGCCCGCGCCGCGCACGCTGCGCCAGCGCGCGCAGCGCGGCGTCGAGCTCGACATGCCGCGCGTGCTGTCCGCCAGCACGTTCGCGCTGGCCGTCGCCTCGGCCGCGGTGCTGATGCTGGCCGGCTGCGCCTCGCCGGGCCCCCAGTCCGCGCCGGTCGCCGCCCGCACGGCCGAATCGGTGGGCCTGTCGCCCGCGCAGCAGACCACCGCCGTCGAGGCCCAGTGGTGGCACCAGTTCGGCGATGCGCAGCTCGACGCGCTGGTGGCCAAGGCGCTGGACGGCTCGCCCAGCCTGGGCGCCGCGGCCGCGCGCCTCGCGCGCGCGCAGGCCGTCGTCGACGCCACCCGCGGCGCCGAGGCGCCCCAGGTCGGCTTCGACGCGTCGGTCAAGCGCGAGCTGCTGTCGCGCAATGGCCTGTTCCCGCCCCCGTACGGCGGCATGATCTTCAACCAGTCCAACGCACAGCTGGGCCTGAAGTGGGACGCCGACCTGTTCGGCCGCCAGAAGGCCGACCTCGAGGCGGCCCTCGGCAGCGCGCGCGCGGCCCGGGCCGACGCGGACGTCGCGGCGCAGCAGATCGCCACCCAGGTCGTGCGCAGCTATTTCGCACTGGCGCGCCTGGAAAGCCAGCGCGCCGTCGCCCAGCGCACCTACGACCAGCGCAAGCAGATGCTGTCGCTGATCAGCCAGCGCGTGCAGGCCGGGCTGGACACCGTCGTCGAGCAGAAGCAGGGCGAGGGCGCGCTGCCCGACACGCTGGCGCAGATCGAGTCCCTCGACGAACAGATCGACCTGGCGCGCCACCTGCTGGCGGCGCTCACCGCGCAACCGATGCAGGCGTTGGCCACGCTGGCGCCGACCCTGGAACAGCTGCACGTCTCGCCGCAACCGCCGGTGCTGGGCGTCGACCTGATCGCCCGCCGGCCCGACGTCGCCGCCGCGATCGCGCGCGTGGAGGCCGCCAACCAGCAGGTGGCCTCGCAGCGCACCCAGTTCTACCCGGACATCAACTTCTCGGCCGGCTTCGGGCTCGACTCGATCAGCCTGCAGCATTTCCTCGAGCTGCCCAGCAAGGCCTGGTCGTTCGGGCCGGCGCTGCACCTGCCCATCTTCGAGGGCGGCCAGCTGCGCGCCCAGCTCAAGGGCAAGTCCGCCGACCGCGACGCCGCGATCCAGGCCTACAACCAGCAGGTGATCGACGCCGTGCGCGAGGCGGCCGACGCCGCCACGTCCGCGGCCTCGATCGGCCGCCAGCTGGCCCTGCAGCGCCAGGCCCTCGAAGCGTCGACGGCCAGCTACGACTTCTCGCAGAAGCGCTACGGCCAGGGCCTGGGCAACGCGCTGGTCGTGCTCAACGCCGAGACGCAGATGCTCGCCGAACGCCGCCTCGAGGTCGACCTCCAGTACCGCGCGCTCGACGTGCAGGCCCAGCTGATGAAGGCCCTCGGCGGCGGCTGGACGGCCGGCACCGCCACGACCCCGCCCGCCGCCGCGGCCTCGACGCCCCGGGGCGCGACCGCGACCGCCCGCAACGACAACCTCACGCCCGCCTGAACGATCATGAACGCACCTGCCACCAACACCCCCGCTCCCGTGACCGCCGCGCCGGCCGGCAACCCCGCGCGCCGCACCGCGCTGACCGCCATCGCCGTCGCGGTGCTGGTGATCGGCGGCGGCTACGGCATCTACTACTGGATGACCGGCCGCCACTCCGAATCCACCGACAACGCCTACGTGCAGGCCAACGTGGTGCAGATCACCGCGCAGGCCGGCGGCACCGTCACGGCCATCCAGGCCGACGACACCGACTACGTCAAGGCCGGCCAGCTGCTGGTCAAGCTCGACCCGGCCGACTCGCGCGTCGCGCTGGACCAGGCCGAGGCCGCGCTGGCGGCCACGGTGCGCGAGACGCGCATCCTGTTCGCCAACAACTCCACGCTGCAGGCGCAGATCGACGCCCGCTCGGCCGACGCCACGCGCGCCGCCGCCGACCTCGCGCGCGCCCAGGACGACGTCAACCGCCGCGCCCCGCTGGTGGCCAGCGGCGCCGTCGGCAAGGAAGAGTACGAACACGCCACGCAGCAGCTGGCCTCGTACAAGAGCGCCTACACCGCCGCGAAGTCGGCACTGGACGCCGCCCGCGAACAGCTGAACTCGAACCAGGCGCAGACCGAGGGCACCAGCGTCGCCGACCATCCGAACGTGCAGCGCGCCGCCGCCAAGGTGCGCGAGGCCTGGCTGGCGGTGCAGCGCGCCGACATCCCGGCGCCGGTCAGCGGCACCGTGGCCCGCCGCAGCGTGCAGGTGGGCCAGCGCGTGGCCGCCGGCGTGCCGCTGATGTCGGTGGTCACGCTCGACAACGCGTGGGTCGACGCCAATTTCAAGGAAGGCCAGCTCGAGCGCCTGCGCATCGGCCAGCCGGCCACGCTGGAGGCCGACGTCTACGGCAAGCACGTGGTCTTCCACGGCAAGGTCGAGGGCCTGGGTGCCGGCACCGGCGCGGCGTTCTCTCTGCTGCCGGCGCAGAACGCCACCGGCAACTGGATCAAGGTCGTGCAGCGCGTGCCGGTGCGCATCTCCCTCGACCCGAAGGAGATCGCCCAGAACCCGCTGCGCGTGGGCCTGTCGATGAACGTGACGGTCAACGTCGCCGACGAGGGCGGCCGCACCGTGGCCGACACGCCGCGCACGCAGGCCCAGGGCGCGGTCGCGTCGACCAAGGTGTTCGATTCGCTGCAGCACGACGCCGACGCCGAGGTGGCGCGCATCGTGGCGGCCAACGGCGGCGGCCGCGCCAAGGCCCCCCCTGCGGCGGTGCCGGTGGCCGCGGCGGTGTCCGCGCCCGTCGCGGCGGCCCGGGCCGGCGACGACAAGGTCGCCGTCGTGGCGACCCGGCATCACCACCACAAGCAATCCTGATCGTGCCCGGCCGCCCGCGGGCGGCCGCAACGCGCGTTGCGCAGGACGGAGAAAACGTCAATGGCTTCCCCCGCAGCGGCGGCTCGTCCGCTGACGCCCCTGAAGGGCAGCGCGCTCGTCATGGGCACGCTGTCGCTCTCGCTGGCGACCTTCATGAACGTGCTCGACTCGTCGATCGCCAACGTCTCGTTGCCGTCGATCTCGGGCGACCTGGGCGTCAGCATCTCGCAGGGCACCTGGGTCATCACCAGCTTCGGCGTCGCCAATGCGATCTCGGTGCCGCTGACCGGCTGGCTCACGCAGCGCTTCGGCGCGGTGCGGCTGTTCACGCTCAGCGTCATCCTGTTCGTGGTCGCCTCGGTGCTGTGCGGCCTGGCGCCGTCCATCGAGCTGCTGATCGCGTTCCGCGTGCTGCAGGGCTTCGTCGCCGGGCCGATGATCCCGCTGTCGCAGACGCTGCTGCTGTCCACCTATCCACCCGCCAAGGCCGGCACGGCGCTGGCGCTGTGGGGGGTGACGACGCTGGTCGCGCCGGTGGCCGGGCCCTTGCTGGGCGGCTACATCACCGACAACTTCACCTGGCCGTGGATCTTCTACATCAACATCCCGGTGGGCATCTTCGCCGCCGCGGTGACATGGAGCATCTACCGCAAGCGCGAGACGCCGATCGTCAAGCGGCCGATCGATGGCATCGGCCTGTCCATGCTGGTGCTGTGGGTGGGCGCGCTGCAGATCATGCTCGACAAGGGCAAGGAACTCGACTGGTTCCACTCCAACACGATCGTCGCGCTGGCCATCGTCGTGGTGATCGCGCTGGCGGTGTTCATCGCCTGGGAGCTCACCGACGAGCACCCGGTGGTCGACATCCGGCTGTTCGCGCGCCGCAACTTCCTGTTCGGCGCCGGCACGCTGGCGATCGCCTACGGCCTGTTCTTCGGCAACGTGGTGCTGCTGCCGCTGTGGCTGCAGCAGTACATGGGCTACACGGCCACGGCCGCCGGCATGGCGCTGGCGCCCGTGGGGCTGCTGGCCATCCTGCTCACGCCGCTGGTGGGCAAGAACGTGTCGAAGTGGGATCCGCGCTGGATGGCCACGGGTGCCTTCATCATGTTCTCGGTGGTGCTGTGGATGCGGTCGCACTTCACGTCCGACACCGATTTCGGCAGCATCCTGATCCCGACGCTGATCCAGGGCGGCGCGATGGCGTTCTTCTTCATCCCGCTGACCACGCTCACGCTGGCCGGCCTGCCCCCCGAGCGCATCCCCGCGGCCGCCGGCCTGTCGAACTTCGTGCGGATCATGTTCGGCGCGATGGGCACCTCGATCGCGACCACGCTGTGGGACAACCGCGCCACGCTGCACCACACGCGGCTGGTGGAGCAGATGGGACTGAACGGCAGCGCACTGGATGGCGCGACGACCGTGCTGGGCCAGGCCGGCGTGCCCGGCACGGCGGCCTACGCGGCCATCAACCGGCTGGTCGACGTGCAGGCCTTCACCACGGCGGCCGACGACATCTTCATCGGTTCGGCGGTCACCTTCCTGTTCCTGATCGTCACGATCTGGTTCACGCGGCGGCCGCCCAAGCTCGCCGGCGGCGGGCCCGCGGTGGACGCGGGCGGGGCGCACTGAGCCTGCGCACCGGTCGACGCGGGCCGCCGGGTGCGGCCCGGTGTCGTCAGGCCGGCGCGAGGACAGGCGCCGGACGGTGGACCTCCAGCAGCGCGCCGCCGTCGAGGGCGGCCCGGGCGAGAGTCGCCGGCAGCGTCGTGCGCTCCAGCGACACCTGCGGATCCAGCCGCAGCAGGGCCGTGGCGCAGGCGCGGCCTTGGTTCTTCGAGTGGTACATGGCGGCATCGACCAGCGCGAACGCGGTGTCGAAGGCGTGGCCCGGCGCCGGGCCCAGCAGCGGGAACACGGCGAAGCCGATCGACGCCGAGATCTCGATGGCGTGGCCGTCGACGACGACCGGCTCGTCGATGAACGCCTTCATCAGCCGCTGGGCCATCGCCACGGCCTCCGCCGCGGGCATGGCGTCGACCATCACCAGGAATTCCTCGCCACCCCAGCGCACCACCAGGTCGCGCTCGCGCAGCACGGCTTCGAGCCGGCGCGCGATGGCCACCAGCACGCTGTCGCCGGCCGCGTGGCCGTGGCGGTCGTTGATGGCCTTGAAGTGGTCGACGTCGATCAGGAACAGCGCGCCCTCGAACAGGTCGCCGGCCGTCTCGGCCACCCGCGCCTGCAGGTGCGCGCGGTTGGCCAGGCCCGTCAGCGGGTCGTGTTCCACCTGCAGCAGCAGCGCGTCGTTGCGGCGCGCGAGCTGGCGGTTGCGTTCGGCCTGGCGGCGCGCGACGAAGGCGATCGCCAGTGCCAGCAGGACGCAGGCCGCGGCGGTGGCGCCCCATTGCGCGGCGCGGCGCGACTGCAGGCGGTCGTTCTCGTCCTGGATGCGCTTCTGCACGTCCTGCATGTCGCGCTCGTAGCGGCCGTCGTTCCTGGCCTGCAGCAACTGCTGCTCGCGCTGGTAGAGCTCCAGCGCCCCGGCGCGGTCGCCGGCCCGTGCCAGCGCCGGACCGAGGTCGCGCAGCGCGCCGATGCGCCCGTTGGGGCCGGTCTCGCGGTCGTAGCGCGCCAGTACCTCGGGCAGCAGCGCATGGGCCTGCGCGGTGCGCCCCAGCGCCAGCAGCGCGATCACCTGGTCGTGCAGGCGCTCGCGCGCGAGCGCCGGCTCGTTGTGCGTGGCCAGGAACGACTGGGCGCGATCCAGCGCCTCCAGCGCCTGCGCGGGCCGGTCCAGGCCCAGCTCCGCGCTCGCCAGGCTCAGCTCGTACTGCGCCTCGCGCCGGCGCAGCCCGGCGGCGTGGGACAGGGCGATGGCCTCGACGATGGCCGCGCGGCTCGCGTCGTACTGTTCGCGCGTGGCCAGGATGTCGCTGACGAACGACAGCACGTAGGCCTTGAGCGCCGGATCGGCTTCGAGATCGGCGAGCGAACGGGCGCGCGCGATCAGCCGCTCGGCCAGTTCGGTGTCGTTGTCGCCCTGGGCCAGCGAGGCGAGGATCGCCGTGGCCTTGATCTCGCGCCCGCGGTCGCCGGCCCGCAGCGCGGCGTCGAGCGCCATGTGCAGGTAGATCGCGGCGGGCGCCGGATTGCGTTCGCCCTGCGCGCCGTAGCCGGCGTACAGCAGCGCCTGGAACCAGTCGTGCATGTCGCAGCGGGCCGCCAGCGCCGCGTCCTTGGCCTCGCACCACGGCGCGTAGCCGGCCACCGCGGCGCGCGCCTCGACGTTGCCGTTCTCCTCCTGCATCCCCTCGAACTCGAGGTCGGCGAGGATCAGGTGGGCGTCGGCCTCGGCCAGCGGACCCGCGTCGGCGGCCAGGGCGCGCAGGGCCCGGGCGGCGGCGGCGGTCTCCGCCGCCTGGTGGCTGTCGGCCGCCACCAGGCCGAAGCCGACCAGCAGCGCGCGCGTGTTCTCGGGCGTGGCGGGCGTGGCCGCCTGCAGCGCCAGCAGGCCGGCGCGCGCGCCCTGCGGGTCCTCGAAGCCCTGGGCGACCAGGCGGTCGACGGCCGCGCCGAGTTCGGCCGCGGCCGTCGTGCCGGCCGCCAGCAGCAGGCCGAGGGCGCCCGCGAGCGTGGCGGTGCGCCTGCGCAGGCGCCGAAGTCTTTCCCTGGTCATCGATGTTGTCGTGCAGTCGTCGTCGAACCGAGGCGGGTCGGCCTCGATCCGCTTGTTTCGGCACGCGCGGCCGTCCGGTCGAGGGCCGAAGCGGTCGTTTCGCACGAACCGCGGCGCTTCAGGCAGGCCAGCCGGACCAGGCACCGGGGGGGCGCCCCCGCCGACGAGCCGGTGGCTCAGGCCTCGATGCGCAGCCCCGGTGGGCCGTCCTCCATCCGGCCGACGACGGCCGCGTCGTCGCAGCCGCCCGCGCGCAGGCAGGCCAGCACGGCGTCGACCGCGTCGGGTCGGCAGGCCACCAGCAGGCCGCCGGAGGTCTGCGGATCGCAGGCGAGGTCGCGGGCGATCGCCGGCAGCGCCGGATCGAGCTCGACCGCGGCGCCGTAGCCGGCCCAGTTGCGCGCCGAGGCGCCGGTGACGAAGCCGTCGCGCGCCAGGGCCTCCACGCCCGCGATCAGCGGCACGTCGGCCCAGGACAGGCGCGCCCGCAGCCCGGCGCCACGGGCCATCTCCAGCGTGTGCCCGGCCAGGCCGAAGCCGGTGACGTCGGTCAGCGCGTGCACGCCCTCGAGCTCGGCCAGCCGCGCGCCCGGCTTGTTCAGGCGGGTGGTGGTGGCGATCAGGCGCGCGTAGCCGGCGGCGTCGAGGCGGCCCTTCTTCAGCGCGGCCGACAGCACGCCCACGCCCAGCGGCTTGCCCAGCACCAGCACGTCGCCGGCGCGCGCATCGGCGTTGCGGCGCACGCGGTCGGGATGGACCAGGCCCATCACGACCAGGCCGTAGATCGGCTCGACGGAGTCGATGGTGTGGCCGCCGGCGATCGGGATGCCGGCCTCGGCGCACACGGCGTTGCCGCCGGCCAGCACGCGGCCGATCACCTCCACCGACAGCTGCGCGATGGGCATCGCCACGATCGCCAGCGCCATGATGGGCGTGCCGCCCATCGCGTAGACGTCGCTGATCGCGTTGGTGGCGGCGATGCGCCCGAAGTCGAACGGATCGTCGACGATGGGCATGAAGAAGTCGGTGGTGGCGATCAGCGCCTGCGAGTCGTTGAGCCTCCACACCGCGGCGTCGTCGGCCGTCTCGATGCCCACCATCAGCTGCGGCGGCAGGAAGCCGGGGGCGCTCGCCTTGAGGATGTCGGACAGCACGCCCGGAGCGATCTTGCAGCCGCAGCCGCCGCCGTGCGAGAAGCTGGTGAGACGGATCGGGGCGGGCGTGGCTGGGGTCATGGCGGGGGCGCGGGCGCGACGAAAAAGGGAACGGACGGCGGCGGCGGGCAAAATGCAGCTTCGCCGCCGGCGGCGCGAACGCCACCAAGCGCCATTCTCACCCGATCGCCACCCCATGACCTCTGCCTCGTCTTCCCGCCTGCGCCGCACGCTTGTCCAATCGCTGGGCGCCCTGTCGCTCGCCGGCGTTTCGCTTCTCGGTGCCGCCGGGGCCCGCGCGCAGGCCGTCACCGTGCTGCGCGTGTCGGCGATCCCGGACGAGGCGCCTACCGAACTGCAGCGCAAGTTCAAGCCGCTGGGCGAGTACCTGAAGGCGAAGACGGGCCTGGAGGTGCAGTTCACGCCGGTCACCGATTACGCGGCGGTCGTCGAGGGCCTGGCCACGAAGAAGATCGACCTCGCCTGGCTGGGCGGCTTCACCTTCGTGCAGGCCAAGCTGCGCACCGAGGGCCAGGCGCTGCCCATCGTGCAGCGCGCCGAGGACGAGAAGTTCACCAGCCGCTTCATCGTGCCGCTCGACAGCCCGGTCAAGAGCATCGCCGACCTGAAGGGCCGCACCTTCGCCTTCGGCGCGCCCTCGTCCACGTCGGGCAGCCTGATGCCGCGCTACTTCCTGCTGCAGCAGGGCCTCGTGCCCGAGCGCGACTTCAAGACCGTCGCGTTCTCGGGCGCGCACGACGCCACCGTGGCCTTCGTCGCCTCCGGCCGCGCCGAGGCCGGCGTGCTCAACGCCTCGGTGATGGACAAGCTGGTCGAGTCGCACAACCCGAACGCCGAGAAGGTGCGCGTGCTCGCCACGACGCCGCCGTTCTTCGACTACAACTGGACGGTGCGCCCGGGGCTGGACCCGGCGATCACGAAGAAGCTGACCGACGCCTTCCTCGCGCTCGACCCCGCCCGGCCGGCCGACAAGGAGATCCTGGAACTGCAGCGCGCCTCGCGCTTCATTCCCACCAAGGTGTCGAACTACGACGGCATCGAGGCCGCCGGGAAGGCGGCGGGGCTGATCAAGTGAGCCTGTCCGGCGGCGCTCGATGAGCCTGCGCCTCGAGCAGGTGGGGGTGGTGCACGCGAACGGGCGGCGCGCACTGGCGGCGGTCGACCTGGCCGTGGCCGGCGGCGAGCGGGTCGCGCTGATCGGACCCTCGGGCGCCGGCAAGACGACCCTGCTGCGCGTGGCCGCCGCCGCGCTGCGGCCGACCGAGGGCCGTGTCGCGCTGCTGGACGCGGACCCCTGGCGCCTTGGCGCCGCGGCGATGCGCGCGCTGCGCTCGCGCATCGGTTTCGTGCACCAGGCCCCGCCGATACCGCCGCGGCTGCGCGTGGTCACCGCCGTGCTGGCGGGCCGGCTCGGCCAGTGGAGCACGGCGCGCGCGCTGCGCTCGTGGCTGCTGCCGTCCGACATCCCGGGCGCGCAGGCGGCGCTCGCGCGCATGGGCCTGGGCGAGCGCGTGTTCGACCGCTGCGACCAGCTGTCCGGCGGCCAGCTGCAGCGCGTGGCCGTCGCGCGCACGCTGTACCAGGCACCGGCGCTGCTGCTGGCCGACGAGCCGGTGTCCTCGCTGGACGCCACCACCGCCGACGCCGTTCTGCGCGAGCTGGTCGACTACAGCAGCGCGGCCGGCGCCACCTTCGTCGCCTCGCTGCACGCGGTCGACCTGGCGCTGCGCTGGTTTCCGCGCATCGTGGGGGTGCGCGACGGCGTCGTGATGTTCGACCTGCCCGCCGCCCAGGTGACGCCCGAGCGGCTGGCCGCGCTGTATGCAGGCGAGGCGGTGGGCGAGCCCGAGCCGGCGTTCGGAGCGCCGCCGCGCGCGACGCTGCCGTTCGCGTCCGCATGAACCCGGGTCCAGCCGCTGCAGGCGTCGCTGGCACGGGCGCCGCCGGACGTCGGGAGGCCTCGTGAGCGCCGCGCTGCGCCTGCCGCCGCAGCGACGCGACCCGCTGGCACGGCGCCGCGTTGCGTGGAGCGTCACCGCCCTGGTGTTGCTGTGGCCGCTGGGCCGCCTGGCGCAGTTCCATCCGGCCACCTTGTTCGACCCGGCCAACGCGCACGTGATGGGCAGTTTCCTGCGCGGCTTCCTGCCGCCCGCGCTGGCGCCCGAGTTCCTGCAGCTGCTGCTCGCGGCCACGCTGCAGACGCTGGCCATCGCCACCGCCGGCATGGCGCTGGCCTTCGCGCTGGCCGTGCCGCTGGCGTTCTGGGCCACGCGCAGCCTGTCGGTCTCGGCCATCGGGCCGGCCGGCGGCCGCTGGCGGGGCCGCGTGCTGCGCCAGGCGGTGCGGTCGGTGATGGTGCTGCTGCGCTCGATCCCGGAGATCGTCTGGGCGCTGATGTTCGTGCGCGCGCTCGACCTCGGCGCCGCCGCGGGCGTGCTGGCGCTGGCGGTCACCTACGGCGGCATGCTGGCCAAGGTCTACGCGGAGATCCTGGAGTCGGCGGACGCGCGGCCCGCGCGCGCCCTGCTGCAGGCCGGCAGCGGCCGCGTGGCGGCGCTGTGCTTCGGCCTGTTGCCGCTGGCCGCGCAGGAGCTCGTCTCGTACACCGTCTACCGCTGGGAGTGCGCGATCCGCGCCGCGGTGGTGATGGGCTTCGTGGGCGCCGGCGGGCTGGGGCAGCTGATGGACCAGTCGTTCAAGATGCTGTCCGGCGGCGAGGTGAGCAGCATCGCGCTGGTGTTCCTCGCGCTGGTGATGCTGGCCGATGCGATCAGCCTGGCGTTGCGCAAGGTGCTCGCATGACGACGGCCCGGCGCGCCCGTCGCATCGGCGGCCTGGCCAGCGTGGCGGCGGTGGTCGCGGCCGTGGTGGCCAGCTTCGCCTACCTGGCCATCGACCTGCGCGGGCTGTTCGGCGCCGAGGAGCGCCACGCCATGGCGCGCTTCGTGGCGGAGTTCTTCCCGCCCGACCTGTCCGCGCCGTTCCTGCGCCAGGTCGGCTTCGCCGCGCTGCAGACCCTGGCGGTGTCGCTGCTGGGCACGGCCATCCCGATGGTGCTCGGCGGGTTGCTGGCGCTGCCGGCCGCTGGCCGCCTCGGCATGCTGCCCAAGTGGCTGGCGCGCTCGCTGCTGAACGGCCTGCGCAGCGTGCCGGAGCTGGTCTGGGCCTCGCTGATGGTGCTGGCCGCCGGCCTGGGGCCGTTCGCCGGCACGCTGGCGCTGGCG
Organism: uncultured Vitreoscilla sp.; assembly: GCA_964418745.1. GTDB lineage: Bacteria > Pseudomonadota > Gammaproteobacteria > Burkholderiales > Burkholderiaceae_C > Scleromatobacter. The sequence goes on from CAYQMX010000004.1 coordinate 131,883, forward strand.
CTGCACACCACCGGGGTGCTGGGCCGCCTGTTCGCCGAGAGCCTGGAAAATGCCTCGCCGGCCCCGGAGGCCGCGTTGCGCGACCTCGGCGCGGGCGCGGTGGCGCGCTTCGTCCACGGCACGCTGCCGCTGATCGGCGCGCAGTGCCTGGGCTACACACTCTACCGCTGGGAGATGAACATCCGCATGGCCACCATCCTCGGCTTCGTCGGCGCCGGCGGGCTGGGCCAGATGCTGTACTTCCACCTGTCGCTGTTCCAGCAGGCCCAGGCCGCGACGGTGCTGGTCGCGATGACGATCCTCGTGCTGGCCGACGACGCGCTGAGCGGCTGGGCGCGCAAGGCGCTGAGCGCCGAGGCGCATTGACCGCACAATCGAGGCCATGAGCTCCCCGCAAGACACCCCGCCGATCGACACCGCGGCCCTGGCCCCGCTGCCGTTCGAGCAGTACGCGCTGATCATCGACGCGCGCTCGCCGCACGAGTACCTGGACGACCACGTGCCCGGCGCGGTGAACCTGCCGGTGGTCGACGACCAGGAATTCGCCGAGGTCGGCACCCGGTACCGTACCGACCCGCACGCGGCCTACCTGATCGGCGCGCAGTATTCGTTCCGCAACCTGGCCAGCCATACGGCGTCGCTGATCTCGCGCTACCGGCCCGACGACCGCTTCCTCGTCTACTGCTTCCGCGGCGGCAAGCGCAGCGCGCTGTGGGCCGCCAACCTGCGGCTGATCGGCTTCGCCGTCGACGTGGTGCCGGGCGGCTGGAAGCGCTACCGCAACTGGGTGCGCGAGGCGCTGGCCACGCTGCCGCAACGCTTGGCCTACCGGGTGCTGTGCGGGCCCACCAACTGCGGCAAGACGCGGCTGCTGCACGCGCTGGCGCGCCAGGGCGAGCAGGTGCTGGACCTGGAGGGCCTCGCGCGCCACCGCGGCTCGCTGCTGGGCGACCTGCCGGGCCAGCCGCAGCCGTCGCAGAAGTTCTTCGACACGTTGGTGCTGGACGCGCTGCGCCGCTTCGACCCGGCGCGCCCGGTGTGGGTGGAGGCCGAGAGCAAGAAGGTGGGCCGGCTGCTGGTGCCCGAGGAACTCACCGCGGCGCTGCGGCGCGCCCCCACGCTGCACCTGGGCGTGCCGATGGCCGAGCGGGTGCGCCTGTGCGGCGAGGACTACGCACACTTCGCCGCCGACCCGCAGTCCATGGTCGCGAAGCTGCAGTCGCTCAAGCCGCTCGTCGGCGGCGAGGAGCTCGCGCGCTGGCACGAGCTCGCCGCGCAGGGCCGCACCGACGAACTGTTCGAGCGCCTCATGACCGTGCACTACGATCCCTGCTACCTGCGTTCGACCACGCGCGAGTTCGGCCCCGGCACCGGCGCCAACGGGCTCGCGCTCGACTCGCTGCGGCCCGAGGCGCTGGATGCCACCGCCCGCGCGATGATCGCTTCCGCCGCCTTGCGGCCCACCTCGGAGTAGATGCCGATGATGCCTGTCCTGAAGTTCGCCTGCCTGGCCGTCTACGCGCTGGGCCTCGCCGGTTTCGCCGGCCTCGTCCACGGGCCCTGGGCCAGCGGCGGCGAGATCCTCACCATCGCCTTCCTGGGCGTGCACGCGCTGGAGCTGCTGGTGGCGTTCAAGTACCTGCACCTGCACCGCGGAACGCTGGCTGCCAGCGTCGCGCTGGCGATGCTGTTCGGCCTGTTCCACTGGGCGCCGCTGGCACGCCAGGCCAAGGCCGCCAAGCCGTGAGCGGGGCCGGCGTGGGCGTGCTGTCCGGCGTGCGGGTCGTCGAGATCGCCGGCCTCGGCCCGGCGCCGTTCTGCGGCATGCTGCTGGCCGACATGGGCGCCGACGTCGTGCTCGTCGAGCGCGGTGGCGGCGTGCGGGGCGGCGATCCGCTGGCGCTGGGCCGCAATGCGATCGTCAACCGCGGCAAGCGGTCGATCGCGCTGGACCTGAAGGACCCCGCCGCCACCGATGCGGTGCTGCGCCTGGTCGACGGCGCCGATGCGCTGATCGAGGGCATGCGCCCCGGCGTGATGGAGCGCCTGGGCCTGGGCCCCGACGCCTGCCTCGCGCGCAACCCGCGCCTGGTCTATGGCCGCATGACCGGCTGGGGCCAGGACGGCCCGCTGGCCCAGGCCGCGGGTCACGACATCAACTACATCGCGCTGTCGGGCGCGCTGTGGTTCTCCGGCACCCCGGGCGAGCCGCCGATGGCGCCGCCCACGCTGGTGGGCGACCTCGGCGGCGGCGCGCTGTACCTCGCCATGGGGCTGCTGGCGGCGCTGCTGTCGGCGCGCGCCACCGGCGTCGGCCAGGTGGTGGACGCGGCCATCGTGGACGGCAGCGCCAACCTGATGAACCTGCTGCTGTCGGCGCACGCGGCCGGCCAGCAGCCGTTCGAGCGCGGCCGCGGCATGCTGGATGGCCCGCACTGGTACGGCAGCTACGCCTGCGCCGACGGCCTGTTCGTCAGCGTGGGCGCGCTGGAGCCGCAGTTCAACGCGCTGCTGTTCGCCCGGCTGGGGCTGGCCGAGGACTCCGACTTCCGCAACGCCTACGACGCCCGCCACTGGCCGCGCCTGCGCGAGCGCCTGGCCGCGCTGTTCGCCACGCAGCCGCGCGCGCACTGGGTGGCGCTGCTCGAAGGGAGCGACGCGTGCTTCGCACCGGTGCTCACGCCGCGCGAGGCGCTCGCGCATCCGCACCTGGCCGCGCGCGGCGTGTACGCGGAGCGCGACGGCGTGCTGCAGGCCGCGCCCGCGCCGCGCTTCTCGGCCACGCCGTCCGGCGAGCCCGGGCCGGTCCCGGCGCGCGGCGCCCAGGGCGCGGACATCCTGCGCGAGGCCGGGCTGGCCGAGGACGCGATCGCGCACCTGCTACCGGCGGGCTGAGCCCGCCAGGGCGGCGGCGCGGCGGGAATCCGCCTTGCCCGGCAGGCGTCCACCGAATTGGCACAATGCCCCGATGCGCCAGGCCCCTCGAAGTTGCCCCCATTTGCCCGCTGCGAGCACGCGCGCCGTGCGCCGGCGGCGCGGTCTCGCGCTGGCCGCGTTCGTCGCCACGCTGGCGGGTTCCGCCGCCGCGGCGGACGCCGCCGACGAGGCGTTCTATCAGCGCGCCTCGGCCTGCGCCGCCGCGATGCAGTTCGACCAGCTGGCCCTCGTCGCCCGGGCCCGCGCCGGCGCGACCGACGTGCGCCCGGAACTGTTCCAGCTGACCAGGCTGGGCTTCGCCTACGTGGGCGAGGCCTACCTGAAGGGCCTGCGCGACCCGCGCGGCAGCGACATGCTCAAGGCCGCCACCGCCGAACAGAAGACCTGGCCGGCCGGCCGCCATGCCGCGCTGGTGGCCGAGTGCCGCGTCGAGGCGCAGGCGGTCTACGACAACGCCGGCTTCTGGAAGTGGGCGATCGACAACAAGGCCAACAAGCGGGTGGACCGCTTCCTGTCGATGCCGCCGCTGCCCGCCTCGGCCGCCAGCCGCTGAACCCGGCTTCAGGGCTTGACGAACTTCAGGACGAACTCGTCCTTGGGTTGCGGCGGGTTGGGCGTGTTCTGGTCGCGCGGATCGTTCGGGTTGCGCAGGAAGTCGCCCGTGGCCGCCAGCCGGAAGCCGGCCGCCTCCACCTCGGCGCGCAGGAACGCTTCCTCGATGCGGTGCAGGGTGCCCGACTCGGAGATGCCGGTGCCGGGCCGCCCGGCGTGGTCGGCGATCACGTAGACGCCGCCGGGCTTGAGCGCCTGGAAGATCGCCCGGTTCGTCGACGCGCGGTCGACGCCCAGGAAGCCGAAGTCGTGGTAATTGAACATCAGCGTCACGAGATCCAGCTTGCCGTCCGCGACCTCGGGCGGCACCGGGTTGTCGAAGCGCTGCGCCACGTAGGCGATGGGCGCGGCGGCGATGCCGGCGGCCTTCATCGCGGCGACGCGGTCGGCGAGCACGTCGGCGGTGGTGCGCGGCTTGGTCGGCGCCGGGCCCACCGGCGTCGGGGTCGGTGCCGCCGCGCCGCCTTCGGGCGCGGCAGGGCGGGGCGGGGCCTTGTTCGGGTCGCGTGGCTGGCTCTGCGCCCACACCAGGCCCGTCGGGCCGATCGCACGGGCCAGGAGCTCGGTCGTGTAGCCGCCGCCGGTGCTCACGTCCAGTGCCGTCCAGCCCGGGCGCGGCGCGATGAACGCCAGCAGATCCACCGGATGGCGGCGCAGGTCGTTGGTGCGATCCGCCGCGCTGCGGTCGGGGCTGGCGACGATGGACGCGACCTGCTCGCGCGACAGCGGGGCCACCGTCGTGACGGTCGAGGTGGCCGTCGACGTGCTCGTGGAGGTGACGGCCACCAGGGGCGGCTCGGCCGGCCGCGATGCACAGCCGAGCAGGGTGGCGACGGCGAGCGCGACGGCGCCGCCCGGGAACGCGATTCGGTGCGACATGGGCTTGTCTCTCGTGAAGGGGTGCGGAATGTTGCCATGGCAAGGCACGGACCTGGATGATGCCGGGCCCGGCTGCCGGATCCGCCTGCACCGGCTCGCCGCATGAGCCTCGAAAGCTTGAGAATGGCCGTCCGGGCACCACCTGTGCGTTTCCCCCTCCCATGGCCCTGACCTCCTTTCATCCCGCCGTCGCGCGCTGGTTCGAGCGCCGCTTCGGCACGCCCACGCCGGCCCAGGTCGCGGCCTGGCCGCACATCCGGGGCGGGCGCGACACGCTGGTGGCCGCGCCGACCGGCTCGGGCAAGACCTTGACGGCGTTCCTGGCCGCGCTCGACGACCTGGTGCGGCGCGGCGTCGCCGGCGACCTGCCGGACGAGACCGCCGTGGTCTACGTGTCGCCGCTGAAGGCGCTGTCCAACGACATCCGCGCCAACCTCGAGGAACCGCTGGCCGGCATCCGCGCCGAGCTGGCCGCGCTGGGCCTGCCCGACGTCGACATCCGAACCGCGGTGCGCACCGGCGACACGCCGCAGCGCGAACGCCAGCAAAGCCTGCGCCGACCGCCGCACATCCTGGTGACCACGCCGGAGTCGCTGTACGTGCTGCTGGGCTCGCTGTCTGGCCGGCGCATGCTCTCGACTGTGCGCAGCGTCATCGTCGACGAGATCCATGCGCTGGCCGCCAACAAGCGCGGCAGCCACCTGGCGTTGTCGCTGGAGCGGCTGCAGAACGTGGTCGACCAGCCGCCGTGCCTGCCCGACGCCGACGGCGCGCTGCCCGACCCGAAGGCGCTCGCGCCGCGCGCGTCGCCGCGTCGCGTCACGCGCATCGGGCTGTCGGCCACCCAGAAGCCGATCGCCGAAGTGGCCCGCTTCCTGGTCGGTGCCGCCGGCCTGGTCGACGGCGCGGCCCGCTGCGAGATCGTCGACATCGGCTACGCGAAGCGGCGCGACCTCGCGCTGGAAGTGCCGCCCACGCCGCTGGCGGCGGTGATGTCCAACGACCAGTGGGAGCAGGTCTACGAGCGCATCGTGCAACTGGTGGCCACGCACCGCACCACGCTGGTCTTCGTCAACACGCGCCGCATGGCCGAGCGCGCTGCGCGCCACCTGGCCGACCGCCTGGGCAAGGACGCGGTCGCCGCCCACCACGGGAGCCTGGCGCGCGAGCTGCGGCTGGACGCCGAGCAGCGCCTCAAGCGCGGCGAGCTGAAGGTGCTCGTGGCCACCGCGTCGCTGGAGCTGGGCCTGGACATCGGCGACGTCGACCTGGTCTGCCAGCTCGGTTCGCCGCGCTCGATCGCCGCGTTCCTGCAGCGCGCCGGCCGCGCCGGCCACGCGGTGGGTGGCACGCCCAAGGCGCGGCTGTTCCCGCAGTCGCGCGACGAGCTGGTCGAATGCGCCGCGCTGCTCGACGCGATCCGCCGCGGCGAGCTCGACGCGCTGCACGTGCCGCCGATGCCGCTGGACGTGCTGGCCCAGCAGGTCGTCGCCGAGACGGCCTGCCGCGACTGGGACGAGGACGCGCTGTTCGCGCTGATGCGGCGCGCCTGGCCCTACGCGGCGCTGCCGCGCGAACGCTTCGATGCCGTGCTGCGCATGCTGGCCGACGGCTACACCACGCGCCAGGGCCCGCGCGGCGCGTACCTGCACCGCGACGCCGTGCACCACCAGCTGCGCGAGCGCCGCGGTGCGCGCATGACGGCGCTCACCTCGGGCGGCACCATCCCCGAGACCGGCGACTACACCGTGGTGCTGGAGCCGCAGGCCGACCGCATCGGCACCGTCAACGAGGACTTCGCCGTCGAGAGCCTGGCCGGCGACGTCTTCCAGCTGGGCAATACCAGCTACCGTATCCTGCGCATCGAGCCGGGCCGGGTGCGCGTCGAGGACGCCAAGGGCGCGCCGCCCAACATCCCGTTCTGGCTCGGCGAGGCTCCGGGCCGCAGCGACGAGCTGTCGTTCGCCGTCGCGCGGCTGCGCGAGGAGGTGGGCGAACGCGTCCGGCGCGACGGCGTCGCGGCGACGATCGCGATGCTGGTCGAGCAGACCGCCGGCGGCATCGACGTCGAGGCCGCGCGCCAGATCGTCGACCACCTGGCCGCCGCGCAGGCCGTGCTGGGCGCGCTGCCCACGCAGAAGCGCATCGTGATGGAGCGCTTCTTCGACCAGTCCGGCGGCATGCAGCTCGTGATCCACGCGCCGTTCGGCAGCCGCCTGAACCGGGCCTGGGGCCTGGCGCTGCGCAAGCGCTTCTGCCGCCAGTTCAACTTCGAGCTGCAGGCCGCGGCCACCGAGGACGCCATCGTGCTGTCGCTGTCGACCAGCCACAGCTTCCCGCTGGACGAGGTGGCGCGCTACCTGCGCTCGGCCACCGCGCTGGACGTGCTGGTGCAGGCCCTGCTCGACGCGCCGCTGTTCGCGGTGCGCTGGCGCTGGAACGCCACCACTGCGCTGGCACTGCCGCGCTTCGTCGGCGGGCGCAAGGTGGCGCCGCAGCTGCAGCGCATGAAGTCGGAGGACCTGCTCGCGTCCGTTTTCCCCGACCAGGTGGCCTGCGCCGAGAACCTGTCCGGCCCGCGCGAGGTGCCCGACCACCCGCTGGTGGCGCAGACGATGTACGACTGCCTGCACGAGGCGATGGATGCCGACGGCTGGCTGGCCGTGCTGCGCGGCATCGAGTCCGGCGCCATCGAGGTGCTCGCGCGCGACCTGCCGGCGCCGTCGCCGCTCGCGGCCGAGGCGCTCAACGCGCGGCCCTACGCCTACCTGGACGACGCGCCCATCGAGGAACGCCGCACGCAGGCCGTGCAGAACCGGCGCTTCGGCGACGCCGACAACGTCGACGGCATGGGTGCGCTCGACGCCGATGCGATCGCCGGCGTGCGCGAGGAGGCGTGGCCGCGGGCGCGCAACGCCGACGAGGTGCACGAGGCCCTGATGACGCTGGGCGCCATCACCGCGGCCGAGGCGCAGGCCAACGAGCACTGGGGCGACGCGCTGGCCGCGCTCGCCGCGCGCGGCCGCGCCACCCGGTTGGCCAGCCCCGCGGCGACCGTCTGGATCGCGGCCGAACGCCTCGCGACGCTGCGTCCGCTGTGGCCGCAGGCCACGCTGCAGCCGGCGCTCGCGCCGCCGCCGGGCTACGAGGCGGGTGCGGCAACGCCCGGGCAGGCGCTGGGCGAACTGCTGCGCGCGCGCCTGGGCGGTCTCGGGCCGGTCACGGTCGACGAACTCGTTGCGCAGCTGGGGCTGGCGCGCGGCGCGATCGAGGCCGCATTGACCGCCTTGCAGTCCGAAGGCACGGTGTTCCAGGGCCACGTGAGCCCCGGCCGGGCCGAGGTGGAGTGGTGCGAGCGCCACCTGCTGGCACGCATCCATCGCTACACGCTCAAGCGGCTACGGCGCGAGATCGAGCCGGTGGAACCGCGCGACTTCGTGCGCTTCCTGTTCGAGTGGCAGCACGTGGCCGTGGCGGCGCGCGTCAGCGGACCCGAGGCCTTGCCCGCGGTGCTGGCGCAACTCGAAGGCTTCGAGGCGCCGGCCGCGCAATGGGAGGCCGAGGTGCTGCCGGCGCGGGTCAAGGACTATGTGTCGTCCTGGCTGGACGACCTGTGCACCGCAGGCCGCACGCTGTGGACGCGGTTGCGCCCGCTGGCCAGCGGCAGCCAGGGCGGCGGGCGCTCGTCGCTGCGCGCGACGCCCATCCTGCTGCTGCCGCGGCGGGCCGCGCCGACGTGGTCGCGCCTGGCCGCCGTCGCATCTGACGACGAGGCCCTGGGCGGCCGCGCGCAGCGCGTGCTCGACTTCCTCGAGACCCACGGCGCGTCGTTCTTCGACGAGATCGCCGAGGGCGCGCACCTGCTGCGGGCCGAACTGGAGGACGCGCTGGCCGAGCTGGTGGTGCGCGGGCGCGCCAACTGCGACAGCTACGCCGGCCTGCGCGCACTGCTGGTGCCCGCGGCCAGGCGGGCGACTGCGGCGTCGCGCTCGCGCCGCCGCGTGGCCTTGTTCGGCATCGAGGACGCCGGCCGCTGGAGCGTCGTGCGGGCCGCGGCGCCGCCGGCCGACCCGACCGGGGAGGTCGAGGCGGTCGAGCACGTCGCGCGCACGCTGCTGCGCCGCTACGGCGTCGTCTGCTTCCAGTTGCTGGAGCGCGAGGCGGCGTGGCTGCCGCCCTGGCGCGAGCTGGTGCGCGTCTATCGCCGGCTGGAGGCGCGCGGCGAGATCCGCGGCGGCCGCTTCATCGCGGGGGTGACGGGCGAGCAGTTCGCGCTGCCCGACGCCATCGCCACGCTGCGCGCGGTGCGCCGCCAGCCGCCCGACGATGCGCTGGTGTGCCTGTCGGCGTCCGACCCGGCCAACCTGCTGGGCACGGTGCTGGCGGGCGCGCGGGTGCCGCGCGTGGCTGGTTCGCGCGTGCTCTACCGCGACGGCCTGGCCATCGGCACCAGCGTCGGCGGGCAGATCGAACTGCTGGTGCCGCTGGACCCGGCGCAGTCGCGCGCAGCCACGCGCGCGCTCGCGCTCGATCCGCAGGTGCGTTTCCTGGAGCCGGCGGGGACGCCGTTCGGCGAGGTACCGGCGGCGTGATCCTCAGCGCAGGTGCCGGCCGAAGAACGTGAAGGTGCGGTCCCAGGCCCGCTGCGCCCACACCGGGTCGTACTGCGTCGCCGCGATGCGGCCCTCGCCGACGGCCTGCTCGTTGCCGAAGCCGTGGTGCGCCAGGTAGTGATGGAAGTCGAACGCCGCCCCGGCCTCGCCCAGCTTGGCCGCCAGGCCCTCGACCTGGGCGGGCGGGAAGAACTGGTCCTGCGTCGCCCAATGACCCTGCAGCGGCAGCTTGATCTTGCCCGCGTCGATGTACTCCAGCGGCGGGCAGCCGTACCAGGTGACGGCGGCGTCGAGCTCGGGCACGTTGACCGCGGCCAGCAGCGTCAGCGCGCCGCCCATGCAGAAGCCGACGCAGCCGACCTGGCCGCCGGCCGCCTTCAGGTACTGGACGGCGCCGCGCACGTCCTGCGCCGCCGCGTCGCCGAAATTCAGGCCCGTCATCAGGTGGTGGGCTTCCTCTTCCTCGACCGTCGACTTGCCGCGGTAGAGGTCCGGCACCAGCGCGCGGTAGCCGGCGTGGGCCAGCCGGTCGGCCACGCCGCGGATCTGGTCGTTCAGGCCCCACCATTCCTGGATCACGACCACGCCGGGCGCACCGGCGGCCTGCGCCGGCTGGGCCAGGTAGCCCGAGACCTCCTGTCCATCGGGGCGCTTGAACGAAATGGTGGTTCCCATCGGTGACTCCTGTCGGTTGGCGGGCGGCCTCGCTGCGGTCGCCGGAAGCCGGCACTTTAAGCGTTTTGCATGTGTCCGGTGCGGTCGAGGTGAACCGTGGCGGCCCGGGGGGGCATCCACCGCGTGCAGGACTCCGGTTCGTCCCTGCCGGCGCCGCCGGATCGTGGCGAACCATCCCGTGGCAATCGCGCCTTTTCACTCCAAGGAGGAACCCGATGAAAGCAGACAAGTTCCCGGCCGCCGCGCTCGCGGTGGGCGTCGCGCTCGCACTGGCCTCGACGGCCGGCGGCGCCGTCGAGGTCTCGACGACGAACCTCGTGACCGACGACCCGGCCGTCAACGCGGCCCGCATCACCGATCCCGGGCTGCTCAACGCCTGGGGCATCTCGATGTCGGCCGCCAGTCCGTTCTGGATCTCGTCCAACGGCGGCGGCACGTCCACCGTCTACCGCGTCGACCCGGTGACGCAGGCGGTCACCAAGGTGGCGCTGACGGTGGCCATTCCCGGCGCCGGCAACCCCACGGGCCAGGTGTTCAACAGCGGCGGCGCGGGCCAGTTCAACGGCGACGCCTTCCTGTTCGTCAGCGAGGACGGCACGGTGTCCGGCTGGCGCGGCGCGCTGGGCACCAGCGCCGAGACGCTCGCCTCGATGTCAGCGGTCTACAAGGGCGCCGCCATCGCGTCGACCGGCGGCGGCACCTACCTCTACGCCGCGGACTTCAGCCGCGGCTCGATCGACGTCTTCAAGGGCGCGGCCGGCGCCGCCAACCTGGGCGGCAACTTCACCGACCCGGGCCTGCCCTCGGGCTTCGCGCCGTTCAACGTGCAGGCGCTCGGCGGCGCGCTGTACGTGAGCTACGCGCAGCAGGATCCGGGCTCGCCCGACGAAGTCGACGGCGCGGGCCTGGGCTTCGTCGATCGCTTCGACCTGCAGGGCCACCTGCTGGGCCGCGTGGCCAGCGGCGGCGCGCTCGATGCGCCCTGGGGCATGGCGATCGCGCCCACCTCGTTCGGGGCGCTGGCCGGCAAGTTGCTGGTGGGCAACTTCGGCGACGGCCACATCAACGCCTATGACGTGGGCTCGGGCACCTGGGCCGGCCAGTTGACCGGCACCGACGGCCAGCCGGTGGCGATCGACGGCCTGTGGGGGCTCAGCGTGGGCAACGGCGCCGGCGCCGGTAGCACCCAGGCCCTGTACTTCACCGCCGGCCCCGGCGACGAGTCGCACGGCCTGTTCGGCGTGATGCAGGCCGTGCCCGAGCCCGCGCCGGCCGGCATGGTCGCGCTGGCGCTCGCGTGCATGCTGTGGCGTACCGCGGCGCTGCGGCGCCCCCGCTAGGGCCGGGAAGCCCCGGGCCGGCCGGCTTCGCGGCGCCGAGCCGGCCCGAAAGCGTGACGCAAGCCACGCGGCCTGCGGGCTCAACCCTGACGGGGCGACGGGCCCCGGCGGCTATGATTTCGGACATTTGCCGCCGCCCGGATCCACGGCGGCGCGGCACATCCCGCCCCGAAAGAACCCGCAATGTCTTCTTCGCCAGCCCGGTCGGACAGCGTCCCCGAAGGCTCCATCGTCCTGCTGTTCGTGCAGATGTTCTCGACGCTGGGCTACGCCGTCCTGCAATCGACGCTGGTGCTCTACGCCACCAAGCACCTGCATTTCACCGACGAACTCGCGCTGTCGTTGATGGGCGTGTTCGGCGCCTTCAACTACGGCCTGCACCTGTTCGGCGGCTACCTGGGTGGACGCTTCCTCAGCAACCGCAACCTGTTCGTCGGCGGCATGGTACTGCAGGTGTTCGGCTGCGCCTGCATCGCCGGCGGCTCCGCGCCGCTGCTGTACTGGGGCCTGGCGCTGTTCCTGACCGGCAGCGGCCTGAACGTCACGTGCATCAACATGATGCTGACGCAGCGCTTCACGCCGGAAGACCCGCGCCGCGAGGCCGCGTTCCTGTGGAACTACGCCGGCATGAACATCGGCTTCTTCATCGGCTTCACGGTCGCCGGCTACTACGAGAAGACCGAGAGCTATGCCACGCTGTTCACCTTCGCCACGCTGGGCAACGCGGTGGCGATCGCGCTCGCCCTCTACTACTGGCGCATCCTGCGCGATCGCAACACGCCGCTGCTCGAGGCCACGCCGCGCGCCTTCCGGCTGCGCTTCGCCGCCGGCATCGCGATCCTGGTGGGCCTGGTGCCGCTGGTGTGGGAACTGCTGCAGTTGCCCGACTCCACCGAGATCATCCTCAAGGTCATCGCCGCGGCCGTCTTCGCCTCGCTGATCTGGTTGACCGCGCGCCACCCCGACCGGCGCGAGCGCCGCAACATGTGGGCCTACCTGATCCTGGCCCTGGGCTCGCTCGTGTTCTGGTCGCTGTACCAGATGTCCTCGAGCGGCCTGTCGCTGTTCTTCGACCGTAACGTCGACCCGGTGGTGATGGGCGTGACCATCTCGACGCAGTGGGTGCAGAACATCAACACCTTCGTGATCTTCGCCGGCGGCCCGCTGCTGGCACTGGTGTTCGCGCACCTGCGCGAGCGCGGCTGGCGCATCGACGTGCCCAAGCAGTTCGCCACCGCGCTGGTGCTGATGGGCCTGGGCTTCCTGGCGCTGCCGCTGGGCATCTCGCTGGCCGACCCGGCCAGCGGACGCTCCGCGTTCTTCTGGATCTTCCTCAGCTACGTGCTGCAGAGCGTGGGCGAGCTGCTGATCTCGCCGGTGGGCTACGCGATGATCGGCAAGCTCGCGCCGCACCGCCACCAGGGCGTGATGATGGGCGCCTGGATGCTGGTCACCGGCCTGGCCTCGCTGTTCGCCGGCGACCTGTCGAAGTCGATCCCCACGGCGCAGGACGCCGCGCCGCAGGTCACCAACGGCTTCTATTCGATGCTGTTCGGCCGCCTGGGCTGGGGCACCGTGGCCGTCGGCATCGTGCTGGCGCTGCTGATCCCGTTCCTGCGCCGCCTGATCAGCGACAAGGACACGCCGGAGGTCGACGAACTGGCGCCGGCGGTGCAGCCGCGCTGAGGCGCCGGCCGGTCGCTCAGGCCGCGGGCAGCGCGGTGCCGCAGGCGCTGCAGAACTTCGCCTCGGTACTCGCCCTGGTGCCGCAGGCCGTGCAGAAGCGCGCGGCGGGTGCGCTCGCCGGGGCGGCCGCCACGCGCGGCGCGTCACGCGGGCCCGCGAGCGCGTCCAGGTGCGCGGGCACGGGGCCGCCCAGCAGCGCTTCCGTGGCCTGCAACGCATCGATGCGGTGGCGATCCTCACCGGCCCGCGGCGCCACGAATACGCTCTGGCGGCCTGCGAAGGCCTCGAGCGCGTCGGCGAGCCGGGCGGCCTCCTGCGAGGTCGCGTACATCGCGGTGACCTGGCGCGGGCCGTCCTTGCCGAACACCACCGACTCGACCCGCGCGCGCCAGACCCGCAGCGTCATCGATTCCACGCGCACCACGTCGTTCTCGGTCTGCAGCCGGCTGCTCAGCTGGTTGCCGGTGCCGATGCGCGAGGACTGCCAGGTGCCCTGCAATTCCACCCACACCAGCTCCGACTCGAAGTTGAAGCGACCCCAGATCGCGCCGGCCGACTGGAAGCAGAACGCGGCGATGGCCAGGCAGACCGCGGCATAACCGACCGTGGCGGTGCCGCCCCAGCCGTCGGCCAGCATGCGCGAGGGATCGAACCCGTGCACGTAGGCCAGCGCGCAGACCACGCCGACCACGGTCAGCAGCGTGCCGTACAGGTCCAGCATCACCAGCCAGCTGTGGCGCGGCGTGCGCAGCGCGCTGGCCAGCGTCACGGCGGCGGTGCCCGACATCGGCATCGGCTGGGTCTCCTCCAGCAGCTCGCCGGTGAAGCGGCCCGAGCCTGCGGCGCCCTCGGTCACCGGCTCGATGCGGGTGTAGCGGCGGTTCGGGATCTTCTCGACCCAGGCGTCCTGCAGCGTCCGGTCGAGCTCGGTGATCAGCGAGGCCGGCGGGCCGTTCATCGACAGCGTGCGCTGCTCGCAGCTGCGCTCGGTCTGCGGCGAGGCGTCGAGCTGGGCCTGCAGCGCGCACAGGATCAGCACCACGGCCACCAGCGCGCACACCAGCAGGAACGTGGCCTGGCCGGTGACCGAGTAGTGCACCGAGGGCAGGGCGTTGCCGAGCAGGTTGGCGGCCACCGGCCCGACGATGGCCGCGACGATCAAGGCGATCAGCGCGCCGGTGCCCAGGCGGGCCTGGTTGCCGCTGACCAGCGGGCGCAGCAGCACCAGCGCGCCGAAGGCGAAGTAGACGATCGAGATCAGCGGACGCGACGCCTCGGTGCCGAACAGGCCCCACGCGAACAGGAAGCTCGCCAGCGTCACCAGGAACGACAGGGCGTTGAAGAAGTGGCGTTGCGCGAGTTCCTGCACCACCACCGGCGCGGTGATCAGGCGCGGCACCGCGTGGTACAGCACGCCGTTGAGCGCGCCCTGCGGCTCGGGGTATTCGAGGCCGCCCTGGCGCAGCGTGGCCTTGTAGAAGTCGGCGCGCGCGGAGTTGCCGGTGGCGCCGATCGCCACGTCCGGCGCCAGCGAGCGCGGCCGGCCGCGCCCGAAGAAGAAGCGCAGCCGGCGTGCGCCGACCACCGCGAACGAGCAGCCGGCCGCCAGCAGCGCGACGCCCACCAGCAGCGGCGCGATGCCCAGCCGCGTGGTGTCGGCCTGGATCGCCGCGCGGGCCCACATCAGCCCGGTGAGACCGCCCGCCAGCGTGATGGCTGCGCAGGCGAACAGGAAGGTGTTCTCGACCCGGAACGGGTTGGGCAGTTCGAGCCGCTTGTTGTCCGAGCTGTAGTCGTAGGCCAATCGTCGCTCCATGAGGGTGTGCGGCGATTCTAGGAGCCCCGGGGAACGATCGCTTCGCCGGCCGCGGCGTGCGTTTCTGCCGACCTTTTCGCGGGGCATGCGCGCGTGCGGGACGCGGTGCCCCTAACATCGCGCACTGACCCAGTCCGAGCCCGGGAGGCCACGCCGTGAATCCGAAGCCGCCGCCAGCGCGTCGTGCCGCCGTGCCCGCACGCGCGGGACGGGCCCTGTTGTTCGCCGCGCTCGCCGGCCTGGCGGCGTGCAGCGGCGGCCCCGGCGCCGGCATGAAGACCCTGGGCGGCGCGGCCGGCGAACTGCGCACGCCCGTGGCGCCCGGGCTGCGCGGCTACCCGTTCGCCGCGTCGCGCACCGCGACCCAGGACTACTTCGGCGTCGCGGTCCACGACGACTTCGGCTGGCTGGAGAACGCCGCCGACCCGGTCACGCGCTCGTGGCAGGCGGCCGAGAACGCCTACAGCCGGCGTTACCTGGACGCCATGCCGGCGCGCGCCGCGCTGCGCCAGCGCCTGCAGGCCCTGGTCGGCTCGACCGCGAACGCCTACAGCGCGCTCGTCGAGCGCGGCGGCCTCGTCTTCGCGCTGAAGACCGCGCCGCCCGCGCAGCACCCGGTGCTGGTGGTGCTCAAGTCGGTGGACGACGTGGCCAGCGAGCGCGTCGTGTTCGACCCGAACGAGGCCGGGCCGGACGGCGCGCTGGCGATCGACTTCTTCCGGCCGTCGCTCGACGGACGCCGGGTGGCCGTGGCGCTGGCCGGCGCTGGCCGCGACAGCGGCGCGGTGCGTGTCGTGGACCTGCTCACCGGCCAGGTGCTGCCGGGCCAGATCCCGCGCGTGGTGTCGGCGGCGGCCGGCGGCGACGTCGCCTGGGGTGCGGGCAACGCGACGCTGTTCTGCACGCAGTACGCGGCACCGGGCGCGCGCCCGGTGCCCGATGCGCAAGGCCTCGTGCAGGTCGTCTACCACCGCCTGGGCGCGGTGCCGGAGCAGGATCGCGTCGAGCTCTCGGCCGGCCTGCCGCGCCTGGCCCGCGTGCGCCTGGAGAGCGCGCGCGACGGCCGCAACCTGCTGGCGCTGGTCGAGAACGGCCGCGGCGGGGATGTCTCGCTGTACCTGAAGACCCTCGATGCGAACGGCGAGGGCGCGTGGCGGCGCCTGGCCGCCGAGTCCGACGGCGTGCGCGACGCGCAGTTCGGCGACGACGACGCGATCTGGGTGCGCTCGGTGGCCAACGCGCCGCGCGGCAAGGTGCTGCGGCTGCCGCTGGGGCAGGCCAGGGCGGTCGCCTGGGACAAGCTGGTCGCCGTCGCCGCACCGCTGGAGGGCGCCCTCCAGCGCTTCGCCGTCGCTGGCGGCACGCTGTACCTGGCCGAAGGCCAGACCGGCGCGTCGCGCCTGCGCGCGATCGACCTGCACAGCCGGCGCGCCACGCTGGTGGCGCTGCCGCCGCTGAGCGGCGTCGCGGCGCTGGCGCGCATCGGCCGCAACGACGTGGTGGCGCAGGTCGTCAGCTATGTCGATCCGCCGCTGTGGACGCGCGTCAACGGCGGGCGCACCCGGCGCACGTCGCTGGTGGCCACGTCCGACGCCAGCTTCAACGACAGCGACGTCGTGCGCGAGTTCGCCACCTCGCGCGACGGCACGCCGGTGCCGGTCGACATCCTGCGCCGCCGCGGCACGCGCCTGGACGGTCGCAACCCGGTGCTGTTGACGCCGGGCGGGGCGCTGGGGCCGGGCCTGTCGCCCGATTTCGACGCCACCCGCCGCATCTGGCTCGATCGCGGCGGCGTGATCGCGGTGGCCACGCTGCGCGGCGCGCCGGAACCCGGCGAGGCCTGGCGCCTGGACGGGCTGCGCACGCACCAGCAGAACGCCTTCGACGATTTCATCGCGGCAGCCGAGTACCTGGTCAAGCGCGGCTACACGCAACCGTCGCTGCTGGGCATCCACGGACGCGGCGAGGGCGCGCCGGTGGTGGGCGCGGCGCTGACCCAGCGCCCCGACCTGTTCCGCGCCGCCGCCGCCGCCGGCGGCCGCTTCGACATGCTGCGCCTGGAGCGCGACCCGGCCGGCGAGTACGACACGCCGGCGTTCGGCAGCGTCAAGGATCGCGCGCAGTTCGATGCGCTGCTCGCTTGGTCGCCGCTGCGCGCCGTGCGCGACGGCACGTCCTATCCCGCGGTGCTGCTGACGGCCGGCGAGCGCGATGGCCGCGTCAATCCCGCGCAGTCGCGCAAGATGGCGGCCCGGCTGCAACAGGCCGACCCGAGCGGACGCGCGATCCTGCTGCGAACCGATGCGTCCAGCGGACAGCCGGCGTACGCCAGCGTGACGGAAGCGGTGGACCTGGCCACCGATGAACTGGGGTTCTTCCTGCACGAACTGGTCGCGGCGCTCTGAGGCCCGGTTTCGTGCGGCGGGAGGCCGGTGCGAGCGCGCCGCCTTGCCAGGCCGGCAGCCGACCCCCGGAGGCCGGAAGGCCGGCGATGCAAAGAAAAGGGAGGCACCGAAGTGCCTCCCGGGGTCGAGCGACGCAGGCGACCGATCTCAGCGATCGCGCTCGCCGTTCTTCTTGTCGCGATCTTCCTGGCGCTCGCGTGCCGCCTTGGCACGCTCTTCCTTTTCCTTGCCTTCCTTGGGCTTGGCCTGCTGTTGCGGCTGCGGTTGCTGCCCCTGGGTGGCGGGCTGGCCGCCGGGTTGCGCGGCCGGTTGTCCGCCCGCCTGGACGGGCGGGTTGCCGCCGCGGCGGCGCGGATCCTGCGGCTGGCCCTGCGGCGGCTGGCCTTGCGGGGGCACCGGCTGCGCCTGGCCTTGCGGCGGCTGGCCGTAGCCCTGGCCCGGCTGGCGGCCCGGCTGGCC